>NZ_AP019657.1:1200000-2400000 GCF_009938225.1 Vibrio ponticus
CAGAATCACCAACACAATGTTACCGATGTACATTGAGATAATCACCGACCAGAATACATCAGGGTGTTCAACGAAAAGGCGTGGACCCGGCTGAATACCATAAGCGATCAACGCACCTAGCATGATTGCTGTTGTGCCAGAACCTGGAATACCAAGCGTAAGAAGAGGCACGAAAGAGCCGCTTGATGCCGCGTTATTTGCAGACTCTGGCGCGACTAAGCCGCGAATACTGCCTTTACCAAACTCTTCTTTCTTCTCTTTTGGTGCTAGGTTACGTTCCATACCGTAGCTTAGAAAGGCTGCGATGGTTGCGCCAGCACCCGGCAGAACGCCAGTAAAGAAGCCGAGAATCGAAGAGCGAATTGAAACCGGTGCAACTTCTTTAATTTCCTCTTTGGTTACCTTCATACTGCCGATGTTCGAGAGCTTATCTTGTTCTTCGTCACGGGTATCTTTGCTTGGCTTAAGAATGCCCATCAACGTTTCGCCTAGCGCAAAGGTTGCCATTGCAAGTAGCAGGAAGCTAAAGCCATCCATTAAGTCAGTGAGACCGAAGGTAAAGCGCTCAACGCCGACACCTTTGTCGATACCGACCGTAGAGAGCATTAAGCCTAAAATGGTCATCATCCATGCTTTGAGTACTTGTCCTTTACCTGCGAATGCCGCCACAGCTGAAAGACCAAGCACCATTAGCGCAAAATAATCAGACGATTGGAAGCTCAGTGACACTTTCGCTAGAGCAGGAGCGGCGACCAATAACATGATGGCAGAGAGCGTACCACCAGTGAATGAAGAGTAAGCTGCCAGTGCTAACGCTTTACCCGCCATGCCTTTTTTTGCCATTGGGTAACCGTCAAATGCGGTGACCACAGTGGAGGAACAGCCTGGTGCATTAATCAGAATTGATGAAGTTGAGCCACCAAATACCGCGCCGTAATACACACCAGCCATAAGAATCAGACCTGAAGAGGGCTCTAATCCATAAGTAATTGGGATCATCAACGCGATAGCTGAAATGGGTCCGAGTCCCGGCAACATTCCGATAAAAGTACCGACAAAACAGCCAACAATTACCATCATGATGTTCATTGGCATTACCGCAGTCGATAATCCTTGTAAGATTCCATCCAACATAACTTAAATCCTATCGTTTATGACCACATTAAAAACAGCAAACCCGGTTCAAGATAGATATCTAATCCTTGGGTAAGCAGTAAATAAAACGCGACAACAAAGGGTATCGAAGCGCCAAAAAGCACACTTTTGCGACGTTCGCCAAGAATATAGAAACCGGCAAGTAAAAATGCGCTGGTGGCGATGACAAAGCCGACGTAAGTCAGTCCTAGCCCATAAAAAGCCATCAAGATGAGAAAACCAGCGAGTAGTTTCCAATTAAATGAGCCTACTTCAATTTGCTCTTCATCACCTTTCGCCATCACCAATAGCATTAGCGCTAACGCGACGCCTAAGTAGGTTAATATGGTTGGTAAAGTGCGAGCGGTGAACGGTTCATATTCATCCCCAGGAAATAGGGGAATTTGAGAGGTTTGATATCCGTAACACAAGCAAACTGCGAGAAAAATCAATGCCCCAACGCGATCGCGGCAAAGAAGATTTTTTTTGGAAAAAAAGGACGTAGAGGCACGAGACGGTGTATCCGACATATCAAACTCCAAATACTTTAATGGGAAAAGATAGCCAACAATCAAACTAACCACACAGGCAAGGAGTCGCGTGAATAGTTTGCCTCATCGATAGATGAGAGGGGCAAAGTTGATCGTTGGCTAGGGAAATTAGGCTGAGGAGAAATCAGCCTAAACAGCTTTCCAAATCTTGTTTTAGGTTAGATTTACTTTAGGAAACCCAGCTCACGCATTAGGTTACCCATCTGTTTTTCTTGGTCTTCTAGGAAAGCAAAGAACTCTTTATCTGCTTTGTAGTTGTCGATCCAGCCGTTACGGTCGCGAACCACTTGCCATTGGTCTGTGTTGTACATTTTGGTAAATGCCGCGTTCCACTCATTGATTTTATCTTGGCTAACACCAGGTGCAGCGAAGAAGCCACGCCAGTTAGCAAAGACCGTTTCGTTACCATATTCCGTTAGCGTTGGAATATCTGGCGCCGCATCAAGGCGTTTAGGTGCTGTAACCGCAAGTACTTTAACTTGACCCGCTTTCGACATTTCTAGTACTTCACCAAGACCCGTAGATAGGAGAGGGGTTTCACCTGAAAGAAGTGCTGCCATTGCTTTACCGCCGGCATCATAGGCGATGTAACGTACTTTACGAGCGTCAAAGCCTTCGCCTTTAAATGCTGCAGCGACAACTAGGTGGTCCATGCTTCCGCGTGCAGAACCGCCAGCAACTTTAACGTCACGAGGATTTTCACCAAATGCTTTGACTACATCTTCCCAAGTTTTGTATGGAGAGTCAGGAGACGTTACGATAGCGCCATAATCAGCAATGGTTGCCGCAACAGGGGTTAGATCACGGAAAGATTGAGGGAAAACGCCGGTCAGTGAGCGGACCACGATAGGCGTTGAGTTAACCATGAGCGTGTCTTCTTGACGCTCAGCGGTTTCGATTAGGTGCGCAATTGCCTTACCACCGCCGCCACCAGACAAGTTTTGGAACGAAACATTTTCTACCAAATCTTCTTTCACTAGTACGTCACCGGTGCCACGAGCAGTCATATCCCAACCACCACCAGCGCCACCTGGAATTAGAAAGTGGATTTTATCTATGTCAGCCGCTAGAGCATTAAACGAAAATGATGCAGCGATGATTGAAGCTGCTAGGGTTGTTTTCATTCCCTTAAACATGATTCACGTTCCTTCTGTTAAAGCGCAAAGCGCTAGAGGTAATGTTTAAATGCAACACATTGAATAATATGCTTCGACCTATATTAGGTACTATTATCTATATGTCTAGGTTGGCACCAATGAGTGATTTTATGGGTGTATATTAAGTGCCGGTAAGTTATAGGTTATGAAAGTGTTAATTTAATGTCTTTAAAGCAGAGATAATGTGAATATTGAACATTGTGGGGGTTTTGTTCATTTTGTTCACGGCGTGGTGAGCAATATAGTGGGATTATTAAAATGCGGCAGGTAACGCAATAAATAAACCTGAAAATACTCTGTTTCATCTGATATTGAGAATGTATTGCAAATATATAAAGTTCATGTTGTAGGTTTAGGCGGAGAAAAAAACAAAATGATGTCATTTGTTATGAGGAGAAAATAGGCAATTGAGTCATCAGCACTTAAAATCCGATTTTCCATAATGACTATATTGATTGTAACAAGGGCTTTCGGCGTTGTAGGATCAGCCAAAGATTAGGTTAGAATCATTATTTTGATATTAAGAGGGACCGTTGTGATCGCCATTCGCGCAGCAAACACCGCAGATTTAGAGCAATTAAATGAGTTGATGTACCAGCTGCATCATGAGCACCACTTACAAGACCCTCACAACTTCAAAACCGCGGAAGAGATCGAACAAGAAAAAAGTATCGCTCGTTATATCGATAATCCAGAATGTTTGGTTTTTGTCGCTAGTGATGCAGAGCAATTGGTCGGTTTTATTACCGGTAATTTTTGTGAACTTATCTCATCGGTCAGTAAACCAGTGCAAATGGGAAGTGTCGATGAACTGTACGTTTTACCCAACTGGCGACAAAAAAAAGTAGCAAAGCAGCTTTACCAGGTTTTAGAGACACGTTTTACTGAATATGGCGTTAAGCAGGTCTTTGTTGAGGTTTGGCACTTTAACCAACAAGCCTGCGCTTTTTACGATGATTCAGGATTTAAACATCATATTCACTGGCTTAGAAAACAACTTTAAAAGAAATCGAATGGATACAATTTTGCGTAACTCGCTATTGAGTGTTTTTTTGCTACTCACCTTATTTACTGCCATGCCCAGCCTTGCGAGTGATAACTTCAAAGGCGCAGTCTGTTTGATTCGTTCCGACAGTCACTTGGTGATGGTTAAAGAGGTTCTCACTGATAAATGGTCTCTACCCGCTGGTACGATTGAGGCTGGAGAACCGCCTCAACAAGCTGCTCAACGAGAAGTTTGGGAAGAAACCGGATTGGTGGTGAGTGTCGGAAAGGAATTGTGGCGAGGGGAGAGTGCAATCTTCTTTGATTGTGTTTCTGACTCAGATTTAATTGCTTTTGCTCAACAAGACAAAGATGGTGGTTATGAATTGCCAATTTGGTTTGCTCCTGACTATGGTATAGAAGTCGCTCGTGCTCATCTTATTGATGCTAAGACTGTTTTAGCTGAGGACTATCGTTATCCTAATCAGTGGCAATCAATTGTTGATGGTTATCTAGGTGCGACAAGTCAAAAAGTGAGCTTTGTCGAGTCTCTTGCACAGGCTGCGCCACGGTTTAACCAACTTGAGTTGCCTTGGATTGCAAAGTTACAGTCATACTTACTTTACAGTGACAACCCACTGGTCGACATGATGAGCTCTTTGGTCTTGGTTGGTCTATGGTTTACGTCACCTTGGTGGCTGCTGCTGTTGCCACTTTGCTACGCCCAGTTTGGTCGCGATTTTACCTTGAAGTTGATGTTTACTTTAGCATTTGGCGCACTCGTGGTGCAGATGGGTAAATTGGGCTTTCAACTACCGCGTCCATTTGTCTACCAGCCTAACTTAAACTTGGCAGAACAAATTGGTTACGGCTTACCAAGCTTGTCATTGACGCTGTGGACGATTGCTATCGCGATGATCAGCAGCCAGCTCGATCTGAGAGGGTGGAACCGCTTCTATACTTGCAGTGCGATTGGTCTGCTTTGGCTGGTAGCCGCACTATTTTATAGCGCGAGTACGTTCTTAGTGGACTGTATTATTGGGGTACTCTTTGGCTGGCTTTGTGCTTGGCACATGTCACGTTTGGAAACCACCATTGGTCCACAAAGTAACGAATTGTTTATTAGCAAAGGGGTGTGGATAGTGCTTTTATTTGCTTCGTCAGCGATTGCATTTATTTGGCAAACTCCGGCGCTTTTAGGGCTCGCTTTAGTCGTTTTTGCGACGCTTATATGTGTGCTCGTCTTGAAATTGCCGAAATTAATTTCGGCTAAAAGCGCAGTGTTACTCACTGGCTGTTTGGCGATAATAACCTTTGGTTTTGCTTATCTACATAGCTTGGTAAACAGTAGCAATTTTGACTCGTTGCTTGTCTATGTTTCTTTATTGCCTGTGCTGGTTATCGTTAGTTTTGTTTTTATCAAAATAACGGGTATCAAAATAACAGGCGAAAAAAAACCTAGCCGAAGCTAGGTTTTGTCTAAAAGGTATTAGCATTTGAACTGAGAAACTAATCTATCAAGTTGATCACATTGCTGATTTAGACCTTGAATACTGTGCTCAGCGCGTTGGACACTTTCCACCACCTGAGCACTATTACTCGCGATACGTACGATGTTTTCTGATACTTCTTCACTGACCGTGTTTTGCTGAACGGCTGCTGAGGCGATATGGGTATTCATATCACTCATGCTTGAAATCGCGTTCAGGATTGTTTGTAGTGACTGGCTCGCTTGTCCGGCTGAATCGATTGTACTTTCGCTACTATTACGGCTCGAGTTCATCACTTGCACTGCTTGTTCAGCACCTTGTTGAAGCTTCTCGATCATTGCTTGGATTTCGCCCGTACTTTGTTGTGTGCGACTTGCTAGCGATCGAACTTCATCAGCAACAACGGCAAATCCACGACCTTGTTCACCGGCGCGTGCGGCTTCAATTGCTGCATTTAGCGCGAGTAGGTTTGTTTGCTCCGCAATCCCTTTAATCACATCAAGTACAGAGGCGATATTGCCGACATCAGAAGATAGGTGATTGATTACGCCGCTTGCTTCATCAATTTCACCCGCAAGAGTTCGAATTGAATCAACCGTTTGATCGAGTACGCGGTTGGTTGTTTGTACTTCGATGTCAGCACTTTGGCTTGCTTGTGCTGCATCGCGGGCATTATCGCTGACCACTTGGCTGGTGGCTTGCATTTCGTTAACCGCAGTAGAAACCAGTTCGCTTTCCTGACGTTGCTGATTGGTTTGGTCGGCAATGCCGTGTGACATAGCAACTAGGTTTGAAAGCTCGTTTTTAACCGCGTTATTAGTCGAAACAACTTGTTGAATGGTTGAGCGGATCTTACCGACAAACTGGTTAAAGCTTTCGGCTAGTTTGCCAATTTCATCGTTGGCTTCCGAAGTGATGGTTTGGTTTAAATCACCGTCGCCGGATGCGATTTCTTGCATCGCGCGTTGAATATTGACCAGTGGCTTGACGATTGAGTTAATCAGTACCCAACAAGTGATTAGAGACAATAAGATCACAATTACAGTGCCGGTTTGCAGGGCGACTTCTGCTTTTGTTGCAGCGGCTTTGATTTCGTCTTGAAGAATGTTTCGCTCGGCTTCAATTTGATCTTTTACTACATTGAGTTGCTCACGCACGGCAACGAACTGCTCTTCAAACAGGTCTTTGTTAGCTTGATAGGTGCTTGCCCATTGGCTTTGCGGTTTGGCAAGCATCGCTTCATAGCTGGCTAGCCATTGATTGGCAGCGATGACAAGTTGATCAATGTCTTTGGTCATGCTGGCAGGCAGGACATTTTCATCGACAACCAGTTGTGCTGATTTCATGCGAGGAATCGCTTTGTAGGCGTTGTCTTTATATTCGAAGTGGTTAAATTCAATTGCTTCTTGATTGTTTCCTGCTAGTGCGATTCCTTGTACTGCAGAAGTTGCTTGATATAAATCGCGGTAAGCGTCTTCAATATTAAATAGGGTAGGGACAACAACTTGATTGAGTTGGTATGTCAGCTCTCCTTGCTGTTTTGATGTTAAAACATTGATAATCGAACTCGTCGCAAATAGAGCGATAATCGCAATAATTGGGAAAGTGATTTTTTGTTTCACAGATAAATTTCGCAGCATCTTATGTTCCTATTAGATGTTGGTTTGTATACGTTGTTAGTCTCTGTAGTTGTATAAAAAAGAGACTGGCTGTTTATATAGTGTTCGATGTTTAAAAAGTTGAAAGAGAAAACTGTAAATCGAAACGCTAGTTAAACCTTAATAGCAGGTGATTTTTTACTTATAAATCTAAGCTTATAGAATGGGTTTAAATAAATCTATTTACACCGTGCTTATAATCTTAAAAGTAATTTGAAAGAACTAATATCATTTCCATTAGAATTAGTTCTTAACGCTATAATTACATAGTAACGTTTTTTATGTGCTTGATGTTGTAGGAAAATGGAGTTTGCGCTAATAATGTTTTTATCGTCACGATAATTTGTGGTGTTTGTTTGGCTTTTTAGAGGAGCTGCTCGCAAAGCTCTTTGTTACGTATTGACAGTGTGCAACATGTTGATTGTTAGGTATTCATGTTCAGATTGACCTAGGTCGCTTGCTCTTATAAGGTGTGCGCCGAAAGAGGAGAAACGTTCGTGAAGATAGGTTGTAGTTTTGTATAAATTGAATGAAATGTTCCAAACCATACAAGGTGAAGGAAGTTTTACTGGCGTACCATCGGTTTTTATTCGCCTGCAGTTATGTCGAGTAGGATGTGCATGGTGTGACACGAAGCAAACTTGGCAGATTGACTTGGACGATCAAACGGACGTTTCACACATTCTGTCCAAAACGGTAGAGTCACCAAAGTGGTGTTCGATTTCTGCACAGGAATTGGTCGAACTTTATCGTCAAAAATATACAGCTAAACATATTGTTATTACCGGTGGTGAGCCGTGTGAATATGATTTATTGCCTCTTACCCAAGCTTTTGAAGCAATAGGTTGTCAATGCCAGATCGAAACAAGTGGTACATCACCAGTATCCGTAACAGCTGACACGTGGGTCACCGTATCGCCTAAGATCGCAATGAAAGGGCGCCTGCCTGTTCTGGACAGTGCGTTAGCGAGAGCCAATGAGATTAAGCATCCGGTTGGCACAGGCAAGGATATTGAGCAATTGGATCAATTGCTTGCTGGGGTTCAATTAAAATCCGATGCGATCATTGCGTTACAGCCTATCAGCCAAAAACCTCGTGCAACTCAATTGTGTATTGATACTTGTATTGAGCGAAACTGGCGCCTTTCTATTCAAACTCATAAATATCTTAATATCGCTTAAAGGGAACAACATGAATAAAGCTGTAGTTGTATTTAGTGGTGGACAAGACTCGACAACGTGCCTAGTTCAAGCTTTAAAACAGTATGATGAGGTTCATGCGATCACGTTTGATTACGGTCAGCGCCATAGACTGGAAATTGAAGTCGCCAGTCAATTGGCTAACGATCTCGGCGTGTCAGCGCATAAAGTAATGGATGTAACGTTACTGAATGAATTGGCGATCAGTTCTTTAACGCGTGATGACATTGCCGTTTCGCATGAATTGCAGGAGAACGGATTACCGAACTCATTTGTCCCTGGTCGTAACATTCTGTTTCTGACACTGGCTGGTATTTATGCCTACCAAGTTGGTGCGCAAACTATTATTACTGGTGTGTGTGAGACAGATTTTTCTGGTTATCCAGATTGTCGTGATGAGTTTGTTAAAGCGATGAATGATGCTTTGGTAAAAGGCATGGATAAAAATATCACGATTAAGACACCATTAATGTGGCTGAATAAAGCCGAAACGTGGGCATTAGCTGCGCAATATCAGGCTTTGGAGCTAGTGCGAAATCATACCTTAACTTGCTATAACGGTATTATTGGTGATGGTTGCGGTGATTGCCCATCTTGCGATCTACGCAAGACAGGCTTGAATGACTATTTAAGCAACAAAGAGTCGGTGGATGCTGAATTGACTCGCAAACAGGCTAATCCAAGTAAATAGGGTCGTTGTAGGCATCAATGACACGATTCTTGCCACTTTTTTTCGCTTGGAACATAGCTTGATCTAGGATCGAATAGAGTTCGTCAAAATCAGCTAGTGCCTTAGTGGTGGCAAGATAAGCAATCGTTGAGGTTACTGCAACGGATTGATGACAGTCCGTTGCAATCTGTGCGTTGTTAATCACTTGGTGAATGGTTTCGATGCGCTGCTCGACATCAAGCTCATCAACGTCTTTGAGCAAAATGATAAACTCTTCGCCTCCCATTCTGCCGATGATGTCATTAGCAGCAAGTTGAGTTTTTATCTCATTGGTGATGGTTTTTAACGCTCTATCACCTATTGGATGACCATAAGCATCATTCACCGCCTTGAAATTATCTAAGTCGACCAGTAGCACAACACTTTTATTTTCAGGTGTTGGGCAGGCTGGTTGCTTTTTAATATGGCGTAAACAAGCGGTGCGACTTAGGGAGCCGCTTAATGCATCCAATTTAAGCAGGGCAGATTTTTTACGCTGATAGACCAGTTGAGCAAATATAAATATAACCATCAACAGTAAACTGAAACCGTATATCGATGTTTTGTTTTGTTCAGATTGTAAACGCTCTTGCAATGACACAATTTCATCAGTCAGTGTTTCATTTTTGATTTGGTTGAAATAATTTTGCCTTGCTGCATCCAACGCGACAAAAGCATTTTTACTGTCTTTGTCTCGCTTTTTAATTTCAGACCGCGCGTATTCTCGATAATACTTAAGGGCCGAACTATAGTTTCCCTGTAGCTCAGATATTTCAGCCAGTTGTTTGAGTGATTGTGCGATTAGGCGCTCACTACCAATTTGTCTCGATAGATTTAAAGCCTGTTGGGCAAATTCGATAGCCGAAATATACTTGCCACGAGCGTAATGTGAATCAGCTAACGTTAGGTATATCTCCCCACGAATTTGGGAGTTTTGCTGCCTTGATGCACTATCAAGCGCATCGAGTAGGTAGCGGGTTCCTTTATCGAACTGATTGAGACCTATGTATGCTTGACCGAGGCCTAGTTGGGCGAAAGTGATACCATACAAATTGCTATAAAGTTCGGAAATGTCTTTCGATTTGACGAAATGTTCAATGGCTATCTCAAACTCATTTTGCTTTAACAACACTTTGCCCATACTGTGATGAGTTTGTGCCAGTTTTAATGGGGTTTCAGTATTCGCTCGTAAGTCGAGCGCCGTGTTTAGATATTCTTCCGCTTTGTCAAAATAGCCTAAATTTGCCAGCAATAAACCGGTGTCATTATATATGCCTGACGAGTCAACATAGGTCGGTATTATTCTTAGCAACTCTTCATAAGTTTCTAAAGCTGACTGATATTTACCAAGAAATTCCCTGTTGTTTGCGATGACTCTTAACGCGCCATACTTAGGCAAAATGGTCTCTTCCGCATCTTGAATATGGGTGTTGAGGGAAGAACAATACACATCCGCTTGATGATAAAGCGCTTGACGGTTTAATACACGGCATAGGTGGTATTCAAATAGGATTTTGCCGTCTAGCGATCCTTGACGATCAAAGTGTTTTAAAAGCTCAGTGTAGTTTTGATTAGCGGTGTTGAAGTCTAACTGTTCTTCGCTATTCAGACCTTCGAGAAAAAACTGTTCTTGTTTGGCAAACTCAGTATCAAAAGTCTTTTGATTACCATGATAAGGTTGACCATTAAGCACCATAAACCCGTGGAGTTTACTGCTGATATAGAGTTTTTCTACCCCAGAAGGAAGGGCATTATAACGATCTTGCAGTAATGAAAGCGCTCTTTGCTTGTCACTTTTCAATGCATTGGCATAAGCTTCTTCCCATTGGGTATGGTCACTGACTGCTAATGTGGGCAATGGAGCTGCGAGTGAGCAAGCAGTAATAAAAATTGAGAATAAGCGTTTCATGAAGTTGTGACTAAAATAAATATTTGATAATTAGGATGTTATGATAAGCGAGGATACTAGTCGTCACAACGGACTACTGTGCGATTAGTGGCAAATGTGAAAGTAATCGCGATCTAACGCAAAGAAGTGCATATTTCTTATAAAAAAAACGCCACACGGGCGTTTTTATATAGTCATGATGGTGACTGATTAAAGGTACATTTTTGCCAGTTGAGATGGCTCAACTTCTTTGCCTTCAAGCTGAGCGTTCCAGTTTGTACCGACTAGTACGCCATCTTCATCTAGAGTTAGTAGCCAATCTTCAACAAAGATATCAAGAGGAATTTCTAATACTTCGAAATCAGCCCACTCTTCAACGTTGTGTGCCTGAGCATCTTCTTTAGAAGACCAGAAAGGCATCACTTCGCTTTCTTCAAACTCAGTAGAGTCGCAAGACAGCCAGCCTTCTTCGTTGCGAAGACCCCAAACCAATTGATTCGTTTTGGTTTCTTCAACAAAAAGCGCCAAATTTGCTTCAATGTCTGCTGTTAGTTTGCTCATGAATATTCTCTCACGGATAAATTTGAAGTAAGGTTAGCACCACACCAGTTAGATACCAAACAAAAAAGGAGCTTTCGCTCCTTTTGTTGTAAAACCACTCAATTATTTTGGCAGTCGGGTGAAAATTGTCCACTCTTTAACGACATCACCTTTATATCCCACCACGCTGGCGACGACTTTACGGTTTTTCGCATGGCTAATCTCTTCATCGCCACTGTCTTCTAATTGTGTTTCACCATAGCCAACTATCGTTACACGATTAGGGTTGATAGAGTAGGATTCTAATTCAGACTCAACCGCAAGTGCACGACGTTTTGATAGGGCTAAATTATACTCATCTGTACCGACTTTACTCGCATAACCTTGAATTTCAATCGCGGTTTCCGGGTATTCTTTAAGGAACTTGGACATCTTGAATATCTGATCTTTAAAGATCGGCAGGATTTCACTCGAATCATTTTCAAATAAAATATGTAAGCCAAGTGATTCGGAAGATTTGAGTATTCGCCCACATCCTTCATTGGTGATCTCTGAACCTCGAGGTGTTTCAGTACATAGATCACGTGCGTTTATTACGCCATCGCTGTCTTCATCCATTAAGTCGGCAACCTGATTTGGCGTTGGGGTGGCAATATAGTCGTAGTGATTATCACCGGCAACACATCCGCTTACAGCGAGCGTTATCAAAGATAGGCTAATAAACTTCTTCAACATTTTAGTACTCCACCGCTTTGTGCCATTCTTTTGGGGTATCGACGCGTAAGGCATCTAGAAGAGAACCGGTCGCATTAAATACCCGATATTTAGCAAACTGCTCGGCGTATTTTGCATCTAAATACCCTTTACGCGCTTCAAACAATTCGTTTTCGGTATTGAGAACGTCAAGTAGGGTACGTTTACCTATCTTGTATTGTTTTTGATACGCAATAACCGTTTCGGATGCTGAGTCGACATGATCTGCGAGAAAGTCTTTTTGTTGTACTGTCAGATCAAGTGCACTCCAAGAAAGGCGCAGGCCTTCTTCTACGGAACGGAAAGTGCGATCGCGAAAATCTTTGGCTTTGTTTAACTGGTATGCTGCGCTATCCGCTAAATCTTTATCGCTACCGCCGTTGAAAAGGTTGTAGCGTAGGCGAAGCATGGCTGCGAATTCGTCACTTTGTCCCTCAATACCACCTGCGTCATCTCGCCAGGTTTGATTCGCTTCTATTGAAATAGTGGGGTAGTAGGTCCCTTTACGTTGTTGAAATTGATAACGAGCGGAATCAACATCAACTTGAGCGATTTTAATCACCGGATGATTCTGGTTCGCGAGCTCGAGACCTTCGTCGAGAGTGTGAGGCAGGGCATTTTCATCAGCTCTTGGGAAAATCAAACCCTGCGGGGCCTGACCAACCAAGCGCTTAAATTGAGTGTGGACATCGAAAAGATTATTTTGTGCAGCGATGAGGTTGCCATGTGCTTTTGCAATCCGTGCTTCCACTTGTGACAGATCGGCTGTTGAGCCAATTCCTGATTCGACGCGGCGTTTAATGTCGCGATGAATTTCTTTGTGAACAGCCAGATTAGCTTCTGATAGCTGCAATACTTCAAGTGCTTTGGTCGCATCAAGGTATATTCTCGTTACCTCAAGCGCCATATCAGAAGCATCTGCTAGTAATTGATAGCGTACGGATTCAGCATCTGCTGCAGTACGTGACATATCGTTGATGGTTGAATTTCCGTCCCAAATTAATTGGGAAAGGCTTAACGTTGCTTCTTTACGAGTTAGGTCATTCTCAATCCCGGAGGCCAGATCGACAGATTCATGTCCGATACCTGCATCTAAATCCAATTTAGGAAGATAGGCGCCTTCTGCAGCTTCGGCTTCATAGTATTTGCTTACAAACTCATTGTAAGACGCTTTGATTTCGGGATTATTGGTAATGGTTAATGAAACCGCTTGTTCTAAAGTTTGGCTGGATGCATTGAAACTAATCCCAACCAACAAAGCTAGCGAGCTAAGCTTTATTGCTTTCACTTTAATTCTCCTCAGGGTGCCCTGCGCCTATTCTAATTAAAACGTTTTCTTAAATTCGAGAATTTGGCGTCTAATCCTATTTTTTATTCTGTAATGTAAGACATATCTAAGTGGCTATAACTTAGAGATAATAACTAAGAGTTATCAAATGAGATGAAGTTAAAACTTATTTTAATTCGCCTTGACATAATGCATTTTGTTATGAATCTGTTTGAATTATTTTTGATTTGACTAAGTTGTAATAAATAACTGATAGAAATGTAATAATCTCAGATTTGGTATTTGTTGTCAAAAAAGCTTTCGTGTCGTTTATGTTGAATTTTATAAATGTTAGTTTGAGCAAATAAAAGATATTTGCGATGTACTTCAAAATTATACATTCAGGTAATTGTCAGCGGGGCTAAATATGAAAGTAACTCATTTAACAACAACTGCCAATTTGGTCGGAGGGCAATCGATTGTCATCGGAATAAATGGAGAGCTGCGGTTATTGAATGAAGGAGAAGTCCCTTTACCTGGCGAATTGATTATCACCAATAGCCCTAATAGTGGTATCAATGCTGGTTCTGTAGAGATATTTCAGCAAGCCCAAGATCAAGTTTTGGATATTACACAAGACGTAAATGACATTTTAACGGCAATCGAACAGGGTGAGGACCCAACGGCGCTTGACCCTGACATAGCGCCAGCAGCAGGAGGTGCGCAAGGTTCAAGTATCGGTCTTTCTGGTACCGTCTCTCGTGATGGTGCAGAAACGCAGCCGCAGACCCTATTTCTCACAGAAGCATCGGGAACGCTGAATTTATCAACCACGCAAAGCTTAGGTTTATTATCCGTTCTATCTTTACCTGCGGCACCTTTACCCACCGTCCCAACACTACCGCCAACGGCCGTTGATGATCCTCAGCCCTTTGCGCTTATCCGTGGCAATATGACATTAACAAACAGTGGTAGCGTCGGTTGGGATGACGTTACTTTGTTTGCTGAGTTCGATGGACAAGCAGTCAAGGTTGTCGAAGATTACCTTGATCGCTTAGGAGTACATGGAACGGATATTCCCGGAGGACCATACAAGCAGGTTCAATATGATAGAGAGTCGCAGCAATCCGAAACATTAAGCATAAAATTTGGCAAAGCGGCTACACAAGGACAGGTTGCGATAACTAATTTGTTCGCTGATGAGAGGCGAGTCTCCGATGACGATAAGCCGAATAATGAAGTTGGCGTTTGGGTTGCATACCTCAACGGCACGGTCGCTGGAAGTGGGGCGTTTGAGGCGGGTGTTAGTGATAAACAGATTGTCGTTCTTGATACTAATGGTAATGCATTTGATGAAGTGGTTTTTTATGCCAGTGAATACAGTTCCGGTGGGCATAGCTCAATAGATAACGATTCGTCTGACTATTTTGTCGCCGGTATCGAAGTCTCGTCAGAGGGCTATTATGCCACGAATGCTAATCAAGTTTTGCGAATTCCTATTACAGAGATCTTGAGTAACGATTCTGACCCGAAAGGGACGGCTCTAGCCGTTAGTCGAGTCGAGGTAGATCCAAGCGTTGGTCGCGCGCAAATTGTCGGTGATTACATTGAATTTACCCCATCATCAGGGATGGTGGGAGCTGGAGAGATTGCGTATCAGGTTGTGGATGGTGATGGTGAAGTTGCTAGCGCTAATATCGCTATCTTAGTGAATGCAACGGTGGAACCCGCGCGGATGGCTTCACTAGAATTGCAAGCGGATTCTGTTTATGAGGGGGAACCGTTGATTTATGCGGTTCAACTGGATAAGCCGACCATCGCTGAAAGTAGATATCATTATTCGTTTGAGCTGCTAAATGGGACTGATAATGAGGATATTAACTTAGATCAAGTCTCTTTTACCAATGGGGTCACCATTGATACAACCGGTGTTCTATTGGTACCACTGGGCGTTGATAGGTTTGATATTGTACTGCCTACACGTTTGGACACGGTTGCAGATAGTGGTGAGATAGTGGCACTAAACATTGCAAGTCCACCAGGTGGTGATTTACAAACTGCGGAGGGAACCATTCTTGATAGAGTTGAGCCACTTATCGACGTGTCGCATGAATTGATTCAGGGAGACATCACCCTGGATGCTACAGATGCTAGAAGCTGGAATAGCGCAAATATTGAAGTCAGTTTTGCTGGTGTTCCTGCACGTTTAGCGATGAACTCAGTGACAGGTCGATTAGGTATTTTAAATGGCGCCCCAGAAGGGGGACCTCGTAAGCAAATTCAGTTTGATCGTGAATCAGGAGAATCAGAGAAGCTCGCGATTCAATTTGATACACCAGCAACTTCTGGCAGTTTTCTGATCAGTAAATTGTTTGATGCGGAAGGTAATGGTGACGCGAATCATGAAGCCGGTACTTGGGTTGCAAAGCTAAATGGTGAATCAGTCGCCAGCGGGCAATTTGATGGAGGAGTGAACCCCGGTGGGGGGCGTACTTTGTTTACTATCGACACTCAAGGGCTGGCTTTTGATCAAGTGATTTTCTCAGCGACTGAATACAGTGGCGGGATTAATGGTGCGGTAGATAATGACTCGTCAGATTATTATCTTGAAGGGTTAAAAGTGAGTGCGACTCATCAGTTTGCCATACAAGAAACGCTCTCTGGGACTCAACCATCTTATCTTACTATTCCCGCCTCACATCTATTTAGCCGCATTGGCGGTTCCTCTGATGCAGGTTATCAGATTGTTTCGGCAAGTTTGACTCATCTGCCAGCCGGTTTGGTTTCAATTGATGCAAATGGCAATATTGTATTTGAGGCTGAGCATGGTTTTATTGGTGAAACAAACGTTGAATTTGCGGTCTTGCAACCTGATGGTGTGGTTCGACACGGATATCTGGAAATATCGGTGGTCGAGCGGGTGGCGAACTCGTCAGTAGAGACCATTATTGCTGTACAAGATGTGCTGGGTGAAGGTGATGAAGTGCATTTTAAGGTCAATTTGGATAAGGTGACACTTGATCAGGCAGTGTTCGATGTCGTACTTAAGCAAAATACCAGTGATGGCACAGGTGAAACAGACATCGTTGCAAGGCTTGCTGATGCGCGCTTTAGTCATGGCGTAACAGCGTCAGCGGCGGGACAGATTCATGTTCCAGAGAGTGTGGGAGAGTTTGAGGTTTTCTTGCCTTCTGATATCAGTACTGGGTCAGATGGAGTTCGTGCGGTATCTTTGTCAATTGCGGGTAAGCAATCAAGCGTTGATATTTTTGACACACTGCATACAGCGACACTGCTGAATGACATATTGCAGGGAGATGACGGAGCAGATCTGTTTCAATGGGTCGATCAACCTTGGGAGACCACGAATCGTTTTAGTGTGTCTAAGTTTGAAGTGGGTACCGATAAGCTCGATTTGTCAGATATCTTGGAAGACAATCTGTCATTGGATGAGGCGTTAGCGGCAATTAATCTCGTCAAAAGTGCCGATAATGAATCTGTGAATCTTGAGGTTGCTACGAAAAGTGCTGATACGATTGCAATAGATATTGAGAGTGATCCAATGACGAGTTTTGACGCGCTTTCGGGAGAGACATTGTTGAAGAGTGTACTTTTCAATTTACCTGATTAATCTCGACGCTCCGATAGTCTGAAGAAAGTTTGTTAAGCCTGCCTCACAGTCAATGTGGAGCAGGCTTTTTTACACAATAGAGTTACAGTACTTTACACGCAAAGCCTTTCAGGTAGAAACCTTCTGGGTATGCGGTGTCGGTTGGGTGGTCTGCTGCTTGCTCGAAGCGTTCAACAAATTTCACCTGACGACCTGCATCTACTGCCGCATCAGCAATGATTTTTTGGAACAGTACTTGGTCCATTAAACCCGAGCATGAGTACGTTAATAGCGTACCGCCTGGTTTTAAAATCTGCATAGCTAGCATGTTGATATCTTTGTAACCACGGCATGCACCATTGAGTTGTGCTTTGCTATCTGCAAACTTTGGTGGATCCATTACTACAACATCGAACTGAGTGCCTTGATCGCGGTACTCGCGTAGCAGTTTGAATACGTCAGCATTTAGGAACACCGCACGTTTCTTTGAGATATCAAATTCGTTGATCTCTGCGTTGAACTTCGCTGTATCTAGAGCTGGTTGAGAAACATCAGCATTGATAACACGCTTCGCGCCGCCTTTTAGTGCGTAAAGACCAAAGCCACCGGTGTAAGAGAAGCAGTTTAGTACTTCTTTATCTTTGACATACTTCATTGACTGTTGACGGCTATCGCGCTGGTCAAGATAGAAACCAGTTTTGTGACCACCTACGATATCGACACTGATTTTTACGCCGTTCTCTTCAATCACAACAGATTTAGGTGGCATTTCACCGTGCAGTACACCAGTTGTCTCTTCTAAACCTTCTTTTTTGCGCACCGCAACATCTGAACGTTCGTATACGTTGGCATTTGGGAATACTTCGATCAGTGCATCGACTAAGTTTTGTTTTTGGTATTCCGCACCCGCACTTAGTAATTGGCACACCAGGAAATCTTGATATTTATCAATAGTAATTCCTGGCAGACCATCAGACTCAGCTGCGATTAGGCGGTAACCAGTTAGTCCATCGCGCTCGATAACATCTTCACGGAGCAGTTGAGCATCTTGAATACGTTTTACGAAGAATGCCTTGTCGATGTTTTGTTTCTCGAAACTCCAAACTCGTGCACGAATCTGGGAGTTTGGTGAGTAAGCTGCTTTTGCTAGCCATTGACCATCATTGCTATACACATCAACAGTTTCACCTAATTGAGGCTCACCCTCTACGCGTTGGATACCGCGAGAGAAAATCCATGGGTGTTTGCGTCGTAGTGATTTGTCTCGACCTTTTACTAGGTAAATTGCTGGTGTCATTGTGATACTCAAATGATTGTCTGGAAAGGGTGGGTATTGTCAGTGAAGCGCTAGGGAAAAGCAAATAAAAGAGCCGCATCAGCGGCTCTTTAGGTGACTATCTGTATTGTAACTGGCTCAATACATTATGCTGTTAGGCTTTAAGCCCCGTTAGCATATTCTCCATGGTGGTACTTTGTGCTCGAAGTTGCTCCACATGGCTGCGAGTCTCTTCAAGCATATTGCACACCGTATTCGATTGATTGCGAATTTCATCCACGCTAGCGGCAATATTATCTGCGACTACCCCTTGTTGTTCAGCCGCGGTGGCAATTTGAGTTGAACTGTCTGAGATACTTTGGTTGCGAGTAGCAAGTTCGCCAATTTCACTGTCTACTTCTGACATTAAAGTTTGACCTTCGTTGGCGCTGGAGACGGTAGTTTCCATCAACTGTGTGAGTGACTGGCTGTTGCGTTGTAGCGCTTCAATCATCGATTGAATTTCAACAGTGGCTTGTTGTGTTCTACCTGCCAGAGCGCGAACTTCATCGGCGACCACGGCGAACCCGCGACCTTGCTCACCGGCGCGGGCGGCTTCGATTGCTGCGTTAAGTGCAAGTAAATTGGTTTGTTCTGAAATGCCGTTGATCGCGGTGACTACTTGGTCGATTTGTGCCGCGTTTGCATCCAGTTCTGCAACTGCCTGAGATGCTGATTGCACTTCAGTAGATAAGTGTGAAATTGAAGTTAGCGTATGACCCACTTTGCTTTGACCTTGCTGAGCGATGTTGCGCGCTTCGTTAGTCTGAGTGCTAGAGTCGTGGGCAAGGGTAGCGACTTCGCGAATGGTACACGCCATTTGTTCAGTCGCGCTCGCAAGTGAGCTTAGGTGCTCTTGCTGCGTCGCTGATACTTGCGAACTTTCTTGCGTCGCTAGGTTAAGCTCTGAACTGATTTGTTGCATCAGTGCAATCGACTCTTGGATCGACATCACTAGGTTTTGTTCACGATCGGCAACCTTATCGATAGTGATAGCGATTTCACTAAACTCGTCACGCACTTTAAAGAAGTTCATACGAGCAGTTAAGTCACCATCTGCTAAAGTATTAAGAGCTTTATTCATGGTGAACATCGCACCGCCGATAAAGGTCATGATGTAATAAACGCCAAGTGCAATCAGAGATAAAGTGGCAATAATAATACTGACTTGGAAAGTCGAAAGTGCCGTCCACAAATTTTGCTTATGATTGGCAACGAGGCTGTATTGACCGCCGTTCACTGCGATAGCGTCAGGACCAAAGCCAATGCTGATGGTACTTGACGTACTTAATAGTGTCGCTACGTCACTTTGAGAGAGATTTCCCGCTTCAATTAAGCTTTTTACTAATAGTAATTCTTCTTGATATAGGCTTTCAGTCATTGCGCCCGACGCACTGTTTAGAATCACAGTTAAAATGACTAAAGCGGAAAATGGCAGTAAGAAGAGTAGGTAAAACTTCTCTTGAATTGTTAAATGAATGAGATACTTATCAATCCAACGAAATGGGATTTCTTTCATAATGTAGTTCCTTAAATATACCCCACTGATTCCACTAGTGGGTAAAGCCGCGGCACTATATCACCGCGCTACAGCAAGAGGTACCGATATGGCACAACGATGTGTGAAATTTGTGGTAGAGGGCAGAGTTCAGGGAGTTGGCTTTCGTTATCAAACCGCTTACTTTGCTTTAAAAGTGGGGGTAACCGGGTATGCCAAGAATTTATGGGATGGTGATGTTGAGGTGATGGTGTGTGGTAATGACGCACAGCTAGAAAGAATGGATGAATATTTACAAGATGGTCCACCAAGTGCACGAGTGGATAATTTGAGTCGAGAAAGCGTCGATTTTAAGCACTTCAAAGGTTTTGATATCCTGTGAAATAACCACAGGATATCGGGTAGCTAGCTTATAAGCACTTGGCTGGTTTTGGCAGCCCAGCAAGTTTCGTTGCTTGTTTAGCCGGACCTTCTTTAAAAAGCTTAAACAGGTATTTGCTGTTGCCTTTTTCTGGACCGTGCGATTTTTCCATCGCTTTCACCAGCATTCGTACTGCCGGTGATGTATTAAATTCTTGATAGAACTCACGAACAAAGTGCACCACTTCTAGGTGTGCATCTGTAAGTTCAATGCCTTCTTGCTCCGCAAGTACCTCAATCATGCCTTCTTCCCACTGAGTATGGTCGAGAAGGTAACCTTGTGCGTCCGTTTCGATTTGCTTGCCGTTATATTCAAACATCTTAATTGTCCAACCGATTAGATTACGATTAGGGTAGCCTAGCTCTGAATTACTCTCAATAAAAAAGCCCGAAGGAGAGGCTCCATCGGGCTTTTTTTAATCACTTCCGGCTAGCATGCCAGTCAAGACAAGTCATTAATCGTCGTTCATGATACCTAGAATGCTTAACAAGCTAGTAAATAGGTTAAGAATATTTAGGTACATAGAGATTGTCGCGCTTACGTAATTAGTTTCTTCGCCACGTACAATGCGGCTTGTGTCGTAAAGGATAAAGCCTGAGAACACAAGTGCTGACATGCTGCTGATCGCTAGTTGGCCCATTGTTGAACCAACAAAGATATTAATCAGTGCTGCCACGATAACAATGATCAGACCTGCCATTAGGAAATTACGCATGAAAGAGAAATCTTTTTTGCTGCTAATGGTGTAAGCAGATAGACCCAAGAATACCATGCCTGTTAAGCCTAGAGCTTGCGCGATGATAGATGGACCGTTTGCAATTGAAGCGTAGTAAGTCAGCATTGGACCAAGTGCACCACCCATTAGAGTAGTGAAGACAAATGTCCATACAATACCCATTGATGAGTTAATGCTTCTTGGCAGAGCGAAGAAAAGAATACCGATAGCGGCGATTTGCATCACTAATGCCATGATTGGAGAAATACCGATAGCCATAGTAAACATAGCGGCAATTGCACTGGTTACTAATGTCATCGATAGCAAGAAGTAAGTATTCTTTAGGGTTTTGTTGATCTCAAGTGTGTTAGTTGCACTTGTAGAACGAGTAAACATAGGACTGTTCATAGTCTTCCTCATTAGAGTGTCATGCTTTTACTTACATTTATGAGGTTGATTGAGTAAAAGATCAAGCCCCATTGAGTAGTTAACCAAATAATAATAGAAATAGATGCTTAAGTAATCGTGAAGATGTAACACAATTTAACCAAATCCGCATGTTGACGCTGTTTATCAGTGACCATATTGTGATGTGCTACAAAACTGTTTACTTGCATGGCTGAAAAATTCCAATAAAAACAAAAGGGCACGTTACGTGCCCTCTGGGTTAACTCATACTTACTATTAATGGTGGAGGATTTGTGCAAGGAAGTTTTGTGTTCGATCTGACTGCGGGTTTTCGAAGAAATCGACTGGATTATTCTCTTCGATGATTTCGCCAGCATCCATAAAGATAACGCGATCGGCAACCTCTTTGGCAAAACCCATCTCGTGTGTTACACACAGCATAGTCATGCCTTCTTCTGCTAGCTCAACCATTACATCTAGCACCTCGCGCACCATCTCAGGGTCGAGAGCAGAAGTCGGCTCATCAAATAGCATCACTTGAGGGTTCATGCATAGTGAACGCGCGATAGCCACACGTTGTTGCTGACCACCAGAAAGTTGACCTGGGTATTTATCAGCTTGGTCAGGGATTTTTACGCGCTCTAGGTATTGCATTGCAATCTTTTCCGCTTCTTCTTTCGGCATTTTTTTGACCCAAATTGGCGCTAGGGTGCAGTTTTCTAATACTGTCAGGTGAGGGAAAAGATTAAAGTGCTGAAAACACATGCCTACTTCACGGCGCACTGCTTCAATGTTTTTCAGATCTTCCGTAAGTTCATTACCTGAAACGAAGATATGACCTTTTTGGTGTTCTTCCAAACGGTTGATACAGCGAATCATGGTCGATTTACCTGAGCCCGAAGGACCACAAATAACGATTTTTTCGCCTTTTTGAACTTTCAGATTAATGTTTTTTAGTACGTGAAACTCACCGTACCACTTGTTCATGTCGTTAATTTCGATCATGTAATCTTGTTGTTGCGTCATAATACGTCCTTGAATACTAGAATTATCGTTTGTGGCCGGTATGGAGTTTGTTCTCTAGCCATATCGAATAACGCGACATGCCAAAACAAAATACCCAGAACACTAACGCGACAAATACATAACTTTCGGTGGCAAAGCCTAACCACTCAGGGTCAGTGTTAGCGGCTTGCCCTATGCCTAACACATCGAACATGCCGATGATGAGTACCAGACTGGTGTCTTTAAATAAGCCAATGAAGGTATTTACGATGGAAGGGATGGTGATCTTTAAAGCTTGCGGCAAAATGATCAGACCCATTTTTTTCCAGTAAGTTAAGCCTAAAGCGTCGGCTGCTTCATACTGACCTTTTGGTATTGCTTGCAAACCACCGCGAACCACTTCTGCCATATACGCTGAGGCAAACATAACTACACCGATAAGCGCACGAATAAGCTTGTTGGTTTCAGAACCTTCGGAAAGGAACAGTGGTAGCATGACGGATGCCATAAATAGCACCGTAATCAGCGGCACACCACGCCAAACCTCGATATAGACCGTACAGATGCTGCGAATAATTGGCATCTCTGAACGTCGACCGAGCGCAAGCGCCACACCAATCGGCAGAGAAACCACAATACCGACAAGAGCGATAATTAGCGTAACCAGCAAGCCACCCCATTTGTGGGTTTCTACGACCTCAAGACCGAACACGCCACCATACAGTAAACCTGCGGCGATAAACGGATAGACGTTTACAAAGAATAACCAAATCCAAGTGCGCTTCGGTGTACCTTCGTAGGCGAGTAAGATCGTAAATAGGGCGAGTGTTGCGTAAAACAGGCGAGGGCGCCACAGCTCGGCTTCTGGGTAGAAGCCATACATAAATTGCTCCCAACGCACACTGATAAATACCCAACATGCCCCTTCGCGAGTACAGTCGTTACGAGTCGAGCCAACCCAGTCGGCGTTGATTAATGCCCACTCAGCAACAGACCATAAGCCTACCACCATAAAGTAACCAAGAATTAAGCTAACTATAGAGTTAACGGGGCCATTGAATAAGTTACGACGTAACCAGCCAACCACACCAATGGTGTTTGATGGTGGCGGTAAATCGGGCTGAAATTGATGTATCTTCATATTATCTCTCCACTAACGCCACTTTACGGTTATACAAGTTCATCAGAGCAGAGGTGAGTAGACTTAGGGTCAGATAAACACCCATGGTCATTGCGATGATTTCAATCGCTTGTCCAGTCTGGTTGAGTGTGGTACCGGCAAAAACAGAAACCAAATCAGGGTAACCGATCGCCATGGCAAGCGATGAGTTCTTAGTGAGGTTTAAGTACTGGCTGGTAAGTGGAGGAATGATGATTCTAAGCGCTTGCGGAATAACCACCAGCTTAAGCGTTTTCGAGCGTGGCAAACCAAGCGACATCGCTGCCTCTGTTTGTCCATGGCTAACTGCATTAATACCAGAGCGTACAATTTCGGCAATAAATGAAGCTGTGTAGATACTTAGTGCCAATAGTAACGCAGCAAGTTCAGGAATAATGCTAATACCACCGCGGAAGTTAAAGCCTTTCAATTCAGGGTACTCGGCAGAAATTGGCGAACCCATAATGAAGTAAACAACTACTGGCAAGATAACAATTAAGCCCAGAGCGATGCGGAACATTGGAGTTTGTTGCCCGGTAAGTTTCTGACGGTTGTTTGCCCATATATTAATCACGAACGTCGCGATAATACCAACGACAAGCACACCGATGACAACCATTGCGCCTTGCTCTAGAACAGGTGCAGGGAAGAACAACCCACGTACGTTGACGAAAATCGCCTCTCCCAAGCTAATACTTTGTCTTGGTGAAGGTAGTGCTTGAAGTACCGCGAAATACCAGAAAAAGATTTGCAACAATAGGGGTATATTACGAAATACTTCGATGTAGACAGCAGCTAAACGGCTGACTAACCAGTTTGATGATAGACGTGCAATACCGATGGCAAAACCGAGCACGGTTGCGACGATAATACCTAAGAACGATACCAAAGCGGTATTCAGTAGACCTACCCAGAAAGTACGTCCGTACGAGAAGGTTTCATCATACTCAATCAGCGAAAGGCCAATCCCAAAGCCTGCTTCTTGGTCGAGGAAACCAAATCCAGTGGCGATGCCACGTGAATCTAGATTGGTAAGTGCATTGTTAACAATAGTGTAGATAAAAAAGGCCAGTGCACTTACAGCAATGATCTGAAAAGCGACTGATCGAAAAGTGGGATTATAGAGTAGGCTAGCTTTAGACGATGGTGCCTGGCTAACCTCGCTAATAGTAGGTTTCATACTGCAGTAACCTCTAATCCGTCGATATTAGTAAATGGGCGGAAAACTCCGCCCATTTGTTTATTTATAGGTATCTAATTTTGCTTAGCGGATAGGTGGCGCGTACATGAAGCCGCCTTCGTTCCACAGTGCGTTGACGCCACGAGAGATCTCAAGCGGTGAACCTTCACCAACAGTACGCTCGAAGCTTTCACCGTAGTTACCTACTTGCTTAATCACTTGGTAACCCCAATCATCATTTAGACCTAAGCTCTTACCTTTAGGACCGTCGACACCAAGGATACGCTTGATGTTTGGATCAGATGATTTCAGCATTTTATCGACGTTTTGCGAGTCCACACCGTACTCTTCGGCATTGATCATCGTATTAAGCGTCCACTTAGCGATGTTGAACCATTTATCATCACCTTGGCGTACCACAGGACCTAGTGGTTCTTTAGAAATGATTTCTGGTAGTACAACTGCTGAACTTGGGTCAGCAAGGTTTAGACGCAGTGCGTAAAGACCTGATTGGTCAGTTGTCAGTACGTCACAGCGACCAGCATCGAAACCACTTGAGGTTTGCGCAGCAGTATCAAATACCACAGGTTTGTAGGTCATCTTATTGTTGCGGAAGTAGTCAGCAAGGTTTAGCTCGGTTGTTGTTCCTGATTGTACACAAACAGATGCACCGTCAAGCTCTTTAGCGCTTGAAATGCCAAGATCTTTCTTGATCATGAAGCCTTGACCGTCGTAGTAGTTTACACCGACGAAGTTCAGACCGAGTGCAGTATCACGGTGTAGCGTCCATGTTGTGTTACGTGATAGTACGTCGATTTCACCAGATTGTAGTGCCGTGAAACGCTCTTTTGCTGTTAGCGGAACGTATTTCACTTTCGTTTTGTCGCCTAGTACTGCAGCCGCAAGAGCTTGACAGTATTCCACGTCAATCCCTTCCCATTCACCCTTTGAGTTTGGGTTAGAAAAACCCGGTAGACCAGTACTAACACCACAAGTAAGTACGCCTTTCTTAAGTACTTTATCCAGAGTGCCGTCCGCTGCGTTTGCGGCGGTAGACATAAATGCGGTTGATGCAACTACGACTGAAGCAAGGAGCGATAGTTTTGTTTTCATGTGTATCCTTCCTGTGGAATCCATGTTAGACCAGGTGACACCTGATACAACGAATCGAAAAATGTTGTGTTTATTGCTATTGTCGACTTTATAAACTGCTCTGATGTGTCAGTCTCTAAATCAACTAGTTATAAGCCTAGGAAAGGATCTGCATATTCTCAAATGTATAATTTAAAATGAATTTTGATTAGAATCACAATCCTCGACACAAATAGAATGACGAAGTGTTAATTAATTGTAAATAGCACGTTGATCTCAATTCTAGTAAAGCAGCTTTTGATACAGTTAGAGTGACGGATTACTAGTTTGATAGTCTTGGTTAATGCTTTTAACTCGAAATATAATTTCAAGGTTTAAGTTAAATTCGACGCTAAATGTTGAAGATTAAATAAGCAAGGAGCGAAATGCAGTACTTTCCAATGTTTTTAGACCTCAAAGGTAAAGAGGTTCTGGTGGTAGGTGGCGGTGAAGTTGCTTGCCGTAAAGTGGAAACGCTAGTTAGAGCAGGGGCAATTGTTACAATTGTGTCTCCGGCGATTGAGGATTATTTACAGACTTTAGTTGTAAGTGAAGAGTGCCAATGGGTACAGAACTTCTACTCGCGCGAGATGATGGATAACAGATTTGTACAAGTTTGGGCTACCACAGATAATCCAAGCTTGAATCATCAGGTGCATCATGATGCCAAAAAACTCGGCATTTTAGTCAACGTTGTTGATGACCAACCTTATTGCGATTTTATAACGCCTTCCATTGTCAATCGTGGTCGCTTTCAGATAGCGATTTCGAGTGGTGGAGCATCGCCAGTACTGGTGCGAAACATTCGACAAAAGTTGGAGTATATACTGCCACAAAACCTGGCTCTACAAGGAGAATTCGCTGCTTCTAAGCGCAACGATATTAAGCAAAAACTGCCGAGTGTTGATTTAAGACGTAAGTTTTGGGAGCGATTTTTCGATCATGCACAAGTAGAACTCGCGACATCAAGACAAGAGTTGGAAGTATGTTATCACAGCTTGCTTAGTGACAATGTCACTATGTCTGGGCAGTTAACTTGGGTTGAGTTCGGTCAGGATATTGAACTATTGTCTCTTAAAGCCTTGCGGTTGATGCAGCAAGCGGAATTAGTGCTGTATCCTGCCGATTGCCCATTTGTGTTTGTCGATAGCGTAAGAAGAGATGCAGAGCGATTAATGTTTCATGATGAAGGCGAGTTGAGTAAATTGATCGCTCAAGCCCAGCAGCAACATTTACGCGTGATTGTGTTTATCAGTGAAGCATCGGCGAAGTACAATTTACTGATTGGCAACAGTTTACGATTAAAGCCGGCGAGAATGTAAACTACGCTTATTCCGTTGTTAAAAGAAAACCCGCCAAATCGGCGGGTTTTTAATCTTAACTGTCACTCTTAGTCACGGAAGTTTTCGTATTGGAATGGTTGACCCAGTTCCGCTTCACGAATCAGCGCGATAGCTGCTTGTAGATCGTCGCGTTTCTTACCAGTTACACGAACTTTCTCACCTTGAATAGAAGCTTGAACTTTCATTTTCGCGTCTTTCAAAGCTTTTACAACTTTCTTCGCCATTGGAGTATCAATGCCTTGTTTGAAAACAAGTACTTGATGCCAATTTTTACCTGTCGCTTCAGGCTCTTTGGCTTCCATTGAGTTTGCGTCAACACCACGCTTAGCTAGGTGGCTGCGTAAAATGTCACGCATTTGCTTTAGCTGGAAGTCACCTTCCGCGCTGAGTTTTACAGATTCATCTTTTTGTAGCTCAATCTCTGCTGCTACATTTCTAAAGTCGAAACGAGTAGAAAGCTCACGCTGAGCGTTCTCAATTGCGTTACGAAGTTCAACGCTATCGATTTCAGAAACAATATCAAAAGATGGCATGTAAATTTCCTCTAAATTATGGGCGTGCTTTAACAGCGTTCGCCAAAAGTTCCAACATGTACGCCGTGTCTTCCCAGCTCAAGCATGGGTCAGTGATTGACTGACCGTAGGTTAGGGAAGTGATGTCGTCCATTGGTTGATTGCCTTCAATAATAAAGCTCTCAGCCATAATACCTGCGATGTAAGTACTGCCAGATTTAATTTGTTCACAAATGTCTTTAGCAACATCGATTTGTTTTCTATGTTGTTTTTGGCAGTTCGCGTGACTGAAATCTACCACAAGTCGTTGTGGTAGGTCGAACTCTGCAAGCTGTTTACATGCGACTTCGACTGATTGTGCATCAAAGTTTGGACCTTGATCGCCGCCACGTAGAATCACGTGACCGTAAGGGTTACCAAATGTACGGTAAACGGTCATACGACCATTTTTGTCTGGCGAATAGAAGTAGTGCTGTGCTTTCGCTGCACGGATCGCGTCGATAGCGATTTTAATGTTGCCGTTAGTACCGTTTTTGAATCCGACTGGGCATGACAATGCAGAAGCCATTTCACGGTGGATTTGCGATTCTGTTGTTCGAGCGCCAATTGCGCCCCAAGTGATGAGATCGGCAATGTATTGGCCAGTGATCATATCAAGAAACTCGGTAGCCGTTGCCAGGCCAAGTTTATTGATATCAAGCAATAGCTCGCGTGCTTTGTTAAGACCAGTTTCAAGCGCGTAAGAACCATCGAGATTAGGGTCAGTAATGAGACCTTTCCAACCTACAACAGTGCGAGGCTTCTCAAAGTAGGTACGCATCACGATGAAAAGTTCATCTTTGTATTGTTCTTGAATGGTAGCGAGACGACTCGCGTAATCGAGTGCTGCTTCTGTATCGTGTACAGAGCATGGACCAACGATAACAAGAAGACGTTGGTCTTCACCTACCAAAATGCTTTCAATCTGACGGCGAGATTGGGCGATACGTGCCGCTACATCGTCAGTAATTGGGTAAGTGTGGCTCAACTCAGAAGGAGTTGGCATAGGACCCATCGGTTGGGTTCTTAGTTCGTCGGTTTTAAGTGGCATACTGCAGCCTATTCTTTAATTACGAAGCGCTAAAGATAACGGAAACCCACTAAGGAATAAACTAAATATACAAATTCTTAAGATTTAACTTATAACCAAGTAAATCAAGTAACCTCAGTGGTGTGACAATGTAACTGTTTAAGCGCGGTTAATTCTCAATTATGTTAATGCAATGTTGACTTTGCTGCAAAACAATATACAACTTAGTTATTAATAACAGATCAGACCAGTTGATAACGGACGTCACTATGCTCACTCCTCTACGCCAAGCGAATTTCTACTTAAACTCTTTCGGCTTCTTTAAAGTCCCGTTGATCTGGCTATGTCGTCCCAAGATATTGCAATTGGACGAAGAGAAAGTCGAAGTGATGATCCCACTGCGTCGAAGAACCAAAAACCATCTCAATAGTATGTATTTTGGCGTTTTGGCAGTCGGTGCAGATGTCGCTGGTGGCTTTATGGCAATGAGCAAAGCTCAGCAGCGAGGCGAAAAAATATCGTTGGCATTTAAGGCGGTTAAAGGCGAGTTTTTGAAAAGACCGGAAGCGGATGTATTGTTTACGTGCAGTGATGGTTTGCTGATTGATCAGATGCTGGATGACGCGATTGAGACAGGTGAGCGGGTCAATAAAGCGGTGGTGATCACCGCCACTTGCCCAGATCTACACGGAGAGGAACCGATGGCGGTGTTTGAACTGACGCTTTCGATAAAGTTATCTAAGCGCCAGTAAGGATTGTTTAAGGCAGAGGAATATTTGGATCGACGTCAACCTGTTCGATGGCAACGATTTTGGTACGGTTTAAGATGATCTTCCAGCGGAAGTATCTCTGTTTACCGTCAAAGCGGTCCTCTTTCGCAATTAAGTTGATGAGATGGCGTTTCTCTACCGATTCTTTACTCACTTGACCGTTATTGAGCAAATATACGCGGTTTGAGCCTTTATCCATTAAGCGCGTAAGCGACCTCATACTCACGAACATGGTTTCGCGGGTTTCTTCATAACCACTCATAAAGCGCGACGTCGCCATTTCGATCTCTGAGCGATAATGAAGTATCTGCTCTTCACGTTGTGCGGTACGTTTTTTGCGAATAAACATGATGCGGTCAGGTAATTTGTTTAGCGCTTGGTAATCGAGCCATTCGGTTTTTTGACCAACCACTTTGTTGGTTGTTGGGTCAGTATAACGTTTACGCCAGCGAGGTTTTCCTTTACGGAACCAGCGCCACAATACATCGCGAAGGTCATCTTTGAATATTTCACGTAGTGCGTAAACAAACGACATCGCAACGATAAACGACGCGGTAATTTCACCCCAGTAATCACGGGCAAGCACGGCGGTTATGGTTACAAATACCATCACAAACCCCGTTGCTAACCCCTTAACGATTCGCTTCATATTCTTACCGAGCGAAGTGGTTTTTTCTTTGAGCACGATAGGGTGCTCAATCAAGCGACGGAGTAAGCGCATCTTATTACTCATTCGCGTTACGTCGTCACGTGTCGCGGGTGAGTTATAGTTGTTGAGCTTACGGTGCGCTTTCTCTTTCTCGACAATTAGAATCAAACGCTCTTTTAGCGTTTTATAATCGCCATCACGCGGCATATGCGCGATCAGAGAAAGAAACTTTTGTTCCGTATACCAAGACAAATAGTTGTCGATATTGGCATAGTAACGCTTAAGACTTTCTTCGTACGGTATACCACGACGTAACTTTTTAAGAATGTCGATTGCCAACTCAATCACTGCATCGATTTCTTCGTCGGTAACCACTTCTGTATCGTAGCGGTTAAGTTGATTGACGGCTTTATCAAGCGCAATGACGTACTGATACGCAAACAAACTCAAACTCACGCGATATTGCGTGGAAGATAAACGTCCTCGTTTAGCTAAACGGCTGTGGATCAGTGGCAAGAGTATCTTGTCACTGTAGTAAGCGCGCTTTTGCACGATAGATTCGTAATAAAATTCAGTTTCTTTAAGTACGTCAGGGCTAAGTCCTAACTCACCAGGAACAAAGAAATAGAGATCAAGATTGGCCTTTTTGCTGGATGCCATTGAATGGGAAATCTTGAGCGTGATGCCGTCCTGCTTATCAACGGTAATCAAGAGAGAGCTCCGAAAGGAAAAAAGTTCGAATAATCTGGCGCAAGCATAACAGACTTTCGCTATAATCGCCCCAAATTAAGTGTTACAGAGATAAAAATACAATGATTAATGTTGGTCAAGTAAACCACCTCGAAGTAGTGAAACAAGCTGATTTTGGAGTATTTCTTGATGCAGGCGAGTTTGGCACCGCTCTTTTACCTAAACGTCACGTTCCGGAAGGTGTGGAAGTAGGTCAGTTTATTGATGCATTCCTGTATTTTGATTCAGACAACCAGCTAGTAGCGACTACTGAAACACCGATCGCGCAAGTAGGCGAATGGGGTTTAATGAAGATTGAAGGTATCAGCAGCACCGGCGCATTTGTTAACTGGGGTATCAAAGAGAAAGATCTTTTGGTGCCATTCAGTGAGCAACGCGGTCGTTTAGCTGCCGGTCAGATGATTCTAGTTTACGTCTACACCGACCGTGCATCTGGTCGTGTGGTTGGTACAACTAAGTTCAACAAGCTGCTAGACAAAACGCCAGCAAACTACACTCGTAACCAACAAGTGGACTTACTGATTGCTGAACGCAGTGACCTAGGCTACAAAGCGATTGTGAATGGCGAGCACTGGGGTGTGATCTTTAACTCGGACGTATTTGGCAAACTGTTCATTGGTAAAAAAATGAAGGGTTACATCAAAGCGATTCGTGAAGATGGCAAGATTGATTTGTCTTTGCAGAAAGTTGGCGTGGCTAAGATGGATGACTTGAGCTGTAAAGTGATTGAATTGCTCGAGAAAAAATGCGGATTTTTGCCGTTAAACGACAAATCAACACCAGAAGAGATTTTTGCCGCGTTTCGCACCAGTAAAGGTACGTTTAAAAAGACCATTGGTGGTCTTTACAAGCAAGGTAAAATCACGATTGAGAAAGACGGCATCCGTCTAAACTAACGCCCCCATTATTATGGTCTCATACTATTGAACTATAATAAAAAAGGCCCAGATCTCATCCTGATCCGGGCCTAGGGGAATGGCTCTATTAATGAGCCCGCGCTAACTTTATTGATATTATTGTTTGTATATAAGATTAATATTAGTACAAAATTTGGTTTGCGCGAGCTTGTTTCGGGTTTTAGAACTAATTTAGTACGCCTTAGAATAGGTTCTTGTCACGTACTAGTTCACGAGGCAATCCGTTTTTCACTCGGTTACCCACCCATTTACCTAAACCAATCACGTAGTTACCCACATCACTGCCGATTTTAACTAGTACTTCGCCTTTGCCTGATTGACCTTCTGGGCGGACATCGCGTCCCATAAACCATTCACGAGCATCTTCAATCGAAAGTACTACGCAGTTCTTTTCTGTCCCATCCGATAGTGCTGTCGCAACTTGGTGCTGCCAGCGGTAGCCTTTTTTGTGTGCTTCAGCAATTTTTATCCCCATGCGTGAGAATTTAAATTCACTCAGCATCGGCTCAAGGGCAGTGGGGAATAACCACACATCGTTGTCACGTAGCCAAACTGCCGAATCAGTAGGTAAAGTAACATCGAGTGCTTCCTTTAACTGTTTCGCGATATCTTGCTGCACTTTGCTACTCGCTTTCTCAAACGGGAACTTGCCGAGGCGCTTTTTCACTTCAGGTGCTGCAACTGAACCTAATTTACGCAGACGAGCAACAAAGAAACCTTCACAATCGTAAACTTGAGGGAAGATATGGAGGAAGCCTTCTTCAGTGATCGCTTTTTCCGCTTCTGGGAATAAGTGGGTTAAATTATCGAACTCAACCAAATCACCAAATGTCTCTTTAAGATGCAGACAAACTTCTTGGTTTTCTTCACGACTCAATGTACAGGTTGAGTAAACCATCACGCCACCAGGCTTAAGAGCATGGAAGGCACTTTCTATCAGGTCTTTCTGTGTCTCAGCGATAGAAATAACCGATTCTTTACTCCAGTTTTTCATCGCGTCGGCATCTTTGCGCACAGTGCCTTCGCCTGAGCATGGCGCATCGATAAGCACCGCTTCAAACTGTTCTGGCAACCAACCGCCAAACACACGACCGTCGTAGTTACTTAACGCGGCATTGCGAACACCACAACGTTCGATATTTGCGTGCAGCACTTTAACTCGGCTTGATGAAAACTCATTTGCCACCAGCACACCTTGGTTATTCATGCGTGCCGCAATTTGAGTGGTCTTTGAACCTGGTGCCGCCGCCATATCTAACACGCTGTCGTACAGGTCTCCGGTTTGGAATAACGCAGCAACCGGCATCATTGAACTGGCTTCTTGAATATAGAAAAGACCACTCATGTGTTCAGCGGTATTACCAAGAGGGACGATAGATTCATCGGCTTCAATCCAGAAGCCTTCTTCACACCAAGGCACAGGCTCAAGTTGCCAGCCTTTTTCAGCCGCTCGGATCAAAAACTCGTCAATCGAGATTTTCAGTGTGTTAACACGAATACTTTTACGCAGTGGACGTTGGCAAGCAGCGACAAAATCTTCCATATTCCGTGAACTAGGAAGGATCTTCGCCATCTCGGCTAGGAATGCATCAGGGATAAATACGTTAGCGTGCAAAATGAAAACTCGAGCAAATAAAACTTAGCGCGATTATACCCGAGAGAGTTGAAGATGGAAGGAGAACGGGGAATGGATGTGGGAGACGGGAACGCTTCGCTACGGAATACGGATGGGGGAACGCAGCGTTTTCGCTGCTTACGGAATCAGGAACGCTTTGCTACGGAATACGGATGCGGGAATGCAACGTTTGCGTTGCTTACGGGATATGGCAAAAAAAAGCGTAGCCTGAGCTACGCTTGGTATTGGATAAGCAAATCTTATAAAGTATCTAACTTATAAGTATTGCTTATGGTCTTGGAATGGCGGTACGCCAGCTTTTCCAATCGGCTTCGGGCGCTTTATGCAACAAGAAAGATTGATCTTGCTTTGCGACAGGTTGGAGTTGTGAGCCTTCAGGCGTGGCAAAGGTGATACCGCCGCGCAATAGGCTGTCTACCGTGCCTGAACGAATATCTGCACCTGTTAAGCCAATAGAGACATCGACACCTGAGCTGTTCCAGAATACGCTGTTTTGACGCACTAGGTATGCGTAGTCGGCATCAACCGCGATCTTAGTAATAACACGATCGGCAAATTCGCCAAGTTCTACGCTGACCACTTCACCAACTTCAATTTCACGATAAAGAACGGGCGTACCTACAACGACAGAACCACGAGTCTCACTTTGTAGTGTGAAGGAGACTCCTTCGGCTTGGAATGGTTGATTATGCAGTTCAAAGCTATTGGCTTGTGCGCCTTCACCAACCGAGACACTGATAGATTGGCTAAGCAGATTTTCAATGTTCTTCACACCACTTAAACCCACTTCGGCTTGTGGCAACCAGAAATAAGAACCTTTACGAGCAATCTGGGCGGCAAACTCTGGCAAAATTCGTGCTTTTAATTCCACGTCATTACGCGAGAAATCAGGCACCACTTTACTGATCTCACCCACTTTGATGCTGTTGTATTGAATAGGTGTACCCACTGACACTTTGCTGTCGCCGTGAGCGATGAGGGTGATCTCAAATCCTGCTTTTTGAGCCTGTTTCAACGTGTCGTAGAGTTTCCAGTTGTTGCCTTCTTTGTTGGCAATGCCCGGCATCGTATCAAAGGCAATCCCACCTTTAATCAGAGTTTTAAGTGGTGCGGCTTTAACACTGACACCAGCAAGCGATGCATCAATCTCAACCCCGGAACGATTCCAGAATACCGTCTCTTGGTTAAGCAGATGTTTGTATTGGTTTTCAATCGTGATGGTGACCAAGATCAGCCCATTCACCAGTTTATAGTCAGCGACGCTGCCCACTTGCAAGTTGCGGTAGAGTAGAGGGCTGCCTTTGGAAACTGGAGGCAGCTCGTCAGTGACTAACGTGATTGTCTGTGAACCGCTTAGAGCGTGCTGAGCCAGTTCGGCTAATGACTGGCTTTTATACAGTTGATATTGAGGTTGGGCGACCTTGTCTCCCAGACTGACAAAACTAATCGAACCGGTCAGTAGCTGTTTAGCTGGTGGCACGGTGACATTTAAACCTGCTTCCGTGAGCTCTGCACTGGCGCTGCCGGTTACAAAGAAACGGTTGTTCGAGCGAATAAGGTTTTGGTAACGCTTATCGATTAATAGATCAAAGCGTACTTTGTCTTGTTCAAGTGTTGTTTTGGTGATTTCACCGACGCCAACGCCGCGATAAAGTACCTTCGCGCCAGCATCTAGACCAAACGAGTTATCGGCATAGAGCTCAACCGCAATAGATTGCGCTTGCTGCATTTTAAACTCATTCTTGCGAATTGCAGTAAATTGACGCGCTTTGTCACCTTCACCTGGCACGAGAGTTAGGAAGTTGCCTTTGATAAGATTGGTGAGGTTCTCAACACCCGACAGTGATACTTCGGCTTCTTCGAGAACAAAACGGCTGCCCGAGTTCAACATATCACTGAAGGCTGGCTCAATGGCAGCAGACGCAATGATGTGCTCACGTTGTTTGTTAAGCTCTAAATCGGTGATCTGACCAACTTCGATGCCGCGATACATAATAGGCGCGCCTGATGGGCTGATGTTGTTATCATCGGGTAAATTGATTTTAATTGAGATACCGCGACCAGCCGTTTTTAGATCAGGGTAGAGTTTAAACTGTGCATTTTGCTCTACTGGTGCGCCGCGTCCCGGAGAATCGACTGCGATAGAGCCACCGATTAACGCCGTTAAGCTTTCAAGACGGATATCAACACCAGAGAAACCGACATTCGCACCAATGCCACTCACGTTCCAAAAACGGCTTTCGTCGGTAATGATATCGCGATATTCGTCCTGGATAGAGGCTTGGATGATGACGTTTTTGCTCTCTTTATCGAGTTGATAGTTATAAACTTCACCGATAGGGATCTTACGATAAAGAATTTGTGAACCAATTGAAATGCCACCAAGGTCACGAGATTTTAGCGTAATACTCAAGCCTTGATTGGCGAGTAAGTCCGCGGGTGCACGATCTAGCGCTACGAACTTAGTTTCTAATTCGCCGCCTTCCACGCCCGGTTGAATCGCAATGTAATTACCGGAAACCAGCGCATCAAGACCTGAAATGCCTGAGAGTGAGGCAGTCGGTTTGACCATCCAAAAGCGAGTCGTTTCACTCAGTAGTTTGGTGGCTTCTGGATAGATATCCGCTTCAACATAGATACTTTCCAAGTTATCAGAAAGAATAATATCGCGCACCATACCCACTTCTAAGCCTTGATAGCGGATAGTTGTGCGTCCCGCAATTAAGCCCTGAGCATCAGAAAATTGAATTTTGACTCTTTGCCCAGCGTCGTGAACGGCTTTAAAGACTAACCAACCTGCCAACACCATAGTGAGGATAGGGAGTATCCACAGTGGCGAAATACCTTTATTCCGCTTCACGTCAGGTGAGTAAGAATTTTGCGAAGACGTTGAATTACTCATTGAAAGACTCTTGTTGTTTTAGTTTTTTGCTTGGGCGATTACGACTTTCATCGTAATTATCCCAGATAAATCGAGGGTCGAAGCTATCTGCTGCCAACATGGTTAATACCACAACGATACCAAAAGCAACAGCGCCGTATCCCGGTGTAAAATCAAGGATTTGACCACGGTCAACTAAGGTCATCATTATTGAAATAACAAACAGATCCATCATTGACCATTTACCAATCCACTTCACGACAAAATAAATTATCATGCGTTGGCGATGGAAAATACGTCGCTTGAATTTCACTGCGAGCAAGATATAGGCAAGACCAATAATCTTAGCCACCGGTACAACAATACTGGCAACGAAGATAATCAGTGCGATACCCGACATGCCATTTTTTACCAACGCAGCCACGCCAGAGAAAATGGTATCTTCTAAACGCTTACCATTGGTAAGCAAAATAGAAATCGGAATTAAGTTCGCGGGAAATATCGCAATTGAAGCTGCCAGTAAATACGCTGCGGTTTTTTGCATTGAATTCGGTGTTCGATGCGCCAAACTGTGATGGCAGCGCACACATTTGTCACTGTTAGGTTGAGATAAATGACAGACGGTACAATGCACGTCTTTATGTTCAAAAGGGTACTCACTTTCAGCTTGGTACGCTTCCCAATAGCGGCGCACACTCACACGGCTAACCAGCAGCACGGTAAAGAGCTGCAATAAGATCAAACCATAGAGCCCCACGCCAACAAACAGATCAGAATAGTCTTGCAGCTTAAAGCAAGAAATCGCCACACTAATTAAAAACACGTCAATCATCACCCAGTGTTTAAGGTGCTGTATAATCCACAGAGCTGGCTTTAATAACTTAAAGGCGCGAATTTTCAGAGCGATATGGGCTGCGACGACCGAGCTGCATACGAGCAGAGGGGCAATTGAGCTACAAAAAGCGACCAACAATGCGAGAAAGACGAAGCCTTCTTCGAACAAAGTAATGATGCCTGATGGTAGAGTTGCAGGGATCATTTGACCAAATAGGCGGATACTAAGGAAATTAAAAAAGTGCGAAGGAATAAACAGTAGCAGGCAAGTTAGCGCGATGGCTAAGTTGCCTGATAACGAAGGTCTGCCGCCACGATAGAGCTGAGTACCACAGCGAGGGCAAAAGGCACTCTTGCCTAATTCGACATCAATAATATCGACAGGTAGTTCGCAGCCTTGGCAAAGTCGGACTTTACTAGGCTGCGCATTATGCGGAGCTAAACTCAAAGTGCCCCCAAAATGTCGAGGGTCGAGAAAGAGAGAGTAGCCCAACTAGCCGTGAGATTGCACTGCGCCATAGAGGGTTTGATATAGACCTTGTTGTTCAACTAATTCTCCATGAGTCCCTGTTTGGGTAACTTGACCATCTTCTAACACATAGATGATGTCTGCTTGTCTTACCGCAGATAAGCGGTGTGCGACAATCAGTGTTGTTCGACCATTCAAAAATTCAGTCAACGCTTTGTGTAAAGCGGCTTCGGTCGCGGTATCAAGAGCTGAGGTCGCTTCATCTAAAATAACGAATTTCGGATCACTCAAAACCATTCGAGCAATCGCTAACCGTTGTCTTTGACCGCCGGATAAGCGAATCCCGTTACGACCGATTTGCGTCTCTAAACCTTGGCTAAGTTGGCTAATGACATCTTGCATCTGCGCGATCTCAAGTGCTTGCCATAGTTGCTCATCGCTGTAATGACTGCCAAGGGTGAGATTATGCCTCAAGCTGTCGTTAAATAGTATAGGTTGCTGTAAAACCACGGCAATTTGTTCGCGGATTACATCAAAGCTGATATTGTCAGTGGTGCGATGATTGAATTTTATGACGCCACTGTCGGGGCGATACACCCCAATCAGTAGTTGAATTAAAGTGGATTTGCCACCGCCACTGGCACCGACTAACGCGACTTTTTTTCCGGCAGGGATATGCAAATTGAGGTTTCGCAGAACTTGGCTTTCATCGTTATAAGAAAAGGTCACATTCTCGATACTGACGTCGACTTCCTTATCATCGGTAAATGGATTCACCTTGCTCTTAGGACGATACTCTTCTTCTAACTCTAGCAGGGTGTTGATGCGAGTAAGTGCGGCTTTTGCGCTGTACCATGAAAATTGAATACCGAGAAGCTCTTGTACTGGAGAAAGCATAAACCACAGTTAGCCAAATACAGCGAAAATTTGCCCGATGGTCAGATCGCTGAACATCACCATTAGCATTGCAACTGCGCGGAATAATTCAAACCCAAGTAAGAACAACAGAAATGAAACACGCCCAGCGGCTTCAGATTGCCAAGCATACTTATCAGCATCGAGACGAACTTGATTAGCATTGAGCTTGAGTTCATTTAAAAACTCACGCTCTCGGTTAGCCGCGCGTAACTGATAGATACCATCTAAGGTTTCCACCAAGCGATTTTGAAAGCGTTCAAATGATTGGTTCTCACGCTTTTTAAGATGCTTAACTTTACTGCCCAGCAGGCGCGAGAAGTAAATAACAATTGGGTTAACCAATAAGATAAATAAGCCCAAACGCCAATCAATCCACAGCAATACGCCGGCGGTACCAATAACAGTTAGAAAACTGATAATGAACTTACTCAATGTTGAGCCGATGAATTGGTCGATCGTTTCAATATCCGTGATCAAGTGGGCATTAATACCGCCACTACCACGTGTCTCATATTGTCGAATGCTGATGCGACCTAACTTATCAATCATTTTACTGCGCATTTGATAAGTAATGGTTTTTGACACCAACGTAAACTGACGACTTTGTAAAATATTGAGTATCTGACCCACAGTGCGCATCAAAACAACCAGGAAGAGCGCAAAAAAGATGTAACCGGTTGGTGTTTGTATCGAAGCAGGTAAGACGCTATTCATTAAGTCTAAACCTGTACCGGGTTTATTGAGCAGCACCTCATCAACCATTAACGGTAATAGTAGAGGGATAGGGACACTCACCAAGGTAGCAATAATTGCAATGACGTTGGCTACAATCAGCTTGGATTTGTGTATTTTTACTTGTGATATCAGCCAAGAACGGCTAATAGTGTTGTTGTTTTCGGTCATTCTACTGATAATACGAATAATTTATACTCCAATTGTACGTAGAATCACCAAATATGTCTCATGTTTTGATGTGAAGTCGCGATAAGGTCTCTAAACGGAAGTAGTCATGAAGCAAGAATTTTATCAATCTCTCACCAAGCAAGCTCAAGCTTTGATTGAGTCAGAAACCAATCTTATAGCCAACTTGTCTAATATCAGCGCATTACTCAATATGTCGTTGGAAGAGATTAACTGGGTTGGTTTTTACTTGATGGATGGTGACCAATTAGTGTTAGGTCCGTTTCAAGGTAAACCTGCTTGTGTTCGCATTCCGGTAGGTAAAGGCGTATGTGGTACAGCAGTGGCGACCAATCAAGTTCAACGTGTTTATGATGTGCATGAATTTGAAGGGCATATTGCTTGTGATGCAGCAAGTAACTCTGAAATTGTTATTCCATTTTCAATTGATGGAAAAATCGTCGGCGTGCTCGATATCGATAGTCCAAATATTGGTCGATTTGATGAAGAAGATGAAAAAGGATTGCTTATTTTAATGGCAGAAGTAGAAAAGCTGCTTAATTCACACGCTATCAAGGCATAAATTCGCGTTAGAGTGTGGTTTTTCCTATACAGGTCACTATAATGGCTGAAATATTTATCTTAACGCTCGCGGACAGTCCGCTTTAACCAGGAACCCCCATGGAAAACACTGAAAAGTTAAAAAACAGCAAAGAAGTAATTGCATATATTGCTGAATGTTTCCCTAAGTGCTTTACTTTAGAAGGTGAAGCAAAGCCACTTAAAATTGGTATTTTTCAAGATCTTGCGGATCGTCTTTCAGATGACCCAAAAGTAAGTAAGACTCAGCTACGTGCAGCGTTAAGACAGTACACTTCATCATGGCGTTACCTTCACGGTGTTAAGCCTGGTGCAGTTCGTGTAGATTTAGATGGCAACCCAGCAGGTGAGCTAGATGAAGAACACGTTGAACACGCTAAAACAGCGCTAGCTGAAAGCAAAGCGAAAGTGCAAGCTCGTCGCAAAGAACAAAGCAAGAAGACTCGTGAAGAAGGTAAAGCGAAATCTGCTAAGCCTGCGGCTAAGAAGCCTCAACAAGCTCGTCGTCCTGCAAAATCTGCGCCGAAAGCAGCTAAGCCAGTTGAAACACGTCTACTAACTGCTGAAGAAGTTAAAGTTGGTAACGCAGTAAACGTGAACATGGGCAAAGGAAACATGGCTGCAACTATCGTTGAAATCAATAAGGAAGATGTGCGAGTTCAACTGTCTAACGGCCTACAAATGGTTGTTAAAGCGGAGCACCTACGCGCATAAAGGAGAATCTCCTACGCATGAAATGCCGTTTAAACTTTTCGCTGATTGCTGCTAGCGTTATGCTAGCAGCAACTCCAGTAAAAGCACTCGAAGCTAAAATCGAATTAACTGACTTACCTGCGCTTGAGCAAGAAGCTCAACACAAAACCGCAAGTAAGCGAGTCACTTCCCGATTTACCCGTTCTCATTACAAACATTTCTCGTTAGACGATCAATTTTCGCAAGCGATCTTTAATCGTTACCTAGAAATGCTTGATTTCAATAAGAATATCTTCACTCAAGCTGACATTGATTCCTTTTCTAAGTGGGCGAACTCCATTGATGATCAATTAAAGTCAGGCGATAACCAAATCGCTTTTGATATTTATAATCAATCAATTAAACGTCGTTATGAAAGGTTTGATTACGCACTGTCTCTGCTCGATAAAGAGATGACGTTCGATACTGACGAGAGCATTGAGCTCGATCGCAGTGAAGCGGCTTGGCCGAAGAACGAACAAGAGCTAGATGAACTGTGGCGTAAACGTGTTAAGTACGATGCCTTAAATCTGAAATTGACTGGCAAGAGCTGGGATGAAATCAAAGACATCCTAGGCAAACGTTACAATAACGCATTGAAACGTTTGACTCAGACCAACAATGAAGATGCTTTCCAATTGTACATGAATGCGTTTTCACGCGAAGTGGATCCTCATACCAGTTACCTTTCTCCGCGTAACGCTGATCAATTCCAACAAGAGATGAATTTGTCCCTTGAAGGTATTGGTGCCGTGCTGCAAATGACCGATGATTATACTGTCATTCGTTCTCTTGTTGCTGGTGGTCCAGCGGCGAAGAGTAAGAAACTCGGTGAAGGTGACCGCATCATCAGTGTCGGTCAAGAAGGCGAAGAGATGGTTGATGTGATTGGTTGGCGACTGGATGATGTTGTTCAACTAATCAAAGGTCCAAAGGGCACTACGGTCAAACTTGAGATCCTGCCTGAAGGTAATGATGCCAAGAGTGAAGTTATCTCAATTGTTCGTGACAAAGTACGTTTAGAAGATCGCGCAGTAAAATCGGAAATCATTGAGAAAGATGGTAAGAAGATTGGCGTGCTCGAAGTGCCGAGTTTCTATGTAGGTCTATCAAAAGATACGGATAAACTGATTTCTGAGCTTAAACAGAAAAAAGTTGACGGTATTATTGTTGATCTGCGCAATAACGGTGGTGGCGCTTTAACGGAAGCAACCTCATTGTCTGGTCTGTTTATCACTAGCGGTCCAGTTGTTCAGGTTCGCGATAGTTACGGTCGCATTAATGTTAATGCAGATACTGATAACGAAATCAGCTATGACGGTCCAATGATGGTATTGGTTAACCGTTACAGTGCTTCTGCGTCTGAGATTTTTGCTGCGGCAATGCAAGATTATGGTCGTGCAATCGTTGTAGGTGAGAACTCGTTCGGTAAAGGCACGGTGCAACAACATCGTTCGCTCAATCATATCTATGATTTGTTCGATAAAGAATTGGGTTACGTCCAGTACACAATCCAAAAGTTTTATCGCATCGATGGCGGTAGTACGCAAAATAAAGGTGTCGTACCAGATATTGCTTATCCAACACCAATTGATCCGGCTGAAACCGGTGAAAGTGTAGAAGATAACGCATTGCCTTGGGATAGCATCGATAAAGCGGATTACAAGCAGTTACAACGTAACGATAAGTTGATTGCACAGCTGGATAAACAGCATCAAACTCGTATTGCTAATGATCTGGAGTTTGGCTTTATCGCGGAAGATATCGCAAGATACAAAGCTGAAAAAGAAGATAACTCTTTGTCATTAAACGAGAAAGAGCGTAAACGCATCAGTGATGAAGCGGATCAGCGTCGTCTGGAACGTATTAATGAGCGTCAGCAAGCGGCAGGTCAAAAGCCATTTAAATCGTTGGATGATTTGCCTAAAGATTATGAAGCACCGGATGCATATCTTGATGAATCGGTTGCTATCATGGTTGATATGATACGTTAAGCTAAGCAACATAAATCTAAGCGAGCTCGAGTAGCTCGCTTTTTTTGTATTAAAAACTAATGTGACCTAGGTCAAATTTTTAGCATTATCGCCAACTTGTGCCTACGCTTAAAGAAAAAGTGAGGGGACGCGATATGAGATGGATTGGGATTCTATTAGCCTGTTTTAGCTTCACAACTTGGGGTGCAACGCCATCCAATGCACGAGAAACGGATGCACTTAGTTTTTTTGACCACCCATTCTTACTTGGTGATTGGTACCTCATCAATCCAGAACCCGAAAACTCAAAAGAAGACTACATCGCGATAAAATTGACCTTAGACTCCAAGTTCAATTTCGTCATTGATATCCAGAAAAAAGATTACACCGTAGATCGTTGGGAAGGAATGTACACCGCCAATGAAGATACGATTATTCTCGGTTTAAACACGGATCACCCACAAGTGTATTCTTACGCCAGTAACCACAACTTACTCAATCTCAACGGCGTGGTATTTACTAAAGCCTTATCAAATTCGTTAGCAGGAATGTGGTCGAGCAAGCACCTCGATGGCGATGACTTGATGGCGAGTGATGTCAATCAGATGGATTTGATCTTACAACCTGATTTTGTCTTCCTGTTTAAAGTGAGCAACCCCGATGGGGATGAAGCAATTCGCAGAGGCGTGTACTTCACTGAAGGAGAACATTTGGTACTTCTATACGAAAATGGTGAACACAATACACGCTATAAACTTAACCGAGATACTTTAACGATTACTTCTGAAGAAGGTGGCATGTTTGCCGTGCTTAACCGAATACGATAACTCACGCTAAATTGTCTTAAAGTTAGACAGATAATTTAGACACAGCGTGTAAATTAGGAAAAAAGCGAGGTAATTTGTGACAATGCCTCGTTTTTTTGTTGTCAGAGTTGTAAGCTTTAGCTTCAAGTAACCCAAAGAAGCGTGACGTAGGTTCAAGATAACTCAATGGTTTCACCGCTATATTGCGGGTATTGATTTGAACCAGAAAGCCCGTTCAATTTATTGGTTACTTAACTATTTTCGACAATATTTGTAGAAGGATTTAGAAATGGCTCAAGCTCCTCAAGCCAAATATCGCAAAGATTATCAGTCACCATCTCATACTATTACTGATATCGATCTGACATTTGAACTGCACGATACCGCAACATTGGTTACGGCTGTCTCTCAAGTTAAGCAATTAAAACAAAGCTCGACGCTAGAGTTAGATGGTGATGGGTTGGTGCTAAAGAGTCTACTCGTAAACCAAGAATCATGGACAGATTATGAGTTGGTTGAAGATGGCATCAAGATCAACCAACTGCCAGAAGAGTTTACTTTAACCATCGTGACTGAAATTAACCCAGAGGCGAATACCGCATTAGAGGGTTTATACAAATCTGATGGTGCTTACTGCACTCAATGTGAAGCGGAAGGTTTCCGTCGCATTACTTACTACCTTGATCGCCCAGATGTATTAGCGAAATACACCACAACGGTTATTGCCGACAAAGCGCAATACCCATTCTTACTAAGTAATGGTAACCGAGTTGATCAAGGTGAAACAGAAAATGGTCGTCATTGGGTGAAGTGGTTTGACCCACATCCAAAACCATCTTACCTGTTTGCATTAGTTGCGGGTGACTTTGATGTTCTGCGTGATAACTACACTACTAAGTCTGGTCGTGCCGTAGAACTAGAAATTTTTGTCGATAAAGGCAACTTAGATCGCGCTAATCATGCGATGGTTTCACTGATTAATTCGATGAAGTGGGACGAAGAGCGTTTCGACTTAGAGTACGACTTGGACATCTACATGATTGTCGCGGTTGATTTCTTCAATATGGGCGCAATGGAAAACAAAGGCTTAAATGTCTTTAACTCGAAGTTTGTTCTAGCCAACGATCAAACCGCGACCGATACAGATTACTTAGGTATCGAAGCGGTAATCGGTCACGAGTACTTCCATAACTGGACTGGTAACCGCGTGACTTGTCGTGACTGGTTCCAACTTAGCTTAAAAGAAGGTTTGACTGTTTTCCGCGATCAAGAGTTTTCATCTGATCTTGGCTCACGCGCGGTAAACCGAATTAACAATGTTCGTATTATTCGTGGTCCGCAGTTTGCCGAAGATGCTAGCCCAATGTCTCATCCAATTCGTCCAGATAAAGTGATTGAGATGAATAACTTCTACACGTTGACCGTGTATGAAAAGGGTAGTGAAGTCATTCGTATGTACCACACCTTATTAGGTGAGCAAGGATTCCAAAAAGGCATCAAGCTATACATGGAAAGACACGATGGCACAGCCGCGACATGCGAAGATTTCGTCAAAGCGATGGAAGATGCTAACGGTGTTGACTTAACTCAGTTCCGTTTATGGTACAGCCAATCGGGCACACCGACCGTAAAAGCAAGCAGCGAATACAATGCTGATGCTAAAACGTACACATTGACGCTAGAACAATCAACTGAGCCAACTCTTGATCAAAAAGAGAAGCTGCCTTTACATATTCCGTTCGATATCGAGCTGTATGATGCAATGGGTGATGTTGTTGAGTTACGCTGTAACTGTGAAAAAGTTTCAAATATTCTGAATCTAACTCAAGCTAAACAAAGCTTTGTGTTTGAAGGCGTGACAGAAAAACCCGTACCATCATTGTTAAGAGAATTCTCTGCACCCGTAAAACTTGAATACGATTACAGTGACGAAGAGCTAACGTTCTTAATGGTTCATGCTCGCAATGAATTTGCTCGTTGGGATGCGGGACAAATGCTGCTGGCGAAATATATTCGTCGCAACGTTGCTAACTTGCAAGCAGGTGGTGACGTATTACTTCCAAGTGAAGTTGTCGATGCATTCCGTGGCGTATTGTTAAGTGAAGAGCTAGAACCAGCGTTTATTGCTGAAGTGCTTTCGTTGCCAAGTCACAATGAAGTATCAGGTTGGTATAAGACTGTTGATGTCGATGCTGTCGCTGCCGTGCTAAAAGCGATCAAAGTTCAATTAGCATTTGAACTACAAGATGAGCTTTCTGCTATTTACCACAGCTTGAATCAAGCAGAGTACACCATTGATCATGCTGCAATTGGTAAGCGTGCTCTACGTAATACCGCTTTGGCTTACCTTGCTCATACCGAACACGGTAATGTTTTGGCTGAGCAACAATATCAGCAAGCCAATAATATGACCGATACAATTGCTGCAATGTCAGCTGCAAACCAAGCACAACTTGAATGTCGTGAATCTTTGATGGCTGATTACAGCAATAAATGGAAACACGATGGTTTGGTTATGGATAAATGGTTTGCACTGCAAGGCAGCAACCCTGCAGATAACGTACTTGAAGTGATCAAACAAACCATGCAGCACGAAGCGTTTAGTTTGAAAAACCCAAACCGTACTCGTAGTTTAATTGGTTCATTCCTTAATATGAACCCGGTTCACTTCCACGCAGTCGATGGCTCTGGCTATCAATTTGCTGGAGAGATCTTACGTGAGCTTAATAGCTCAAACCCGCAAGTCGCATCGCGTTTGATTGACCCACTGCTAAAATTGGGTAAGTACGATGAAACGCGCCAAGCGTTGATTAAAGCTGAACTTGAACAGCTTAAAGCGATGGATAATCTAGCGAAAGATCTATTCGAAAAAGTGACTAAGGCGTTAGAGTCTTAATCATTGTTTTGCTTAGGTTAGTATTAAATAGCGGCTCTAGTAGCCGCTTTTTTTGTGTGCGGACAAGGGAGCTTTTTTCAAAAAGCAGTAATAACTGTATAAATATACAGTTAAAATTGATATGCCGTAAATTTGAGACTACTAGAAGAGAGGGCTTTGTTTAAGTTATTGATTATTAGCTATTAATGAGATTTCTGGTTTTGATGTGTGTCCCGCTTACAAGTATGACTGCCCATTTTATCTTAGTGTCAGTGGTCCAATTGCTCTTTGCAATGCCTTATGTTTCGAGTATGGAGTAATCAGAAAGGCGCTTTGTTATCTTTGGTGTTTTCCGACCAGTTTTAGGCGTTCCCGACGCCGAAAACTTAAAAATACGTCCTGTATTTTTGCCTATTGTTTTGGTTACTTTTAAGCAGATGTAGATGAAGTAAATGTGCGTGTTTTTAGAGTGATCAGGTACAAATATTCATCGCAATAGTGCATAAGTTCTTCTGATAATATGTTTCGCATTTGAATGCGATCATGAGTTAATCGTTGGAGTTTCAATCGATATCGATGAGGTTTCTGGTGTCGGGTATCAACATTTCTTCGTTCGGGCTTATAGTTTTAGTGTAGTTAAATCAGGAAGTAACTTTTGTAGTTGATGTTGGTCGCTAATACGATGTTTACCTACTTAGTCATCTAGCCTTTTTACAGCTTTACGGTAAACATCATTGCGTTCTCGTTTGCCGATAGCCAGGACTGTTACAATGATGACATTATCTTCAACTTTATAGACTAGGCGATAGCCAGATTGACGCAGCTTAATTTTATACATGTTGTCAGAACCTGAGAGTTTTGATGCCAAAACATGTGGGTTTTCTAAGCGTTCGATTAGCTTTTTCTTAAATTGTTGTTGAAGTGTAGAGCCAAGCTTCTTCCACTCTTTAAGTGCGGTCTTTTTAAAGTTGAGTTTATAAGTCATCAATATTTACAGATATGCTTTCTTCCGATTCTCGTTCTTTAGCTATGGCTAGTAGTTCGAGATCTTCGAGTCTATCCACCATCATTTCGTATGTTTCTGCAGGCACGCAATAAAATGCCGGCTCGTTTCGGTTCAGTACGGCAACTGGTTTCCCCTCAGCACTAGTCGCGACTCTCATTGGGTTAGCTTTTAGTTCAGTAATGCTTGCTGCAACGTCAGCCAAAATTCTAGTGGTCATATATTCGGTCTCTTAAGCGGTCTTTATACTGGTCATATTAGCTTCACTTAAGCGCTATAACAAGTTGCCCAAGAATGAATGGTTAGGCGTAGTCTTTTTACGAAACGCTGTCTGCGTTATGTTTTTAAGGTCAGAAATCCAAATTTATTGAGCAATAAAGTTATCGCCTTAGCAATAGTGTTTTTTTTAATCATACGATTAACGTAACTCACTATGGCGTGATATTTCTCTCAAATTATGCGAACCATCCCTCGCATCAACCTCTATTCGTAATGCTGATATGTTTGTTATGTTATTCAGTAAATTAAAGTGACGTGTGAATATTCTTAGTCCACTTCATTTGCTATTGATAAGGAGGAGGACATATGAGAATTGTCCAAGCGAATCGGTCAGATTTAGACTCTTTCTTTAGTTATTTAGCGGCGCATCTTGTCGAAAATGCGGCTGATGATTCACCATTGTTTCAGCCAATAGCTAAACAAAACTGTTTAGTGTCCGATCTGTTAAAGACTAAGTTTAGAGATGGTTTCGAGCACAGTCTTGGTGAGCATGGGTGGCGAAAGCTCTGGGTGGTCAAAGACTCGAATGAACAAGTGGTTGGTCATATTGATTTACGCCATTATGCAGAAGGACACAAATTTCACCGCGTGCTGTTGGGTATGGGTGTTGATTCAAGTTGTAGAAATCAGGGGCTGGGCGTAAAACTGATTGAATGTGTTATTCAGTTTTGTCATCACGAACCGAGTATCGATTGGTTAGATCTCAATGTTCTTTCGAATAATCTGCCTGCTAAGAATCTGTACTTGAAATGTGGTTTTGAAATCTTAGGTGAAATGCCAGACTGCTACCGCATAGAAGGTGAGTCTGTGTCAGAAACGATAATGACGTTATGTACGAAAAGCTAAGTCGTGGAGGAAAAATAGACTTTTCGTTGTATTAGCCTATCAAAAGTCAGGGGCTATTTATCCATCTATATACTAGGTAAAAATTCAGGACGAATTTTTAGGTTTTCGGTGTCGGGAACACCTAAAACCGACCGGACAACATCAAAGATAGAAAAGCGATTTTCTGGTTACTCTTTGGCAAGACAAAGAGTAACTGGTCCGCTTGCTCTCATCTCAAATAGTTCCAGCACTATTAAGCGGAACAAAAATCAATTTCGGTTTGGGCTACGGAGTGCCTAGCCACAGACATAAAATATAAAATGAAAAGGAAAATTCATGATAGCCAGAGAATGGAAAGCCACTTGCCCAAAACAGTATGCAGAAGGCTTTATTGCTTATCTTTATGAGACAGGAATTAAGGATACCTCATCAACGGCAGGTTTCGTTGGCGCGCAAATTCTCAATCGAGATTTAGGTGATGAGGTAGAAATCACTTTACTAAGTTATTGGCAAGATCTTGAATGCATCAAAGCGTTTGCGGGGGAAGATATTGGCGTTGCTAAGTTGTACCCGGAAGATGACAAATACCATCTAAACCCAGATCGACATGTAAATCACTATGAAGTGCGTGAGAATATGTGGTTATAGCCGGTTATAGAGTATTGTCTGTATCGAGCATTGCCACAGCGCTCACAATTCTATTAGCAGAACTATCAGCGACAGTTTTCTGTGTCCCAGTTTTTCCCGCCTTGTTTGATCTTCGTAACAGTATGCTACACAGTTTATCTAGGTGATGGTGATAGATGCATTTCTCGATTTCGCTAAATGCGTTACTGGCTAGGAGCGTTATATCAGACATTGCTACAGGATAGACAAGGATGGGTTATGGCGGAAAAGACAGTTGCGATTGTAGGCGCTGGTATTATTGGGATAACGTCGGCGTATTTGCTGAGAAGAGCAGGTTATCGGATTATATTAATTGATGCTGAAGATGGTCCCGCATTAAAGAGTAGTTACGCCAATGGCTGCCAACTGAGTTATTCCTATATTGATGCGATGTCCTCACCAAGTTTGATTAAGAAAGTACCAAAGATACTCTTGGGAAAAGATCCGGCGTTTCGTATCAAGCTCTCACCTGACTTAAGCTTCATCTCTTGGGGTAGTAAATTCTTGTTAAATGGACAGGCACAACAAGAGCAGTTGAATACGCGCGCTCTGTTGCGATTGGCACTTCATTCTAAACAGGTGCTTGATACACTTTTGTCTCAGTCCGATTTTTCATTTGATCACCGCGTTTCTGGCAAGCTGCTTATCTACACCAATCAAGCTGACTTAGACAAAGCCATTACAAGAGTAGAGCAAAAACAGCAATGGGGTTGCAAACAAGAGCTTCTTAATCAGCAACAATGTATCGAGTTAGAACCGTCGCTACGGCATCTATCTAAACCTATTATTGGCGGAATTTATTCAGCCATTGATGCCGTTGGTGATCCATTTCAGTTTTCTCATCAGTTACTCAAGCGTATGGAAAGCGACCAAGGCTTTACTGCACAGTTCAATTGTCGGGTGACTCGAATCATCAAACATCAACATTCAATTACTTCGCTTGAAACCACTCAAGGAAAAATAGAGGCTGATGCTTATGTTTGGGCGACCGGATCAGAGAGTCTAAATCTTCTAAAGCAGGTTGGGATTAAACTGCCCATTTATCCAATCAAAGGTTATAGCATTACTGTGCCAGCTACTGAGTATGCGCCAGGAGTTTGTGTAACTGATGTGGATAATAAAGTGGTGGTCAGTCGCGTCGGTGACAAACTTCGGATTGCAGGTTGTGCGGATATTGTTGGTCACAGTCGAGATAAAGACCAAACTCGGATAGAACACCTATTAAGTGTTGCACAGCAAAATTTTCCTAAAGCGGGACGTTATAGCGAGATCCTGCATACTTGGGCTGGCATGCGTCCGGTCACGCCAAGCAGTGTGCCGATAATTGGCAAAGCGGGCGCCGAAAACTTGTTTGTTAACATCGGGCATGGCATGTTGGGTTGGACATTGGCATTGGGTTCAGCGTCGCTATTAACCTCACAGATTGAACAGCAACAACCTCCGTTCGATAATCACGGGATGAGACCAACTGACCACGGAATTGGTAAATTTTACGAATAACTGTATAAATATACAGTTATTTTGCGGTGACAGGAAAATCGATACTTTGAGCCAGTGAAGCGGTTGTTTTGTCGCCGATTTTTACTCTGTATCACTCGTTTTATCGGTTTTCTTGGCTATTGATAGAGGTTTGTAGTTCTCTCTAATAGGTCGTTAGTGCAACTTGGTTGGTTTGCGGTATAGAATAGTTTCGCGACCAATATATTTGTGATTATTAGGACTTAACTCAATCGCTCATGAATCAATACTACTTTTCCCTCAATATTCCTTATCAAACCTTTCTTGTTCACTACAATGGCGCCGCGAGTAGTGTCATGGTGACGACCGATAATGGCTTGCGTATTCAACTGCCCGCGACGCGCTTTCGTCCGTTCTTAAGCCAAATTGGTTTAAAAGGACGATTTAGGTTAACAACTGACCAGAATAACAAGTTTCTAAAGTTAGAAGTTCTGTGAGTGTTGTAATTTGCAGGACTTTAAATAGAACCTTAATCACATTATCAAACATTTCGTCTCAAGCTTTATAAAAAGAGTTAACCGCCAAGTAACATAATCGATACAATGGTACGGCATTACCAAGATTAAGCACTATGCTTACAACAACCTATAGTGCTTAGACGACATCCCAACAATTTAGAATTCTAATAGTGGAGTGTGATTATGACCGTGCGTGAACCTCTAATGCCGGTTCTTCTTGAAAAGGTATACCAGCTGATTCAAGACAAACTCGAACTTGCTCAACAACCTTTAGTTAACCAACTTGCTCAACATCTATTTAGCAACATTGCTCAAGATGATTTATTGGAGCGTAACGAATCCGACTTATATGGTGCCGTGGTCAGTTTATGGCATCATCTCAACGACAAAAAACCGCAAGACATTTCTGTCCGAGTCTTTAATCCAACGGTCAGTAAACAGGGTTGGCAATCGACCCATACTATCGTTGAGATTGTTGTGCCAGACAGTCCTTTCCTTGTCGACTCGATTAAGATGGCATTAACACGCCTAGATCTCGCTTCCCATTTGATGCTACATGGTCCTACACAAATAAAACGCGATAAAAAAGACCAGATTGTGAGTATCGAACAAAGGGAAGGTGACTTACTTTCTATTTTCCATATTGAGGTAGATAGTTTAAGTGACAAGCAAGCGATGGCGTCACTGAAAGAAGAGTTGCTTGATATTCTATCTGATACTCAACTTGTGGTGACCGACTGGAGACAGATGGTTGATAGACTGCAGTTTGTCACAGATCAGGTCGAGAAGTTACAAGGTAAAGTGGAGATCGAACGTGATCATTATGATGAAACAATCCAGTTTTTACGTTGGTTGGGCGATCATAACTTTACCTTTATGGGTTATAAAGAATATGACCTGATCAACGATAACGGCGAGATGGAGCTAAAGCCGACTGAAGAGAAAGGCTTAGGTCTGTTCTCCTGTGAAAAGCGCGTGCGCAGCGTAAAGCTTTCTGAATTCCCCGATTCGGCGCGTTTAGAAGCGGAAAAGCCGTTTTTACTGATTGTGACGAAAGGTAATACGCCTTCACGAATTCATAGACCCGCCTATACCGATTACATCGGGATTAAGAAGTTTGATAAAAATGGCAAAGTTGTCGGCGAGCATCGCTTTACCGGGCTTTATACCTCTGCGGTATATAACCAAAGCGTCGCGGGTATTCCTCTGATCCGTGAAAAAGTTCAGCGTATCCTAAAGGCGAGCAGTTACAGAGAAGGCTCATACTCCTACAAAGCACTGCATAATATATTAGAGAACTATCCGCGTGATGAACTGCTGCAAGCAAGAGAAGAAGAATTGCTTGAAGTGGGTATGGGCGTGGTGCAGATGCAAGACCGTGATATGTTGCGTTTGTTTGTTCGCAAAGACCCATTTGGTCGCTTCTTTAGTTGTATGGTGTATGTCACTAAAGATCGTTATAACACCGAGCTACGTCGTCAAACGCAACGGATCTTTAAACAGTATTTTGGTTGCGATCAAGAAGTGGAATTTACCACTTACTTCTCTGAGAGCCCACTTGCCAGAACTCACTATATCGTACGTGTCGATAACAATAATATGGATGTTGATGTGAAGACCATTGAGCGCAACCTTGTCGAAGCCTCGTCAAGTTGGGATGATCGTCTATCGGATGCGATCGTTGCCAACTTCGGTGAAAGCAAAGGTCTGCCACTATCGAAAGAGTACATGCGCTCTTTCCCTCGTTCATATAAAGAGGATGTATTGCCTGCCTCTGCTGTGGCAGATATTGAGCGTTTAGAATCTCTCAATGATGATAATAAGCTGGGTATGCTGTTTTACCGCCCGCAAGAGCTTGCTAGCGATTCAAAAGCGGTGCGCTTTAAACTCTATCATCGTGATGAACCAATCCATCTTTCTGATGTGATGCCAATGCTGGAAAACTTGGGTTTGCGAGTCATTGGTGAATCGCCATATGAGATCCACAAAGCCAATGGTCAGGTGTATTGGATCTTAGATTTCTCAATGCTGCATAAGAGTGACAATAGCGTTGATTTAAGAGAAGCACGCGATCGTTTCCAACAAGCATTTGCGGCGATTTGGCAAGGCGAGTTAGAGAGCGATGGCTTTAACCGTTTGGTGCTTGGTGCATCTTTAACCGGACGAGAGATTTCGATTCTTCGCGCTTATGCTCGCTATATGCGCCAAGTTGGCTTCCCATTTAGTCAACAATATATTGAAGATACGCTCAATCATCATCCAGAGTTAGCCGGGGATCTTGTTCAATTATTTAAGAAGCGTTTTGATCCAAAATCGAAAGGTGGCGAGAAAGGACAGACAACGCTAATCAATAAGATCACCGCGCAATTAGAGCAAGTAGAAAGTCTTGATGACGACCGTATTATTCGTCGTTATATGGAGATGATTACCGCGACACTGCGCACGAACTACTATCAATTGGATCAAGATAAGCAGCCTAAACCTTGGCTTGCGCTCAAACTGAAACCAAGTGATATTCCAGAAATTCCCCAGCCGGTGCCGGCTTTTGAAATCTTCGTTTACGCGCCAGATATTGAAGGTGTGCATTTACGTGGTGGTAAGGTAGCACGTGGCGGCTTACGCTGGTCAGATCGCCAAGAAGATTTCCGCACAGAAATACTCGGTCTGGTAAAAGCGCAACAAGTGAAAAATACTGTGATTGTTCCCGTTGGGGCAAAAGGCGGATTTGTTTGCAAACGTCAGGCTACGCTCAATTCGCGAGATGAAATTTTTGCTGAAGGGCAACGCTGTTATAAGCGTTTTATCCGCGCATTATTGGATGTTTCAGATAACATTATTGATGGCGAAGTGGTGCCACCGAAAAATGTGATTCGTCATGATGAAGATGACCCATATTTGGTTGTTGCTGCGGATAAAGGCACGGCGACATTCTCTGATTTGGCAAACTCGGTTTCAGAGGAGTATAACTTCTGGCTAGGGGATGCGTTTGCTTCTGGTGGCTCGAATGGTTATGACCACAAAGCGATGGGTATTACCGCTAAAGGCGGCTGGGAATCAGTTAAACGTCATTTCCGTGAAATGGGCATCGACTGTCAAACAACAGATTTTACCGCAGTGGGTATTGGTGATATGGCGGGCGACGTGTTTGGTAATGGTATGTTACTGTCTAAGCATACTTGTCTTGTTGCGGCGTTTAACCACCTACATATCTTTATTGATCCAAATCCAGACTCCGCAAGCAGTTGGCAAGAACGAGAGCGTCTGTTTAATCTGCCGCGTTCAAGTTGGGAAGATTATAATGCTGACCTGATTTCTAAAGGCGGTGGCGTGTTCTCTCGCCGGGCGAAGTCAATAACGCTAACGCCGGAAATACAGAAGTTACTCGGAACGAAGAAGAGCTCTCTTGCGCCAAACGATCTGATTAAAATGATCTTATCGATGCAAGTTGATCTGCTTTGGAACGGCGGGATCGGTACTTACGTTAAAGCATCAAGCGAAACCCATATGGACGTAGGCGATCGAGCTAACGACGTATTGCGAATTAATGGTAAAGATCTCAACGCTAAAGTTGTCGGTGAAGGCGGTAACCTTGGGATGACTCAGTTGGGACGTATCGAATATGCTTTAGCTGGTGGTCGAGTCAATACCGACTTTGTAGATAATGTTGGTGGGGTAGATTGTTCGGATAACGAAGTTAATATCAAGATCTTCCTTAATAGCCTGGTCGCCAATGGCGATCTAACCGTTAAGCAACGCAACGTTATTCTTGAATCGATGGAAGATGAAGTTGGTGAGATTGTACTGGATGACGCGTATTGCCAATCTGAATCAATTTCTGTGACTGACTATCAAGGTGTTTCTTTAGTTAAAGAACAAATCCGCTTTATTCATGCGATGGAAAAAGCAGGGCATCTTGATCGTGCACTGGAATATATTCCAGATGATGAAACTTTGCTTGAGCGTGAAAAACAAGGACTTGGTTTAACTCGTCCTGAGCTCGCTGTGCTGGTGGCGTATGGCAAAATGGTGTTGAAAGAAGAGTTGGTTCATGAGGATATTGCCAATGATGAGTTTCATGCCAAATTACTGCCTCAATACTTCCCATCTGAGTTACGCCGTAACTATTTGTCGCAAATGGAAAACCATCCACTACGTCGAGAAATCATAGCCACAGCCCTAGCTAATCAAATGGTTAATGAAATGGGTTGTAACTTCGTTACTCGTTTGCAAGAAGAGACGGGCGCGTCAGTGGTTGATATTGCAAATGCTTATGTGGCGTCACGTGAGATCTTTGGCTTAGGCAATGTACTTGAACAAATTCGTGCGCTAGATAATACGGCAACAACGACGGTTCAATATGACATGATGTTTGCGGTAAGACGAACATTACGTCGAGTGAGTCGCTGGATTCTGCGCAATCGTAAGGGACGCCAATCAGTAACGGCATTGATAGATCTATATCGCGCAGATGTAGATAAAGTGAGACAGGATCTTGATACATTATTGGTTCCTCTGGAAGTAGAAGATCATAATCAAGAAGCGCAAGCTTGGGTTGATCAGGGTATGACAGCTGATTTGGCGAATTATGTCGCACGTTTGTCTAGCCTTTATTCGGTACTGGATGTATCCACAGTGTCTACTGAAAAAGGCATTGCCGTTGAGAAAGTAGCTCAACTTTACTTCAACTTGGGTGACAGACTGTCTATCCACTGGTTCTTAAACCAAATTAACAATCAAGCGGTGGATAACCATTGGCAAGCGCTTGCGAGAGCCGCGTTTAGAGAAGATCTCGATTGGCAACAACGATTGCTTACCGCACAAGTGTTAAGTTGTGGATGCCAGTCAGCGGATTTGGATGTGATTCAGTCACTTGATGATTGGATTGCCAATAATCAGCTATCGCTAAATCGTTGGGAAAGCATCTTAAATGAGTTCAAAGTGGGATCTGTGCATGAATTTGCAAAATTCTCCGTCGCTTTACGCGAATTGATGCTTTTAAATTTGAATTGTTCTGCAAATGAGTAAATAATAACGCCCCGTTTATACGGGGCTTTTTTCTATCGGAGGCAGAATGCTTTACCGTCTAGCCAGGACTGGCTTTTTTCAACTTGATGCCGAAAAGGCACATGATTTAGCAATTCAAAACTTCAAGCGCTTTACCGGCACTCCTATTGATCTTTTCTACCGTCAACAACTTCCTCATCGTCCAGTTGAATGTATGGGTATTACATTCCGTAACCCAGTTGGTCTTGCGGCTGGCTTGGATAAAAACGGTGAGTGTATTGAAGCGTTTGACGCAATGGGATTCGGTTTCGTCGAAGTAGGTACAGTAACGCCACGCCCACAATCTGGAAATGATAAGCCACGTCTTTTCCGTTTGATCGAAGCAGAGGGCATTATCAACCGTATGGGTTTCAATAACCTAGGTGTTGATAATCTGATTGATAATATTAAGAAAGCAAAATACGACTGCGTTCTCGGTATCAATATTGGTAAGAACAAAGATACGCCAATCGAAAAGGGTACCGAAGATTACTTGATCTGTATGGAGAAAGTATATGAGTACGCAGGTTACATCGCGGTAAACATTTCTTCGCCAAATACGCCGGGACTTCGCACGCTGCAATATGGTGAAGCGTTGGATGAACTGCTTGGCGCATTGAAAGAAAAGCAAGCAGAGCTACATGAAAAGCATGGTAAGTATGTACCGGTTGCACTGAAAATTGCCCCGGATCTTACTGATGATGAAATCAGCCAGATTTGCCAATCATTGATTAAGTTTAATATCGATGGTGTCATTGCAACCAACACAACTCTAGACCGTACGGTAGTGGAGGGCATGAAGCACTCGACAGAAGCTGGTGGTCTAAGTGGTCGCCCAGTTCAGTCACGTAGTACTGAAGTGGTTCGTCTTCTGCATAAAGAGCTCGGCGAGCAACTGCCAATTATTGGTGTTGGTGGTATTGACTCATTTGTTGCAGCAAAAGAGAAAATGATGGCAGGTGCGAAACTTGTTCAAGTTTACACAGGCTTCATCTACCACGGTCCTGGCTTAGTGAAAGAGATCGTGAAGAACATTTAGTTATCCGTTACTGGTAGTGTGACGCCGTCACAAAGTAAGTAATGGAAAACTAATATGATTTTGAAGAGGAAATGAGAATTCATTTCCTCTTTTTTTTTGCATCTCAGTGCATAAACTTTCGCATACAGAGGGGAAGGTAATTTAAGCGGTATACCTCTATTCACTATAACTTGAGATTGGATCGATGCTTAAACCCAGCGACAAATGGACTTGGTACTATGACGATGCTAGCCAGCATTTGATGCTGGATCTGGGCAACGATATGGTTTTCAAGACTAATCTATGCCGAAAGTTGATCGTTGAATGCGCTATTGGAGTGAATGAATTCACTGTGGATGACGCATCCGCTTTTCAAACTTATAAAGAACAGATTTCCCACCTTGGATTAAGTGAGCCACGCCAAGCTGAATTAGCTTTGTATTGTGTGGCTGCAAAACGTTTTCACAAGCCTGTTCAGCCAAAGAGTTGGTTCTTTGATTGCCTATCTGATGGATCGATACTACCGGAAGAAGGTGACTTCGTTCGTTTAGAAAACGGTCACGGAGCAGGGGTGTTTATCGTCCTCGAAGTTGGTGATAGTGCCAGCTTGTGTGCGTCAATTAATTTGGACGAGTTCAATCTAAATGGCAATAAATCCCTGCTGTTTGGTCAAGCCATTAAGGTGATGCATGACCGTATGCAAATCACCAACCACAGTTTCCTTACTCAGCCTATGCGATTAGTAGGCTAATTTTATCGTTTCGTTCCTTTAATATTCATTTCCTGCCGGCTTTATAGCCGGCTTTTTTTTGTCCGCGATAAAGTAAGCGCGTGCAAAAATTGACCGCAACAGTGTGATTTCTCCTACAAAAAAATATCTGATTAGCTGATTTTTGTGCAGAAAATTTCCGGGTAAAAACCATTAGTGGCAACTTTATTCCTCTATTAGCGCTAAAGTGTAGCTAAATTACAGCTCTAAATGTGCGCTGGTATAGACCAGATTTAGCGGGAATAAGTATTCACTATCGCTCCTAGCTTGATAAATAGGCGATTGTTTGAAACAGTGACTTTTGTAATAAAACCAAATCGACGATTGATGAATTGCTAAGCGAACGGCGGTAAGTTGGTGAGAAAAGTGAGATTCAATTAACGAAAATGCCCTTTGGTCGGGTATAATGCGGGGTCATTAATTACGAACATTAGAAGACTATGCATCAATATCTTGCGGTAACTTCAAACGGGTTAGAGAACCTGTTAGTAGAAGAACTAACAAAACTAGGCATTGCCGACGCTAAGCCAGTGCAGGCTGGGGTAAGGTTTAAAGCGACCAACGAACAAATCTATCGCTGCTGTTTATGGAGCCGTTTGGCTTCACGTTTTGTCCGTATCTTGTCTGAATTTACTTGCCAAGATGACATGGATCTTTACCTAGCAGCGTCTTCGGTTAACTGGGTAAACCATTTCCATAGCTCGAAAAAGCTTGTGGTGGACTTTAACGGTACTAACCGCGAAATCCGCAATAGCCAATACGGTGCGATGAAAGTGAAAGATGCGATTGTTGATTGCTTCACGAAGAAGAATCTTCCACGTCCGTCGATCAGTAAAGATCAAGCCGATCTTCGCATTCACGTTCGCCTGCATAAAGACAAAGCGATTCTTGGTATCGATATGGTTGGCGGCGGTTTACACCAACGTGGTTACCGTGAACAAGCAGGTAAGGCACCGCTACGTGAAACGCTTGCCGCAGCAATCATTCTGCGCAGTGGTTGGGATGCAACTAAGAACTTCCTAGATCCAATGTGTGGTTCAGGCACTTTGGTTATCGAAGCGGCAATGATGGCTGCGAACATGGCACCAGGTGTTAAGCGTAAAGCATGGGGTTTTGAAGTACTGCAAGACTTTGATGCAGAGCTTTGGGCTGAGATTAAAGCGGAAGCTACCGTACAGGCGCGTCGTGGTGTCAATAAAATTGACATCAAATTCTACGGCTTTGATAACGATGAGCGAGTAATCAAAACAGCTCGCGATAATGCCCGTCGTGCAGGTGTAGAAGAGTTCGTATCGTTTGAAATTGGCGATGCAGCGTTGGTTAAGCGCCCAGAAGGCTTCGGTAATGGTGCAATTGTGTGTAACCCGCCATACGGTGAGCGTTTAGGCACACATCCTGGTTTGATCGCGTTATACACGGCATTTGGTGCACAGTTAAAATCACAGTTCGGCGGTTGCCAAGCTTCTATCTTCTCTAGTTCAGACGAGCTACTAAGCTGTTTGCGCATGCGTGCAGACAAGCAATTTAAGTTGAACAACGGTGCGTTACCGTGTCACCAAAAGAACTACCAAATCTCTGAACGTTCAGGTGAGGTGGTGAGTGACAATGTCACTGAAACAGTGATTGCGCCTGATTTTGCCAACCGTTTGAAAAAGAACATTGGTAAGATTGGTAAGTGGGCACGTAAAGAAGAGCTAGATTGCTACCGTATTTATGATGCTGATCTGCCAGACTACAATGTTGCAATCGATGTTTACCTTGATCACCTTGTTATTCAAGAATACGCAGCGCCTAAGAGCATTCCAGAAGAGACCGCAAAACGCCGTCTAACCGATATTATTCGTGCGGCTATCCAAGTAACGGGCATTGAAGCAAACAAAGTGGTGCTAAAAACTCGTGAAAAGCAGAAAGGTCGTTCTCAATATCAAAAGCTGTCTCAACAGTCTGAGACTATGCAGGTAAACGAATACGGTGTAGACCTTATCGTCAACTTACATGACTACCTTGATACCGGTTTGTTCTTGGACCACAAACTAACGCGTCGTCGTTTAGGTCAAATGGCACAGGGTAAAGATTTCTTGAACCTATTTGCTTACACGGGTTCAGCAACGGTACATGCTGCTTGTGGTGGTGCGCGTTCAACAACAACGGTTGATATGTCGAACACTTACCTTGAGTGGGCAAAAGAGAACATGCAGCTAAACGGTCAAGTGGGTCGTCAGCATCAATATGTTCAAGCTGACTGTCTGCAATGGCTTGAGAAAGCGACGGGTAGCTACGATCTTATCTTCATTGATCCACCAACGTTTTCTAACTCAAAACGTATGGAGCAGACGTTCGACGTGCAACGCGATCACATCCAATTGATGCGTAATCTTAAGCGTCTGTTGAAATCAGAAGGTACGATTGTATTTTCAAACAACAAACGTCATTTTAAGATGGATTTAGAAGCACTAGCAGAACTTGGTTTAGAGGCGAAGAACATCTCTGCTCAAACCTTGCCTTTGGATTTCTCTCGCAACAAACATATCCATAACTGCTGGTTAGTGACTCACAAAGGTTAATAGGACAACCATTGATTACCTTATATAGCACGGAAGGGTGCCATCTCTGCGAGATGGCACTGGCTTTGACACAACAATTAGACATTTCACTCCCTATTGAAGTGGTCGATATCGCATTCGATGATGAACTATTTTCACGTTACGGGGTAACTATTCCCGTCTTGTCTTATGGTGAAAATGAGCTCAATTGGCCATTTGAATTAGAACAATTACAGGTTTGGTTAGAAAACAATGGCATTACTTACCATAAATAACGGCCTTTTAGGTTTTGGCGATCGCCCACTATTAGACAATGTTGATTTTGCGCTACAAGAAAATGAACGTGTCTGTTTAGTGGGGCGTAATGGCGCGGGTAAGTCGACATTGATGAAAGTGTTGGCTGGTGAGGTAATCATGGATGACGGTAAGTTAACCGTAACCCAAGATGTGGTTATCTCGCGTTTAGAACAAGATCCACCACGCAACCAAGAAGGTACGGTATTTGATTACGTATCGGCTGGTCTTGCAGAGATTGGTGAGCAGCTTAAGATCTATCAAGATCAACTCGATCTAATTGCGAAAGACCCGAGCGAAAAGAACATTAATAAGTTAGCTCGTATTCAAGAGCAACTGGAACACTCCGGCGCATGGCGTTTTGAAGACCGTATTCAGAATGTATTGACCGCCCTAAAACTAGATGGACACACTAAGCTAACTGACCTGTCAGGTGGTTGGCAGCGTAAAGCTGCACTTGCTCGCGCGCTTGTGCGTGATCCAGATGTATTACTACTAGACGAACCAACCAACCACTTGGATGTCACCACGATTGAGTGGTTAGAAAACTTCCTTAAAGATTTCCGTGGTTCAATCATCTTTATTTCCCACGACCGCGCTTTCATCAAATCAATGGCAACCCGCATTGTCGATCTTGATCGCGGTAAATTGGCCTCTTTCCCTGGCAACTACGATCAGTATTTAGTTGATAAAGAAGAGTCATTGCGTGTTGAAGAGATGCAAAATGCAGAATTTGACAAAAAGCTTGCTCAAGAAGAAGTATGGATTCGCCAAGGTATTAAAGCGCGCCGTACTCGTAACGAAGGCCGTGTTCGAGCACTGAAAAAATTGCGTGAAGAGCGTTCTGACCGACGCGAAGTGCAGGGTAAAGCCAATATTCAAATCGATGATGCTAATCGTTCAGGCAAGATCATTTTTGAAGCGCAAAATCTTAGCTACTCGATTGATGGTCAGAAAATCGTTTCAGATTTCACTTTCAATGTGATGCGTGGTGACCGTATTGCACTTATTGGTCCGAATGGCTGCGGTAAGAGTACGCTGCTTAAGTTACTGCTGGGCGATTTAGAAGCGAGCGAAGGTCGTTTGCACTGTGGTACCAAGTTGGAAGTTGCCTACTTTGACCAATACCGTGAAATCCTTGATCCTGAGAAATCGGTGATTGATAACCTAGCTGATGGTAAGCAAGAGGTGACGGTAAATGGTCGTCAACGCCACGCATTAAGCTATCTCCAAGACTTCTTGTTCCCACCACATCGCTCTCGTACACCCGTGAAAGCGCTATCAGGTGGTGAGAAAAACCGTTTACTCCTTGCGCGTATCTTCCTGCGTCCAAACAACTTATTGGTGCTAGATGAACCAACTAACGATTTAGATATCGAAACTTTGGAACTTTTAGAAGATTTGCTTGCCAACTATCAAGGTACGTTATTACTTGTGAGCCACGATCGTCAGTTTGTCGATAACACGGTGGCGACGAGTTGGATTTTCGAAGGTAATGGCGTAATCGAAGAGTTTGTCGGTGGTTACCATGATGCGCAGCAGCAACGTGCTCAAGTTAAGCAATCGCGTGCGGTTGAAAAACCAGCAAAAGAGAAAGAGGTAGTTGAGGTAAGTCTCAAATCCGCGCCTGTAAAAGGAAAGCCTAAGAAGTTATCCTATAAACTACAGCGCGAGCTTGAAGAGCTCCCAGCGAAACTTGAAGCACTTGAAGGCGAAATTGAATCGCTGCAAGAGTTGGTAAACAGTGCCGACTTCTTCACTCAACCAGTTGATAAAACTCAACCCGTATTAGATAAGCTTGCTGCGGTAGAGCAGGAACTAGAAGTTGCTTTCGAGCGTTGGGAAGAGCTCGAAGCAATGCAACAGGAAAGTTAAGATTTTGATGAGAAGTAACGTATTTAAATTATCGGCGATTGCAGTAACCGTTTGTGCCTCATTTGGTGCACAAGCAGCGCTTTATAATGTTTATTCATATTTACCAGAAGCTTCTGACGCGAAGACGTTCGGTGTTGCGATTCAGCCTTCGGCTGACAGTATAAGTTGTTGGTCAACCAATAATTGTAATTTGAGCACTGATCCTCAGTTTCACGAGGATAAACAGAAAATTGCCTTCGAAGAACAAGTCTATAATCAAGGTTTCAGTTACCGTGATGAGTCTCCATTTAGATTATCGTTTGGTTTTGATTATCTAGAAGAAGGTTTTGATGGCTTTGAAAGTTATTGCGATAATTATCTCGGCTATACCAACGAGGCATGTGATCGTTGGGCCGATGAACAGTATACGCGTGGATATGCTAAGCAAGGTTCGTTAAATAACTCGAAAGCTTATATTGAAGCGACATCCAACACGGTAAATGCTGGTGAAGACGATGTAGTTGTGAATAGTTTTGCAACTGATGCAGCGAGTGCGATGGGGAACTTCTACGGTGGGAGTTTAAAAAATCGTTCTTATGCTTACATAAATGGCACAACAGAACTTTCTCGTACTAATGGCAGTGTTACTTATGATCAAAGCAAAGTTTGGGCGTTTGATGGCGAAAAATATATTGGTAGCGTAAGCAAGCAATCTACCGATGATGTAAACGACTATATATCTTACGCTGCTGTATGGAATTCAACAGGAGCGATTGAGAAAGTGTTCACGCATACAACGACAGCAGATGGTCGGTTGATTGCACAAGCTAGCTTGCGTGACATTGTAACTGCAAATGGTTTAAATGGAACGACTAACGGTACTAAATATATTGTCGGTTATAGCAGTGACTCTGAGCCTCGACCTGTTGCTGCGGTGTATAAACTGGATGGTAGTGAGCCGAAAACAGTAGGGCGTTTCTCAGACGACGCTTACCTAAGTTCCATTCTGACTAGTGTAAATGAGAATGGTATCGCTATCGGTGAAGTTAAGTATGATAATGCGCTGGAACGAGCTTATCCAAACGCACTGTTTTATACCACAAACCTAGAAAGCCCGAACAGTGGCTATAGTACTTTCAGCGGTTCGATATTCTTTACTGGTGCTAACGGTAAAGCTGGTGCAATCAATAACCACAACGAAGTTGTAGGGCAAATCGACTACGAACGTCGTGCTGAAATCGATGGTACCGAGCGTGCTAAGCGTGCTTTCGTGACTGTAGTAGGTGATAAGTCTAAATCTAATGCTCCATTTAAGAACGGTTCTTATTATTTAGATGACTTAACTTCTGGTGTTTCATCAAACAACCAATATCGCATTGTTGATGCAACCGACATTAACGATGCGGGTGTTATTTCAGGTACGGCTTTGTATTGTAGTGGCGGTTATGCGACAGAAGACATTGGCGCAACTTGTAATGCAGGCTCTCCAACACTCGTTGCGGTTAAATTGGTCCCGATTCAAGGTGCCACTGCTGCGGATATTCAGCCTCGACCTGTTACCGAGACAACTATCGAGCGCCAAGGTGCTTCTCTAGGGTGGTTAGCTCTAGGTCTGTTAACTCTGTTAGGTTTCAGACGTAAGCAATAAACAAAATTGTAAACTAGAGCCTGATCTCACACTTTTGAGGTCAGGCTTTTTTTATTGCTTGTGAAAGGGGCAGTTTTGTTCGATTCTTTAATGGTGGAGTAATAAAAGCGCCACACAATTTTAATAGTAGTACTTAGACACACCCGTATTGTATGAGGACGACACTATGAAGAGACAAAAGCGTGACCGCCTAGAACGTGCACAATCTCAAGGTTACAAAGCAGGCTTAAATGGTCGATCAACCGAAGCTTGCCCATATCAACAGATGGACGCTCGTTCGTATTGGCTCGGTGGTTGGCGTGATGCCAGAGAAGATAAAACAGCTGGCTTATTTAAGTAGTTACTCTCTTCACATACAACATAAGGAAATGAGCCCCGCAAGGGGCTTTATAGTGATACCCTAATGCACTATAACTAAATTAATAATTAAAAAATAACCGACTCGCTAGAGTCGCTTATCATTGAATTCGAAGTTAAAAAGCAGACGTATCTTGGAAAAGACCCACTTTCAGGTCTTTCGCTACATAGATTTCTTTGCCATCTACTAGCACGCGACCATCGGCTAAACCCATTACTAGTTTGCGATTTACAACACGCTTCATATGGATTTCGTAAGTCACTTTTTTCGCAGTTGGTAGAATTTGACCAGTGAACTTCACTTCACCAACACCAAGAGCACGACCTTTACCTTTGCCGCCAACCCAGCCAAGGTAGAAACCAACCAATTGCCACATTGCGTCCAAACCTAGACAACCAGGCATTACTGGATCACCAGGGAAGTGGCAATCGAAAAACCATAGGTCCGGAGTAATATCCAATTCAGCAAGGATTAAACCTTTACCGAAATCACCCTCAGTTTCAGACATCTTAGTGATGCGATCCATCATCAACATATTTGGTGCTGGAAGTTGAGGGTAGCCTTCACCAAATAGTTCACCTTGGCTAGACGCTAGTAGATCTTCGCGATTATATGATTCACGTTTATTTTGCATTATCAATTACTCCAATTTTTGATAGCTGCATATTAGAGAACACGTGTACGCTAAACAACTCCGATCAGTGCTAGTTAAACCAGTTCCTGACGCGTTCAATCAAAGATTCTGACTGCTCATCTCTCTCAAAGTTTTCAATACGTTGAGCGATTTTGCTGATCACACTTTCTTCGTCATCACCACGGAAAGGTTTACCCATGATGATCGGGATTGCTTGGTCGACCGTTTCAACAGACCATATATGAAATTCATTGTTTTTAATGCTTTCTACCACATCTTTGTGAAGTGCCAGGTGTTTTAAGTTGGTTTTCGGTAAGATCACACCTTGTTCGCCAGTAAAACCTTGGTGTTTACATACATGGTAGAAACCTTCAATCTTTTCATTCAAGCCGCCAACCGCTTGCACACGACCAAACTGATCGACGGCACCGGTGACCGCAATTTGCTGATTGATTGGGTATTCCGACAAAGCACTGACGAAAGAGCACAGCTCAGCTAATGTTGCGCTATCGCCATCAACTTCACAGTAAGACTGTTCAAAAACAACCGAAGCTGAGTAGGGTAATGGCTCATCCAATTTCAGCGCACTTGCCACAAATGCTTGCATGATCATCATACCTTTGGCGTGTAGGTTACCGCCGAGCTCTGCTTTACGTTCTACGTCAGAGATATCACCATCACCGAAATGAATGACACATGAAATACGTGCCGGCTCACCATAAGATTGCGGATGACCAGAGACATCAATCACAGTAAGACCATTAACCTGACCCACACATTCACCTTGAGTTTCAATGATAACTTGACCATCAAGAATGTCCGAACGGGCACGCTCAGGTAAATACGCTTCACGATAATATTTTGCATCGATTGCTGAATCGATATCTTTTTCGGTAATCTGCTCACCATCACAGGTTGAGGCAGACTCAAAGAAAATCGCTAGATACCACATGATGTCTAATGGCATGTAGCGCTGATCTTCAGTGAGGCGCGCGCCAGCAACCATAAGACGATGAATTGCGCTTGGTGTCAGTTTAGGTAGCTGGTTGGATTGGAGAATCCAGTTTAAGTGTCCCAAGAAAAGCTCAATCGTGTTTTGCGACAAAGCGAGCTCGAGTTCAACTTCACTATACAAAGCAAAACCGTTGTACAGGTCAGGCTCTAAATACTCAAGTTCAGCAATTTGCTCACGGTCACCAACCAGCAGTAATTTGCTTGATACCGAATAGTGGATGTCGTTAGCGGCAAAGCGAGTTGGATTAACGTTGATAGGAGAGCTGGTACCTGTCAGCAACGCTGCTTTCAACAAGACCCAGCTAGCCGGGTTTGCTAATAGAGTGGTGATGGGTAAGACGATGAAACCTTGCTCGCATTGCTCCAATAACCCCTGATTGCGTTGCAGAATGTTGCCGTCTTTATCACAGCTGTATGAACCAAACAGCGCCTTCATATCGATAGACTCAGTGGTTAATACAGGCTGCGCCGTTTTGCCTTTTACGACGTCAACAATTTGCTTGCGATAAAATGCGTTGTCAGGGCTATTTAGCACTAAGAGATGGTTAAATCCCTTTAATGTTGTGAATGTATCGATCGTTTTGCTTAGTCTTGGCTGAGCTGAGGCAAAGTCAACGCAGGGAAGTGTATGGATAGTATTTATAAAGCTATCGTATTCATTATATTGCGGCGTGACAGCTTGCCATTGTTCTTGGATCATTTGAGACATTCATTTATGCAAAAAGGTGACAAATTATATAGGAAAACTGACTCGTCATATAGCATCTATCGCCATACTAGAGTGAAGTTGCACACTTTATAGGCGATCTGAGTCGATATTTAAATGACTGTGGATTGTGAAAAAACTGACTTTGGGTTACGCTGTCACCAGAATGCTAACGGGTCATATAAAATGAAATATCAACAACTTGAAAACTTAGAATGTGGTTGGAAGTGGAAGTACCTTATCAAGAAATGGAAAGAGGGAGAAAAGATCACTCGCCATATTGATAGCAGCGAGGACAAAGTTGCAGTCGAGGGACTACTTAAACTTGAACACGAACCGACACGTGTACTCGAGTGGATTGAAGATAACATGGCGCAGGAGTTAGATAACAAACTAAAGCAAGCTATTCGTGCTAAGCGTAAGCGTCACTTTAACGCCGAACAAATTCATACAAAGAAGAAGTCTATCGACCTTGATTACCGTGTATGGGAAAAGCTTTCGTACCGCGCAGGTGAGTTAGGTTGTACCTTATCAGATGCGATTGAATATTTGCTTTCTGAAGCCTCTCGTAGTGAAAAAGCATCCCAAACCGTATCTAGTTTGAAGGAAGATTTAAGCAAGTTATTAGCGGATTAAGGAAGAACAAATGCTATATGTCATTATTATCGCGGCATTGGTGATCTTTTGGTTGGTAGCGGTTGATAGACCAGTCTTAAAGGTGACGTTTAAGCAAGGGCATATCGAGAAAGTAAAAGGACATTTTCCCAATAAGTTTCACCATAACGTACAAGAAATTGGTGAAAGGAATCCTTTTGATGGCGAGTTGAAAGTGTATCAACAGCGCACTGGTCCTAAGTTAGTATTCTCAAAACAAGTACCGAAAAAAGTGCAGCAACGCATTAGAAATGTGTTTCCACATCAAGGTTTTACCTCCAAATCGGGTAAGAAAGCAGGCTAAACAAACATCCTATACCCAAACAACTTGGAGATGCAGGTAGGCGACAAAGGAACAAAGCCTCTGAGCATAGATGGTCTATGTGATGAGGTTTGTTAGTGCCAGTCAACACCGCTGCAACTTCAAGTAGGACGGGTATAATCAAGCATCATCGCGCAGCTTATACATGACATAGTTATGTTAAATAAGGGCGCGATTTTTTGTATCTGCTATTATGCTTTTAATCTCACACGATACAACAATAGGCGAGTTCCAGCATTGGCTGTATAAGAATAGTCAGGGTGACAGTGTAACAACGGCTAATGTCATTGCAATCAATACAATGCGCAGAATCGTTTGTACGTTGATACTGTTAAATGACTGTTCCGTAAACAACCCGGTAGTCTTAGCGAAATAGCGAAAGGATTTTGTGTAGGTCTTAGAGTCATGGAATGCACAGCATTGATACCGCTAGACGTTATAGATAAATCCGCTGAGATAGTCGGGTATGAGATTTTATCTCCTTGAACACCATTGCGTGACGACGTAACACTTTCTTTAAATTAAGAAACGCCACGTGTTATACAATTTAAAACAAACTCTTTTGCATTCATTATTGGCAAATCAAGCAAGTCTGACATTTCGTCGTGATTCAATGGAATAAAAAGCAGTTAGTGTAAGAGCAAACAGCCAAAGGTATTGTTGTCATTGAGCTCACGAAAATCTATCTTGATTGCGTAAGGAGCTGAAGACTCTAGCCAGCGTTTAGCATCGAGAAATCACATAGATAACGACTTAAATTTTAAATCCAAAGGCTTATAAGCAGACCGCGCTAAGATAAAGGCGGTCATCGAAAAACAATCCTGATAGATACAGAGCGACAAGTTGAGAGCATAGAAACCGATTTGAAAATCAACATCGCAGTTATAGGTACGACCGATGAAGAGTTTTAGTAACTAGCCAATATCTATGTTGGATAAGTTTAAGATGAAGAACGTGAGGAATTGAAGCCGATAACAATCTAAACGTGCAGTTTTTTTGGAGCGCTATCGAGAAAGCATCTATCAAAAGAAAGTGATGCTGATTAGCGAAAAACAATCACGGTTGACGCAGTCGCAAACAAACTATGTTCAAAAACACAGAATGTCGCAATTAGTAGACACATGAAGAACGACGCACGAAAGCAAAACTTAGCCACATTTATAGCGTAGAAAGCGACGATTTGGCGCCAAAGCCATGATAGTATTTCGAGATACCTTAGTGCGCATTATGTATATTATGTTAAATATGGTATTTATCTCGCTGAGGTTGCAGTGCAATTCGCTCCCTTCTATTCTCTGATTCACTATTGAGACTTAACATAATTGATTTACCATAAAATACTTAATAATCATATGGATATCTAAAGATTCCAAATTGATTATTAAGATCGCTCTGAGTTAATCATCTAACTTAGATTTATCTATGATGCTTTACAACTGCTTATTTGGTTCGTGCTTGTTGATGAGCTTTAATGAGTCACCAGTTTTGTCTTTGCTATCATCGGTAATGCGCTTGGTTCGTTCTGCTAAGCTAAGCCATGTGTCAATTTGCTAGCTTGAACTTTTATTGATGTTAATCTGAGATAACCCATTATGTGTGGACATGATGATCTAAGCTTTGATGCTATACGTTTTCACTAAAAATATTCATATCTATCAGATAAATAACTACAGAGGTCACTCTAATGATAGCGCTCTATTGCGCTGTTTTCACAAAGCGTGTCTAATGCTGATATGTGAGCAATTCTAAGGTGATCAGTCAAATGGCTACGATCAAAGATGTCGCGCGAGAATCTGGTGTTTCTGTCGCTACGGTCTCTCGAGTAATAAATAAATCTCCCAAAGCTAGTGCTGCTTCTATCGAAGCTGTGAACAACGCCATGCGTAAACTGGGTTATCGACCAAACGCCGCGGCTCGTGCTCTCGTTAGCCAAAGCACTAACACCGTGGGCGTTTTAGTTAGCGATGTGTCCGATCCATTCTTTGGTACGTTAGTTAAAGCGGTTGATCATGTCGCTCACGAAAATGGTAAGCACACTTTAATTGGCAATGGTTACCACAGTGCCAATGAGGAACGTAAAGCAATCGAACTGTTGATTAACAGTCGTTGCGATGCTTTAGTGATTCACTCTAAAGGTTTGAGCAATCAAGAGCTTATTGGTTACGCCAATGAAGTTAAAGGATTGGTGATTATCAACCGTCATATTCCTGAGATTGCTGATCGTTGTATTTCCCTAGATAACGTTAAAGGCGCGTACCTTGCCACTGAGTATTTAATCCGGCATGGGCATCGAAATATTGCTTGTATTGCGTCGGCACACAGCATTGAAGATACTGAGCAACGTATCCGTGGTTACCAACAAGCGCTTGAAGATCATAACATCACACTACCCAAGACTTATATCGAATACGGAACCCCCGATGGCGATGGTGGCGAAGACGCCATGACCAGTTTATTGACCAAGTCGTTGCCAATTACCGCTATCGTCGCATACAACGATAATATGGCAGCGGGCGCTTTAGTGATCCTAGAAGAAAACTGCATTGATGTGCCGAGCAAAATATCAATTATTGGGTTTGATGATGGCTTAATTGCTCGTTATGTTCACCCTCGCCTCACCACTATTCGTTATCCTATCCAAATGATGGCAGAGAAAGCGACAAGGCTCGCTTTACAACTCGCGCAAGACAAACCTGTAGAAAGTGAACCGCTGCAGTTCTCTCCTACTTTGGTTCGCAGAATGTCTGTCGAACGTGTTTTGTCATAACCTCTACCTAAGAAAAATCCCCCCAATAATTGGCGTCCAACTATTGGGGGGATTTTTCCTTTAATGGTGGACATCAAATTCATACACAGTCGTGTATTGATATGTGTCACCTGGTCGCAATATACAATCGGGTTGTTGCCACTCAGGATGGTTGGGCGAGTCCGGTAAGAACTGCGTTTCTAAAGCCAAACCTGCATAATCATCATAACAAGTTCCACTTCTATTTGGCGTCACCGATAACCAATTACCTGTATAGAGTTGCAGTGCCGGTTTGTTTGTATAGAGCTTTAAGCTGAGGCGTTCATCTGGTGAAACAACTTTTGCTGCGATGTTCTGTAAGTTGGTTACACTAGGGTTTAGTAAATAACTATGATCATATCCTTTAGATGGTTTTTGTTGCTGATCTCGTAATAAATCCGCTTCAATTCGTTTCGTTGTTCGAAAATCAAACCCTGTCCCTTCAACACTGCATGGTTTGTCCAATGGGATGCCAACTGAATCGACCGGAAGGAAGTTATCTGAATCAATTTGAACCAAGTGCCCTTTACAATCGTTTCCTGACTCTGCACCCAGTAAATTAAAATACGCATGATTGGTTAAATTAACGGGCGTTGGCTTAGTCGTCTTAGCTTCATAAGAAATGATAACCTGATTTGTATCAGTCAGTTGATACTTAACGGAAACCGACAGTCTGCCAGGAAAGCCTTGATCCCCATCTTCTGAAACCAAATCAAAGATGACATGACTCGCGCTGTTTTCTCTGACGTACCAGCGATAGAGATCAAATCCAGTTTCGCCGCCATGGAGAGTATTGCCTGCTTGATTGGTCGTAGTTTTGTATCTTATACCATCTAATTCGAACTCGCCTTTGCGGATTCGATTGGCAAAGCGACCGATGGTCGCCCCCATATAACATGACTGTTGATAAAACTGTTCGAGCGTTTTAGTGCCAAGCAAAACTTCCCGAGGCTCATCGTTTATCATCAGCTCACATGACAGCCACGTTGCACCGATGTCCATCAATATAATCGACATCCCTAAACTGTTTTCTAAACGAATCAGTTGGGCTAATTGTCCATCAGTTGCATTATGTCTAGTCATTGACTCTAACAAGAGTTTATTCATTATTTACCAACCCTTGCTATACCAGACCAGCGCCATCACTGGCTTGGCACACATAGATTGTTTCTTTCAACCCCGTTTTTTCATAGTATTTGTCGGAGACATTTTGTTTTACGACTTCGACCAATTCCGGCGGAACAAGCGCGACCACACACCCGCCAAACCCACCCCCGGTCATACGCACACCACCTCGATCACCGATGACTTCTTTTACTATCTCAACTAAATAATCGATTTCTGGCACCGTGATCTGAAAGTCATCGCGCATGGATGCGTGTGACTCTGCCATCAATTCGCCTATCCGTTGTAGATCGCCATCTTTTAGCGCGACAGATGCGGCTAAGGTACGTGCATTTTCGGTGATGATGTGACGCGCTCTTTTGGCGACAACTAGTTCGAGCTTTGCTTGTTGCTGTTCGAACTGCTCAATTGTGGCATCCCTAAGTGCTTTTACCCCCAAAGAGTGCGCTGCTTGTTCACATTGTTGACGGCGTGTGTTGTATTCGCTATCAACTAATCCACGCTGTTTGTTTGAGTTGATAATCATCACTGCCGCATCTTCCGGCATGGGTACCGCCAGAGTATCCAACGTTCGACAATCAAGTAACATCGCGTGTTTAGCACGACCTTCCGCGGATATCATCTGATCCATGATTCCGCAATTGCAGCCGACAAATTGATTCTCTGCCTGTTGTCCATTAAGGGCTATTTCTGCTTGGCTAATTTCCAAATTATAGAGCGCTTTAAACGTTTGACCGATAACGACTTCGAGTGACGCCGAAGAGCTTAATCCTGCCCCTTGAGGAACATTGCCGCTAACTGAGATGTCTGCACCATTGAGTTTATAGCCGCGTTGTATCAGGAAATGTATGACCCCACGAATATAGTTGGCCCACATTTTTTCTTGCTCAAATTCGATTGGCTGCGTGATGTCGAATTGGTCGGTATCGTTGTCGTAATCACAAGCTATTACTCGTACGATTGAATCGTCGCGTTTTGCGGCTGCGACAACAGTTTGATAATTAATAGCACAAGGTAAAACGAAGCCATCGTTGTAATCGGTGTGCTCGCCGATCAAATTGACTCTTCCAGGCGCTTGAACGATGTGGGTTGGAAGATAACAAAATACGGCTTCAAAGGTATTTTTCACATTATTGATTAGCTCTTGCATAATCTTTCTCTCAGTTCTGTCGAAATAGGTTGTCACGACTTGATGGATTCTTTGTAGTGGATACCGCTCGTGTCACGTAAGCGCTGCGCGGCTTGTTCAGGCGTTAAGTCACGTTGACTCTCGGCGAGCATTTCATACCCAACCATGAACTTCTTCACTGTAGCGGACCGAAGTAATGGCGGATAAAACAAGGCATGTAGCTGCCAGTGATCAAGGTTTGTGCCTTGCTCAAAGAAAGGCGCATAGTGCCACCCCATGGAGTATGGGAATGAACACTGGAACAAATTGTCATAACGTGTCGTCAGTTGTTTGATTGCCATCGCAAGGTCATCTCGCTGAGCGTCACTTAAATCATTTAAGCGGCGTACGTGTGCTTTCGGTAGAAGCATCGTTTCAAATGGCCATGCCGCCCAATAAGGGACAAGAGCTACCCAATGCTGTGTCTCAACAACAATACGCGTGTTGTCCTTTAGTTCAGCGTTAACATAATCGACCAGTAAATTGCTATTGTGCTGCTCAAAATACTGCTTCAGATGTTTGTTCTTTATTTCGATTTCATTAGGTAAGAAGCTGTTCGCCCAAATTTGTCCATGCGGATGAGGCTGAGAGCACCCCATCGCTTCCCCCTTATTCTCAAAGGCTTGAACCCAAATATACTCTTTACCAAGCTCCTCAATCTGCTGATCCCAAGTTTCTATAACGCCTCGGAGCTCTGTCGTTGATAACTCGGGTAAAGTTTTGCTGTGATCGGGGGAAAAGCAAATGACTCGACTCAATCCACGTACGCTTTCCAGTTTGAATAATGCACTGTTATTGAGTGGTGCCGCTGGGGTGTTTGGCATCAGCGCAGCAAAGTCATTGTTAAAGACATAGGTACCAAGATACTTAGGGTTAGATTCACCCGATATGCGTTGATTTCCCGGACACAAATAGCAGTGAGGATCATAACTCGGTAAAGTTTGATGCGATACTTTCTCGTCATGTCCATTCCAAGGGCGCTTGGCTCGATGAGGAGAAACTAACACCCACTCGCCTTTCAATGGATTGTAGCGGCGATGGGGATCATTCAAAGGGTTAAAGGTATCTGATTTCATCATTGTTCACACCCGTTCTCAGAGGTTAAGTAGCCATTAGGGTTGTTACTTTGCCAATGCCATGTGTCTCGTGTCATTTCTTCAATGGTACGTGTGGCTTTCCAACAGAGTTCGCGTTCTGCTTTATCGGTACTTGCCCAACATTCAGCGATATCGCCAAGACGACGAGGAGCGAGATTAAATGGAATAGGTTGTTGACTCGCGAGTTCAAAGGCATGGACCATTTGCAATACACTGGTGCCCGTGCCTGTCCCTAAGTTAAATATGTGCAGCCCTGCTTTTGAGGTCATTTGATTGATGGCAGCAATATGACCATCAGCGAGATCCATGACATGGATGTAGTCGCGAACGCCGGTGCCATCGATGGTATCGTAATCGTGACCAAACACCGATAACGCCTCACGGCGACCAATGGCAACTTGTGCAATATATGGCACTAGATTGTTTGGAATCCCTTGCGGGTCTTCGCCTATTAGACCTGATGGGTGCGCGCCGATAGGATTGAAGTACCGTAATAACGTGATACTCCAGTTAGACGCTTGCCCCGCGTGATTTTGCGCGTCAATCAAATCAGACAGGCATTGCTCCACAATAAATTTACTGCGTCCGTACGGGTTTGTGGTTGCACCTACTGGTGTATCTTCCGTAATTGGAATCGTTTGTGGTGACCCGTACACAGTTGCGGAAGAGCTAAAAACCAGATTACGCACGTTAGCACGTTGCATCGCCCTCGCAAGAACCAATGAACCATTGACGTTGTTGTCGTAATACTCAAGGGGTTTAATCACCGATTCTCCAACAGCCTTTAAACCTGCGAAATGAATCACCGCATCTATTGTATGGCTGTCGAAAATTGAATTAACTTGATAGAAATGCGGTTTGGTGCCTGTAAGTAGTTCAATTCTATCGAGTACTTCGATGTGCGAATTGCACAAATTATCAAGGATAATCGGAATAAAACCCTGGGTGATCATTTGAACACATGTATGACACCCGATATATCCTAAACCACCGGTAACAAGAACTTGCACACTAACCTCGCTTTCGTGTCGTCCACGACTTAGATGGAGAAAGTAAATTCTTAACTGATTTAAATTTTATCGCTGCTTGTACGCTTATTCTGTGAGGATTGACTCAAAGTGTAAACGTTTCCACTAAATTGCAAAATGGCACCAGAAAAACAGTGATTAATAAGCGTAGAGGAATAAAAAAGGCAAAGCGGATAACCCACTCTGCCTTGAGGTAACCAAGTTCGGTCGAGACTATTTTTTATTGGCGTACTTCATTGAGTCCAATGCAACCGCAAACACAATGATCGACCCTTTGATGATGTATTGCCAATACGGACTGACGCCAATGTAGGTCATACCGTAGTTGATAACAGTGAAGATAAGAACACCCGTTACAACACCTGCAATACTACCAACACCACCGGCAAAAGAGACCCCCCCAACCACACAGGCGGCAATCGCATCAAGCTCGTATAAGAAGCCTAAGTTGTTGGTTGCACTACCAATCCGTCCTGCTTCGAGCATACCGCCAAAGGCATAGAAGACGCCGGAAAGCGCATAAACTTTTAGTAGTGTCAGTGGTACGTTGACACCAGATACCTTCGCCGCTTCCGGGTTGCCACCGACGGCAAAAATATTTTTACCAAAGACCGTTTTATTCCAAAGTACCCACATGAAAACAATCGCGATAATGGCGTAGAAGGTTATGTACGAAAACCTAAAGTCGCCGATTCGAATAAAGCCTTGGGTAAACTCAGAGAAACGGGAATCAAAACCTGCGATTGGTGATGCGCCAACAGAGTCGTAGTAAAGCGAGTTAATACCATAAACAATGATCATGGTACCTAGCGTCGCAATAAATGGCGTCACTTTAAGGTACGCGATAATCACACCGTTCAACAAACCAATAATCGCGCCAACAAAACACACCACTAGAATAACAGCAACAATTGGAATTTCACCAATACTAGGGAATACTTTGTTCACATTATCAACGGCTTGCAGCAAAGTCGCAGACAATACAGCAGCCAAACCTACTTGGCGCCCTGCTGACAGGTCGGTACCTTGCGTAACAATCAAACCGGCAACACCTAAAGCGATAATTACGCGCACAGATGATTGAGTTAATATGTTACTCAAGTTCCTTAAGCTAAGAAACGACGGTTCTTGAATTACGATAATAGCAAGCAATATTAATAATACTGCATAGATTGCACCTTCTTTTAGGTACTTTAACGCGAAATTTTTTGCCACATCCATAATTAATTCCTTTACAGATAGCGCGATGCCAATTCTAAGATTTCGTTTTGAGATGTTTCTTTCGTATTAACGGTGCCGGCTAACCTACCGTTACTCATAACCATGATTCGATCGGTAATACCTAGTAACTCAGGCATTTCTGAAGAAATAATGATGATGCCTTTGTTTTTCTTCGCTAACTCTAAAATCAATTGATAAATTTCATACTTAGCGCCGACGTCGATGCCGCGTGTTGGTTCGTCTAGCATTAATATTTCTGGTTGAGTAAGTAACCATCGACCAATAATGACTTTCTGCTGATTCCCACCTGATAAAGAGCCTATTTGTGTCTCATGAGATGGCGTTTTTACCCGCATCGAATCAATCACCCATTGAGTATCACTACGCATCTTTTTGTTACTCAGTAGACCAAGACCGGCTTTATACTGATCGACATTTGCCACTAAAGAGTTGAAGGTAATATCGAGGTTACCGTAAATTCCAGTTGAGCGACGCTCTTCCGTTACCAGGGCAAAGCCATTGTTAATCGCTTCGTGTGCATCACGGTTTTTCATATCTCGACCATGAAGCTTGATGGTGCCACCACTTCGCTCACGAACACCGAAAATGGTTTCCACAATATCGGTTCTTCGAGAGCCAACAAGTCCCGCGACACCAAGGATTTCACCTGCTTTTAACTCGAAAGAGATATCTTGAATAGATGGCTGATTGAGAGCCGTGAGATTATTTACTTCAAGAATGACATCTTTAGGCTGGTTGGTTTTTTCTGGGAAACGCTGAGTTAACTCACGACCGACCATCATGGCTATGATGGCATCCATTGTGAGTCCTTCTAGTGGTCGCGTATCTACCCACTGTCCATCTCGAAGAACGGTTATTTCATCACAAATAGCAAAGATTTCTTCCATTTTGTGTGAAATATAAACCACACCACAACCCTTATCTTTCAGCTTTTTAATAATGCTAAATAGATGGTTAACTTCTTTTTCTGTTAATGAGGATGTGGGTTCATCCATAATAACGATCTTTGCGTTATAGGAGAATGCCTTGGCTATCTCAAGCATTTGCATTTGAGAAACCGAGAGAGTTTTAACTTTTACTCGAGGATCGATATCAATATTGAGTTCTTCAAAGATTTCTTTGGTATCTAAATACATTTTATTGTGGTCAACAAACAGACCTTTTTTCGGATATCGACCAAGCCAGATGTTATCCATAACACTGCATTGTAGAACTTGGTTCAATTCTTGGTGAACCATTGAAACACCAGACTCCAAAGCCTCTTTAGATGACTTAAAGTTTACGTGTTCACCCAAAAATACAATATCACCTTTGTTTTTTTCATAGATGCCAAATAAGCATTTTAATAATGTTGATTTCCCAGCGCCATTTTCACCCATCAACGCGTGTATGGAGTGAGGGCGAACCCTTAGGTTAACGTCGTCGAGTGCTTTCACTCCGGGAAACTCTTTACTTATTCCTGTCATCTCTAACAAGAATTCATATTTTTGGTTATCCATAAACGTCACTTTATATAAATAATGCACAAAATTTGAATAGCAAAGTTCGCCACTGGCGGTTTTGCAGCGTTAACTATTCGTTAGGTCTTTTATGGATAGCACCTGAGTGCTATCCATTTGGTGATTACTTTAGAGTGAATTATTGAATGGTATCTTTATCTACACCAACATATGGAACGCGCACGACTTTGTTGTTCATTTTCCAACTCGCGTCGATTGGAATCGCGTCACCGTTTGCTAGAGTGCGAATGAGTTCAAAAGTTGCCTGTGCTTGCGAGTTTGCATCATTTAGAACCGTACCAGCCATTTCACCGCTTTTAACCATGGCAATCGCTTCGCTTAATGCATCAACACCAAATACAGGTAAACTGTTACCTGCCCCTTTTAGTGATTCAACCGCACCCATAGCCATGCCATCGTTGTTGGCAATAACGACTTCAATCTTGGTGCCATTAGGACCGGATAGCCACGCATCCATCTTATCCTTCGCCATTGCGGTATCCCACATGCCGGTATCCATGTGCAGTTCTTCCGTTTTTATACCGTTCTTATTGATAGTTTCGACTGAGAACTGAGTACGAGCTTCCGCGTCAGGGTGACCAGGCTCACCTTTAAGCATTACATACTGTAATACACCATCACCGTTTTTATCCCACGCACTGTTTTGTTTCCAATGCTTCGCAATCAATTCACCTTGAATGACACCTGATTCTTTAGAATCCGTACCCACGTAGTAGGCTTTGTCGTAACTTGCCATTGCTTCTGCACTTGGTTCCTTGTTGTAGAATACGACTGGCACATCATCCATCTTAGCTTTACTGATGATACTTGGCGCTGCTGCAGGATCGACAAGGTTAATCGCTAAGGCTTTGACACCTCGAGCAAGCATTACGTCCACTTGGTCATTTTGCATCGATTGGCTGTTTTGGGAATCATTCATTAAAACGCGAGTATCTGGATACTTGTCTGCTTCTTTTTCGATAGCTTGGCGAACTAATGACATAAAGTTATCGTCGTATTTGTATACGGTCACACCAACTGTAGTATCGGCAACAACCTGTGTTCCAAAGGTCATGCTTGCGATAAATGTAGCTAAAACAGTGAGTTTTTTCATCGAATAAGTCCTATATGCGTAAGGTTAGAGTTTATTGTTATATCTAAATATGGATTAAAACTTATCTATGGTACTGCTTGATGGTAACGTTTACCTAAGCGAATTATAGGATGGTCGAAGATAAATAATGTGATTGAAGACGAAATTCTGTTCGAATGTGTCGCTGAGGAAATTATTTGTATCAATAATATGAATGTAGTAACACTTTCTTGCGAGCAACATCCAAAAATGTATCTGGTATTGATTCCGAGATGCATTATTAAGATATTGATTTTCAATCAATATTAAGTTTCATCGATGAAATTTTGTGACCTTTTTATCATCTTTGATTAAGGGACATAGTTAGCGTGCTAACGATAAATTGTACTGTCTATACGTTGTTGGTTTTGCTGGAGACACAAGCGGTACGAAGACTTTTGATGAGACATAGTGCTCTTTTATGAATTGGCTACGCATGTGATTTCATTCGCCATCTATCAGTTGATTTTTTAGTTTAAAAACAATAATTAACATGGTGATTGCCCTCACGAATTGTAAACTTCACTTATTCGTAGTTCAAATAACAGATCCTTACCAATGTAAACGCTTACACTTAGTGCTATTGTTTTGCCTGTAAAGCAATTGATCGCTTAGTTCAATCATCGGGGCTATTAACATGGAATTTCACTCAGTATTACAACGGCGAGATTGGGAAAATCAACAATCTGTTAGTATTAATTGTATGCGAGCGCACAGCCCGCTAAAGAGCTATCGCTCGATAAGAAGCGCTCTCGAAGATGAGCAACGGCAAGTTCGCTCATTAAATGGATTGTGGAAATTTCAACTGTTCTCTTGTCCAGAAGATGTCGACTCTGCGTTTATTGACATAGATTTTAATGACTCGCAATGGCATCAATTACCTGTCCCTTCAAACTGGCAACTGCATGGATTCGATAAGCCGATTTATACCAACATCAAATACCCATTTCCCGTAGAGCCCCCATTTGTTCCCAAAGATAATCCAACCGGGTGCTATCGCACTTCTTTTTACATCAGCGCAGCAGAACTTTCAGAGACTCAAAGAATTATCTTCGACGGAGTTAATTCAGCGTTTTACCTCTGGTGTAATGGAGTGTGGGTCGGTTACAGCCAAGATAGCCGACTGCCAAGCGAGTTTGATTTAAGTGAATATCTTATCGAGGGAAATAATCATCTCGCGGTTATGGTGCTACGTTGGAGTGACGGTAGCTACCTTGAAGACCAAGATATGTGGTGGTTAAGTGGCATTTTCCGTGATGTTAGCTTGCTAGCCAAACCTAAAAACCTCTGTATTGAAGATGTCTTCATTACCCCTGACTTAGATGCATGTTATCGAGATGGTGATATAACCATCAAAACGACCCTCTCTGCGGCGGGAAACCACACCGTGCAGGTGCAATTATTCGATCAAAATAAAGCGATTACTGCCCCTCATCGCTCAGCGACCAATAATCGCCGTATTGATGAACGAGGAGGTTACAATGACGTTATATTCCAGACTCTACACGTCAAAGAACCGCAAAAGTGGTCAGCCGAAGTCCCTTATCTGTATCGTTTAGTCGTGTCATTACTTGATGAGCACGGTCAACATGTCGAAACAGAAATCTACCCGATTGGTTTTCGTAAAATAGAGATCGATAAAGGATTACTACGTTTAAATGGTCAGCCTCTTTTGATTCGAGGAGTCAACCGACACGAACACGATCCCATTCTTGGTCATGTTATGACGGAAGAATTGATGATTCGTGACATCTGCTTAATGAAGCAGCATAATTTTAATGCTGTCAGAACAGCCCATTACCCAAATCATCCTCGTTGGTATGAACTATGTGATGAGTATGGCTTATACGTTTGCGACGAAGCCAATATAGAGACCCATGGGATGACGCCTATGAACCGTTTGTCCGATGATCCTTGTTGGGCTCACGCTTATATGAGTCGCTATAGTCAAATGGTTCTCCGAGATAAAAATCACCCCTGCGTAATCATTTGGTCACTGGGCAATGAGTCTGGGCATGGAAGCAATCACGATGCTATGTATGCTTGGTCGAAGCAGTTTGACCCTTCGCGACCGGTTCAATATGAAGGCGGCGGTGCCAATACCAGTGCCACCGACATTATTTGCCCCATGTATGCCCGTGTTGACGCCACTATCGCAGATGAAGCCGTGCCTAAATGGGCAATCAAAAAATGGATTTCGTTACCCAATGAGCATCGCCCGCTTATCCTTTGCGAATACGCTCACGCGATGGGAAATAGCTTAGGAAGTTTTGCGGATTATTGGCAGGCATTTCGAGACTACCCTCGACTTCAAGGCGGCTTTATCTGGGATTGGGTTGATCAAGGCTTGGGTGTAAAAGATGCCCAAGGTACGCCATATTGGGCATATGGTGGCGATTTTGGTGATGAGATTAATGACCGACAGTTCTGTATTAATGGCTTGGTGTTTCCTGATCGCACTCCTCATCCCACTTTAGAAGAAGCCAAATTTTGCCAACGTATGATCCGAGTGGATATGCCCCATCAATCTGATTTCCGCTGCCGCTTAATCATTACCAATGAACACCTTTTCCGACCGACTGACAACGAAATACTGGTATGGACGCTGTTGGAAAATGGTCAAGTGGTTCTCAGTGGCGAGTTTGGCTTAGCCATTGAACCAAGCGGTAGTTTAGAAATTGAGCTTGAATTCGATTATCAAGCGCAACTAGGTAAAAAGTATCATTTATCGGTCGATGTCAGCTTAGTCCACTCGACCATTTGGGCAGAAACAGGTTACACCGTAACTAGCGAGCAATTTGTCATTTCTAATCCGAAAGGACTACTTGTTACAACTGAGTATGAGCGACCTCCTTTACTCCATGAAACTGATGAAGAGTTTGTTGTCGTGACAAGTGATGCCAATACGGAATGGCGGTTCAACAAACTGAGCGGGTTATTAACTGCCTGGCAAACCAACCAAAAAGAAAAATTACTCTCGCCTCCAATCGATAATTTTTATCGCGCCCCCTTGGACAACGACATAGGCACCAGTGAAGCTGACTTCATCGATCCAAATTCTTGGATTTGTGCGTGGGAACAAGTGAATTTGAGCCTATGGGAGCAGCAATGCATTCGATGTCACGCAACTCTTCTCACCGACTCGATACTCATCAACTCTGTGTTTACCTACCAATCAGATTGCCAGGTTCATGCAATCACTGATTGGACATACCTTTTTACTGATTCAGGAAAAGTGCATCTAACCGTCAAGGTGCAGCTGTCAGAAGCGCTGCCTCCACTTCCTCGTATTGGTTTCGAAGTCGAGTTGCCCTTGTCTTCTCATGACGATGAGCAGATCAGATGGCAAGGTCTGGGACCATTTGAAAATTATCCCGACCGCTTGTGTGCAGCGCGCTATGGAGACTATTCTCTGCCTTTGAACGAAATGCACACGCCGTATATTTTTCCTACTGAAAATGGGTTACGCTGTAACGCAAATTACCTAAAAGTCAGTGGATTAAGTATCGAGGGTGATTTTCATTTTTCTGTCAGTCGATACAGTAACCGACAACTTGCCAATGCGCGCCATACCAATGAGTTACATCCTCAAAATAAGGTGTTTTTGAGGCTAGACCATAAGCATATGGGAGTTGGTGGGGATGATTCTTGGAGTCCTAGCGTCCACAAAGAGTATCTTTTGACAGATAAACTTTATGGCTATCAAGTCACGTTAAGCGTAGTTTGAACACACCGATTAACGATGTCCACCTTTACTTAAGGTGGACATCCAGCCAAAACCTACATCAAACAAGTGCAAGAACGCTTAATTATTCGAAAACTAATTCTGTTAAGTAAACTTGATCTGAGCTTTTATTGATAAATTCAAGTGAGTGTTTCGAATTGAAGGGGATTTCCCATTTATTTGGACTTTGTGAACGAATCCCCTCGCCTTTAATTTCCCACAGTTCATTTTCCGAGCTAATCGCTATTTTTTCTCCCACAACCTTGACCTCAAACACACTATCGTTAACTTCTACTTTACAAATTGAATTAAGGTCGCAGTTCACATTTTTTACATTTTGATAATTAAAAGTTCGCCAGAAAAACGCCACAATTAGTAGTGTTAACATGATGATTATTTGAACAAAACGTCCTTTCGTTAGCTTCTGAGCTGCCATTTCGGTGTCTTCTCCGTGTAACAAACTTCAAAGTTTTAAAATAAATAACAAAATCCAGACCAGGAGTAAGGTTACTTCCCTGTCATTAAATTGTTAATTGAAGTATTATTTGGCACTGAAAATGCCACTTTTATTAAAGATCGCTAAGATTATTTAACCTAGCAATGAGGTCAAGTATTTCAAAGCAATTTTGGGTGGCATTACGACATGTGTCGTGTTGGAAGTAAAGTGTAGTAATTAGAATTGGAAGCATGCAAATATGAGCCAAGAAAAGCAGCTTGAACAAAACTATAACTATACCGTCGTTCGTCAATTCACCTTAGTAACTATTCTATGGGGTATTGTCGGTATGGCAGTTGGTGTTTTGATCGCCGCTCAATTAGTATGGCCACAGTTAAACTTTGATACCCCGTGGCTGACGTACAGTCGTTTACGTCCACTGCATACTAATGCGGTTATTTTTGCGTTTGGTACCAGTGCTCTGTTCGCAACATCTTATTATGTTGCGCAGCGTACCTGTCAGACGCGTTTATTTGGTGGACCTCTGGTCCCATTTACCTTCTGGGGTTGGCAGGCAATTATTTTAGCCGCCGCCATTACTCTGCCTTTGGGTTACACCTCCGGCAAAGAGTATGCAGAATTGGAATGGCCTATTGATATCGCAATCGCCGTTGTTTGGGTCTCTTACGCAATTGTGTTCTTTGGAACCCTAATCAAGCGTAATACTTCCCACATTTACGTAGCAAACTGGTTCTTCGGTGCATTTATTATCACCGTTGCAGTTTTGCATATTGTAAACAGTATGGCGATTCCTGTTAGTGCCGGTAAGTCTTATTCGATTTATTCTGGTGCCGTCGATGCCATGGTTCAATGGTGGTATGGGCACAATGCGGTAGGTTTCCTTTTGACTGCTGGTTTCCTAGGTATGATGTACTACTTTGTACCTAAGCAAGCAGAGCGCCCTGTTTATTCTTACCGTCTATCTATCGTTCACTTCTGGGCGTTAGTTTCATTATACATTTGGGCTGGTCCTCACCACCTACATTACACCGCTCTACCTGACTGGACTCAGTCACTTGGTATGGTAATGTCGCTGGTACTATTTGCACCATCTTGGGGTGGCATGATCAACGGTATCATGACGCTATCTGGTGCGTGGCACAAGCTTCGCTATGACCCTATCTTGCGTTTCTTAATCGTATCCCTATCTTTCTACGGCATGTCGACTTTTGAAGGTCCAATGATGTCGATTAAGACGGTTAACGCGCTGTCGCACTACACAGACTGGACGATCGGTCACGTTCACTCTGGTGCACTTGGTTGGGTTGCAATGGTTTCTATTGGTTCGGTATACCACCTAATCCCTCGCCTATTTGGTCAAGAGCGCATGTACTCTGTGGGTATGATTAACGCGCACTTCTGGCTAGCAACAATCGGTACAGTTTTGTACATCGTTGCGATGTGGATTTCTGGTGTAATGCAAGGTCTGATGTGGCGTGCAGTTAACTCTGACGGCACACTAACATACAGCTTCGTAGAATCAGTTCAGGCGTCTTACCCGTTCTATACAGTACGTTTCATTGGTGGCTTCATTTTCCTAGCCGGTATGTTCCTAATGGCGTACAACGCGTACAAGACAATCACAGCACCTAAATATAGCCTAAAAGCTATTGAGCAACCGGCATAAGGAGATTTAAGAATGAGTTCAAATTCTAACAATCGCCATGAAATTGTCGAACGTAATGTCGGTTTACTCGCGATTCTAATCGTGTTTGCTATCAGTTTGGGCGCATTAGTAGAGATCACTCCACTAATTTTCCAAAAGCAAACCACTGAGCCTGTAGAGAACTTACGTCCGTACACCGCACTTGAAATGGAAGGCCGTGACGTATACATCCGTGAAGGTTGTAACGTATGTCATAGCCAAATGATTCGTCCTTTCCGTTCTGAAACCGAGCGTTACGGTCACTACTCAGTGGCTGGCGAGAGTGTTTGGGAGCACCCATTCCTATGGGGTTCTAAGCGTACAGGTCCTGATCTTGCTCGTGTAGGTGGTCGTTATTCTGATGAATGGCACCGTGTACACTTGATTGATCCACGTGAACTAGTGCCTGAATCAAACATGCCTGGTTTCCCGTGGCTTGAAGAAAACGTTCTTGATGGCAAAGATACCCAGAAGAAACTCCAAGTATTTCGCAATCAATTTGGCGTTCCTTACACAGACGAGCAAATCGCAAATGCGGCGAAAGACGTAGAAGGTAAGACAGAGATGGATGCAATCATCGCTTACCTACAGTCTCTTGGCCATGCAATGAAGTAAGGAGGCAATTATGGATATCGGTACTATTCACAGTATTTGGACCATAGTTCTGTTTGTTAGCTTTTTAGGTGTGGTTTGGTGGGCTTACGGCAAAAGTCGTAAATCTCGCTTTGATGAAGCCGCAAACCTTGTTTTCGCTGACGAAGAGCAAACGCCCACGAAAGATCAAGGAGTGACCAAGTAATGACGACATTTTGGAGTCTTTGGATAATCATTATCACGGTCGGCACTTTGCTTGGCTGTGCAGCCCTTCTCTACTGGTGCCTAAAAGATAAAATGGGCGTTGAAGAAGGTGCTGACATGGGACACGAGTACGATGGTATTCGTGAACTAAACAACCCATTACCTAAATGGTGGACTTACCTGTTTGTAGGTACGTTCGTTTTCGCTGCGATTTACCTAGCGCTCTACCCTGGCTTAGGTAACTTCAAGGGCTTTTTAGGCTGGCAAAGCTCGAACCAAACCGTTCGTTCGCTGGAAGAGTCTAAGTTGGCGATTGCAGACGCACAAGAAAACAAACTGTTAAACCAATACGCGAAAGAGCTGGATGACGCTGATGCATACTTCGGCGAAGCGTTCCGTCGTCTTGCTTTTGTTGAAGGCACGGAAGAGCTAAAAGCTATTCCAGACATTGCCCAAGATCCTGAAGCAATTAAAGTAGGTCAACGTTTATTCCTACAGAACTGTTCTCAGTGTCATGGTTCTGATGCTCGTGGTTTAACTGGTTTCCCTAACCTGACAGATGGTGCTTGGCTATACGGTGGTGAACCGCAAGCTATCGTTACTACTGTAATGCAGGGACGTATCGGTCAGATGCCAGGTTGGCAAGCTGCTCTTGGCGAGCAAGGCGTACGAGAAGTGGTTAGCTACACGCTAAGCTTATCTGGTCGTTCCGTGAATGCTAAAGAAGCGGAAGCGGGTAAGACCAAATTTGCAGTATGTGCTGCTTGTCATGGTACAGATGGTAAAGGTAACCCTGCTGTAGGTGCTCCAGATCTGACTGACCAATACTGGTTGTTCGGTGGTAGCCGTGCGGCTGTAACTGAAACAGTTATGAATGGTCGTTCTGGTGTTATGCCTGCGTGGAAAGACATTCTGGGCGAAGATAAAGTTCAGTTGGTTTCCGCGTACGTGTGGAGCCTAAGTAACTCAGATAAATAGTAACATTTCTAAAACAGCCCCTTTCGTAGGGGCTGTCATTTCGCTAAATTATTCCTACTTACATTTTCATTCGAGAACTTTTTTATGGTAAAGCCTTGGTATAAGCAGTTTTGGCCGTGGTTTCTAATCGCACTTCCTCTAACGGTTGTTGTGGCGGCGTTCATAACCTTGTCTATTTCTATCAAAAACTCCCCATCCTTAGTCACTGAGGATTACTATAAAAAAGGTAAAGGGATCAACATCGACATATCTAAGGTCAATGCAGCTAAAGATCTGAACCTCAAAGCTAATATTGTTTCCGATGGTAGTGATATCATTATCCAGTTTGATAAAGGCAATATGCCTCATTTCCCTGCTCTTTCCGCGATGTTTGCTCACCGCACTTTGGCAGATAAAGATTTTAGTCAGTTGGTCACTTCAGACGCTTCTGGCAACTACCGTATTAAGCTAGAAAACGCCATTGAAGGACCATGGTTTATTGAGTTGACTCCACACGATAAAGCGTGGTTAATCCAAGGTCGAGTGAACTTCCCATCTGAGATAGCTACTGTATTAATGGACTAAACGTATTATGTGTAAAGCGTGTTATCACTGTGGTGAAGATGTACCAGTCGACACGGACTTTAAAGTAGAAATCTTGGGAGATATCCGCGATATGTGTTGCCCTGGTTGTGAGACCGTGGCGCAAACCATCGTAGATAGTGGTTTGGTATCGTATTATCAATACCGAACGGCTCCAGCAGAAAAAGCGGAGCTTGTGCCTGAGCAACTACAAGCTCTGATTCATTACGACAACCAAGAAGTACAAAATGAGTTTGTCAGAAACAGTGATGAACTCTCAGAGGTGACATTGTCACTAGATGGTATTTCCTGTGCCGCTTGTGCTTGGTTGATTGAGAAGCAACTCTCCCATACCGATGGCGTAGTCCGAATTCGTGTAAATACCGCCACCAACCGTGCTTTGCTCTCTTGGAACAATACCAAAACCAAACTCAGTGAATTGTTATCGATTATTCATCGTCTAGGTTACAAGGCAGCCCCGTTTGAAGCGGATCAGCAAGAGGCGGCTTATCACCAAGCGATGAAACAGTACCTCTATCGTTTAGGTATTGCAGGTCTTGCAACCATGCAAGTGATGATGCTTGCGGTAGCGCTCTATTTAGAAGTGTTCGGCGACTTAGATACGGAGTTTAAAAACTACTTTCGTTGGGTGAGCCTAATCTTCGCTACACCTGTCATGCTCTATTCTGCACTGCCTTTCTATATCAATGCTTGGCGTAGTTTAAAAAGCCGTACATTAGGCATGGATGTACCTGTCTCTATCGCGATGATCTTTGCTTACGTTGCCAGTATGGTGGCGACGATTACCGAACAAGGTGAAGTTTTCTTCGAATCAATTTCGATGTTCGCCTTTTTCCTTTTGGTGGGTCGTTTTCTTGAAATGCGAGCGAGACGCAAAGCGGCCGCAGCCAGTGGCAATTTGCTTAAATTGATCCCCGCGATGGCAACCACCCTCGAAGGTGAGCAAGTGCCGGTTAAATCTCTGAACGTTGGCGATCAAGTTCGCGTGTTACCGGGTGAACATATTCCAGCGGATGGTGTAATTGTTGAAGGGCGCATTCACATTGATGAATCAATGTTAACCGGTGAGTCCGTACCAGTAGTGAAGCAATTGGGCGATACGGTTTTCGCTGGCACGCTTAATGGTGAAGAATCGTTTGTTTTAGAAGTACGCTCTTCCAAAGCGGATTCAATGATCTCTAATATTGTACGTCTGCAAGATGAAGCTCAGCTTTCAAAGCCTAAAATCGCCGAGATTGCCGATATTGTTGCGCGCTACTTCGTTGCCGCAATCCTGATTATCGCCGCTGCAACTTGGTTCTACTGGCAGCAACATCAACCTGAAGATGCTTTTTGGATTATGCTGGCGGTACTGGTTGCGACGTGTCCATGTGCCCTATCTCTAGCCACACCAACAGCGTTGACCTGCGCAACTTCGCGTATGGGCAACTTTGGGATTCTACTGCGCAAAAGCCATGTTTTTGAAACTTTGTGTAAGGTCAATCACCTCATTGTTGATAAAACGGGTACGTTAACTCATGGCGATATCGTGATTAGCGATGTATCGCTGTTTAGCGATATTGATAGAGATCTTGCTCTTAAACTGGCGGCTTCTTTGGAAGCGCATGCAAACCATCCGTTAGCAAGAGCATTTCGCCCCTACCATGACGTCGAAGTTGTGGTCGATGAGATTGAAAATGCCATTGGTTCGGGAATCTCTGGGCGTTACCAAGGACAGCAAATTAAAATTGGCAGTGCGGGATTTGTTCTGTCCGATACCAGCGTGGCTCAGGCTAACGCTATTTACCTATCTTTAGCTAACAAACATATTGCTACGTTTATCTATCAAGATCCAATTCGCAAAGAAGCGAAGACGTTTATTCAGCAATTCCAACAAGCCGGTGTACGTGTCACTTTGCTTACTGGTGATTCGAAGCAAAATGCTGAGTTAGTAGCTAAGCAAATCGGTATTGATGATGTGATTGCTGAAGCCAAGCCGCAAGATAAGTTGCAATACTTAAAATCTGGCGACAAGAACGACATTACCATGATGATTGGCGACGGCATTAACGATGCGCCAACTCTTGCTGGTGCGCACCTTTCTGTCGCAATGGGCGGTGGCACAGACGTCGCGAAAGCTTCTGCCGACATGGTACTGCTTGGTGATAATTTAGACCGAATTTTAAAAGCTCGTGAGCTAGCGCTTAAAACACGAAGAATTATTGCCGAAAACCTCGCTTGGTCGTTAGGCTATAACCTGTTAATTCTTCCATTAGCTGTTGCTGGCCTCGTTGCACCGTACTTTGCAGTGGTTGGCATGTCAGCAAGTTCAATCATAGTGGTATCAAACTCACTTAGATTGCTTAAGGAACAAGGTAAGTAATCATGGAAAGCCTCTATATATTAATCCCCATTGCAATTGTTCTAGTTTGTGTCGCGGTCGGCATCTTCCTTTGGGCAGTAAAAAGCGAGCAGTTTGAAGATCTCGAGCGTCAGGGGCACAACATCTTGTTTGATGAAGATGAGCAGGATAACCAACGTAAATGAACGCAGATTTTGTGGCCGCATTTTTTATCGGGTTGGTTGGCGCTGGGCACTGTGTAGGTATGTGCGGTGGGGTCGCCTCGTTACTCTCTATGGGCAAGTCGAATCCATCCGCTTTAATCCCTCTTTATTACAATGTTGGGCGGATACTCAGCTACGCATTAATAGGCGGAGTGGTCGGTGGTGCCGTTTCGACTGTTACCGACGTCGCAAATTTGAATCATAGTTTTGCCTGGCTGCGATTGATTGCCGCGCTGTTTATGGTGTTACTTGCCTGTTACATTGCGCGTTGGTGGCAAGGATTATTAGCGGTAGAAAAGTTGGGGCAATCACTGTGGAAATTCATTTCTCCAGCAGGAAAAAAACTACTGCCACTTAAGAATCCACTGCATGCAATTCCCTTTGGCTTTATTTGGGGTTGGCTACCCTGTGGTCTTGTCTATTCAACGCTTACATGGGCGGTGGTTTCAGGTAGTAGTCTCAACGGCGCTTTAATCATGATGGCATTTGGACTTGGGACTTTACCGGCGATGGTGGCGGTTGGCTATGGTTCGCAGTATTTACATAAGTTGCAACAATCTACGGTTTTTAGAAACATCGCAGCGGTTCTAATCTTAGCTTACGGCATTTATACAGCCTATGGATCACTGAAAATATTAACGCTAGGTTGATAGATTACTGTTTTTAAGCACCTTTTTTCACTACCTTTTATAATTCAGCGGTGGTAAAATATTGATGTATATCAAATAGTGAAAGGTTGTTATGATTTCTGAAAAGCCTGCAAAACGCATTCAGTCGGGTGGTTGTGCTATACATTGTCAAGATTGCAGCATTAGCCAGCTTTGCATTCCATTTACGCTAAATGAGTCTGAGCTGGACCAACTTGACCAAATCATTGAACGTAAGAAACCAATTCAAAAAGGCCAAGAACTATTTAAGGCTGGTGATGAGTTGAAGTCTCTGTACGCGATTCGTTCAGGCACCATCAAGAGCTACACTATTACCGAACAAGGTGACGAACAGATTACAGCGTTCCACTTAGCCGGTGATTTAGTGGGCTTTGATGCAATTACTGATGATAGCCATCCTAGCTTTGCTCAAGCCCTTGAAACATCTATGGTTTGTGAAATCCCATATGAAATCTTAGATGATCTTTCAGGCAAGATGCCTAAACTTCGCCAACAAATCATGCGTTTGATGAGTAACGAAATCAAAGGCGACCAAGAAATGATCTTGTTACTTTCTAAGAAGAACGCTGAAGAACGCCTAGCCGCATTTCTATACAACCTTTCTACGCGCTTCTCTCAGCGTGGCTTTAGTCCACGTGAATTCCGTCTAACCATGACGCGTGGAGATATTGGTAACTACTTGGGGCTAACGGTTGAAACCATCAGCCGCCTATTGGGTCGTTTCCAAAAGTCAGAAATTTTAAGCGTTAAAGGTAAGTACATCACCATTATCGACCATGATGCTTTGAAACAGTTAGCGGGCGTTTCAACAGAATCTTAATAACTTCAATGATGTAGCTCTTTAATGAGCTACATCATACTTTCCTCTCCTTTCCAGCATATTTTGCTAAAAAAACTCATCGAACTGCGCTAAAGTGAAGTCATACCCAAGTATTTTCAAACTGATTGGGTAGCTGTCGGCCGGTTGACTTAGGTTTAGGTCACCTCTTCACTAAGGAGTTAACAATGAGTATTTATAATAACATCCTAGTAGTAGCCAATATTAATAGCGACGAGCAACCTGCCCTTGCACGCGCTATGCAGTTAGCTGCCAAAAGCCGCTCACGCAGTCACATTACGTTTTTTCTCTCTATATATGATTTCTCATATGATATGACCTCTATGCTCTCTGTGGATGAGCGTAACGCCATGCGTAAGGGTGTCATTCATCAACGTGAACAGTGGATGCGAACCGTAGCTGAGCCCTACATTAATGATTCAGTTGATTTCGACGTCGTCGTTGTCTGGCATAACCGTCCATACGAAGCCGTGATTGCTCAGGTGTTTGCAGGCGAGCACGATATCGTGATTAAAGGCACACGTAAGCATGATGTCTTAGAGTCAGTCATTTTCACCCCGACTGATTGGCACTTATTGCGTAAATGCCCTGCTCCTGTTTTATTGGTTAAGAACTCGGATTGGCCTGAGAATGCAAGTATCCTTGCCTCAGTTCATGTTGGTTCTGAAAACGAAACCCATCAAACCTTAAATGATTCGATGGTCGACCAACTGAATAGCTTGTCAGAGCGTCTAGGCGCTCGCCCATATCTGGTCAACGCTTATCCAGTCACGCCTGCTAATATCACTATTGAGCTGCCTGAGTTTGATCCTACAACTTACACTGACGCAGTACGTGGTCATCACTTAACGGCGATGAAAGCGTTGCGTCAAAAGCATGGTTACGATGAAGATCAAACCATCGTTGAGCAAGGTTTGCCGGAAGATATTATTCCGGAAGCGGCCGAAAAACTGAATGCGGCAATGGTCATTATCGGTACCACTGGTCGTACGGGTTTGTCAGCGGTGTTTATTGGTAACACTGCAGAGCACGTTATCGATAAGATCAACTGCGATATCATGGCATTAAAACCTGAAGGCTATATCAGCCCATTAGACCCTTCTACCGCGATCTGATAACGTTTAGTAACAATCCCCTCGCTATCGAGGGGATTTTTCTGTCCAACGGCCAAAACCACTAGCTTCTCGTTGATTTATCCGTATCATACGCCCTTCGTACTTTTCTTAAGGCATTTATGACCTTATTTGAGTATCGATGTGTTTTAAGATTACAGATAAGACTGCGAACTAATGACCGAGCAAACTCAAGAGCTGACTAAAGCTCAACAATATAATTTCAACAAACTTCAAAAGCGCATCCGCCGCAACACTGGCCAAGCGATCCAAGACTTCAACATGATTGAAGATGGCGACCGCATTATGGTTTGTCTATCTGGCGGTAAAGACAGCTTTACTATGTTGGATATACTGATGAGCCTGCAAAAGAGCGCGCCAATTTCGTTCTCTCTAGTAGCGGTAAACCTAGACCAGAAACAACCAGGTTTCCCGGGTCATATCTTACCTGAATACCTTGAATCAATCGGTGTTGAGTACAAGGTTGTAGAAGAAGACACGTACTCAATCGTGCAAGACAAGATCCCTGAGGGCAAAACGACTTGTTCTCTATGTTCACGTCTGCGCCGTGGTATTTTGTACCGCACAGCAAAAGAGCTTGGTGCAACTAAGATTGCTTTAGGTCACCACCGTGACGATATCCTAGAAACATTGTTCCTGAACATGTTCCACGGCGGCAAGATGAAAGGTATGCCACCTAAGCTGGTTTCAGACAACGGTGAACACGTGGTAATTCGCCCACTCGCGTACTGTCGTGAGAAAGACATCATCAAGTATGCTGATATGCGTGAATACCCTATCATCCCTTGTAATCTATGTGGTTCTCAGCCAAATCTACAACGTCAAAACATTAAGCAGATGCTAAACGATTGGGACAAGCGTTTCCCTGGTCGTATCGAGAGCATGTTCCGCGCGATGCAAAACGTGGTACCTAGCCACCTAGCTGACTTTGAACTTTTCGATTTCAAATCGATTAACCGTGATTCAGGCGTGATCAACGGTGGTGATATCGGTTTTGATAAAGAAGAGATCCCAGCGCAAAACTTCGTTGATGAAGATATCGTGCAAGAGTTTGACCCTAGCCTGAAGCTAGATGTAACAAACTTATAAGTTGTCTTACGCAACACGTTATTAAAGAAAAAGGTCGCTGATGCGACCTTTTTTACGTTTACGTAAATTGGTGAGTATTACTTTGCCTTAGGCAAATAAGGCAGGACTCTCGCTGTTGGTTCGGGTAACTTCATTGAGCCACCCTCACCGATTTCACTTAACGCGATTTGAACTTTGCCATTTACAATTGGCTTAGTGGTGCCATTTGAGAAAGTGATATTAGAATTTAGCTCGTTGGCAAACTCTAGCGTCACCCCTTCAACATCCGGCGTAAACCAACTCGCAAACATGCCGCCAAGCTCAACTAGAATTGCCTGCATTTGAGGCAGTAACGATTTCACTTCGTCGTAGTTAACTTGATCTGAAAATGGCTCTTTGGTCATCACGACCATTGAGAAATCGCAGCGCATATCCTGCGGAGTGTCGACAAACACTAAAGGGTTAGCCGATTTTAAGTTGTCATCAAGTGGTACCATAACCTCTTGATAATCCGATATCTTAAGCTCTTCGTAATGTTCTTCTTTTTCCATCCAAGCTTTTTCGATATTGCAAAGCTTCTTGGTATCCGCGTTAACGAAGAAAAAGCCAACTTTCACATCATCGTGCCCTTCATTGGCATTCTTTTTCATATGTGAATAGAGCTTGGAATAAGTGAACATGTATTCTTGGGCTTGGCTAGGTAAAGCAACAGCGCCCAAAAGCGCTGTTGTTAAAAGTGTGAGCGTTACTTTTTTCATCAATTCGTTTGATCGTTATAATTTGTCCAGAACTTGTCATTATGTCTGATCATCGTCTGTAAGTCCTTGACGTACGCCTCACCTCGCTCAGAATACTTGAGCAATCCGTTGGTTAAAGCAATCGCTGCTTTTGTATCGATTAGGCTTTCACCATCGTTTTGACGGTCAAAACGTATTGCGCGAAGGTCGAAATAAGCTTTATTGCGGTTTACGTTCATAAAATAACGGTGAATCGACTCTTGTACCGAATCAAACTTTGCCACTTCGTGAAAAGAACCCTCGTTACGCTGTAACGGGACAAGACCGCAGCCTTCGGTGTAACACCACTGCCCAAAGTAGTTATTACCTTTGGTCGCAAACCGAGATGTTCCCCAGGCTGACTCATTTGCGGCTTGAGTCATCACCAATGCCTCTGGCAACACGTTAACCCGATGCAGCATTTTATCTAACCAAGCTTCAGTAACGCCTTCTATCGTAAATTCAACGTCATATAGCTTACCTAAGCGTTGCGCATAACTCTTATCTTCACCAGTTAATTTATTAGCGTGATAGTTGCTCGCAATGCGCACTAGGCGCGCTCGCTCTTTTTGTACCCGTTGGTTCTCAAGCTCGACACCGGGTCTCAAATAGTCGAAAAACGCTTTCTTTTTGAGATTTACATCTTCAAAGCCAGCGAAGTCCGGCGCCGCACCAACCGCTTGACCGATAAATACGACATTATTGGTTGAAGATTGTTCTTCGTCTTTAGGTTGAAATTCAAAGTTGTACCAACCAAAAACAGCCACTGCAAGAGTGGCTGTTAGGGCGAAAAAATCAATTTTACGCATTAAACACCTGCGGGTTATGGTCATCGTCATCTTTAGGTTTATCTGACGCGACAATTTTCAGCTTAATACCGAACATATTTCGGTAAATAATGCCTTTTACATGGAAGAAAAACGGCAGAACGAAGATTAATCCGATACCGTAGAACATCGCCCCAGCAATAAACATAATCATTAGCATGATGTAGATACCTGATAGGACGAAGATTTTTTTGTTGACTGCACGAAGTGACAACAACAGCGATTGCATTGGCGGCACTTGTTTTTCACAAATCAACAAAATGGAGTTGCTGAATGCGAGTGACAAGTACATAGACAAAAACGGTAATAACATTCCCGCTACGCCTTGTAGCATCAAACTAAACAACGTCGCTAGAATGACAGGGATTGTATATTGCAAACCTTTCATAATATGACGCGGCTTGGTCGTAAGACCGGCTGAATGGCTCATCGCCATCAGACAGATACCCGCGTAAATCGGCGCACTGATCACTTCGTAACTGAAGTTTGCTATATATATCGCTTGTACAATTGACGGATTGAATGCTTCTGGATCCGTAATCGCATCAAAAATCATCGATGGATCGCCAAGTTGTAGTTTAAGCGCGATATAGAAAACCCCGACTTGAACAAACATAAGCATGATGATAGCTGGCGAAAATGACAGGAAGTTTTTCACAGTCTGTGCCCATGCTTCTCTAAAAACATCCCCTGCTTTCAGCTCATAGTTACCGGAGACCGCACGTTCAATACTTCCACCTAGGTTAAAGTCTTTTTCTATATCATTACTCATTATCAAATCCGGCTTAAAATTACGATTTAGCATTATTGTACCTGAGTAGAACATCGCTCTCAGATACATGGCATTAAAAATACCGTGAATGTCCCTCTATAGGCAATCTTAACGCTGTAAGTAAAAATTGCGACTTCGCGCATTATACTTAAAGCCTCTCAAGACTCACATGGAATCTACTTTGCTCGCTTGCTTTCTTGTTCGTTTGGTTGATAATTAACCAGCATAGTTATAAATCATCAAGGGTTTACGTTGAAATTGATGCATTTAACTTCCAAGTATAGAAGCACGCAACTTCCGTAAAAACAGTATGGTAAAGAATCTTTACTTTTACCTGCGAAAAATTTTCTATTCTGAAGAAAGAAAATGCTTTGAATTCACACTATTGGTGATTATCATGCGCGGCTCTAATTGTGTAACTGCGGGTCATTTACGATTTTGAGCTTAGAATGACCAATGTGGGAGAAAAACAGACGTTGAATAAACAAACAGCAGAGCAACCAGTTATCCGTTTAACTGGGATTAGTAAGAGTTTCGATGGCAAGGAAATCATCGGTAATCTTAACCTTGATGTTAACCACGGTGAATTTTTAACAATTCTAGGTCCATCAGGTTGTGGTAAAACCACCGTTCTTAGGATGATTGCAGGTTTTGAAACCGCTGATAATGGTAGCATTATCCTTGACGGTCAAAACGTCACTCAGGTTCCTGCTGAGCAGCGCCATGTAAATACTGTATTCCAAAGTTACGCCCTATTCCCTCATATGACCGTGTTTGAAAACGTGGCATTTGGTCTGCGCATGCAGAAAGTGGCAGAAGCTGAAATCGAGCCTCGTGTAATGGAAGCATTGCGCATGGTTCGCCTTGAGAAAATGGCTCAGCGTAAGCCACACCAACTTTCAGGTGGTCAACAACAACGTATCGCGATTGCGCGTGCCGTAGTTAACAAACCTAAAGTTCTACTATTAGACGAATCTCTGTCTGCACTTGATTACAAACTGCGCAAGCAGATGCAAATCGAGCTGAAACAGCTACAGCGTCAACTAGGTATCACCTTTATCTTCGTAACACACGACCAAGAAGAAGCACTGTCTATGTCTGACCGCATTATCGTTATGCGTGAAGGTGTGATCGAGCAAGATGGTTCACCACGTGAAATCTACGAAGAGCCAAAGAACCTGTTCGTTGCTCGCTTTATCGGTGAAATCAACGTATTCAACACAACGATGCTTGAGCGTCTAGATGAGAAGCGTATCCGCGCATCAATCGAAGGTGTTGAGTCAGTAGTTTACTACGATCAAGAAGCAAACCCAGGCGATAAACTTCAAGTACTACTTCGCCCAGAAGACTTGCGTATCGAAGAGATCAAAGAGTCTGAACAACGCGGAATTGTAGGTCACGTTGTAGAACGTACTTACAAGGGCATGACTCTTGATTCAGTTATCGAACTTGAATCAGGCATGCGCGTAATGGTAAGTGAGTTCTTCAACGAAGACGATCCAGATGTGGATCACTCTCTTGGCCAAAAGGTTGCTATTACTTGGGTTGAAAGCTGGGAGGTTGTACTAAATGATGAGCAAGAAGATTAGTCTTCAGAACGCTATCATCGCTCTGATTGTTGGCTGGCTAACACTGTTTGTGTTAGTTCCAAACCTAATGATCATCGGTACCAGCTTTCTGACTCGTGACGAAGCAAACCTTATCGAAATGACGTTTACTTTCGATAACTACCTTCGCTTAATGGATCCGCTATACGCAAAAGTGCTGATGCACTCTTTTTACATGGCGATCGTTGCGACGGTACTGTGTTTGATTATCGGTTACCCATTTGCTTACATCGTAGCGAAAATGCCAGAGAAATGGCGTCCGTTCATGTTGTTTTTAGTGATTGTTCCTTTTTGGACTAACTCACTGATTCGTACTTACGGTTTGAAAATCGTATTGGGTACACAAGGCATCTTGAACAAATCGCTAATGGCGATGGAAATCATCGATAAGCCACTTCGCCTTATGTATACCGAAACAGCGGTTATGATTGGTCTTGTATACATCCTACTACCATTTATGATTCTGCCGCTTTACAGCGCAATCGAGAAGTTAGACGGTACATACATTGAAGCGGCAAAAGACTTGGGCGCAAATAAGTTCCAGACTTTTACTCGTGTGATTTTACCGTTAACTATGCCAGGTATCATCGGTGGCTGTCTGCTGGTTCTACTTCCAGCACTCGGTATGTTCTACATATCTGACCTTCTAGGTGGAGCGAAGAACCTACTAATCGGTAACGTGATCAAGAGCCAAGTGCTTAACGCGCGTGACTGGCCATTTGGTGCAGCAACCAGTATTGCCCTCACCTTTGCGATGGCTGTGATGTTATACGCCTACTACAGAGCAGGTAAACTATTGAACAAGAAAGTGGAGCTAGACTAATGGGACGTACAGTTAGATTTAGCTTTATGACGCTCGTGTATGCGTTTCTATACCTTCCTATCATCGTTCTAATCGTTAACTCGTTTAACGACAACCGCTTTGGTATGAAATGGGGTGGCTTTACCACCAAATGGTATGAAACGCTAATCAATAATGACAGCCTAATGCAAGCAGCATGGCACTCATTGAACGTTGCAGTGTTTTCAGCAACAGCTGCTACACTTATTGGTAGCTTAACGGCTGTTGCCCTATTCCGTTACTCATTTAAGGGTAAAGGTCTAGTAAACGGTATGCTTTTCGTCGTTATGATGTCACCAGATATCGTAATGGCGATCTCGCTATTGGCACTGTTCCTTGTGATGGGTGCGCAGCTTGGATTCCTGACTCTGTTGGTAGCACATATTACTTTCTGTCTCCCGTTTGTAGTGGTTTCTGTATATAGCCGTTTAAATGGTTTCGATGTGAAAATGTTGGAAGCGGCAAAAGACCTAGGTGCAAGTGAATGGGTGATTCTAAAGCAGATCATTCTTCCTCTGGCTAAGCCAGCAGTTGCAGCAGGTTGGTTGCTAAGCTTTACGTTGTCACTGGATGACGTAATCATCAGTTCATTTGTAACTGGTCCAACATACGAAATTTTGCCATTGAAGATTTACTCAATGGTCAAAGTGGGCATCTCTCCAGAGGTGAATGCCCTAGCGACAGTCATGTTGATTATTTCTTTAGCTCTTGTAGTAACTTCACAGTTGCTTGCAAGGGAGAAAGTGAAGTAGAATCGCGGACTTTTCACGAAACAGAATGGCAAAGCCATTCTGTTTTACTTTAAAACGCTCAGTTATTTGTGTTCTGAGCAACGTTTGGTTTGGAGACTAACGTCGATGAAAAAATGGGCTACTCTATTAGCTGGTAGTGCATGTGCGCTTTCTCTGTTCTCTGGTTCAGTGGCAGCGGACGAAAACAAAGAATTGGTATTTATGAACTGGGGTCCTTACATTAACAGTAATATCCTAGAACAATTTACCGAAGAAACAGGCATCAAAGTAATCTACTCAACTTATGAGTCGAACGAAACTTTGTATGCAAAGCTAAAAACTCATAACCAAGGTTACGATCTAGTTGTACCTTCTACGTACTTCGTAGCGAAGATGCGTGATGAGGGTATGCTACAGAAGATTGATAAGTCAAAACTGACTAACTTCAAGAACCTAGATGTAAACTACCTAGACAAACCATTCGATCCAAACAACGACTACTCTATTCCACACGTTGTTGCGATCACGGGTCTAGCGGTTAACACTGATATGTACGATCCAAACGACTTCCAAAGCTGGGCTGACCTATGGAAACCTGAGCTTGAAGGTCAAGTAATGCTAATGGACGACACTCGTGAAGTGTTCCACATTGCACTACGTAAACTAGGTTACTCTGGTAACTCTACGGATCCAAAACAAATTGACGAAGCATACGCTGAACTACAAAAGCTAATGCCTAACGTTCTAGTATTCAACTCTGATAACCCAGGTGCTCCATACATGTCTGGTGAAGTTGGCGTTGGTATGCTTTGGAACGGCTCTGCAGCTGCAGCGCAAAAAGAAGGTCTACCTCTTAAACTTGTATTCCCTAAAGAAGGCGGTATCGGTTGGGTAGATAACTTTGCAATCTCTTCTGGCGCGAAAAACGTAGAAGCGGCTCATAAGATGATCGACTTCCTACTACGCCCTGAAATCGCAGAGCAAATTTCTGGTGACACTGGTTACCTAACAGCGGTTAAAGCATCTAACGACAAGTTCAAAGATGTTGCGCCACTGTTCCCATCACAAGAAGATCTTGACCGCGTTGAATGGCAAGACTCTGTTGGTGATTTGACTGTTAAGTACGAAGATTACTTCCTAAAGCTTAAAGCAGGTCAATAAACCGCTTGATAGCAATCAAAAAAGGCAGCATTCGCTGCCTTTTTTATTTGGGGACTGATATAATCGCGTGCTGCTAGATTATTCACAATCTAGTCATAATCACTTTTATACTTTTATATGCTGACTCAGGGAATGTTATCAGGATTGGTAATGTGCTGAATTGGTGAGATAAAACGGAAATATAATGAAAAGTAAATTCTATGCAGGCGCACTATGCGCAGCTGGCCTATTCGCTTCTCCTGCGATGGCTGCTGATCAAGAACTGTATTTCTACAACTGGTCGGAATACATCCCTAACGAAGTTCTTGAAGACTTTACAAAAGAAACTGGCATCAAAGTTATCTACTCAACGTACGAATCTAACGAGAGCATGTACGCGAAGTTGAAAACTCAAGGTGACGGTTACGATTTGGTAGTACCGTCTACTTACTTTGTATCTAAGATGCGCAAAGAAGGCATGCTCCAAAAGATTGATAAGTCGAAATTGTCACACTTTGCTGATCTGGATCCAAACTACCTAAACAAGCCTTTTGATCCAAACAACAACTTCTCTATCCCTTACATCTGGGGTGCGACGGGTATTGGTATCAACTCTGAAATGCTGCCTAAAGACACAGTGAAGAACTGGTCTGATTTTTGGGACAGCAAGTGGGCTGGTCAGCTAATGCTGATGGATGATTCTCGCGAAGTATTCCATATCGCATTATCTAAACTAGGTTACTCACCTAATACAACTAACCCAGCTGAAATTGAAGCAGCATATGAAGAGCTGAAAAAGCTAATGCCAAACGTATTGGTATTCAACTCAGACTTCCCTGCTAACCCATACCTTGCTGGTGAAGTATCGCTAGGCATGCTTTGGAATGGTTCTGCTTACATGGCTCGCCAAGAAGGTGCTCAGATCGATATCATCTGGCCTGAAAAAGGTGCGATTTTCTGGATGGACAGCTTAGCAATTCCAGCAGGCGCGAAAAACGTAGAAGCGGCTCACGAGATGATCGACTTCCTACTACGCCCAGAAAACGCAGCGAAGATTGCACTAGAGATTGGTTACCCTACTCCAGTGAAAACGGCTCTAGAGCTACTGCCAAAAGAATTTGCTAACGATCCAAATATCTTCCCTCCACAAGAGATTATGGATAGCGGTGAATGGCAAGATGAAGTGGGTGAAGCAAGCGTGCTTTACGACGAGTACTTCCAAAAGCTAAAAGTACGATAATTTATCTTACTTACTAGAATTGAAGAGCGGCTACCTAGGTAGCCGCTTTTGTTTTGCACACTTAACGCAAAGGTTAAGCGGATTTAACCTTTTTTACCGCGAGAATCTCATCAACTAACTTCGCCACTTCTACGCTCGCTTTCCCATAGCGCTTCTCTTTAAACTCGCTCTCTACTGCGCTTGGCTCAAGGTTGATTTCAATCGTGTGTGCGCCGTGCATACGGGCATCATGTACAAAGCCTGCTGCTGGATAAACCACTCCTGATGTACCGATAGAGACAAATAGGTCCGCTTTTTCAATCGCCGCATAAATATCGCCCATGCGCAGTGGCATTTCACCAAACCAAACAATATGAGGTCTCATCTGGGCAGGCATTTGACAGCAATGACACAATTCGCCTGTTTGGATATCTTCGTTGTGATCGATCACTTGGTTGGATTCGCTACAACGCGCTTTAAGTAGCTCCCCGTGCATGTGAATGACATTTTCGCTACCACCACGCTCATGCAGATTGTCGATGTTTTGCGTAATGATAGTCACGGTACCGTTTAGCTCTTGCTCCAAGCGCCCTAACGCGTTATGCGCGGCGTTAGGCTTGATAGACTCATCTTGCAGCTTTCTACGACGTTGATTGTAGAAGTCTTGTACTAAATCAGGATTACGCGCAAAACCTTCCGGTGTCGCCACATCTTCTATGCGGTGGTTTTCCCAAAGTCCATCTTGGGTACGAAAAGTTTGAATCCCCGATTCAGCCGAGATACCAGCGCCTGTCAGTATGACTACATTTCTATAAGGGAAATCCATACACCAATCCTTGTATTTTTATGTTTCATTAAGCTTAACACCGAAACCACATCAACTGTAGGTATATGGTTTTAGACGATAGTCGAAGTTAATTCACTTTTTAGCTTTAGGTCACAATAAAAAAGCGGCTTACGCCGCTTCTATCCTCTAGTCATCATTAGTGGAAGAGATGCGGTGAATGGTTAAATCCGCACCGTTGTACTCTTCTTCTTCGGAAAGTCTTAATCCCATCATAGCGTTAATTGCCCCGTACACAATCAAAGCACCAATCAGCGCGACAGAAATACCTAGCAAAGTTCCTAAAACTTGCACTGTAAGACTTACGCCACCGAGTCCACCTAACGCTGATTGACCAAAAATGCCTGCGGCAATACCGCCCCAAGCTCCGCAAACGCCATGCAATGGCCAAACGCCTAGTACATCATCAATCTTGGTTTTGTTTTGTAAGTAGGTAAATAGGTATACAAACAGCACGCCAGCAATTGCGCCAGTAACCAATGCGCCAATTGGGTGCATTAAGTCTGAACCCGCACAGATAGCCACAAGCCCCGCCAATGGGCCGTTGTGGATAAATCCTGGGTCATTTTTACCTGCGATAAGAGAAGCGACTATGCCTCCAACCATCGCCATTAATGAGTTCATCGCGACTAAGCCACTGATGCCATTAAGGCTTTGCGCTGACATCACATTGAAGCCAAACCAGCCGACACACAAAATCCATGCGCCAAGTGCAAGAAACGGGATGTTTGAAGGTACAAAGTTAGTGTGTTTGCCCGCGCGAATACGTCCTTTACGCATACCTAAGAAATTCACCGCAACCAGTGCTATCCAGCCCCCTACACCATGGACCACAACTGAACCGGCAAAGTCATGAAAGCCCACGCCAAACTGCGCTTCAAACCATGCTTGAACACCGAAATTACCATTCCAGATCATGCCTTCAAACAATGGATAAACAAGACCTACAGTAAAGAATGTTGCGATCAAGATTGGGTAGAAACGCGCGCGTTCGGCAATGCCGCCAGAGACAATGGCAGGTATCGCGGCAGCAAAGGTGAGTAAGAAGAAAAACTTCACTAATTCATAGCCATTGCCTTGCGATAGCGTCTCTGCATCAGCAAAGAAGTTGGCGCCATAAGCAACCCAATAACCAATAAAGAAATATGCGAGGGCTGAGATACCGAAATCGGCTAGGATCTTAACCAGCGCGTTTACTTGGTTCTTTTGGCGCACCGTTCCTACTTCAAGAAACGCAAAGCCTGCATGCATCAAAAAAACCATAATCGCACCAAGTAATAAGAAAAGCGTATCGGAACTTTGAGTTAGTGTTTGTACAGCTCCATGTACCTGACTAGCAGTTACACTCATGATTCATTGTCTCCGTGTGTTGTAGCGCACTTATCCTGTGCATCTGGTCGTCTATTTCACCATGATGGTGAATTCAATAATTAAGCGACTGACGGAGCAAAGAGTGTTCCAAAATTTAGTCTTTTATCAGATTTATTATAACCAACTGAATTTTCGATAAATATCTGTAAGCTTTGCAGTTAGTAGAAACACAGGAACTACTATTACTTGCACTAGTGTGGGGAATTTGCACTGTGCTGATGCATGTTAAGCGTGCAGTCCGGTTTGTGCATGATGATAAATGACGGGATCAAAAAAGGTCTCCGAAGAGACCTTTTGAATTATAGGTTAGGACCAGTTGAAGGTCGGTGCGGTTTATTTGCTTTAAGCTGTTGCATGCCTTGGAACATGCGTACAAACCACACAAGGATCGCTAAGATCGCGAACACGCCACCAATCACTGGAATTGCGTAAGCAATTTTATCCAGCAGTGTATTGTGGAACCAATAACGTTCGATACCCTCTAATACACCATTGGTTGTCGCTACCGTTACAATAAGCACAACGAAGAATGTGAAGTACAAGAAAAACGTACGGATTATTCCGTAGTAATGCGAGGTAACTACATCATCATCTTCGCCCTTATCCAGACGGTAACCCGCATATATAATTGCAATTACACCTGAAATAAGGAATGTGAAAGGCGTAAAGCAGCTTAGGATGTACGCAACCCAAATACCATTATGAGGTTTGTTCATCAGCTTTTACTCCTTTTTGCACAGTTTCGCTCGGCTCAGCCTCGCCCATCGCTTCTTTTGCTTTAACTTCTTCGTACCACAAGTCGTGGTGTTCTTTCGCCCAAGTCTCGTCAACTTCGCCAGTTACCATGCCTTCAAGTGCACCTTCCATACCGAATAGACCGATATAGATGTGGAAAATGAAACCACAGATCAGGATCAGTGCAGAGAACATGTGCACTAAGTTAGAGATTTCCATGTCGCGACGTGTTTGACCAAAGATTGGGAAGTCAAGGATCAAGCCACTTACCGCAGCGATAGCGCCAAAGCCGATTAGCAACCAATAAATCGCTTTTTCACCACCGTTAGAGAAACCTGCAGAAGGATGCGTACCCTTGTGCTTACCAACCATGCCACCCATTTTCATAAACCAACGAACGTCAGTCATGTTAGGGATAGACTTGCGCCACCACTTCAGCAGAACAAAAGTAAGTAAAACAAAGAACAATGGACCTACGTAGTTGTGGTATTGCTTGGCTAGCATGATCACAAAGCCCCAGAACTCACTTGGAACATAAGGCTTTAAGAAGTGCTTACCATAAACCAGCATCAGACCACTGAACGCAAGCGTCAAGAATGTAAACGCCATGCTCCAGTGTAGTGCGCGGTCCCAACGAGACCAACGCTTCATCTTCTTACCGGTACGTGGTTTGCTCAGCATTAGCGGGCCAACAAATACGTACGCCATGATAACCATCGCGATACTACCGAAGATCGCTACTGCACCAGCCGGAGACATCCATTTCTCTTTTAGTACAAACCAAGTCTCGCCTGGCGTACTGATAAGAACACCGTGCTCTGGGAACTTAGACGTTGTATAGCCAGACTCACCTTCACGTACTTCTTTCCAGAATTGTGTACCAGCAAGCTGTGCCATCTCTTTCTGCGCAGTTGGCACTGACTCTTGCGCTGCCGCTGGCAGTGAAAGAGCCATTGCCAGTGCTGCCAAAAATGGCAGCACTGCAAGAGAGAGACGTTTAAACAGATGTGTCATATCTCTCTCCAAACCTTAGCTTTTTGTTGCGTCGAAAGACAGATCTTCACCGTTTGTCCAACCCGCGTTTTCAGCACCACGCTGAACCACACGTTGACGGAAGATGTCTGATACTTTCTCAGCATCACCAGCTAGTAGTGCTTTAGTTGAACATAGAGAAGCACACATAGGTAGTTTACCTTCAGCAATACGGTTAGCACCGTACTTCTCACGCTCTTCTACTGAGCCAGGTTCAGTGTTTGGACCGCCTGCACAGAATGTACATTTGTCCATCTTACCGCGCTCACCAAACGAAGCTTGTTTAGGGAACTGAGGCGCACCGAACGGACACGCAAATAGACAGTAACCACAACCGATACATAGATCTTTGTTGTGTAGAACAATGCCATCTTCAGTGTGCTCAAAACAGTCTGCAGGACAAACGGCCATACAAGGCGCGTCTGTACAGTGCATACAAGCGACTGAGATTGAGTTTTCACCTGGTTCGCCATCGTTAAGTGTTACTACGCGGCGGCGTTGAATACCCCACTCTAGCGCGTCGTCGTTTTCGTTTTTACATGCAGTCACACAGCCGTTACATTCGATACAGCGTTTGGTGTCACATAGGAATTTCATTCGTGCCATTTCTTGACTCCTTACGCTTTACGAATGTTACATAGGGTTACTTTAGTTTCCTGCATCAAAGTAACAGGGTCGTAACCGTAAGTGGTTGCAGTGTTCGCTGCTTCACCAATCACGTATGGGTCAGTACCTTCTGGGTACTTGTGACGAAGATCTTCACCTTCGAACTTACCGCCAAAGTGGAATGGAATGAACGCAAGACCAGGTTTAACACGACGAGTAACCATCGCTTTAACCTTGATGCGACCTTTCTCTGCACCTTCAACCCAAACGTCATCACCATCTTTAAAGCCAAGATCGTTAGCGTCTTTAGGGTTCACTTCTACAAACATCTCTTGTTGTAGTTCAGCAAGCCATGGGTTTGAACGTGTCTCTTCACCGCCACCTTCGTACTCAACCAGACGACCAGAAGTTAGGATAATTGGGTATTCACCTGACTTATCTTCTTTCTGAATTGACTTGTACAAGGTTGGTACACGGAAGATCGCTTCTTTGTCATCCCAAGTTGGGTAATCAGCAACAAGATCGCGACGTGGTGTGTACAGTGGCTCACGGTGTAGTGGTACGCGGTCTGGGAAAGTCCAAACGATCGCACGTGCTTTACCGTTACCAAATGGGATACAACCGTGTTTAATCGCAACACGTTGGATACCACCTGAAAGGTCAGTCTTCCAGTTTTTGCCTTCAGCTGCTGCTTTTTCTTCAGCCGTTAGGTCATCCCACCAACCAAGTTGTTTTAGCAGCTTGTCAGTGAATTCTGGGTAACCATCTTGGATCTCACAGCCTTTTGAGTAGCTGTCTTCAGCCAGTAGGCTTTGACCTTCAAATTCAACACCGAAACGAGTACGGAAGTTACCGCCACCCTCAGCAACCGTCTTAGACGTATCGTAAAGGATGTGAGTACCTGGGTGTTTCATCTCAGGCGTACCCCAACATGGCCAAGGCAGACCGTAAGTTTCACCGTTTGCAGGGCCACCTTCCGCTTCAAGCGTTGTCTTGTGGAATGTGTGCCAGTTTTGTTGGTGCTCTTTTAGACGCTCAGGGCTTTGACCTGTGTAACCGATTGTCCACATACCTTTGTTGAATTCGCGTGTAATGTCTTCGATTACAGGCTGGTTGTTTTCAACTTTGATGTTTTTGAACAGTTGATCAGCAATACCTAGTTTTTGTGACAGTAGGTAGATGATTTCATGGTCAGGTTTTGAATCAAATAGCGGTTGGATAACCTGATCACGCCACTGAATTGAGCGGTTAGATGCGGTTACACTACCGTGAGTTTCAAACTGAGTGGTTGCTGGAAGCAGGTAAACGCCGTCTGTACGATCGTTCATTACCGCTGCAACTGTTGGGTATGGGTCAACGATAACCATCATATCCAGCTTTTGCATCGCTTTCTTCATCTCAGGACCACGAGTCTGAGAGTTTACTGCGTGACCCCAGTAGAACATTGCACGAATGTTTTCACGCTGACGGATCTTGTCTTTGTCTTCAAGAACACCATCAACCCAGCGAGATACAGGAATACCTGCACTGTGCATTGGTTTTTGACCGCCGTATTCATTGTTGTCGAAACGGTTTTGAACCCAATCAAAATCTACGTCCCAAACTTTCGACCAGTGACGCCATGCACCTTCAGAAAGACCGTAGTAACCAGGTAGCGTATCAGATAGTACGCCAAGGTCAGTTGCACCTTGTACGTTATCGTGACCACGGAAAATGTTTGCACCGCCGCCAGATTTACCCATGTTACCTAGCGCTAGCTCAAGTACACAGTAAGCACGTGTGTTGTTGTTACCAGTAGTATGTTGAGTACCACCCATACACCATACAACACAGCCTGGGCGATGTTCAGAAAGAAGTTTAGCCGTGTGGTACACGTCTGCTTCGCTTACGCCAGTTACACGTTCAACTTCTGCTGGGTTCCATTTCGCTACTTCTGCACGGATTTCATCCATACCGAATACGCGTTGTTGGATAAACTCTTTGTCTTCCCAGTTATTCGCGAATACGTGCCATAGTACACCCCAGATAAACGCAACGTCTGAACCTGGACGTAGTGATACGTAATGATCCGCTTTAGCCGCTGTACGAGTACGACGAGGGTCTGCTACTACGATCTTACAGTTGCTCTTCTCTTTCGCGATAAGGATATGCTGCATTGCTACAGGGTGAGCTTCTGCTGGGTTCGAGCCGATAAATAGCATCGATTTACAGTTGTGCATATCGTTGAAAGAGTTTGTCATCGCACCGTAACCCCAAGTGTTTGCTACACCGGCTACTGTGGTTGAGTGACAGATACGTGCTTGGTGGTCAACGTTGTTGGTACCCCATAGCGACGCCATTTTACGATACAGGTATGCCTGCTCGTTGTTGTGCTTCGCACTACCTAGGAAGTAAACCGCATCAGGACCCGATTGTTCACGGATCTCTAGTGTTTTCTTACTGATCTCTTCTAGCGCTTGATCCCAAGAAAGCTTCTTCCACTTACCGTTTTCAAGCTTCATTGGGTACTTAAGACGACGCTCACCGTGACCGTGTTCACGCAGTGCTGCACCTTTTGCACAGTGACCACCAGCGTTGAACGGGTGATCGAATGCTGGCTCTTGACCAGTCCAAACACCTTGTTGCACTTCAGCGTAGATACCACAACCTACAGAACAGTGTGAACAGATAGTACGTTTTACTTCTGTCTTTGCATCTGGATCAACAGGTTTAGCTTGTGCTTTCTTCATCATGCCAGGAGCGAATAGGCTTGCACCTACAACCGCGCCACCAGCAGCTAGTGAAGAGTTTTTCATAAATGTACGACGAGAAACACCAAGTTGGTTTTGCTCTTTGCTCACTGAATCAGAGCGTTTCACTAATTTCATGCGTAATGCTCCTAATTACAGTGTGTCGTAGTAATCGCGAATGTGCTGAGTTTCACGATAGCCAGTCTTCTTTACGTCAGGTTTAATTTCTGCAGTTTCTGCAGCGGTTGCCACTTTGCTTGTCCCAGCGACAACTGCACCAGCAACGGCAGCAGTTGTTAAGCCTTTCAGGAGATCCCTGCGGCTTGTGTTTATTTCATTATTATCTTTCATGGTTGCTTCCTTACCCTCTTAAGGTAGTGTTGTGGAGGCTTAACGCCCCTCTTATCGATGCTATTACTCGTACTCAGTTACGTTTTTCACATCAATTTTTAAATGGGTTTTACTCTTAATGTTTTGACTAAATTGCACCTGCTCTACCGTGCCAAAAGCACGTAACAACTGAGCAACTGCCAAATAAAACTTTGCGTGTTGTGCTTGTTCGATCTGCTTCGCTAGTGACTCGTACCAAGGTGCAATGTGTTTATTGAAAAACACTTGTTGGGTGCACTCTTGCTCGCTAGTTAGCATCGCCATCACTTCGCATAGCGCTGAAATATGATCTTCTGGCTCTTTAACGTTATCTTCACGCTCGAAACCGAGGATCTCTAGATCGTTGCGGATCTCTGCTAGAGGTTTTTCCATCAGTGCTCCAGCCATATGCCAAGAGCCAAATGGAACCACTTCACCACGACCAATACCGATAAATAGGTCTTGGAATTCATCTTCTAGCGCTTCTGGCTCACTTTCTTGAGCCGCGACTTTTAGTGCTTGCCAAGCTTGTTGCATTGCGCTTTCTGCAGATTCAATTTCCAAGTCTGCAAGAAAAGCAACGAGATCTTGTGAAGGCAATTGGCGAAACAGAGAAGCCAGAAGTAAATAGATATCTTGGCGCAGTGTCGCTTGTTCGTTATTGTTTTCCACACCTGACTCCTAGTATTTCAGTTGTTTCATTGGGTCATCAGCCATTGCTTCGAACATGTCGATAACACGGCAATCTTCACACATTGCAATACGGTTAATCGCCGCTTCATCAGAGAAGTGAGAGTGACCGCGTAACTTAGATTGCAACATATCAATCATAGACTGTGGTGCGAAAGGTTTGTGACAACGGATACATTCCGCTGCTTTTTCTTCATGAATTACGCGGGCATTTTGACGAGAATCTTTATCCCAGTTCATACGTGGAGTCAGCGTTAGAACCTTTTCCGGACACGCTTTCACACATAAACCACATTGAACACAGTCTTGTTCAACAAACTTCAATGAAGGTGATTCACCATCGGTATGCAGTGCACGTGTTGGACAAACCGCGACACAACTCATACAAAGCGTACAATCGCTCGATTGGCATTCCACATTACCGTATGGCGCACTAGTTGCGAGTTCTACTGCGTTCTCCACCGGAATACGTGAAATGGCTAGCGCATCTAGAGCAGTAAACAGACGTTGACGTTTGTTACCTTCAAGATCACCAAGCGCAAGATCAAATGAATCGGTACATAGTGTTGGAGGACCTTCACGTAATGACTCTAGGTAAAGAATATCGATACACTCTTTTTGGATACCAAGTTGACTTAATAGCTCTTGAGCAATCGCCACTTCGTTATTCAAAATGCGGATAATCGTTGCTGGCATAAAACGGCTAGCAGCAAAAAGTACTTGAGTCGCGCCATTAACCAGTGCAGCAAACCAAGTATCAATACCTACCGATGGCAGCTCTTCCACCACAACTGGAATAACATTGTCTGGTAATGCTTTTAGTGCCATCACGTTGTAACTTTCATGACGAGAGCTACAAATTAAAACGATAGGATCTAGACCGCCCGCTTTCTCATAGTTAGCTAGCGTACGCTCAATGAATTTTTGAGTATCTTGCGGATTAGGCAGTGCGTAATGAATCGCTTCTGTTGGACATGCTGTCGCACAAGTACCAACACCTTGACATAGGTATGGATTGATCTCGATACGGTGACCGGTTTTGTCACTGCCTTGACTTGATAATGCACCAGCAGGACAAGCATCGACACAACGCTCACAGCCTTTAACACCGCGAGAGCTATGCGCACACAAATCGGTATTTAGACGGAAGAATTTTGGCTTATCAAATGTGCCCATCAGAGTCGGAATTTCTTCCAGAGCATCAGCCAATTTTGGGTAACCGCGACCAACTGGGTAATAACCCGGTACAGGCACTTCTTCAGTCATGCAGCTGTTAAGACATAGATCGAGTACGACATCGAAACAATCATGACCAATTGCCACTTCTGCTAGGTTACTGCGAATTAGGTTATTCACAGTTTGAACCTCGAAAGCACCGAGAAAACCTGATACTTCAACTGCATTAGCAAAGTAAAGATTCGCGTGTGTCCCCTTCTCACCATCGGTTGATAGTAGAGTTAGGCTGTTCATCTGCTCTAGTTGTTGCGCCGCACTTTCAATAATCGCAGTAGGACCAACAATTAACGTGTTACCGCCACTTTCATAGCTCACTGTTGGTGGGATTAGGTTAGTCAGCTCAACCGTATTCTCAAACGCGTAAAGTCTTGCTTTACCATTGTTTGATGTTGCTTCTTGTAGTAGTTGTTTAAGCATTGCTCTATTCCGTTTGCAACCGGATAATTTATCTAGATGCCGTATTGCAAAAGGCGTACCAACTTTTATATTTTTATTTTTCAACAACTTAACTAAGAACAAAGCAAGCTAACGAGACAAAAAAGCCGACTGAGACAAATTGTCGCAATCGGCATCTTAATCATTTAGTCAAAATGTACCTAATTATTGTGTGGTATATTTTGTCTCACCTTCTCCATCGGTACCTTTTGCATCCACAGTTCCAGCATCTGTACCCTCAGCTTCGATATCAAGATCTTGGGCTTGGCTTTCATTGGTAGTCACTGCTGCATCCCCCTCTGTCGAGACGTCTTGATCAGTGAGTTCACCCTTAGCTTCAGCATCGTCGTTTTCAGATGCAGCCGCTATAGTAGATTCTTTCTCTGCCTCTTCTTCTGGCTGTTCTTTTACCCAATCACGTAACGTTTCTGCCACGCTTTGAGAAAGGGTCTTAAGATTACTGTAGTCTTCATCGTAATCGTCTAGACCATCACGCACGTTAAACTCTTCTGATAGAAACAGTTTACGCAGTGCAGCTTTCTTAACACTTTGTTCCGCTTCTGAAACCAGTAGATTCGCAATCGACATCTCTTCCGGCTTTTCAGCCTCATTCGCTGCCGTAGCGCCAGTCTCTGTTTCCGATGCAGCAATCGCTGGTTGCGATTCATCAATAGGCGTTGAAAGCTCAGCGTTTATCTCATCGCTATGTTCATTTACTTTCTCAGCAACTTGAGTCTCTTCTGTACTCAATAACTCTTTAGCTTTTTCGTCTAGCTTACGCTTAGACCAGCGGCTAATAAAACTAGTTACCATTTGATCGACCCGCTCCTGCGCGTTTTTTACGTCTTACTTCTAATAGCTCACCATGACGCCCTATAAAGGCTTCCATCCAAGCATGAATTGCCAAAGGCATATCATTCGATAGTACGAGATAATCGCCATCCATATAACGCGATGCAACGCTCTGAGATGCCGTTAATGTCACGATCTTTGGATTATCTTCACCTTCAAAGGTGTCCAGTACTAAGAAAAGCTTAGGCTGTTGTGAGCTTAAATTAAAGCGGTACTCGGTGCGCTCATCTTTATGCAGTTGCAGTAACACTAGACGGTCACTTTGCTGTTCAGGTTTAAGATTGAAACCGGTTAGTTGCTGTTGAATCGTCGTCCATTTACCCATAGAGACTTCTTTTGCCGTTAGTTCACATTCTATCGGCCAATGTTGCTCTGTTTTCTCAAGCGTTATAGTAGACATAATTCACCATGCTGTTTGAATTTTGATTCTGGTTTGATAATTACTCTGCTGACAACTAAGCAATATTCATTCCTTAATTGTAATACCTTTAAGCGTCTATGACATTTATCTTTGCTTTAGGAACAGTTATTGCTTATTTGATGTATTATGATGACAGAAACTTCATTCCCTCATCGCTTGTCTGATGAACGAACAACAATAGGAATAAACGTGGTTAAACCAAATATAATTAAAACCAGTGAGAATCCATTACAAACTATCGAAGTTGAGGTATACGACGAATACGGCGAAAAGCTTACCAAACAGATCGCGTGTGAGCGCCCTCTTACGGTAATGTTGAACTGGAAAGAAGTGGTTACGTTAATGACTTTGGGATCACGCCCGGAGTCTTTGGTTTTAGGTTACTTGAAGAACCAAAGTTTCCTATCGGATCCAAACGCGATTGAGTCGGTCATTATCGATTGGGAAACCAGCAGCGCTGCAGTCATTACGAAAGAGAATACCGAGCATGTTGAAAGCGCGCTCAAAAAGAAAACCGTTACGTCTGGGTGTGGTCAAGGCACTATGTACGGTAATGTAATGAAGCAACTTGAGAATTACCAAGTACCACAAACTCCCCTTAAACAATCAGAAATCTATACCGCGCTTGAAGCATTAACTCATTACAATGATACCTACAAGAAAGCTGGCGCTGTACATGGCTGTGCGGTGTGTAAAGGCGATCAGGTATTATCGTTTGTAGAAGATGTTGGTCGTCACAACGCGGTTGACACTCTAGCTGGTGAAATGTGGATTAACGAAGAAAGCGGCGATGATAAGATTTTCTACACTACAGGTCGCTTAACCTCTGAGATGGTGATCAAAGTGGCGCAAATGGGTATCCCTGTGCTGCTGTCTCGCTCTGGCGTGACACAAATGGGACTCGATTTAGCCCGCAAGTTTGGTATTACTACCATTGCTCGTGCGAAAGGCTTACGTTTCCAAGTCTTTACGGGTGCTGAAAAAATCACTTTTGATGTCAAAGGCGAACAAGCCGAATAAGCGTAAAGCCCCTGTATCATCAGGGGCTTTTCATTTCACACTATGGTTGCAAAACCCCTCTCTAATGCTATTAGTTTAATATCCGCGATCACAAAAACGACTCTACGCGGTCTTTAAACGTCAGTCTCTAGGGAGAAGCTATGTTCCAAGGCACTCAAACACAAACCGTACCTGCCAGTGATACTAAGCCGAAAAGTCTGCTTGATCGTTTTAGTATTAAAACCAAATTGCTCACCATAAACATCATTCTTCTGTTCGGCGTAATCTGTTACGGATTCTTCGAGCAATACAGCCTCAATAACATGCATGAGTTGGAGTTGGCGTCGGTAGAAAACGCTGAATCAGAGATCGACTTACTCACATTAAGGCGTCATGAAAAAGACTTTATCGCTCGTCACGACATCAAGTATCAGCAGCGTTTTGACCAAACTTTTCTACAACTGACTGAGCGACTCAAACAACTCGATCAACGTATTACCACTCACGGACTTCCTCTCGATGGTCGTATGAGCACTATCAGTGATACGCTCCAACAATACGGTGTTAAGTTCCAACAACTCGTCGCGCAAATTGAGCTAATTGATTCAAAGACTAGCGGCGAGTCTCTTATTAATAAGCTGACAGCCTCTCGCAGTGAACTGCGTCAAAGTGTGATTAACCTAGGTAACTTAGAAGCCAAAGTGGCGCTGTCTGAATTGATGGAAAAAGACTTCCACTACCTTGCCTATCCCTCAGAGCAAACGGAATTAGAACTCTCCCAATCCCTACAGACTTTTTATCAAGAGTTCGCTTATCTCTCTCGTGTACAAAGTGCGTTTAATAACTATCAAACTGACCTGGTCAACTTATTTAAAGCCAATATCCAACTGGGTTTAACGCCTAACCTGGGCATTCGTGGAGATTTAAGAAGTACCGTGCATACAACAGAGCAAGAGATACTATCTCTACAAGGTGATATCGAGTCTTCAATTCTGCTTGCCGCTGACAAGGTAAAAATGCAACTGCACATTTTTGGTGGTTTACTCGCACTTATCTTGTCTGGGCTATTGATGCTCATCGGTCGCAATATTTTAGGTCGCATCCAGAGTATTCAATCTATGATGCACGATATTGCCCAAGGCAATGGCGACCTGACCGCGCGTATGAACGCGTCTGGTAATGATGAACTGGCACAATTAGCGAATTCATTCGATACCTTTACTTGTAAGCTGCATAACTTGATTAAAGATGTCGCTTCGGCAAAGGATGTGCTCGACTACAGTGCCTCTATGAGCACTCAAGCGGCAAGTAAAAGTATGGATAATGCCGAGCAACAAAAAATCGAGTCAGAGTCCGTAGCGACTGCGATTAACGAATTGGTGCACACCAGCAATGAAATTACGTCGAATATCGAACAGGCTGCTGTCAGTGCGGCAAATATGAAAGACGCCTCGCAGCTCGCTAGAGACATTACCCAGCAAGCCAGTGCGAGTATGCAGACCCTATCCGGTGATATTGCCAACTCTCAACAGTTAATCGAACAGCTTGAAGAGCAAAGTCGTCAAATCAACTCGGTAATATCAACTATCCAAGGAATAGCAGAGCAAACTAACCTATTGGCGCTCAACGCGGCGATAGAAGCCGCTCGGGCAGGCGAACATGGCAGAGGATTTGCTGTCGTCGCCGATGAGGTGCGCGATCTCTCAATGAAGACGGATAATTCAACTCGCCAGATAGAGTCAACCATCACCAACCTTTCTAGCCAAATCCATACTACGGTTTCAATCATGGCGGCTAGCCAAGAGCAAGCTGAAGCAACCATGCAAGACACACAACAAGTGGTGGATGCTATCGATAGCGTTAATCAGCAGATAGAAGAGTTGTTCAATATGAACACGCAAATCGCAACCGCTTCGGAAGAGCAGTCGATGGTGTCCGGTGAGATTGACCGTAATATTACTCACATCGCCTCGCTCGCTAGCGATACCTACAATGAAGTGCAAGATTCGGTGAAATACAGTAGCCAAGTGCAAGAGGTGAACCAGAAACTAGGTAGTCTGGTTGGACAGTTCCGTTACTAGGCTTTACCAGCCAAAGTCTCGAGCATCTAAGAGACACGTACAAAAAAGGGCTAGTTATTGAACTAGCCCTTTCGATTTGTGCGTTACTAATTTAAACGTTAACTAAGTAACCTTGAATAACTAACCTTGAATACCACGCGCTTGCAGGAACTCTGCGTATGTACCACGGAAATCGTGGATCTTACCATCACGGATCTCTAGGATGCGTGTTGCTAGTGAGTCTACGAATACACGGTCATGCGATACGAAGAATAGCGTACCTTTGTACTGCTCTAACGCTGTGTTCAGTGATTCAATAGATTCCATATCCATGTGGTTAGTTGGTTCGTCCATTAGCAGCATGTTTGGTTTTTGCATCATTAGCTTACCAAGCAGCATACGACCTTGCTCACCACCAGACAGAACTTTTACTGACTTCTTAATGTCGTCTTGACCAAATAGCATACGACCCAGGAAGCTACGTAGTACTTGCTCGTCATCGCCCTCTTGACGCCATTGACCCATCCAATCCATCAGTTTCAAGTCTTCTTCAAAATCATGTGCGTGATCTTGAGCGTAGTAACCGATGTTAGAGTTTTCAGACCACTTATATGCGCCTGTACGTGGTTCTAGCACACCTGCCAGCGTGTTTAGTAGTGTTGTCTTACCAACACCGTTCTCACCGATGATAGCAACGCGCTCACCAACTTCGAAAATTGCATTGAAGTTAGCAAACAAGTCTTCTTCAAAACCTTGGCTTAGGTTTTCAACTTCTAGAGCGTTACGGAATAGCTCTTTAGATTGTTCAAAACGAATAAATGGGTTTTGACGGCTAGATGCTTTTACTTCGTCTAGTTGGATCTTATCGATCTGTTTCGCACGTGATGTTGCTTGTTTTGCTTTTGATGCGTTTGCAGAGAAACGCGCTACGAATGTTTGTAGCTCAGCAATTTGCGCTTTCTTCTTCGCATTGTCAGAAAGTAGACGTTCACGGGCTTGGCTCGCCGCAGTCATGTACTCGTCGTAGTTACCCGGGTAAAGGCGCAGTTCACCGTAATCTAAGTCAGCCATGTGAGTACATACTGAGTTTAGGAAGTGACGGTCGTGCGAGATGATGATCATCGTGCAGTTACGTTGGTTTAGCGTCTCTTCCAACCAACGGATAGTGTCCATATCCAAGTTGTTGGTTGGTTCGTCTAGTAGCATGATGTGCGGGTCAGCGAATAGAACCTGTGCCAGTAGCACACGCAGTTTCCAGCCTGGTGCCACTTCGCTCATTAGACCGTAGTGCTGCTCTAGTGGGATACCTACCGCAAGTAGCAGTTCGCCAGCTTTAGATTCAGCCATGTAGCCGTCCATCTCAGCGAACTCAACTTCAAGGTCCGCAACCTTCATGCCGTCTTCTTCGCTCATTTCAGCTAGAGAATAAATACGGTCACGTTCCTGTTTCACTTCCCACAGTTCTTTATAACCCATGATTACAGTATCGATTACTGTGTACTGCTCGTACGCAAACTGGTCCTGGTTTAGCTTAGCAACACGTTCATTTGGATCGTAGCTAACGTTACCGCCGCTTGGCTCTAACTCGCCACTAAGGATTTTCATAAACGTTGATTTACCACAGCCATTCGCGCCGATAAGACCGTAACGGTTACCTTCGCCGAATTTAACTGAGATATTTTCAAATAGTGGCTTAGCGCCAAATTGTTGCGTGATATTAGCAGTAGAGATCAAAACCTGTACCTTAGCTTAAATGAATTAAAGGGGTAAAAACCGCGCAACGTTACTGATAAAGCGTCTCTACTGCAAGCGTTGTTTTCATTACCGGTCAGATAACTACAAGATTTGAACCTATTTTGCTGCCTATTATGGCACTCGCTATACCCTTCAAATCGCGATTTAATTGCCCCAATCGACATATCTCGAGCTAAAGATGTCAGAAAAGTCGCTCAATTGAATGGTGTTTTTTTAACACAACCCTGACATTGCGCAACATCTAGCCTCTAGAATTCGACGCCCATCCTTGGGCGCGGAGCAACCACTTCCGCCAAAACAACTACAATAAATCCAAATAACTAAAATTTAAGAGTGTTCTATGCGTTATTACTTACGCGACTTCTACTTGCGCGTATTGGTCTTAGCTAGCTTGCTTATTGCAACGCCAAGCTTGGCTAACGAGTACGGCTTTCAATCGCAACCTCAGAGCTCACCTGAAGCGGTTAAAATTGCCCAACAAATTTCCGAATTACCGGAACCCTTATTTATGACGCCAAAAGATAAGCGACAAGTGAATCTTTTGCTGGCGCGTGTACTGCGTATTCAACGTGAGCAAATCACTAGCTTCTCGGAGCATCTTGATGCCTATCGGGCAAATAATGCCGATCAAGAATGGAATCAAGTGCAGAGTGCTTATTTCACCTTAACCAGCTTAAACCAAAGCAAACAAGTGCTGTTGGATCTAACTAATCCAGCCAATCGCGACCGTTTGACGGGTTTTGGTCCTTATGGTGTGACTCAGTTTAAGCAAGAATGGCAGTTAACTAAGTTAAACGTCGAGTATTTGGTTTACTTCCAAATCCGCAGCTTCAAATCGCTTGTCGCTGAAATCTTTATTTCGCCGATTCCAGTGATTTGGGCAGCGACCAAAGTGCTATTCATTTATTTTGGCTTAGTATGGTGGTTGGCAAACAGCAAACGTCTGATTGACCTATTCCGTGTCAGCCAATTAGAAAGCAAATCTAACCCACCATTATGGGTGAGATTAATTTGGTACATCAGCCGTGCTCACCGTGCTATCGCGTGGCTAATCGCGATTACTCTATCGCTCCGCGTGCTTTCGCAGATTCCAAGCTTGCAGCATTTGATCCTGCTTGAAATCTTTACTTGGTGGGTATTGGGTGGCTCGATTGCGATTAGCTTTATTCTCGAGTTTGCTTACCGCAATAGCCGCAGTTCATCTCGTGCTGTCATTGCTCTGCGTTTATCGACCATTCGTCGTTACGTATGGAGCATCATTATTGCCGGTGTAATCTTACAGATCTCAATCCGTACACTGGGTAAAGGCACGATTTACAGTTGGATCTACAGCGCGCTGTTTTTCTGGTTTGTATTGGTGACTGTCTCTGTATTACGCCTATGGCGAGAAAAGGTATTTGAATCTCTCGCAAGCCATACCGAACGCCCTGTATGGGTAAACTGGGCGGTGAATCGTCAAAACACCTTACTATTAAACATTCCAGCAACCGCGCTGGGCATTGTTTGGCTCAGCTTAGACAGCGCGAAACATCAATTGATGGGATTGTTGTCGCGTTCGACTTTGTTTAGTCAAGCGTTGGCTTACCTATTCCGTATTGAAGTGGCGAAACAATCTGATATTGATAAATGCCAACACAACCTAGTACGCATTAAAGGCGAGCAAGTCTTTGACTATGTATTACCAGGCAATATCGACAGTACGCTGATTGGTTACGCCAGTGACGAGCTCAAACAGCTGTCACGCTACTTAATGTCTGATAGCCCAGCTATCTGTGTGGTATCTGGGGAGCGCGGTATCGGCGCGACAACGCTATTAAATACCATGCTTAACAAGGTATCTAATGCCGAGCCAATTTACCTTAACTGCCCATACGCAGGTTACGGTGAATTATTGTCACAACTCGCGCTAAGTATTGGGTTAGATGAAGAAGCGAGTGAGATTCAAATTCTTGCTCACCTGCGTAAAAGCGAAACCGCTTATTTGATCGCGATTGATAACGCGCACCGCTTGGTTAAACCAATGGTTGGTGGCTTGAGCGATCTAATGCGCATCACTAACTTGCTACGTCGTTCAAAGAAAAACCACCGTATTGTGTTCTCGATTGTGAAATCAAGTTGGCGCTTTGTCGATCGTGCTCGTGGTGAACGCCTGTTGTTTGATTTGGTGTGCTTCCTACCGCGCTGGAACGAAAAACAGATCGCTGAACTGCTTAATAGTCGAATTAACAAAGAGTTGGAAAAGCCTCTCTCATTTGAAGGCTTGGTGGTTCCGAAGCAGTGGGATCAAGACGATTTAAGTGAAGAAGAGCGCGCTAAGCTAGGCTTCTATCGTATTCTTTGGCACTACTCGGATGGTAACCCTACCGTCGCGCTGCGTTTCTTCCGCTTGTCGATCAATCGCAACAAAGAGACCGATCAAGCGGTGGTTCGTTTGTTCCATGTGCCGGAATCGCAAGAGTTGGAAAACATGCCTAAACCAATGTTGGCAGTATTACGTTCTATTATTCAATTGGAGATCGCTTCGCCAGAGATTCTTTCTGACTGCACCCAATTAAGTCTTGCTGAGATTACTGGCATCCTGCGCTATTTCCAAAGCCGTGGGTACATCGAATGGACAGAAGACCAAGCTCGCGTTTCAGACCATTGGTTCCGACACATTACAAACGTTCTTGATCGTCAACATTTATTGGTGAAGTAGTATGAAAACAATAATAACCTTACTATTCCTGTCGCTTTTTGCCTTACCAGCGATGGCGACAGAAGAGATAGCCAACGTCGAGAACATTTCAAAAATAGCCAGTTTAGTTCGCTGGAGTGGTGTGTTCTTCTCATTGTTCGTCATTGCCGGCACATGGATTCTACTTAAGTTCATCAACTCAATGGTTGAAAGCTTTGGTAGCCAGTTTGTTCAATACCGCATGCTGCTACAAAAGCTGCAATCATTTATGCAATTTTTCATCTACATGACCACAGGTGTGGTGGTGTTTATGATGAGTTTTCGTATCAATGACCAAATCCTTGCGCTTATTGGTGGTACGCTCGCAGTTTCGGTCGGTTTTGCACTGAAAGACCTTGCTGCCTCGTTTATCGCAGGTATTACAGTGATGGTTGACCGTCCGTTCCAAGTAGGTGACCGCGTCACGTTTGAAGGAAACTATGGCGATATCATTACTATCGGTTTGCGTTCTGTGCGTATGCGTACGTTGAACGATGACATCATTACTATCCCAAACAACAAATTCTTGAATGAGGTGGTGGTGAGTGGCAACTATGGTGCGCTAGATATGCAGGTGGTGATTCCGTTTTATGTCAGTATGGATGAGGATATCACCCTCGCCCGCGACCTAATCCAGGAAGCGGCGTCGTCGAGCCGTTACATTCACCTGCCTAAGCCGGTTACGGTCCTTGTTAAACAGACTATGGCGGATAACTACTTAGCGATTCAGTTAACCTGTAAAGCTTATGTGGTGGATACCGCGTATGAAAAACTGTTTGAAACCGATATCACTCTGCGTGTGATGAAAGAGTTTCGTAAACACGGTATCAAACCGCCTAAGATTGCGGTGAACGCAGGTTAAGCGATTTAACTTTATCTCTAACCGTTAGATAGCAAAACGCCTTCACTTGGAAGGCGTTTTTTATGCGAGTCGTTCTAGTATTAAAAACTTACTGGTTAAGCTTTGGTTGAAAACAACAAATCAATTTCGGCTTTTTTCGGTAACCGGATAGTAAAACAACTGCCATGTCCATATTCCGACTCCACGGTTAACTCACCACCTGTCTGGCTCAAAATACTTTGCGAAACCGACAGACCTAAGCCTGTACCGTCACGTTTCGTGGTATAGAACGGCGAGAAAATACGTTTAATGTTTTCCGGCTTAATACCAGTACCTTCATCTTGAATGTGAATCAATGCACCGCGCTCCTGCCCATCTTCCAGCCAGTCTTCACTGCGAATGGTTAACTTACCTTTGCCCTGCATCGCATGAATACCATTCATCTGTAAGTTCACCAGAATTTGCAGCAGTTGGTGACGGTTAATTTCCACCGAGCTATGAGCTTTAAGATCGGTCACAAACTCGATATCACGCTTCTTACTGCCGGTTTTCACTAGCGTAATACTCTCTTCTACGATTGGGTTAACGTGTTGCCAGGTAATTTCATCCTGAACCCCACCCTGACGGCTATATTGCAGCAAGCTGCGAGTGATATTGCGTATCCGATCTATCTGAGCGTGAATCGCGTCCAGCTCTTCCTGCACGCGCTGCGCATCTTCACCTAATTCAAACTGAATCAGCTCCACGTTACCGAGAATAACCGCACTTGGGTTATTGATCTCGTGAGCAATCCCCGCTGTTAGCTCTCCGAGCGCGGATAGTTTTTCATGCACCACCAGCTTATCGCGCGTCTGGTTCAATAGTTGAATATGCAGCTCTAATTCAGCGGTTTTTTCTTCAAGGCTAGCGGTACGTTGCTGAACTTTACCTTCTAACTCAATCGCGGCGTACTTGAGCTCATTTTTCCGTTGTCTGAGCAAATCCAGCATGTTATCAAATTGCTTCGCCAGTTGAGCAAGCTCATGCTCATCATCGAGCCCTAAAGGTCCAATGCGCGTTTCCTTACCCAATTGGATCATTTTCACTACGCGATAGATGTGCTCAATCGGATTAAACAAATCCCTTGAGCCGCGATACACCATCACGCCAGAAATAATCAGCAGTACAATGGTGGTAATACTGATTTCAGCAATATTGGTTACATAAGCTTTTAAGAATGGCCACATCAAATAGCCGGTATACAGCATACCGATTACATGGTCATTCTTATCACGGATAGGCTGATAAGCACTGATGTACCAAGCATCATATACATAGGCTCTATCCACCCATTGCTGACCGTCGTTAAGCACCGCTTGACGCACTTCGTCAGACACGCGCGTACCAATCGCGCGTCCAACATGCTCCGCGCTATCCAGTGGTACGTTGGTACTGACACGTAAATCGCCCAAGAACAGAGTTAGTGTGCCTAACGGGCGTAGATGATCGCGTTGACTTGGGTAAATCAGATCGCGAATTTGATCGACTAAGATCGTACTGTTGTTAAGAAGTAATCCCCCATCCATATAGCCAACAAGCATGTTCTCATTGTTATAAACTGGAATAACGGTACGACTAACCAAACCTCGGTTTTCTACTTCTTCTCCGTTAAGAATTGGGACTTGTGCGCGACTGGCTAAGTTACTATCCAGCGCAGCGAGATCTTGATTACTCAAAAGATCAAAAAATGATTCCTGTTTCGTCAAACGCGGATAATCAAAACCTGACTCCAACTCGCCAATCCGGTGAAAACAGAGAAAGTCGAGGTTGTAGCGCTGTTTTTGTTCCGCTACCCAGCGTTTTAGCTCTGATTGTGGCAGGTTACTTTCAAGACGTACGCGAAAATCATATGACTCGGTGAACGCTTCGACATGGTTCGCCTGCTTTTGTTGGATCAGTTCAATGCTGTTGTTGGCTACCTCAAGGCGCTCTGACACATCAATCAGGGTACTTTGCCAGGTATAGTGAATCGACCAATAGATGGTGATACCAATCAAAGCCAACAGAGTCAGGAAAATCGGTGCCGAGGTTAAAATCATCAAGCGATAACGCACCATCGTCTTAAAACGATAGCGCCACTTACCGATTAAGCTGTGATGATCATGATTGCCATTATTCGGCATAATCTGAATCCTCTGCGTCCCACTCTTTGTATTTACGCTCTAATGTTTTACGCGCGACACCAAGATCACGTGACGCAGCTGACTTATTGCCGTCATGAAAATCCACTAACTGCTGGATATGGGATTTTTCCACTTCTTTGAGTGTCCATGAATTTGGATAACCTTGCCCAGGCGTACGCGGAGCTTCAGCAACATCGATCAATTGAGATCCTGTCGTGACTGTCATAGAAATATTCTGCTGCGGCTGATTGATGTTCAGCTCACGCCAGTAATGTGCTGGTGGTTTACCTAATAGGATGCAACGCTCAATCAAGTTTTTCAGCTCGCGAATATTACCCGGCCAGTCATAGTTATTCAGCGCTTCTATGTCTTCATGTGCCCAGTTAGGATCGGCAACGCCAAGCTCAGCAGAGAGCATTTTTGTAAAAAATGGAACCAACTCATTGAGGTCTGCCTTACGTTCACGTAGTGGAGCAACATCAATTTTGAGTACATTTAAACGATAGAACAAATCTTCACGGAAATTGCCCTTGCCAACTTCTTGTTGCAGATTACGGTTAGTCGCCGCAACTACACGAACATCAACACTGATCTCTTTTTCGCTGCCTACCGGGCGAATCGCTCGCTGCTCTAGTACGCGCAGCAGAGCTGATTGCATCGAAAGAGGCATCTCACCGATTTCATCAAGAAACAGTGTGCCGCCGTTAGCGACGCGAAATAGACCTTCTCTTCCTTTCTTCGCACCAGTAAATGCGCCAGAGGTGTGACCGAATAATTCACTCTCTAAAAGCTCAGGAGCAATAGCTCCACAGTTAACCGGAATAAATGGGCCACTACGACCGCTGGCTTCATGTACACCGCGAGCAACGAGCTCTTTACCAGTGCCTGACTCGCCTTCAATAAGCACTGACGCACGCGATGGCGCAAATTGGCTAATGAGATGACGTAACTGCTGAGTTTTGTCTGAGCTGCCGGCTATTTCTGTGACAATATGTCGCTTAACATCGCGGCGCAGGGCAAACTGCAGACGTTCATTGAGACGTTTGTCCATACAACGTTGCACCGACTGCAACATTTGACTGAGATTAAATGGTTTAAGGATAAAGTCCGTCGCACCAAGCTTAAGTGCCGATATCGCTGTTTCAAGATCCGCATAGCCGGTCATAAAAATTACATCCGCTTTGCGTTCTTCATCATTGAATGCTTCTTCCCACTCAATACCTGAGCGCCCCGGCAAGTTAATGTCTAAAATTATAAGGTCATAGTGATTGGCGAGGCGCAGTGTTTCTGCTTGCTCAATGCTGCCTGCGGTATCTACTTTTGAGAACCATTTGCTTAGCGCTTTTTGCAAAATTGCCTGCATCCCCGCCTCATCGTCTACCACGAGGACGGAAAATGCTTGGTATTGAAGTAATTTGCTGGCGTCTAAAGATGAAGACATATCATTTCTCAGTCGATTTTCAGTTATTGGGTCAGAGTGTACCAAGGTTTGCTCATTGGGATCGAGCACTAGTGCGACAAATTGTCGCAAAGCCCCTTTTTGTCCACAATTTTGCACTGAATTGCTTGATATTTAGACTAAAAAGTTGGCATTTAGTTTGCTAATGGCAACAGACCATTTTTTTGGTTCATGCCATTCCCTACTAGGCAATGAATTAAAATGCCTTTTGGCCCACTTTATGGAAACTATAACAATGAAAGCATCATTTACTATGAAAGCAACGGTTAGTTACACTATTGCAGCAGCGTCTATTGCGCTGTTCAGCTATTCAGCTCACGCGGAAGATCAATCTCGCGTTCGTCTTGCTACTACAACCAGTACTTACCACTCAGGCCTACTTGATTACCTTTTACCAGAATTTGAAAAAGACACTGGTTACAAAGTTGACGTTATTGCAGCAGGTACCGGCAAATCACTTAAAATGGGTGAAAACGGTGACGTTGATTTGGTGATGACTCACGCACCAAAAGCAGAAGCAAATTTCGTTGAAAAAGGTTACGGCGTTCTACCACGCAAACTGATGTACAATGACTTTGTTCTTGTTGGTCCACAAGCTGACCCAGCAACAGTTTCAGACGACAAAACTGTCGCAGAAGCGTTTAAGGATATCGCAGGTGTTAACGCAACATTTATCTCACGCGGTGATGATTCTGGTACGCACAAAAAAGAATTGGGTATCTGGGCTCAAACTAAGATGGAGCCAAACTTCACTGGCTACCGCTCTGTAGGTCAAGGCATGGGTCCAACGCTTAATATGGCGTCTGAAATGCAAGGTTACACCTTGACTGACCGTGGTACTTGGTTGGCGTACAACAACAAACTTGATCTTAAGATTCTTCTACAAGGCGACAAAAACCTATTTAACCCGTACCAAGTGATTTTGGTTAACCCTGAGCGTTACCCAACAATCAACTACCAAGGTGCAAAAGTATTTAGTGACTGGCTAGTAAACCCTCGCGGGCAAGAACTGATCAACAGCTTTAAACTAAATGGTCAACAACTGTTTGTTGCCAACGCGAACGAGAAATAATCGCCCATGAGCCTCTGGCAGACAACATTAGAAGCACTAGCATTATTAGTAGCATTAGACCCCGACTTATTGGCTATTGTCGGTGTGTCGTTTAGCGTTTCTTTAACCGCGATTTCTCTGGTGTTGCTGCCAGCGATTCTATTTTCGTTCATACTTGCCTACACAGATTTTCGTGGCAAGTGGATGTTTTTATCCATTATTAATACGCTCCAGGCCGTACCTACTGTGGTTATCGGCTTGTTGCTCTACATGCTACTGTCTCGTGCAGGTCCTTTGGGTGATTGGCAAATGCTGTTCACCCAAAAGGCAATGGTATTAGGACAAATGCTAATTTGCTTCCCTGTTTTGGTAGCAATGATGCATGGCGCACTTCAATCAAGCGATCGACGTGCTGTCGAAACCGCAATTACATTAGGCGCTTCGATGCCCCGCCTTGCCGCTACCATGATTTGGGAGACGCGTTTTCCATTACTTGCTGCCGCGATTACTGCCTTTTCACGTATCGTCACAGAAGTAGGTTGTTCAATGATGGTCGGCGGAAACATTATGGGTTTAACTCGTAATATACCAACTGCAATTTCAATGGAAAGCCATAAAGGCGCTTTTGCGCAAGGTGTTGCACTTGGAATTGTATTATTATCTTTAGCCTTGCTACTAAACTTCTTCCTTAGCAGCATGCGCGGACGTGGTTATTTGAGAACTTAAGGGCAACTATGACAATTAAATTAACTGCTCAGCAAGTCTCGATGAGGTTCAAAGACCGGGTATTGTTCCACATACCTGAGTTGTCGATCGGTCCTAATGACGCGATCTATTTACGAGGCGATAACGGTGTGGGTAAAACCACCCTACTGAAGATCATTTCCGGTTTGTTGAAACCAACAACGGGAAAAGTCTTTGCGCCTAACGATAACTTCTTCCAACGCTTATTTCCTCGCAGTGGTCGTCGCAACGTGGTTTATCTCCACCAATCTCCTTATCTTTTTGATGGCACTGTGTATGAAAATGTCGCGTATGGTATTCGTTTCCAAAAAATTCCAGCGCAAGATAAGCGCGCAAAAGTGATCAATGCACTGCGACGTGTTGGGCTAGAAACCTTAGCGGATGAACATATTTCAGTCCTTTCTGGTGGTGAAAAGCAGCGCGTTGCTATGGCGAGAGCATGGATTTTAACACCTTCAATTTTGTTGATGGATGAGCCAAGCGCATCTCTCGACCAAGAGTCAATTGATCGTTTAGTGACGCTCGCAAAAGATCTGCTGCAAAAAGGCTCGAGTATCGTTATCACCAGTCACCAAAAGAATGCGTTAACTGATTTATGTCGCAAACAATGGTGGATAAAAGAATCAACTCTGATAGAGTCTCCACTGTTACAAATCATTTCTGATAAAGAACAAGAGAATTCCTATGCTAAATCCAACGCAAACTAGTTGGGTCATATTGGCTGGTGGTCAAGCCAGCCGCATGGGCGGCAAAGACAAAGGTCTTATCGAATTAAATAATAAGCCGCTAATTCAGCACGTTATTGAACGCTTGTCGCCACAAACACCCCAAATTTTGATCAATGCGAACCGCAATCAAGAAGCCTACGCTCAGTTCGGGCGCGTGTTTAGTGATCATTTTTCTGACTATCCTGGTCCTATGGGTGGCATTCACGCTGGTTTAGTTCACGCTGAAACCGATTGGGTTGGTTTTGTGCCATGTGATAGCCCACAAATCAGCACAGATTTGGTCGAGCGCTTTTGCAACCAAGTAAACGTAGACAGCGATATTTTGGTTGCGCACGATGGTGATCATCAACAACCTGTATTTACCCTGTATCACAAACGCGTGTTGCCTAAACTGACCGCCTTTTTAGAGCGCGGCGACCGTAAAATCATCCTACTATACAAAGAGTGTAATACCTCTTACGTTGACTTTAGCGATGAGCCTAACTGCTTTGTAAATCTGAATACTCCTGAAGAGTTGGCACAATTTGGAACACTAGAATCATGAAATCACGCCATTTAGTCCCTATTCTTGGTTTTGCAGCCTACTCTGGCACAGGTAAAACAACGCTTATTGAAGCGCTGTTACCAAAACTAACCAAAGCGGGTTTACGCATTGGTATGTTAAAACACGCGCATCATAATTTTGATGTGGATAAGCCAGGTAAAGATAGCTACCGCCTACGTAAAGCGGGCGCAAGTCAAATGCTGATCTCCTCGCGCAATCGCTATGCGTTGATGACTGAAACGCCAGAAGAAGAGTCTGAGTTTCATTACCTATTGACCCGTTTTGACCAACAAAAATTGGATGTTATTTTGGTTGAAGGCTGCAAAAACATCGCCTTCCCGAAAATTGAACTACATCGCGAAGAAGTGGGCAAACCATGGTTATACCCAAATGATGACAATATTGTCGCGATCGCCGCAGATACTAAAGTAGACGATACCGAACTACCACAGATCGACATTAACGATTTAGAGTCAATCAAGCAGTTCGTATTAGACTTTGTTGCACGTAAAGGTGAAATCGGTAACGAGATCACCGGTGCTGCCTGTTGTGACACCCTATCTCCTGCTTTCTTATCTGTTGCTCAAGGTCAGGAAAAGATCTTGTCGCTGGTTAACACAGTTGCAGAGACAGAAGCGTGTCCGATGCAGCAAAGCTACTACCGCGTACTAGCAAATAACGTCGTTTCTCCGGTCAATGTACCGCAGTATACAAACTCTGCGATGGACGGCTTCGCTATTCGTGGTGACGATCTACAACGTGACCACTACCAAGTGGTTGCCGAAGTGCTGGCAGGTCATGCTTATGAGCAAGAACTACAACCAGGACAAACGGTAAAAATCATGACAGGTGCACCGATTCCACAAGGTGCCGATACTGTGATTATGCGTGAGCAAGCCAGTCAAGAAGGTGACAACGTTACTTTTGCTGGTGCTAGCATTAAAGCTGGTCAAAACGTTCGTCAGGCAGGTGAAGATCTGTCGCTCGGCGCCGATGTCTTTACCCAAGGGACACGCATCGAGTCTGCTGAGATGGGGATGTTAGCATCACTCGGTTTTGGTGACGCCACTGTTTATCGTAAACTGAAAGTTGCCCTATTCTCTACCGGTGATGAGGTACAAGCACCGGGCAGTGAACAAAAAGCGAATACCATTTACGATTCAAACCGCTTCACTATTATGGGTCTACTTGAGAAGCTTGGCTGTGAAATCATCGATTTCGGGATCTTAGAAGATAACGAGCAAGTGATGATTGATGCGATTGAAAAAGCCAGCCAACAAGCTGACGTCGTGATTACTTCTGGTGGCGTGTCGGTTGGTGATGCGGATTACATCAAACTTGCACTGGATAAGCTTGGTCAAATTGATTTTTGGCGCATTAACATGCGTCCGGGGCGCCCTTTAGCGTTTGGTCAAATCAACAACAAGCCATTCTTTGGTCTGCCTGGCAATCCTGTGGCGGTAATGGTTTCGTTCGTCAACTTTGTTGAGCCTGCACTGCGTAAGATGCAAGGTGAAGTGAACTGGCAACCATTGAAAGTCAATGCGATTGCGACCGAAGATTTGCGATCTAAACAAGGACGTACCGAGTTTAGTCGTGGCGTCTATCAATTAGATAGCGCTGGTCGCCTGACTGTGCGTACAACCGGTAAACAAGGCTCTGGTATTTTGCGCTCAATGAGCGAGGCGAACTGTTTAATTGAAATTTCTCCTGCTGTAGATACAGTAAAAGTGGGAGAAAGCGTGACAATTATCCCACTTCAAGGCAGAATCTAACCCATTCGAGGCAAGCTTGTTAGCTGGCCTTTCATTTGATAGTAAAGCAAATAAGTAACCTATTATGGCTCGTACAATTCTTTATACCTACAAAGACGTTGAGAAAGAACTGTTGTTCTCTTACCAGCAACATCGCAATATTCATGAAGCGGTAGCTGAAGCGGAAGGTATCGACCTTACTGAATTTCTAAAAATGGAACTCCAGCTAGAAATGGTTTCTGACACTAAAGCGGTACGCAATTACCGTGATAACCATTTCAAAAAACTTGGCTTTGGTAAAATCACACTAAAACCTAAAGAAAATTTAGGTGTGGGCAAAAAGAACAAGTAAATCGCTGGTTACGATAAGCAGTCGCGCGAACCGTTACCTACACAAAGGGCTTCCAGATGGAAGCCCTTTGTTTTTAATTCAAACTTAGCCGTTATACCAATCAGGATAAGTAAGTGGTCAGAAAATTGCGCAAGGAAAATCGCTTAGAACTAGGCGCAGATTGCTGCTAACTAGTTATTCTAATTACAAAATCTGCAACAACGTTATCAGCGATTTTAATCAGCAAGAATGATCAAAGACTTATGCTGATTGGTATTATTTAATATTCAAGAACGCTGCGCCGCGAACACCGCCTGAATCACCATGTTTGGCTTTTACGATCTTCGGACATTTCGCAACAGAAAGCAGATGCTTTGGAATACGTTTTGGCATTTCTTCGTAGATCAGATCATAGTTAGATAGACCACCACCTAGTACAACGACGTGTGGGTCATTAGCGGTAAAGAGGTTAGCAAAACAAATCGCCAGCAATTCCATAAAGCGTTCAACATGCTCTACCGCTTTAGGTTCACCCTCTGCTTGCGCTTTGATGATATCAATCGCTTTCTTTTCTTCACCATAGTAGTGAGCATACAAAAGCTCAAAACCACGACCAGATAGGTAGTTATCGATACATCCTTTCTTGTCGCAACCACAGCTCAACAGCGGCGCATTGTCACCTAGATGGAACCACGCATCGATAGGTAGACGCATATGCCCCATTTCACCTGCAACGTTATTACGACCAGAGAATGGTTTTCCTTCGTAAATTAGACCGCCACCAAAACCAGTGCCAAGGATCAAGCCCATTACCGATGGTGAGTCTTTCAATTCATCATCCCAAGCTTCAGATAACGCAAAACAGTTAGCGTCGTTATCAATACGCACCGAACGACCAATTTTTGCTTCTAAATCTTTACGTAGAGGCATGCCCTTCGCAGCAGGGATATTTACGGTTAAGATCGTACCATCATCCGCATCTTCCATACCTGGAAGACCAAGACCAATTTTGCCTTCACATTGAAACTCTTGGTCATACTTGCTTACCAAGCCTGCAATCACCTCAAGTAGCTCTTGATAGTCACTCGTCGGCGTTGGAACTCGCTCGGTAGCAACACGCTCTAATTTTTCATTGAAAGCACCAAACTCAATCTTAGTGCCGCCAACATCAAAGCCATAGTACATCTTATTCTCTCCCAGAATGTAATTCATAAATTCCAAATCAATCTAGCGTTATTATCCACAACACCCTAAGTGCGTTCCGTGACCTATGCAGGCAAATGAAGCCAAGATGTTGAAAAACGGGTAATTTATACAACTAACCAGCATAAATAATGACCAGCAGAATGCTTACTATCGCCCGTTTGAATCAATCATGAATCGCTAATTTACTCATTGAAGCGAGTTTATCCGACAATATCAACGACTAGATTATCAATCTTCGAGCTGATAGCGCTTTAATTCTGGACGAGTTTGATCTGGCTTCATTTGAGTTTTACTTAACATGTACGCTTCTCGAAAAACGCGAAACCAACTGTCTAGCTTTGTTGATGCGCGAGTGTCACCTAATTGCTCAAGCACTAAAATAGCCACTTCGGCGGTGGCTAAGTGCTGCTCGTTATCCGATTTGCGCATCATATACTGAGATATTGCCTGTGGTTCAATCGAGACCACTGGTAGATGGTTCAGGTAGGGTGACTTACGGAAAATTCGCCTCGCCTCTCGCCAGCTACCATCAAGCAGTATGATCAGTGGTTTCTTGTCGCCACAAAACGTAGGCAGCGCACTTTGCACAACGCGAGTTTGATCCTCAACGTAATCCGCAGGAAACACCAACAGTGGCTGATAGGCTGGGTTGTCTAATAGTGACAACATTTGCGGATCAGGTTCGGTACGATTCCATTGAAACGCATAGCCCTCCTTTAACGTATCAAGAATGAGGCGACCAGTATTACTTGGTTTAAACACTTCGTTGTCGGAAACGATCAGCATCACAGCGACATCGCTATCGATATTCGGTTGAAAGTCACAAATACAGTTTTTGCTTGCAACTTGGCAGTAAATACAACGGTCTACTTTACTGCCGCGCGCATTAAACGCCTTGGTCGAAAGTGCCTGACGTTGTTGATATAAGTGATGAAAAGCGTGGATTCTCATGCCGATTCAATGATAATAGTGTCGAAGGCGACTGATTCTACTCACCTAAGCCTAGGTTGCAAGGTCAAACAGTAAGGAGACTGAATGCAAAACCCAGATATGATCCGCTTGAGCTTTTTTATCTCGGTGCTCGTTCTATGTGCCATCTGGGAATGGGTTACGCCACGTAAAACGCTGACACAAAGCAAAACGACACGCTGGTTAAACAACCTCGGTCTCGTTGGCTTTAACTCTGTGTGCTTGGCGCTATTAATGCCCTATCTCGCCATTGAGTCTGCAATATGGGCTACGGAACAACAAATCGGACTGTTTAACTCAATAGCGCTGCCGAGCCTCGTCGAAATCATTATTGCCGTGCTAATACTTGATATGGCTATTTACGCCCAGCATCTAGTGTTTCACCGCATTCCTTGGCTATGGCGGCTGCACCGCATGCATCATGCCGACCAAGATATTGATGTCACTACCGGCGCGCGCTTTCACCCAATCGAAATCTTACTCTCGATGTGGATTAAGATTGCTATTGTGGTGAGTTTCGGTATTTCACCCGTCGCAGTATTAATTTTTGAAATCATCCTCAATGCCAGCGCAATGTTCAATCATAGCAACGCCAAGCTGTCGCTTAAACTGGATGCCATCCTACGTAAGCTAATCGTCACGCCTGACATGCACCGCGTGCATCACTCTGTTATCACCAAAGAAACCCACTCTAACTTTGGCTTTTTCCTCTCTATTTGGGACCGCATTTTTAGTACCTACCGCGCCCAACCAACACTCGGGCATGACAAAGTACAAATCGGTATTCCACTGTTTAGAACGTCAAGAGAACAATGGCTTGATAAAATGTTGAGTCAACCGTTTAGAAAGGAGTAGCCTCGCCGTCAATCGGCACTCGTCTCTAAATAAATCATTCCGGATGACAAAATAATTAGGCGCGATAAACGCGCCTAATCCTAACTATCGAGTTTGATTACAACACTAAACCACCGTCGATTTTAAGCACTTGCCCGGTAATAAAGCTTGATTTATCACTGGCTAAAAATTCCACCCCATTTGCAATGTCGTCTGGTGTCCCCATTCGACCAAGTGGCGTTTTCCCTTTCATCATATCCAGCACTTTTTCGGGTAGGTCTGCGGTCATGGGGGTTTCAACAAAACCTGGCGCGACGCAGTTTGCCCGGACCTGTGCACCTTTTCGAGCAAACTCTTTCGCCCACGTTTTGGTCATAGCGATAACGCCACCCTTAGTCGCGGCATAGTTGGTTTGCCCAATGTTGCCGTCCGTGCCGACCACAGAAGACATCGTCACGATGGATCCATAGTTGTTTTCTATCATCAGCGGCGCTATTGCTTGCGTTACGTTAAACACCCCTTTCAGATTGACATCAATCACCATGTCCCACTCTTGCTCGGTCATTTTGCCGATCAACGCATCACGGGTAATTCCGGCATTATTGACTAATACATCCACTCGCCCATAATCACTTTGAATTTGACTGATCAAATTCGCCACTGCTGCGCGATCGCAGATATTGACCACTATGGGTTTGACATTGTCTGTCCCCATAAATGCCTTAGATAGCACTTCCTCATTCATATCTAAGGCGTACACCATAGTTGCACCATTTTGGGCAAATCTTTCTACAACTGTACGACCAATTCCTTGAGCTGCGCCTGTCACTACGCAGATTTTGTTGCTAAACATATCTGTTTCCTTGTTGGGCTATGCAAAATTAAGTCATCACAACGCTTACGTCTCGTTGTTTATCAGTGTTAAATCAAATTGATTAGTAAATAGTTTTTCTTCCATCAGCTTTAGTGATGGGCTAATTATAGGAACAAATTCCATCTGACTAATTACGTCTCGCTCTAGATCAACGCCAGGCGCGATTTCTATCAGTTCCAATCCATAAGGTTGAAGCTTAAAGACTGCCCGCTCGGTGATATACATCACTGGTTGATGCTGTTTATTCGCTTGTATTGAGCTGAACGTAATTTGTTCTACTTGTTCAATAAATTTCTGTTGCTGACCTTCACTTGCTATCTCGAGTGCACCGTCAACACCTCGCACACGTAATCCTTGTGCGGTAAATGTTCCGCAAAAATAGACCCGTTTAGCGTTTTGAGTAATGTTGATAAATCCACCGCATCCTGCGATTTTGCTACCAAACCGTGAGACATTAATATCGCCTTGGCTATCACACTGGGCGAGTCCTAGAAATGCTTGGTCAACGCCACCACCATCGTAAAAGTCGAACATCTGATCCTGACTAATAATAGCTTGTGGTAGACGAGATGCACCGAAATCTAAGCCACTTTGTGGTTCACCGCCAACGGCACCTGGTTCAACCGTTAAAGTAAACTGTTCTAGAACAGCAGCTTGGCGAGCGACCTGAGCGATATATTCTGGCGCACCAATGCCTAAATTTAAAATTGAACCAGGAATAAGCTCCATCGCCGCTCGACGCGCAATGATGGTTTTAGCATCTGGTGTTTTGGATACATCAATATTAGTGACATTGTCACTTAAGTTTCTTCCACGTCCAACAAACTCAGGGTTCATCATAGTAGCGAATGTTTGCATGTGTTGCTGTGGATTAGCGCATATCACGACGGCATCAACAAATATGCCGGGAATCTTAACCGCGTGTGGATCTAAACTGCCGTTCTCCACCACTTGCTTTACTTGCACAATGACGCGACCGCCACTATTTCTTGCCGCTTGCGCCGCCGCTAAACTTTCAGCGATTAGGCACTCGTCTTCCATGGTGATGTTGCCGTTCTGATCGGCTGTTGTTCCGCGTAAAATCGCTACATCTACGGGGATTTTCTGATAAAAAAGATACTCCTCTCCCGCTAAATCAACCACTTCTACCATCTCTTTTGTGGTCAACGCGTTTATTTTCCCACCTTCAATACGGGGGTCGACAAATGTGCCCAAACCAACTTTACTGATTGTGCCAGGTTTACCTGCCGCGGTATCACGCAACAAGTGAGAAATTATGCCCTGAGGTAGATTGTAAGCTTCAATGAGATTATCAACCGCTAGCTGTTGTAGCTTTGGCACCAGTCCCCAGTGACCACCAATTGCTCGCTTCACTAATCCTTGCTGAGCTAAGTGATTAATTGCCCGTGATTTGCCATCGCCTTGACCAGCGGCGAATACCAAAGTCAGGTCTTTGGGTGATTGCGTTTGCGCGTATCGCTCACCAATCGCACTTTCAATGGCTTCGGGAACAACCGCACCAATAAAACCACCTAACAAAACAGAGTCACCATCTTCTATCCATTTTGCCGCCTCTGTTGGTGTTAACTGAACCACCACAATTCACCTTCCTTAGTTATCGTTAGTGTTTGTTCTTTGCGTTAGAAATAGCTTAGGCGTTGAAATAGTGATTGTTAATTACGCATATAGAGATTGTGTATTTCAAATATGAAATTATTGCGTCATTTCTGCCACACGTTGAAAAAGAAACTGTTTAAATCGACCACATCTCTCAGGCATCGGTGCTTGCGGTCGGTAGTAAAGGTCAATGTCAAAGGTCGCACATTGGTATTCTGGTAACAGGTGAACGAGATCACCGCGACTTAGTAATTGATGGACCAATGAATGTGGCAGGTAGGCAATACCCGCATCTTCTAGCGCGAGATCCAGCAACATTTCACTGTTATCACATTCTAACGTGTCTTTAATCGTGACAATTTCATGCTTATTGTCTTTATCAAAGCTCCAACGATTGCCACCCAATAGTGTTTTTGCGTAGAGACAGCGGTGATGATTGAGATCTTCTGGCGAGGCTGGCGTGCCTTGCATTTGCAAATAGGCAGGAGAAGCGCATAAGTAGAGTGGTTCCTGCAACAAACAGCGCCGAACCAATAGCGAATCTGGCGTAGGTCTTTGGTCAAAACCACCACTGGCACGTAACGCAAAATCAATAGTGAGTGGGTCAAAATCTCCCGCTTCTATGAATATGCGAAATTTCACATTCGGGTACATCTGCATGTATTCCGCGACTATCTTGGTGAGATACTGTCGAGCAAATAATGGTGTCGATGAGATACGAATTTCACCGAATTGGTTCTGCGCTAAGTTTTGTACTTCCTCACAAACGCTATTGATGTCGACTAATAACGGTGAGAAACGCTCAAACAACAGTTGCCCAGCTTGTGTTGCCACCAGCTGACGGGTACTACGCTTTATCAACTCCACCGACATTACATCTTCCAGCTCTTTCACCCAGCGACTGCCTGCCGCGGGCGAAATCCCCTGTTGAATTGATGCTTCACGAAAAGAACCGGTTTGGATCACCGCACAAAAGAAGACAATTTTATCAACAATCGGTTGGCGGCTAGAAAGCAAACTATTGGTCATTAGCTCACCAAACCTTTTTGCAATGCTAATTTGACTAAACCTGCTGTCGATGTCGCGCCCAGTTTTTTCTTAATTCTTAAACGATGTGTTTCCACTGTGCGGACACTGATGTGCAGGGTATCAGCGATATCTTTATTACATGCGCCGTTAACGATCGCTTTTAGTACGTCTGACTCTCGCTTTGATAGCGTGTCGTCTTCTGGCTCAGGTTGCTCAGTCAATTGTTCCAGTAGTCGGTCCGATGCTTGTGGACAGAGGTAAGAGCGCCCTTCAGCCACTTGATTAATTGCCATGACTAACTCTTCTGAGCCAACGTCTTTAAGTACATAACCTTTCGCGCCGGCTTTTACAGAGCGTACGACATAATCACGAGTATCATGCATCGACAGCATGATCACTGCGGTCTTAGAGCGGCTTTTCTCTAGCTTTTCCAATACCTCAATACCGTTTAGATTGGGCATATTGATATCGAGCAGCAATACATCCGGCTTGTGAGTTAACGTACTTTCTAAAGCATCACTCCCCGTGCCGACACAATCGACAATATCGAGATTGTCTTCCATTTCCAGGCGCGACTTTAAACCGTCCTGCATCAGACGGTGATCATCGGCTAAAACCAATCTAATCATATAAACTCCATGTTCAAACTCACGCGAACCTCAGTCCCTTCGCCACGTTCACTTGTCACACTGAACGTACCACCAATCGCTTGGATACGTTCGCGCATATTTTGTAGCCCCATTTTTTCCTGCACTAACATAGCTGATTTGGCATGATTAGTCGGAAAACCAATTCCATCATCACTAATCGTTAGCAGCAGTGTTCGTCCTTCACGCTGTAAAATGACATCCACACCCTGCGCGTTAGCGTGCTTCTCAACGTTGTGTAGTGATTCTTGTACGACTCGATATAAGGTTGTTTCAACTTCCGGTACAAACTCTTCGCCGTCAATATCATGCTCAAACACCAACTCTAATTGAGTGCGCTCTTTTAATCCTTTGACATAGGCGTCTATGGCAGCAACCAAACCTAAATCGTCTAACTGAGGTGGTCTAAGATCTTGGGAGATCCTACGTAATTCAACGATAGCCTGCTCCATCGCGACTTTACTCGCGTCGAGCTCAACGTCTTTTTTGCTACTATTTTGCTCTTTGCTAACATTATCGAGACGGTATTTAGCCGCCACTAACAGTTGATTTACCCCATCATGCAGTTCTCGCGACACGCGCTGACGTTCATTTTCCTGTGAATCGATGATTTGCTGATTCAAAACGCTAAGCTGTTCATTTGCCAAACGCCTTACATTGAAATTCAGTGACGCGCCAAGCGCAGCAATAACTGAAACGGCGACAAACATAACGCCAAACAATGCAGTAATGGTTTTATCAATGTTCTGATTGAAGCCATTTTGCATATGGGATATTTGACGCTCGATATCATCAAGATAGACACCAGTCCCTATCATCCATTGCCACTTGTCTAAAGAAATCGCATAACTCAGTTTGGGCAGAGGCTCTTGAGCAGAAGGCTTTTGCCATAAGTAATCAACAAAGCCGCCCCCTTGACGACTAACATTGATAAGTGCCTGCAACAGCTTTTTACCCTGTACATCTTCCACTCCCCACCAGTTTTTTCCGATACGATCTGGCTGGTAGGGCAAAACCAGAGCGTCGCCTTTCCAGGTATAAGCGAAGAAGTAACCATCCTTTCCGTACGTGAGCTGGCTCAATTTTTGAACAACTATTTGCTGGGCTAGTTCAGGCGTTAAAGACTCATCGGAGTAATAAGGCTCGATACTTTTGACTGCCATTTCTACGTACTGCTGAAGTTCTTGCTTTTTGACTGCCATTACATTGCTGCGAGTTAAAGAAACCTGCTCACTAAGTAGCTGTTTTTCTTGATTAAATAATATACTTGCAACGATCAAGACCACAATTATCAAAGGTACGATAGAGAGTAAAATGATATTGATCGTTAGCCTTCTGTTGCTTACAAATCCCATAACACATCCCTGTTCGTTACGTAGTATTACTGAATGTTCGCGTCGCTATTTGCATAGACTACCGACACAATTTGCGCACTTCTGCCAATAGAGAGTCCGGTAACCGATCTCTAGACTCAGTCTTAAATGTAACATTGCATTAACAACAATTACTCCGCGATGTTCACATTTCTCGACATTCAAAAGGACCCGTCTGATAAGGAGATATCCAATGAAACTAAAGAAGGTCGCCCTCGCCTCTACTCTTGCACTCGCAACAACTTGTATCGCATTTACTGCCCAAGCGGCGGATAAGAAGATTCTACTCAAAACGCCGATTGCATTTGGTAGCCACCTTCCGGCGCTTGGTACGCCAATTCAATGGTACGCAGACCACATTACGCAAACCTCTGGCGGCACAATCAAGATGAAGATCTATGAGCCGGGCAAGCTAGTAAACCCTGCTGAGATCTTAGATGCCGTATCAACGGGTAAAGTTAACTCTGGTTACGCGACTGCGGGCTATTGGCAAGGTAAATTACCTGCATCGGCGCTGTTTTCAGCGGTACCATTTGGTCCTGAAGCCGGCGAATACATGGCTTGGCTTTTCTTTGGTAATGGCTTAAAGCTTTATCAAGAGATGTACGATCAAGGCGGTTACAACGTCAAAGTGATTCCATGTGCGATTATCTCTCCTGAAACTTCTGGTTGGTTCCGTAAGCCAATTGAGAAGCCAGAAGATCTTAAAGGTCTCAACATGCGCTTCTTTGGACTTGGTGCATCGGTAATGGAAAAACTTGGTGTAGGTACGGTTCAACTGCCTGGTGGTGAAATCTTTGGTGCGCTAGAGAAAGGTGCTATCGACGCATCTGAATTCTCACAACCAGCGATTGATGAGCGCCTAGGTTTCCACAAAGTGGCGAAGTACAACTACTTCCCAGGTTGGCACCAACAATCAACCGTCTTTGAATTGCTGATCAACAAAGACACTTGGGGTCAAATGAGTGAAGCGCAACAATCTGCGGTTTCAACAACATGTATGGCGACCATGACTTACTCAATCGCTGAAGGTGAAGCAATGCAGTACGCGGCAATGCAGAAAGCGAAAGAAAACGGTGTCGAGATCCGTTACTGGAACGAAGAAATGCTAACGCTATTCGAAAACACGTGGATGGAAGTGGTCGATGAGAAGAAAAAAGCTGACCCATTCTTCGATAAAGTTTGGAGTGACCTAACTGAATTCCGTAACGGTTATGCACTTTGGGAAGCCAATGCGTTCTTACCTCGCGCAACTCAAAATCAATAACCCACTGTAGCAATAGAAAATGGTCAGTGTCGATTTAACGATTGGCATTGACCATTGGCAGTAAGGAGTTGCCAATGAGTAAGGTTTTATATTCCACCCCCACGACGCCGTTCTATACGCATATAGAGAAAGCGATTGAATCCGCAAGTAAAGTTCTTGCATGGACCAACCTCGCTTTAGTCGCGGTGATCATTATCCAAGTCGTATTACGAAAAGTATTTTCTAATGGTCAGATTGCCCTAGAAGAGTTGCAGTGGCACCTCTACGCAACCGCCGTGATGTTTGGTACTGCTTATGCGCAAGTAACGAATTTACATGTGCGCGTCGACATTCTGTTTCAAAAATTCTCCGCGCGTAAAAAAGCCATCGTTGATTCATTTGGTTTATTGTTTTTAGCCATGCCTTTTGTGATTGTTGTCATTCTGCACTCCTATGATTTCGCTTATGAATCTTGGCGTGTTAACGAAAGCTCCGCGTCACCATCAGGTTTGCCCTATCGTTGGCTGATTAAAAGCGTGATCCCTTTAAGCTTTGTGATGCTGCTATGTGCCATGGTAGCCACGCTACTTAAGAACATCGACACCATTATTAAAGGAGCTGCGCATGGAAGCGAATGAGTGGATCGTAATTGCCATGTTTGGCTCATTTATCCTGTTACTGTTTACCGGAATTCCAGTTGCTTACGTACTTGGCGGTATTGGGGTCGTGTTTGCCGCGGTTGGTTACTATGCCGATATCTATCTTGACACCTTTACTGGACTTGATTACACCAGTCTTGGTTTAGTGGTAAACCGTATTTTTAAAATCATGGACAACTGGATCTTGGTTGCCCTGCCAATGTTCATATTTATGGGCAATATGCTAGACAAGTCAGGCATTGCTGAAAAGCTGATGTCTTCAATGCAAGCACTGTTTGGCAAAGTACATGGTGGCTTGGCGATCACGGTGATGGCGATTGGGATTATTCTCGCCGCATCAACGGGGATTATCGGCGCCTCAGTAGTACTACTGACCGTAATGTCATTGCCTAGCATGATGCGTCAAGGCTACCACCTACCACTTGCGCTTGGCACGGTCGCATCCGCCGGCACTTTGGGTATTCTGCTGCCGCCATCGATTATGCTGGTGATCATGGCTGATCAACTTGGACTTTCTGTCGGTGACCTCTTTATGGGGGCAATCATGCCTGGTTTGTTACTCGGTAGCTTGTACATTGGCTATATCTTGGTCGTGGGAAAAATGAATCCAGACAAAGCACCCGTGCCAGAGAATGTTGAGCCTGTCGATTGGAGTTTGATCCTGCAAGTATTCAAAGACATTACGCCAACCGTCATTCTGATTTTCTGTGTGTTAGGGTCGATTTTTGCAGGTATTGCAACGCCAACGGAAGCGTCGGGTATTGGTGCTTTAGGCGCAACGTTACTCGCGGCTTATAACCGCAAACTCAACCTAAAAGTACTTAAAGAAGTGTTGCTTGCATCTTACGGCACTACTGCCTATATCTTTATGATTTTCTTGGGCGCTTCGTGTTTTGCCCTAGTACTTCGTGAACTCGGTGGTGATGAACTGATTGAGTCATTCTTGAGTGGTTTACCGTTTGGTCCTTACGGCATCATTGCGTTTATTTTGCTGATCGTCTTCTTACTCGGTTTCTTCCTTGATTGGATTGAGATCACACTCATTGCATTACCGCTATTAGCTCCGGTTATCGCGAGTTTAGGAATTGAGTTGGATGGTCATGGCGTGGTAGATAACCCAAGCCTAGTTTGGTTTGTTATGTTAGTCGCGATGGCGCTGCAAACTAGCTTCCTAACCCCTCCGGTCGGCTTTGCGCTGTTTTATCTCAAAGGTGTTTGCCCTGACGGCGTCGCGCTGAAAGATATTTATCGCGGTGTCATTCCATTTATTATCATTCAATTAGTGGCTCTCATTGCATTAGTAATGTGGCCACAGTTAGTTCTTTGGTTCCCGAGCGTCGCCTACGGTTAAATTCCTGCTCGCAACCGATACCCTTCAACCAGCATAGTGGAACCTTGCTCCGCTATGCTGGTTCTTAACTAAACTCAGTTTTATTTGTTCAATGTTGAAAACCTTAAAGGTATTACTTGCACCGCTTTTCTAAGTTGCATAGTCTTTGAATAAAACAATCCGCCCTAACAAAGATATGAATCATAAGGAAGTTGTCGCATTCTGCTGTAAAAGCGTAATGCCGATAGTGTTGATGCTTGGACTGAGTGCTTGCAGCAGTTCACCCTCTGTAACTGACAGCAACTATATTAAGCCCCTCTCCAACGTAGAGCAGAATCAACGCCGCGCATTTTTGGGGTTTTACCATACTTGGCAAGGTGTTCCATACCGTTTAGGCGGCACCTCATTAAATGGCATAGACTGTTCAGCGCTGGTGCAACTTGCCTATCAAGAGGCTGCAATGTTGAATCTGCCTCGAACGACGGCGCAACAATCTAAGCTAGGTTATGAGGTGGATTATGAAGATGCGCTTGTCGGCGATCTGTTTTTCTTTAAAACATCTCGAACCACACGACATGTCGGTATTTACTTAGGCAATAAGCAATTCTTGCATGCATCAACATCTAAAGGGGTGATCATTTCAAGGGTGGATAATCCCTACTGGGCGGGCGTATTTTGGCAAATTAGGCGAGTCGATGCTCGCCTTTAGTAGAGTCAATATCAATTAGTCGTATTTTGCCACAGCAGTATCGAACAAATTTTTTACCAAGGCGACGTATTCATCAAGAAATGCGATTTGTTCATTTGTTGCGTGTCGTCCCCATACTCCAGCAAGCACTTCGCCTAAATCGGCGACTACAGAATCTGCTTCTTTGAGCAGTTTGAAACGGACGCTAGAATGCATTTCAGGGTTTTGTTCGAATATCGCCATGATGTTTGATGCAATCATATCAGTGACAACATCTTCGATACTCTCATCCCCTGTATCGCCGTCCTCGTTAGAAAAAACATCGAGATTGGATGCTAGATACTCGATTAGAGCCAAGTATCCCTCTGTCTCAACAACCATTTTCTCTCCAAAAATCAAATGTGTTATTAACACCACCTATACTAAAGTATCTAACTAGCGAATAACAACAGTTACACGCGAAAGTCATGATTATTGTCGTCCGGTCGACAATTTGATTAACAATCAATTCGATCTCTATCGAGGGATAGGAATGCATTTCGTTGTAAGTGATCAAATGACTCAACTTTAACCATTATTCGTCGAAATTAATCACCACAACTCAGCGACGATAAGCGTCACAAAATTAGCATTTTAGCCACTAAATAATGACAAATGATTGAATTCTTTGCTGTATGAGTCGGAATTAAGCCGTTCTATCTCCTACAATGAAACAAGCGATGGGCAAAGCAAGGAGTTGGTTTATGTGGCAAGCGATATCAGAGCAATTGTCAGAGACACTCATGTTCTCTTTCGTTATCCAAGAAAAAGTCAAACTAACCGGTGGCGATATAAGCGAAAGCTACATGATTAGTGACGGAGAGCAACGTTATTTTGTCAAACTCAACAGCCGCGACTTTTTGCCCAACTTTGAAATTGAAGCAGACAACATCCGCACGCTACGCGAAACACGCACAGTTTATGTCCCTGAATTGGTCGATATTGGTCATTCAAAGCATAACTCATTTCTGATCCTCAACTACCTGCCTACCAAACCACTCGAAAGCGCGGATGCCAGTTATACTTTTGGACGTCAGTTAGCAGAACTGCACCAGTGGGGTGAACAGAAAGAGTTTGGTTTTGACCAAGACAACTTTATCGGTAATACCATTCAACCCAACCATTGGGACAGAAGATGGGCACGCTTTTTTGCCGAGCAACGCATCGGCTGGCAGTTACAGTTGATCAAAGAGAAAGGTGTCACGCTGGTGGACATTACCGACTTTACTCACTTGATCCAAGATCTGCTCAACTCCCATCAGCCACGTCCCTCGCTGCTACATGGCGATTTATGGCATGGTAACGTCGCGAATACCGCGTTTGGTCCTATCTGTTACGATCCATCTTGCTATTGGGGCGACCGAGAGTGTGATATTGCAATGACAGAACTGTTTGGTGGTTTTCAGCCGGAGTTTTACCAAGGGTACGAAAGTATCGCACCACTGGATTTGGGCTATAGCGATCGTAAACATATCTACAACCTTTACCATATTCTAAACCACTATAATCTGTTTGGCGGGCACTACTTAGACGAAGCTCAGCAATTGATAGACCGCATACAAGCCTATTAATGATTGCTTACAATAAGCCTGTGATTACAAAAGCTTAAAAGACAATTTCAACTTGGTAATGCGACAGCAGACATTGATTTTTCCTGCTGTTGCGCTCTTTCTGGTTGAAATTTGGCGTGTAATCAAACTTTGCACTTAATTCACAACCATTAGTAACTTATAAACCTAATATTTACTTAAGTGACGTTAATCTTCGACCGTCACACTAAGTGGTAAACGAGGTGAAAGTCTATGCGCAATTTCAAGGATAAAATGGTTTCTTGCCCTCATTGTGGGCACTCCATTGGCATTACCCTCGACGCGTCCAATGGTGATCAAAATTTTTACGATGACTGTCCTGCATGTTGTAACGCCATACACTTTAATATGGTGGTTAACGAACAGATGGATACCATTGAGTTAACAATAGATGCAGATGACGAACAAATTTTTTAGTTTGTTCTGGCGGGTAAAAGAGCGTTGAAACGCTCTTTTTTATTCGTGTTAGTGTTCTGTGGCAGCTTGGCTTAAGCGAGGTTTTTGGCTGCTAGGACTCGCTCAACGGTATCAACAATGGCTTGTGTCTGAGGATCAAACTCAACGTTGATGAGATCGCCTTCCTTGCGCTGACCAAATAGAGTACGTTGTAATGTCTCGGGAATTAAGTGCACGTTAAATTGATTCCCTTTCACCTCACCAATCGTTAACGAGCATCCGTCTAACCCGATGTAGCCTTTCGCTAGAACATACTTCATTGCTGATTCTGGTAGCTCAAACCAAATGGTACGATTGTTGTCAGTAGTAATCACTTGATCGACCTTTGCCATTAGCGCAATGTGACCAGACATGCTGTGACCACCAATTTCATCACCAAATTTTGCGGCGCGTTCAATATTAACCAAATCGCCTTCTGCCAAACTACCCAAGTTAGTCAAACGAAGTGTTTCTTGCATCAAATCGAAGCTAATTCTATTACCCTCAATCTGAGTCACAGTTAAGCAACAACCGTTATGAGCAACCGAAGCGCCAATCGCTAGGTTTTCACCAAGCGCGCCTTCTAGCTCGACTACATGTGTTTGAAAGTTCTGTTTTTTATCAATGGCAACGACTCTCGCCATGCCCGCTACAATCCCAGTAAACATGGTCACTCCTCTTGTTTATATCTCGTTATATACTTAACTACGCTTAAACTAGCTCAAAATAAAAGACGATTCGAATAGTTTCTGTATAATGCGCTGTCTTTCGCTCCTACTGATGAAAGAAATAGTTGTACTTTTCCCTTTTTGGAGTTCCTTTTCGTGCATCGTTACAAACAAGAAACCAATACTTTAATTAAGTTGGCAACCCCCGTGTTGATCGCGTCCGTCGCGCAAACGGGCATGAGCTTTGTTGATACTGTTATGGCGGGTGGCGTAAGCGCAACCGATATGGCAGCGGTTTCTATCGCATCAAGCATTTGGCTGCCATCTATTCTCTTCGGTGTCGGCTTGCTGATGGCACTTGTTCCTGTCGTTGCTCAACTAAATGGCTCGGGCAAATATCAAAACATCCCTTATGAGGTGCAACAAGGCATCTGTATGGCACTGATGATTTCAGTACCAATCATTGGGGTATTTTTCCAGACTCAGTACATCCTACAAATGATGGATGTTGAACCAACCATGGGCAATAAAACCATCGGTTACATGAACGCTGTAATGTTTGCCGTACCAGCATATTTACTGTTTCAAGCATTGCGCTGCTTTACTGACGGATTGTCGTTAACGAAGCCAGCGATGTTTATCGGCTTCATTGGCTTACTATGTAACATTCCACTTAACTGGATCTTCGTTTACGGCAAGTTTGGCGCACCTGCACTCGGTGGTGTCGGCTGTGGCGTAGCCACCGCTATCGTCTATTGGCTGATGTTTAGCATGATGCTGCTCTATGTACTAACGGCTAAACGCGTGGCTTACGTGAAGCTATTTGCAACCTTCCATAAACCTGAGTTGAAAGCCCAAGTTCGCCTATTTAAGCTTGGTTTCCCTGTTGCGGCAGCCCTGTTTTTTGAAGTAACGCTATTTGCAGTAGTCGCACTATTAATCGCACCACTTGGACCAATGATTGTTGCCGCTCACCAAATTGCAATTAACTTCTCATCGTTGGTATTTATGTTACCAATGAGTATTGGTGTTGCTACTAGTATCCGCGTTGGCTACCGATTGGGTGAGCATGATGTGGATAAAGCGCGTGTTGCCTCTCGCGTTGGATTGTTTGTGGCTCTGGGTATGGCGCTGATGACAGCAGTATTTACCATTGTGATGCGCCAGCATATTGCGGAGCTTTACACTGATAATGTTGAAGTAATCAATATAGCACTACAGCTGCTGCTGTTAGCTGCAATTTACCAATGTACAGACGCTCTACAAGTAGTTGGTGCAGCCGCTCTGCGTGGCTATAAAGATATGGCGGCGATTTTCAAACGTACATTCATTGCTTATTGGATTATTGGTTTACCAAGTGGCTATATCTTAGGTATGACTGATTGGATTGTTGAACCACTCGGTGTGCACGGCTTTTGGTACGGTTTTCTAACCGGTCTAACCGCTGCGGCAATCATGCTGTGCGCACGTTTAAGCTGGATGCACAAACAACCAGCTGAATATCAGCTTAGTTCATTAGAGCGATAGTTTTTTCTAAGATAACATTTTTAAAAGGTCAGCACTGCTGACCTTTTTTGTACCCGTTGCGTATACTTAATTATAACTTTCAAGAGGATGAACAATCCAAACCTGGTTTAATATGAGATATTACTTACTGCTGTTATGTTTAGCACTCGGTGGATGCGACCTAAACCAACATCCTGTTGATAGTATGTTTGATGACTACATGGGTCGGATTGCCAATGTTCAAGACGAACAAGCCCTTCCCCTTCCAATGACTCAAACGACTCAACTGCCAGATAAAAGCGAACTTACTTTAGCAATCGAACCAGTAACAATTGGACTCCTGGATAGCTATGAATTGCGCAAATGTGGGCTGTTCAGCATCATCGCAGAGCGAAACTCGGTACTCGGTAAAGTTCAGGATCAGTTTCGTGAATTCGATTTCCAACTTGCCTTGTTTGCGGGATTGCAACAATGCCTAACCAATGAGCGAATATCTGTAGAGTTAAAACAAACGCTAAGCAGCATCTACTCGAAAAAACAGACTCAATTACCCAGCTATTTTGGTAATCTGCTCTTCACCAGTGACGCAATGCGCGCTCAATTGACCAGCAGCACTTGGTTGGCAATGGATAATCAAATTACCAACAGCGAATTACTACGCAGCTTTCACACGCTGTATCTCGCTTACCAGCCAGAAAACTCCGTCAAAGAGTTAGACCTTGCGTCCTATCAGGAAATATTAGAAAAAAATAATTTAATGGGAGAATTGTGGTTTTCAATGCGCAACGCTATCGACAAGCTCAGCGTCATCACACAACAGTTACATCAACACGACCACAAAATCATTTGCCAATCAGGGCGGGATACGACCCGCTTTCGCTATCTGAATAATGTATTTAATCATGTTTACGTTGAACAGATTCAACCTTATTTAGCGCGAATCGATGCTCACTACTTTAAATTAGAGCCTTACGTAACGCTTCTTGAAAATAGCCACCCAACTTACACTTACCCAATACGCAAAACTCATGCTGATTTTCGTCAGGCAACACTCTCGCACGTAAAATACTGGCAAGGATTGTTCGAACGATGCGGAGTGAAAGTTAGCCGTTAACGCTAGTCTGGTCGCTCTCGAATAAAACGCGCAAATCTTGGTAAATCGCCACTTGTTAAACCGTTATAGCGAAAAGTGATGATTGCCCCTATAGAAGGTGGATGTTTTCTCTGTTGATCGGTAAACCCAGTTCCTATATAGAACTGCTTGCCACTATCCCATTCCACCAATAGTGCTCCAAGCATCCCTTTATACTTACCTGTCCCCACTTTATAGCCGATCACTCGCGCCTCATCATCTTGGTGGCGCTTCAGTTTAAGCAGATCTGAGCTTCGCCCCGCCTGATAGTGGCTGGTGATTTTACGCAACATTATCCCTTCGCCGTCACCATCATAAACATCATCGAGGTGCGCCAGCAGTTCGATTTCCGATCCTATTGGATGATGCTCAACATATTTGATATGTGGCTTATTAAGCTTATTCACTAGATAGATTAAATTAGCATAGCGTTTCACATAGTCGCCGGCAGCATGAGGCAAATCGAAAAGCATAAAGTCAATCGCTCCCCATGCTTCATCATTAGGTTGCTTGTCTAAAACGGTCTGCTGAACAAGGTGAAAGTTACCTCTACCTGCCCATAACTCACCTTCTACTGCAAACTCCGGAAGATAGCGAACAAACCAATTCGGTGCATTAATCACTCGCCCTTTACGTGTTTTAAGCTTAGTACCATCCCAAATGGCTCTAATCCCGTCTAGCTTCTCACTTTGCCAGTAATGCGTGACATCGATTCCTTGTTGATAAGTTTGCGCAAGTAACACAGGTAACATCTCGGTCTGAGTGATAGTTTCACTTGCGGCTGCACTTGATGCGAACATCAAACTACTCGCAATTGCCGTTAGTTTAAATAGCATTCTGCCCCCCCAATATTTCTGCTTGATGGAACTGATGAGAGCTATCAACTTAGCGCAATCAAGTTGAGAACGAGTATGAAACTGTATTGGAGTGACTCACAAAATTGCGGTCAAGCGACGCTTCAAATTTCATTCTCATTTTGAGAATTGATACTTCAGACCTAATCAACAAGCGATTAATAGACTGATTAATATAGATTAATTTTATGGCACAGATTATGAAAAGGCTTTATGGAAGATAAACAGTTTCATAAGGTTAGTCGCGGGAGGAGCTATGTCATCACAAGCTGCGGTAAGAATTAACCACAACACCCTTGTTTACAAACGTCGACCAAAATTAAGACTATTAACAACATCCCCATATGATTTAGATCGACAAGGATGCGTAATTGTTCGCTGCAAACAAGCCAGAAGAAGCATAAAAACTCAGCCACAGTCGTCAATGGGCTATAGTTTTTCTCCCCTTGCGGTACTACTTGGGGGAGTGTAAATGCGAGACCTGATTGTTTTTACCAGTTACAAGCAATCGAAACCAAACAATTCGGTCGAGATTGTTCAATGCCTGGATAATTTCAAGCGCGTGATCTGGGTTAATCTCGATTATACCCAGCGGAGTGGTAAGCATGTATTTCCGAAGCATCAATGTCCCGCTCTTTTGCATGCTGGACGAGGCGAAAACATTTACTTAAATATAGCGGACGTGCCTGTTACCGATACCCAGAACAAGCGCGAACGAGCTAAGCAGATCATTCTCGATGCTTTGATGCCCATTTTATACGCTCACCAAATTAGTAGACCCGTTTTATGGACTTCAGAGCGAATAGTCGCGGATCTTCTCGACCAGTTTGATCGAACTTCACTCGTGTATCTATGTGATAAAGAAGAAACATTCCAGAGTGTACAACATGCTCACATTGCGTTTTTGCAAGAGCAACTTCTGGTCAACTGCAGCGATGTTGTTTTCGCCGCAAACGAAAATTTGTGTGCGCAGTTTCCTGCAAAAAAGACATTTTTACTGCAACAAGGCGTCGACCTGAAACTGTTTTGTACACCCGCGCCAAAAGCGGTAGATTTACCAAACAATGGAAAGCCAACCGCCGGGTTCTATGCCGACCTAGACACGCATATTGACTTCCGTTTACTTTTTTTGACTGCGCTTAGCCGTCCAGATTGGAATTTTGCTGTTCTGGGCGCAAACAAGCTACCTCATTACCCATTACCCCGATTGAACAACGTGTACTATTTAGGACCAAAACAGCACAGACTTTTGCCAAGCTATAGCCAACACTGGCAAGCAAGCATCTTACCGCTTGCATCGACTGGTTGCTATTCAGCAGCTGCGCAGCAAACACTGTTAGAGTATCTTGCTGTCGGCGCTCCGATCATTACGACTGACCGCTACAACATCGGGCGATTTTCAAAATACGTTAACTTAGTACAGAGTGCCCATGAGATGAGCGAAGCACTCCAAGCGGCAGTATACGAACCAAAACGCTCAGCAGACCTCGTATTTAGTGACAGTTGGCAAGTTCGAAGCCGATTTGTCGATAGCGTCCTGCAAGTAATACCAAGGTAAAACTCAACTATGACTCGTGTTCTAAAGCATGGCGGTGTTTACCAAACCAATTGAGGGACGCAGAGTTTTTATTGAAGCGCAACCACGAGACATACAAATGTGATAGCCTGCACGTTTAATAGCCATTGCAGAATAAAATTCAAACAAACAGTACATAACCTCAGCAAACGATTAAAAAAACAAGAATTTACCCTTGCACCCGCCATAAACTCTGGGTAATATCCATCTCGTTCTCAAGGTATGGGTCCGTAGCTCAGTTGGTTAGAGTACTACCTTGACATGGTAGGGGTCACCAGTTCGAATCTGGTCGGACCCACCATCCCTTCTAGCTTGGCTAGATTTATCGAGAACAAAAAATTTGGGTCTATAGCTCAGTTGGTTAGAGTACTACCTTGACATGGTAGGGGTCGGCGATTCGAGTTCGCCTAGACCCACCAAATTAGTTCTTCGGAACAAACAACAAAGCCCGCTTTCGCGGGCTTTGTTGTATCTGCGCTAAAGATAGCTTCCCATTGATTTTCGTTTCACTGTAATTGCTTAAACTGTAAATCAACCAATCGTTTATAAAGCTGGCTCTTTGCTATCAGTTCACTGTGTGTTCCCACTTCAACCAAACAACCTTGATCCAATACCGCAATTTGATCGGCATGTTGAATGGTAGAAAGTCTATGAGCGATGATGATGGTTGTTCTTCCTCGCATCAACTCTTCGAGAGCTTGTTGCACGTGATGCTCACTTTCACTATCCAGTGCACTTGTGGCTTCATCCAAAAGTAAAATACTGGGATCTTTCAAAATTGCTCTCGCTATTGCAATACGCTGCCTCTGTCCACCAGATAAGCGTACGCCCCGCTCTCCCAGATAACTGTGATAGCCTTGCGGCAGTTTCATTATAAAATCATGAGCATGAGCACTTTTCGCTGCCGCAATCACTTGTTCATCGGTCGCCTCCATGCTGCCATATCGAATGTTGTGGTAGACATCGTTACTAAATAACGCTGGTTGTTGTGGCACTAGCGCCATTGTGTGGCGAAGTTCTGAAGGTTCAAACAAGCGAATGTCTGTTCCGCCTAGGGTAATTTGTCCTTTTTGAGGATCATAAAAACGCTGAAGTAGCTCAAATAAGGTTGTCTTACCTGCTCCTGAAGGTCCGACTAAAGCCAGCACCTTACCTTCTTGAGCAATTAAATTAAGCTGTTCGATTGCCGGTTGCGTTGGTCGGGATGAGTAAGCAAAAGTAACGTTACTAAAAGCAACTTGTGCTGGAATCCGCTCCAAGGGCATTTTTTCTTCTGGAGCAAATATATGATTTTCTACCGCAAGAATTTCAACTAGACGTTCCGTCGCACCCGCAGCTCGCTGTAACTCTCCCATAACTTCAGAAATCGTTGCGATCGACGATGCCACCATAATCGCATAAAAAACAAAAGCACCGAGGTCCCCTGCCGACATCGCACCACTTAATACATCGCTTCCACCGACCCAGAGCATTCCCGATATCGCACTAAATACAATTGCAATCACACCCGAGATCAAAATAGCCCGCTGTTTTACTCGCTGGCGACCAATCTCATAGGCTTTTTCGACTTCTTTTGAAAAAGCCAAGTACTCTTCGGCTTCTCGCGAGTAACTTTGAACTGTTTTTATATGCTCAATCGCCTCACCCGCATAGCTACCCACTGTCGCCATGGAGTCCTGGCTTTTTCGCGATAGCACTCTTACCTTGCGACCATAAAATAAGATTGGCACTAAAATAAACGGCACAGCAATAAGGACTATTAGGGTCAGTTTAATGTTGGTAGCAAATAACATGATCGTGGCACCAACGCACATTAGTGCACTACGCATTGCCATTGAGAAGGAAGAGCCAATAATACTTTGCAGTAATGTCGTATCCGTAGTGATACGTGACATAATCTCACCACTGCCATTAGTTTCGAAATAACTAGGATGAAGTCGAATAACGTGATTGAACACAGCTAAACGAATATCTGCACTAACCCGTTCCCCCACAGAAGAGACAAGATAGAAACGGAAAAAAGTACCACATGCGATTAAAATGGTGATGAGCAAAATAAACTGGATTGCTTGACTAAGTTGCTGTGCTGATTGCTGTGCAAAGCCCTGATCAATTAAAATCCGGACACCATGTCCGACTGTCAGCGTGAGTCCTGCGGTAAATATCAGCGCAATGAGTGCTGCGACAACTCTTAGCTTGTATGGTTTGATAAAAACACCAAGCCTGAACAAAATACGTATGCTCTTCTGATGCTGTTCCTTTGTGTCATATTCTTTAGCCATCGCGCTGCTATCCATGCTTTGCCGACAATAATCCTATTATGCTACACGAGTGGACTGCAGACTACCGAAGTATGAGGTGGCTTTTATACGATGTAAAAAACCCGCATATAGCGGGTATAAGAGCATTAGCTTCCTTAACTTAAATCGTTAACCGAGCCAATGGTGCCGAATTAGAGTTACTGATAGTTGTTAATTTCGACTTTGATAGGTTGTACCGAAACCGCTTGTTCCATCATTTCAGCCGTCGCGTCTTGACGCAGAGTTACGCGAATATTTTCTGCATCATGTCCTTGATCAGCCTCAATCACCCACATGGCACCAGTTGCTGGATCGACGATTAACCAACCAATTAAACCACCGAACAAAAAATTACCTGCAACGTACCAGCCGTCTAACGTTGAATTAAGGTTGATTGTTTGGGTCTCATAACCAATATGAGATACCTCTAGCGAATAATCAGCACCATCAAAATACCCGTCACCTTTTTTTAACTTGTGATTCATCGAGCCTGTAGCTTCTGCAAGTACAAATCCTTTATCATTTTTCAGAACAATTGATGCACCATAAGGCTCTGCCGAAACGATCATCCTTTGGGAGTCGCCATTAATAATAGTGCTGCATCCCGAAGCCAAAAGAATCGATGACAAAGAAAGTGTAAGAAGTGATTTTTTCATATAGATGACCTGAGCGATAGAACATGCGAGTCGATGTCTTATCTAAAACTATTTATTGCTTACTAGCGTGATTATTAATAATGATTGATGTTGGTTGAGATGGCTGTATTGGTGCCACATACTGTTGAACTTGGGGACGATGCTCTAAGCTCATATAAACCTCGTCGTCTTCAATCGTCCACGCGCCATCAGACAGCAGTCCTAACCACGGAAATAAGAAAAAGAAGCCGCCAACAATATCCAATGCACCTGTTGTACTCAATTCAGTATCGATGTTTTTATGTGCTGTGTAATAACCATCTGCTCGGCAAGAAACAGCAACTTTTTCGCCTTTATCTACAGAAACACTTATTAGCTCCTGACGATAACGCTGACCATTAATGGTAATAACTGGGTTTGTCGCATCACACGATACAACTAAATCATCGTCAATCGTCGAGTTGATGAATGAACAACCAGAGACAAACATCATTGACACTAATGAAAGTGCAATAACAAATTTTTTCATTGCTTGACCTAAAGTAGAATTTTCTCAACATCCAAATAAGAAGTTCTATTAGACCCTTTCATCCATGAAAGGTATTCATTAGATAGTTAAAACTTATAACCAATTGACACCGAACTTACGACACCATCAAAGCCGCCCACATCGACAAATGATAATTTCCCACCCACAGTCAAACCATTGTTTGCGACATAACCTAAGCCTGCCATTAACCCTGCAGTTGTTTCATCTTCAGAAACTGAATTATGATTTGAAGATAACGTTGCTTCACTGTTAGCAAAAGCAACACCACCCATAACTCGCAAGCCATTTTCAAGCTCTAGACCAATATATGGCGTGAACAGAGATGTTTCGATATCTCCGCGAATATTTTCACCTAGAATGTAAATTGAGTCCGAGTCATCAATAAGATTTGGAGTGAAATCGAAACCAATTAACACGCCATTCTTTAGCGTATAATTGCCGCCAATCGTAAACGGAGCACCATCAAGCTCGTCAAGATCACCAGAAACAAAAGATGAGTAACCAATAGAGATTCCAAAACCACGTTTGTCTTTGTTTTCTTGTGCAAAGACATTCGAAGATACGGCTAACATGAGAGCAGTTAGAGCAATAGCTTTTTTCATTAAATTTATCCGAGTTCGAGTTTCTGGCGGTTCTAAAAGAATCACCGAACAAACAATGCCACACGATGCGAATGCTACATTTAATACACAAAGGTTGATTAAACTTGCAAGCGTATAGGTGAATTAAGGGGCGCGGATAATACGTCAAATCAAGAATTACAATCGAATTACATTTGATGTAATTACATAAACCCTGATAATTCATTAACTTAATCGCAAGCCCTGTAACCTGACACAACGCCCCTCTTCCACACTGGTGAGAATCTATTCACTATGGATAGCCCGTTAATATGAACCTAACTGATTAGCTTTGACCATTAACACTATTTCTAACTGTTTTAATACTCCCCAAGTCGGCTAAGATATAAGCATCGCCCTACTTGTATCTCTGCTATGTCGAATATCTATATTGTCAGTCAGGACATCACCACAGCTAACGTCGATGCTATAGTTAATGCTGCCAATCCTCGACTTCTCGGAGGCGGTGGTGTTGATGGCGCAATTCATCGCGCAGCTGGAAGTGAGCTGCTAAAAGCTTGTTTTGCGATCGAGGAATTAAATGGCAAACGATGCGGATATGGTGATGCCAGAATAACACCTGCTGGTAACCTTAAAGCTCGATATGTGATTCACGCTGTGGGTCCCATTTATGCGAACTTTTCTGATCCTAAAGCGGTTTTGGAATCCGCCTATCAACAGGCGCTGAATCTTGCCCTACAAAATAATTGTATTACGGTCGCTCTGCCCGCTATTTCATGCGGAGTCTATGGTTATCCTCCACACGAAGCCGCTGAGATCGCCATTAAAGTTTGTCAACGGAAGGAATATAAAAGTCTGCAAATGACTTTCTACCTTTGGGGTGAAGATATGTTGTCAATTTGGCAAAATGAGTTGGTAAAGCAAAGATAGAATCGTACATGCTCATTTGGCTTGATTACTTCACCGTGACTCCAGATGTGCCTATAAAGAATAACACCTATCTTGGGTTATAAAGGGACGCTGAGATAAAGATCTCCCGGTAAAATATCATAATTTATTATGGTTTCATCATTAAACTGATAGAAATCAAAATATATACTTTCTCTATTAAATTCAGCTTCTTTAGATACTTTCTTTCCGTTAAAGTAAAAGTAGCAACCAAAACCATTAGTCCATCGATCATACTTTTCAGAATAATATGGCTCACATTTTTTAGCTTCTAATTTCGAGTTTAACGCCATTACATTATCCAACTCCAATCTTGGCGGAGAGATTCTTAGATCAGCGAACCCCACCTCATCAACAGCATTTTTAGCGCCGACATTGATCTGCCATAAAGTCATGTCACACCCAGATGCTTGGTAGTTTTTATAAGGTATCCTCAGTTCATAACGATCTGGAACTGGCGAGAAATCATGCTCAATTTTAAATACAGCTTTTGCACCCTGCCTTTTTTTACCATCAGAAGCACTCCAAAAAAATGAACGACACTCTTCTCCACCACCGTAAAAAATCGCGGTTGCTGTAACTTGAGCATCAATAGGCTTAAGACCTTGAACCCGAATAAAATGATCGTTATCAGATGCACCTACTGGCGGTTTATTCTCTGTTTGCCATTTCATTAATGGATTAAGGACAAATATGACAGTAAGAAAAAAAACTAGCACACTTGCCACAAAAGCAAGAGTAAGTTTAAGCACTATACTCACAATAATTATTCCTTAACTATCTGTTTATTAAGTGTTTCATCACCAAATAACAAACTATCCGGATGGAACAATTCTGGTGTTTTAGATTCTGATTGCGGTACGGGAAACTTCTACTGCTATCCCCCAATATTCACATCCCCAGAACCGGTGGCGACAACTCCACCACAACAGATGGCGTCGCCTACTCTCGCAGCTGGAATACCGTTAATGAACACGGTTCCTGAACCTGCAGCTATTGCACGTCCGTGAAAACCATGCGGTGTTTTTGGGCAAGGGCAACCGTGTGGCGCACCTGCATCACCTAGTCTTGCTGCTGGCTTACCATTAATGAACACATTTCCGCTACCGGCAACGATAGGTGTAGGTGGAAAACATCCGTGTGCTGAGGCGATATCACCCAGTCTTGCTGCTGATGGCATGTAATTAGTCCTTTGTTAATCTATCCTATTTAGAGGCTATTTTGATTCGTGAATGATATTATAAACCCATACAACCACTTGAAGGTTTGTACTATTGAGCAGCGCGCTCTTGAGCTAATTCCTCAGTTACATCAGCAAGAGTTTGCATTTTATCCCTTTTTTTGTCGTACCAAACTTTATCTACTTTATCCCATGGAATAGACTTGTTTTCTGCTTTTTTCGTATAAGGAGTTGGCATAGATTTTGAAGGCTGATAGGTACCTATATAGGTATAAATATCACAACCTCTTAACCACAATTTCGCGCGACCATCCGGTAATAGTCCAAATAAAAAATCCGTTTGATAACAATTTTGCCCTTTAAAACGCCAGCTAGGATGAGGATATGCTCTTGTCATAGCAGCTTTAATTTCATCAGTCACTTCCACTAAAGTAGCATATTTAATATAACTATTCGTAACCTCCCAATAAATATAGATCTCATCAGGTAATGTTTTAGTGCCTAGCCCTAACTGACTTGGTGTATAATTGATTAGTGGATGCAACGGTAACGTAAAACCTTCATACTCTTCTGTGGAATAACGTCGCATCTTGTCCAAGTTTAACCTAGAGCCTGCGGTTAAGCTCGTATAACTAAGCATTAAACTTGTCCAATCTTCACTGTAATTTACACCATATGCCTCATAAACGAATGCTGGAAAATGGTAGGAAATGGCAGCACCAATGCGCCATGGTCTAAATCTCTCATCCTCGATGTATTTTGGCTGGGAGGAATTTGAAAAAAAAACCACCAAAAAACCTGCAGATAGCAACCCAGCATATGATAGAGCTTTAACTATTTTTCTTCGTTTCATATTCTTTACGCTCATAAATACCTGGCCCTTCATTTGGTTTATTTGGTCGGACACCTCCTAAAGCTTCACTCTCATCAGATGAGTGATGAATTAGCCCCAAATCCATAAAAATCTGTCTTTGTTTATCCGTACATAATATTTCTTTTAATTTCTCAGTATTTCCTGATTTTGCAACTTCGAGAACAGAGTGACATAAACTGCCAAATTCATAATCTTGCCCTAGCACTCTATTTTTAAGTACTGTTGGTATCGAAAAATATTTCCCAAAATAACCTTCTCTTGATAACCAAACATTCTGACCATTCTGTTCTTCTTCTAAAGGCACACCATAGCTATGCGCAAGACCATACATCGCTCTTAAATAAAGACGTGACAAGTCACCTGGCGTCACTTTACGGTATAATAATTCGACTCTAATTTTGTAACCAACGACTTTCTTGACATAACCAGTATCCCACTGTTCCGTCACTTTTGCTTTCGGTATTATATAATCTTGGCGTAACCAACCTTGTTTAACCTCTCTTTCTAAAGAGCGACTTAGCCATTTAACCAAAACATCACTTATCTTTTTATGCTCGGACTTACGCTTTTTCTTGGTTGTTTTACTTCGCCGTTTAATCAACTTATTTTCTAATAGAGGAAGAAGGTAATCCTGCTGACTGAATGCCATTTGTGAGTGATACCCCCCACCTAAATCGGAGTGTGCACCCGGTAAGACTATTTCCTCAAAGTTTGCAGCAGTGTTAATTTTGTTCAAGCAAAAATTATTTCGATACTCTGTTGCTTTGTTAGCCACTAAATGAACAGCGTTACGAACACGGGTAGGGTCCAACCATAACCTCACAGGGTCATTATCATCATCATCGACAGAGAAATCACCCTCCATGAAATTAGCTACTGCCGCAACTGTATCAAACAGACCAGCAAAAGTGACTTCGCAATAGCTGGAATCGTCCCAGTTAAAACTATTAGACCACGCGATATCTTGTTTTTTAACTTCATTTTCAATTTGTTGAGCAAAATAACCTTGTTTACCATCTAATACGACATTGATAAAATGCCTCGCTGCCGCAGCACCTCGGCTAAAACCGAATACGTCAAGCTTTATAGAACAAAATCCATCCAGTTTAGGATGAATTTTTTCCATATTTACGACCATCCCTTCAAGTTTGTTACAAATTTGTCCGATTGCAGTGTTTACTTTTTCCTCAACACCATAAGCGCCAACCCCTCGAGCCAACCCTCTGAGACCACTCTCGTCCGCCATTGCAATGTCTGTGCTATTTCCCGTACCAATGCCTGTAATATATTCAGCATGATTAAATACCGATTCACTCGAGTCAAAAGTGTCTTTCGCATATAAGTCATATAGCTTTTGAATATTGGTTATCTCATTAGTCGCACTACTCTCGATATCAGGAAAGTCAAAACAACTATCTATCAAATCAACGCCTAAAAGATCATCTGGCGATTTCCCACTTTCGACAGCCAATGCTTTTGAAGCTTCATAGGATGCTTTCCAATTAGCATAGTTATCATCAAGACGTTGCTTACCCCATAATGCACTGTATGTATTATTTGCCGTTCCATCAAAAAACATTCCCAAACGAAGCGTTATAAACCTCGCTCCCTGAATAACCACAACATGACTTTTATCTGTTGCTAGTTTTGGTTCCCCTAATTGTTTTAACTGATGTCGTGTCGGTAGCGATTTATTTTTCTCTTCATCAAGAAAATCGCCATAGGTCAATTTATGTAGTTCTCTCCTCGTGCCGTTATATCCAACTCGATTTTCTCCTAGCCACACTTCAGTCGGTGCTTCTTCACCATCAAATGGTGTTCTTGTCTCTGCTTGAGAAGTCCAAGGTTCACCGTCTAATTTGATGGTTACGCGTCCCGCAGCTAAGCCAGTCAGTAATATCGGCGCCTCACCAACCGTTATCGAGAATTCTTGGCAGCACCCGTCTATCAATGTTCCTTTTACGTTGTCAAACGGTTGGTTATGCTCATCTCGTATTAAAACCTCAATCCAGTGATCAGTTTTCTCACACGGAGCGCAGTTACTGTTTGTTCCTATAATACTCATACTACTGTTCCCCCAAGAAACGCTCGAATTGCTGTTGTTCCGTGCTTGATAATCTGAATTCTTTGTATATATCTTCACCATCAGACGGGTTATTTCGCGCGATGGATGCCAGCACTAACAAATCTCGGGTACTGTCCTTGAAGCTATTCTCATCTGCATAAATCAGTGCGTTTTTGATCGCTTCCGCTGGATTATCTAGTGCGTTCATCAAAATCGGGATTTTTGCCCATAGCCGTCTTTCAATATGCCACGCAAGCTGCTCTAGATTCATCGAATCATCGAGGTGTTCAGGCTTTATCATCCACCAAGGGTCAGGTGGGATTTCACATAGGTTCGGAGCCGGATTCACCATAGTCTTTACGGCGTTTTCCTCCTGATATGAAATACTACTCAAGTTTCCGAGAAATTTTTTGAGATCTTCCTGATTCATTCGCTTAAGCATGGGTGTAATGACTTTGGGGTCATAGTATCGAAATAGAACCATTTCACCTTCCAAACCAGCCATTAATAGACTGCGCAAATGTGCCAACACATCCGCACTATCGTAGTTCGATACTAGAAATAATCCCTTACTCAATTCCTCATCACTATAAGGACAGTCTGCGGAAATTGGCACAAACCATGGTGACAACTCCATCACATCAGAAAATGCGTCCCCGTCAAAAAGTGGGCGCGCGCCGTCTAGACAAAAACTCTTCGCCATGGTCGAATAATAGTCATTGGCACATACCAGCCAATATATAGGGTGCTGTTGCTGAGCTAACCAACTCTTCATTTTTCACCCTCATCTTTTAACGGGCAGGCTTTTACCGCCGGAACATGCGAAAGTTCTGCATTTGCTAAAACACTAGGTGCAATCTTGTAATAGTTGACTATAGGTGCTGGTGGCGACTCAACCCCCAAAGGCAAGGCTGCCATTTGTCCACCAAATCCGCTGCCACTGCCCGCGCTACCACCTGAATTAAGATTAATCACTGATCCAATGAAATGAACGCCACCGGCGTCAATACGGACAAAGTTACCGCCAACTTTTAAAGTGATTTCACTGCCTGCTTCAATCACCGTTTTCGCCCCACTTTTGATATGAACTTCATTGCCAGATTGAAGAGCGTAGAGCTTGCCTACTTTTTGGTGAGTACTGCCTTCTATCACCTCGGTCAGATCTTTGGCGACTTTTGCGCGGCTTTCGCCAGTCACTACTAGGTGCTGGTTGTTATCTATTTGAGTAAAGCGATCGTTTTCAACAATTAAGTGTTTGTCTCGCTTAATGTGGGTACTGTGGTCATTAAGAATATCGGCCGCAAAGTCCTTTTGCGCGTGCAGGTAGACTTTCTCTGTGTTGACTTGGTCTTCAAAGCTCAGTTCGTTAAATCCTTCGCCTTGGTGGGTATCACTGCGCAGCACCGTTTTCGTTTTGTGCTCTGGCAAAGCATAAGGTGGCGTATTGGTGGCGTGGTATGTACGCCCTGTGATAATAGGTTGGTCTGGGTCGCCATTTAGAAATGATACAATCACTTCATGCCCAATACGCGGCACCGCCATAAAGCCATATTGCGCGCCAGCCCAACCTTGTGACACGCGTACCCAACAAGAGCTTTGCTCATTACCGGCGGAGTAGCGATCCCAAGGAAAATGTAATTTAACTCGCCCATGCTCGTCACAATAAATTTCTTCACCTTCAGGACCTACAACAATCGCTATCATTGGACCATCCACTTGTGGTTTCGGTTGTGGCTCTGCCCGCCATGGTTTATCGGCGGGGATCACTTTGAATTGATTGCTGTAGGTGGTTGCGCCGCTGCCGCCCTCTTCTTCCAGCGCTTGTGGCTGCGTACCTTGGTGGCTCACTTCTACTACTAACCAGTCTCGGTTCGCTGTGAGCTCTAAGTTCTCAATCAAATCAAACTTCACCCCTGCGTGTAGAGCTGGATGATTACTCTTACCGTGTGCGGTATGGGATTCGCGCCTTAAATACTCTAATCGATATTGGCTAAAGGCTTTACCGCTACCGTCGTCTTTATAACGCCCGGGAAAGTCGTAATGTTCGTATTGGCTGTGTTGAAAGCTTAAATCACTACTCGTTTTCGTTTGGGCAAAGCCATAACTGGGCTTTTTAAAGCTGTAATCTTTTAGCTCTAAATGACTAGGCTCGGTTTGATGGGCAATCGCAAAGTGTGAGATATATGGCTCATTCATCACACCACTTGCCATGCTGTTGTGTGTCACAGGCTGGGCGTATTTAGCAATCAAATCGCTATCATCGACAAAAATTACCGAGTGTTTCGTGTCAGTTTGCTCAATGTAATAACTGATCCCTTCTTCTGCCGCGAGTCTCTGTACAAACTCTAAATCAGTCTCACGGTATTGCACGCAAAACTCGCGCGAAGCCGGCGTTCCGGTAAGGGCAAAGCTGAAGTCTTCGATCCACATCTCTTGCAATAAAATAGAGATGATCTCCGGTACGGTTTTGAGTTGGAAGATGCGGCTATTCTGGCGTAAGGAGAGGCGCTCAAGGGCGGGCACTAACACTAGGGAATACAAGGTGTGGTGATGACCAATCTCGCCCTGAGCAAACTGGCGCACAATACCATGAACATACTGCACGGGTTCGCCATCGATACTCATCATCAGGTGGGCGGGTTTATCCACTACGTCCTGCGCCGCAATACTAGACTGCCGACTCGCAAGCTCGATTTTATAGCGAAAACCAAAATAGGGTTCGCCACCCTCCCATGATGATTGTGATAAACACTCTTTACCTTGGTAACCCGAAACCACAAAGGTCTCTTCGGGTAATCCTTCCACAGTCAGAGTAAACGTTAGCTTAGCCATCCATTGCGCCTTCTTTGCCGTCATATACCCAAGTAACCTCATGATGCGAGGTAGTCTCTTTTAAAGTCACTTGGGTATACATGCAGAAACCAGCGCCAGAGTTTCCTCTGCCACTGGTTACACTGAACATCAAATCGTGATTATTCAGACGAGGATTACGCCTCGATAGGACGACGCCAGTCATCCGAACCTGATGTACCTGCGTTTACGTGATCCCACGTAATCTTACGGTAAGCAAGTGATACCACGAGGTTTTGCGTGAAGTCCGCCTTTGCTGGGTCTTGACAGTGTGGCATTTCACACTGAATGTCGACGATAGACGCATTTTCTAGGCGGGTGGTAAAGAAGTTCTCTTGTTTACCTTCGAGTGACGTGCGGTACCATTTAAGCTCAACGTTGCTTAGCTTCTCACCCGATGCCAGTGCGTTGTAAAGTAGTGGTACAGCTTTGTTGAGAGAAACCGTGAATTTGAACGGCTTATGCACGCGTTGACCAGAAGGTTGACCCGACTGTGGATCAGTAGGCACTGTCACTACGTGATCAAATTGCTGTACTAGCATCTCATCTTCGTGACCTTCAACGTAGCTATCACCAATCGAGTCAGCAGTACATGCGCCTGCAGTAATAAGTCCCTGAGTTTGACCTTCTAGTGAGATATAACATGGAGTTGGCATGGCTTTATCCTTAAATTTAAATGTGAATAACTCAATGCCAATTAATCAAAAGATATGCCAAACATGGCACATATAATATTCAATCACTTATATTGATAGTATTCATTTCCTGGGCAAGATCTTGCTCAAATCGGGCAAGATCTTGCTCGGCTGAGCAACTTTTTGCTCAGACATTCCCCCTTGACTAAATCCCTATTTTTGCGCTCATTTTCTTATTTTGTAATTTGATTCTCAAAATGAGAATGACTCATAAATCACTTTCTCCAGCACATCACTAACACTTAAGCCACTGAATTTAAGCAATTTAAATATTGGCACGTTCTATGTATTACTTTCCCAAAACCAAGGAGAAGAATCATGGAACTACACAAAATAGAAATGAATGGTGAAACACTGACCTTAATCATTAATGGTGATCTTGATGCAGCAGGAAGCAGAAGCGCACAGCCTCAAATCGACGATGTGATTGCAAATCAAAGCCATAATGATGTCAAAGTTGACTTTAGAAACGTGCAATTTCTTGATCCATCCGGTGTTGGTGCACTAGTTTATTTATATAAGAGACTAGTTGAAAAGCAACGGACTTTACGAATCGAGCATGTAAGTGGGCAACCGCTTGAAATTATCAACCTGCTTCGTATTGACCAAGCGATTCCAGTGAACTCTCATGATTATTAATAATAAAAGGCAGTCAGTATGGTTAGTGACCCGAGATTACAGGGATGTAGACAAACGCTAACTCAAAAACTCAACATTATCCAAGCACCACAAATTGGCTCGATGTCGTTTTTGAGCGCGATGATACTGGTCTTAATCCTTCAAGGCTGTACCAGTTACCCACCAGCAGGTAACGGCGGTCTAGCCGAACAACATATCGATAACGGCTTTACTCCAGTAATGCCTGACGAGCCTCTTGGGCCAGAGCATGGACTAAGATTCGATTGGCAATTAACAAAACTCCATCTTGATTCGTTGATCCGCGAAGGTGCGCGATGGTGTTTTCCTGCCGCGGTTGTCCAAGCATTAGAGAAGCAGAATCGCATTGCGAGAGAACTCGATGGCGGTTTATTGCTTGATGCAGCGAACGATCTGGTGATTCAACGCAAGCGCCTTGGTGAGCTCGAACGCCAGCTTGACTACGTCACGTCACAAGCCAATTGCGTACCGCCACTTAACGAGAACACTTTCCGCGAGCAAATGGCATTAATCGATCAGTTGTTCGACCTGCTCAACATCGACAACCAATTTGCCTTCAATTCTACTGAAGTGAATCCTAAGTACATGGGACACTTGGCAAGAGCAGCCAATATCTTGCGTGACAACCCCACGCTCAACTTATCGATCACCGGACATGCCGATGCCAAGGGTGACCAACAATATAATCAGAAATTGGCAATGGGACGCGCCAACCAAGTTAAACGCTATCTGATCATTTTTGGCTTAGAACCTAATCGAATGACCACCAAATCCCTGGGTGACTCACTGCCACTTTATGAAGGCAGTAGTGATGGTGTGAGATTGACCAACCGACGTGTGAGCATCGAAGTTATCTCGACGCAAGAACTGTCTGGAGGCAATTTGCAAGGAGGCTATCGTGCACATAATTAGGCTACTGTTGATAATGGCTCTGTTTCTAACAACAAACGCCATTGCAAATCAAGAAACCACCCGAGTTCAAATTGGCGATTTGGTGCAAATCAATCTTCCCGGTGAAGAAACTCTAAACCGCGGTTTTCAAGTTGATAAACGCGGTCGCATTGAGTTGCCGGAAGTTGGGGCGGTCTATGTTGCAGGCTATACAGAGCAGCAATTGGCTGAAGCGGTACTAAGCTCACTAAAAGATGTGTTTCGTGACTTATCCTCTGCCAGTGTCTATATTGCTGAGCAACAACTGCTTATATCCGTGCAAGGGTATGTAAAATCTCCGGGCGAATACACCCTATCTAAGAGCGCAAATATTCAAGGTGCGCTCCATGCTGCGGGCGGTCTGCGCGCCGGCGCCCAGTTAAACAATATGATGGTTAAGCGTGGCAGTGAAAAAATACCGTTTAACTACAAAGCGTTCCTTGATAGTGGTGACGAATCTCTGTTACCCGAATTGCGTTCACTAGATAGCATTTTTGTTCCTGCCTCCCCTCTGGTTGGTAACATTGAACAACAATTCGATGCCGCTAAACAAGCTAACGCCGGCGACAGTGCGGACCAACGTACGGCGATCAAAGTGTTTGGCGAAGTAAACTCCCCCGGATCTTTTTCTTACAAACCGGATGCCAACCTTGTTGATATTTTAATGCGAGCAGGCGGTGTTACACGCTTTGCCTCAGTCGAACAAATCCGAGTAATCAGTAATAACAACCCTGAACTTTTTAATTTAAAACGCTATTTAGATTCCGGTGACGAAAACTTACTGCCGAGTTTGGCAGAAGGCACCACAATCTTCGTTCCTAAACAAGAGGAAGAGATTAGAGCGGGTGCGAACGTGGTCTACATCATGGGTGAAGTGGCTAGCCCCGGGGCTTATGAAGGCAGCCAAGATGCGTCGTTTATGGACATTCTCGCTAACGCGGGCGGTCCAACTCGTTACGCAGAATCACGCCAAATACGTTTAATTAGAGCCAATGGTCAAGTGGTTAAATTTGACTTAACCGCTTACACCGAAGGCTTAACAGGGCAAAAACCACCGAGAATTGGACCGGGTGATGCGATCTTCGTACCGGAGAAAACCGACTTTAACGAGAAGTCATGGCTTAAAATCTCTCCTGACCGCGCGGTGAAAGTGATTGGTGAAGTTGTCCGCCCTGGTCGTGTCGAATGGTCTGATGAAATGGATTTGATGGATTTATTGGCGCACGTTGGCGGTCCTACTTTGCGTGCAGATACAACAAAAATTGAGGTGGTGACAGGACGCGGCAAATTGCACAAATTCAATCTAGATGAATTTATCCTAAATGGTGCACCAAGTAGCGACTTACCTGTTATCACCGCAGGCTCAATCATTAGAATTCACGATCTTCCTCAAGATCCTTCCGACAACAAGTCACAGTGGGTAAGACAAAGCTCCGATGCCTCCATCTATGTATTTGGACAAGTCAACGCCCCCGGTCGCTATCGTTTTACTGATGACATGCACTTTCTCGACATTCTGTCAGCTGCCGACGGTCCTACTAAAGAAGCCGACATCCATAATATTCGCGTCACTCACCGTGATAAAGACTATGCGCATGTAAGTAAACTTAATCTCTCACTCTACTTTGAAACGGGTGATGAATCTTTATTACCCAAAGTGACCATGGGCGATACCATCTATATCCCAGAAAAAGACAAAATTTGGTTGGATAGAAGCAAAGAATCAACGGTACGAATTTTAGGTGCCATTAACAAACCGGGGCGCTATGTTTTCAATGACAACATGACCATATTAGACATCATGGCGGAAGCTGGCGGACCCAGCGACAACGCTTACGTTGAGAAGATCACGGTGGTCAATATGTCCTGCTGCCAAGGACAAGCGCGCACCTTTAATTTGTCGGAATTTAGCAAGACAGCCAATATATACCAACTCCCGGTGCTACGTGCCGGAGACACTATCTATATCCCCGATAGACGCGATAGCTTTATGGAAAAAGCTCGTGTAGGGTTAGAAGATATTCTCCGCTTAACCACAACAATCGTGTTAATAGGAGCATTATAATGATTCCTGCAACACTTAATGAGATTGAACAAATCTTTCTCGAGGCAGAAACTAAACAAACCCGCTCACTGTGCGTGACCGCTTGTCAGTATGGTGACGGCGTAACAACTGTCGCCGCCTCCTTAGCAGAGAGGTTCCTACTCGCAGGCTACTCAACGTTGTTGGTTGACTTAAATCTGTTCAAACCGGGCTTTGAGAGCTTTCCTTACTTGGGTTCAGATTCATCATTCCAATGGCTTCAACCGACAAATAGTAAACAAGTCTTTACTGGCATTACTTTGCCCAATCACCCAAGTGTGCTCAATAATTTTCGAAACCCCCAGTATCTAAATCGTCAAGTAGAACAATGGCTAGAAGAATTTGACAAAATTGTCATCGATACATCGCCGATTTTGCAAAACAACATGGGCAACATCCCAGCACAAAGCGTTGCGGCTGCCTGCGACCACACTCTGCTTGTTGTACTTGGTGGTAGTACCTCAGAAGCGAACTTAGCCAATGCTCAACAACTACTCGAACGCAGTAACGCCGACTTAATTGGTTATGTGCTTAATAACATGAACCAATGCTCTCTTGGCGAGGAGATGGTCAGAGAGTTAAATCGTCTGCGCTTTATACCTAAGAATTGGCGCGATAAATGGAGTCAGAAGATACTCAATAACGAGTGGCTGTCACATATCGCATAATCAAAGCAAAAAATTCGATTAATAAACACAACTAACTGAAAAAATTGATCTATTCTAGTGATTAAGAACAAGGAAAGATCAGGCGTTTGCCAAGGAGGCAATAATGGAACAAGAACTCGTCGATGAAACCATTATTCAGCAAATGATCGAAGACACTGACAGTGAAGTGATGCCAATGCTGATTGACCACTACATTGAAGAAACGCAACACCGTGCTCAGATACTTGACCAAGCATTCTCCAGACGCGATATCGAAGTGATCAAGTTTGAAAGCCATACTTTAGGCAGCACTTCGCTGGCGCTGGGTAATCGGGAATTGGCAACCCTAGCCCGTAAAATTGAGGCGTTGTGTGAAAGCCAGAAAACAGAATCCGCCTTTGCACTTCACAACGAACTGCTCGATCTTGTTCATCGTTCAATCCAAGCCTTAAACGTACGTAAAGAACTCGGATTTTCCTAACGAATAACAATAAACAACGTCATACAAGGATGTATCTAATGAAACCGAAAGTGCTCCTGATAGAAGATTCAACTTCCTTGGCTATTCTGTATAAACAGTATGTTAAGGATGAGCCGTATGATCTTTTTCATGTTGAGACAGGTAAAGAGGCGAAAGCATTTATAGAGCGTAATCTGCCCGAGTTAGTAATATTAGACCTGAAGCTTCCTGATATGGATGGCGAGGAGATTCTTGATTGGATCGTAGATAACCAACTTAATACCTCAGTGATCGTCGCGACAGCACATGGCTCGGTTAACACCGCAGTGCAGCTGCTGCAAAAAGGTGCGAAAGACTTTCTCGAAAAACCGATCAAATCTGATCGCTTAAAAACCTCAATTCAACTCCACTTACAGCGCACCAAGCTGGAAAACTTAGTCGAAAACATCGAATCTAAGTTTGACCGCCAACGTTTCCAAGGTTTTATTGGCGGCAGTATCGTCATGCAGGGGCTTTATAAAATTATTGATGCGGTTGCCCCTACTTCCGCTAGCGTATTTATCATCGGTGAAAGTGGTACTGGTAAAGAGGTCTGTGCTAATGCTATTCACCAGGAAAGCCGTCGTCATGACAAGCCCTTCGTTGCGATCAACTGTGGCGCGATTCCTAAAGATCTAATGGAAAGTGAAATCTTCGGGCATGTCAAAGGTGCCTTTACCGGCGCAACCACTGACCGTAAAGGGGCTGCCAGCCAAGCTGATGGTGGAACGTTGTTTCTCGATGAGCTATGTGAAATGGATTTAGAGATGCAGAAAAAACTGCTGCGTTTTCTGCAAACTGGCACCTTTACCCCACTTGGCGCATCAAAAGAGCAAAAAGTGGATGTACGTATTATCTGTGCGACTAACCGCGACCCTTTACTTGAAGTCGAAGAAGGACGCTTTAGAGAAGATCTTTACTACCGAGTTCATGTTGTTCCCGTCGATATGCCACCACTGCGTGATCGTGGTAACGACATTGTCACCTTAGCAAAGCACTTTCTACTGGAGTATGCCAAAGAGGATGGCAAGCAGTTCCGTACGATCGGTAAGGATGCCGAATCATTGCTTAAACGCTATAAGTGGCCTGGCAATGTCCGCCAATTACAAAACATCATTCGCAACATTGTTGTGCTCAACGATGATACCAAGCTCAAAGCAGAGCATTTGCCGGCGCAATTTACTCAAACTAAAACGCCTCATAAGCGTTCTGTTCCAACGGCAACAATACCAAGCCCGCCAAAATCTGAGCACGTTAACCATGTAGCCCTAGATGAGCAACATATTAGTGCAGAGCACGCTCAAGTTGCGGACGCAGCGAATGAAACCGTAGCGTCTCCCAAAGAGGTCGTCATTCGCCCTATGTGGCAAATAGAACGTGAAGCAATCCAACAAGCGATTGAATATTGCGATGGCAATGTGATTAACGCAGCAGTACTTCTCGAACTCAGCCCCTCGACGGTCTACCGCAAGAAACAAGCTTGGGAAGCGGAAGATGAGCAATCCTACGTCGAATGAGATTTGGCTTTTGATTGACAGTCGGCAGTATGGCGGCATAGAAACCTATGTCGTCCAACTGGCTCAAGGGCTTATAGAGCATCAACAACCGGTGAAGGTGCTGTTAATTACCGAATACGTTCCACGCTCACCACTATGTGAAAAACTCGAAAACTTATCTATCCCCTACCAATATCTTGGTGGTTCAACATTTGATGCGTTGACAAAGCTTAATAAAAAAATTCGCCAATCTCCGCCGCTTGCACTCCACACTAATGGTTATAAAGCCAACTTAATCGCTAAACTCACCAAACTCTATACTGGCGTTAAACTCGTTTCTACCTATCATGCTGGTGAGACTCCGAAAGGAAAAATGTGGCTTTATGATTGGCTAGATCGATGGTCAGCGTGGATCGCAAACCATTCGATTGTGGTCAGTAAAGCTATCGGCGCTAAGCTTCCATCTAACTCTCACTACATCGAAAATTTTATCGACACCAACAGGCTCGATATAGCTTATGGTGAACAGATTGCGTTTGTCGGACGACTAAGCCCAGAAAAAGCGCCTGAACGCTTTATTACCCTTGCGACACAATTCCCCAACCGCAACTTTCACTTCTACGGTACGGGTGAACTATCACAGCAACTGCAAGCTAACGCCCCCAAAAACATCCAATTTCATGGGCATCAATCCAATATGGATACAGTTTGGTCCAATATATCGGTATTGATTATCTGTTCCCATTACGAGGGGCTACCAATGGTTGCACTTGAAGCGATGGCAAGAGGCATCGTGGTCATCGCAACCAATGTGGGTGAGCTTCCACAACTTATTCGTCACCGACAAAACGGCTATTTAGCACGAAATGAGTCGGATCTTGCGCCGCTCCTCACTGATTGGGTATCAAGCCCAATAGTCGAGCAGCAGATCACCCGTCAACATGCGATAAGCACCATTCAACAAAATTATTCTCAACAAGCCATCATTCCAAAAATACTAAAGCTCTACTTTAATTGAATGTGCACCCAAGCAACACGCCGCAACTTAGGTATAGATTTGATTCTCATATTGAGAAAGCTCAGCAATCAACTTGGTTATTATCATTTATTTCAATATTTTCAGTGAGATAAGAACTTTCCTTTATTGGCACTGGCTTTGCAACCTAGTCCATATAATTAAACGATTGGAAGGCTAGACTATGAATTCGATAAAAAAGATTTTATTCGTACACTACGGAGAGGATTGGATTAGAGGCAGTGAACGCTGCTTGCTCGATTTGATTACCCATTTGGATAAGGAGCGTTTTGAAGCCGTTGTCTGGACCAACAACACCATGCTGATTCCTCATCTTGAAGAGGCGCAAGTTGAATATCGTATCGACAACTTTCCGTTGCTCGCAGGTTGGCAAAAACCAAAAGCCGATATCAGTAGTTGGGTCAAACTTGTAGGTAAAGGGAAAAACCTCATCCAGCAGCTTGGTATTGATTTGATTCACGTTAACAGCGCTGCCCCCTGCCAATGGATGTCTTTAGCGGCTCGAATGTGTTCCTGCCCGATGGTGACACACCTGCACAGTGACTACATTAGCCGCGACAGAGTCACATTAGGTATTCATCTCTCTCCATTCGTGATAACAGCAAGTAACGCTGTCGCGCAAAACCTGATTCACGATGGCTACCCACAAGACAATCTTACCATCGTCCATAATGGCATCGATATAGCAGCATTAGACGCCCAACCAGAGGTCGATGTTAAACAACAATTAAAGATCGACAGTAACGCTACCCTCTATGCGACAGTGGGCTCTCTTATTCATCGCAAAGGTGTAGATAGAATTTTAATGGCGCTACGCCATTTAACTCTGGAATATCCAAACAGTCATCTTGTGGTTATAGGTGACGGAGAAGAAAGAGAAAATCTCGAGCAGATGTGTCATAAGCTGCACCTCGATAATCATGTGCACTTTCTTGGTGAGAAAACCAATGTGGTAGGCTGGCTTAAAGGCTGCGATGCGTTTGTCAGTGCCGCAAGAGAAGAGGCATTTGGTCTAGTCATCACTGAAGCGGCAGTTGCCAATATTCCAATTGTTGCGCCATTTGAAGGCGGTATTCCTGAGATTGTGCATCACGGTGAGACCGCACTGCTCTATGCAAATCACGGTAGTGGTCCTTTGTTAAATATGATGCGCTGCGTCCAGAATCATCGCGATGACTGTCAATCCATTGCACAAAACGCTCATGCTCATATCCAGTCTGTATTCACCGTTGAGCGTTATGTTAACCAAATCGAAGATCTTTATCGTCAAATATTGCAGCAAGAAAATGTGGTTTTCCCTTCACTACAAAGCGGTCTTAAACCCTTAAAAACGGCTATTGCGAACCGTAAGAACAAAGGAGGAGACAATGAAGCGTCAACACAACATCATCTTTGATCCTATTCCTTTTAAAGGCGGATCGAAAATTGCCACCAGCGAAGCTTTAAGCCTTTGTTCAAATGAAACCGCTCGTTTCACGGTAATTACCGTTAACCCTGATTACTGGCAACAAAGCGAATTAGCCAAACAACATCAAATCGATATCGCTACTATCTATGCCATTCCATGGTTATGCGAGCAAGTTCAAGGGGTTTTCTTCTGGCTCAACCAACTCTATTTCAGCATCATACTGATGTTGCAATTGCTGGGGCGAGTACGTGCAGACAAATTTATCGCAGCATCTGGACCAGGTGTGGATATGCCGTTGTATCTGATTAATCAACTACTAAAGCGCAATTTAGTGCAAATCATACACGGTAATGTAGCGTGCTCTCGCTCAATTGGATGGTGTTTAACTCAGGCTAATGTCGTCTTCTACTTGCCCTCAACCTACTCCAGTTTACAAACGGCGCTGCACCGATACCTAAGTAAAAAGCTAACTCAAGCAGACAGTGTTACTCGTGCCAATCAAATTTTACAAAGCGAACACTTTCAATCGTTCGTCAATGGTATCGCTAGTCATAAATGGCCCAGCCAAAGTCAAATCGGTACGCCAAAATGCCTTTGGGCAGCGTCACTATTAAGATGGAAAGGTTTGGAACGGTTTGTCACTGCGATTCGTCTAGCACAGCGTCATCGAAAAATAACCAGTATCATTTGCTATATCAGACCCAAACAGATTCAACTCGGAATCTCGCAAGCTCCCATCGCATTACCCAACACCTCTTGGTATCAAGATCCCGATAACTTTGACCGATTAAGAAGTGAATGCAGCATTTTTGTTTCAACCAGCGAGAATGAGCCGTTCGGCTTGTCTATCTTAGAAGCACTCGCTGCCGGCATGTGTGTGGTAATCCCTCGCGATGGTAGTTATTGGGACCAAAAGCTTGAAGATGATGTGAACTGTTTAAAATATACGACCGGAGATGAAGCAGATCTTGCTCAAGTACTATTGCGGTTAGATAGAGAACCACCAACTCTGCAATCCATTCAACACCATGCGAGTGAAGTCGCTGAACGCTATCACGCGAGCGAGCGATATCGCGCCATTGTTGAATGTGTTTCTGCTTCTTGTGATTCAATGACTTTGCCTGCTCAAGACAGTGCTAAGTAGTCGTTATGAAACCTTTAAGCCAACCAATTCAAGATATGCTGCTTTATGGTGTGGCTCTCCTTTTACTACGTGGAGCTTCGCTGACTACTCTACCAGCAATGACTTATTTTCTTTCGGTTGAGCAAATTGGTCAGCTTGAGCTGATCGCCGTTACCCAAACTTTCTTTGCGCTTTTGATTTCTTTAGCAATGCACGAAAACCTCTATCGCTTTGTGGCAACTTTAGAGCAAGCCGACGATCAAAAAGCGATGGTAAGCCGACTCTACACAACCGCTTTGACTTTCTCTTTAGCACTTGTGATTGTTCTTGTTATACCGGTTTGGTTGTTCAGCTCCGATCACATTGAGGGAGCTTGGCATTATTTCTCTCAAACTCAAATCGCTCTTATGGCAAGTGTGTGGGTGATTCAAAGTAGTCTTGAGATCAGCCTCGCTTGGCTGCGCTTGCAAAACAAAGCATGGACATTCTTCAAGCTGAGCGTTTTTTGTACCTGCCTACAAGTCAGCTTGATTTTTATGGTCGTTTATCTAGTCCCATCTGTTACTGCGGTACTTATGGTTGGCGCGTTCTGTGCGTTCGTCCAATTGGCTATCCTTCACTATCACAACCGCTTTGACTTGAAATTACTTAACGGCAAAACCCTTGGGCGATATCTAAAATACTGTACGCCTATTATGTTTTCTGCATTAGTCGCTTTTGGGCTCAATGGGGGTGAACGTTGGTTATTAATGCAAGCGAATAACTTAGAGTTTCTCGCACAATACGCCATAGCCCTTAAGTTCGCCTTAGCGGTCGGCATACTGCTGCAACCCTTCCATATGTGGTGGATGCCAAAACGATTCGCTTATTGGCAAGACAAAGACGCGATAACCACCAGTAGAATCAGCCAATACGGTATTGTCTATGCGTGTGTCTTGGCAGTGCTGGTCACTTGGGGTGGTAAATTATTTATTGAGCTGTTCTTGCCAAATCAATATCAAATGGCAGCTAACCTAGTTGCGCTTGCCGTGATGGCAATGCTGTTTAAAGAAATTGCGGAAATAACCAATATCGGGTTGCTTAAATCAAAACAGACTCAAGCACTGTTTTTGATTAACCTGATAGTGACGATTAGTGCTCTTATGATTATTTGGGCAGTTAATGCGTTGTTCAGCCAACACACCTTGTGGATCGTCTGTTTGGGTGTTGCCATTGCGCAGTTAATTCGCTGCTTCATCATTGCGATTGCCAGTCAACGCTCAAACCCGCTGCCCTATCAGACTAGCAAGCTGGTTACTTTCATCCTACTCACCATCGCGCTGTTAGCCAGTAATTGGCTAACCAACGAACTTATCCCAAGCATGACTCTGTTACTGATTGAGTCTGTTGCGTTGCTTTTGATCGCACACTTCCACGGCTTACTGCATCTACCTGTGCAAGACCTACGCAAAGTACTTCGGAGAATTCGCGTATGAGGCACGCTACCCCGACTTCTCATTTGTTTCTCGTCTTAACCTTATGCGGTTTACTGACATTAGGCTGGTTTCTTGTACCAGACCCTAAGATGCTTATCGTATTGTGTCTTGTACCACTAGGGGGACTGTTTGTCATCAACCAGACTTTCTGGTTAGTTAGCCTATTTGTGATTTTTTCTTTTTTCCGCATTCATGAAGCACTGCCTGCACTTTATAACCTAAGGATCCCTTTGCTTCTTTCAATGGGTTCGCTCGCCGCTCTCATGTGGCATGTGTTGATTACTCGAGAGCTTAAACCTTTTTGGCACCCGGTCCTCTCGTGGATGAGCGCGTTTTGGATTCTGGTTATTATCGGAATTGTCTTTGCCGCAAACCGTGGGATCGCTATCGAGTACTTCAAAAATATCTATTGGAAAATTATGATCATGTGCCTCGCCATCACTTGGCTGGTAAACAGTGCTCAAAGCATCAAACGTATTTCAATCTTGATTGTGCTGGCAGGTTTATTGGTTGCTTTTGTCGCTATCAGCAACTCAGTTAATGGCATTGGTCTTGTCGAAGGAACACGGGTAACAATAGGTCGCGATCTCGGCTCAATGCTGGGTGACCCAAATGACCTATCTTTAGTATTAATGTTCCCTCTTGCCTTCTCGCTCAGTTTAATGATGACCAAATCGTTAGGGATAATGCGAGTAATCGGATTGATATGCTCACTAACCGCGCTCTTTGCGGTGATCGCAACTCAGAGCCGAGGTGGATTACTTGGATGCGTGGCAGTGCTAGGTATGTTAGGGCTTAAACACATCAAATCCAAAACGTTGCTCATTACCATCGGTGTCGTTGCAGGCTTGGCATTATTTGCAGTCGCCGGCATTTCAGATCGCCAATCTGGTGGCGCAGCTGAAGAAGGGCTTGATGCTTCAGCGATGGGACGTTTGTACGCTTGGGAAGCGGCATTTAAAATGGCGTTAGAGCGCCCTATCACAGGCGTAGGTATCGATAATTTCTACGTCAACTATTTCTACTACAGCCCGCATTGGGATGGGCTTAACCACGCGGTCCACAGTACTTGGTTTGGCGTGTTAGCGGAAACTGGCTTTCTCGGCTTAATTATCTTTATTGGCTTAATTGTTTGCATATTGAAAACCTGCCGTCAAAGCATTCGAACTATCGACGCCAATCCACAAAATTTCTCCCCATATATCCACGCAACAACCTACGCCGTCTTTTCCGGTACCGTTGGTACCATTGTTTCTGGTACTTTCCTGACTCAAGGCTTTAATTGGCCAATATACATCCTCGCCGCACTAACTGTCGCCTGTAACCACATCGTGCAAAATGATTCTCAAAATAAGACCTAATATTCCCAAGCGACAACAATAAACATAAGTCATTGATTAACAATTATTTTATTTCTGGCATACAAAATGAAAAGACCAAAATAGCGAAATAAAATATAGAGGTCTGTTATGTCAGTTGCTACCTTCAAAATTTGGTTACAAAACCACCCTAATCCTCGTTTTCGCCATCTCTTCTTTTGGTTAAAGCGGATTCGAGCTCAGGGATTACCGACCCCCCAAGTCTACAACGTCGCAATCCGCTATCTACATTCGGTGTTGGCAGGTGCGTGGCACACATCGTTACGTTTACTCATCCAAACACCAGCATTTAAAGGTCGCCTCGATCAGTGTGGTAAAAACTTATATCTGTTTGGAGGGGTACCTTATGTATCGGGACCACTTTCTATCTCAGTCGGAGACAACTGCCGTATCTCAGGACACACGACCTTTTCTGGGCGTTCTCAAACGGAGAATCCTTCGCTTGAAATTGGTAACAACGTTGATGTGGGCTGGCAGAACACAATAGCCGTCGGAAAACGAATTGTCTTAGAAGACAATGTAAGACTTGCTGGTGGTGTGTTCCTATTTGGTTATTCAGGACACGCTACTGATGCAAAGGCGAGAGCAACTGGTGCGCCTGACGCGGACGTTGATGTCGGAGATATCATTATCAAACGTGACGCTTGGCTCGGCACCAACGTGACCGTTTGTCCCAATGTTACCATTGGTCAAGGAACCATCGTTGGTACCGGCAGTGTCGTCACTCATGATTTACCTGACTTTGTTGTCGCCGTTGGTAATCCCGCACGCGTAGTGCGTCATCTAAAGGAGAGCCATCATGCGTGATATGATTGTATTTGGCGAAGACTTTGGTGGTTTACCATCAAGCACTCAACACCTAATCAAACATCTTCCTGATATGGGCAAAATCATTTGGGTTAACTCCATTGGTTTACGCCAACCTCGATTGACTCGACATGACTGCGCTCGGGCAATGACAAAACTGTTTGCGAGTAATCAAAATCGTCTCAATAAACCAAATGTAACCCTTGCGGACTCGACAGCTGCCAATCAAATAGAAGTGGTCAATTTACGCACCATTCCCGCGCCTAGCAGCATATTAAGCCGTAAACTTGCACGCTCGATGATGCTAAAGCAGTTAACACCTATTTTGCGCAAGCACAAAATTTCTTCGCCTATTTTATGGAGTTCACTGCCGACTGCTGCCGATCTCTGCGGACATCTAGATGAATCCGGTATCGTTTACTACTGTGGCGATGATTTTTCTGCGCTTGCAGGCGTTGATCATGACACTGTAAGAGAGCATGAAGCAAAACTCGTCGATAAAGCGAATGTTGTCTTTGCCGCCAGTGAGAAGATCGCAGAAATGTTCCCCCGCTGCAAAACGATGTTGTTACCACATGGTGTCGACGTCGAGTTGTTTTCGACACCTACAGAGAGAGCCAAAGATCTCCCAAACCGAGGCAAACCTATCGCGGGTTTTTACGGCAGTTTGTCTAATTGGCTCGACTACCCATTGATCACACAAGTTGCACTTGAGATGCCAGACTGGGATTTTGTATTCATCGGTCCAAACGAACTTCAACATAATCCTCTTCCCAACTTAAATAATGTCTTTTACTTGGGTCCTAAGCCCCATCACTCACTCGCTAGTTATAGTCAACACTGGCAAGCTAGCTTGTTGCCCTTTAAGCACAATCGTCAAATTGAAGCGTGCAATCCGCTCAAATTACGAGAATATTTAGCGGCGGGCTCACCTGTGATCGCCACCCCTTTCCCAGCATTAGCTCCTTATAGTCGCTACATCAATATCGTCAACGATGTGCAACAGATGTGTTCTGCTCTTAACTTACCGACGACAAAGCAGCGCTTACCGTCAGGAATCGTCAATGGTGAAAGCTGGCAAAGTCGAAGTGAGTGGGTGCGTAAAATCATGGAGCTGATATGAGTGGTTTACCGTTTCGCATAATTCAACTGCTTAATGCAGCGTGGCGACAACGTTACGTTATCGCCCTGCCTGCGCTTATTTTTCCTTTTGTCGGTATGGGCGTAGCAAAATTAGCCCCAACCGTTTACGTATCACATACCAGTATGCTGGTTCAAGAAACAGCGAAAATGAACCCGTTTCTTGAAGACATTGCTGTTTCAACCATGCTCAAAGAGCGACTCAACGACCTGACTACGTTACTAAAAAGTCGCCATATTCTTCACTCCGTTGCCAAAGAGCAAGGCTTAGTAAACGATGATATGTCGGGAAAAGAGCAAGAAAGTGTGATTCGTCAGTTATCACAAAACCTAACCGTGAGTCAGCAAGGCAAAGATTTCCTCAAAATAGAATTGCGCGCACCAAAAGCGGATGGGCTTGAGTCTCTCCTTACCTCGATCAGCCATCACTTTATCGAGCAACTGCTTGCGCCTGAAAGATCTTCGATTCGCGACTCAAGCGAGTTCCTCAATATCCATATCGAAAAAAGAGAAAAGGAACTTGAGCAAGCCGAAAATGCGTTGGCAGATTTCCGTAATCAGCACTTAGCAGTGACACCAGAAATGCAAAGCCAAAGTCTTGCTCAATTGGCAAGGCTTAAACAGACGTTAGCAGAAAAAGAAGCTGAGCTTGCCGGTGTTGAAAAGAGTCTTGGCTCGCTTGATCAGCAGCTTTCTAAAACCAACCCAGTTATCGGTAAAATAGAAGAAAAAATCATCGATATCCGCAGCCAACTCACTCTGCTGCAAGCTAAATACACCGACAATCACAGTTCGGTTCAAGCGAAGAAACGTGAGTTGAGCCGACTCGAAAATGAACGCACCCTTCTACTAGAGGTGGAACAACCCAACCTCGGCAGCGATAAGCTGTGGGATATTGCCAGCAATAGTACTTTCTCCGATCTCGATACCATTCAACCTCTACTTGTTACGCAGTTACACAGCCTGCAATTGGTCAGAAGTCGCTATGAATCGTTAACGGAAGAAACCAAAAGCTTACGCAACATGATCAGCTCGATCGAGCAAGAGGCGAAAAGCTTTGGGAACACCGCGAAAACAATGCGCCGTTTAGAACGTGATGCAGTGATCAAGCGCCAGCAATACGATGAGTTATTACAGCGCTACGAAATGGCGCAACTTACTGGCTCTCTTGGCGTATTTGAACAAAACAAGCGTGTGAAGATAATCGACCTTCCTTACACACCCAGTACGCCGAGTAACCTACCTGCTGTTATTTTTATTCTTGCTGGTCTAATCGGTGGCATCGGGCTCGGTTCTGGGCTGGCAATCATCTTTGAGTTAAGCAACTCATCCATTCGCACCGCCCAACGCATTACTGAGCTCACTCATCAGCCAGTACTGTCTACTATTCCTCGAATCTCAAACCGATTCTCAAAATAAAAAACAGACACTCAACTTCCAACCAAAACAAATAAACCATTGTAATTATTGAGAATAAAAACAGGCACGCTTAATGCAATCACAATATAAAAACGGAGAATGTGTATGCAGCCTACTAATATAAATAACCGTCAGCACTCAACGTTAACAGCTCGCGTTGCGAGCCAAGGGCGAAACGAAAAAGTATTAACAATCCATGTTGTACAGCACCTTAAACCAGGCGGCATCGAGTCTATGGTTTTAGAGATGTTGCGACAATCAAATGCTAATGATAAAAGTTTAGTCGTCAGTTTAGAGGGTAACCGTTCCACTTCGATTAAAGCCTGGAGCAAGCTTGCCCAATTTAGCCATCAAATCCTTTTTCTCAACAAATCTGAAGGTATTTCACCCTCTGTCATTCATCAGCTGCGCAAGTTATTTACCGTTTTAAAACCTGATACGGTACACACACATCATATAGGACCATTACTCTACGCTGGCTGCGCAGCCCGATTAGCTGGGATTAAATGTGTTATTCATACCGAACATGATGGTTGGCATTTCGAGAATGCGAAACGTGCTCGACTGCAAAACTTAGTGTTAACCGTTGTTAAGCCGCGACTGGTCGCTGACGCAGACTTTGTCGCAACACAATTGATCGACAAGTTTGATTACAACGACCTTCACGTCATCAAAAATGGTATTGATTGCCAACGCTTCAAACCGGGCAGCCAAGCTCTAGCAAGGCAGAAACTCAAACTCCCATTAGATAAAACGATCATCGGCTGTGCTGGAAGACTCGAGTTTGTCAAAGGGCAAGACATACTGCTGCATGCGCTATCAATGCTGAATAACAACGTTCATTTAGCGCTTGCAGGTGAAGGCAGTCAGCGCGAGAACCTGCAAGAGTTAGCAACAACCCTTGGCATCGAAGATCGAATAACCTGGTTAGGTTTGGTTGAGGACATGCCGCGCTTCTACCAATCCCTTGACCTGTTTTGTTTACCGTCGCGCAACGAAGGGTTCCCGCTATCCACACTAGAAGCTCAGGCGTCGGGCGTTCCCGTTGTGGCTACCAATGTTGGTGGTGTGAGAGAAACCTTGTGCCCTACAAGCGGAAAGATTGTCATGGCTGAAAATCCGCTCGTTCTCGCTGATGCGCTCAATACAGCGTTATCAAATAGCCAAGCTCAAACTCCTCGAGATTTCGTTGTTAACAATAACGATCTCACTCAAATGATCGAGAAATATAGAATCCTTGCAGTGGAGGCGCGTTAGTATGATGGAATTAGCTCTAATACTTCTTTTTTCTGTTTCCGGTTTTTTAATTGTCTATCACCATATTGGCTACCCTTTGCTGCTTAAATTAGTCGCGAAGAAAACACCATTAGAGAAGAAAGCATCCTTCAAGCGCCTTTATCGCGTGACCAAAGCCGATCGTTCTCTGCCATCTATAACCATGTTAATCCCAGCTTACAATGAGCAAGAATGGATAGCACAAAAAATACGTAACCTATCTAGCTTGGATTACCCAAAAGATAAATTAAAAGTTGTCATTGCCTGTGATGGCTGTACCGATAGCACCGTAGAAATCGCAGAAGCGACGATTCAAGAAGCGATTTGTAGCGAAACTCATTTTGAGATTATCCAATTTGAGCAAAACAGAGGGAAAGTTGCGGTTGTTAATCAAGTCATGCAAGACATTAATAGTGATATTACTGCAATGAGTGATGTTTCTGCACTCGTCTCGTTTGATGCCCTTTTGCTTGCTGCCCAGCACTTTCAGCGAAACAATGTAGGCGTGGTGAACAGCCGTTATCAACTTCTCGACAGCCAAAACACCGGAGAAATGAAGTATTGGCAGTATCAATCGATGCTTCAGCAAGGTGAAGCCAATCTAGGCGCTAATATCGGCGCACACGGTGCACTCTATTTCTTTCGTACAGAGCTATTCACACCACTAGCGCTCGACACGATCAATGACGATTTTGTTATACCAATGGAAATTGTGCGCAATGGATACCAAGCAATATATGAACCCAATGTCGTTGCGGTTGAACTAGAGAACGCTAGCTTGGGCAAAGACTTTAAACGTCGACTCCGCATATCCGCCGGTAACATGCAGCAACTGTTAATGTTGGCTGAGCTTCTACGACCTCGCTATAAAGCGGTCGCCTTTACCTTTGGCTCAGGAAAAACGCTTCGCCTACTTACTCCGTACTTGCTAATTATCTGCCTCGCTACGTCTATCGCCCTTAGCTATCATACGTTGTTTCTCACTGCGCTCGGGGTGCAAATCGCTTTCTATTCGATTGCTGCACTCGGTCTGTTACTACCAACCATCTTTAATCATCGAATTATTAAATTAATCAGTTACTTTACTGCAGGGCATTTCGCCAATTTGTATGGAGGCTTACGCTACATACTGGGTCGCGAAACTGGTCGCTGGGAACGTGTATAAGGAAATCAACCATGCCACATATCATTGCCAACTACCCTATCTGGTTCGCGAAGCGTCTGTTTGATTTGTTTGGTGCTTGCTTTGCTCTGCTGTTATTTATGCCAATTTTGCCAATTATTGCCATCGCGATTAAAGCAACGTCTAAAGGTCCAGTTTTTTATCAACAACAGCGCGTTGGTAAATCAACCCCGCAACACATGGAATTTTTTAACATTATCAAGTTTCGCACTATGTACCAAGATGCCGAGAGCCGTTCTGGTGCCGTCTGGGCGACCAAAGACGACCCACGTATCACTCCAGTGGGTCGATTTCTCAGAAAAACACGTTTGGACGAACTGCCGCAATTGTTCAACGTGATCAGAGGAGAGATGTCTTTGATTGGTCCAAGACCTGAACGACCTTCTTTTTATAATAAGCTTGAACACGAAATCCCTTATTTTGCCGATAGAACTTACGGCGTAATGCCTGGCATTACAGGCTTAGCACAAGTTAATCAAGGTTACGATACCTGTATCGACGATGTGCGTAAGAAGGTTGGGTTCGATCACTGTTATGCATTATCGCTTCGCTCTACCAAGTCATGGCTTGTTATGGACATGAATATCATCGCGCAAACTTTGGTCGTCATGTTTAATGGTCGCGGACAATAGTTGAGTTTAAAAAAATAGCCCACTACCGAAGTAAGTGGGCTAATAGTCAGGCAGGAGTCGCCCGAGGAACTTATTGTTTTATACCCATGTAACCTCACGGTGCTTGGGTACACTTTGTGCTTAATGTGTTAGGAAGACAATCTAAGAAAAAGGTCAAGCGTTAACGCTCTAACTGTTTCGCCGTGCATAGTATTGCTATGTGCCCATCGGCTCAATCCAATCAATGCTCAAAGTATTCTAGTTTTCGTTCAACCGACTCAACGAGCTCATAATCGGCAGAATCACCGCTTTATGCGGGATTCTTTGCGACTTTCAATTCCCACCGCTTGAGAGCAATCCGTTTTCGTTTTGAGCTAATTTGAGAATATTACGCGCAGAAATCGCAATGACACTTCCCACTCTGTTTGTTATCTTGATCACAAAATAATCTGATAAAAATTCTTCATAGCGCGCTGGGCATCGGAGTCGTTAACCAAGCAATAGATGTCGCGGGTGCTTAACAGGACGCATTGCGCAGTAGGCATGATTTTTCACAAACTCAATTTCGACATTATCAACTTGGAACAGTTTCACAGTAAAAGAGCCTATATTGCCCGAATCTGTGATGCGGCAGGGACGATAACAATCAACGGATTAGAGGTTAATAACCTTAAAGATACGCTAATTTTCATTCCGCAAAATGCAACCGTACAATGTCATATCTCCAAGCAAGAGCACAAAGGGCAATTGGAGTTAATTTCTCTCAATGTCAAAGACAAAGAAAAGCTAAAGACCAAACTACTCAAGGTTGATGGTTCGCTGCTGAGCAGAAAGAAAAAACAGACATTAGTTGTAAGCGAAAATGATGAGATACGTGAGATCTTTCTACTCACTAGTGCAATTCAAACGACGCCATTTGATCTACAGACTAAGGTGTTAGCACTAAAGCATCATGTCTTCAGTCTGTTGCTGACACTACACATCTATGGTCATGACATTAGTGTCTTGTTTCAACAGCCTCAACATCTAACCACTTCAGAACGGTTAGCTAAGTTAATTATGGATGCACCACGCGAAAACTGGACGCTCGCTTACGCGGCTAAGCGCCTATTTACCAGTAGTTCGACGCTAAGAAGAAACTTAGCCAGAGAAGGTAACTCCTTCTCCACTATTTTGACCGATGTTCGCCTGGGAATTGCACTTAATCAACTGACCTTTACTAACCACACTATTTTCAAGGTTGGTGAACTCAGTGGATTTAATAGCGCTCCTTACTTTTGCACCAGTTTTAAGAAGAAATTTGCTATGACGCCGCAAGAGTTTCGCACTCAATCAAAGAGCAGTAATACAAGCCTGACTGCTCGCACTTTGCGTCATCCCGTTGCGGTCGCCTAGTCACTTGGTTTGCACTATTTATAGCCAGCGACGCACACGCTGTTTGTATGCTAGGTATTGCTCGCCAAATAGTTTCTCCAAAGCCCGCTCTTCTGGCAAAATTTGAAAACGGTTCATATAGAACACGAAGCCTATTGGAAGCAGCAAACACACCATGTTTTGCTGCCAATAACCGATACCAAATAATAAAATCAGAAGTGCTAGGTACATTGGGTTGCGGCTATAAGCAAAGATACCAGTATCAACCACCGAGCTGGCACTATCGACCTTTACCGGGTTGACCGTGGTCTTTGCTTTGCGAAATTCATTAACGCCAGCAAGACCAATGAACCCCGAAACAAGCACAGAACAAGCTAATACCGTCCAAGGAAACGGCAACACAGCCGCGAAACTCTCCAAAGCACCGTCAAATCGCACCATTACCACGATAAAAATGATAAATAGTGCGACTGGTGGAATTTTCCTTTCCAATACTTCCATTAAATAATCTCTAGTAATGCTTGCAGTGGATGCTTAGTTTTCACATGCTCAAAACGCTTCACCTGACTGCGGCATGAATAGCCCGTTACCAAACAGCGCTCAGCAGGCAATTCTTCTAAGCGAGGTTTCCAACTCAAGCCATAAATATCTTTCGACATCTCAAGTTTGTCGACCTCATGACCAAAGGTCCCTGCCATACCACAACAGCCAACAGGCACGGTATTTAGCTTAGCGCCAAAATGAGTAAAGATCGCGCCCCACTCTTTTTCAGCATTCGGTAGCTTGGTTTTTTCGGTACAGTGTGCCAGTAGATGCCATGACTCACCTTTTGCTTCACTTGACTCAAACTCGTTAAGTCTTGGTAGCAACCACTCATGCACCGTCAAGACATCAAATTCACCGCGCTTATCACCAAGAATTTCCGTGTATTCATCTCGATAACAGAGAACTAGCGCAGGATCGACCCCCACCATAGGAATGGTGAGATCAGCGACTTGCTCAAGGAACATTGCGGTACTCTTGGCGTTTTTAGCGAACTGCGCCAAGAAGCCTTTAATATGCTGCGCTTTGCCATTCGGTTTAAATGGCAGTAACACTGGGGTTTTACCGAGCTTGATAATCAGTTTAACGAAATCATCTACAACCTCAGCATCGTAGTACGACGTAAATGGGTCTTGCACAATCAGCACATGATTTGCTTTCTCTTCGCTCGACATCGCGGCTAAAGCCTGCATATCAAACGGCTTAAGCTGCTTCACTCGTTTGTCTAGTGTCGGTACCGACAACAACGGAGCATCAACGTAACCCACCGTTGATGCGGTCAAACTTTGCACCCATTTTTGCTTTAATACCCCATTCACTAACGTTGGCGCTTTCGCCATCATTGGCAACATAGTTTCAATGTTAGCGACTAAATAATCTTTAGCTGGACGCTGATAACGACTGTAGTAGATATTCAAAAAGCGCGACCTAAAACTTGGTACGTCGACTTTAATAGGACATTGGCTCGCACACGCTTTACACGCTAAACAGCCATTCATCGCTTCATACACTTCATGAGAGAAATCGTAATGGTGACGCTTGTTAAAGCTATTGCGCACACGGTCGAGCATTGTTTTGACCGACGCCGTTTTAAGAGCTTGCTGCTCCAAATCGAGAATGTCGATCCCTTGCTCGGTTAATTGACGCAGCCACTCTCTGACTAATCCCGCACGTCCTTTTGGTGAATGACGACGATCTGCGGTGACCTTCATTGAAGGACACATTGGCGAGGCTGTATCGTAGTTAAAACATAAGCCATTACCGTTACATTCCATCGCTTGCTTAAAGCTATCACGCACTTCAACGTTAATCTGGCGATCATAGAAGCCGCGTTTGGTATCAGTAACTTTAACCAGTTCGTCACCGCTCTCCAGTGGTGTACAAATCTTACCTGGATTCATTTTGTTATGCGGGTCGAACGCCGATTTCACACGGCGAAGCTCGGTAAAGAGCTCTTCACCAAAAAATTCTGGACCATATTCAGAGCGGAAGCCTTTACCGTGTTCACCCCACATCAGACCACCATATTTAGCCACCAGCTTGACCACCTCATCAGAGATCTCATGCATCATGCGCTCTTGATGAGGATCGCAAAGATCCAGTGTTGGTCGCACATGCAACACACCCGCATCAACGTGACCAAACATACCGTATTGCAATTGCTTGGCATCTAACAACTGACGAAACTCAACAATAAAGTCAGCTAGGTTCTCTGGTGGTACGCAGGTATCTTCAGCGAACGCGACAGGCTTAGCGCGACCTTTTGCAGCACCTAGTAACCCGACTGCTTTTTTACGCATGTTGTAGATTTTTCCAATGCTGGCAACATCACTGCATACTTGGTAGCCAATAATGCCCGCTTCTTCTGCTTCAAGCATTTGCTCCAATCGAGCAGTCAGCATCGTGACTTGTTGCTCGACTTCTTGAACATCTTGCCCAGCAAACTCAACCATGTTGATTCCCAGCATCTCTTTGCCCGGAACATCTGTCAGCAGGTCACTCACGGTGTGCCAAACTATGTCTTCTTTGGCAAGATTAAGAACCTTTGAATCGACGGTTTCCACTGACAATGCGTTGGCTTCGACCATAAAGGGAGCATTACGCAATGCCGAGTCAAAACTGTTGTACTTAACATTAACGAGGGTACGCGCTTTAGGGATTTTAGTCAGGTTAAGCTTTGCTTCAGTGATAAACGCCAATGAGCCTTCCGCGCCACACAGCACTCGAGTTAAGTGAAAGCTATTGTCTTGTTCATTAATGGCATTTTTAAGATCGTAACCCGTCAAAAAGCGGTTTAGCGGAGGGAATTTATCGGTAATTTGTTGGCGCTTATCACGACAAACCTGCTCGGTAACCTGCAATGCCGTCGCTGCGTAAGTACCTTCATCAGGCGTACCATGAGAAAGATCCGACTCTAATACTGAACCATCGGCAAACACCGCTTGAAGAGACAAAACATGATCGGAAGTCTTGCCGTACTTCAATGAACCTTGTCCTGAAGCGTCAGTATTAATCATGCCGCCCAAAGTCGCGCGGTTACTGGTAGAAAGATCGGGAGAAAAGAAATAGCCATACGGACGCACCGCATCATTGAGTTGGTCTTTGACCACGCCAGTTTGGACGCGAACCCACCCTTCTTGCTCATTAATCTCAAGCACTTGGTTCATATGACGAGAAAGGTCAACAACCACACCTTGCGTCAGCGACTGACCATTAGTACCAGTGCCGCCGCCACGTGGTGAAAACTTCACTCGTTCGTAAATTGGTTTAACCGCTATTTTACCGATCAGCGATACATCATGAGTATCGCGCGGATGCACGACCGCTTGTGGTAGTTGTTGATAAACACTGTTGTCTGTTGCAACAGCCAGTCGGCTTGAGTATTGAGTTTCGATATCGCCAGTAAAACCCGCTTTTTTCAGTTCGTCTAAGAAACTGAGTACTACGTGATCGATATCTTGATGAGAGTGAAGTCTTGGTAACATTGCGTCCTGCCCCTACGGCACTGATCCAATCAGCTTTGGGTTACTTTAGCCATCGATCAATCATCCGTGTGCGTTGCATACCATTTACACTACCGTTAAGGGTTCTGTTGAACAGCCCAAAAGCTATTACCAAAGAATCCTTCTATGTAATTTTCAGCGCAAACTCACACTAACAAATTAAAGCGATGGGTATTATTCTTTTGATTTTCGTCACTTTACAACATTTAAAAGCGTGATCAAAATAGAATTACAGTGCCAAAATAGAAATTATGGTGTTTACCTTAACCAACCGTTTGTTCGCTTAAGAACTAAGTAACAATGCCCTAACCGCGTCGACCATTTTTGTGAAAGCTGCCTCAAAATTGAGTGCCATTTATTGCGGTTAGTAGAATCTTTAGCAGCGTTAGAATAGAGCCAATGAAAAAGAACAAGATAGTAACAACAGAAGATATTCTTCTTAAACTGTGTCAGTCCGTATCAGGCGTACTTAGCTCAGCAACCGACTCTAATGTTTCATACTCAGCTATGGTGCAGAAGATCAACAAAACCAGTTTAAAGCCTGATTTTGGTTGCTTTGTACTATTTGATGGCGGCTTTTCGGGTTTAGTGGTGATTAACTTCACAGCCAAAGCTGCGCTGGAGCTCTATACCAAATACATGCAACACATGGGCATCCCACCAGAAGAATTGGCAATAACTCATACTTCTGACGAAGTGGGTGACGTGCTGGGCGAACTCATGAACCAACTTGTTGGTGATTTTACCAACAAGATCCGTAAAGAACTGCAAACCCACATTACCCAAAACCAACCAAAAATGTTGTCGCTTAACAAGCAGGTCATTTTGTCGGTTGACACTAACCTAGATCGCCCGCAAGCACGTCGCGTGACTTTCTCGACTGAAAACCACAACATCTTCTACCTTGAACTGGCGATGGATAAAACCGAATTTATCCAATTGGAAGAGTTTGAAGTAGCAGAAGACGAAAGCCCAGATGACATTCTTGAAAAAACGCGCCAAGAAATGTTAGAGAAAGAGAAAAAATCACAAGGCGGTAACTCAGAAGCCGACGACTTACTTAGTGAACTGGGTTTATAACCTCTAACCACGCTCAATCATGAAGGCTCCTAACTTTTGGGAGCCTCAATTTATCTCCCTTACCCACCCTAAAAAATGAATTTCTGCTGCAATTGGGAGTATAAAGTTGCGACCGATGTCCATAACACGCTAAAATAGCCGACTTTGTTAATTTTAATGAGTTTTGTCGCTGTCAATGGATAAACAAAAAGCCCTTAAAAAGATTGCTAAGTGTCTCGAACTTGGTAACTCAGCCAACGTCAATGAAGCTGCGAATGCGATTAAAATGGCGCATCGCCTTATGCTCAAATACGGCTTGGATAAGGATGATATTGAGTTTATCAAGATGGGCAAAACCCAATCGACTCACCTTCTACCATCTAACATCAGCTCTACCCTACTACGCATTATCCGTGGTATTAACACGCGCTTTGGTGTCGAAGCCGTGTTGCTTAACCATAAAGGTCTTAAGCGCGTAGAGTTTATTGGTGAAGCCGACCGCGCTATCTTTGCCGCTTTTGCTTTTGATATCGTCTACCGTGAACTGAATGAACATACTGGCAAATTCCGCAATAGTTTTGCAGGCTCTGGTACTTCTTCAATGGAAGTTAACCGCCGAGTCAATTCATTCGTTTCTGGTTGGGTCGAAGGCGCATTAGAAAAGCTGCCGATTATTTCGCCAGATGAAGAGTCAGCCAATAAAATTGAAGATTACATCGATAAAGAGTTTAAAAATATCGACCGTGAAACCTTCAAACAGCAACTTCGCGAAGCGATGAAAAATTTAACCGACGACTATGAAGTCGGTTTAAAGAAGGGTCGTACCCTATCAGTTAGTCGCCCAATTGATGGTGCTCAAGCACCAAAACTACTGCGCTAATTCTCCAATTCCTCACAAATAGCAGACTGCTTATGTCTGCTAGTTGTTGATTTTTGCTGTGTAAATGAACGCTTCATTCAGTACTTGTTAATCTTGTGTCAATTATAGTGATACGAGTTTGACATAAGGTATGCCATGGGGTTTATTGGCACCCATCAATTTTCTGTATGTATAACCAAGAGTTTAAACTTTCATCTTCTTAGCCACTTAGTGAGCAGGATTAAAGTTTAAGGGACTTGAAATATTAAACACTTTCACATGGAGAGATTTTCTGTGAAAAAACTTACTCTAGCGCTTGCTCTTACAGTAGCTCTAACTGGCTGTCAGGCAACTCAACGTCAAAACGCAACCACTGGCGAATCAGAAACAAACTCAACAACTAAAGGCGCTCTAATCGGTGCTATCGCAGGTGTTGCTGTTGGTCTAGCAACTGGTGATAACGCAAAAGAACGTCGTAAAAACGCACTGATTGGTGCGGCAGGCGGCGCAGCTATCGGTGGTGGCGCGGGTTACTACTTTGACCAACAAGAAGCAGCACTGCGTAAACAACTGCTGGATTCTGGTGTACAAGTTGAGCGTGTGGGTGAAAACCAACTACTACTACGCCTAGAGAATGGCATTGGTTTCCAATCTAGCTCTTACCAACTAGATCCAACCATTCACCGCACCCTAAGTGGCGTTGCGCGTATTCTGGTTGAATACCCAGATACTAGCCTAGTGATTGAAGGTCACACTGATAGCACGGGTAACGAGTCAATGAACCAAACACTATCAGAGCGCCGTGCAGAAGCCGTTCGTAACTACCTAGTACAACAAGGTGTTGCTCCAGGTCGCGCGATTTCTCGTGGCTACGGTGAGCGTTTCCCACTATGTTCAAACGACACGACTGCGGGTCGTGCATGTAACCGCCGCGTTGAGATTCAGATCCTACCGCTGAAATAATCAACGTCTTTCGATCGCTAATATCAACAAGGAGGCTGCAGCCTCCTTGTTTTACCCTCTTATCTCATTTCATAGTCAAGTAATTTCATTATTAATTCGGTATACTTAGCCCTTCACTTTTTACTCGTTAGGCATTACGGATGATGAGATTAATCACCACGCTTATTTTTTGTTTTTCATCATTCAGTTACGCAAACGCCAATCAAGCCACATTTGCAGAACAACTATCGCAAGCTAAATTAAATAACCCACGCGCTCAATATCAAGTTTCTCAAGCATTTTTGTCTGGCGATGGTGTCAAACAGTCTCAGCAAGAGGCGTTTTACTGGTTAGAACAAGCGGCGCTCAACGACTACAAACTCGCCCAATATGACTTAGTTGAGCAATACCTAACAGGTGGTCTGATTGAACCCGATTTAAACAACGCTATCTATTGGCTGACTAAATTAGCCATTGCTGGCGATGATAAGGCGCAATTTGAGCTTGGACAGCTTTATGAAAAACGCGCCGAAGTCGTCGATACGCATCTGCAAGCCAAACTTTGGTACCAAATAGCGGCGGAAACAAACCCTGATGCAGAACAAGCCTACGCACAACTTCTTGAGCAGGAGTTTAATCAGCGTCGAGCAAAGCAAATAGCGAAATTGCAACAGCTTGATGCTGAAAGTACTCCTAGCAAACAAAGTGACTGGGTAACTGACACTCTCGACAGTAATACTTGGGCCCTTGCGGGTCTAGGGCTGGTACTGAGTGCCGGATCATTGGGCTGGTTACGCCATCGGGGCAAACAGAGAAAGCAACACGATTCCAATGCGAGCCGTGCATCCCTACTCGAATTAAGTAGTGCGGAAAACCACAAGCTCAAAACTCAACTCAATAAGCAAGATGCGGCTTTGAAAAAGCAAAGACAGCAAATTGAACTGTTATATTCAGAGCTCAAAAAGCAGCAAAATAATACCAATCAAACCAGAGGCGTTGAAAGCTCAGCAAATTCACCACTCGCACTTGCCTGCGCGATGTTTGGCTTTAGCCAAGATAACATTCCTGATGTCGTGAAAATAAAGCAACGTTACAAGCAGCTTTGTAAAATCTATCATCCCGACCTAAAAGGTAGTGACGAAGAAATGAAACGTCTCAATCACGCTCTAAAAGTGATCCTAGCGCAGCATAAAAAATAAGTTAACATCATGTTACACTTTTATATCTAAACTAGACACAGTCGGCTATAAACCATACAAACAGTAAGCTGCGCAATCGATCTCTTTCTTGTTTCTCGTAACAAACAGTTAACGTCAAATAACTATATGTGTCATAATGCACTCCAACAATAACCCTTGGTGATAACGGTAGGAGCGTTACATGTTCACAATTGAAGGAATTTGCGACTGGTGTAAGAAACCAAGCCTGCTAACCAAACACGAATATATTGATGGCTTATGCCACCACTCTTGCAAAGAGTGTTTTGACTTTGCCGCGATGGATGTGCGTGAATTTAATATCGGTGAAATCGAGCAGAGAGAGCGACAATCGCAACTCATGCGCTGAAAGCATAACGATATTGCTGCATCTAAAGGCTAATTCGTGATAGCCACTTGTAACCAAGGACGACATTTAAAACCGCCTACTCAATTAGGCGGTTTTTGTTTTGTGGTGAATCTGGTTGTTGCTCGGGTGCGGCTAGGCTAAATGCAGGATGTTCATTGAGCGCAAAATATAGCCTTTCAATCGTTGGATATTGGCTAAGATCGACATCAAACCTCAGCGCATTATAAACCTGGGGCACCAAACACACATCCACCAGCGACACCTCTGAACCGACAGAATAAGCACCTGACGTTTGACGTAACTTGTCGTCTAGCGCCGCAAAACCCACCGTTATCCAATGTCGTAACCAATTCAATTCATCTTCTTTATCAAAGTCATACTGATTGATTAAATACTGCTGCACACGCAAGTTGTTAAGTGGATGAATATCAATCGCGATATCTTGCGCCATTTCTTTGACTTGATAACGCTTTTCCCCTTCAAGCGGAGTCAATAAAGGCTGGGGATAATGATCATCTAAGTAATCAATAATGGTTAAAGACTGGCTCACACGATTTGAACCATCCACTAGTACTGGCACTAACTCGTTAGCGTTGATGCGGTGAAATTCTTCGGTGTGTTGCTGACCACCATCTTTCAATAAATCAACTGCGAAGTAGTCGTAACGGATTTGCTTTAGGTTCAGTGCGATTCTTACTCGGTAGGCTGCTGACGAACGCCAATATCCATATAGTCTCATCGTTTCTCCACCACTTTCTGTTGTATAGCACCAAATAAGCTATTACCTTGCTCATCAAGCATTTCAATCTTGATCGTGTCGCCAAAGCGCATAAAAGAGGTGGTCGGCTTACCATCTCGTATCGTTTCAATCATGCGTATTTCAGCAATGCACGAATACCCTACGCCCCCTTCAGTAATAGCGGTACCAAAATCAGTGCCTTGTTTATTGGATACGGTACCTGACCCAATTATAGTCCCTGCAGACAATCTACGAGTCTTCGCTGCATGTTGAATCAGTTTGGCAAAGCTAAATGTCATATCCTGTCCAGCATTTGGATAACCAAAAGGCTGGTGGTTATAACTGCTTCTAAGTGGTAAATGTACTTTGCTATCACGCCAGCTCTCACCTAACTCATCGGGAGTAATTGCCACAGGAGAAAACGACGACGACGGCTTAGATTGATAAAAGCCAAACCCTTTCGCAAGTTCTGCAGGAATTAAGTTTCGCAGCGAAACATCATTGACTAACATCAGTAAACGTACCGATGCGCCAGCTTGCTGTTCAGAGCAGCCCATAGGCACATCATCGGTGATCACGGCAACCTCGGCTTCAAAATCAATCCCCCACTCTTCACTGGCAAATTCAATATCATCGGTTGGTCCTATAAACGTATCTGAGCCGCCTTGGTACATCAAAGGATCGGTCCAAAAACTCTCAGGGATTTCTGCGCCTCGCGCCTTACGCACCAACTCAACATGATTGACATAAGCACTGCCATCTGCCCAGTGAAACGCTCTAGGTAACGGGGATTCACAGTGGCTCGGTTCAAACTCCACGCCTTCGATGACACCTTGATTTAGATCTCGGTACACCGCTTCTAACAGTGGCGCGCAATGTGCCCAGTGGTCGAGAAGATGTTGCATCGTGTTGGCAATAGCAGGCACGGCAATGCAGCGCGTCATTGCTCGGTTCACTACCACTAATAGACCGTCACGAGTTTGGTTTTTTAATGTCGCAAACTTCATATCGCCTCACTTTTTCTCACGCCAGCTATATACATATTCCGCATTCTCTACTTGCTCTGCCTGATTAGAAAATTCCAGTGCATGTCGAGTATCAATCATCACAGCGACTTCATCGGTTTGCTTTTTCTTATGCGCAAGACCAGCCGCAAACGCCTTAGGATGAGGACCGTGTGTAAAACCGACCGGATGAAAGGTCACCATTCCTGCCTCAATATTGTCACGACTGAAAAAATCCCCTTGGTGATAAAACAGCACTTCATCGTAATCATCGTTATTGTGATAAAACGGTACTTTTAGAGCGCCAGGATCGCTCTCGATAGGACGGGGGACAAAAGTACAAACAACAAATCCGTCACCAACAAAGGTGGTGTGTGCTGAAGGTGGCAGATGATATCTGTGTGACATAAGCGGACGAATATCTCGCCAATTCAAGCGCACAACAGAGAGATCGCCGTGCCAACCAATCGCATCCAAAGGATTAAAGGGATAAGTAATCGTGCTCACCTCTCCGTGACGCTTAACTTTTACCTGAGTGGTCGATTCGCTGTACTGCGCTTTAAAAGTATCGTTAATTTCAGGCACGTCGAGGGCGGCTGGATCAAACACCGCATGCTGACCAACGATGCCTTTTTCCGGCAAGTTGTACTCACCATCGGTGTTCTCAATCATCAGAATAAACATCGGTTGATGAGGTTCCAAGCGCCAATTCGTCGAGCGAGGGATCACCACGTAATCCCCAGTCACCAATGTTAAATGCCCGTAGTCACAAAACAGCTCTGCGCTGCCTTGATGAATAAACAGCAACTCATCGCCATCGGCATTACGGGCAAGAAAGTCCATCGATTCTTGCAGACGCCACACTCGAATTTTACAGTCCGCGTTTGAAAGTAAATTAGGGACATCCCAAGGTGAGTTTTGATGGCTGTCACTTACGTGATTGAAGTTAAATGCTCGCGGTCTTAACTTGCCCTGCCAATCACTCCACCCAGTTGGTGCATGACGATGATGAAAGTGACTCGCAGGTCCAAAAAAGCCAGCACGCCCAGCCTCGCGTTCATAGATCCCCTGCTCGGGAAAGTCGGCATGGGCTTGCTTTGAGCATGTACCTTCCCGATGAGGGTAACTGATCCTTCTACGCATCTTTCAGCACCCCTCGCCTAATTTGATCTTCCTCTATCGACTCAAACAGCGCCTTAAAGTTACCCTCACCAAACCCTTGGTTACCTTTACGCTGAATAATTTCGAAGAACACCGGACCTATCACCGTTTGAGTAAATATTTGGAGCAGAATGCCATCTTTTATTGGCGCACCATCAATTAAGATGCGTAACTGCTTTAAAAGATCGAGATCTTCACTATGCCCTTCGACTCGCTGATTGACCTTTTCATAATAGGTATCAGGGGTCGGCATAAACTCCATGCCGCGATCACGCAAGGTTTTTACGGTGTGATAAATGTCATCTGTGCTCATGGCGATATGTTGGATACCCTCGCCGTTGTACTCGCGAATAAACTCTTCAATTTGGGATTTGTCATCAGAAGATTCGTTAATTGGAATTCGGATCTTACCGCAAGGTGCCGTCATTGCGCGGCTGACTAACCCAGTGAGCTTACCTTCAATGTCAAAGTAACGAATCTCTCTAAAGTTGCCGATACGCTCATAAAAACCAGACCAGATATCCATATGCCCTTGTTTAACGTTATGGGTTAAATGATCAATCTCGAGTAATCCAACCGACTGTCTTTCTCTTTGTTGTTGCGCATCAGTGTAAAAACAAAAATCGACATCATAGATGTTTTGCTCACCATAACGATCGACAAAATAGATCAGGCTTTCACCAATGCCGTATATCGCAGGGATTGATAGCTCCATCGGACCAATCTCCGTCACATACTTACTCGCCCCATTAACCAAAGCGTGCTCCATGGCTTTTCCACTATCTTTAACTCGAAATGCCATACCACACACCGAAGGACCATGTTGTTTAGCAAAAGCCTCTGCTTGGCTATGCGGCTGCGCATTAACCACAAAACTGATATCACCTTGTTGATAAAGCCATGCCTGTTTCGAGCGATGTTTTGCCACTTCCGCGAAGCCAAGTGATAGAAACAAATCCTTCAACGCCGTTATGCCTTGCTCGTCTGCTGCGGTGTATTCGACAAACTCAAATCCATCTGTCCCTAGCGGGTTTAAATACTCATCCATAACCTTCCCCTGTCGTAATAGTTAACGCACAAGTGCTGATATAAACATGAGCAATAACAGCCTATAAGGGTAATTTTGCGCTAAAAAAATGCCGTCATTAAAACGGCACTCCGAGTGTAAAATCGGCGACTGCTTTTTATAAATTACTACTAACCAATTCATTAGTAAGCTAAAGCTACAACAACTCAATGTAACAAATATTTTACATTTCAATTTTCACAAAGCGTGTTTGATTTACGTACTACTGCGCAGGGATTAACCAATAAAACGGGCTGATTCGCTTTTAGGAGCGAAACTTGATTTACCGCAGGTTTGAGCTCAAGACTTAGCGGTATGTTAACCGCCTCTGTTCCTACAGTAAGGTATAACAATGACACAAATTAACCGTGAGCGATTAGTGGAGCACTTCTGCGAACTAATCAAAATTGATAGCGAAACTGGCTTTGAAAAAGAGATTGCAGAAACTCTTGCTGAGCAACTTGGTGCAATGGGATTCACTGTTCACAAACTACCAGTGCCAGAGCAGTACACCAACGGCTTCAACGTCTATGCACGTCTAGATGGCAAAATTGAAGATAGCGTCGTACTAAGCTGCCACATGGATACAGTAACGCCAGGTAAAGGCATTGAGCCAGTTATTGAAGACGGTATTATCCGCTCAAAAGGCAACACTATCTTAGGCGGTGATGACAAGTCAGGCATCGCAGCTATCATGGAAGCGGTTCGTTGTATCCAAGCAGAAAACCTTGAACACAAGACTATCGAAATCGCGTTTACTGTTCATGAAGAAGGCGGTCTACACGGCTCAGAACACTTCGATATGAACATGATTCAATCAAACAAAGCGATCGTGCTGGATACCGGTGGTCCTATCGGTACTATCGTTAACTCGGCGCCAGGTCAACAAAAGATCGTTGCAACGATCAAAGGACGCCCTGCACACGCCGGTCTTGCGCCAGAAGAAGGTATCAGCGCAATCAGCGTCGCAGCCGACGCTATTACGCAAATGAAACTGCTGCGTATTGATGAAGAAACCACCGCGAACATCGGTATTGTTGAAGGCGGTAATGCGACTAACATCGTCATGCCAGAGCTAAAAATTGTTGCGGAAGCTCGCTCACTAAACGACGACAAGCTGACTAAGCAAGTAGACCATATGATTGAAACGTTCCAAGCTGCTGCAACGAAACATGGCGCAGAAGTGGAAATTGAATCTACACGTGCCTACAACGCGTTTGTCCTTGCCGATGATCACCCGCACATTGAACAAGTAAAAGCGTCCTTTGCGGCTATCGGCGCAGAACCATTTACTAAGTCAACCGGTGGCGGTAGTGATGCCAACAACTTTAACAAACTTGGTCTGACGACGGTAAACATCTCTACTGGTATGGCTAAAGTGCATACCACGGAAGAGTTCATTGCCATTGATGACATGGTAAAAGTAACAGAGTTTGTTAAGCACTACCTAACACACTAATCTGATTTAAAAGCCTCCAAAAAGCCTGATAAGTTAATCTTTATCAGGCTTTTTTTATTGACCTTCCCCCTAGGGTAAGGATTAAGCTTAATGCTCACACTTGGTTAATTGTCATTTTGAGTTGAATTGGTATCCATATGCACGCGACCTCTTTGCGTACAATTTGGTTAGTCTTGCTTACGTCGATGACGCTTATCGCGTCTAGTATGGCGTCGAGCAAAAGGCTGATGCCAATTCAAATGCTACAAATGAGTCAATCCACCAGCAATCACTGCGATGCTGACATGTTGCCTAATATGGATATGGCAACCATGTCCCATCATCTCGCTGATGGGCAGCAAACCAGCATTAATATGGATTGCTCAAATGGCAACTCAATGCAGCATGAATGCTGCGATACCACTTGTGTCACCGTATTTGCGACTCTCACCGACGATCTGGCGAGCTTTACTCCGTCATTTGATATCCAAACCTATCCTATTGAGCCAACACGCGATACTGTCGCTATCACAAGCTCACTCTACCGCCCACCCAGCGCTTAACTTTCAATTCATACGTTAGACATTTAGCGGTTCCCCTTACCGGCTATTTACTATCAGCCTGATAGCGCCTTGTCGCATCAGTTAGATCGATATTCCAACCGCCCGCTTAGCGATGAGTCGGCAGTTGGTATTTGAAAATGGATTGTAATGTGAAAGCAAAATACAACTTCCTCGCGCTCAGCCTCTGTTTGGCGATTGGCGCACCAGCTTTTGCGCATACAAAACTTGAGTCTCAAGTGGTTCAAGCTGCGCCAAATTCTTCGTTGCTCGAGTCGACATTGACTCTAGAGCAAATTATCGCAATTGCTTTACAGCAAGATGCGAGTCGCGAACAATTATTCGCTCAATCCCAAGCAACCTTGAGTGGTGGCAAAGCGAAAGCCACGTTAATGGATCCCACGGTCAAATTTGGCTTTGGTGGTGTGCCTGTCGATAGTTTTCGTCTCGATCAAGACCCGATGAGTAACATCTCGTTAGGTGTGATGCAGAAGTTCGACCGTGGCGATACCATCGAGTTACAAACATCCCAAGCAGAGCAGCAATCTCAAGCGGTACTGCAACAAGCAAAAGCTCGCGAACATGATGTCATCACGACCGTTACCGCGGTTTGGTTAGAACTAGGCTACAACCAAAAAGCGAAATCGCTACTGCTTCAGCAAGAGAAATGGCTCAAACAATTGATTGATAACCAAGACTCTAACTATGCGCTTGGGATTGGAGAGTCTCAGGACGTGATTGCCGCGCAACTTAAACTCAGCCAGTTGCAACAAAAATTAGTGAGCAACGCACAGGTACAGCAAAAATTAACGGCGCAGCTATCAGAATGGTTAGGCAGCGAATGGCAAGCAAAAAACAGTGGTTTGCAGGCATCGAATCAGCTTGATTGGCATGATTTACAACAGACCTTGGCAGCGCATTCAACCGCACAAACTCGCTACCAACTGCTTATGCGACATCCCCTGATTCAATCGTTAGATTCCTCGCTAGCAAGCGCGCAAACACAAGTTTCCATTGCTGAAGAGGCGTATGCGCCTCAATTTGGTGTCGAGGTGATGTATGCGCATCGTCAAGCCAACAATATGCGCAGCGAGCCAGCTCCTGACATGGTGAGTGCCTATATCACCTTAGATATCCCACTCTATACCGGTAGCAAGCAAGATAAATCGTTAGAAGCAGCTCAATATCAAGTTGGCGCAACAAAGTCGCAGCGTGATGCATGGCTAGCTCGAATGGGAGCGCAATTGACCGGGCTTATTTCTGATAGAGAGCATCTCCAACAGCGCATCTCCCACTATCAAAGCCATTTACTTAAACAGGCAACAGCGCAGCTAGCAGCCGTTGAGCGAGGCTATCAAAATAACAGCGCCAGCTTTGGTGACATTGTCACGTCATCGTTAACTCAAATAACCATTGAGTTGGAGCTTGAGCGCCTGATTACAGACTTCAACCTCACCAATAACCAAATTGCTAACCTAATTGGCGACTATTCATCTACCAGTCTCACCAAAGCAGAGCACCAGGAGAAATAATAATGAAAACAATCAAAGTTGCTACTGTCGCCCTCGTTGTCGGCGCTTCTTTAGGTTTTGCAGCCAATCAGTGGTTTATGCCGAATACCCATAACATGACGAACACAGCATCAGAATCAAGCGCAGCTTCTGATCAGCCTTTGTATTGGGTCGCACCAATGGATCCCAATTACAAACGTGACAAACCCGGTAAATCACCAATGGGGATGGATCTAATCCCAGTTTACGCTGAGGATGTAAATGGCAGCACTCAAGAGGTTGGCACCGTCACCATCTCACCTGCGGTAGAGAATAACCTTGGAGTAAAAACGGCTTTAGTCACCAAACAACCGTTACAACCGATGATTGATGCGGTTGGTTACATCGCCTTTGATGAAAGTACGCTGTGGCAAACCAACGTACGCACCAGCGGCTGGGTTGAAAAGCTCTACGTCAATGCCGTGGGTGAAAAAGTCTCTCGTGATGAAGTGCTGTTTACCTTCTATTCGCCGGATCTCATCAAAGCGCAACAAGAGTTACTTAATGCCAAGCGCACTGGGCGTAAAACACTCATCCAAGGCGCGAAAGAAAGATTGTCATCACTGGGCGTTGACCAACAGCAAATTGAGCAAATCTATCGCTCTGGGCAAACTAAACAGCAAGTCGAGGTTAAAGCAATTGCTGACGGTGTCATTGCGAGTTTGAACATTCGCGAAGGTGCTTACCTGTCCCCTGCTCAAACGGTGATTAGTGCGGGTCCGCTTGGTCATGTCTGGGTTGATGTGGAACTATTCGAACGTCAATCTCATTGGGTTAAAGCCGGCAGCGAAGCAGAGATGAAGCTTGAAGCATTACCCGGCAAAAATTGGCAAGGTCAAGTTGATTACGTCTACCCTATTCTTGATCCTCAAACTCGTACATTACGCGTACGCCTCAAGTTTGATAATCCCAATGGCGAGCTAAAACCTAACATGTTTGCCAATATCAAACTCAAACCCATTAGTGATAGCGCCGTTCTAACCATTCCACGTTCAGCAGTAATTCGTTCTGGCGGTATGACTCGTGTGGTTCTTGCATTGGGTGATGGTCAATTCCGTTCGGCACGCATTGAAGTCGGTCGCGAAGCTGGTGAATCTATTGAAGTCCTACAGGGGCTAACAGAGCAAGACAACATTGTCACCTCTGCGCAATTTATGCTTGATTCAGAATCTAGCCAAAGTGCCGACCTATCACGGATTAATGGTGTTGAAGGGCCAACCGAACGCGCATGGGCATTTGGCACGATTAACGACGTTATGGTCGATCATCGCATGCTGACTATCAACCACCAGCCAGTGCCCGAGTGGAATTGGCCCGGCATGGTAATGAACTTTACTTTAGCCGACGGTGTTGAATTGCATGCATTTAAAGCGGGTGACACGATTGAATTTGAAATGGAAAAAACCGACCAAGGTCAGTATCAAATCACCGAGATTAAACCAGCGGTAGCTGCTGCAAGTGAAATGTGGATAGAGGGTGAAATCACAATGCTGATGGCTGATTTCGGTATGGTCACGCTTTCTCATCAAGCCGTTCCTGAGTGGCAGTGGCAAGCTGGCGAGCAAAACTTTTCTGTTAGCGATAACTTTGAGCTTTCACCTTTTAGTGAAGGAGAAAAAGTCCGGTTTCTAGTCGAAAACCAAGCTGGTGAATGGACTCTCAAGCAAATTGAGACCCTAGGAGGCGAACAATGATTAGCGCGATTATTCGTTGGTCAATCAACAATCGTTTCTTGGTCCTAGTCGCTTCGGTTTTGCTGACGTTAGGCGGTTTATATAGCGTAAAAAACACGCCGGTTGATGCGATCCCCGATCTGTCAGACGTACAAGTGATCATCAAAACCAGCTATCCAGGACAAGCGCCACAAGTGGTTGAAGATCAGATCACCTACCCGCTTACTACCGCGATGCTCGCCGTACCTGGTGCTGAAACTGTACGAGGCTACTCGTTCTTTGGCGACTCCTATGTCTATATTATTTTTAACGATGATACGGATATGTACTGGGCTCGCTCACGAGTATTAGAGTACTTGAGCCAAGTTGCGCCGAATCTACCTGCACAAGCGAAACCCACTCTAGGACCTGATGCGACCGGTGTTGGCTGGATCTACAGTTATGTCTTACAAGACAAAACGGGTCAACATGACTTAGCCGAGCTGCGAAGCTTACAAGATTGGTTCTTGAAATATGAACTGCAAACCGTTGCGGGCGTATCAGAGGTTGCGACGGTTGGCGGCATGGTCAAACAGTATCAAGTTCAAATTGATCCTGCCAAACTGCGTGCGTACAACCTAACTCTGCAACAAATCAATGCGGCGATTAACAACGGCAACCAAGAGACTGGTGCCTCAGTGATTGAAGTGGCTGAAGCGGAACATATGGTACGCACCTCAGGTTATCTAACCAGCATTGAAGATCTGCGTGCTCTACCGTTAAAAGTCACAAAGAATGGCACACCATTGCTACTTGGTGACGTGGCTGAGATTAATCTTGGACCACAAATGCGTCGCGGCATCTCAGAGTTTAATGGCGAAGGTGAAGCTGTAGGCGGTGTTATCGTGATGCGCTTTGGCGAGAACGCAAGCCAAGTGATTGATAACGTCAAAGTTAAACTCGCTGAACTCCAGCGCGGTTTGCCGGAAGGCGTAGAGATCGTCGCGACATATGATCGCTCGACTCTAATTGACTCAGCCGTCGATAACCTGTGGCAAAAGCTCGCAGAAGAGTTCCTCGTTGTGGCGATCGTTTGTGCTCTGTTTCTCTTCCACATCCGTTCATCCCTAGTCATCGCCATCAGCCTGCCGATTGGTATTTTATCCGCGTTTATCGTCATGCACTGGCAAGGCATTAACGCCAATATCATGTCTCTAGGTGGCATCGCGATTGCCATTGGTGCGATGGTCGATGGTGCTATTGTGATGATAGAGAATGTGCATAAGCACATCGAACGGACACCACTCAATGACGAAAATCGCTGGCAGGTGATTGGTAAAGCGGCAGAAGAAGTCGGCGCGCCTCTATTTTTCTCACTGCTTATCATCACGTTAAGCTTCGTTCCCGTGTTTGCACTAGAGGGACAAGAAGGCAAGATGTTCTCGCCGCTGGCTTTCACTAAGACCTACGCCATGGCAGCGGCAGCAGGACTCGCGATTACGCTGGTCCCGGTATTAATGGGCTATTTCGTGCGAGGTAAAATACTCCCTGAACACAAAAACCCGATTAATAAAGGGCTAGTCGCACTTTACCGTCCATTATTAAACTTAAGTCTTCGTTACCCAAAAAGCATGATTGTTTTTGCTTTGGTTCTTTTAGCGTCGTCTTACTACCCGCTCAAACAACTCGGTAGCGAGTTTATTCCTCCTTTGGACGAAGGGGATCTCATGTATATGCCAACCACCTACCCGGGCATTTCGATTGGTAAAGCACGTGAGTTACTGCAACAAACCAATAAGCTGATCAAAACCGTACCGGAAGTCGAAACGGTGTGGGGCAAAATTGGACGAGCAGAAACCGCCACCGACCCTGCTCCACTGACAATGATTGAAACCACAATTCAATTAAAGCCACGTGACCAATGGCGTGAGGGCGTCACTACCGAGTCATTGCGCAAAGAATTTGATCAACTGGTGCAATTCCCAGGGCTAACTAACGCATGGGTCATGCCCATCAAAACCCGTATCGATATGTTAGCAACGGGGATCAAAACCCCAATTGGTATCAAAATTTCCGGACCAGACCTCAAGCAGATTGAGAAGATTGGCGCACAAATAGAACCCATTTTGAGCCCTATTAGCGGGACTACATCGGTTTACGCTGAGCGTGTAGCCGGTGGACGTTATGTCACCATCGACATTAAACGTCGCCAAGCCGCACGTTATGGTCTCAGCATCAAAGACATTCAACAAGTGATTGCCACAGCCGTTGGCGGTATGAAAGTTGGCGAAACCGTCGAAGGTTTAGAGCGTTACCCGATTAACGTTCGCTATCCGCAAGACTACCGCGATTCAGTGGTGAAATTACAAAACCTGCCACTGGTAACGCCGAACGGAGCGCGTATTGCCCTCGCGGATGTTGCTGATGTCCGCTATGAAGACGGTCCACCAATGATCAAAACTGAAAACGCGCGTCCTAACGGTTGGGTGTTCGTTGATATTGAAGGACGAGATCTAGGTTCGTATGTGGTTGAAGCACAGCAAGCTGTCGCCGAGCAATTGCAACTACCTGCCGGCTACTCACTCACATGGTCTGGTCAGTATGAGTATATGGAACGTGCCAAGCAGCGCCTATCCGTTGTGGTGCCTATTACCCTCGCGATCATTGTTCTATTGCTGTATATGAGTTTCCGCCGCGTTGGCGAAGTAATGATCATCATGTCTACCCTGCCTCTTGCGATGGTTGGTGGTCTTTGGTTGATGTATGGACTGAAATTTAACTTCTCGATAGCGGTTGGTGTTGGCTTTATTGCCCTTGCCGGTGTCGCGGTAGAAATCGGGGTGATTATGTTGGTTTATCTCAACCAAGCATGGGAGCAGCATAAGCAAGATGCCCATAATAACCAGCAAGTACTCTCCAATCGCGAACTTGATGATGCCATTAGTCAAGGTGCAGGATTACGCGTAAGACCCGTGATGATGACGGTTAGCACGGTAATCATTGGTCTAATCCCAATCATGTATGGTCACGGCACCGGCTCCGAGGTGATGCAACGTATCGCAGCACCAATGATTGGCGGAATGGCGTCTGCACTGCTGCTGACGTTACTCGTGCTACCCGCGATTTTTAAACTATGGAAATTGCATGAGCTCAAGAGCCTCAATGCAACAACTATCAAATCAGAAACTACTCATCTGACCACTCACAAACTTGAAAAGGAAATTTAGACAATGACAAAAGCACTGATGATTACTCTAAGCTTGGTTTCAAGCATGGCTTTCGCGGCGAATGATATGAACCATAACAATATGGACCATGGCAACATGGAACACGGGAAAATGGATCATAGCAAAATGGACCACAGCATGATGAATATGTCTGGTATGTCTGCTGTCGGCATGCCAGCCAAAGGGGCAAAAGCCGACAAGGTAGTGCACGTTATCTTAAGCGATGACAAACCAATTCAATTTAAGAAGCAGGTCGATATCAAGCCCAATGATGTGGTGCAATTTGTGGTTATGAATACCGGTAGTAAGGCGCATGAATTTGCCATCGGCTCAGAGGCTGAACTGGCAAAACACAGTAAAATGATGCAGCAAATGGCGGGGATGGAGCACGATACGAATAGCTCAATCATCGTCGAAGCTAAGAAAGCGCGCCAGTTTACTTGGCATTTCCATGGCGACAATCAAGTGAGCATAGATTGTAATATCAAAGGTCATGATCAACATGGTCAGTCGCTAACACTCAATCTCTAAACTCTCGTACTCAATAACGAACAACACCGCCCAAGTACAGTGGGCGGTGTTTGTTCAAACTAATCGGTAAACGTACTTTGTGACGTAGCTTACTGGTAACAGTTATCGCGCAACGCGACTCTAAAGCCAGTTTCAGTAATACCATTTGGACAAGCAAGTTCTTGCTGACTATCTTCATCCTCTGGGCGAATCGCAAACAACGCTAAAACGTCTTGTTTGAACGTATCATTAACACGATAAAACGCTTGCTGATGATGCACACGAATCGTGCCATCGGCATGTCTTAAAAACACCTGATTGTCAGCCCCCACCTCACCACTGCCTTCGCGAATTTGTAAGCAATAGCCTATTGCATTAGTAAACCCATCACCACAACTACTATAAGCTGTGACAAGCAAATCATACTGCTCAATACCTTGTAGCGATAAATCAATTTTCTCTCGGTTTTCCATCACAGCGAGATATAACTCTCTAGTATCCATCTTCACTCCTGAAATAGAGACACTTTGAATTATTCTGAAGTTTCATTCACTTTAGAACTAAAAATGCATCGTACTGTATAAAATAGTGATGAACTAGATACTTAATGACACCATTAACTCAAAAGTCATATCAGAAACTCTAATTTACGAGTGAATTCGAAAATCAGTCTCCTCGTTAATGAGGTTTACAACAACAAGCGCTACGACAAATAATTAATGACACAAATAATAAACGAACTTATATTTTCCACGGCGGATTGAGACGATTCTCGCCCGCCCAGTATAACTTTATTTTATTCCCTGACGGGTCACTTAATATCGCCTCTCGCCATAGGTAAGGTTGATCTATTGGTTCTTGATCAAACTCGATACCTTTACCTTTAAGCGCCATTACTAACTCATCGAGTCTTTCATGTTCAAAATAAACGACGGATCTGCACTCAATCGCTTTCTTTGCTGGATCTAAATAAACAGAAAATGTGGCATGGCCATCGGGAAAAGCAAAGCGAGCATAATGGTCATCTTCAACAATATGATTCAGCCCAAGAGTTTTGTAAAACGTTACCGCTTCTTTGATGTTATCTACAGCCACGATAACTTGATTCATATTCATAAGATTCCATTCCTTAACTAATATACGAATTATTTGATTACTTACCAATATAAGTATCACCGTGGGACAAGCATAAAACCTCAACTTAAATTGAGGTCAAGCCATAAGCATTAAGTAAATGAAATTATCGTCCAATACGTAGCGTATGTGCGAGGAAGGACACATCCACACCTGAAAGCGACATCAAAGTGTGGATGAGCAATAGGAATACAGAAAAGTGCTAAGGACACGTCGTAAACTAATGCCAGAATTAATCAAGATTCGCTTGTAGCACCGTTCCTTTTAGTGTGTTGGAGAGTTCAATAATTGACTTTACGCCCAGCTTTGTGAACACCCTACGCTTAAACGTACTGACGGTTTTTTGGCTTATTCCTAGCTCATAAGCTATGTACTTATTGGTAAAGCCTGCGAGTAAAAGCTTAGCGACATGTGACTCACGTTCAGATAACTTCTCTTCCAGCGAAATCGGATGACGACTTTGACTCTGACCGATGTATTGCACGATATCCCGTACAGTCTGAGCAATAGTCTCAGACTTAGTAATATAGTTTGGAAAATCACTCAGCGAATCGAGTTCTAACATTGAGACTAGATACAAGCACTCTACGCGCTGTTTAATGTTAGAAAAAGCGATGTGTTGCTCCTCACTGAGTGTGCTTAAACAATCTTGCTCAAAAACAACCAAAGAAACCGGCAAATCACGAATCACATTGCGTACTTCATCTAGTCTTGACGCGAAACAAAAACTATATTGTGTCAACTCTTGCTCTAACAGACGCACTGTCGCTTTGCCACGAGTGGTATCGTTGTCGTAAATCAATACCACTTTTTGTGCATCCTTGTTGTCATCGTCATTGTGACTTAGGGCGACCTGATAAAGTGGTAAAAGCTCAGATATCGCCATAGGTCGACCAGTGTAGTATCCCTGACATGTATCGACACCCAAGCCTTTCAGATATTCCCATGTAACCAGATCTTCTACACCTTCAGCAACACAATGCAAACCCAGCGATTGTGCAAGGCGTAACACTGACATCGTCAACTGTTGATGCTTGTAATCATCTTTCACTCTGGCAATAAATTTACGGTCGATTTTTATCTCAGAGAATGGCAAATCGATTAATTGTTCCAATGAAGCATAACCAGTACCAAAATCGTCGATCGAAAAACTCACTCCTCTCACTTTTAGGCGAGCAATGTTCGCCAAAGCTCTATGCGATGGATTACATGCTTGCTCTTCTGTCAGTTCCAGAGTTAATAAAGAAAGCGGATAATTATTTTCGTTACAGATCTGTGTAGTAATTTCGAAGAGATCTTCTTCAAGCAAAACTTGGGCGATGTTTAGCGATAATCGCAGCGGATGCTCTAACACCGCGAGTGCTGCTGTAGACTTTTTTAACATCACCACATAGAGTTCTCTCATCAAACCGAGTGCAGAAACCTGCGGCAAAAACGACGCCGGTGACAATACACCTAAGTCAGCATGTTCAATGCGTGCGAGCGCCTCTACGCCGATAAGCTGTCCTGTTCTAAAACTAAATTGTGGTTGATAGACGCTAAACACAGATTGCTCGGAAACTAGACTACGAATTTCTGCTGCACTTAAATCAATGGCTATTGTTTCATGCTTCTTAGCTCGAACGTTGAGAAAGGTCTCCAGCGGTTGTAACACTTGCTTAAGTTCCTCAACAGCATATGGCTTACTTAGTGTGTTGACGTAGTCATATCCTAATTGGTTACACATTCCTTGAGTCAAACGCAAAACAGCGTCTTCAACCACACTAACAATAACAACTGCACGTGCGACATCAGCATTTAAATGTTCAGCAAGTAGCGTAATACCATCAACATCTGGTAAATGAATGTCGCAGAACACTAGGTCAAAGCTATTTTCATTGATCGCCAGCTTTAAACCTACTAAGTTGCCAGCAATACTGACATCAGTATGACCTAACTCTCTTAGTTGGATTTTCAAGTTTAAAGCTTGAACCGGGTCATCTTCAATTATGAGTACTTTCATTTATGCGTTGCCAACTGTTCTATATATTTCCGTGCCTCAACTAAGATATTCTCAAGACACTCTATTAACGTGATTTTAAGTCGTCTGTCGTGCGGCGATTCACTCAATTTCTCGCACAGTTCAACGACCACAGAAATTGATAGCGCACCCGCGGCTCCTTTCAGCCTGTGGGTGATCGCGCCAATATCACCATGTTCATCATTTAACTGTTCCACAGCCAAACTCATCGAGTCAATAACCGCCTGTGCCATAAGCATTCTATCTTGTTCAGAAAACTTACCGAGTAATGTATTGTCAGCATGTTCGTCAACCAGTGGCACATGCTTTAAATCCAAACTATGCGGCAATACAGCGTTGAGAACTTTATATAGGTCATTAAGCTCGTAAGGCTTATATAAAATACTCTCTATGCCCTCTCTCGCCGCTTTAGTGGTAATAAGTTCGGAGTTATCCGCAGTAAACGCAATGACCGGTATCGTCGCAAAATCACTATCAATATTTCGCACCGCCCGAGTTAACTCAAAACCATTCATGCCTGGCATATGACAATCCGTTAATAGAACATCAAATTTGATGCCGCTGTCTCTAATGAGCGAGAGCGCCTCATCTCCCTGATCAACAATCACGGCTTCCACACCAATCGTGTCCAGCTGTAATTTGACTAAAAAGCGATTAATTGGGTCGTCTTCAACCACCAACACCTTTCCTTGTAAAGGAGCAAAGGGCTCAGAATCATCCAACCCTTCTCCAACCATTGCTTCTTGCGTCAGTAACTTAATGACATCGTCTGGATAGACATTTCGCTTATCGTTATAAGTTGGTATTTCTACCACTCTACTATTATCAACATCAAAGGCTCTCAGCCAGTTGCTCATCGTTTCTGAACTTGATACCAACTCACCGCTAGCGATAGGAAACGCATAGCCCGTTGACGCTATCGGTAACTGGATATGAACACTGGTACCAATATCTTTGGCTGACTTAATTTCTATCGTTCCTTGCATCAAATCGACCAGGTTTTTAACGATAGACATCCCCAACCCAGTTCCACCATATTTTCTGGCGATATTGTCTTGAGCTTGAACGAACGGATCAAAAATATGCTCAAGTTCTTGAGGCTCCATGCCAATACCTGAGTCTTTAATCTCCAATACGAGTTGTTCTGGAGTAACCCGTAATTTAACGACGATAGAGCCGTATTCTGTAAACTTGACCGCATTTGAAAGCACATTCGACACAATCTGTGAAAAGCGAAGAAAATCTACATCACTAATTATGTAAGCCGTGGGAATCCAATTTAGATGAAACCCCACCCCTTTACGGGTCGCAAGTGACTCAAAACTTTTCAGAATAGGACTCAGCTCTAATGCCAAGTTGTGCTTGTCTCTATTAATACTCAACTGCTGGGCATCTAATTTAGAGAAGTCGAGAATATCATCGACTAACAATTTGAGCTTACTGGTTGATGCTGCCGCATTGTTCAAGATCTGTTGCCCTAGATCATCCGAGATGCGCTGCTCTAACATTTCCATTAAACCTAAAATGCCGGAAATTGGCGTTCGTAATTCATGGCTAATGACAGCAAGAAAGTTGGTTTTCTGTTGAATGGACGCTTCAGCTTTTTTATTCGCTTTGATGAGCTTCTGTTCTTTCTCTTTTAACTCTGTAATATCAGTTAATACCGTCATGTACAAAGAAACATTACCGACATAATGCGTCACTTGGTTATTAACTACATGAAAGTATTTACCACTCAAAGGATGGGTGTTATCCAGGATATGTAAATGCTTAGAATAGTCTTTACGTAGCTCAACATGAGCACTGTCCATAATAAACTCTAGCAGTTCATTTTCATTCAATTGACCAATACTACGACAGAGTCTTCTAAAGCTCCGATTTGATAATTCCACAGTTCCTGATTCATCACGGATACAAACATAATTAGGAATATTATCAATAATGTCGACTAACCAACGTCGATGTACTTCTGAGAGCTCAGATTTCTTGTGGGCGCCGTCCACCTGTTTACGCATTCGCGAAACAAACACATAGACACCAATCGAAGAAAACAGAAAAGTTAGTAATAGAACAAAAAATATGTAATTAACTGTCTCTTCGCGATATCCGTAACGATACTCCACCTTATCATAAGTGGACCATAAACTATCCAATTCACGCTTAGAGAGCATCGTAAATGCTTCTTGTAATAACTCTTGTAACTTCAGGTCATCTTTCCTGATCAACATGTAAGCTTTGGTGTTGAAGTTGTATTTACCCATTACCGAGCTAATTTGAAATGGTACTTCATTGTCACTTCTTAAAATACTGTCAACTAAATACTTATTAATGTAAGCGTGTGAGACATCGCCATCCGCTAACGCTTGCAATAGATTGTCTGTATTTTGGAAAAAACGGAAACCATTTGGTACTTTGTCTTTTGGCGTATAGTTAAAGCGATCAAGTAATGCATATTGCTCTTGATCGCTATCTTTTAGGGATTTTAGCAGTACATACTTTACATCAATATTACTTCTAATGGCTTGCATCGTTGTGGAATCATACTCTGACTGCTTAGCAATCGGAATAAAGTCCACGACACCTTCAGACAACATGTTTTTTAAATCAGCACCTTGCGATGGAATATATTCAAATTCTAACGGTGTCATCGCTTCTATACGTTCAATAACATCATGAATATAACCAGAAACCTTAGCTGACTCATTAATATATGAATAAGGAAACAGATCCTCATCGACTGTATATCTAACTAAAATTTTTCTCTGATCACGATTAAACCACCTTGTATATAGGTTTTTCGGATAATAATAATCTCGATAAAAATCTTCAAATACATTGAGTGACTCTTTAAATGACAGGTTATTGATCAATGAATCTAATTTGTCGCGCAACACTACGTTGTTTTTATTTAAGATCACATGAGAATCGTAATCATCAAAGCGATGATCAAAATAGAGATGCTGATTCTCAATGGAATTGTTGGCGAAGTAATTTAGAAATGATGAATAAAATCCAATAATAGCATCCGCTTTTCCTTGACTCAGATACTCATAAAAATTGTCATAGTCATCGACTTCAATCACGTTGTTAAAGTTGTTTTCTTTGAGTATCGAGCATAAAGACATGCCTTTAAGGCATGCCCAGCGAAGTTGGTTTGGCTCTACGTGGTTTCGGTGTTCAGGCGAGATCCAGCCCGCTACCGCCTCTTTGTAAATGGGTTCACTAAAGATAAAGTCCCGTTCTCTCTGATCGGTTTTCAGATAACCGATAGCAAGATCAACTTCACCTGACTTAATCGCATTTTTTACATCGGCGATGGTCGGAAAAGCCAGATACGCTATCTCAACTTGCAGCTGTGATGCGATAAGTAGGCCGATATCGTGCGCTAAACCTTGAGGTAAAACCACACTTCCAGTCCAATATGGTGGATAAGGTGTTGTTGTTACGCCAATTTTTATGACCGGCTTTACGGATAGAGCTTGATTGCCATTAGCGTATGTTTGGGTGGCAATAGCAGCTAACAAACACAAAAGGAGTGAACGTAAGAAGTTCAAGATTGGTATATCTCTTATAGGGTGGTAAGAACAAACAAACAAACGTTCAAATATTGAACGGCGGCGGATTATAACTAAAGTTCTCGCACACTGACAAAGTAATTATTTTATTCAATATTATTAGTTACTTAATATTACAGACTGTAAAAAAAGTCGCTCTTCTTCACTTAGTATTTCAGCTTGAGGGCTTTGCTTCTTAGCTATAAATTGACTCACCTGAGTAACTTGTTGATGATTCAACAATTTTAATGACTCTAGAAGCTGTAGAAATTCATCTTGTGACATTATAAATTTACTCAATATGATAATGCCTTCCATGACTGGCTTTAAACTAGCGCGTTTACAATACTCCCTTACGCGTTTTACCTAGTGCGATGATATTTGTTTACCTTCGCTATAGAGAAAATTACACCCTAAGTTATGAAAATCAGCAATATCAGACAATTCCTACATGACTTACATCGCACAAACATTAAAAATTAACACTTTAAAATCATTAACTTGCAACTATGAAACTGTTGTTCGAAGACTCAATTAACGTTACTTGACTTTACATGGCGAAAACAATTGTTGATAGATGATTTTTACCATCTATGATGCAGAAAAAACAATTACAATAACAAAAATACGTATGTCTAGCTTAAAAGTCATCTATTCAAAAAATAGCATTCATGTAAGCAATGAATCCGTTTTTGCCAAATTCGAACCGGTGTTTCAAGGGATCTACAATAGCAACTCGAATAACGTAAGCTACTATGAGGTCTCGCTGCAACTTAGCCATCAATCTGGCGAAGAGTTCGGTAATACCGATGCATTTGAGTTTATTGATGAAACAACACTTAAGTTGATGACTTTGTCACTACTTAGGTTTGTTGATGCAAAGTCACTCTCTACTCCTGTTGTCATCAACACACCACTTTCATCTTTATGTGATGCCGAGTTTGTAGAAAAATTGCTGGAATTTGCGTATCTAGATTATGCTATCTCGGTCTCAGAGATTAATGCTCAGATTAATCAAATCACGCTGAAAAAATCAATCGCCAGTCTAAAGCATGCTGGAATCAAGTTATGGCTCAATCACTATCATCCAGAATCTTCATGCCATAACAGCACGCTTGGCGTCGTACCTTGGGATGCGATTAAAGTCGGACGAGATTTAACCAAACAATTGGCAATTCAGCACGGCATGCTGCAATCGCTGCACTTTGCCTTACTTCCATTTGTTAGTCATTCGATCATTTTTGATGGCATTGACAATGCGTCTGTCGCGGAACAAATTCGCCCGTTAAACACGATGATTCAAGGCGTTTATTGCCAATACCCAATCACTTGGTCTGAACTTATTAATACTAAACAAGAAAAAGATAATGAAGCAGTTAAACACCCGCTTAATTACCCAGTATCAGCAAACCACCGCTACCATTCAGAAATCTTGGTTTAACTTAAGAAATCATATTATCTCGACCAATTCACATGGTGTGATTGCTTACAATCAAAATCTTATCCTGTTTAATCCAGGGGATTTTATTTTTATTCCGAAACAGACTGAAGTTCGCATTGCTATTCATTTACCTCAAGCAAATGCTCTAGAAGTTACAATGTGGCGATTCGTCTCGCGTCTGATGGAATCGAACCAGCGCCTACATGCTTATCTGGTTGCAAGGCAGCAAGTACAAAACGCTCCGATTGGTTTAAAAAGTAAAGAATACATTCTTGAAGCTTTGGAAAATGATCTCGATGCACATGTGCGCTACCAATCAAAAGACTCACAAAATCGGCTTTCGATTCAAGAACGATTGTTGCTCCTAATAAGAGAGGACTTACGTCATCAGTGGAGTGTCGAAGAGGTATGCAAACGACTTTATCTATCTCGTTCGAAACTGTTTCGTCAATTAAAAGCCGATAACCTTACTTTTACTGAAATCCTCAATATAGAAAAACTCGAAGCAGCCAAACATATGCTTTCGAGTACCGCTATGTCTGTCGATCAGATTTCGTATCAATGTGGCTTTAGCAGTCAATCATACTTTGGCAAAAAGTTTCGCCGTCGATTTGGTGTTTCTCCTAGCAAATTTCGCAAGTCTTGATGAGGCTATTTGGCGAAATTGTGGCTATCTTTGGTACTTTTTTCTCTATCATCTGAATGGGATTGAAACCGCATTTAATCATGATTAGATTCGAAATGTTTCTAACCCATTCTCAACCATGATGAATCAGTCTGTAATCTTTGTCTCAATCAGTTGTCTTGTTTTTTGTTTGGTTTTAGGGGCGACTGTCAGTCAAAATCTCACAGTGACTCTTTTATCATTTGCCCCACTCTCACTACTACTGTTTTGGTTATTGCCGAAAACATTAAAACAAAAACGTCAACAGCAGCATCAACATGCTTTACTGCCAAAAATCGTTGAATGCTTTCCTGGAATGGTTACAGTCATCGACGCCAAGCAACAAGTGGTGATCAGCAACCATTTGTTTGACCAATGCTTTGATCGTTGTGCCGCCAACGGCTGTTTGAGCGCGCCGCAATCATGCCCGCTACTGACAATATTATTTGATGTTGAGAATGATAGCCAAGACGCAACATTTTCAATTGAAAAGCCGCAATGTCCGCTAAACAAACGTCACTACCAAGTTCACCACCACCGGTTATTCGACCAAGATGAGTTGCTGTCATACCAACTGTTTATGTTCACCGACTGCACGCAACTCAAAGAACAGGAAGTACAATTACACAACTCCAACCAACAGGCACGAAATGCACTTAAAGCCCGTGACAATTTTCTCGCCACCATCAGTCATGAACTGCGAACGCCGCTTTCAGCAATTATTGGGCTGCTAGAGCTATTAAAACCTGACTTAGTGAGTGACACCAACCGCGAGCTTTTCAGTAGTGCTCAAGCATCAGCAAGTCGACTAAATTTACTAGTGAGTGACGTTTTAGATTTGTCTAAGATTGAAGCGAATCAAATGCATTTAGACATTGTCGAAAGCAATATTTTCTATGAGCTTTCACCACCACTGAAAACATTTGAAGCACTAGCAATGAGCAAGGGGCTGGAGTTTGTGGTTAATTGGCACCCGTCCATTAATGCAATAGCAAAACTCGACTGGCTGCGTGTTATTCAGATACTGAATAACCTACTTAGCAATGCGATTAAATTCACTGAGTTCGGCTCCGTTGTGGTCGCTGTTCGTCATGATTCAAATCAATTGTCAATCACAGTGCGAGATTCCGGTTGTGGGATGAGTCATGAACAGATGCTCAATATCTACCAACCTTTCACTCAAGCAGACGCTACTATTTCAAGAAAATTTGGCGGTACTGGTTTGGGTCTATCGATCGTCAAAAATCTACTTGAACTAATGGATGGCGACATCGAGTTAGAAAGCACTCCAGGTATAGGTTCACTGATAAAGATCACCATTCCGGCTCAGTTTAAACCGTTAATTCTACCTAATTACGATGTTTCATTTACCACTAGCAAGAACTACTTCCTCAATCAATGGTTGAAGGCATTTAATTTGATATCAGACTCATCCGTTACAGGTGAGAGTTTAACTATCGCTACCAATGAAAAAAATCTATATCCAGATTCGATACTAACGAACTTGTACCAGTCCTCGACTATGCCAGCAATACCCGGTCAATTTGTTGCACCATCCTGCCAGGCATGCTTTGTTCTGGTCGCTGATGATGACCCTATAAATTGCTTGCTGTTCAAAAAACAACTCAACAAATTGGGTATAGAGCATCACTGTGTGAGTGATGGTAACGATGCTTATCTGTACCTAGTTGAGCACAAATCCAGTGTGAGTTTATTGATAACAGATTGTCACATGCCAATCATGAATGGCTACGATCTGACCGCGACCTTGCGTCAAAACGCCGATTTTGCCGATTTGCCGATTATTGGATGTACCGCAGAAGATTCGCGCATTGCGGCAGATCGAGCTAAATCCTCGGGCATGAATGATGTGCTTTACAAACCCTATACCCTAGAGTCTTTATCCCAAATGATTACGCTCTACTGTTGCACCAAAACGAGCGTGCAAAACCCTAGGCAGCCCGACTCACGAACTTTAGTTACAAGTGCAAAAAGAGTGGACTCAATGTGCACTTGTACACCGTAACGAAATAACCCGAACGCTTAATGTACAAAGAATAACGAAGATACCACTATGCAAAACCCGTTCAACGTTCTTAGTGTATTGGTGATAGACGATGCCCCACCCATCCTATCGACGATTAAACAAATGCTGCTTAAATTTGGCGTACTAGAGAATAACCTCGTCACGACCAAGTCACCTAAGGCGGCACTAGTACATGGTTCAATCCGCTCGTTTGACTTAATTATCTGTGACTACAATCTCGGGACTACATTAAACGGAAAACAGCTATTTGAAGAGTTTATCCATTATGGGTATCTGCGCTGCGATGCGGTTTTCATGCTTATCAGTGGGGATCGTTCCTCTTCCACGATACGTCCGATCATTGAGCTCAAACCTGACGAATATATCCTTAAGCCTTTTACTTCCCAGTTATTAAAAGAGCGATCGCTCGCGGCTTTAAAACGCAAAAAAGCTCTAGCGCAGCTTTATAAAGCAGAACGCGAACTAGATCCAAAGTTCGGGCTCGAGCTTTGTGGTGAACTGCTGCCTTTTCATCGCGAATATTATTTTGAAATTGAACAGTTCAGAGGCTCATTTCAATCTATGCTTGCGATGCACCATGAAGCCAAAGCTACTTATGAGTCGCTTGCCAAACAAACGAAAAGCGATTGGGCACAACTCGGTGTGGCAAATTCACTCGCAAATTTAGGTGATGTAGAACAGGCGAATCAGATAGTCGATCATTTGCTGGATAAATCACCCAACAATACCTGTGTCCGTACCGAGGCAGCTAAGGTCAGTTTAATAAACCATAAAATACCGACCGCCATTGCACATTTAGAGGTAGCGAGCCAACTAACACCTGGCAACTCCGAACGCGAGTTGGTAATTGTTAACTTATGTATTGCTGTTGGTGAATATCAACAGGCTCTCGAGCACTTTAACGCTTACATGGAGATCAATAAAAACACCTATCGAGCCAACGTCTTTACCCAAATTAACTTTGTCCGCGTCATGTTATATAGCTATTGTGAATCATTCACAAACGCTCAGTTGCTTGCCGATATCAAACGCCATATCCATCAGCTAGTAAAAAATAGACAAGAACAAAACAGAGACGAAATTGAGCTGCTGTTGGCGCATTATGCTTACGCTTCCGGTAACTTTCGCTTTGCAATAACCTGTTTAAAAAAGCTAGTGGCAGAATCTAGCATTAATCACTTCTATGCTGCTTATCAATTAGCTTGGATACTTGATCGTTTAGAAATGGAGGAGCTCTTTACTCAAGCGATTGAAGACTGTAATACTTCTCTTAAAATCGAATATAGCCAATTGCTGTTTACCAGTAAAATCACCATGCTCAATAAACTTTGCCACAGTAATAAAGTTAAAAACAAACGCTTGATTTCACAGCATCAACGCCTGAAAACAGACAATATAGAGTTAAGTGAGCAGCTTGCGATCTGTTTGGAGATCCTCGAACAAAACCCACTACTTAAACATGTGTGTATTCGGGCAGTAAAACTGCTTAATGTCGCCTGGCCAATGCATCTTGGCGGTTTACAGGTGCGACGGATACTACAAAAATATGACCACACGATCCGCCAACTGTTTGCTTCGCAAGATCTGCTGAACATGGATTACGACCAACATTATGCCAGTGCGCTGAAACGCTGCGATGAAAGAACCTAACTAAAGACTAATGCCCTCGTTAGTGCTTAGTATCTAAGCTGGTGGCACTAATTTAACAGATCGCTCTCGGATTCGATGAAGTGTCATTGTTTTTATATAGATACCCATTGATTTGTAGTACAGCCCATGCAATTTCAGCAACAACAAACAGCCATATCATTGGAGTAACACCGTAGCCGAAAAGATAAACTAACATTAGCAACGCAATAACTACACGAGTAGCTGTGTCATACCAAGCATATAAGGCGATTGGATTCGCAACTCTTATCACTGCCCAAACACAAATGTTTTCACATTAAAGATTGAGCAAACTCTCTCATATGGCGTGCGTTATCAGCAGTCTCTTTATCACCGCAAGCGGTACCAAAATACTTAATCTCTGGCGATGAATAAATCGGTAGTGACTTTTCGGCGTAGGTCATTACTGTACCAGCATCCTGACATAATGATCCTCTCGCATAAGGCTTGATGTATTTGTGATGCTCTGGCAGCAACTGGCCTTTTAACCAATGTAATGGCTCATCATTGTGCCAAGCCCACGCTAAATGCCCTAACTCATGCTCAAGGATATGAAGCTCAGCATCCGAAGCAAGCAAGGCAAAACTTTGGCTAAAATTGCCATGAGCTTCTCCAGACCAACCGCTTTGAACAAATGGATGCTCATCGTCTAAGACAAGCACATAATAGCTACCGATTGTTTGTATCGGTTGAATTTTTTCTGATTCAAGCTCAACTAATTGGCGGTGCAATTGACCAATTTCATCGATATCAGCAAAAACTTTAGGGTCAATGAGATTAACACTCGCCAATACACGTTTCATCGGCACACAAGAATTGGCAAGTACCTGATTGGAATAATCGATAAACTCTTCCAGTCGTTCCACGCCGATTGAATTTCCCTTAAAGAAATGTATTGGTGTTTCGACTGTTTGATCTATTTGACAAGTCGGTAACGATAGCTCTTCACCGCTTCTTTTGCCGATAACAAACAGAGCAATGACGCTTAATAAAGAAAAAGCGACTAATATTCTTTGTTTCATAAATCCCTTTATCCAAACAAAAGTTCAACGCAAGTGCGCCAAGAGTCACTGATATTCTCAGTTAGTATCTATATCTATCCCAAGTTCTTTGCGTTTTACTTTACTCAAACCTGCTGCCACTATTTGATATGATTCCGTCAAATAATATTTCAAATCGTCGTCTAAGCGTCCCGACGCATCGACTTGTTGAATCCATTTCATGCCACGATTAGCAAAATAAGGCGCGGGGATATAGCCTTCCAGATCATGTAAAAAATCATAATTACGACTAGAGGTTTTAAACGTAAAAGCTGGTTTTTTATCCTTACTCCACCCGCCAATCGCAAATACCTTCCCGCCTACTTTCCATACATGGGAGTTGCCCCACTGCATTACATAGGTAGTCGCAGGAAGCTTGCTGCAAAAATCATTAAACTGTTCGTAATTCATAACCACTTAACTCCAAGGAATTTGGTCGAGCATAATCACAGCGACTTAAGTATATCTCTATGGTATTGCGTAATATCCAAACTCACCGAATGCGTGTTCGCCCATAACTCTAGTTTTTCTTCCGCCTTATTCAAGCTAGTCATAGTAATGGTATTGTCATCTAGTTGCCATAACTGCCGTGAGCCTTGGTAACTGAAATGCAGCGCTTGCATGGCCGATGCATTACCCTGCTCTGCCGCTGCTAGTAACTGTTTGTTTTTACGATAGATCAAGTTAAGCTCTTGTTTTAGATCCCACACATAAGCCACTTCATACATTTTAGGATGAGATTTAAACTTGATTAAGGTAGTCACTAACCCTAAAGCACTGACAATGACACCGAGTAAATTCCAATGAAAATGCGAGCCTGAAGGGTCAGGGAACAAGTAAATCAACAACTGAGAAATCCCTAAGCTCGATAGAGCCAAGATAGCAATGCAAGCGACTATGGTGATGTTTAAACGTGAGCGATAAAGCTGTTTATCGATTTTCTTTAACTGCATTTATAATCCGTCTTATGAGTATGAACATGGAAAATTCCGTTTACGATTATACCTTCGTTTGTTATCTAAGCATTTCAAAATGCACATGATTTAAAAGCCGTACTCTCAACAAAAGTGTAAAAAAATGTCAGCAAAATCACACTAAAATAAAACCAGTTTTTGCACCACGTTAGAACTAAAAAAGCGCGCATACAGCGCGCTTCACTCAGGATGAACAACTACATAAATACAGTGAGGTTTACACCAAACTCTCTAGGTGCTCCCATCCTTACAGATCTATAGTCTAGGGTATCATTAAAGTAATTACCTTGAATATAAGACTCGTCAGTTAAGTTCTTAATATAAGCATCTAACTTAAAATTATCTCCTATATAACCTGTTGTTATATTATATATTGTTCTTGCATCTGTTTTGTACTCTTCACTATTGGAAAAATCAGAATACATTTCATCCAAATAGTTTGCGCTAACAGTGCTATATAATCTATTGGTAATAAAATAATTTAGACCGACCGCAGCCGTAATTTCAGGGCTATACGCGAATTGATTACCTGATAAATCTTCGTTGTCTTTCCCAGTGACATAATCTATAAATTCAGTTCTTGCTAGCCCAACATTAGCAAACGTAGACAAGTCTTGTGAAACATAATATTCCATATCAAACTCGAAACCGTATATTTCAGACTTCCCTGCATTTTCCGTGTAACAATTTGTTTCAGTAATGCCAATACAGACTTCAACTTGCTGATCTTTCCAACTGCCATAATAGAAATTCGCATTAGTAGTCAAATCTCCGTCTAACCACACCGCCCTCGTCGCAAGTTCGAAATTATCTAGGTATTCAGGTTCAAATTTTCGTGCATTGCCGTTGGTGTCAATATCTGTTCCACCTGATCGATAACCTCGTTTATATAGAGCACTGATAGCAATATCTTCACTAAACTTATAAGTTAACCCAAATTGGGGGAGTAAAGCGCTATAAGAAGTATCTAACTGAGGCTGAGACACGACGCCAATTTTGTTGTTGATGTCCTGATTGACCATTGTAATAATTTGCCCAATTCCTCCCCCCGGACTTAGTGGAAGTGACAGCCCTCCAACTGGAATACGTGATTGAGTCGATGGTGCAATTTTGCTTTTTTCATAGTCATAACGTACTCCCGCAGACGCAGACCAATCTCTGCTTAGTTCGTAATCCCACTCAGTAAAGAATGCAAAATTTTGCTTTGTCTTCTCATAGGCGATTTGTTCATCAACCTGCACGATCTCCGGGTACAACGCTAAGAGCTGCGGAATTGCAGCCTCAGCTTGAGTCCCAGTCAAACTACTACTAATAATTGCGTGTAAACCATAATTAGCTAAGCGATCGGTCTTAATATCCTCTTCTACCTGAGTAAAATAGAAGCCAACTACACCCTTCGTCCGATCACCCTGATAATTAAAACGTAGCTCTTGAGCGATGTTTTTATCTTCGACCTCACGTTCGACCTGGTTTCCGAAAACGTCTGGTTGACGATCGCCGTCATCTATCCTTCGGTATTCACCATCTAAATAAGATGTTAACGAATTAAGAGTCCAAGTAGGAGTCAAATAGTAGGTAAAATCAATTGCAGCTGTAAAGCCGTCATAAGCCTCGTCGGCTTTCACATTGTCAAAGCTCTTTCGACTATCCTCCTTAAAACCATTTTCCGGGTCAACAAAGTAAATATCCTGACCTCGCACAGTCTCTGCATATTGAACAAGTAGGTTTAAATTCCATTTATCACTAGGCTCAAAAAGTACCTGCCCGCGTAAATTATTATTTGTCCGTGCATCATATCGATCTGTGTCAAACACATCACTTTGAATAAAGCCGTCGGATTCATGTAACTGTCCCGTTAGTCGGAATGCTGCGTTATCACCAATGGGGGCATTTATCATTGCATCAAGATTTTCACGTCCATAACTGCCAGCACCCAAACGCATTGCTGCATCGAAATATTCAAGTTCTGGTCGTTTAGTATTGACAACCACAGCACCAATTAGGGCATTTCGCCCAACATTTGTCGATTGAGGACCGCGCAGTACTTCTATCTGCTCGACATCCCAAACATCTTTGTTCATAAATCGACTAGCATAACCAGTGTAAGCAACGCCATCGACATACAAGCTTCCCATTTCACCGGTACCACCTCCCGTTGAAGCTTGGTTTTGTGTCACACCACGAATACCAAACACTTCCCCAGATCCCATGTCATAGACGTTAGCTGTGACAGCAAAAGCCTCGTTTAAATCGCGAATTTCATACTGTTCAATATCACCGTCAGTTAATACCGCGACACTTTCTTTAGTTTCTTGTATGGAACGTGCAATCTTCTGACCTTGAACGACAATGACATCCATTTCTGCATCATGTCGCTCCATTTCATCTGCTGTTACACCACCTGAAATAGTCGATAAAACCGCTAGTGCGGACAAGGTAGGCTTCACAATAAGTCTCCTTTTCTTGTCGTGAAAAATTGCCGCGATACTAACTCAGACATGATAATGCGTATAGTTATCATTACATAATAAGCAAATTGAAATGCCCGAACTAATAGATGACACGCATTTGTGCGATTGATATTTACAATAATTATCATTTGCAATATCAATGCTGATATGGATAATTACCCTCACCAAAGAGTGAGCCTAGTGAATTAATTTAAATTTTTTGTAATTACCATTCACTAAGTATGGATAAATGAGAATTTATATTTCTCGCTTCACATATTTCAAGGAGAAAAAAGTGGCAACTAAAACTATTGCTACTCAAGAAACTGATTTAAATAGCGAGACTATTTCTGTATCAAAAAAACAAAAAAAGAAATTCACTGCGGGTCGAATAGCATTTTTAATACACAGTTATATTGGCTTAAAGCTATCTATTATTTTCTGTATTGTTTTATTAAGTGGGACATTGGCTGTATTTCATGAAGAAATAGATTGGTTACTTTATGAAGAAAAGCGCGTTGTTCCTCAAACTGAGCGCATGAATCCGGGCGAAGTGCTCGATAGATTACAAGCCCGCTTTCCTGACTCCGGCATCTCTTCGTTTTATACCGCAAGTGATAGAGATAGAACTTCAGCAACTGCGTTAAAAAGTACCGCGGGCGGTGGTTTTACTGTGGTACACATTGACCCCTACAGCGGCGAATATAAAGGTGAAACCAATTTTTTAACCGTGGGTAATTTCATTAGTATTCTCCACACTAACCTGTTTATGCCTTTTATTGGACGCGCCTTTGTTAACTTTTTCGGCGTGCTTTGTCTAATCGGCTTGGTAACTGGACTCATCGCTTATCGTCGCTTCTGGCGTCACTTTTTTACGTTACCTCGCTATCGCGGCGTGAAGTTTCACCGTTTTCTTGCCGACTTACATAAATTCATTGGTCTTTGGTCGCTATGGTTCGTCTTGATCATCGGTGTCTCCGGTAGTTGGTGGTTCTATCACAATCCGTTGGTTTTCTATAAAGTCGCACCTCAGATTATCGATCAACCACCCATAGAACCGGGGCTATCACGACAGGACGTGAAAGCACTTAGTAAGTCCCCCCCTGTTAGGCTTACATCCGAACAGATCGTTATCGCCGTACAAACTTATGATCCTGAATTCAAAATTACACGATTGACGCCTCCTGGTCACAGCGGTATGACGTACGCTGTTCGAGGTACCAAAGGAGACCTTTTAACGAGCCATCATGACAGCACTTATTTCGTTCACCCATTTACCGGTAAAGTTATAGACTCGAGATTGATGCAAGACGCCACTTTTGCACAGCGGTTTGATAAAGCGATGGATCCTCTGCACTACGGCACTTTCGGCAATGTAGGTTGGTCTGACTTATTGGTCAAAACTATCTGGTTTCTATTCGGGCTAGCCATGACCGTACTATCAATTTCGGGCACTGTTATCTATTACAAACGTACTCGATCCGCGGCATCTCAACTCATGCGCAGTTCAATGCCAACGAGTAAAAAACGCTTGCTTAAGGCGTGGTATATCTTTCGCCCTTGGGGCGGTCCAATGTCTGGTTTTAAATACCTGAACTGGGCTTTTGTTATCGTCATGTGCATCGGCATAAACATCGGCTTCAAGCTACAAAGCGAAGGGACCAGCAGTGGTGGTTTCCACTATACACAACAAACGGTTGGCGAGTGGAAAGTCGGCCTTCAAGTCGTTCTCGGTCTTTTGGAGAAAGACCTCCACCCTATCACGCCCGGTCGTCGAACTAATGTGAATGCGTTTGTCGAAGGTGACTTTTCCAAGATCAAATTTATTTATGTCGACTTTAAGAAACCCCGCTCGATGCGCGCACCAGGTTTCGTCATTCATGGTGTAACCGGTAACTTAGCCGCACATGTACGTGTGCCGAAAAAGCTCCAAGACGATGCAAAGCTGTGGGTCACGATTGAAGATTGGCAAGGTAACTTCCATCAAACCGCTTGGCCACTGATGCCTGACGGCGTGAATACTATCGACAAACGTGCGACAGCACTCAATTAGACCAACACCGGAGGAATGATGCGCTTTCTAAAATCAATATTGCCTATTGGAATCGGCCTTGCCGTGGTGTCGGCGAGTAACTCTGTATTCGCACACTACCCTGTTTTGGATTGCAAAGCGGATTCACAAAAGCAACTTGTCATTTGTGAAGCCAGTTTCTCTAACAGAGCAACTGCCCCCAACGTAATAATGGAAGTATTTTCTGAAGATGACGAGGTGGTGGCCAGTGGTCAGACAGATCAACAATCTATGTTTGAGTTTCCTTTGCCGGAGGGTATCTATTTCATTTTGATGGATGCAGGTCCCGGTCATGTGCTTGAAATCTCTAACGATGAAGTCACGCTTCTTTAGCAAGCCGTAAGGTTTTTAATAGATGGTAGTTGATTATAAAACTGAACGACAACACAAGACCCCAATTGCTTCCCAGCAATATTACGTTGAAGTCATATCCCCAACAGATGGGAAGTCTGAAGATAAATGGGTTGTCTGCGCAATAGGGTTGCTTTTCGTCATCGCATCATCACTGATGTATTGGCTATATGGTAGCAATGAACAAGATAAGGTTACGGTACCTCAAGGTCTCCAGCATACCTTAACTCAACTGAGTAACGCCGCTGAAGAAATAGCAATAATTCAGCAAGCAATGGAGAAGAATCTCAGCTTAGTTGAACTCAGAGAGCTTGCTATTGAACCCTTTTCTCAACCGTTGCTATCCAATCTAGCCAGTGCAACCTGGTTACACCAGGATAGCTGTTACCTCGGAACGATAGAATTAACCAAGCAATCCTATCAGGTGCGACTGCTTTTAAGTGAATCTAGTGAAGGAATAATTAGCTGGCGAGAACACGGTATCTCAGACACGAACACCGCGTGTAGCGATAGTTCCGATGACGATTGGCATCCAATTGGCATTGATTCGACGCTATCAAATCACAGTCACTAGTCGTGCTATTAGGAATTTGACTATGCATTTTAAAACGACATTACTCTTTACTCTGCTAACGTTTTTTTCAGCCCAAGCCACCGCGAAACTCAATGTAGGTATCACACTCCATCCCTATTATAGCTACGTAAAAAATATCGTCGGTGATAAAGCTATCGTTACCCCATTAATTGAGGCTGGCTTTAATCCCCATGCTTATAAGCTATCTCCCGCAGACCTGACTCGCTTAAAATCCATGGATGCGATTGTTGTAAATGGTATCGGCCATGATCAGTTTGCTACTGAAGTCATCGAAACATTGAACCTACCAAACTTGGCGGTAATACAAGCCAACTCTCAAGTCGCGCTTATAAGTAAATCCGGCGGTGATGTACATAATCCACACACCTTTGTTTCTATTGATGCGGCGACTAGGCAAATCTACACCATCGCCAAACAACTGGGGAAACTCGACCCAGATAACCGAAAATACTACCTTGGCAACGCCATCAAATACGCGAAAAGCCTCCGCCAGATAAAGCATAATGCGCTGAAAGAGATATCAACTCTCGACTTATCACAGATTCAAATCGCCAGCACTCATGGGGCTTATGCATACCTATTGCAAGAGTTTGGTATGACAGTTTCAGCCGTAGTCGAACCCGCCCATGGCGTATCGCCAAGTGCATCCCAATTACAAGATACAATAAATAAAATCCGCGCTGCCAATGTACAAATACTATTCACCGAGCTCAACATGGCCAATCAATATGTCTCAGTAATAGAAAAAGAATCAGGAACACGACTATTTCGTTTCTCTCATATGACTTACGGTGAATATCGAGATGAACTGTTTGAAGTCGATATGACACACAATCTCAACACATTAGTTGAGGCTCTAAAATATGCGTCTGAGAATCCAATATTATGAGAAGCAAATCTTTAGTTGCAACAAACATATCAGGCCCAAGTGTTCACCTTGAAAACATTAGTGTCGACGAAGGTAATCTGAAACTGCTTAATCAAGTTGATGTAATTTTTGAATCTGGCGGTTGGCATGCCATTCTAGGACCAAATGGCGGTGGAAAAAGCACCTTACTCAAAACCATTCTTGGTCAAAAGAATCATCAAGGTAGATTGACCATTCATTGGGCTCATGCACCAAACAAAACAAATAAAACCAAACAGCGAATTGGCTATTTGCCTCAGCTTATGCCATTTGATGCCAGTTTACCTATTTCCGTTAGAGACTATTTACTACTGAATTTGTCTCCAAAACCGATCTGGTTTAACCGTTCACTATCCGACCAAATTAAACATGGATTGGTCAATCTGGGATTAGAGGAAAAACTTGGAAGAAAAATCGGCGATCTGTCCGGCGGCGAACGACAACGTTTAATGCTTTGTACTGCATTATTGCAAAAGCCGACGATTCTAATTCTCGATGAACCAATGACAGGACTTGATAAACAAGGACGAGATGATTGCTTGCAACTGCTGAAACAATTTCACCATGCCGGGGGAACAATCATTATGGTAGAGCACGACTGGCAAGTGGTTGAACAACATTGTGAACATATCTATTGGGTTGACAAACACCTCAAGAAAATTGATAGAGCGAGCGATTTCTTTCTTAAAAATGCCGCGATGCATCTAGCGCTCAATGCTTCCGATACATTCTATGAAACTCCAATGCTTGAACTTAATGACAAGGCCTAAGACGTATGATGAGCAATATCTATTCTCTGTTCAATGATTGGGTTGATCTTGGCTATTTGCCACAAATGTTCAGTTATGAATTTTTAATTAATGCCTTATTAGCAAGTTTAATGATTGGTCCTTTGTTAGGGTTACTAGGTACCTTGGTCGTAGTGAAGCGGCTGGCATTTCTTTCCGAAGCCGTTGGGCATAGTGTTTTAACTGGCGTAAGTATTGGAATTTTGCTCGGAGAGCCGGCAACGTCACCACTCATCAGCCTATTTAGCTTTTCGATTCTTTTTGCTCTGGTATTACAATGGGTTAAAGGTCGCTCGACAATACCTTATGACGCGCTCATTGGTGTCTTTCTCTCTTTCGCTCTCGCCGCAGGTGCCGCGTTGCTTCTCTATGTTGCCAAAAAGGTCAACGCCCATTTAATTGAGCAAGTAATGTTTGGCTCTATTCTGGTTGCTACAACGAATGATTTATTGATGTTGGCTTTAATATGCACTGGCGTAGCACTGCTGAGCTATTTCTATGGCAACCATGCTTACTTAGTTGCTATTTCCCCAGACATAGCCCATAGCCAACGCATTAATACTCGTCTGCATGACTACGCCTTTGTAATCTTAATTGCATTGATTACCGTGGCATCAGTGAAAATCATCGGGGCCGTATTAGTTGGTGCACTATTGCTGATCCCCGCAGCGAGTGCGCGTTTGATTGCTAGTAATCTCAAACAGTTATTGATGTTATCAATACTCTTCTCGACCACAGCATCAGTAGCCGGTGTATTACTGCCTATGTATCTTCAGTGGCCGATATCAGCGGGACCAGCTATCACGCTCTTTGCCTGTGCATGGTTCTTACTAAGTTTGGTTAGCCGCCAATTAAAACTAAATGTTGCCTAGGATATATTCATGAAATCGATACTCACCGTAATATTTGCCTGTACAGTATCCGCAATATCAACGTTAACCTATGCGACAATTAGTGAAGCGACAACTAGTGAAGCAACAGCTAGTGAACAAAGTAAAAAACTGACCATAGCCACCGCCATACCCGTTGTCGCAAGCATGCTTGAAGAACTTACCCAACAAACGCAAATAACGGTGCTATATGTGCCGCCAAACAAATACAGTGTCAAACGGATACCCGGCTGGTTAAAACGTCAAACTGTTGAGGTCTACCCTAGTGCGGATATCGTAGCGAGCATCTCATCGGTATGGTCAGATATTGATATTTACCCTGCGTTACGGAGTAAAAATATCGCCATTATTCCTGTCGATCTCGCCAATGCTTTAATACCAGGCGGAGAACGAGTCGCTATAACCAAATTAGATGACGGCTCGATAGGTTATTTTTGGCTCAATCCATCCAATATACAAATGATGCTAGGAATATTGCATAGAGATCTACAAGCGATACTGACTCATAAACACTATGAAGATAAAGAACAGTTACGGCTTAACTTTGCTCAGATGAGTGCACAGTTACGCAAGCAACAACTTGAACTAAACCAGCATCTCATTGACGGGATGTTTATGAATATTGTCGTCGACAAACCCGAGCTAATTGACTTGGGAGCAATAACACTTGTTCCTCTAGCAAGTCGAGAACAAGCAATAAAAGATGAGTTACCTACCCTGTTGATTACCAGTAAAAAACCATTTCATCGCTCATTGCAAAACCTTCCTCAGAATATCGAAGTTTGGCATGTGGATGATTTTTCAAAGTACAGCAAAGGAAGCTTAACTCAACGTTGGCAATCCATGCTAAATAAACTAGCCAAAATAAATGCCTCTACACAACTACAAGTAAAATAAGCGGATCACTCGTTCCGCTTTAATTCATTTCATTCAAATGCTTGTGTGACCGAAATTAGTACTGATAGTCATTTCGCTCACTCGCCTTTGGAGAAAGATACTCGACAAATTCCAGCTGAAAACCATGTTCATCAATAAAGTACACACTCTTTCGATGTGGATGCTCACCACCCCAGTGATCAAAGTCAAACCCCGCTTCTACTAACCTTTCAACGGTTTGGTCAATATTTTCAACCGAAAACCCTAGGTGATTTAAGCCGGTAAACCTCTCGGTCCAATACGGAAACTTTCCCCGTCCCGCATCATCAATCGCTAGATAAAAAGTTTCATCACCAATGTGGAACCAAGAAATTTTTTCATCTCGATCATTGATGTAATCCCCCTTACCTCTCACTGACCAGTTTGGTAATGCGGAAAGCAGCAATTGAATGGTATGTTGTGGATTGACTACGGATACGTTGGCATGTTCTAGATAGTTGTTCATCATTCAGTCCCTTGTTTAATTATTCGTACTTGAATAAGTTAACTATAAAACCTCAAGTTAGATTGAGGTAAAGGGGTTTTTAAACAGATTTCCGTATGTCGCCACATCAAAGGCTATGCCGTGGATTGTTCTAATAAAGCTCTAGTTATTGAATAGTTACAGCGTATCGTTTTCAAAACGCGCAGTACGCGCTTCACTTAGCGTACAGGAAGTCACTTCCATCATCTCAGCTAAGGTAATATTTGGATTGGTCTCTAACAGCTTGGCTAGTTGCTGTTCAATGGTTAAAGGTGGTTCAATTTGTGCCAACACGGTATCGAGTTTACCAATTGTAAACTTGTACTTGAGTGAGTCTAGCGATCTCAACGCCAGTAACAGCGCATGAATCTGATGGTATTCACCGAGTAATTGCCAGTTTCTTGAACGACGCACTCGTTTCAGCTCACAACCAAGTTCAGCCGCTAAACCTCGCGTAAGGTTTGCTTGCTCCCGACCCACTCGATGTATAAATGACGGCAGAGAGACTGAGATCCGTTCGCTATCCATAAATCCTACCCAGAAAAAAACCGAGCACGAGGCTCGGTTTTTATTTTAACTCGAAATCTTATTCAGCAGAATCATCTGCTTGAACATCTGAGTTTACTTCAGCTTGTGTTGCTTCATTTGCAACTACTTCGCCTTCTTCACCCTCTTCAGTCAGCTCTGACTCTTCAATTTCATCGATACGCTGTAGACCTACCACTGACTCATCAGCAGCCGTACGGATCAGCGTAACACCTTGAGTATTACGACCAACCTGGCTGACTTCAGCAACGCGAGTACGAACAAGTGTACCTGCGTCAGTGATCATCATCATTTCATCGCCTTCTTCAACTTGAACAGCACCAACTACGCTACCGTTACGTTCAGAGACTTTGATTGATACTACACCCTGAGTTGCACGGCTCTTCGCTGGGTACTCAGAAAGTACCGTACGTTTGCCGTAACCATTTTCGGTTACCGTCAGGATGTCACCTTCGTTAGAAGGAACAATCAATGAAACAACTTGGTCGTCTTCCGCAAGTTTCATACCACGAACACCCGCCGCAGTACGACCCATCGCACGAACTTGACCTTCGCTAAAGCGAACAACTTTACCCGCTTTAGAGAACAGCATGATTTCGCTGTCACCGTTAGTGATATCCACGCCGATTAGTGCATCGTCATCACGTAGATTAACGGCGATTAGACCATTTGAACGAACGTTAGCAAACTGATCTAGAGAAGTCTTCTTAACAGTACCGTCACCGGTAGCCATAAAGATAAACTTATCTGCTGAGAATTCATCAACCGGTAGGATCGCAGTAATACGCTCACCTTCTTCTAGAGGAAGAATGTTGACGATTGGTTTACCACGTGCAGTACGAGTTGCATGTGGCAATTGGTAAACTTTCAGACGGTAAGTCTTACCACGCGTAGAGAAACATAGAATGTTGTCATGCGTGTTCGCAACAAGTAGACGCTCGATGTAGTCTTCGTCCTTCATGCGGGTTGCACTCTTACCTTTACCACCACGGCGCTGTGCTTCGTAGTCGCTTAGGATTTGGTACTTAACGTAACCTTCATGAGATAGAGTTACCACAACGTCTTCACGTGCGATCAATTCTTCTAGATCGATATCGTGGCTAGCGGCAGTGATTTCTGTACGACGAGCGTCGCCAAAGCCATCACGAACTGCTTCTAGTTCTTCACGAATCACTTCCATCAAACGCTCAGAGCTTGCAAGAATGTGCATTAGCTCTGCGATTTCATCTAGCAGTACTTTGTACTCGTCTAGGATCTTCTCGTGCTCTAGACCTGTCAACTTGTGTAGACGTAGATCTAGAATCGCTTGCGCTTGTTGTTCAGTCAGGAAGTACTGACCATCACGGATACCGTATTGTGGCTCAAGCCACTCTGGACGCGCAGCATCTGTACCAGCACGCTCAAGCATTGCTGCTACATTGCCAAGATCCCAACCGCGTGCAACTAGACCCGCTTTTGCTTCAGCTGGTGTTGGCGCGTTACGGATCAGATCGATGATTTCATCGATGTTTGCTAGTGCTAGTGCCAAACCTTCAAGGATATGTGCACGCTCACGAGCTTTACGTAGTTCGTAAATTGTACGACGAGTCACCACTTCACGACGGTGGTTAACGAAGCACTTCAACATCTCTTTTAGGTTAAAGAGTTTAGGCTGACCGTTGTCTAGGGCAACCATGTTGATGCCGAATGTTGTTTGTAGCTGAGTTTGAGCGTAAAGGTTGTTTAGAACCACTTCGCCTACTGCATCACGCTTACATTCGATTACGATACGCATACCATCTTTATCAGATTCGTCGCGTAGCGCACTAATGCCTTCAACTTTCTTGTCTTTAACTAGCTCTGCAATCTTCTCGATCAGACGAGCTTTGTTCACCTGGTAAGGGATCTCGCTAACAATGATGGTCTCTTTACCATTCTTGTCTGCTTCGATTTCCGCTTTAGAGCGCATGTAGATCTTACCGCGACCAGTCTTGTACGCGTCTACAATACCTTTACGACCACTAATAAGTGCCGCAGTTGGGAAATCCGGACCAGGGATGTATTCCATTAGCTCATCAATAGTGATCTCTTCATTATTGATGTAAGCCAAACAGCCATCAATGACTTCACCTAGGTTATGAGGTGGAATATTGGTCGCCATACCTACCGCGATACCAGAAGAACCGTTCACTAGCAGGTTTGGAATTTTCGTTGGAAGTACTGCAGGAATTTGTTCCGTACCGTCGTAGTTAGGTACGTAATCGACTGTCTCTTTATCTAAGTCAGCCAATAGTTCGTGTGCGATTTTCGACATACGAACTTCGGTGTAACGCATTGCTGCTGCTGAGTCGCCATCGATCGAGCCAAAGTTACCTTGACCGTCGACTAGCATGTAACGTAGTGAGAATGGCTGCGCCATACGTACGATAGTGTCGTACACAGCGCTATCACCATGCGGGTGATATTTACCGATTACGTCGCCAACAACACGGGCAGATTTTTTATATGGTTTGTTCCAATCGTTGCCTAATACATTCATCGCGAACAAAACGCGGCGGTGTACTGGTTTTAGGCCATCACGCACATCTGGAAGAGCACGACCCACGATTACTGACATCGCGTAGTCTAGGTACGAACCTCTAAGCTCGTCTTCAATGTTTACGGGCGTGATCTCTTTAGCTAAATCGCTCATAGAGCCATTATCCCTCTATTATCAGATCGTAAATACGATACGTGTAAGGTGCAAAAATATAACACACAAATCGTCACTTCGGCATCACTTTCCCTCTCCTTTTATCAGGTTGTGAGGTCGGTTGTGAATCAACTGGCGACTATTTGCACACAACTTGCATACCACTCTGAAATTTGGTCGTTTTATAGCCGCAACAGAGTAAAACAACCAATCACTTTGGAGAGGTTAAGATTTATCGTTATAATACCGAGCGAAGTTTGCCAATTAGATATATGGATTATGACAAAACAACAAAACGTAGATCCAAACGAGATCAAGAAGTTTGAAGAGATGGCTTCTCGTTGGTGGGATCTAGAAGGCGAATTTAAGCCTTTACACCAAATCAACCCGCTTCGTCTTAATTATGTCTTAGACAATGCCGAAGGTCTTTTTGGTAAAACCGTACTGGACGTTGGCTGCGGTGGCGGCATTTTGGCTGAAAGCATGGCGAAAGAAGGTGCCATCGTTACTGGTCTTGATATGGGCAAAGAACCACTTGAAGTGGCTCGACTACATGCTTTAGAGACAGGCACTAAGCTAACGTACATTCAGAGCACTATCGAAGATCACGCTGAGCAAAATCCTAGGCACTATGATGTCGTCACTTGCATGGAGATGCTTGAGCACGTGCCAGATCCACTTTCGGTTATCAAATCTTGTGCCGCACTCGTTAAACCTGGTGGTCACGTATTCTTCTCCACGCTAAACCGCAATATCAAGTCTTACCTATTTGCGATTGTTGGTGCGGAAAAACTACTCAAAATAGTGCCTGAAGGCACCCATGACCACGACAAATTCATTCGCCCTTCTGAGATGATCAAGATGATCGATCAAACGGATCTTATCGAATACGGCATTACGGGGCTGCATTACAATCCATTAACAGACAGCTACAAGCTAGGTCGAAATGTTGATGTTAATTACATCGTTCATACTCGCAAATTCTAACTTGGTTAATCTTTGAACAAACAAAGGCGGTAGCACATTGTGCCCGCCTTTTTTAGTTTATTTTGCACGATTTACGTGCGATAGATTCCATTCTGTACAGTCAGAAACAGGTTCCCTTTTTTTGTCTAAGATCAAGATATTTTTTTTTCGTTACGGTTAACAAAGAAGCAAACCAAAAACCTAACTTTTCTACACGCGCGCCACGTCTAATCTCATCGGTTAGTGTTCACTTACAGATTTTTTTTAATTAACCAGTTATCCACAGGTACTGCAAGATCTTCGGCTTGAAAAAAACCAGCGATAGCACTATCTTGTAATCCGCAAACCATATAACCCCTATATCTTGTGTTTGCACTATAATTAACAGATAGATTTTGATCGCAAAGCCGAAATATAATTTACAAGAATTACACAAAAACGCGGCTTTCATCAGTTTTGTTAGGGAAATTAAGCAGAATGAAACAACAACTCACTGTCACTAAGCGTGATGGCCGAAAAGAAACGATTGATTTAGAGAAACTGCACCGTGTAATTACATGGGCAGCAGAAGGTCTAGACAATGTTTCAGTATCGCAAGTAGAACTAAGAGCTCACATTCAGTTCTACGACGGTATTACTACATCCGACATTCACGAGACTATCATCAAGTCTGCAGCTGACCTGATATCTGAAGAAACACCAGATTATCAATACCTAGCAGCACGTTTGGCGGTATTCCACCTACGTAAAAAAGCTTATGGTCAGTATGAGCCACCAGCGCTATACGACCATGTTTCACGTTTAGTGGAAATGGGTAAGTATGACCAACACATTCTTGAAGATTACACTAAGGCTGAACTGAACGAGCTTGATGCGTACATTCAGCACGACCGTGATCTCGATTTCTCTTACGCGGCGGTTAAGCAACTTGAAGGTAAATACTTCGTACAAAACCGTGTGTCTGGTGAAATCTACGAAAGCGCGCAGTTCCTATACATTCTTGTAGCGGCATGTCTATTTGCGAAATACCCGAAAGAGACGCGTCTTGACTACATTAAACGCTTCTACGACGCGACTTCGACATTTAAGATTTCTCTACCTACGCCAATTATGTCTGGCGTACGTACCCCTACTCGTCAGTTCAGCTCATGTGTACTGATTGAGTGTGGTGATAGCCTGGATTCAATTAACGCGACGGCAAGCTCGATCGTACGTTACGTATCACAACGTGCTGGTATCGGTATCAACGCAGGTCGTATCCGTGCATTGGGTTCAGAAATTCGTGGCGGTGAAGCATTCCACACCGGCTGTATCCCATTCTACAAATACTTCCAAACAGCAGTAAAATGTTGTTCTCAAGGTGGTGTTCGTGGCGGCGCGGCAACGGTTTTCTACCCAATGTGGCATGGCGAAGCTCGCTCACTAATGGTGCTTAAGAACAACCGCGGCGTTGAAGAGAACCGTGTTCGTCACATGGACTACGGCGTTCAGCTAAATAAACTGATGTACCAACGCCTAGTTGAAGGCGGTAACATCACACTATTTTCACCATCAGATGTACCTGGGCTTTACGATGCGTTCTTCGAGAACCAAGCTGAGTTTGAGCGTCTGTATGTAAAATATGAAAACGATCCTTCAGTTAAGAAAGAAACCGTTAAAGCGGTTGAGATGTTCTCTCTGCTCATGCAAGAGCGTGCATCAACGGGTCGTATCTACATCCAGAACGTTGACCACTGTAATACTCACAGTCCATTTGACTCTGAAGTTGCCCCAGTTCGTCAATCAAACCTATGTCTAGAGATCGCGCTACCAACCAAACCATTGGTAAACGTTGAAGATGACTCAGGTGAGATCGCACTATGTACGCTTTCAGCGTTCAACCTAGGTGCAATCAATGAACTTGATGATCTGAAAGAGCTTTCTGAACTGGTTGTTCGCGCACTTGATGCCCTATTAGATTACCAAGACTACCCGCTTCCAGCGGCGTACAAGTCGACCATGAACCGTCGTACTCTTGGTGTGGGTGTGATCAACTTTGCTTACTACCTAGCGAAGCATGGTGTTAAGTACTCTGATGGCAGCGCAAACGGTCTAACGCACCGTACATTTGAAGCGATTCAATACCACCTATTGAAAGCGTCTGTTGAGCTGGCGAAAGAGCAAGGCAAGTGTCCGTTGTTCAATGAAACGAACTACGCGAAAGGTCTACTGCCGATCGACACTTACAAGAAAGATATCGACCTAATCTGTGATGAACCACTGCACTACGATTGGGATGAACTTCGTAAAGAGATCATGGAACACGGTCTACGTAACTCAACACTGACAGCGCTAATGCCATCTGAGACTTCATCTCAGATCTCTAACGCAACTAACGGTATTGAACCACCACGTGGCTATGTTTCGGTTAAAGCATCTAAAGATGGTATTTTGAAACAGGTTGTGCCTGATTTCGTTAACCTAAAAGACAACTACGAGTTGCTATGGAACATCGGCTCAAACGATGGTTACTTGCACCTAGTTGGTATTATGCAGAAGTTTGTGGACCAAGCGATTTCAGCGAACACCAATTACGACCCAAGTAGCTTTGAAAGCGGTAAAGTACCGATGACGAAACTGCTACAAGACCTGCTAACTGCATATAAGTACGGTGTTAAAACACTTTACTACCATAACACTCGCGATGGTGCGAAAGACGATCAGAAAGATGCAGTTCAAGCTGCTGATGACGATTGTGCAGGCGGCGGTTGTAAGATCTAATTTAGGTCTGAAGTCGACAACACTTTTCTTTAACGAACATTTGCCCCTTGAGCTTCGAGGGGCTTAAAAGGAATTGAGGCATCATGGCTTACAGTACTTTTAACCAAAACAAAAATGACCAACTAAAAGAACCAATGTTCCTTGGTCAATCGGTTAACGTAGCGCGTTACGACCAACAAAAATTTGAGATCTTTGAAAAGCTAATCGAGAAGCAACTTTCTTTCTTCTGGCGTCCAGAAGAAGTGGATGTATCAAGCGACCGTATCGATTACAACAAGCTTCCAGATCATGAAAAGCACATTTTCATCTCGAACTTAAAATATCAAACGCTTTTGGATTCTATCCAAGGTCGTAGCCCGAACGTTGCCCTACTACCTCTAGTATCACTACCAGAGCTAGAAACGTGGATTGAGACTTGGTCATTCTCTGAGACAATCCACTCACGTTCATACACGCATATTATTCGTAACATCGTTAACGATCCTGGTATCGTATTTGATGACATCGTAGAGAACGAGCACATCCTAAAGCGTGCTAAAGACATTGCTCACTACTACGATGACCTTATTCAGATGACCAATGACTACCACCGCCTAGGCGAAGGTACGCACATGATTGGCGGCGAAGAAGTTAAGATCAGCCTATACGACCTGAAAAAGAAACTTTACGTATGTCTAATGTCAGTCAACGCACTAGAAGCGATTCGTTTCTACGTAAGTTTTGCTTGTTCATTTGCATTCGCAGAGCGTGAGCTAATGGAAGGTAACGCGAAAATCATCAAGCTAATCGCTCGTGATGAAGCGCTGCACCTAACTGGCACACAGCACATGATCAACTTGCTGCGTAACGGTCAAGATGACTTCTCATTTATGCAAGTCGCTGAAGAGTGTAAGCAAGAGTGTTTTGATCTATTCAAAGAAGCGGCTGAGCAAGAAAAAGAGTGGGCAGAATACCTATTCAAAGATGGCTCGATGATCGGTCTGAACAAAGACATTCTGTGCCAATACGTTGAATACATTACTAACGTACGTATGCAAGCTGTTGGTCTACCAGCCGCTTACCCAGAAGCAACGTCTAACCCGATCCCTTGGATCAACGCTTGGTTGTCTTCAGACAACGTACAAGTTGCGCCTCAAGAAGCGGAAATTTCATCTTACCTAGTGGGTCAGATTGAAAGTGACGTTAAAGCAGACGACTTTAAGGACTTCGAACTTTAATGCCTAGCATCAAAATCAACGGTATCGTTAATATCGCTTCTAACCCAAGCAACACTCTATTGGAGACCATGGAGCAAGCTGGCTTGGAAGTCGAATACAACTGCCGAGACGGTCACTGCGGCGCCTGTCGCTGCAAGCTTAAGTCAGGTGATGTTGAATACGTTGGTTTTGCGATGGCTTATACTCAAGCAGATGAAATTTTACCTTGTATTACCCGCGCCAAGAGCGATGTTGAGCTCGAAGAAGTGGTGTATAAGTTAAAAGAGAAACGCGCTTAATCGAAGCTAAAACGCAAAAGACCAGTCAAACGACTGGTCTTTTTTTATCTGATCAAGGCAGGATAACAAGTCTAAGTGACTTGGTTAACGCATGCGCCTGAAAGCAACTCATCGGCAGTCACCATAGAAATCGCTTTTCCCGCTATTTCTCTACCACCATCATCAAACAGCGATACTCGAAAGCCCATGCTTTGAGAAGATTCGCTTTCTTCTGGTGCTTTGCGCCACAGCGAGTGCACATCATAATGGCTCGAGTTAAATGCCTCGCCTAACACTACTTTTTGACTCGCTATCTGATACCAAACCAAAATTTTAGACTGTTGAAACATACCACCCTCCTTGTGCGTTTCTGCCCAGAACTTTTAGTTTAAGATCTATTTAACAAAGATCCTGTGTCAATTTAAAGAATCTCAGTTATTGGTTTAAATATCAGCCACATAGCACTTAGAAGATTTTCGTATAAGCGTTAACTAAACCAGCGTAAGCACGAAATAAGTCAACAAGATCAACCCAGTAAACGACTCGGAACGTGGATCTCTTTCTCTCGTTTTAAAGAGCTATAATTGGCAAACATCGGCTTGTTCGACAAATAGCGTCGCAACATATCCGCGCAAACGGTGGTAATCAACGTCTGTTGATCTTCTGGCGTAAAACGTCGATTAAAAGTCAGTACTTGTCCCCACTCCCCTTCTGGCGTCGCCACTGCAACAGCAAAACTATTGTCGACTAAACGCCCCGATACAATGGCTATATCCGTAACACATTTATCTTGCGTAGCACCCGCTAATGCTAACGTTTCAGCTAAAATATCAGCATCATTGTCACCGACATTAACTTTGCCACCCAACACCCAGCCGTGACCACAATATTCTCTTGCTTGCGGGTTAGAATGAAGCCAGTTGGCTAAACTACCATTGGTTGAGCGTTCTGCTAATGAAATAGATAGTTTTCTCTCGCTAATCAATTGACCAACATGAGATGCCATAGGCTGATCAATACTGACCACGTTTGGTTCAATGAGCTTGAAAATCAGTTGCATCAATTTAAGACGGGTGTCCAAATCACCTTTAGGTCCAAACAACTTAACCTCGATGTATGGTAGGTAAGAGCGATAGCCGAGTTGGTAACCTTGCGGCAGTTGCAGTTTATCGAGCTTATCCGAGAGACCAGACTCAGAGGTTCCAAAGGTATAGATCTTCGCGCAATCCAGACCTTCTACATTGATATAGGTACGTTGTAAATCCGGTACGATTTGCTCATTCACCATGCGCTTAAACTCACTCGGCACACCAGGGGTGAAATAGAACAAGCAATCATTAATCTGCATTTTGAAGCCGCATGCAGTACCAATCGGGTTATCAATCAAGGTTGCTCCCACTGGCAACATCGCTTGTTTGCGATTGCTCTCCGGCATGCTCATGTTGCGAGAAGCAAAAAATTGCTGCAAACGTTCCAGCCACAGTGGTGACAACTCTAGCTCGACTTCAGCCGCCGCTGCCGCCGCTTCAGTACTTAAATCATCGCTCGTTGGTCCTAAGCCCCCATTCACTACGACAACATCGCAGTTAAAACTGAGCATAAGCAACTCTTCAACCAAACCGTTAAACGTGTCACCCACGGTTGAACGTTTCGTTAAAGGAAAACCTTGTTGGAAGAACAGTTCTGATAGCCATGAAGCATTTGTATCGACGATATCGCCGTGCAAAACCTCTTCACCCGTACTTAACATTGCGATTTTCAACATAATTTCCTTTTCGCAGAAAGTTGATGTCCAGCAGATTTCCGCTACCAATCTCTTTTATTTCAATTTGGTTGACTACACTATGTAGAAACACAGAGTTAGTTGTCTCTAGCCTCAGCCAACAATAATAACGATGGAGCTCATTGTGCTTAAAAGACGTTTCGCCACTTTGGCTTTCTCTATTTCACTATCTGCCGGTGCTGTGTGCAGCGACATTGAAACATTGCACACGATTAACTTTGATAACCACAGTGTAAACAGTCCTGAAGTTGGCTTCTACTCTTTTCAAGACTTTAACGCATTAAATAGTAGCGACACAGGGCTGGATCTCGAATCTCAGCCACGCTATCTACAAATTTCTACTGAACCGGATTTCGATTACCTCAAAGAGCAAACTTATACCATCTTAGGTTTGAGCGTTGTCACCGTTGGCTTAATGACACTTTTGCCTGAGTCCATTACAAAATGGGACGATGATGACCGAAGCATTTCAAATCTCGGTCAAAAATGGGTAGATAACGTCAAAGAGGGACCGGTATGGGATCGCGATGAGCACTTTCTTAACTACATCATGCATCCCTATTTTGGTGGTGTTTATTACACTGCAGCGCGTCATGCCGGTTATGATGAATTTGACTCATTTCTCTACTCCGCTTTTCTATCGACCTTCTTCTGGGAGTATGGCGTAGAGGCTTTCGCTGAAGTGCCATCATGGCAAGACCTATTTATCACGCCATTTTTTGGTGCCGTCGTGGGTGAACTGATGTTTGAAGCCGAGCAAGATATTGTTGCCGGTGGTGGAGAGGTTTGGGGTTCAGAATCGATGGGCAACGTCACGCTCTTCTTCCTTAACCCTGTAGGACATATTCACGGTTGGGTCACCGATGCTTGGGGCGGCAGCGCCAGTTTAAGCTACAGTAGTCAGCCTTGGTTTGGTAACCAAGACGCAGCGCAATTTGCACTAGATGCCGGTGCTAGCTATGACCAAGTCTTTTATGGCGTAGAATTAGAAATCTCTTTTTAAAACGTCGAGTTATTATAAGGATACCATTTTGTGCTCAAAGTTCGATTCTTAAAGTACGGATGATGGATTAGGTCAAAAAATTGATCAAGATCAAACCAGATAATACTCTGAGTTCTACACTGAATCTAAAGCAAAACAAAAATATTTATCATCTTTGCTTTGTATCCTTGTCCTTCGCATGCATTCAGGAGGCATCATATGACGACTACTTTCATCGTAAACTTTGTCGGAAAAGCGTCACCTTCCACAATTAAAAAACTTGCCGCGGTCACCCATGAAAATGGTGGTAAATGGTTAATCAGTAAAGTGAACTTTATTGAAAACCAGGTAGCCGCTGTTATCAAAGTGGAACTGCCTAGTGAGAATGCAGATCTGGTAAAACAAGCATTCAACGATCAGCCTGATCTACTGGTTCAAATTATCGACTCGGGTGTACACCAGCACTGTGCTGACACCATCTTCCAGATTCGACTAGATGCCAACGATAGAGCCGGCATCGTTAACGAAATTACCCATCTACTCGACAATCAGGGTATTGATATCCTTGATATGGACTGCCAACGTGTGTTTATCGCCGGTGGCGGTGGCGTGAGTTCAAGTCTATTTACTTCACAGATCGCGCTGCGTCTACCAAGAGAAGTACAAATTGCAGATGTGGTTAAAGAACTAGAATCTCTGAGCGAAGATACACGCGTCGTTCTACAGCAATAACACATAAGCTATCGATCTTATGAATAGAACAAAGCCCGCTTTTTAGCGGGCTTACTCATACTCAGTATTTGGGCAAAGTCTAACTAACGCTCCACTGAGAAAGAGAGCGCTTAAAGTCTGAATAATCAAACTCGTTAAGCTTTTCCACCTCGCCACTGCTGCGTTGACAGTAGACTGAAGGCATGCGCAAACCATTGAACCAGTTGAGCTTAACCATGGTGTAACCGGCACTATCGAGAATATGTAACCTCTGACCAATCTCTAAAGGCTGTGCAAAGCTCGCTTCACAAAACTGATCGCCCGCCAAGCACGAACATGACCCAATCACATATTGATGCTCGCCCTCCTCGCTTGCTTCGAGAATCGACGCTGGTTCATTATAGATAAGGGTATCGAGGCGATGTGCTTCAGTAGCTGAATCAACAATCGCAGTCTGTTTCACGTTCTCTACGATGTCTACCACAGTCACGACAAGATCGGTGGTTTTAGTAATGATTGCCTCACCAGGCTCAAGATACATTTGTACCCCATGCTTAAGTGAAAAAGCTTTCAGTGCTAAACCCAACTTCTCAATGTCATAGCCTTGCCAAGTAAAGAACACGCCTCCGCCCATACTGACCCAATCAAGCTTATCGAGATAGTCACCAAACTGCGCCGAAATCTCGTCAAGTAAGGCAATAAATGCATCGACGTCTTTGTTCTCACAGTTCATATGGAACATCACACCATCAATGGTATCGAAGACTTGCGGTTGAATATGATCCGCTTGTACACCGAGACGTGAAAACTGACGCGCCGGGTTAGCCAGATCTTGTCCGGCATAACTGACACCAGGGTTAAGACGCAAGCCAATCGATGCTTTTCCCTCAACAATATGACGATAAGCGTTAAGTTGCGATTGCGAATTAAATATCATCTTATCGCAAATATCGACCACTTCACGTACATCAGCTTCACTGTAACCAACACTATAAGCGTGAGTCTCCCCGCCAAAGGTTTCGTAACCCAGTTTTACCTCAAACGGACCAGAACTCGTAGTGCCATCTAGATATGGCTTAATGATGTCAAATACACCCCAAGTTGAAAAACACTTGAGTGCCAACACCAGTTTCACACCAGAGATCTCTTTAAGCTGCTTCGCCTTTTGTAGATTTTCGATCAACTTATCTTCGTTGATCATAAAATAAGGCGTTTTTAATTCACTATGCTGCATACAAACCTTTTCTTACTGCGGATTATGCCGCAGGCATAAATCCGGAATCTCTCAGTTAAACAAGATTCCGCATCACGCGCGTTACGCGCAATACGGAGTAGCAAGTTATTGCTTCAGCTTATGAATCAGCGGTTGACCAGGCTCAAGCTCTTGAACATCCCAGTCGAGACCAATCGACGGCATGGTTTCTAGGAATGGATCTGGATCGAGTTGCTCCATATTGAACACCCCTTTGTCCGCCCACTCACCACGGAAGAACTGCAGCGCCGCTGTGATTGCTGGCACACCCGTAGTGTACGAAATGGCTTGATGCTCAACATCCTGGTACGCAACTTCATGATCCGCGTTGTTGTAAATAAACACACTACGCTCTTTGCCGTCTTTGCGACCTTGAACCCAAGTACCAATACAGGTTTTACCGGTATAGCCTGGAGCAAGTGACGTTGGATCAGGTAGTAATGCTTTGAGTACATGCAACGGTTGTACAACCGTGCCATCATGCAAAGTAAGCGGATCTGGGCTCAATAGACCGATGTCACGCATAACATTGAAGTAATTTAGGTAGCGATCACCAAAGCCCATCCAAAACTCAATACGTTTAGCTGGAATAAACTCCTGCATCGAACGTACTTCATCGTGCGCCATCGAGTAGACTTTATGGGTGCCACAATTTGGGAAATCAAACTCCAGCATACGTGAGTGACATGGCACTTGTTTCCACAGCCCTTCTTCCCAGTAGAAAGAATCACCTTGGATCTCCAGCATATTAGTTTCTGGGTCAAAGTTAGTCGCAAATTTCTTACCGTGGTCTCCCGCATTCACATCCATCACGTCAATCGTGTCGATTTCATCAAACAGATGTTTTACTGCATAAGCGGCGAATACTGAAACCACACCTGGATCGAAGCCCGCGCCCAAAATACCCGTGATGCCCGCTTGCTCAAACTTTTCACGATAGCCCCACTGCCAATCGTAAGCTTGTGGTACTTGCTGACCTTCGCTGCACAGATCCACTGCCACCGATGTATCTAAGTACGACACTTTCGCTTGGTAACACGCTTCCATAATCGAGATGTTTACCCACGGAGGACCTGCGTTAATCACTAAATCAGGCTGAACTTCGTTAATTAGAGCAACCAGTGCGTCGACGTCGTCAGCATTGACCGCACGCGCCTGAAGTTTCTTCGAAGCGTCTTTAAGATTATTTTTCTTATCAATCGATTCGATGATCTTCTCACACTTAGCCAGTGTACGTGATGCAATAGTAATATCGCCTAACACATCGTTGTTTTGCGCCGCTTTATGTGCGACTACCCAACCAACACCACCAGCACCAATTTGTAGAATTGCCATTGTTTTCCATTACCTCTATTTAACTAGCTCAGCCGCTAGCGATTTGACTTCATTGAGTAAAGATTCGAAATCTGAAATCTTTAAACACGGGTTCAAAATTGTGAATTTTAATGCAGACTTACCTGCAACCACCGTCTCGCCTAACACTGCAATTCCGCGTGTTAACGCTTCGAGTCTTAGCGATTGGTTTAAACTGTCTAAGTCCGTGACATGGGGATTAACTGCACGGAACAACACTGTGGTCAGTGAAGGTTCCGCCAGCAGTTCGAATTCATCATGATTTCGAACCAAATCAGCAACCTGTTGAGTCTGCTCAATCAAATGGTCGTACATATTGCCCAACGATTGAGGACCAACACTTTGCATGGTCATAAACACTTTTAGTGCATCAAAACGCTTGGTTGTCGCGATGGATTTGTCGACCAAATTCGGCAGCTCATCGTGCTCACGATTGAGATAGTCGGCGTGATGCAATAAGTATTTGAAGTTAGCTTTCTCTTTTAGCAGTAACGCGCCACAACTGATGGTTTGGAAGAACAGCTTGTGAAAATCAACGCTAAGAGAATCGGCTTGTTCGATGCCAACTAAACGATGTTTGTGTTGGCTCAGAATCAACGCGCCACCGTACGCAGCATCAACATGGAACCAAAGCTGGTGATGTTTCGCGATATCCGCAATTGCTGCGAGATTATCAATCGCACCATGATCGGTGGTACCTGCGGTTCCGACTACCGCAAAAGGAAGCAAACCTTGCTCCTTAAGAGTGACGATCTCAGCTTCAAGTGCAGCGGTTTTAATTGTGCCGTTATCCTCGCAATCAACACAGCTTACCGCGTTCTCACCTAACCCGAGTAGAGAAGCGGATTTTTGAACGGTGAAGTGCGACTTCTTCGAACACAAGATGCGCAGCTTGCTGGCAAATTCAGGTAGACCATGTTTTTGAATCGAGTGCCCTGCAAGCCTGTCGGCAATCCAGTCGCGTGCTAGCAGCAGCCCCATTAAGTTACTTTGTGTGCCGCCACTAGTAAAAATGCCATCTGACTCGCTACCAAGGTGGTACTTGTCACACATCCAATCAATCACTCGCTGCTCAACATAAGTCGCGGCAGAGGCTTGATCCCACGAATCCATCGACTGATTGAGCGCCGCGATCATCGCTTCTGCGACAACCGAAGGCATCAGCGGTGGAGTATGCAAATGCGCAATACAATTTGGGTGTTGGACAATAATTGAATTTTTGGCAACCAATTCAGCGGTATCATTGATAACTTTAGTCAGGCTTTGCTGCTGATTATCGAGATCAACTGCTTTAATCGCGTGCTCAAGCAGTTTGGGATCCACACCTGAGTAAGGTGCATCGACTTGTTCAAACACTTGCTTCATGGCAGCGGTAGTTTGGTTCATCACTTTGGCAAACTGCTCACTGCCTTGCGCACCAGTATGGATAAAATGCTCATGCCAGTTGTCTTGCGGGTTTACGGCAACATGATTACCACCAGCAACAAGAATCGCTTCTTCTAATACGCGTAAAGCAAAGTCTAACTGCTCGTAAGAGATGATCAGTGGAGGGAGAAAGCGGATCACCGAACCATCTCTACCACCTTTTTCAACGATTAAACCGCGCTCTAAAGCCGCACGTTGAATACGCAGAGTCAACTCACCATCAGACGCTGGTTCACCAAACTTGTTCAGCTCAGCGCCGGGCTTACAAATTTCGATGCCGAGCATCAGCCCCATGCCACGCACGTCAGCAATGCAATCAACGCGGTTTTGGATCGCTTCTAGTCCATGACGCAAATATTGTCCCGCAACATGCGCATGTTGTACTAAGCCCTCACGCTCAATGATCTCGAGCGCTTTAGCGCCTGAAACCATTGCCAACTGATTACCGCGGAAAGTGCCGGTATGCTCACCTGGCAACCAAGTATCGTATTGCTTATTAATCACCAATAGCGACATTGGCAAACCGCCACCAATTGCTTTGGACAGGCAAAGAATATCTGGCTGGATGCCTGATGCTTCATAAGCAAAATGATTACCGGTTTTACCCACGCCGCATTGAATCTCATCAAAGATCAACAAGATACCATGCTCATCACAAATGCGGCGTAGCTCTTTGAGCCAAAACGCAGGTGCGGGAACCACGCCCCCTTCACCTTGCACCGGCTCAACAATCATCGCTGCTGGCTTCATAATGCCCGCTTCATCGTCGGCTAACAGGCGCTCGATATAACGAATACCCGCTTTAGCGCCTTCATCTCCACCGAGACCGAAAGGACAACGCAAATCATAGGGAAATGGCATAAAGTGCACATCAGACATCAATCCGCTGCGACGCGCTTTGGTATTAAGATTGCCCATCATCCCCATGGTGCCGTTGGTCATGCCATGATAAGCACCACGAAAAGCGAACATGGTATTACGCCCCGTGGTTTGTTTAGCCAGTTTGATTGCCGCTTCGACCGCGTCAGCCCCTGAAGGACCACAGAATTGAATCGCACAGTTTTCCGCAAGCTCTTGCGGAATAAAGCGTCTGACTCGCTGAATGAAGGTGTTTTTCGCTTGAGTAGTAATATCAAGCGTTTGGTAGGGTAACCCAGAATCTAGCTGCTGCTTTAAGGCGTGATTGATTTCCGGATGATTATAGCCAAGGGCTAAGGTCCCAGCCCCTGCCAGGCAGTCCAGATATATCTGCCCGCGAGTGTCTTCGACTAGCGCCCCAAATGCTTTTTGAATCGCGATAGGCAGTCGACGTGGATATGAACGAACTTGCGACTCAAACTGCTCTTGCTCTAGCAGAGTGTTGTCTAACGTAAGATCATAAATCCCTTCCACATGTGGGATCTGGGTAGAAAAATAGGATGCGATATTCTCAGTATCGACTTCAAAGGCTGTGCTCATGATTATTCCCTTGAACGTAACCGCTCGCACACATTTCAGATGTGCGAGATGTAACAGTACTTTCGCAAGCGACAGGCGTGCGAAATCCGTCCCATCAAATTGATGGATTACATGTCAAAAATAGGGATCAAGGCTCAGTAATGCTGCTGTTTTGAAGCACAGGGCATTTAGGTAGAACAAAGCTGATTTGTGTGTGTAAGTTATGTGGTTTCAATGTTGGGTTTCCCATTCACATGTCGCCGCCGCGACATTAGTATCCCGTCTATCGATAAAGGAATTATCGATACCTACCCTACGAGTACTCACTCAGCCCGAATGCGTACTCGCGTATCCCCCAGAATTATCTCCGAGATTGCGCGCGAAATTATCATAATTAGACATTTGTTGGCAATGACTTTTCACATTTCCAACACCATTCGCCATCAACGTTCACTTTTTGGTTTATATAAAGAGAACAATTAACGCATTTAACATATCAAACCGCTGGATATGCAATAAGTACAAATGCTTAGACACCTCTATTAATAGGCTCTTAGTAATTAAGCTAAAACTTAAGTACCAGTCTAATTTTGTTTAAAGTTACGCTATCGCAGTCGATTTCGGACAGTTATTTAATTCAAGTCACTTAAATTTCTCATTTTTAATACGATCTAATTTCTACTTTTCCAAACCGTCAACTAGTCTTTAGTTAAGCAATACATTGATTTAGTCAACAAACCAAATGCCATCTCTTGTCATTTTGCGTCGCATAGGGAGAGAATCGTGAGAATAACAACGACAATACTAGTTGGCAGTCTGTTCGCTAGTAACTATCTAAATGCTCAAACTTTAGAGCAGGCTGTTGCGTTAACTTTGGAAAATAATCCAGAGATAAAGCAAGCCTATAATGAATACCAAAGTGCGGTGAAAGAGCATGACGCTTCGGGTGGCGCTTATCTCCCAAGCATTGATCTCGATGCTGGTATTGGTTATGAAGGTATTGACCCTGCCGATTCTACAGGTCGAGAGGATACGGACTTAACCAGAAAAGAAGCCACGCTAAGTTTGACTCAACTTTTGTGGGACGGTAACGCGACCATCAATGACATCAGTCGTACAGGCGCTGATGCAGAATCCATCCGACTACAACTCATCTCTGATGCCTCAGATATGGCGCTGCAAGTAACGCAAGTTTATTTGGATGCCGTCAAAGCGTACGAAGTGCTTGCTTTATCAGAAAGCAATCTTGCCGTACACAAAGAAATTTACCGCGATATTAAAAAGCGCGCCGATTCAGGCATTGGGTCGACAGCTGATGTTACTCAGGTCGAAGCTCGTATTGCCAAGGCTCACGGCAACCTGCTCGCTGCGCAAAATAATATGATTGATACTCACACTCAATTTAGACGCTTAGTCGGGCAAGAACCTCTCGGTCTTATCTACCCACGAGCTGATATCACCAAGCTACCGCTGTCTCTAAGCGAAGCTATTGACGAAGCTTATGACAAACACCCAGTGATCAAAATTGCCAAAGTCGATGTCGACTCAGCGCGCTACCAATATAAGCAGTCCAAAGGTAACTACTACCCGACTATCTCGATTGAAGCGAGCCAATCTTGGCGAGATGACGCAGGTGGCGACGAAGGCAGAAGCGACGAAACCTTAGCGATGCTGAGACTGCGCTATAACCTTTACAATGGCGGCAGTGATCAAGACCTGTCTGAACGCGCGGCATACCAGCTCAACAAAGCGAAAGATCTCCGTGATAATACTTATCGTCAAGTTGAAGAAAGCTTACGTCTTTCATGGAGCGCACTCGACTTGACTCTACAACAAAAGAACTTTCTTGCCGACCATGTCGATTCAGCGTCTGAGACTGTCATCGCTTACGAGAAGCAATACCGAATTGGTAAGCGTACCTTACTCGACCTACTGAATACAGAGAATGAGTTGTTCCAAGCGCGTAAAGACTATTTAGACGCCCACTATGCCGAGCAGTACGCGAAATATCGCGTGATGAATGCGACTGGTAACCTCCTCGACGCTTTACTCATCGAGGTTCCTAACGAATGGACAGAGAAGGTGGACTACTAATGAAACATTCATATAGATTACTGCCACTTCTACTGAGTATCACTGTGGCACCCCATGCTTTTAGCAACGATGAAAATGACGAGTATGATTACATAGCGACACCAGAAGCAAATCAGATTGCTGACCTTATTGACGATGATCGAGATGGCGTAATCAACGCTCGTGACTTATGTGTTAGTACTCCAGAAGGCTCATTGATCAATAATGATGGTTGTGGGCTTATTGTTGAAACGGAAGATGAAATGCAACTACGTATACTGTTTGCTAATGACTCTTCACAGATTTCACCAATCTTTGAAACGCAAATTCGCAACATGGCTGATTTCTTGAAACGTTTTCCTGAGACAGCAATAGAAGTACAAGGCTACGCCAGTAAAGTGGGCTCGCCTGAATACAACCTCGCTCTATCAAAACGACGCGCGGTCGCAGTAGAGCAAGAACTATTGAGCAACGGCATAACGCCTGACCGCGTAACCATCGTCGGCTACGGCGAAACTAACCTCGAGGCTTCAGGCGATGATGAGCTCGCCCATGCCAAAAACCGTAAAGTGACTGCAACCGTCGTCGGGTATGATGAAGAAGCCGTTAAAGAGTGGTCGATATTTAGTGTCATTGAGAAATAACGCAGGAGCGTTAGCCTGACTAAACAAAAAACGCCTCGGAATAACGAGGCGTTTTTTTATGAGGCTTACAGCTTATTTGTTTTTTGGCAGAGAGATGTGCAATAACAAATAACCAAGGATTGCAGCTGTAGTCGACCCCATCAAAATACCTAAGCGAGCGTATGTATCAAACTCAACGTTCGTTTGTCCAAACGCCAATGAAGAGATAAAGATCGACATGGTGAAACCGATACCACACAGCACAGAAACCGCAAAGATATGGAACATCGAGATACCTTCTGGCAGTTTAGCGACACCAGACTTAACCGCAATCCAGCTAAAGCTGAAAATACCTAGTGGTTTACCAATCAACAAACCTAGCGCAATACCAAGTGGTAACATTGACGTTAGACCCGCCATTGAAACGCCCTCTAACGAGATACCAGCGTTGGCGAATGCGAACAGAGGCAGAATACCAAACGCAACATAAGGGTGCAGCGCGTGCTCCATATGTTTCAGTGGAGATTTCTCACCTTTATTGCCCTTTAGTGGGATCGCAAAACCAATCACAACACCCGCCAATGTCGCGTGAACACCAGACTTAAGTACCGCAACCCACAGAATCGCACCCACTATCATATATGGTAATAGCTTAGTTACATGACGCGAGTTCAAAACAAACAGTGCAGCCGTCATCGCAAAACCGATCGCTAGTGCTGTCGTTGACAAATCACCTGAGTAGAACAAGGCAATAATCACTACGACACCTAGGTCATCAATGATAGCAAGTGCCAGTAAGAAGACTTTTAAGCTCACTGGTACACGGCTGCCTAATAGAGCCATGATACCTAATGCGAACGCAATATCGGTAGCCGCTGGGATCGCCCAACCTTTAATCGCCATTGGTTCATTGAAGTTAAATGCGAGATAAACCAATGCTGGTGCAAGCATACCACCGACGGCAGCAATTGCAGGGAAGATTGCGGTTTCTTTTGATTTCAGCGCACCTTCTAACAGCTCGCGCTTCACTTCTAGACCGATCAATAGGAAGAAGATCGCCATCAGACCATCGTTGATCCAGTGCGATACAGACATACCGAATACATAAGTATGCAAAAATGCTTGGTATGTTTCATTTAGTGGTGTATTTGCGATAGTCATTGCAATTGCAGCTGCAATAACCAGTAGCACGCCTCCTGCTGATTCCATTTTGAAGAAGTCGCGAATGATATCACTCATGTGATCGTCCTTATACTTATTATCTTAACGATTAACGAAGAATAACTTGAGTGTATAGCTATCCTTAAATTGATAAAAATCGCTTGTTCGGATGTTATTATTCGGAAATAACGAAACAAACGAGCAAATTGAACGCAATATCCGCAGAATTCAATTCTGTAACAAACTCTATTCGTGCTAGAACTCCCTGTATTACAATATGTTAACTAGAGTATATCGAGTCAAAAGATAAGAAAAATAGACGATATTCACAAATGATTCACAACAGCCAATTCTCACACATTAAGAATCCCACTTAGTGCTAATAACCGGCTAGCTGCATAAAACCTTGAATTTTGTGACTACCGTAGGTGGTCACAGGACCTTCCCAATATGGCATTACAAATGGCAACCATAGATTCGTGTTCTGTGCTTGCGTGGTTAAGTCTATACCATATTTCGGTACAGTAATTTGCCAGCGCAACGGAATTGATTTTTGACCCGCTAAAATCTCTTCGCCTAAAGCAACGATAGCGATATCTTCGGGCTTAATCGCAATCACTTTACCTGAGTTGGTTGAAAGCGTGGCGACGACATGGTTCGGCGCATCTTGATAACGATAGTGGTGTGCTGAAAGCGTGGTTTGGTTGTCTAAATGAAATACAAACCAATCCCAACCTTTTTGCTTAACATCTAGTAAGCCACTTCCCCACTCCTTACTCATCCAAGCCTTGCCTTGAACGTGAATCGAAGAACCATTGCCAAGATCAAGCTCCCCTGAAACATCAACAAAAGGGGCGGTTAAATTGTGCGAAGCGAGCTTATTATTCTCACCTTTTGATACATAACCTCGCTCACCAGGCAACACATACGGACCCGCTACTGTACTCGATAGATGAACAGAAAACTGATCGGTATCAACCTTTAATTCTCCTGGAAAAGGCGTACCGTTTAACGAAGTCCATGACCAATTGTCCAGCCAAAGTTTAAATGGTTCATTGACTACGCCGGCTTGACCAATACCACCTCGAGCGATGCGTTGCTCTTTCCAAACTCTGGAGTCATTCGAAACAACGATGTGCGATATATACAGTTGAGAATTTTGCCAGCCTGGAACGTCTTGTGGGTTATTGGAAATACGAAAGTAGCTCCATTGAATACCATAGCGATTACCCGCCTTATCTTGGACGTTGGCAAACAGATGCCACCAAGCATGTTGGTAAGCCGTATTCTGACCAACGTCTCTTGGAATCGCGACAGGATTATCTGCCGTCACCGCTTTAAATTCTTCCGTGGTTTGCGTATAAAGCAAATCCGCTTGAGAATTCATACTGTTTACCGAAACATCTTGGCTCTCATCAGCAAAAATATAGATAAAAGCAAGTACCAAACCGATAGTAGCAACCAGGTTCAGAGCCAAGCGATTAAAACGTGAATTCTTCTTTGTCGTACGCTTCATTTACAATGCGTCCCTTAACGACTTCATTGGTGTGTTTCTGATTAGGCGCAGTACAGGCATTGCCCCTGCAACAACCAACGAGATCATCGCCAGCATTATCGTGTTGATGTATTCCTGCGGAATAAACTGCAGTTCGATAGTCCAACCAAATGACTGCTTGATAACAATATCAACCACTAGGTTTGCTAACGCTAAACCTAAAGGCATCGCCACAATAATCGCGATCGCGCCAAAGACGAAAAGTTGCAAACTGCCCATCAAAACTAACTCTTTGCCCGACATACCGAGGCAGCGGAGCAATGATACGTGTCGCTGACGGGCGACTTCACCCGCAACGGTCGAGAAGAAGATACCGAATACTGCGATAACCAGCGTAATACTGCCCAACGTATCGGCAATGGAGAAAGTACGGTCAAACACATACATCGCTTGTTTATGAATACTGCCGTTATCGAAAATTCGCTCAGAACTCAATCTAAATACCGATTCCATGCGACGCTTTAACCCATCAGGAGAGACGCCATCTTGTAAAACAGCACCCAGTGCAACAGTGCCTTCACCAGCAAAGCTATAAAGCCAATTTCGATGCGACATTAACACTTGGTTATATGGGTTACCATAGTCGTAATAAACCCCGACAACTTGCCAACCCTGCCCCGCTTTACCATAGAGATTAATATAGTCACCCGGACGAATATTTAACTTGAGAGCCATAGACTCGCTCACCATCACACCTTTCGAGTGATGCAAGTGATACCAGTAATTCGGCACACCCAGCTTCACGGTCAGCGCAGCCAACTCGCCTTCTGAAGCGCCAGTACTCACGATTTGCAATGAACCGTTTGGCGTTGAGGTCTCTTCCTCCCAGCGCCACCACACAGATTTCACTTCTGGTTGTTTAGACAGCCATGAACTCAAACGAGCCGCCGAACTGCTGTTAGGATGGATGTAAAGATCCGCAGCCAAACGTTGAGTCAGCCATTTGTCGGTCGTGTCGCGGAAACTACCAACCATGGTCTCGATACCAATATTTGCCGCCATCGCAAGCATAAATGCCATTGTTGCGACCCCACGATAACTCATACTCGCAGCAGCATCTGAGAAGAACCAGCGTACTTTCACCCAGCGCATTGAGTAACTAAAGCTGGTAAACAAACGCCATAGTAAGAAAGGAGTAAATAGAGCAACGCTTAACAGCATCAACGCAATGATCGCAAACCCTGATTCTTGGGTTTGCTCAGCTTGGTAAATCGCTATCGCCGCAACCGCGAGTGCACAAGCGATCAAAGCTTGAATCGAGAATTCAATACCAGTAAAGCGCATTAACGATAAACGTGTGGTCAAACGAATCGGCTGAGAACGGAGTAAACGAACCAAAGGCCAGGCACATGATGCGAACGCCCCCGTTAGTGCCATCGCTAAACTATATAGACTAGACTTGAGAGTCCAATGAATCGCCAAGCCCACATTCGCCTTGTAAAGTTCTTCAAGGCTTGCCGAAACGGTTGGGATCAATTGATTCGCAAGCAACATACCAAACACATTGCCACACAACCAACTCACCAAAACGAGCACGGCCAACTCTATCAGCAGAGCTTGAGTGAGCAGCCATCCTGAAACCCCGGTCTGACGTAAGATACCGACTAGCGGCTGTCTTTGCGTCAATGATAACGACATGGCTTGATAGAAAATAAACAGACCAACCAAAAATGCCATCATGCCCATTGCGGTTAAGTTCATGTGGAATGCTTTGGTAAGAGAAACTAATTCAGCTTGAGAGCTGCGAATGATCGACAGGCCATGTGGCAAGTTATCTTTTAGCTGTTCTAACTTCTCTTCCGGCATTTCAGCACACGCAATAGAAGAGATACCTGAACTGCGTTCAAGCATACGAAGCAGAGCCATGTCAGCAATGACTCGAGTACCCGCAAGCTTGTTGGTTTGATCGATGATCAGTGGACCTAGATGACTGCCGTCAGCCAGACGAATCGAATCACCATCTTGCCAACGCATATAGCGAGCCAAATCTTGGCTGACTAAAATTGGATATGGAGGCTTCATCAAACCAAGCGAGTTTAATGTTTTCAGCGTGATATCTTTCTCAAGCGCCAACATCGCCACAGAATCGATTCCGACCAACGTTAAATCGAGCTTTTTAGCCGTGGTTATATTGCTGGTTGCAAACGGTACGCATTGAGTAAAGCCCTCACGACGCAACTGAATATAGTATCCCTGAGGAATATGATTGATCGCGTGTTTAGGACGAATACGGTAAGGCAGTGGATTTGAGAATAGCTTTTCCCCATGCTGGTAGCTTTTACGAGCATGGTCGTTTATGGCTGTAACGCCAACTAATAAAGAAACACCGAGAGTGAGACCAAGCCAAACAAGAAGGATTTGAAAAGGGTAACGTCTGTAGTGGCCAAGTAATGCTTTAATTACGGGCCATAACATGAAGCTGTCCCCCTTGCAGACGAATACGCCCTTCCATGTGCAACGCCACTTTTTCACTGTGCGTTACCAGCAATAGAGTACATTCAAGTTGGCGAGTGAGTGACGTTAACAAACGCATTACCGCTTCAGCATTGCGTTCATCCAAGCTACCCGTAGGCTCATCAGCCAGTAACAGTTTAGGCTCCATATAAAGAGCGCGCGCGATCGCCGCACGTTGTTGCTGACCACCCGACACTTCTTCCGGGTAGCGGCCTAATAAAGGCATTAAATCGAGTGCAGATAAGATTTGACGCCACAAACCTTGGTCCTCAGGCAAGCCTTTCAACTGGCGACAAAAACGAATATTGTCAGCGATATTCAAAGTAGGAAGTAAATTGAACTGTTGAAAGATAAGACCGATATTATTGCGGCGATAAGCGGTGCGATTGCTCTCAGATTCTTGATGCATGAGAAAGTGTGGAAATTCAATCTCACCAGAGTCCACCACATCAAGGCCAGCAATCAAATTGAGAAGTGTACTCTTACCTGAGCCGCTCTCACCCATTAAAGCGATTTGCTGCCCTTGCGATAATGTTAACTCAGCACCTTGTAGAACTGGGTGAAATTCACCGCCATCTACATAGCCTTTACACAGGTCTGTTAGTCGTAACATCTATCGCTCACTATCAAAAAATTGAGTTTGTGAATTTACACCAATTCTCGTCTAGTAGGAAGCGTTTTGGATGGCAGATCACACACCTCTCAATAGATTACATAATTAAAGCACTATCTTTCTAATTTTCAATCAAATTTTTCAACCATTTCTTACTTCTAACACGGTAAATAGAACCGCCCCACTTGACTAATTCTTCAGTTAAAAACAGCACATAAATTGCTTCAGGTTTCCATCCCCAGTAAATTGCTGCCACAGCAGCCAAAGGAATGCCAATCAACCACTGAGCAACCAAATCTTGATAGAGACAAAACTTAACGTCACCACCGGCTCGTAACACACCAACAATCGCCATCATCGGAATACAACGGAGTAAAAGACCAAGGCTCAAAACAACGATAAATTTATCGGTCAGAGCTCGAGTTTCCGGGGTAAGTGCACTAAACGAGCTTAGAACCAAGTCTCGACATAAATAGAGCAAAATCGCGACCACTATTGCCACAACCACACTCAACAACATGATACCTATTGCTTGATAATAAGCTTCGTCATACTTTTTCGCCCCGATTTGGTTGCCGATCAACACCGCTGAAGCATTAGCCATACCGATTAACATCGCAAGCGAAATTGACTCTACCGGCGTCATCACTGAGAGGGCTGCCAGCCCCTCCACCCCAGATTGTCCCATGATGGCGTGATAAGCGAATAGACCACCCGCCCAAGCTAAAAAGTTGAGAGTGGTTGGCATGGACAACTTTAAGAAGCGAACAATTTTGTCAAACTTCAACGTGGTTGAAATATCGCTAAAAGAGAACGCTAACAAGTGCTTTTTGTAATGGAGATAACCATACAAACAGGCAACTTCAATCACGCCACTTATCACGGTTGCAATGGCCGCGCCTTTGATGCCCAATGCAGGCATGCCAAACTTACCAAAGATCAACACCCAGTTTAGGAAGATATTCGAAAGGATACCGATGCCACTAAAAAAGGTACTCAAGCCCGGTTGGTGAACGGCACGTAAGCCCACCGCCATACTTGCTACACAAGCAACGGCGAGCATGGTTACCGAAGTTATCACCAAGTACTGGCTACCCAGTTGTTTTACCAGTTCGGAGTCCGTGGTTAACCCCATAATCTGACTTGGAAAAAAAACAAACAACGATACGCTCAAGAGTGCGAACAGCGTTGCCATAAACCACGTCAACGCCGTACTCTCTCGTACGCCTTGTCTATTTGCCGCTCCCCAATACTGAGCGGTCAGCATCGCCCCACCCGTTGTGACGCCAACCAACATAATGGTGGTCACAAAGGTCGCCCGTGCCGCGACACCAACCGCGGCAATTTCAGCTTCACCAAGCTGACCCAGCATCAATACATCGACTAAGCTGCGGCTAGAGAACATGATGCTTTGCAAGGTAATCGGCAATGCAATCGCAAGAAGACGACGAAGGAAGTCTCCTCGGGTATGAGAAATAACTTGGGACAGAAGCATCAAAAACAACCTCAACTATTTTGCTTAGTCATATTGCCAACGCGGCCGTACATTATATACTCAATTAAAAACAAGAACATACATTTAGGTGCATAATGAAGAAAGTTCTGGTGCTCGGCGCTTCTGGCTATATTGGTTCTCAGTTACTCCATCAACTCTGCAATCAAGGTTACAACGTAACTGCCGCAGCGCGCCAAATAGAGTATTTGCAAGCGAGAACGCTCCCCCATCCTCTTCTCACTATCACCTATCTTGATCTCGCCGATCGAGAAGCAACACTCAAGTTAGTTCCCCAATTCGAGATTGTTTACTTTCTTGTTCATGGCATGGCACAAGGGCATGACTTCGTAGACTATGAAATATCACTAGCAGAAAACTTCACTGCCGCACTTGATAAAAGTAATATCGAACAAGTTATCTATCTGAGCGCCATTCAACCTCAGACTGGTAATTCCGAGCATCTTAAAGCTCGCCGTATGACTGGGGAAATCTTAAGAACAAGTCATATACCAATTACCGAAGTCAGAGCTGGCGTGATTATCGGTCCAGGTTCCGCCGCTTTCGAAATTATGCGCGATTTTGTCTATAATTTGCCTGCCCTAGTAACCCCAAAGTGGGTGGATTCCAAAGCTAATCCCATTGCGCTACCAAACCTCAATCACTACCTACTCGAACTTGCCAAAAAACCAACCGATGAACACAAGCTTTATGAGGCTGGCGGTCCTGACATTCTCAGCTATCGCGATCAATTCAAAGTAATATGTGCTGCCAGTCAACGTCCCTATCGCTTATTTGCCACACCTCTGCTAACCCCAAAAATTGCATCCTACTGGCTAGGAATGGTTACCTCTGTACCATCCAATATTGGTAGTGCTCTGTTAGCTGGATTGGAGCATGACTTTATTGCCGACTCGAGCGAACTTGAACAACGTTTCCCGCAAAAAATGATTCGCTTTAAAGAGATGGTCACCACCAGCATCGCACAAGAAGGTAAGTTTGTACGTAGCAACGTCTGGGGCTTTGATCCTGCCGCTTTAAATCGTTGGCAAGCAGGTTATGGATACTACCCAAAGCAAACCGGGGCAAGTATTGAAACTGATCTCTCTACTGAACAGATCTGGCAGGTCGTTAAAACATTAGGTCGCCGAGACGATCCATACTTCTTTGCCAATTATTTATGGCGCACCCGCGAGTGGCTCGACATCTTCTTTGGTGGTCGCAAACCGATTCGCCGCATGCCTGAGGGACCTGAGCTTAAAGTTGGCGACTTTATCGACTCATGGAAAGTGATACGCTGTGAGAAAAACCAATTTCTATCGCTACTTTTCGGTATGCAGGGACCGGGACTGGGACGCTTAGAATTCACCATTACAGATTTGGGTGACAAACGAAGCCTCAACATTACAGCTTGGTGGCATCCGCAAGGATTTCGCGGTCTGCTCTATTGGTTTGCAATGATGCCTGCGCATCTATTCATTTTTAAAGGGATGGTCAAAGCCATTGTTAAAAAAGCAAAGCCTCAGGCACCGGAAGAATAAAACAAACGCCCAAGTTAACACGGTAACTTGGGCAGCCTGTTTAGATTAAGAACTCACCTTCCCGCTCTGGCTGATAAGTAATATCTTGTATTGTCACATCGACATTAGAGCCATCAGGTTTAGGCCATTGAATGGTATCCCCAATAGACAAGCCCAATAAAGCACTGCCAATCGGTGCCAAAATCGAGACCTTATCAAGGCTATTGTTCATATCTTTTGGATACACTAACGTCATTTCAAACTCTTTTTGCGTCGCTTCAATAACAAAACGCACACGAGAGTTCATCGTCACTACATTGGCGGGTATTTCCTGCGGAGTCACGATATTGCCACGTTCCAGTTCCTCTTCTAGTTTTTCTGTTGAAACTGCACTGCGTGGTAGAGATTCAATTAAATTATAGATTCTATCTACATCAAGTGATGAAAGGGTAATTTCAGGTTTGATATTCATACTGTCCTCATACAACAAAAATACGCTTACCGTACTTTTTTCAAGACATCCTCATACCAAATAAAAGCCTCCAGACTTCGGAAAAAGTCTGGAGGCTAAATCGTATGAGCAGAATTGTCTGACAGTTAATGTGCCTAGTTATACATCTTTAGGCAAATAGCAATGACCAAAATGAGCGGTCACGCAGTATTTTTTACTGCTAATTTCAATATCTACCCACATCCATCTGCTATTGCTAGATATATGAAAGATCTAAACGAAACCCTAAACCTTTCAAACTCACTATTTCGCGTAGTATTTATCTTCGATCATCTGTTTCAAGATATCAGTTTGTGGAGCAAGGAATAGTTGAGCACCTCTAAGCATTGGTTGGAAAGATTCCTCTTCTCCTACAGGCTCTTGTGGTTCAGGGTAACCAGTATTGCCACTTGCATAACAATAGTTTCTATCTTTCCACTCACCTATTTCTTCGATGGTAACACCGCCTACCTCATCAACCACAAAATCAAAGGCAGCCCAACATGTTGTCGCTTGACCCGTTGGTGGTGAGAAAACACGACGGTAGCCATTGTAGTTTAATTCAATTCGCGCCGGAGAATCAGAGATACTACCCGCACCGCTAAATCGATATACGGCATAACTATAGCGACCGGCATGAGGGAAAGAGCTCACTGTCGTTACTTCAGGACCAAAGCTACTTGTATCATCAACATCCAAGGCAAACGTCGATTGACCGATCGTCACATTTTTGTTGCCATAATAGACAGAAAACTTCTGCTCACCTGCTTCACTGACTGGTCCAAAGAAGTGAGTATCCAAATCTCTTGGCTCTTGCCCCCACGTGAGACTAATTACCGCTGCCGCAGGTTCTAAAGACAAGCAATCCCCAAGTTGGGTATCTACACTACTTGTTTGAATCGTTGATGTACGACTTAAACCTTCACCGGTAACGACAGAAAGCAATACGGATGAATTGAATCGTGCAGGCACACTAAATTGACCCTGTGCATCCGTTATGCTCCAAGCCGTACCAGTATAATTCACACCTTGCGTTCTAACTTGAGCAAAAGGTGCGAACTCCCCATTGCCATCAACCACACAACCACGAATTTGAATGGTTTGATAACGAATATCTGCATTCCAAGTGGTGAAATGCGATACTGTGCCTTGGTAATATCGGCTAACTGGTCCATTGATTAGCTCGGCAGTCCCTTCTTCTACCCAATAGCCTGTCTCATCATCAAAATAATAAAGAGGAATCGTTGCAGGTGGATTTATCGCACCAGACGACAATGGAATACGTATCGTCGCAGTTTGACCATCAGCTAAGTTATAGTTGTTCTGTGCTTGGTCCGAGAATGTAACGCTGATTGCACCAAAACTCTCGATATGACCGACTTCGCCTGTCACAGGATCGACCGTCTCAAAGTTACCTGGCATTAAGTTAGGATCAATACTTGGGTCAATGATGGTAATCTCTGCATTGACATCACCACTTGGCGCTCGACCATTTTCATCAACCAGTGCGTTTTCATTCAGCGAAACAACCGACAGACCTTCTACGACTAGCTCATTCGTGTTCGTTGGCGTAAAAGTAACCGTGGTATTCACTGGTTGGAGGAACACATTCACAATTTGATCTCGGTTAGTCACAATTTGACTGTACTCACCGAAGTTTTCAGCATCGGCATGAACCACTATGCGTTCAGCTTGGTCAAATAGCACGACTTGCAACTCACCTTCTGCATCGGTCAACCCAGTGCGAACGAGAGTTTCATCCTCTTTAAAAGCAGTGACTGTCACATTCGCTTGAGGGATGAGTTCACCATTGAAGTAGTTTTGTGTGGTTAGTGACAATATTGTACTTGGTAAAACCGTGACGGTACGAGTTTCGCTCGCTTGGTTACCCGAGCGATCCGTTGCTGAATAGTTCAGTGTGTAAGAGCCCGGAGTCGCGCTATCGACTGAACCCGTAACCTCGACTTCAACCGAGCCTTCGTATAGATCTAATGCACTCCAACCCGGCTCTACAAATTCTTCTCCAGCAAGCATTTCTAAGATGACTGCACCATTTAACGACAAATCAGGCGCGAGTGTGTCATTAACGATGACTATCCTTTCTACGGAAGACGAGTTACCGGCAACATCTGTAGCGGTGTAAGTGACAGTGTATGTCCCTAGAGTATTCGTATCGACGTCACCACTGATGATGACATCCACTTCTTCATCAATATCATCTTCAGCCGTTGCCCCACTTTCGAGATATTCGGTTCCCGCTTCTACGGTTACACTCTCTTCACCAATTAACGTCACAACTGGCGGCGTAACATCAAGCTCACAGCCACTCAAGATCAGTGCGGCTATCAAACTCATAGAAAATTTCTGACTTGTTATTCGCATTATTCGTTCCTTTAAATAGACAATCCTAGTTTTATTTTCAAAGTAAATACCTTTCAAATAAAATAACTAGTCACATCAAAATAACTTAAATAAAACGCAGAACAAAAAATTCAACATTACATCTCTAAAGGATATCAACAATGAGAAATCAACATCATAACTTACAGCAATAATGATAATTACAACTCAAGCCAACAATCAAATCAAATCAAATCAAACCAACAAATAAAACTAGCACTTTAAATTCATTTAATAACAATCAAGGCAAACTTTATTATTAGTCAAATATCAATATAGCCGAATCTCAACAACCTATTTAACTAACTTTCCAAGACGCTGTAATCTTGAAGTAATCGCACCTCTCGATCTTTGATGTGCATGTGCTAATGCTGCAATACTCATCCTCGTATCAAATCCCTCAACAAGTTGGTGTTCCTCCTCTTCCGACCAAGGTTTACCGGTATTTGTTGGTCTTGTCGTTTTACGTCTTTGTTTATTAATTTCATTATTCATCACATCTTTAGCAATCCAGAGAGCACGAATAACATCAGGGTGATTAAAGCTGTGCCCCCTAGGTAATACTTCACCATTAATCGGATCAATACCATCAGCTAAAGCACTGATTATTTTTATAGCATTAGATTTATCCATTAACTTTCCTGTTTGCTTTTAAGTAAAAAATACGCTCATTAATCAGTTGAGTTGATATAGATATTTATCTTATGCAAAGTTATTAATCACATCGCCAAGTAATGAAATGGATCAATACAACCAAGATTAATAACCGAGCGATCGTAAGGTTAACGAATAATGCAGACTTATAGCGAAAAAATAGAAATAAAGAAGCTAAGTAGAGATGGCAGATGACGCAAATAAAGAAGAGAAAGTAGAGTTTTTAGATAGAATAAAAACGTGCAGCTCTAACATACATCAGAGCTGCACGAAGCATTTTTTAACTCACAATGATTACTTTAGGTTTACGTCTAATAAACCAGAAGCAAGTGCAGGCGCTAAGCCCGGAGTAAGTGGCAAGCGAGGAATCACTAAACAGTGCATTAGGTGGTAAATGTCTTGTTTACCATCCCATACTACGCTTGTACCTGCTTGGTTATTTACATCAAGCTCTTGCCACCATGAACAACCTTCGTAGTCAATTAGGTAAGTACGGCAGTAATCCCACCATGTGCGGTACCAATCTTCGTATTTCTTCTCACCTGTTACTGCGTATAGCGCGTAAGCTGTACCGATCGCTTCAACAGGCGCCCAACGGATACGCTCACGTACAACTGGCTTACCGTCCCAATCAACTGAGTAAACGAAACCTGGTGCACCATCTACATGCCACGCATCGCGAACCGTTGCATCAAACAGACCAATCGCATCTTCTAGCAACCACTCAGGGCAATCAGCACCAATTTCTAGTAGCGTTGCACGTAGGTGACAGATTAAGCGACCCCACTCAATCCAGTGACCAGGTGTACCGCCGTACGCACGGAAGTGGCTTGCTGGCGTTTCTTTGTTGTAATCTGGTAGTGGATTCCAGTCAGCATCAAAGTGTTCGTTTACACGGTAGCTTAGGCTCTTCGCGGTTTTGTTGATCATGAACTCAGTGATATTTAGTGCGCGATCTAGCCACTTCTTATCTTTAGTCACATCGTAAACGATTAGGAATGCTTCCACAGAGTGCATCGCCATGTTACCACCACGGTAATCTTCCGTTTCAGTCCACGCTTGATCCCATGACTCGTAACACATCTGCTTCTCTTCAACCCAGAAGTGTTTTTCGTACACAGTAATGGCTTCATCAAGCAGAGCATGTGCACGTGGGTGACCTGTTGTAACCGCACTTGCCGCACCTAGTAGTACGAATGCGTGCTGGTAGCCTTGTTTCGATGAGTCAACGATACCCTCGCCTGAGTTATCGATTGTCGCGTACCAACCACCGTGAGTGTGATCTTTTAGTGGACCTTCAAGAGCAGCAATACCGTGCTCAACCAGATCATACGCACCAGGACGACCCATGTGTGCAGCAAGCGCGTAACAATGCAGCATACGTGCAGTGATCCAAAGACGAGTGCCCATCTCCTCACGAATGTTACCGTTGTTACCCACCCAACCAAATCCGTTAGGAACCACTGAACGACGGCCGAATTCAAAGATACGATCTGTTTCAGTATCTAACCAAGAGGTGTGAGATTTGGTGTTAATCCACTTCATATTTGTTTCCTATTATTTCTTATATCTATTTAATTTGGGTATTTAACTTAAGCGGCGATTTGCTTGTTTTGAGTTATCAGTTCGCGGCTTGAGTTCGAATTTCTTCAGCTAGGGTGTGTACATCAAAGAACACCACTTGAATCTGGTTATCCGGTAAGCGGATAAACCCAAGTGCACCTTGACGTCGCAGCAAACCTTCATTGACGATTTCTAAATCTTTAACTTGTATACGTAGGCGCGTCGCGCAGTTGTCGATTCTGCCTGCAACGATGTTCTCAACACCGCCCATTGCTTTAAGGATTTTTTGCGCCTTAGCCTGTAAGTTGCCTTTATCGTTAATCATCGACTTTCTCTCTTGTAACGAAGAACCAAATACGCTTTGGTGCTTAATGAAATTGTGTGTAGCTAAATGTACTGTCTAGACGCGGCACCCTTGCGTGCCGCGTTTACTCAATGGGCTACATGATGCCCGCTAATTGAGGTAGACCGATTACCAATGATGGGAAGAATGAAATCAGGAAGATGATTGCCATTTCTACGATTAGGAATGGAATGATTTTCTTAGAGATTTCAGATACAGATACCTTCGATACACCGGATGCTACGAAAAGTACTAGACCCATTGGCGGAGTTGCCAAACCGATAGAAAGGTTTGCACACATAACCACACCGAAGTGTACTGGGTCGATACCCGCTGCTGTCATGATTGGCGCGAAAATCGGAGCAAAGATTAGGATTGCAGGACCCGCGTCTAAGAACATACCAATGATGAATAGCAGTACGTTAATAATCGCAAACAGTAAGTAAGGGTTATCAGTAATACCATTCATGAAATCAGCAACCATGGTCGAAACACCAGATAGACTGATTAGTGATGCAAAACCACTTGCCGCTGCAACGATGATAAGAATCGATGCTGCGTTTACTGCTACTTTCGCGAACAGTGCGTAAGTTGCTTTAACGTTAGTCGCTTTAATGATGTATAGCGAAACTACGATTGCGTAAGCTACTGCTACTGCAGCTGCTTCTGTTGGCGTAAAGATACCACCGTAAATACCACCAAGAATGATCACTGGTGTCATTAGCGGAACAATCGCTAGACGGAATGCTTGGCGACGCTCCATCGCTGGTGCACGTTCCATTGCTTGTACTTGTGGGTATTTTTTGATCTGGAAGTGGTTCATGATCATAAGACCCACACACAGAATGATACCTGGAGTCACACCAGCCAAGAACATTGCTGCTACTGACGTGTTCATAACAAACGCGTAGATAAGCATGATGCCTGATGGTGGAATGATGTTACCAAGTACTGTCGCCGCTGCCGTTAGTGCTGCAGAATAACCAGTATCGTATTTGTACTTCTTCATTTCAGGAAGCAGCATACCGCCGATTGCTGAAGTTGCCGCTACCGCTGAACCAGTCAGTGCACCGAAGATTGTTGCCGCGAGAATTACCACGTGACCTAGACCACCACGCAAGTGCTGAACCATTGTCTGAGCAAAAGCGATGATACGTGGTGTAATACCACCCGCCGTCATACACTCGCCCGCCAACATAAAGAATGGTAGAGCAAGCAGTAAGAAGCTATCTAAGCCAGAGTACAGGCGTTGATAAAGCATGTTCGCAAACAACATTTGGTCGTTTTGGAACAGAGTGATCATCGGGGATAAACCCAATGTAAATAGTACTGGTACGCCGACGATAAGCAGTACTAAGAAATAGACTAGAAAGATTGGAGATACCATAGTTTAACGCCTTCTTAAGATGCTGCTGTTGGTTCTAGATTCGCCTCTTTCTTGCTTTCAGGCGCGTCAGAACTGTCTTCTTCGATTATTGGTGCTTCGTAAAGAGCAACCGTCGCTTGGCTTTGAGAAACGTCAGTGAAATCTCCTAAAATGCCACGAATAGACTGGATACATTTTTGTAGTGCGTAAACACATGTTACTGTCATCATTACTGGTGGAATCACGTAGATGACATACATTGGAATTGGCAAACTGTCGGCCATTACTGAACCGGTGTTGTAGAAGTTCCAACCAAATTTAATCCAAACCGCAAATACAAGAATTGCTGAGATATGCGCAACTAAAGCAAACAATGCGTATAGTCGAGGGGCTTTTTTCTCCACAATTTCAGTTACGAATGTCATTGCAATGTTTTTGTCGGCCAAGTACACGAACGGCAGGCAGAGATAAGTCATGTAGATCATCAAGAAACGCGCCATCTCATCTGTCCAGCTTAAAGGCACGTTAAGTACATAACGGAAGAGTACTTGAGCGACAACCATCACTGTCATCACGAGAAGTAATACACCAGCAACGTGGCGTAGTAATTTCGCAACAGGGGTAGTCACTGTATTCAATGCTTTTTCTATTGTTTTTAGCATAGAATCACCATCATTTTTATAGGGCTTTGGGAAATTGGGTGCCGAGGTAAACAGCACCCTGTCTTATTATATTTATTGTTAAATTACGCTTTGCCGTTTGAACCAAACAGGCGGATTTTGTGGCGAACCACTTCTTTCATTGAAGCGATACCGGTATTCATCACATCAGCAAGTACGTAGTCCTTCGCGTTTGCTTGCCAGTGCGCTTGTACACCGTCAATAAAGCCTTGGCGTAATTCAGTATCAACGTTGATCTTCGCTACACCACGTTTTACCGCTTCGATTACTTGGTCATCTGGCACACCTGAACCACCGTGAAGAACGATTGGTTTTTGCACTGCTTCTTTGATTTCTGACAGACGGTCAAACTTCAGTTGTGGGGTAGTTTTGTAAACACCGTGCGCTGTACCGATTGAAACAGCAAGGTAGTGAACACCAGTACGCTCAGAGAAATCCAATGCTTCAGCAACGGTAGTGATCATCGCGTCTTTTTCATCAACTGTGATGTCATCTTCTGTACCACCAATCTTACCGATTTCACCTTCAGCACCTAGTCCTAGCGCGTTTGCTACGTCTACTACTGCTTTAGTGATGCGTACGTTCTCTTCGAAATCTAGCGCTGAACCATCGAACATAAGCGATTGGAAATCACAGGTCGCAGCTTCCATACATTGCTCGAACTTACGGCTGTGGTCTAAGTGAACACACACTGGTACCGTGATTTGGTGGTATTCGATCAATGAGTCAATCGCAGTACGAAGTGGTTTCATGCCCATTTCGTTAATTGCTTTTTGACCAATTTGAATCATGATTGGCGATTGCTCTTCTTGAGCCGCTAGTAGTACTGCTTTGATCGTTTCTAGGTTGTGAGCTGTGAAAGCACCGATTGCATAACCGTTTTTCCACGCTTCGTTAATCATTGTGTTACCAGATACGTAAGCCATTTTATTTCCTTGTAATATTTTTAGTCTTATCGACTCTAATTTTGCTAAGACAGAAGTTACCAATCCAAGTTGTCAATTTCTGTTAGATGGATAACACTTTCTGTCACTTTAATGACATTCATTGCCATAAATGTACACGGAGTCACAAAACACTCAATAAGCATAAATTTCTGTTAGAACTCAATATCTCATCATTTGCTATATAGATATAACTTACTGTTTCAACGAAATATTGACTGCGAAACTAACCAGCGCAAACAAAGCCCTACCCCTTTAGAATTAGGGCATCAACAATAATCGATTACTTATTAATATTCGTGATTTCGCAACTTATCTCTTCATTTTTTCTGTAAGGGTAAGTTACGTATTCATGGTCTTTCATCGTCAAAACAAATGAAGATCCATGCATCTAGGCAATGAAAAATGGACATTTCAAAAGAAACAATAAGCAACAAAAACCATACATAATGTCAGAAAATGTTGCTTAATCTTCATTTTAGATAACCAATTTACGGTCAGTTCTTATTTCACTTTTGGTTCAAGACCTGAACTTACGCGTAGCTGCTCTAGTACCGCAGTCCAGTCTTGACGACCACGACCTGCCGCACGAGTTAAGTTGTACATTTCACGAGCCGCAGCGCCACAAGGCATTGGCACGTTAACTTGGTTAGCAAGATCCAACGCAATACCAATGTCTTTATGCGCTAGGTCGACCATGAATACTGGTGACAGATCGCCTGCTAGCACCTTACCTGGCCAAGTCGTTGTAAAGTGACCTTTACCTGCAGGTGTGCCGCTCATCACTTTCATTGAGGTTTCCCAATCCAGACCAATGGCTTCAGAAAGCGTCGCTGCTTCAGCAGAAAGGGCGTTTAACGCGATACTCATGTAGTTGTTGATGATCTTAACGCGGATACCTTTACCTGCGCCGCCACAATCAACCGTCTCATTACCCATACAATCAAACAGTGGTTGAGCACGCTCTACTTGTTCTTTTGTGCCACCAGCCATGATAAGTAGCTCACCACGAACCGCATGCTCAGAAGTACGGCCGACTGGCGCTTCCATCATTGAGAAGCCAAGTTCTGTCATTTGTTTAATTAGGCTATCAGTCTCAAGCGGGTGAATTGTAGACATGTCGATAAGTAGTGCATTTTTATCGAGTGTCGTCGTAACACCGTTCTCACCTAAGATCACATTTTTAACCAGCGTACCGTTTGGCAGCATAGTAACAACGAATTCCGAATCTAATGCCGCATTAGCAGGCGATGTCGCTGCTGTCGCGCCTTGTTCAACTAGCTGCTGGACTGCATCTTGGTTGATGTCAAAAACTTTTACTGAGTGGCCGCCCTTGATTAAGTTCAGCGCCATTGGCGTACCCATTTGACCCAAACCAATAAATCCAATAGTAGACATTGTTCTTTCCTTCACGTTAGCGATTAAGTTGAGACAAATATAAACATAAAATGACATTGCAACCGTAACTAATGTCACATTTTGTTGTTTTTTGTTTGTTTTGGTCGTTTTGTGATTGCAGTCCTAGTTAAAACTACAGATGTGAATATACTGCAGACATCAATTTGCGAAATCGCAATCCAATAAAGTAAACCTATAGAGATTAGAATTATGACAATTGCATGTTTAGGTATTACGGTTCTCGACCGTATTCAACGTGTAGCTTCTTTGCCAACAACAGGTGGTAAATACGTAGCAAAAGATTACTTTGAAGTTGGCGGAGGTCCTGCTGCGACAGCGGCTGTCGCGGTTGCTAAGATGGGTCACCAAGTCGATTTCATCGGTCGTGTTGGTCAAGATGGTGTGGCAGATACCATGCTATCTGAGCTGGCTAGCTATGGCGTAAATGTTGATAAAGCTGTGCATGTCGCTGGCGCATCATCAGCCTTCTCAGCTGTTCTAGTTGATGATGAAGGTGAGCGAATGATCATTAATTACCAAGATCAATCACTGAGCCGCGATCCAAAGCAACTTGAAACTATCGACTTTTCACAGTACGAAACCATACTCACTGACGTACGTTGGCCAGAGGGCGCAAAGTACGCTTTAGAGCAAGCAAAAAAACACAATATCCCTTCTGTACTAGACGCTGACCTTTCACCAGATTCTATTGACGAGCTTGTGAAACTAGCCGATCATGTGGCGTTCTCTGAGCCTGGCCTTGAAAAGTTCACTGGTTGCAGTGATCCAATTGAAGGTCTTAAAATCGCTAAAAAACAAACAGATGGCAAAGTTTATGTTACAGTAGGTTCACAGGGCTGCTACTGGCTAGAAGGTGACGAAATTTGTCATGAGCCAGTAATCAAAGTTGATGTGGTGGACACAACTGGTGCAGGCGATGTTTTTCATGGTGCTTTAGCGGTTGCGGTCGCAGAATCGAAACAAAGCCGTGAGGCGATTGTTTTCTCAAACCTAGTGGCAGCGTTAAAATGCACTAAAAGAGGTGGTCGAGAAGGAATCCCGGCTAGATCAGAAGTGGACCAAAAACTTCAGAAATAAACAAAAAAGAGGATTAAAGTGACTAATCCCAGACAAGATAAATTAATTCAGCTCGTCAATGACAAAGGCTATTACAGCGTTGAAGATCTCGCAGAGCTTCTTGAAGTTTCTACACAGACCATCCGCCGTGATATTAAAAAGCTCAGCGACGCTCGCTTTGTGATCCGCCACCACGGTGGTGCAAGTTCACCAGCGACAAAAAATAATCTCGACTATGAGGTTCGTAAAGTATCCGATACCGAGCAAAAGCATGCCATGGGCAAAGCAATTGCTGATTTGATACCTGATGGTTCAACCGTATTTATTTCGATTGGTACGACAACAGAAATCATCGCGAGCCACCTAGCGACGAAAAGTAATCTACAGGTCATCACCAATAGCCTGCGTGTAGCCAGTGTTCTGCACACAAACAAGTCTATTGATGTATTGATCCCTAGCGGCAAAGTTAAGGCATTCAATGGCGGTATTGTCGGTACTGAAGCTATGGAGTTCATTTCTAACTTCCGCTTTGATTACTTAGTAACTAGTGCAGCATCGATCGATGTCGATGGCACACTGCTAGAATACGATCTCAACGAAACTGTATTCACCCAAACAGTGATGAAGGCAGCACGTCATGTGTTAGTGGCGATGGACTCAAGCAAGTTCATTCCAAAAGGGTCAATTACCCTTGCTAACATCAAAGACGTTGATTACTTCTTTACAGACTCGAAACCTAGCCCAGCCATTGAAACTGCGGCTAGACAGGGCGAAACAGAAGTGGTTATCTGCTCATAGATACACAGTGTTGTGAACGCATTAACGTAAAAAGCGACTTACCTAAGTCGCTTTTTTTACGTCTATTACTCGCGCTAACCATCGATAAAACGACAATGAAATATAGATAGTGAGCAGATAAAAAAAGGTCCATGACGGACCTTTTCTCTTGATAGTTGAGCGTAGTGAATTAAGTACTATTTGATTGAGAAGCGGTGAATCGTCTTCTCTTCAAACAGTTCACCAGGGTTAAGACGAGTCGTAGGAAAATGCAGGTTATTTGGGCTATCTGGATAGTGCTGGGTTTCCAAACACATACCATAGCAAGACTCATAACGCTCACCGTGACGCCCTACCCAATGCTTGTTTGACAGCTTAAAGCCATTGTAGAACTGTACCGCGGGCTGAGTAGTGAGAACCGTCATCATACGTCCACTTTGCGGTTCATAAAGCTCCGCCGCATAGTTGTACTCGCCTTCTTTTCTCGAACCATCAAGAATACAGTTATGGTCAAAGCCACCTAACGGCATCATCGCTTTATTCAAAGCAATTTGCTTGGTCTCGGTGAAATCGAGACCTGTTCCCTTAACCGATAGAATTTCACCGGTTGGAATGGAGTTATCATATACTGGAGTGTAGAACTGGGAATAAAGCTTCAATTCATGTTGATCAACTGTACCCGAATCATGACCCGCTAAGTTGTAGTAACTATGGTTAACTAAATTAACAACCGTAGGCTTATTAGTAAAAGCTTGGAAGTTATAGTGAACTTGATTGAATTCATCTAAACCAATAGTGTGAGTCACATTCAGAGTACCACCGTAACCTCCTTCACCATCGAGCGATACTCGTGTTAGATGAACGTATGTCGCCTCTTCTTGTTCTTCAATCTCAAAATCCCATACGTACTTATCAAAACCTTTCGTACCACCATGCAGGTGTTGCCCAGTTGGCGCTTCGTTGGTTTCTAATTGAAACACTTCGCCATCAAGCTCATAACGTCCCTCTGCAATACGGTTAGCGTAACGACCCGCTACCGCACCAAAAAAAGGATGACCTCCAAGGTATTTTTCTAGGCTTTCGTAACCAAGCACAACATCCGCTACGACGCCATTGCGATCTGGCACTTTAATTGAAGTCACAATACAACCATAGTTAGTCAACTGCAGTGAGATACCTTGGCTGTTGGTCAGCGTAATCAGTTTTACCGGCGCAGTTTGACCTCCAACCTGCCCCCAATGTTCAATCTTCAGTTCCACGTAGTTACCTCATTTATCCGTTTTATCTTATTCGCCAACTGATACCATCACTATCACTTAGCATTTCTATTTGTACTATCTAAACTGTTTCACTCTGCTCTTTCGTTCCCACTGAGCAGCGAATACCGCGTTGATTAAAGTAGTTGGCAATCTCGCTCACTCGAGCCTGAAATTCATGGCGGTCGAATTGCAGTGATTGCATTTTGTAAGGCAGACCCAATGACCGGTATTTTTCCTCACCCAAGCGCATAAAACTCAACAACTGCAAGATGCTGACTCGACCATCAAGTTCCTGCTCAATAAAATCCGCAGTGGCTGAAATATTGCCGTTATCGTCATTGATAGTTGGTATCACTGGGATCCTTAAAATCAGCGCTTTGTCGAGTTTGCTCAGTGCTTTTAAGTTATTAAAAATCTTACGATTATCAACGCCTGTGTATTGCTTATGTTTGGCACTATCCATTAACTTGAGATCAGAAATAAACAGGTCCGTATAAGGCAGAACCTTTTCAATCCGGTTCCAGTTGACATAGAAGCTCGACTCAAGACAGGTATGAATCCCCTCTTGCTTACAGGCTTTAAACAACTCAACCACAAAATCACTTTGCAGCAAAGGTTCTCCACCAGAAACCGTCACGCCACCGCCTGAACGGTCATAAAATCCGCGATCTTTGCGTATCAGATCCATACACTCATCAACGGACATCGACTCACCCCACTGCTTTATCGCTTCCGAAGGACACTCCTCGACACAATTCAAGCAGCTGGTGCACTGGTGTCTATCGATTTGCTGCAACATCGCGTCAGAATAGATCAGCATTTTGTTATCAGGACAAACATCCAAACACGAACCGCAATGCTCAGTGGAAATGCATTTGTTGTGGTAAACGCCGACTTCAATATCGCGTTTAAAGCTTTCCGGATTACCACACCAATCACAGCGTAGAGGGCAACCTTTAAGAAATATTTCGGTGCGAATACCCGGTCCATCATGTAGCGTGAACCTTTGGACATTTAGCACTATCGCCTGATTTGACACAATTCACCTCAACCTGGTGTTAAAACGTGAAAACCCAAACCACTCATAATCCCAGATACTAGTGGGCAATGGTTTGGGTATCACTGTGGGTTAATTAGAATCGTAGTTCTGTACGTTGGATCAAATCGTCCTGCAGCGGTTTACCCAGCTCAACAAAGTAAGCGCTGTAACCAGCAACTCGCACCAACATATCGCGATAAAGCTCTGGATTCTTTTGCGCTGCGCGCATTTTTTCCGAACTCATGATATTGAATTGTACGTGCATGCCCTGCTTACCGATGTACTCATCAACAAAGCTGAGCAGAATATCGCGACCTTCAACACCCGAAACGGCATCTTCAGGGAAACGCAGGTTTAGCAGCGTACCGTTTGTCGCCAAACTATGGTCCACCTTGGTGACGGAGTTGATCACTGCCGTTGGACCGCTAATATCGTGTGAGCCACCCGCAGTATGCACTGGTCCCATATTGTCAGAGATTGGCTCACCGTTTCTGCGTCCATCCAACGATGCGTTAGTGTATAACCCCATCCCTACGTTAGCGTTTACAGTGTAAACACCCGGGCTGAACTTACCACCACGTGGGTTTTGACGACCTTTAATATGGCGGCAGTAACATTCAAACATGAAGTTAAATAGCTCGTCCGCCTCATCGATATCATTGCCATAGTGTGGAATCTTTGAACTGTTAACCAAGGCATACAGTTTTTGGTGACCATCCCAGTTATCTTTTACCGCGTCTAACAGCTGTTTACCCGTGTATTTCTTATCATCAAACATGAGCTTTTTGATGCTCGCCAATGAGTCAGCACAACTCGCAATGCCCGCCGCTTGTGGGGCTGTACCATTGTATTTAACGCCGCCATAAGTCATGTCTTTTCCTGACTCGATACACCCTTCAAAGAACGCTGAAATGTAAGGCGTTGGTTTGATCATGCGGTGCATCTTGTCAGTAATGTTTAGGCAGCTACACAGTTGGTCACACCAATAAGCAAACTGCTTGTCCACACTCTCTAACACTTCTTCAAATGATTGATAAGTTTCAAGGCTGCCAGTATCCGGGCCAAGCTGCATACCAGCATTAGGACCCGACAAAATACGACCGCCGTTGATCACCATTTCCATCATTTTTACGGTGTTCACATAGCCCGCATCCAGCCAGCCGTGTTCTTTGCCTGGAATCGTCGGCTCAACACAGCCAACAACTGCGTAATCACGCGCTTCTTCAAGCGTCACGCCTTTACCAAGCATCGCTTTAATTGCTGGACCATCATTGAACAATTTCGGATGACCGTAGCCTGCGCGAATACATTCAATGGTTTTAACTTTAAGCTCATATGGCGTTTGATCGTGTAAACGCACACACACCCAAGGGTTCATCATGCGTGTATGCACGGACGCTTCAAGCATCAGCATGGTTAGATCGTTAGTGGCATCGTTACCTTGTTGATCAACACCGCCAATCGTTAAGCTTTCACCACCAAAGCCACGACCATTGCGCACCTTAACTGTGCCTTTGTCTTTCAGCTTGGTTGGGTTGTTCATCTTAACGTAAAGCACTTCTAGCACTTCTAAAACGAACTCTTTGGCCACGCCGTTTTCAGCACGATCTTTGGCATAGAACGGTAGCATCCACTGGTCCATACGACCGTAAGAAATTGAGTGACCATTGCCTTCAATTTGCGTCATCGTCACAGCAAAGTTAAACAACTGAGCCGCTTGCCAGAATGTTTGCGGGACGCCACCAGCAATTTGGTAACAGTTCGCCGACATCGCTTGCAATTCTTGCTTGCGAACTTCATCAGTCTCGGCGAACGCCATGTCTTCCGCGAGCAATGCATAACGGGTGATGTATTTAATCGCCGATTCTAGCGCAATGATCGTTGCGGTGTAGTAATCACGCTTATCACCATAATCTGGATCTTGTTTTGAAAGCCCAGCAAAAGCCTGTTGTGCCTGCTCTAATACGCCGTTGTAGCCAAGCGTCATCAGCTTATTGAAGTCCATTGCGAAGTGACCAATACCAGCAAAGTGATAGTTGTTGGTTTGGAATACCTTCTCACCCATGTGAGAGCCTTTCTTCTGATCGTCATCTAAGTTCGCTGTGATGAACTCATTAGCACTTTTACCTTTCCAGTAAGCGCACAACTCAAGAATTTCCGCTCGCTCTTGCTCATTACGAATATAAAACTGATCGTTTGAGCGTTCTTCAAATGGCGAGTTAAGAATTTCGTCGATGATCCAGTCAACAGAGAACTCTGGATAGATTGGCGATGCTTTAGCAGGCGCGGCAATCTCACCTAAGATCAAATCTTCGTCGTAGATATGTAACGTGCTGTTAAGCAGAATATTTTGAAACGCCAACGCACATTGCACGATACGCGGCATGGTTTCATTGTCACGATACGCTTCTGTTACTAAACGCAATCTTTCCACATCAATGTCGTATGGACGATCTAAGAACGTTTGGCGCAGACGATTCACGCGCGGGAACGGAGACCAATCCGCATGCCCTACTTCGTAACCCAAACCATAAACCTTATCAAATGGCTCTGTACCGATTGCATCTGTGTGAGTGGTTGTTTTCAGTTCAAACAACATCTCTTTGTCTGCTTGGAAGTTTTCCATAGCTAACCTCATAAAATAAAGAATCAAGATGCCAATGCTCAATTCTTTGAACTCACAACGGCTCAAAGTCACTATTTAAACATTGGCATTTTGACTGCTCGCAATGCCCGAAACTACTGAGGTTGATTATACGAAAGAGGTAGAAATTGTATGGGAGGATGGTCACAAAGCGAAACCATACAAACAAAAAACAACAAAATGTGACACAAATAATGGTAATTAATTATAATAAATCTATAGTGATCGTACATTCACTAAGCTCTAAACATGGATTTATGGACACCACGATAATTCTTATTTCGCTGATCATCGCACTAGCAGGCTTTACTCAAGGCTTGACTGGCTTTGGCTCAGCACTCGTTTCCGTACCTTTGCTGTCACTGATTGTCGGTGCTCAAACGGCGGTTCCTATTGCAGGTATTTTTGGCTGGTTGGTGACATTACCAATCGTGTGGAAAATGCGACATTCTATTCAACGTCAAACAGGTTTGATCCTGTTTGCAGGCTCAGTACCCGCTTCTTTTGTCGGCGCAAAACTGCTGGCAAGCATGCCATCTCAGTACATCCTATTGACGATGGGTGCGGTATTAATTATTTCTAGCATCCACTCGCTACGTGCGACTAAGCCTTTGTTTAAAGAGGCTTCAATGCCATTAACGATTGGTGCAGGCTTTACTTCAGGCGTGCTTGGAGCAAGTGTGGGTGAGTCAGGTCCACCAGTGATTGCCTACACATCAATGCAGCCTTGGACAGCAGACCAAACCAAGTCGACACTGGCGTTCTTCTTTATGCTGCAAATGATCGGTGCCAACGTAAGTTTCTGGAATGAAGGGTTGATTACTGAGGAAGTTATTTCACATGTTCTATCAGCTATGCCAGCGTTCGCACTTGGTCTAGCAGGCGGTATGATTGGCTACCACTTCCTACAAAAGTACAAAATCGATTACCACAAAATCGTGCACAGTTTCTTGTTAGTGATGGGCTTTATGCTGGTGTTCAAAAATGTAAGTTTTTAGACATTTTGGTGTTTTGGTCAGTAGTTGGTAAAACGGCACTCCTGGTGAGTGTCGTTTTTGTTTTTTGCTATGTTGGGCATGGTTGAAGGGGTTTAATCGCTAAACTCAAACTTTGTCATTCTCGCGAATGCGGGAATCTTGCTTTTAGCTTTGCTTAGTAGATGTAATGTGTCGGTGTTTGTATGTACCGCTTAAGAGTTTTCATTCTGCCGCATACGAGAATTATCGCTATGCTCAAAATTTGTCATTCTCGTGAATGCGGGAATCTCGCTTTTAGCTTTTCTTAGTAGGTGTAATATGTCGGTGTTTGTATGTACCGCTTAAGAGTTTTCATTCTGCCGCATACGAGAATTATCGCTAAGCTGAAAATTTGTCATTCTCGCGAATGCGGGAATCTCGCTTTTAGCTTTGCTTAGTAGATGTAATGTGTCGGTGTTTGTATGTACCGCTTAAGACTTTTCATTCTTGTGCATCTGGGAATAATCGCTAAACTCAAAATTTGTCATTCTCGCGAATGCGGGAATCTTGCTGTTAGTTTTTCTTAGTAGGTGTAATTTGTCGGTATTTGTATGTACCGCTTGAGACTTGATCGTATTTCTCTTACTGCTCCGTAAGCGGTCCAGTTACTCTTTGTCTTACCAAAGAGTAACCAGAAAGGCGCTTTTGTTTCTCTGGCTTTGTCCAGCCGGTTTTAGGCGTTCCCGACGCCGAAAACCTAAAAATGCTATCCTGCATTTTTGCTTATTGATGTGGTTGTATGGGCTGGGTCGTTTTTGGACAAAAGCGATTTAGACTTAATGCACTAAATCGCTCCAGTTAGATTAGAAAAGGTATCTTGAAAACTTAAACGCTGATTATGCATTTGATGCAACCTCAGCTAACTGCATTTTTAGTATCTCAACTCGAATCTCAAGTTCGGTATGTAGTATGGAATATGGCTCAATATAGCTTTTACCATTCTCACCCTGCTCGTAATCTATTTTATACGCAGCCCCCATTTCAGCAATTTGATCTCTGCATTTTAAGATGTCTTTATATGCAGGCAGCAATTCTCGCCCATAAATATTTAGGATCATTTCAATTCGTTGAAAATCAACTTTATTTAAACTGCCTTCCTGAATAATTTCATCTAGGTACTGGTTATAACCTATCTTGCCTTCCATCACTAAAGATAATTTAAAGAAGTTTGAGTGGAACTTATTTACCCATTGGCTCATCAGTACATATAGCTCTTCCAGTCGCTCTCGTTTAACCTGAGTTTTCTCACGGTTTCTTTCTGTTTCTAGTTGAAGTTTAAGCCTAGCTAGGCTTGAGCGATTAGCAAACACGACTCCGGATAGACCGAGAAAAGCACCAAATAGTACTCCAAAAAAACCAATCCAAGACTTAGCATCTACTAATTTAACTAATTCAAACACCGATCTTCCTTAAAATTCATAACGCCGGCAATATGGCGTACCCCACGAAACCAGCAAAGCACACCGAACTACATACCAAACCACCGAGTGTAACGCATCACCTTGATTGCCTTGTTAACACTCTAACTCAACTTTGTTTTTATTAAGTGCTGCCATATGTTTAGCAACAAAGTTACCTTTCGCTCTCAAAAATCTGTCATTTGCGAAAACAAAGTTATAATTCACAGCAGAATCACCGCCAATGAAAACTACAAACCCCATATGCTTATACGACTCACAAAACTCAAAGCTAAAGACTTTATTTCTATATGCCCAAGCATCTCTCGTATGCAGCTTCCCGCCACTTAATAAGTATAAAGTATTTATAACCAAAGGTATGAACTGCCCATGAGACAAGTTGAAGTGAAAGTCGCCAGGCATGGTAATGTTTTCGTGTCTTTCATCGCCCATGCAAAACACCAAACCAGTATTAACTGAAATTGTTCCCTTTCCAGAGCGATTAAATGAATAACGATTATATGTTTTATCTAATTTACTGGTTACTTTTTCATCAAAACGAGAATTAGGTTTATTTAACAAAACCCTGTTTGCATTTCCATCCATACCATTAGATAAAGGAGCAGATCTCATTGCATCCCCTAGCTCCTTATCAATACCATAAGCAGTTAGTAAACCACCAGTAGGTTCATTAACCTCAACGAACATGACTTGATTATGGTACTTTTCACTACCATCAACGATTGCAAAATCTGGAGTTCTCCTCGTTGTGATTTTAGTTTTTGTGTAAAGTGCATCTCTCAGAGTTTTATCTTTCTGGATAGGTAAAATAAATTCTTTGTTAATCTTTAATAATTTCGATATTTTTTCGAATGCTAAATTTTCTATATAATCTTCACGTTCTAATTTATATTTTTGTTTTTTATCAATTGTCATACTACTAAACCTATTCTACCGAGAGTGTAAAGAACTATTAGGCTGAAAATCCCCAGCTCTTACTTCATTCCAATTTTATTGGAAATTTTTACTTAAAAACATGAGCTTAACTGCGAAATCCAGCTAAAAATGCAAAAGATATAAAAACTCTAGATAGATTGAATTTAACCTGTGGTACATCATAAGGGTCCATCAGACGAATGGTGTTACATAATGGATTACTTTTAGTAGGAAAAACCTCATTAACAGGACGTAAATAAGTAAAAGCACTAAATCTCTACTACTCTCCTGTGATAGTGATACAATTTCCGTATTAGAACTATCGAGAAACCCAATGTTTATCCATCATGTTAACGACATCGACTGGCTGGTGATTACCGCTTTTGAAGAATTTAAGACCATGTTTATCGAGGACGCAGGTGCGATACCCTCTTGCTTCTCGCGCGCCAGCGAACTGAGCCTGATTGATCAAGCCAAACGTACTTATGGATATTTGCCTTCACTTGATGGCGTCATCACCGATACTGGCACTTTTCAAAGTAAAGATAACGCCGAAGATTTGAATCCACAGCTTGCTTGCCTAGTCGAAGGGCGCGGTCGGGTATTTATCTATCATGGCGGATTTGTTGCTTTTGTCGATGACGAACAAACCTTTATCACCCGTTTAGGCTAAGCGTTACTCAGCAAGCAGAAATCGGCAAACTGGCATCTCGAGCAAACCACAGCTTAAGGTGCCTGTCCCAATTGAAAGCTTTAAAGAGCTTGAAGTGTCTGTCCCTATAAGAAGTCCTGTCAATTCGTCAGCAACTATTACTGCAGTGGACAATACAAACAAGATAACTGGTACTAATAATCTGCCCTGTTTTCACACAGAACTCCAGATTACCAATACACTAAGCAAAAATGCAGGACGCATTTTTAGGTTTTCGGTGTCGGGAACACCTAAAACCGGCTGGTCAGCACCAACGGACTAAAGCGCCTTTCTGATTACTCTTTGGCAAGACAAAGAGTAATTGGACCGCTTGCGATAAGGTCTTAGAAATCGAAACAGGCACTATGCGGGACATACCACCTCACCCAACTCCCCTAGCAGTCGTTCACCACCATACACAACTCGACTTCACGCCCTGCAATTAGATTCCCTGTTGGCACAAAACCACAACTCAAATAGAAGCCTTTCGGACCGCCTTCTCCGCTTACAACACTGGTATAAAGCGCTGATATACCAAACTCATTAACTAACGCCGATATCAGTAAATTTATCGCAGTACGACCATAGCCCTTTGATTGTTGGGATTTGTCTAACATCAATCGCCACAGCTCAAATTTACCTGACACGGTATCTGCATTAACCAAAACAAATCCAACAGGTTGATCGCCTAAATAGATCCCTCTAAACCAAGCAAACTCCATGAAGTTCGCCTCGGCTAACGAAATAGCATTACTATCGACATGATTGAGCTGGTCTGAAGCGACTTCCAACTGGCAAATCTGATAAAAATTGCTGGCATCTATATTTCTAAGCTCTAGGTCCATGCTCGCTACTTCCTGTAAAAATAATCAATATTGATTGGCGCTAAAAGTGTCCGCTAAAAGTGTCTGTCCCTATAACACTCCAAGCGGGGCTTACCACACGACATACTCACCAACCATCAAAACAATCACATTCCTTAGCTTAACGCTCGGGTAAAACGCCTGACTCGCGTACGCGTGTTTTTCATTGGTGAAGAGGTATTAAACTGAATCATCCGCCCTAGCGTCCACTGCTCATACCATGCAACGCCGTATAACTCTTCATTACTCAAACTGCCAATCAAAGCCAATATCTCGTTAGTTGTAGACTCTAGCTCAACCAGCAAATCGTCATATTTCCAGTCGCGGTATTGTTGATGAAAACTTAAAGCCAACAAGCCTAACTGATTCCATTTGTACCCTGTCTCCGGAAAATCGACGTGTTGGTTAGTCGACTTTAAGCGATGCCATTTAAGCACCAATTTACCCCAACCAATCAAGTAAGCCACCGTGTCACAGACACTTATCTTGGTACCTTTAATATTCCCTTCAATTTCGCACAATCGGCATGCACTCTCAGGCACAGCACGGTAGTCCACCATTAACTTAGTGAATACCGAGTTTATCGCTAACTCCAACTGTTCTTTGTTAGTGGGTACTGAAGACATGACAGGCTCCTGTTTTTCTGACTTCCCTGTGCAAACAAACCACTTTCTACATAGATAACGCAACAATTAATCAGTTAGTTACTAAAGAAAAGACTAACCTACCTCACCATTTACTCGATTACTGAGACATAAAACGCTTTAAGACAAAAAAACAGCGTCGGAAACTCACTCGCTTGAAGTGTCCGCTTGAAGTGTCTGTCCCTACAATTCACAATCCCTCGTACACCACCACCGCAACAACTCCAGATAACCCATACACTAGGCAAAAATGCAGGACGCATTTTTAGGTTTTCGGTGTCGGGAACACCTAAAACCGACCGGACAAAACCAGAGAAACAAAAGCACCTTTCTGATTACTCTTTGGTGCAGCAAAGAGTAATTGGACCGCTTACGAATAAGCGAGAGATATGCGCAAAACGATTCAGCGGGACATACCAGCCAACGGTGCTTTCCTCTTAGTTCAAAACCAAGAGTAAGATTCCCGCATGCGAGAGAATGACAAATTTAGGGTTCAGTGAAGGTTTGAAGTGTCGGTTTGAAGTGTCTGTTTGAAGTGTCTGTCCCTATAAGAAAAGCCTACGGGCTTAAGTTGTCTGTCCCAATAAGAAAAACCAATAATCCCCAAATTCCACCCATAAAAAAACGGCTTCCTCAGAAGCCGTTTGCACTCAGAAAATCCTTTATCTACAGAGACAATACACTGTAAAACGAAGGTTTATAGACCTAGCTTATGCGCGGTTAGAATCGCTGCGTAAACAGACTTCGCTGTTACTGGGAATGGCATGTTATGGATAGTTTCACCTTCCGCACATGATGCTTCTGCCACTTCCATCAATTTCTCATGGTTAAGTTCTTTCACGCCCATTTGGTGCAGGTTGGTTGGCAAACCAACAGAACGGCAGAAGTTTAGTACTTCTTCGATTTCCGCTTGTGCCGCGTTTTCTAGAACCAGTTGAGTCAGTGTACCAAACGCTACTTTTTCACCGTGTAGTAGGTGGTGACACTCTTCAAGCTTAGTTAAACCATTGTGGATCGCGTGTGCAGCCGCTAGACCTGAACTTTCGAAACCGATACCCGATAGGTATGTGTTCGCTTCAATGATGTTCTCAACCGCTTTAGTTGATACGCCATTTTCAACCGCTGCTTTTGCTTTCACGCCGTCAGCAATTAGCGTTTCGTAACATAGCTTAGCCAGTGCTTGCGCTGAACGCGTTGGCGCGCCACCAGCCATGGTTGCTTTACCAGAAAGACCGTTAGCGCGAGCTTCAAAGTAAGTTGATAGCGCATCACCCATACCAGCCACAAGTGTACGTACTGGTGCAGCTGCGATGATACCTGTATCCATGATCACCATGTTCGGGTTTTGTGGGAACAGTAGGTACTCGCTGAACTCACCTTCTGGCGTGTAGATAACGGCTAGCGCAGATGTTGGTGCATCTGTTGAAGCGATAGTCGGTACGATAACCACTGGCACTTTTGCGTAGTACGCTACTGCTTTTGCTGTGTCTAGCGTTTTACCGCCACCGAAGCCAATGATCACATCGTTGCCTTGCTCGTTACGCACATCGATCAGACGGTCAATCTCAACGCGGCTACATTCGCCACCGAAAGTGTTGAAGTTAACTTCTAGACCTTCACCAACAATGCTGGTTTCAGCGCGATCGCGCACAAGACCCATTACGAAATCATCCGCGATTGCGAGTGGTTTTTTACCAAATACCGATACGTATTTACCGATGTTGTCTAATGAACCTTCGCCTTGAATGTATTTGCTAGGTGAAATGATGATGTTATCCATGAGGGAATCCTTTTAAATTATTCTGTTTCTCGTCACTAGTGCGACGTTATTGGAGATATTGGAGGGACACACACAATAGTGTCCCTCTGAAATGGCTTATCAATTAGAACTGGCTGAATACCGTTTCTACTGCGAATGCGCCCGGATCTTTCGTGCCGTTTAAGCTGTCGCTGTTTAGGTAAGAAGAACGGCCCGCTTTCGCGCTCGTCATTGTCACGGTCGCTTCTGCACCCGCTTTTGCTGCTGCGATTGCAGCTACAAAGCCTTCTTGAGCCCACGCTTCTAGCGCTGGGTGTAACGCATCGATCATCGTACGGTCACCCGGTTTCGCGCCGCCGTAAGCCATCATTTGACCAAGACCCGCTTGCAGTGCTTGTGGTAGAGAGCCATTTTGCTCAAAGTCACGACCCGCTGCAGTAAACATGATTGAAAGCAGTACGCCTGAAGATCCACCCATGACTGACGTTAGGCAGTCAGCGATAGTCGTCATCAACTTAGCTTTATCTTGTAATGGCAAATTGTTTGCTTCTAGCTGAGCCAGAACCTTGCGTGCGCCCGCAGCAAATGTAGAACCGGTGTCGCCATCACCCACGATTGAGTCTAGGTGGTTTAGCTCACCTTCAATATCAATGATTGCCTGACACACTTTAGTTAGCACTAACGCCGTTTCTTCATCGTGTGAAGGCGTGAATGCTTTCTTCGCGATTTGGTTTTCGCACTTAGTCACTGGCACTTCACGACGCGCTACCGCACCAGGCCAAGCAGCTGTTTCAACAGGTGAAACCAATGCGTTAGCGATTTCATCGGTTAGTTGAATAGTAGAAATAGAGAAACCTTTCATGTCAATCGCCGTCATTAGTGCGCCGCTTACGATGAACTTGGTGTTTTTACCCAGTTCTGATTCCATCACCTCTTTAGCCACAATGTTCATCTCAATTGGAGATAGACCACCTAGGTTATTAAGCAGAATCGCATTATCTGTGGTTGGTTTCGCTTCTAGTAGCTTGCTGACCATAGTGGTAACAAGATCTTTTGCTTTTGGTAGGTCGATGGTCTCGATACCCGCTTCACCGTGAATGCCTAGACCTAGCTCCGCTTTACCTTGCGCGATACGGTCGTTGCTTTCACCCGGTAGTGAACAACTCGTTAGTGCCACACCGATAGACGCTGTTTTTTGGTGTGCATCAAGAGCCGCTTGTTTCACTTCTTCCAACGTGCCGCCGTTTTCAGCCACATAACCCGCTACTTTTTGTACAAATAGCGTGCCTGCGATACCGCGAGGCTGAGGGTTACCTGGGATAGAGATATCATCACCGACAACGATAAGGTCAACTTTACGACCCATCTCTTTCGCTTTTTCTACCGCTAGACCGAAGTTCAGACGGTCGCCAGTGTAGTTTTTGATGATCACTAAACAGCCAGCGTCGCCCGTTACGTGCAAAATAGCGTTAAGCACTGAGTCTACGCTAGGTGCTGCAAACAGGTCGCCACATACGGCAGCAGTTAGCATACCTTTACCAACGAAGCCTGCGTGTGCTGGCTCGTGACCAGAGCCACCACCACAAATTAGTGCCACTTTCTCTTTGTTCCAGTCATTGCGTGCAACGACTTTGATGTCATTTTCAAAGTCTAAGAACGTTAGGTTTTCAAGCGTAGAGGTGTAAAGAGTGCCTTGGATTGAGTCCATTACGAACGACTCTTTATTATTTAGAATTAAGTCAGCCATAGTTATTCCAGAAATTTTGTTCAAACGAGTTTGGGGAGAGCCCAGTCAAGATGAGGGCGCCACTTATTATTTTTTGGTTTGGAAATGTGGCTCAGGAATACCCTGAGCCAGCATTAATTAGAATTGCTTGATTGCCGCTAGCAGCTCAGCATCTTGCGCTTGCTTGCGGAAGAATACTGGCGGTTGACCGATAGGGGCATCAACCTTGATCCAACCGCCTGTGAACGTTTCACCAGTCCATACATGAACCCACTCATCTTCTGGTAGGTAAAGCTCTTTGACTGTTTCGCCTTGGTTGTAAACAGGTGCAACCATCAAATCGCGACCGAACAGGTATTGGTATTGAATTTGGTACGCTTCTGAGTCTTGCTCGTAGTGCATGAACAGTGGGCGCTGTACTGGCATACCTTTGGTTGCGTTCTCTTCAACTGCAGCTTTGATGTACGGCTTAAGATGCTTGTAAATCTTAGTCATACGCGCTAGGTGCGCTAGTGTCTCTGCGTCAGTATCGAATTGGTGGTTATCACCAGGGCGGTTGCCTTCATGGCTACGCATGATTGGTGTAAACGCCGCCATTTCAGCCCAACGTTGGAATAGCTCTTTAGAACGAGTGTTACCGTGTAACGTAGTGTAGCCACCGATATCGCTGTGGCTGATACCGTTACCCATTAGACCCGCTGATAGTGCCGCTGGAATAACCGATGCAAGACCGTCATCTTTTTCCCAGATCACTGATTGGTCACCAGCCCAAAGCGCATGACAGTAGCCTTGGATGCCTGTGCCACCAGCGCGCATAAAGAACAGGATATCGTCTGTTTTGCCTGCTTCTTCAATCGCTTCATGCTGCACTTTCGCCCAGCGGTACGGCCATTTATTGTGTTCAATTTCAGCACTTACGCCGTTGTATAGTGAACAGTCTGTCGGTAGGTATTCACCAAAGTCGCCCATCCAGCCATCAAGACCGAAATCGATCATGTTTTGCTTGATAACGCCCTTGTACCATTCACATGCTTCCGGGTTGGTAAAGTCAACCACACCACAGTCAAACTCACCAAAGTCGACAACGTATTTTGAACCGTCTTCTTTGGTTGCTAAATAACCTTTTTCAAATGCTTCGTTGTATAGCGGGAAATCTTCCAACACGTAAGGGTTGATGTAACCTAGGAAGCGAACGCCCTGCTCTTTTAGCTCGTGAATCTTAGTATCTAGACCTGGGTAAAGATCCGCGTTCCACTGCCAATCCCACTGTAGGCGCTTACCAAATGAGGTCATCTTGATGCCTTGCCAGTCTTGGCACCATGCACCTGCAACTTCAACGCCCGCGGCTTTAGCTGCTTCAACTTTTTCAATCGTGATGTCTGTACCACCTTGGATACCTAAGATCACACCGTTGTATACCCACTCAGGCAATGCTGGTTGACGACCAAATACGCCAGTAATGTTAGTCATAAGTTCTAGGAATGACTCTTCAGCATCGAATAGTAGATATTCTGGAATGTTCCAACATTGCAGTTCGTGATACTCAGCGTGAGTAAAGTCGAAATCTGCATAAGCGCGAGTTTCTAGGTGGCAGAAGTATTTCTTATCAGAAACAAACGTTGGTTGTGGGTAGTTTGTGGTGTAGTAGTCACCGCCCGCTTTGTCTTTAACGTCCGCTTGCCAAGTCGTGTAAGTGTTCTTGTTACGACCAACACCCGGCTCAGAGCTCCATAGCGGGAAATTCTTACCACGTAGGTTTAGGTAGCTTAACTGCTCACCACAACCGTATACTGCCTCTGTTTCAGTCGCAGCAACGCGAACCCAAAAACGGTTGTACTTTTCATCAAGCGCTGTGAATTCAACTTTAAGACGCGACTCTGCCGTTTCGTACATACGCGCTTCAAGTACCGCGTCACCATCTAGGCTAAAGGTAACCACAACATCATCTGAGTTTTCTGTGATCGCGAATTTCTTCAGCGGTAAACGCTCTGACACATAGTCAGAAATATCAAAGTTACCGCGGTACATATCAAAAGTGCCTTGGCCAATACCTAGGTACAAAGCTGGGCTAACTTGTGAGTGTTCAAATACAGTTCTGTTTTTGTGGCTAATAGTAAAGCCTGATGGAGTTTGGGTAAGTTTCATTCGAACAGCTTCCGAAATAGAGATAAAATTTAGGCGCAACTTGGGTGTTCACCCAAGGAAAAAGCCTTAGGTGTGCTGCGCCTAGCTAGCGTATATATTAAATTGGTTACTCTTAACGAATTGACGCTGCAATAAGATTGCTGGTGAACACCGCTACAGCGTCAATCGAGTTAGATAAGGGGCTGATTACTTAAATTGGATGTCGTAATCCGCTTGGATCTTCGCTTCACAAGTTTTGATTTCATTCTCAAAACGTTGTAGCCATTTCTCACCTTCAGCGCCTGTTGCTTTCAAAAATTCTTCTTTAACGGGTGCCGAAGCCGTAATAAATGCTTGTTTTTCAGCTTCTGTTGGGCTGTAAACTTTACCGCCAGCTTTCTTGAATTCTTCATAAGCTGCGTATTCGCGGTGTTTAGGGTATGAACGTAGGTATTGGTTTTGAGCCGCGATACCATCTATTACCACTTGTTTTAGCTCATCTGGGAACGACTTAAATTTCATGTCGTTGAATACCCAAGCGCCGCCCATGTAGCCGTGACCGTCAAGGATCATGTAACCGATACTTTCATGGAATTTGTTCATGATGATATCTACGATACCGTTCTTAGTACCGTCAACCATGCCTGTAGAAAGCGCTGTGTATACTTCTGGCCATGCGATTGGTGTTGGTGCACCGCCCATTGCTTTCACAAGGTCTTGCTGAGTTTTTGCCGGTACGGTACGCAGTTTTAGACCTTCTACGTCACCCGGTGTTTTCACTTCTTTCTTCGTGGTTGCGATGTTACGCCAACCACCAGAGTTTGATACTGCCATTAGACGCACGTTTGGTGCACGTTGCATTAACTCTTTACGCACGTCAGCAATAAGTTGTTCGTTGTCGTACACACACTCTGCTACGCGGTCATTTGGTAGCAAGTAAGGAAGGTCGAATGCGCCAACTGGTTGCCAGAAACTGCCTAGCTCAGGAATTGTAGTTTGGAAGTAATCGAACATACCCGCTTGTACCCCAGCGATACACTCTTTTGCGTTAGCACACAGCTGACCTGCAGGGTAGATATCAACTTGAATTTGACCGTTAGAGCGAGACTCTACAAAATTCTTCAATACAAGTAGCGATTGGTGGTTGTAGCTATCTGCTGTGGTTACGTGTGGAATCGTTAGTTTGTAGTCCGCAGCGTTTGCAGCACCAGCCGCAAGAAGAGATGCAGTGGCAAGGCCCAGTAGTGTTTTCTTCATGTTGTTTCCTTAATCATTATTGGTGCGACTCTTCTATTAGGGTTATTAGGGCGAAGAGCCGTGGTACTAATTGAAAATTAATTTGTCTGTATTTGTATTTTTTGTTGTTTTTTTAACCTAAAAATGGTGATTGAGAGCATAGTGGCGTTAAACATATCGTTAAGTAATCCGCCATAAGATCCAACCAAGACCGCATTGACCATCCAAGTTAAGGTGCAAATCAGGAAGGCAATTCGCATTCGCATGCCTTCAGCAATAAACAGCGCGTAGCAACTAATGATTGATGCAATCGCCGGTAACACATCACGTGGCTCTGAGTAGAAGTAAACACTCATCGCAATCTGCACCGCTAGGAACAGGTAAAAGACTTTAAGTCCTTTATATTTCACTGAAACTAGCGCGCGGAAGGAGTTAACTAATAAGTTCAACCCAGCCACGACAGCACCAAGCAAGGTATAGTGAATTGAGAACGTCAAACAAGAGAGGCAGATGATCGCTCGCATGCGATTGTCGTTAGTTGTCGATGATGCGAATAGGTTTAAACCTAATGCCACAAATCCTAATGCTTGAACTAGTGTCTCATTCATCTAATTTTCTACGCTCAACTTTTGTTTTCAATTTCGCTCAATACAATGTTTGGCAAAATAAAATCTATATAAAGTTCAAGAACTTATAATTGTAAGAGTTTGTCGTTTTTCTTACATGAATTGACTATAAATTACATATTTGATTAGTTATAATGAATAAAATTCAGCTTTCGATTCCAAACCAGAATGGATATAGATTTACTTCGCACTTTTTGCCAACTTGCCGATGACAAGAACTTCCGTGTTGCCTCGCAACACCTCTATATCACTCAATCCGCGCTGACTAAGAAGATTCAGCGCCTCGAAGAACAGCTAAAAGTTTCATTATTTGATCGCGGTCGACATGGCGCAGAATTAACCCCAATGGGTAAGGTTTTACTGCCAGAGGCAAAGCGGGTACTTAAAGGCTTTGAATCATTCCAACGCTTAGCAACTTTCGTTGCGGAAGGTACCTCCGGTCATCTTAATATTGGCTTTGGTATTTCTTCTTTTCATGAAGCGCCCAACTATATTGCTAAGTTCAAGCAAGATTGCCCTAATGTTCACGTCACGCTTAACGACTACCCTTCACACCAACTGGTTGAGGAGCTGCAATTAGGTAACCTACAACTGGGTTTTGACCGTTTACCCGTCGATCCGCCGCTTAAGGCTATCCCGCTATACTCGGACCGCCTTGCCATCGCGATTCATAATGAAGAGAAACTAAACTTTGATAATTTGTGGGGCTCGCTTAGTCACTACAACTATCTGGGTTTGAGTCGTGATAAAAACCCGACGTTGAACAAGCACATCACCAATTATTTGTGGGAAGCAAAGCAGCGCCCTGCCGTGTTTGAAGAAGCCAACGACATTGTAACGGCGTTAGCTCTGGTGTCAGCCCGTTTGAGTTACACCATCATTCCTGCAAGTGTCGCGCGGATAAGCCAGCCGCATATTCGTTTTATTCCGCTAACCGGTAAGCATGCCGAGTGGGAAGTGGGTCTACTTTGGAACAGCGAGATTGCCGATCCAGTGCGTGAGGCGTTTATTCAAAAAGTGGTCAGCAAGTAAAACAACTTTTGCGCTGGCTATAAGAGAGTAAGTAAAATTAGGCTCAATAACTGGCAAGAGGTTGACTGTATGCACAGTCAACCTCTTAAACTAAAAGTAACTTACTTGGCTAGGTGATACGCTCGCCGAGATTATGCGACTTCTCTGCCTTTAAAGTTACCCAGTAAGGCATCGTAAAGCTCGTTATCGCCTAGTACACCGACCACGGTTTGCTTTTCAACCAACACCAAAGGCTGATCGGTTCGTTGCTTAAGCTCTATCGCCTCACGCATACTGATTTCCGGATCTACTAACACCACACTACTCTGCTCGATTGATTCGAGCTCTGCTGCCTGTTGTGACCAATCAACCAAAGATCTATTGTTATCTAACAGTGCAATCTGATCATTGTGGTTGTCGACCCACAATTGCTGCTTCTCGCAAATCAGCAACTTGTCCTCATTGGTTTGCAGCTCATCGCGGGCTTGCATTAATGAGCGACCTTTAAGCACATTAAGTGGATTGGTATGCGCGACAAAATCTTTTACATAGTCATTTTCCGGCTCCAGAATAATCTGCTCCGGCTTACCATGTTGAATCAATTTACCTGATTCCATGATGGCGATGTTGTTGCCAATTTTTAATGCTTCATCTAAATCATGGCTAACAAACAAAATGGTCTTATTGAGCTGTTTTTGCAGTTGAATCAATTCGTCTTGTAACTGAGTACGGATCAATGGATCCAGCGCTGAAAATGGTTCATCCATCAATAGAATGTCACTGTCCATGGCAAAGGCGCGCGCGAGACCGACACGCTGCTGCATGCCGCCAGATAGCTCGTGCGGAAATTTATCTTCCCATTCTGCTAGCCCTACCATCTCCAGTTGCTCACGCGCTTTTTGGCGGCGCTGCTGTTTTGGCATTCCCTGCATTTCAAGCCCAAATGCCACATTGTCAATCACCGTAAGCCAAGGCATTAACGCGAACTTTTGGAACACCATCGACACACGATGAGTGCGTAAGTGGCGCAGTGTTGACTCGTCACACCCCAAGAGCTCAACCATCTGGTCGCCATCTTTAATTTTTAGCGAGCCCCGAGAAATTTCATTTAGGCCATTCACTGCTCGCAACAAACTCGATTTACCCGAGCCTGATAAACCCATCAAAACGCAGATTTCACCTTGTTTAATCGACAGTGACACGTTATCAACGCCAACCACTTGTCCAGTTTGATCAATAATCTCTTGGCGACTATTACCTGCATCTAACAGTGATAGTGCTTTCTCTTGCTCACTGCCGAACACCACATCGAGGTTTTCAATTGTAATTGCGTCCATGTTACGCCTCCTTCTGATTTGGTGCTTTACACAAACGGTCAAGAATGATCGCCACCAATACAATCGCCAATCCTGCTTCAAAACCTTGCGAGATATTTACCGTGTTAAGTGCACGAACGACTGGCTTACCTAGGCCATCCGCACCCACTAGCGCCGCGATGACCACCATAGATAGCGATAACATGATGCACTGTGTCACCCCCGCCATGATGCTTGGCAGCGCAGCAGGCAATTCCACCTTAAACAGCAACTTCATCCGGCTTGCGCCAAATGCTTTACCTGCTTCAATCAGCTCTTCCGGCACTTTAGTAATGCCCAAATAAGTCAGGCGTATTGGCGCGGCAATGGCAAAGATGATGGTCGAGATCAGCCCAGGCACAATACCTAAGCCGAACAGAACCAGTGTTGGAATCAAGTAAACGAAGGTCGGAACGGTTTGCATTAAATCAAGGATCGGTCTTAACAAGGTGTAAAGCCAAGGACGATGCGCAGCCATAATGCCTACTGGAACGCCAATTAATACGGAAATCGTTGTCGCCGCAAATACGAGGACAAAGGTTTCCAGCATTTCTTGCCAGTAGCCTAAATTTAAAATCGTCAGCAAAGCAACCACCACAAACAATACCAATGGTATGCTTCGGTGTAGCAACCAAGCCAAAGTGGCAGTAATTAAAATCGGTAGTGCTGGTGGCATCCACTTAAATACATCCACAACGAACAGAATAATACCTTCTAAAAAGAAGGAAACTGCGTCAAATAAGCCTGCGGCGTTAAGTGTTAACCAATCAACACCTGTTTCCATCCATTCACCCAACGGAATTTTGTTGTCCGTAATAAATTTCACAATAAATCCTTTGCGTTTTTATGATGAGCGCTAGCTAACTAACGCTCTTAAATACAAGTTATGCTTTTGAATTTAGGTAGCTTGTAACCGCTTGAGTCGCATCCTTGCCTTCTAGCGTAGTCACGCCTTTCAGCCATGCTTCGATTTGTGCTGGGTTAGCCTTTAACCATTCTTGAGCCGCGTGCGCAGGCTTTTGTTTTTGGTTAAGAATCGCTTCCATTAGCTGGTTTTCCATCTCAAGGCTAAACTCGAGATTTTGAAGAAGTTGCCCAACGTTTTGACATTCATTGATGTAGTTAGCACGTACGTTAGTGTATACATTCGCCCCACCATAATTTGGACCGAAGAAATCATCACCACCGGCTAAGTATTCCATTTCAACATTACTGTTCATTGGGTGCGGCGCCCAACCAAGGTAGACGATCCATTGATCACGGCGCACAGCTCGAGATACCTGCGACACCATCCCCGCTTCGCTAGACTCTACTAAACTAAAATCTTTCAGCCCGAATGCATCGCTATCAATCATCGATTGAATTAAACGGTTGCCGTCATTACCTGGCTCGATGCCGTAAATACGGTCTTTGAATTTGTCGGCATGTTTGGCAAGATCGGCGAAGTTTTTCACTCCCGCGTCAAAAACATATTTAGGCACTGCTAAAGTGTATTTCGCCCCTTCTAAGTTGGCACGCACAGTTTCAACGGTGCCCGCTTGACGATACTTTGCAATGTCCCCTTCCATGGTTGGCATCCAGTTACCCAAAAATACGTCGATATCACCATTCGCCATTGAAGAGTAGGTTACCGGAACAGAGAGCAAATCGGTTTTAGTTTGGTAGCCCAAGCCTTTTAGAATTTCGCTAGTTACCGCTGTTGTCGCAGTGATGTCTGTCCAACCGACATCCGCAAAACGAACGGTTTCACATTGGTTTGCGGATGCACCAGCAGCAAAAGTTGAAAGTGCGACAGTTGAGAGCAGTTTTGTCATCGTAGACATTTTTTATTCCTTGTATTTGTTACTAACTTTCTATTTAAGCGAGAGAATCCAACTCTCTTTTTGGTGGATGCATGCGCTGCATCTCTTGCCAATTTGGTGCTATCCAAACTGGAGTATCTTGTGATAATTGGAGAGGTTTACCCAAGATCAAATCCGCTGCACGCTCGGCGACCATAATGGTTGGTGCATTCAAGTTGCCATTGGGAATGGTTGGGAATATCGAAGAGTCGACCACGCGCAGTGCATCAATGCCTCTCACTCGGCACTGCTCATCAAGTACTGCAAGCGGATCATCGTCTGCGCCCATTTTGCAGGTACAAGAAGGATGATAAGCACTCTCTACGTTTTGTTTTACCCACGCATCAATCGCATCGTCACTGGTAATGTCAACTCCCGGCTGAATCTCATCACCACGAAACGCATCCATCGCTGGTTGCGAGAGAATTTCACGCGTTAAACGAATACAGTCGCGCCAATCTTGCTTATCTTGATCGGTAGAAATGTAGTTAAACTCAATTCTTGGCTTATCCGTTGGATCATTGGAAATGATCTCTACACTACCGCGACTTTCTGGCTTATTGGGTCCAACATGCACTTGGAAGCCGTGACCATCAAATGCGGCTTGACCGTCATAGCGCATCGCTGCTGGCAAAAAGTGGTACTGGATATTTGGCCATTTCACACCTTTGCGAGAGCGAATAAACGCACATGACTCAAAGTGATTGGTCGCGCCAAGCCCTTTGCGAGTCAGAACCCACTCTGTACCAATCAATCCTTTACTGATCAAACCCAGTTTGCTGTTAAGCGTGATAGGTTGCTTACAATGGTATTGAAAATAGATTTCTAGGTGATCTTGAAGGTTGCGACCCACGCCTGCTAAATCATGGATAACACTGACACCCGCATTTTCGAGCACCTGACGAGGACCAATACCAGAAAGCTGCAACAGTTGCGGCGAACCAATCGAACCCGCACTGGAAACCACTTCTTTATTTGCTAAATATGTTTTCTGTTTACCTGACTTAGAGAGCACAACACCGACCGCAGACTTGTTTTCCAGTAGAATTTTTTCCACCGTCACTTTCTTAATCAGCTTAAAGTTGCTGCGCTTTATGGCTCGGCTTAAATAGGCGTTTGAAGTCGAAGCGCGCACTCCGTTATCAACCGTCATATGCATCGGACCAAAGCCCTCTTGCTGATAACCGTTATAGTCTTGGCTTTGTGGATACCCCGCTTCTTTACCTGCATCAATAAACGCTTGATAGAGAGGGTTAAGGCTCATGTCGTTACCGTTGCAAGTACCAACGGGACCAGAGTCACCACGGTATTTATCTCCCCCACCGACCCAATTTTCGGCACGTTTAAAATACGGCAAACAGTTTTGATAATTCCAGCCTTTTGCGCCATGTTGCTCCCACTCATCAAAATCACAAGCATGACCGCGGACATAAACCATGCCGTTAATCGACGAACTGCCACCCAGCACTTTGCCACGAGGACAATGGAGTTGGCGATCATCAAGCCCTTGCTCCGCGACTGTCTCAAACTGCCATGCATACTTATCGCTGTTCATCGGATAAGAAAGCGCGGTTGGCATTTGAATGAAAATACTTTTATCGCTCCCGCCTGCTTCAATCAGCAGCACTTGGTAGTTACCGCAAGCACTCAGGCGATCAGCCAATACACAACCTGCAGAGCCAGCACCGATGATGATATAGTCATATTGTTTTTGCATATCAGACTCCTCGGTTTTTTAGGCGTAAGGGCTTACAAAATCACCCAACTCCACCAACACGCTCTTGGTTTGGGTATAGTGTTTGAGAGTTTCGATGCCATTTTCACGCCCGATACCCGAGAGTTTGTAGCCGCCTACAGGCATCTCTGCTGGGGAGTCTCCCCAGGTATTGATCCAGCAGATCCCCGCTTGAAGCTGGTGAATAACCCGATGCGCCCTTGAAAGGTTTTGAGTAAATACCCCCGCCGCTAAACCATAATCCGTATTGTTAGCACGAGCGATAACCTCATCTTCGTCAGTAAACGTCATCACAGACATCACTGGTCCAAAGATTTCCTGGTTAACATGTGCCATTGATTCATCACAATCCACAAACACGGTCGGCGCGACAAAGTTGCCTTTCGCAAGCTCGCCAGTTGTGATTTTGTTGCCGCCTATCAAAAGTGATGCGCCACTTTGTTTCGCGGCTTCAATCGAACTCAATACCTTCTGTTCGTGTTGCTTAGAAATCAGCGCGCCAATTTGCGTCTCAGGGTTAAGCGGATCGCCGATGATCAGTTTCTCAGTGCGCTGCTTGAGCTGTTCAATAAAGCTAGGGTAAAGATCTTGATGAACATAAACCCGCGTTCCGTGAGTACAGACTTCGCCTTGAGTGTAAAAATTCGCCACCATTGCCGCCGAAACGGCCTGCTCAAGTGGTGCGTCAGCAAAGATAATCAGCGGTGATTTTCCGCCGAGTTCCATCGTGACTTGTTTGAGCGTCGCGGCACTATCGCGCATCACCGCTTTACCTGTGCCCGTTTCACCGGTGAAGGAAACCTTTGCAATTTCGGGATGAGCAGTCAGCATCTGGCCGACGCGCGCATCACCTTGCACCACATTAAACACACCATCAGGCACACCGGCTTCACTGTATATTTCCGCGAGCTTGAGTGCGGTCAAAGGCGTTTCTTCTGAAGGTTTAAAAATCATCACATTGCCCGCAGCCAATGCCGGAGCAGATTTCCACATCGCAATCTGAATTGGGTAATTCCAAGCGCCTATACCGGCACAAATGCCCAGTGGCTCTCTTCTGGTATAGAAAAACTGTGATTCACTAAGCGGCTGCTGTGCGCCTTGAAGACTTGGAGCTAAGCCAGCAAAGTATTCGATAACATCAGCCCCAGTTGCGATATCAACTTCAATGGCTTCTTGAATTGGTTTACCTGTATCAAGAACTTCTAATTCGGCAAGTTCGTCATTACGTTCACGCAGTATTGCTACTACTTTAAGCAAAATACGACTGCGCTCTGTTGCGCTCATCGCTGACCATTGTTGAAAGCCTCTCTTGGCAGTCTCAATCGCGAACTCCAGTACCTGTTGGTCTGCTTGCTGTACCTGAGCTAAAAGCTCATTATTGGCTGGGTTGTAAGTAGTGAAATACTCCTCAGATTGACCAAAGTGCATCCCACCATTGATATAGTGTGATTTGATATCCATTTGAAGTGGTGACTCTTTATTGTTTGGTATAAAAGGTAATTTGCTTATCTAGATAATCATTGATGATGACGCGTGCTTGTTCCGCATCGATACCTTCGGGGTTGAGCGTCCCACGAAGCCAAATACCATCGATAAGTGAAGCGATACCATGAGCGACCAATTCGGCTTGCTCATGGCTGAACATCGCTTTGAGTTCAATTTTAAGATGGGAAAGCAGACGTTTTTCATTGACGCGCTGTAGGCGCTTAAGTTGTTCGTCATGCATTGAATAAGACCAAAACGCTAGCCAAGTTTTCGCCACTTGGTTTTCTGCTTGATAACCGACAAAGTTACCGTCAACGATGGCATTGATTCTTTGATAGTGGGCATCCTTTGGCAATTGCTGCAATTTCTGCGTAATCGAAGATGAAAGTTGCCTTAAGATTTCTCGCATGGTTTCTTCAAGTAGACCATGCTTACCACCAAAATAGTGATTAATGATCCCTGTCGATACACCCGCTTCTTTACTGATCAATGAAATACTTGCGGCATGTAAACCCACACGATCAATCACCGACATAGTCGCATTAACAAGCTGTGGTTTCCTGATTTGTGGCATCCCTACCTTGGGCATTTTGCATCCTTGTTATTTTTAATTGAACGATTAGTTAAATATAAGATGCCTTATTTTTAATTAGAACTCAAATCATTTATAGCGAAATGTATCTTACTTCATGGTTTTCCAAGAGGTTCTAACTTGAGCAGCGAAAGAATTATTGCAGCAATTATCGCGTGAACACCTGGCTCAACACGCCAATAAATCATCAACAAAACAGTAACTTAAGGCGATGGCGTAGAGATGTTAAATTAGAGTCATTACTGATAGGTTTGTGGTTATCATTTTGTCAGAGCAAGGAATACATTTAGCACTCTAAACATTAAGATTAACAAGAATGTTAACAACTCACCGGTAAAATATTGATACCGTAAAGCGACGGAGGCTAAGCAACAAAGACAAATTGAGAGATAAGATAGTAAGCAAAGCAGATTACTGAGAACAAGAAACATCAGTAAGAACGAAGCAGATAAGTTAGAACCAAATGGCTGCTTTCGCAGCCAAGATGCCATTTTAGAATTTACGTTTTCCAGAAAGAGGCTTTAAGCCAATGTCATGTTGGCTGCCATAACAACCAACAGAGCGGCAAAAATCTTTTTAATTGTCGCAACCGGCAAGTGATTGGTCGCTTTCGCCCCCAGCGGAGCGGTAAACCACGAAGTGCTGACAATGCCTAGCAGGGCTGGCAGATAAACAAATCCAGCAAATCCGTCATTTAGTGAGAAATAACCAACACCAGAACTGACATAGCCGATTGAGCCAAACAAAGCGATAACAATGCCACAAACAGAGGCACAACCGATGGCCTTTTTAATATCAATCGAGAAAAACGTTAGTAGCGGCACCAACAAGGCTCCACCACCGATACCAATCATTGCAGAAAGCCCACCGGTAATTGTCGTGAAAGTGGTCAACACTCCTTTATTGGGAATTTCGCGTTGTTTTGGTGAGTCATTCTTGCTGCTAAAAAACATTTTCAATGCAATCAAGACAACGCTAACAGCAAACACGATGCGCACCACTTGTTCAGGCAGTAATGCGGCCATGAAGCCACTAATAAGCGCCCCAGCCGCCACACCAGTCATGATCCAAGGCGCTAAATCCCATGGCACATTACCATTTTTATGGTGAGCGATAGCTGAAGAGGTAGAGGTAAATAGAATCGATGCTAAAGATGTCGCAATCGCAACCACAACAACCTGTCCCGCTGGCAACAGATCTAAATGCAGCAAAATCGCAGTTAATATTGGTACGATGACTAGCCCACCACCAATCCCTAATAGCCCGGCTAAAAAGCCTACACCGGCTCCCAGTAAAGCGCACAAAACAATTAGCAACATCATGTCACTCATTCAATCATCCTCTTAAGTAGTGTTTATTTTAATTTGGTGCTGTAACACGCTAAAAGCGACACAATATAGCGAACAATTAAATAACACTTCAATACAAACACACCATGAAAAATAATTCATATTGAGATTGAAGTAATACCATTATCATTCGAGCAGTGAGAAACGTATAAATGCCCTATCTCGCTTACTTCATATAATTCATTGCTAGACACTAAAAATTTCAATATCAGCAATGAGCTCGAAACTAGGACGCATGGACATTCATAGTCGCTAGTTTTAGTAAGGAATCAGTCAGCTCAATTCAGGAAATAGGATATCCGCTCAGCATGAATAACGAATTTTCTTTTGCTATTAATAGCATTAGCTTTGATGAAAACTATCAGCCTGCTGATAGTACACGTATTACGACCAACTTTGCTAATTTAGCCAGAGGTGAGCAAAGACAATCGAACCTACGTAATGCTCTCAAGATGATCAACAACAACTTCAATGCACTGGCAAATTGGGACAACCCGAACGGCAACCGCTATTCGCTAGAATTAGAAATTATTTCTGTAGATATGGATATCGAAGCTGGTGCTGAGGCTTTTCCATCTATCGAGATTTTAAAAACTTATATTCTCGATCATAAAACAAACCAACGAATTGAAGGGATTGCGGGAAATAACTTCTCTTCTTATGTACGTGATTATGACTTTAGTGTTCTATTACTCAATCATAATAAAAACCAAGACACATTTAGCGTACCGAATAATTTTGGCGAACTGCATGGCAAACTGTTTAACTTGTTCATTAATTCGAGTACTTACAAGCAAAACTTTAATAAACCGCCAGTAATTTGCCTCAGCGTATCTGACAACAAAACGTATTATCGCACCGAGAATCAACATCCAATATTGGGGGTTGAATATCAACCTAATGAGTCTTCGCTAACTGAACAATACTTCCAAAAAATGGGGCTACAAGTACGTTACTTTATGCCACCAAACAGTGTTGCTCCATTTGCTTTCTATTTCACTGGCGATTTGCTCAATGATTACACTAACCTGGAGTTGATCAGTACCATTAGCACCATGGAAACATTCCAAAAGATTTACCGACCAGAAATCTACAACGCGAATGCCGCTGCTGGTCAGTGCTACCAACCGAATTTGAAAAACTTAGATCATTCACTCACTCAGATCGTCTACGACCGAGAAGAACGCAGCCGCTTAGCCATTGAACAAGGCAAGTTTGCCGAGCAGCATTTCATTAAGCCGTATCAAGCCATTCTCGAACAATGGTCTGAGACTTACTCTTTATAACTAACCGAGTGGATTCTGAATTATTATGAAAATACTACTACCCACTGCAACGTCAGGCAGTCTACCTAAACCCACTTGGCTCGCTCAACCAGAGACACTTTGGTCACCTTGGAAATTACAAGATGATGAGTTAACCCAAGGTAAACAAGATGCATTGCGTTTGTCATTACAAGATCAACATAGCGCAGGCATCGATATCGTCAGCGATGGTGAGCAAACACGCCAGCACTTCGTGACAACCTTTATCGAGCACCTCAACGGTGTCGATTTTGAAAATCGCAAAACCGTTCGGATCCGCAATCGCTACGATGCCAGCGTGCCTACGGTTGTTGGTCCAGTAAGCCGCCAAAAGTCAGTGTTTGTCGAAGATGCCAAATTCTTACGCCAGCAGACTGATCAACCGATCAAATGGGCACTGCCAGGGCCGATGACGATGATTGATACCCTGTATGATGATCACTATCAAAGCCGTGAAAAACTCGCCTGGGAATTTGCCAAGATTCTCAATCAAGAAGCCAAAGAACTTGAGGCAGCCGGTGTCGATATTATTCAGTTTGATGAGCCTGCATTTAATGTCTTCTTTGACGACGTTAATGATTGGGGTATTGCTTGTCTTGAGCGCGCCATCGAAGGGCTTAAGTGTGAAACAGCCGTGCACATCTGCTACGGGTATGGCATTAAAGCCAATACAGATTGGAAAAAATCGCTCGGCACTGAATGGCGTCAGTACGAAGAAGTGTTCCCTAAACTACAAAAATCGAATATCGACATCATCTCGCTTGAGTGTCATAACTCTCGTGTGCCTATTGAACTTCTAGAGCTCATTCGCGGCAAGAAAGTGATGGTTGGTGCAATTGATGTCGCTACCAACACGATTGAAACACCAGAAGAGGTCGCGGATACGCTACGCAAAGCATTGAAGTTTGTCGATGCTGAAAACCTCTACCCTTGCACTAACTGTGGTATGGCACCATTACCACGCGATGTGGCTACGGCTAAATTAAATGCTTTAAGTGCCGGAACTGAAATTGTTCGTAAAGAGCTACAGACAGCAAAATAACCGCCTCTTAGCAGCCAACAATGGTAGTGCTCGATAAAATCAACGAGCGCTACCAATTTTAGCCATCCAAGCTTAGGCTCTGTCACTTCGGTACTGCCACTTAAGCACCAAAACCTCTGTGGATTATCTACGGGCTATTCCTGCTCTGAATCCTTTCTGGTTTCTTTCAAGAACTGCAAGTTTTCATTGATCTTAAAAATAACAATCATTAACTCACACCATATCCTTGATACAATGGCGCCACCAACAATCGTTGCAAGACCAAGTAGAAACTTCTGCAACGTAAAGCCACCATACCCACCAAACATGGTCGCCAGACCAGAAATAAAAGAACCTAGTAGCAACAACCAGTATAAGCCTGTTACTAATTTAGGTGTAAGCATCGAGTCAAAAGACAAAACCGATTTCATTTTAATGTTTCCTTACGAGTATAAATAAACTAGCCGGTTTGATATCTCCGCGATTCAAGTCTCCTGCCTATCATCGTCAGTTCAGACGCTAGTCGAGGTCAAACCTAAACTAAATTACCAGATATCAGGCTCATACGAATAGAGTCATAAACGTGCAGTAGCACGCATTTAAAGGCATTAAAAACAATCGTTAGCGTGTCTGTCCCTTTAAGAAACCCCGCTATAAAAAACTCCTACTAATTCCCCTTAATATGTCTGTCCCTATAAGGATTATTCTTTGCTGTTAACATGTCTGTCCCGATACCAATTCCCCAACACGTGCCTGTCCCTACAAGGCTAAGTTCATAAGACACAAAAAAAGCTTCCCGAGGGAAGCTTCATATACCGTGATAATTTTTGATTATTTCGCAACTTGGTAGTTAATTGGAATCTCAGCCAATTGTGTCCCTTTATTGTCAGGGAACACCAAGTACTCTCCGTGATATTTCACGTTTGATTTGTAGTCGGTCACTTTATGCACCATAAAGCCTGCTTTCGCAGCCGCATCAACGAATTCTGCATGATTACCGCGTACAAACCAGCTCATTGGTTTTACCAGTAATTCGCCATCAAAACAGTTGTCGCACTGTTCAGTACACAATGCTAGCGAGTTTGGTCCCTCAGTAAAAATTTGCACCTTACCCACACCAACCAAAGGTTCAGAAGTTGTCACTTCCCAACCCGACTCCTCCATTGCATCGATAAAAGCGTCAATATCGCGATCTTTGATCGCTTGCGTATCTTGGTCTTCTGGGAAGAAGTCTTTATAGAATGACGAAATACGCTCAAAGGTAAACATTAAGTTTGATGCGTTCCCTTTGGTGCGACCAGCTTTCTGCCAACCAGTCAAATCATCAACCACACAACGATGAAATCGTTGGCCTTTTAATGCTTTTGTCACCCAGCGAATCATGAAATTGTTGTTTGCCACTGGTGCATTAACCAATTTCTTTGCTTGATGCTCTGCGTGGATCTCTTCTAACGCAGCATTTACCAACTTTTGAATTTCAACTGTATATTCAGCCATTAAGCCTTTCTTCCGTATAACCAATAAAACGCGGCAGACAAAACTGAGCATGCCGTCATAACTAAAATCATCGGCCAAGCGACGCCATTTGGCAACGCTGCGACAACCGCACCGATAATTGAACCAATACCAAAACGTAAGGTACCCGCTAAGGAAGACGCGGTACCCGCCATGGTTGGATAACCACTTAATAGCAGCGCCATCGCGTTACTACCAATGGTAGATAATGTACCAATGTACATCACCACAAAAAGAACAATGCCCCATAAACCTAGGTCAAACCACCAGGCAACGAACAAACCAACACCCGCTGCGAGTTGTACCCATAGACCAAAGCGCAACATTGCATGTGAGCCGACTTTTTTCACCAAACGACCATTAATGCTGGTCATGATGATCATCGCGACAATGTTAAGACCAAATAGGTAACCAAAATGATCTGGGCGCACACCGTAAATATCGATGTAAACAAACGAACCTGCAGTTAAGAAGGCAAACATACCAGCGAATGAAAACGCGCCTGATAGCACAAGCCCCATACCGACTGGGTTACGACATAAACGTATATAGTTGCGCAGCGTCGTCGCGAGACGCAGTGGTTGGCGTTTTTCGGCAGTCAAGGTTTCTGGGATTTTCCACAGCACCAACACGATCACAATCGCGGCAAAAATCGCCAGCACCCAGAAAATCGAGCGCCAGCCAAACCAAATCGCCAGGTAACCACCGATCATCGGCGCGATAAGTGGCGCAATGGTGATGACCAGCGTGACAAACGACATGGCACGTGCAAAATCTTCACGATCGAACATATCGCGCACCACCGCTTGGATGATGACCGCAGCGGCAGCACCCGCGAAACCTTGTGCAGTACGAACCAAGGTAAGCGCATCAATGCCGTTAGTCGTTGCACTGACGACTGAGGCGAAGCCAAAAAACAGCACGCCTAGCAGCAACACAGGTCTGCGACCAAAACTGTCTGCTAGTGGACCATGAATCAACTGACCTAGTGCGAATCCCGCGGTATAAGCCGTTAAGGTAAACTGAACTTCACCAGCCCCTACGCCTAAATCGCGCGCGATAGTCGGCATAGCGGGTAAGTACATATCAATAGCTAACGGCGTTAAAGCGCCAATTGCACCCAAGACTAAAAACAATAAAAAACTGATTTGTGGGGCACTGGCTTGTTGTGTTGCAGTGTTAGACATACGTCTCCTAATGGTTGCATTTCAGCTGCGGCGATCCTTGCTGCAACTTAGCAAAATTGAGACAAACCCATTCCAATGGGATATACCAAGTAACTCTAAAAATGAACGCTGACGAGAATAATTATTTTGGAGAGTCTAACGTTCAAATTTAAAACCCATGTCACTCGGTTAACAGTCTATCCTCGATGAAAATCACAAAAATTACTAGTGCTTAAATCAATTAAATAGCCTGTTGATTTGATTATTTTTAACCCAGCACATCACCACTCATTTCGAGTGATGAATTACTGAAGATTTATTTCCAAATTGAATCAATTTCTTCTTGAGTTAGGTAACGGTACTCACCCGGCTCCAGATCTTCATCCAGAACGATGTCGCCAATGCGCTCACGGTGCAGTTGATCAACTTTATTACCTAGAGCAGCAAACATGCGTTTTACTTGGTGATACTTACCTTCCGTGATAGTTAGCAACAGTTCATTGTTAGACGCATCGACGATTTCCATCGTTGCAGGCAACGTGGCTTCTTTCTCATTACGTAATTCAATACCTTGCGCCAGTTTCTCTGCATAATCATCACCAATTGCATCTGCCAGCCATACACGGTAAGTCTTGGCACATTTATGCTTTGGTGACGTGATTCGGTGTGACCATTGACCGTCATCGGTAATCAAAACCAAACCCGTGGTATCCACGTCAAGGCGACCGGCAAAGTGCAAATCTTCCATTTTCACTTCATCAAGCAGAACAAACGCTGTATGGTTAAAACCATCTTCGTGTGAACAAACAAATCCATCCGGCTTATACAACATGATGTAACGTGGACCTTGCAGTTGGATCTCTCGACCTTGCCACTCCACCACACATTCAGTTGTAACCTTAACCGCGCCGCTTTTAATCACTTGCTCGTTTACCGTCACTTCACCGCTTTTGATGATTTTGGTTGCTTCTTTACGTGTCGCACCGAGCGCGTCACACAGAAATTTGTCCAAACGCACTTGCTGTAATTTGTTTGCTTGCGCTTTATTTGGCTGCGTTTTATTTGCCTGCATGGATACCTCAACTTAGTTAGCTGCGCTATTATAGTGCGCCTAAAACAAATAGTTGAGCTATTTCACAGAATTTATGTACACCCTGCGCCCCTATCAAGCCGATTCCGTTAAAGCGGTAATCCACTACTTTCGTAAACACTCGACACCTGCGGTCATCGTATTACCAACGGGAGCCGGCAAAAGCCTTGTTATTGCAGAGCTTGCTCGCTTAGCCAAAGGGCGCGTCTTGGTACTTGCGCACGTAAAAGAATTGGTTGAGCAAAACCATGCAAAGTATGAAGGCTATGGTTTAACTGGCGCTATTTTTTCTGCCGGTCTTGGGCGTAAAGAAACCGATCAACAAGTGGTGTTTGCCTCAGTGCAGTCTGTGGTGCGCAATCTTGACGCGTTTAAAGATCAATTCTCGCTATTGGTTATCGACGAATGTCACCGAGTGCCAGAAGAGAAAAACTCTAGCTATCAGAAGGTGATCAGCCACTTACGCGAGCTGAATCCGGGTATAAAAGTTCTTGGACTTACCGCAACACCTTATCGTCTTGGCATCGGCTGGATCTACCAATATCACACGCGAGGACAAGTCCGCAGTGAAGAAGCGCGCTTCTTCCGTGACTGTATTTTTGAGCTGCCCATTCGCTACCTGCTGGATGAAGGTTTTCTCACTCATGCAAAAATGATGGATGCCCCAGTACTGAGCTATGATTTCTCACAATTAAAACCTGCCAGCACCGGACGCTATAAAGAGTCAGAGCTGGATATGGTGATCGATCAAGCCAAACGCGCCACGCCACAAATTGTCGAACAGATCATCCACTTGTCGTCACAAAAGCTGGGCATCATGGTATTCGCAGCAACGGTGCGCCACGCGCAGGAAATCTTCAGTTTGCTGCCGGAAGGACAAGCCGCGATTGTTATCGGCGATACGCCGACACCTGAGCGTGACGCCATCATCCAGCAGTTCAAAGATCAAAAGATCAAGTACTTGGTTAACGTATCGGTACTCACCACTGGCTTTGATGCGCCGCACGTTGACCTAATAGCAATCTTACGTCCAACCGAGTCGATTAGCTTGTACCAACAGATTGTCGGGCGCGGCTTGCGCTTATCACCAGGTAAAGATGAATGTCTGGTGCTGGACTACGCAGGTAATAGCTATGATTTGTATCAACCTGAAGTTGGCAATCCAAAGCCGGACTCTGATAGCGAAATCATTACTATTCCGTGCCCTGCATGCGGTTTTAACAATAACTTCTGGGGCAAACTGGACAGTAACGGCTTTTTGCTCGAACACTTTGGTCGACGTTGCCAAGGCTATTTTGAAGATGACGAAACCGGTGAGCGTGAACACTGTGGCTACCGCTTCCGAGCCAAATACTGCGGTGAGTGTGGTGCAGACAACGATATCGCCGCACGCATTTGTCACGAATGTGATGCAACCCTTGTCGACCCAGACAAAAAGCTTAAAGAGGCATTAAACCTCAAAGACGCGCTGGTTTTCGAGTGTATAGAGATGGAACTGTCGACCTTCAAAGACGACAAAGGCAAGAACCAACTCAAGGTAACCTATCGAGGTGACAATCAAGCGGCAGTGCATGAGTTTTGGTCTTTGACTACCGCTAAGCAAAAAGAGCGTTTTCATGCGCAATTTGTTCGCCCTCATTTGGCTGACAAGCACCGCCCGTTTGAGGAATCATCGCCCAGTAAAGTGGTAGCCCACCAGCATAGATTTCGTCCGCCACAGTTTGTGATAGCGCGTAAAGTTGGGCGTTTTTGGAAAATGCGCGATCGTATTTTTGCCGATGAACTCAAATAAGGTTAGCGACAACAAAATCAACATAAAGCGGTAAATCTAGCTTGATTCACTTTGTGTTCATGTTGAAATCTCTATAATACATCCAATGCTGGAGTAGGCGGTTTTTATCACTGCATCTCCCAACGAATAGAAAATTTGAGCAAAGGTAACGCTATGTTTAAAAAGCTGTTCATCAGCCTTATCGCACTTGCTGGGTGTAGCATACTCGCCTTCCCTAGCTATGCCCATAAGCATGACAATGGTCATGATCTGGTTCGTGACGTTGAAAAGCCAGGCACCAAGGTTGAATTTGAAGAAGATCAAGACGAAGTCTACGAAGCGGTGAAGAAAGGCTACATTCGTCCATTCTCTGAAATGTACGCAGCCGTAGAACGTGATCTGCATGGGCGAATTATCAAAGTAGAACTCGAAGAAGACGACGATATTTGGGTTTATGAGCTAAAAATTAACTATAACAACAATATCATCAAGGTTGAGTACAACGCGGAAACCTTGGAAATGATAGAAATTCGCGGTCGTAACATTAAAAAAGCATTCAAAAATACAGAAGACTAATAATGAAAATACTTGTAGTGGAAGACGAGCCTCGTTTGGGCGAACAAATTATTGAAGCACTTGAACAAACTGGTTGGGTGCCAGAGCTTGCTCAAGATGGTATCGATGCGCTTTATCGTGCCACGTCAGAAGAGTGGGACGTCATTGTACTCGATCTTGGTCTGCCGAAAATCGATGGTTTAACGGTACTGAAAGGCATTCGAGATGAGAATATCAATACGCCAGTAGTGATTCTGAGTGCGCGTGACACGCTCACTCAACGCGTTGAAGGTCTCAACGCCGGCGCGGATGACTACCTCACCAAACCATTTGAGATGGTTGAGCTAACAGCGCGTATTCGCGCTCAATTACGCCGCGCGTCGGGCAATGCGTCACCAATCATGCAAGTGGGCAACCTGAGCCTTGATACACGTACATCGAAAGTGATGTGGCAAGGTGAAGCGGTAAGCTTAACAGCGCTTGAATATAAAGTTGTCGCCTACTTTATGCATAACGCTGACAAAGTGATTTCTCGTACCGAACTGGTTGAGCATATCTATAAGCAAGACTTCGACCGTGACTCAAACACGATTGAAGTGTTTATTGGTCGCATCCGTAAAAAGATTGCGCCAAACGTAATTAAAACTGTCCGTGGTTTGGGATACCAACTGAATGCCGAGTAAAAAGCTGTCTTTAATCAAACAGCTTAGCTTGAAAAGCCGCCTTGTACTGGCGGCTGTTGTCTGGCTGACTGCAATGATCATTGCCGCTGGTGTAACTGTGCCAAGCCAAGTGTATAACTACATGGTCGCGGACACTAAGTCGCAACTCTCCATCTACATGGACGAAATAACGGCGAACCTTGAGGTGGATAAGAACGGTCAACTAACACTGTCGACTCAACTTTCCGATCCTCGATTCAACCAACCTTATAGCGGTTTATACTGGTCTGCTTCTACTGACGATAGTCAAATTCGCTCCCGTTCTTTGTGGGATCGCACCATCGATTTTAAACAGAAAAAAGCGCAGGCTTTTGGTGCCAGAGAAGAGCCCCTGATCTATATCGAGAACTCGCTCTACTTCCCTGAGTACAACAAACCAATTTCAATTTTGATCGGTATTGATGAGCAGCCAATTGAAGATACGGTCGCGGATCTAATGGGTGAGTTGTGGATCATTCTTGCCCTACTCTATTTTGGCGTGTTAGCGGTGATCTTTTTGCAAATCGCTTGGTCACTGAGCCCGCTCACCAAAATGCACCGTGAGTTGAGCCAACTCCGTCTAGGCAAGCGTACAGCATTAGGCGATGACTACCCACGAGATATTGCACCTGTGGTTTCCGACTTAAACGCCTTACTGTTCCACTATCAGGAATTGTTGGAACGCGCTCGACATCACGCAGGTAATCTATCACACGCCTTAAAAACACCACTTTCAGTGCTAAAAAATGAGATTCAGCACCTGCCGCAAGATAAACAAGCGCCGCTACGTGAGCCTGTTGATCAAATTCAAGGTCAAATCGATTATCACTTGGGTCGCGCTCGTATGGCAGGCTCGATGAATATACTCTCCGTGAAAGCCTCTCCAGCCGAACGTATTGACGCAATCTCAATGGCATTTGATAAAGTTTACGCTGAGCGTGAAGTAACACTAATCAATGAGATTGATTCCGATCTTGAAGTTTCTGTCGAACAGACCGATCTTGATGAGATGGTGGGTAACCTACTGGAAAATGGTTATAAGTGGGCGAATAGTATCATTCGTGTTTATGCCGAACCTGTGGATGCCAACAATATCAATATCATCATTGAAGATGATGGTCCTGGGATTCCAGATGAGCAATTTGACAACGTAGTCAAACGCGGTGTTCGCTTGGATGAGACCACACCAGGCACGGGACTCGGCTTGAACATCGTAAGTGAAATGGCGCACAGCTATCGCGGTACACTGCATTTAAGCAAAAGCTCAATGGGCGGTTTAAAAGCCATGCTGACGATGAAACTCAGCCACTAAACTGCGCAGTACTCCCCCCTTCTACTCGGCTTTATCACCACAGCGTGTGGTAAAGCCGAGAGCTTTAAGAGGTATGCGGTTCTTCCTCTTGCTGTCGCTCTTCTTGCCGCTCTTCTTGCCAAATAACGACCTGATTCTTGCCTTGGTACATTGCTTGGTCAGCAGCCTGAACCACAGATGAAAAGCTGCCTGCACTTTGATTATCAACCACACCAAAACTGGCAGTAGAGCAGACTTGCTTAGAGCCCGAAAAAGTCTTTTGTAGTGACTGGGCAATAGTTTTCGCTTCCTCTATATCACACTCGGGCAATAAGACTAAAAACTCTTCCCCACCCCACCGAGATATATACCCTTTGTGAGCGACAATCTCTTCAGTCAAACTCGCAAATTCAATTAACTCTTCATCGCCACGCTGATGACCATATTTATCATTGATGTATTTAAAATTGTCGACATCAAAAAGAATCACACAGTAGTTTGCTTGTTGCTCTAAAAGCTCCGTCATTCTGCGACGATTGAGTAACCCCGTTAGTCCGTCTGTATGAGCAAGCTTCTTTAGTTCTCTGTTTTGTTTAAGCAATTTGCGCCGCAAAAGTAATATGTCAGTGTGATTTTTCACTCTTGCTAGCACTTCCAAGGCTTCAAATGGCTTTTGAATATAATCAACACCACCGACCTGAAAAGCTCTCACTTTATCTTGTGTGCTATCCAACGCACTGAGGAAAATAATCGGAATATCTTGCGTTCTAGCACTGGCTTTCAAATGTGAGCACACTTCGTAGCCGTCCATTTTAGGCATCATGATATCCAGCAAAATAAGATCGATATCTTTATGTTGGCAAATACGTAACGCAGCACTGCCACTCGGAGCGCCAGTGACTTTATAACCCTCGGCACTAAGTAAATCATCGAGCAGTTTGATATTGTCGATAGTATCATCCACTATCAACACTTCAATTTTAGCGTCTTCATAAGGCATGTTTGTCACCCCCTGATTTTCTAAGCACTGTCTGATTCAGCAGCAAAGCCAAATAATTCGTACAATTCATCAAACTGGTAGGACTCGGCTAAACCTAACAGCTCTGAACGCATACCATCAAAAACCGCTTCGTTCTGGAATTGTTCCAACAAACGCTGCTGATCGCCAAGCGCAATTGCCGCTAAGATTTCCTTCGCGAAGGCGAGATCACACGCTAACTCAATCTCACTAGCTTGCAGTTGACCATATTCCTTCGCTGGTTGAGTCTCTTGAAAATATTCATATTCAACCTCTAAATGCTTTTGCAACAACATAAACAACGTTTGAGCTTGGTATGGCTTACGAGCAAAATCGTCCATTCCTGCCTTAAGCATCTGTTCAATCTCATCATTAAAAACACTGGCTGTCAGCGCGACAATTTTCACATCCAAGCCATTAGGCAATTGTCGTATTGCTCGCGTTGCCTCTAAGCCATCCATCTTAGGCATACGACGATCCATCCAAATAAAATCTGGCTGCCAGTGCTGGAATAGCGTAACCGCCTCTTCACCATCTTGAGCGATTTTGACCTTAAAGCCAGCTTGAGTTAACAGTGTGCTCAGCAACGCCTGATTATCTGTTTGGTCTTCTGCAATCAGTATCTTGGGAATCCAGCTGTTTTCACTTAACTTTTTAATTTGCTGACTTGGCGATAATATCGGTTGATCAACCCAATCTGATGCGAGTAAGTCAAGGCTAAAACTAAACGTAGTGCCATGATTGAGCTGACTTGCCACATCGAGATCTCCCCCCATCAAATCGACAAATTGTTTACTGATACTTAAACCAAGTCCTGTACCATTCTGTGTTGATAATGACGCGACCTGTTCAAACGGGATAAAGATACGACTGAGATCTTCAGGAGCAATACCAATCCCACTATCACATATTTCGAATTTGATACGGTTGTTACCATCGGGAGAGGCTTTAGCCTCAAGCGTTAATTTTACATGCCCAACTTCGGTGAATTTAATCGCATTTCCAAGCAAGTTAATCAATACTTGGCGGGTTTTCACGGCATCACCTTGGACAAAACTCGGAACGCTTGGGGCAATCTCAGCCACAAAATGCAGCTGCTTCTGACTCGCTTTCATTTGCATTAAGTCGACGACCTCTTCGACCATCTCACGCAAATTGAACCACTTCAATTCTGCAACATTATAACCAGCATCAATTTTAGACATATCCAGTACATTATTAATCAAGGCTAAAAGATGCTCGCCAGAGCGATTAATAATATCGAGATACTCTTTATGCTTAATCGGTAAATTAGGTTCCGTTTTCATCAACTGCGAGTAGCCTAATATCGCGTTAAGAGGGGTACGCAGTTCGTGGCTCATATTCGCTAAAAATATTGATTTCGCTCGATTGGCAACTTCTGCCTTCTCTTTGGTTTTCGATAACTTCTGCTGTAAAGCTTTTAGCTTATCCACATCAACATGGATACCATTCATACGCACAGGAGCGCCCTGATCATCTCGCTCGAAGACTTTGCCCTGATCGAGAATCCATTTCCAGCCACCATCACCGCATTGAACTCGGAACTCGGCATGATACAAGTCCGTTTTACCTTCTAAGTGATCTTTAATTTTCTGCTGAGTGGGCTCAATATCATCGGGATGCACTAACGTCGCCCATCTTTCAATACCATTAACGATTTCGGAGAACAGCTGACCATCGACGAATACATCCGAAGTCTCAAGCTTCTTCTGTGTCGCCCAAGTTCGGTTAGCGATAATCTTGCCTTCTAGTGGGTTGAAATCCCATATCCCAAGATTCGCCCCTTGTGCAGCATAGTCGAGACGCTCAATATCATGCTGAAGATGCTCAACCTGTGCTTTAAGTTTTATCTTTTCCGTTTGTTCGGTTAACCATAAAAGCTGATTCGAGCCCATTGGTAAGCATTCGATTTGCCAAAACTTGCCTGTCCCATCTTGCCATTGAATCGCGCCGCTCTCCTGTTTTAAATGCCAACGTTTAACCTGTTGCTGTTGTAAGCACTCAGCCAGTGTGGCACCAACAGATGGGCGCACTTTCCAAATATCGACTCGGTATGCCGCTTGGTTGATGTCAATGATAACACCTTGCTCATCAACACCTATCACGCCATTGGGCTGCGGGTCGTATACAGACTCAGTCATAGCAAACACTCTCTATGCTTCCAATAGTTCGAAGAAGTTAAACGACTTAAATTCCCCTTGGTTGGCAGGGAAATCATCAATCGCAAGCAAAAAGTCACCACTATCTGGTTTAGTAACTAAACACCAAAGGTTGGCGACACCGGCATAGAAGTCACCATAAGGCGCTGAAAATTTTTCTTCAGGATAATACGCACTAATTGTCGCCAATATATTGTTAGTGTATGAAGGTGAGTTGGCTGCGCGCTCTTGACGAGTATATGGATCATAGCGATCGCACATTATTTCCTTCGCTATCTCGAGATCAATCTTTCCGTAATGTTGGTGAAGTAACTGATCGTAACGTTCAAAACGACTTGGGGCTGGTACGACAAAATTATACGGCGCCTTCAAACTGGTGAGATAGTCGCCTACAGATGACACGTCGTCGAGTTCATAAACGAGCTGCTGGTCCTGCACATAGTTGTAACCAGAATAGCCCATGTAACCTGGATAGCAAATCGAATGATTCGCTTGCCACAAACTCTCGGTATTCATTAATGGATAACGTTCTGTAGTCACTTTTGCGGAACACTCGATAACCGCAGCTTGTTTGTTTTTTGCATCCGCACAATGATACGCGATGCCGGTGCGACGAGGGTTGCTTCTAAACTCTTCTAGTGCCGACGACAAATCATGCCCATTCAACAGAGCAAGCCGGGTCAAAACCCCTAAACCATAACCCGCCATAGTTTCGTGGATCGATGCGTCATACTGCGTCATGACACTAATACCTTTGGCATTAAATCCGCCATCAAAACCAACCATCCCCGGGAAAGCTAAATAAAGGTGAGCAATACCCTCTTTGGGCGCACAAACGAACATATAACGATGTTCGAGTTGACCGGGTAAGTTTAGATTATCTTCATTTTTACAAAAGATCATTGAACCGTTTCCGCCTACTTGTTTACCCCAAGCAGAAAAACTACTGCAACCAGCACCCGCTAATATTCTGGTGCCTGGTCCATGTTCATGAAACTGACCTTTTGTCTCTGGGTCATCCACATTCCAAAAGTGAGGGTGAGCATAAATGCACCATTGATCATACATCGTATTCCAAGTGCGAATTTGCTCTAACGTCGTGGGATAGCCAGCTGCTGTTGCTCCATCCGCAATGCCTTGCATTTCAGACAAAAGACAATCAGGTACAAATTTTTCAGCGACAGCTGCGCCAGAAAGATATTTTTGCCACGCATCTTCCCAGGAAGAATGGAGCGTCTTAGCTATCACAGCCACAGCAGCAGGCATAGTTTGATTCAACATAACTGAAATGGGTTCAGCCAACAAATAGCCATGTTGGTAACCCATTTCATAATGAGTACCTGCTAAACGGACAATTTTGATGCCCTGTTGCTCTCGAAGAGACGCTGAATTCAGGTAGTTATCCATAACAATTGTTAATGCCTGTTTAAAGAATTGATAAAAGTATTTGTAATTAAATCAAACAACTTTGTCCACTTTGCCAAGGTAGCAATCGGTATAAGCGTGATGTGAGACAACTTTCCTATTAGGTCGCGTGTATATTGCATCGATTTCATAAAATAGCAGATGCAATATTCGACGAAAGTTTTATGTGCCACATCAGGCACTATCATGACGTGGGGATTTGGGGAAATAACAATAAATAAATCTATAAGGCGGGGAAAAACATCGCAAAATCAGGGGGATTAAAAAGGGCTCAGCCACTCATTGAGCCCTCTTAAGTGGTCCACTTAGCTAGCTTGCTCAACTAAGTCAGTTTGACTCTCTCGATTCTCTTTAACCACAAAGTATGAAATTAATACCAAAGAACTTACTGCTAAAGTTAATGAAACATAAAATGCGCTGTAGTAGTTAAACATTTCTCCGACAAAACCAATGCTGAGGCTAGAGATCAACATAGATACCTGGAGTAAACTCGAAAATAGCGTCGAAGCCGTTCCGAGCCTATCGCGCATCATATCTTGCAACGCCACCATACCCAGCGTTGCAGTTAAACCGATGAACACACCATTTAATAACTGGATGCTAAGTAATTGCCAGAACTCAGTGACATTTAACATCGCAACAAAGAACAGACAACCGCACACCAAAGACAACGCGAGTAATTTCATCGTACCGAAACGAGCTGCTAACCGACCAGCTTTAAGCATGAATGGGATCTCACATAACGCCGCCATACCGAACATATAACCGACCCAACTCGCTGCTACTTTAAGCTCTTGTGAGAGGTAGAGCGGCATGGTGATAACATAAAGGTTATTGGCGCTGAACATAAAAACCAGAGCAACACAGAAGAGAGCGACAATAAAACCAACCGGACCTTGCTTGTTATCTTGCTGTTTTTCTTCATTTGCAATCACACTACTCGGTAGATAGCGCATTCCAAGCAGCACTGAAATTAAAGTGGCGCCGCCCGCTGCTAAGAAGGACGCGCTAAATCCAAATGAGCCTTTTAATATAAAGGCGATTGGGGGACCAACAACCCAAGCGATAGCAATACCGGCACGCATCACCGACAAAAACGTCGTGCTATCCTCAATGTGCTCATCCGCATACTCACGTCCTAGCGCAAACAGTTGACCAAACCCTGCCCCACTCAACGCACCAAAAACCATCGAGAAGGCAACTGCCCAGTAGTAATCGCGAATGAAGCTAAAACCAACCACTGTGATGAGGTAACAACTCAAGGCAAACAACAGAATATTTTTACGATTCCAACCATTATCTGACTTCGCTGCTATGATTTGTGAAACTGAAACCGACGATACAATCGACAAAATCATATAAACGCTTAACATCGCCGGACTGGCACCCAAGGCTTCGATGATAAATAGACTCGAAAGTGGGTAAAAAAACGAACCACTAATCCCTGTAGCAAAAGCCATCAACAGGAAGATCAATGCCTCTTTGGTCTTGAACATAACTCTCTCCTAACCTTTATATTCATGCGCAGCTTTTCTTGATGGTGCACATAAATCGCATCCAATTCGCTTTTGAATGCTTTGATATTGTACGCAGGCAGTTTAATAATAATTTTCAAGAACCTAGTAATGACTATCCACCAACAAGTAATACAATTCCTTCATATTAATCCATTTAATTGACTGAATAGAGCAAACCTCATAGAGTAAATTCTCTTCATGCTAAGGAGTTAGGAATGAAGCCAACCATTGAAAATGTACTCAATGAAAACAACTTTAACTGGAAGGTGAAGGAGTACCACTGCCGAGTTAAAAAAGAGGAATTCACTTGCTCGTGGCACTACCACACCGAATATGAATTGGTACTCTATCGAGATCAAAATGGCGTATTTAAAGGTCGGTATTTTGCCGGGGATGGCATTGGCGAAATCACCCATAACAGTTTGTTGCTGTATGGACCAGGTCTGCCTCATATGTTGATAGGCAATATAGATGGTGATATTGAGCGTGGTCACCATTCATTAATCTTTTGGTTTCGCCACCAATGGGTTGAGTCACTGATTGAAACCTTTCCTGAACTGAAGAACCTCACACGCTTACTTCAACGAGCTTCATACGGCTTGCAGTTCAGCCAAGAAACCGCTGAATATGTCCATCAACTGCTGAGTGATATTGAGCGTCATGAACCTCATCACCAATTTCTTCGGGTGCTACAAGCACTGTGTGCATTAGCAGATGATGAGACCTCAAGTAAATTGTCGCTGCATGCTTACGGTTTACACAACGCCAACATGGATGATGAGTCGACGCGTCGCGTCGAGATGGCACGTCAGTTTATTGAGCAGAACTACGCAAAGCAGATCAAGATTGATGATTTATGCCAAACGCTTCATATCAGTGAAAGTTCCGCTTATCGATTATTTGAACGCCATTTTGTTGAAAGCTTTTCTGAGCATCTCAAACGTTTCCGCATTGGTAAAGCGTGCGAGATGCTCGTCAATACCCCACTCTCAGTCGCGATTATCGCCGAGCAAGCAGGGTTTAATAACATCTCAAACTTTAATCGCCAATTTAAGTCACTTAAAGGGATGACACCTTCAGACTTTCGCTCGCAATTCGACTGACCACTGCCCACGGAGGAAGCTCTGTTTTAACGGCAGTTTAAAGGACAGTCACAATAAAAGCGCTTAATAGAGCGCTTAACAGGACAGTCGACATAAATGCCTTCTAGGTGCCTTCTAGGGACAGTCACTACTAAATTGGAGGACAGTCACGACTAAATTGTTTGCTAAAGCGCTTGGCTATCGTGAATCACTAAGATGCGACCATCTGTGTAATACTCGTGATCCTCGTCTAAAACCACGGGGGCACTGAGTGCGGCGAGTTCAACTCGATGATCAACGAAATGATTACTCACTTGTTGCGCCAACTTATCTCGCTCTTGGTCGACATTAGGGTCGACGCTATGCAGCACCGTGACAATCCCTGAGTACGGCGTTAACTGTAAGCCGTCATCATAACTTAGCGCGCCGAGCCACAGTGGTTGCTGGGTAGAAGAATCCACTCCGGCTTGCCACCAGCGGATATGGCTACGACGCATTAGATCGCCCGGTAACTGAAACGCCATCTCTTGCGGCTGATTATTCCAAAACAGATCGGAAACCGGCGGTGTTTTGTTCTGCAACAAGCGAATATAATCTTTCAGCTCAATATCATTACGTGAAAAGGTTTGGTTCTCAATCCAACCCAGTTGCAGCATAAACTCTCTTGGATTTTCGCCAATAAACATCACATTCATCGCCTGCGCATCAAAAATGTTTGATACACCTGGGTACACTTTGTAAGCCAGATCGCTTACCTCTACGATCTTGGTCGAGCCACTTTGTGGAGACTCCTTTGCGAAATCATCTGAATAGAAAAAAAAGTGACTGTAGTTCGCCCACAACATCAAGGCAAAGAACACCGCGGAGAACTTAGTAAACAACAAACGCCAGCGAAGCTTACGTCCAACATAGAGAAATATCAGGCTGACTATGATTGCCAGCAAAGTGTACTGATGTTCAACCAAGACTAATTTGACTTGATTTAACAGTGGAAATTGCTCAAGACCATAAGCGAGTAAATACCCCCACATTACAAACTGCCCAACACCAAGTATTAAACCGACCGTGCTAAATACAGCAAAACGCGACCAAGTCACCTTATTGGTACCAGCAATAAACGGCACCACCCAAGCAACCGGACCAAGTAAACGCGCAAACGCCAACACGTAGTTTCCTTTCTTATACATAAGGTGGCGACAACGAGCGATTGGGCGACGCGTTTTCGGTTGCCATTTCACTAGTTTCTTTTGCGCAGGTAGTCCGACATAACGTCCAATCCAATAGCTAGCATGATCACCAATCAACCCACCTAGCAGCACTGCCAGTACGCCCGTCCATAAGCCTTGTTGCAGTTGATAACCCGCCGCAAGCAAAAATGGCTCGCCAGGTACAAACAAGTTTGGACCAATAAGGGCATCAAGCAATGCCCCTATAAACAGACTCATCCCATCAAACATTTACTGCCCCGACAACGATTATTGTTCTTTGTAGTGACCGAATTTGTATTCCATTTCGTTATTGCGCATCTCGCCAAAGAAAAAGCGGCGCACATTAGCTTTGAGATAGGTTGCCCCCATTTTGAAAACACCATCTTGATCTAAACGGCGAGGGTCAAAGCCGAAAGTCAGTTTTAGGAAGCGAAAACGCCAGGTCTTACTTGCACGTTTCACATAATCGCAATCTTCACAGAGCGTGATTGCCAAATCGAACCCGCCAATCTCATTGTGAACACGTTTGGTAGAAAAGATGCAGGCGCCTACCGCGGTAGGGAAAGTATACTGAGTAATAAACAGACCTAGGTTGAACAACCCGTAACCCAGTTTGTGAACCAAAGGTAAGTTCTTCGCCCCCATGTACACACCCGCAACCTCGAGCTGCTGCTCCTCTAACTGGCTAATTGCATTGGCTAGAAAGTTGCCCTCTAGGCGAACATCGGCATCTAGGAATAGAATACGTTCATATTGCGCCATCGCCGCACCAGTATTGCGACCTAGGCTAACGCCGCGAGTCTCCATTTTATGGATAGTTAATTTCGGTAATGATGCTTCAAACGCGGCTGCGACTTGGCGAGTATTATCTTCGCTGTTCGAATCCACTAAAATCACTTCGAACTCTTGGTGAGTCTGTTTACTTAAGTCGTTCAGTAAACGTCCAATACGCTTTTCTTCATTAAGAGTGATCACTACAATACTTACTGGTCCCATCTTATTTTTCCTCTTGGTGATGGCTGATTATGGGACTAGCTTATCGCTGCCTAACTTAACCCATCGTGAGTTATCCGTTCAGATACGGTTCATCTTTGCAGTATTTTGTATTGCAAAAAGAATTTACGATGCCGTACAAACGAAGGCGGCGCTTTTTCCGGCAGTTAAATGGATTGAGTGAAGATAATATAACCACTTGTGAAATAAGTGCCTTTTATCGTCTATAAACTGGGCTGACGAAAGGCAAAGGTATTGCTCTTGGAGGTAGAGAGTGATAGTATCCGCGCTCGCTGTTGGAGTAACTACCAATTACTCATCAGCGTTTAGCACGATATGAGGTCGCATCGTATCGTGGAATCAATACTTATTTTACGAGAGTAATACTATGAAATTTGAAGCAGTAGTACGTACTGAACTAGGTAAAGGTGCGAGCCGCCGCCTACGTCACGCTGGTAAATTCCCTGCTATCGTTTACGGTGGTTCTGAAGCTCCAGTATCAATCGTTCTTAACCACAACGACATCGTTAACCAAATGGACAAGCCTGAATTCTACGAAGGTATCGTTCTAGTTATCGACGGTGCTGAAGTTAAAGTTAAGCCACAAGACGTTCAACGTCACGCTTACAAGCCAAAAGTTGAGCACATGGACTTCATCCGCATCTAATTCCTTTATTAGGAATTAATCGGAGATAATCCAGACCTTTTGCATAAAGATTATCGGACTTACCAACCGAGATATCTAAAAAATTCGAAACCCCAGAGATTTACCACCTCTGGGGTTTCACCGTTTTTGGCGTATAAAAACTTTATCTACTCACTGCATCCAATGCGTCGATGCATCTAACAAGTACCCTTCCCTCTTTAATTGGACTCACATTAAAGGGATTAACAAGCCGTGATTAATGGACTGCTTGGCTGCGTAACTTTGCAAAGTGCTTAGGATAATTGTTGCGGATATGGCGTTGCTGCTCAACCATATCTTTAAATGACGGTCCCTGATGAAGCTCCAAAATGACTTCATTATCATCAAAGCGCAATATCTGCCCTTTTACTTTAATTTGATTCTCGATGCCTAAACTCAGCGTACCGGTGAGTGTCAAACCTCGATACAAACTGGCAAGATTGTTCATGATAATGCGAATCCCCTTTTCTGAGATTTCACTCACATGAAACAACTGCTCATCGATACTGACGACAGGCATAGCGCGGCGTGGGTATTTCAATCGATAATACCGGCGTTTCTGCACATAATCGTTCATTTAATACTTCCTTGTTACTTACTATTTGTTACTCGTAGTGAGTTGGTATTATAACTATCGGCTATTAGAAACCAAACTTTAGCGTTGATTTAACAATGGTTTATCAGATTTAAGATGGGAAGAGCGATTAACAAAAGAAATCTTCTCTTTGCGCAAAAATCTATTGCTGTACATAAACTGAGTTACTCATAAAATTGCCACCTGTTCCCTATCTTCCAGTCTAACAATAATGAATGATCTTCGCTTTGGTAATGCCATGGCAGCCTTGTCTTTTGCACTATGGGGCATGCTACCGCTTTACTATCAATTCTTGCCGAATGCTGCAATGGACGAACTGCTCGCTTTTCGCATTATGGCATCTGTGCCTTTCGCCGCTCTGATGGTGATTTTTCTACAAAAGAAAACCATCCGCCTAAAAACAATCATAGCCGACAAACGCTCATTTAAGATGGCATTTGTTGCCAGCTGTTTAATGTGTGTCTCTTGGACCGCTTTTACTTGGGCTATGACCAATGATCGCGTGATGGACGCTAGTTTAGGCTTTTTCATTAGCCCGCTAACCATGGCGGCGTTAGGCGTATTTCTGCTGGGTGAGCGCCTTAGTTTAGGCAAAAAAATCGCTTTATTACTGGCAGGCACAGGCTTGCTCTATCAAGTGATGCAATATGGTCAAGTGCCTTACATCGCTTTAAGTATGGCGGTTTTCTTTACGCTCTATGGCTACTTCAAAAAGAAAATCAATTACGACTGGGCAACCTGTCTATTTGTTGAGGTGCTGGTATTAACGCCTTTCGCTTTAGCCTATCTAATTTTTAAGCAAACAACTGTTGGCGCGGTCTCTTTAGAGTCTGGGTGGCAAACCCTAATGCTTTATATTGGTTCAGGTCCGGTAACATTAGCCCCGTTGATCTTTTACTCCATGGCTATTCGCTTAACTACCATGTCGAATGTGGCGTTAATGCAATACATTGAACCTAGTTTGCAGTTCCTATTGGCAGTATTTGTCTTTGGCGAGCTATTTGATGAAGTGAAGCTGGTCAGTTTCAGTCTTATTTGGGCAGGCTTGCTGTTTACGATCATCGAGAGTTTCGGCAAACGACGTCCACTAGCTAAACCTTAACTGCCCTGACTGACTTCGTTTTACTCAATGCTTAACGACCAAAGCCCTAACTGTCCAAACGTTAGGGCTTGTTGTTTAGCGAATAACAAGCATTCTCCGATCGCTCTGAGCTTAATGCTCGCGCCCTGACGGGTTAACTCCGAATTCGACTTGTTGGTAAATATCTGCCAATTTCTTTGGCGTTTTATTAACGGCTTTACGCTTAGCCTTGATGGTCATGAATGATGATTGTTCTTGCAGCGCTTTCTGGTGCGCTTTCGCTGACTTAAGATATTCCTGATTCGCCATCGCTTGTTGGCGTGCACGATTTACGCGTTCTAGTGTGTCCCACAACATACTCCACCTCCATTTACTGTTCATACATACAGCATAATCACTGAAAGTATATTGTCAAGAAAATACTGTATATTAAAACAGGTAAAACTATTCCTATCCGACATCTCTATGTTTTGATCAGTCAAAAACTGTCTCAGAGACACTCAAAAGCCTGATAGAGTGCAGTGTTTCTTTTCGAGGCTGCCGAATAAAACTCGAACACAGACAGCTTGAAAGTGCATTTTGCAGAACAAACTTTTAACAGCGATCGATACTAGGTTTTTTCATTCGATATTATGTGCTGCAAATTAACAGCTTGATTTGCACTACAGTAATCGGCAGAAATAGATCTCATTTATGCTCGATGAGTGTGAATTTGATCGAATATCCTCGCCGACTCGATAGTTTCTTTCATTTCACATGGTAGTGTCTTTTATCAGTAATGGAATTAGTTCATAAGTTAAAATAAGAACTAACCAAAAGGCATTGGGTATCGCAGGGAGCTATGATAGATGCCAAGGAAGCAGAATGATTAACAAAGAGACGATGCTCTACAAAGCGATAAGCTCTGGTATTTTAATCAAGGTCGCTTACATCGCAGCAGTCGCATTAATTACTCATACCCTCATTACAGAACATGAGTTGGTAGGGCTCTCTTACGTCCTCTTTCCAATTGGCATGTTGTGCGCGCTATTCACAAAATCGACTCAACGTAAAAAACTGTTCGCATGCCTTTCATTTGCACACATACTTGTTGGCGGAATGATCGAACCACTAGAAATAGACGCCATTGAGAAATCGTTCCTACTTTTGCCGCTGTGCTATTTGATCCTATTTCCAGCAACGCTCTGGCCACTGGTTATTGCAATATTATTAGTCTCACACTACTTTCTTTCGGTGCCGACTGACGATTTACTCGAGATGGCAGACGACTCAGTTAAGCTGCTTTTAATCACGATCTTCGCCACCAGCATGACTTACTATAAGATCAAGTCCGACAAGCAGTTAAACAAATATCGTGATGACAGTTTGAGTGACTTTCTCACCAAATTGCCAAACCGACGCGCTTTTTATCAATACATCGCTAAAAATGCTGACTGTAGTATTGGTAATAAAGACTTTGTGTTACTTAAGATCGACATCGACAATTTCAAAGATGCCAACGATTCTTTTGGTCCAGAACAAGCAGATGTACTACTTAGGTTTATCGCAACCAGACTCAAACAAGTCACCATCAACAAAGCCGAGCTATTTCGCTTAGAAGGTGACGAATTTATTATCGTCGTCAGTGAGAAGGCTGATATCGAACAACAGGTCAGTGGGCTCGTACGTGAGCTCTCTCGCCCCGAGCGTTTCCATTTTGAGTTAGATCGTGGCTTTTACCAAGTCACCTTCTCTATTGGTATTTCCTCACTTAAGAAAGCAACCAATAACCGCGACATTTGGCTCAAGAATGTCGATATCGCGACTCTCAAAGCCAAGAGTACTGGCAAAAATAGAGTGCGTTGGTACGATGAATCACTGCTTGATGAAACCATACGTGCTCACCAAGTCGAAATTGAACTAGAACAGGCCATTCGCCTCAATCAGTTCGTCCTTCACTATCAACCTAAAGTATCAATACGTGATCAGAAAGTAAGAGGAGCAGAAGCGCTCATACGTTGGGAGCATCCCGACTTAGGCACAATCAGCCCATTTGAGTTTATTTCTGTTGCCGAAAAGACAAAGCAAATCATAATGATCGGTCGGTGGGTGATTAAAGAGGCATGTGAGCAAGCCAAACATTGGTATGATGAAGGCTCTTCAATACAGGTCTCCGTCAATGTATCAACAATACAATTTGCCCATGATGATCTGCTGACTTATATTCGCCACATACTAAGACGAACCGAATTACCACCTCATCTGTTGCAAATAGAGATCACGGAAACAACCTTGATGAAAGATACCGAGCGTGTCACTCGTATCTGTCAGCGATTACAAGATGAAGGGGTCACTATCGCGGTTGATGATTTTGGCATTGCCTACTCTTCACTTAACTATTTAAAGCAACTGCCTATCGATGTACTCAAAATCGATAAGTCTTTTGTTGATGATTGCGTGAGTGCACACCACGACCATATGCTGGTGAGAACCATTGTTCAGCTTGGACACAACATGGGTAAATGGGTCATCGCCGAAGGCGTAGAACATGAAGAACAGCGCCAACTATTGTCTCATGAAGGCTGTGATGATTATCAAGGCTACTTGTTCTCGAAACCATTATCAGCAAACGAATTTGGACATCGCTATGTCTCTCTACCCAAAGAACAACAAACTTTGGAGATACCGACAACAAAAGAAAAAACTGCTGAGTTTAAAGCGATTCTAGATTAGCCAACCAATATTCTGCTCGATCCAGTACTTGTTGTTGCTGGTCATCATCTAGCGCATCCCAAGAACGATATATCATACCAATTCGCGGATTGTTACCAATGAGCTCTCGGTTGGTGTGCATGAACCGCCAATATAGACTATTGAGAGGACAGGCACTCTCTTCGACTTTACCCTTCACGTTGTAATGACACGATTTGCAGTAGTCGCTCATCCGATTGACATAAGCGCCACTCGCCGCATAAGGCTTAGTGCCAACGATACCACCATCCGCAAACAGCGCCATTCCTCTGGTGTTGGGCATCTCCACCCACTCGATGGCATCGATATAAATGCCTAAATACCACGCATCCACCTGGTCGGGGTCAATTTCCGTAATCAAACAAAAGTTGCCGGTAATCATCAGGCGTTGAATATGATGAGCGTAAGCATACTTGAGTGATTGTTTAACCGCTTGGTGAACACAATTAAGTCGTGTGTCCCCTGTCCAGAAAAAGCTCGGCAACTTACGCTTCGCGTTGAGCGCATTGATGGTTTTGTAGTGAGGCATATTTGCCCAATAAACACCACGCACATACTCGCGCCAACCAAGGATCTGGCGAACAAATCCTTCTATTTGTGCAATGTCGATATCATCGCGTTGCTGATAGGTATTAACGGCTGTCGTAATCACTTCAAAAGGGCTAATCAGTTTACTGTTGAGTGCAAATGAAAGGCGGCTGTGATAAAGACTCCAAGCGCTATCATGCTGATCTGTCATCGCATCTTGAAATGAACCAAAATTGGGCAAACAACGTTGGCAAAAGAACGCTAGTAAATTCAAACTTTGACTTCGAGTCACCGGCCAAAGCAGTTGTTCGTTCAACTCACCAATAGTCGTAACATGATGACGCTCGATACGTTGCTTGATGTGCCTTATATCGTTACTAAACATCAATGGTGCTGGCAGTTGCTCAAGGTCCTTTTGTTTCAGCGGTTTTCTATTGCGTGCGTCAAAGTTCCATTTACCACCTTGTGGCTTCCCCGCTTCCATTAAGATGTCATATCGCTTGCGCATCCCACGATAGAAATGTTCCATCAACACGTGCTTACCAACCGGAAATGCCTGCTCTATTTCCTCAAACGGTAATAAAAAATGCTCACTGTCGACACAAGATGTTTCGCATGACCACTGGTGGTAAGCTAATTGTTGCGCCAAACGGTATTCGTCCGGGCGTTGATACTCAAATCGCTCAGCTTGATAATACCTAATCAAGTGTTCAATCAACGTAGGTAGTGAGTCAAACTCAGCGGTGTCATCCAGATCTAAATAATCCACATGATGACCTGATTGACGTAACTCAGTAGCAAAAGCTTCCATTGCGGCAAAAAATGTCGCCACCTTTTGACCATGATGTTTTACGTAGTCAGTCTCTTGCTTCAATTCAGCAATAACGTAGAGAACGCTCGGATCGAGTTCTTTAAACCAAGAGTGTTGATGGTTAAGCTGGTCACCCAGCACCAGTCTAATCGTTGCAATCTTCATCATCTACGCTCGTATTGGCCAATCGACCATATCAACGCTGTCTGTACCAAGGTCACTGTCGCCTTTCCAACAACGGACAAACTTCCCTTCCGGATCGTACAGCATTGCCTGCTTTGCCTGATCAAAACGTCTTGGCATATTGCTCGCCCCCACTCCTGCAATGTATTGCCAGTTCCCCCAATTAGAAGCGACATCGTAATCGATTAACTGAGTCTCAAAATAGGCTGCACCATAACGCCAATCAATACCCAACTCATGGATAAGGCAACTCGCCACCAATTGGCGACCTCGATTCGACATGTAACCAGTTTGATTAAGTTGTTTCATGCAGGCATTTACTAGAGGAAACGCCGTTGCTCCTATTTTCCATTGTTTGAAACGCTGAGGGTAGAATGTAGCAAGTGACGCTTTACCTTTTACCCCGGAAAAACGAAATAGCTTTTTGCCATACTTAAGCGCGTACCAATGAAAATACTCACGCCACAGTAACTCAAAGTAAATCCAGTAGGTCGACTCATTGCTGCCATTTCGTTTCTCGTATTGAGTCAGCATTTCCATCACTTGCCTTACCGAAATCGAACCGTTCGCCAGCCAAGGAGAGAATTTAGTTGAGTACTCTTTTCCATCAAGTTCATTGCGCGTTTGCTTGTAATTACTGGCAAAAGATGTCGAGAAATAGCACATAGCGTGAGCTAATGCGAAAGACTCTCCCCCGATAAACAGGTCCTCGCTACTTATCACTAAGCCAGGTAATACTGTGGCATTAAGGGTATGCTTTGCAGGGCGAGGTAGTTGGAAAATTTCAGAGCTCACTTGGCTGGGAACAATAGTCTCAACTTGTTTGCGAAATTTAGTGAAGGAGCTCGGTAGCTCTTCGAGAGCAAAGGGCAAATCGGATTGTTGAAACAGCGTGCTTTGTTGGAGTTGAGTGATTTTAACCCGAGGAAAATAGGCTCGAATATGTTCGATAACCAGCTGTTCATCACTAGAGACAAAGTCTTGGCAATAAAGATGCGTGATTGCGTCCTCTGAGCACAAGTGCGACAACGCACTAAAGGGATGTGCATCAACGACAACAAGGTGTTGCCCATACTCCGCTAAACTTTCATCTAAACCGTTTAATGTTTGGATTAGAAAGCGTTGCCGTGCGTCACCAAATTTTGATTCACTGGTGAAATGTTGCAGATATTCAGAGAAAGGAGGGAGGCAGAACAAGCAAATGAGTTTATCGACTTCTCGAGCCGCTCTGTCTAGCAAAGCATTGTCGTTCAATCGTAAGTCGTTGGTAAACCAATACACTCCAATCTTTTCTTTGCGCATGTCGCCCCCACTGAGTGTTGTTTGTCTACCCAATGGTTACGCAAGAAGCGGTTACACAGTTCAATCCTATTATCGAAAATGCATTATGTCTCAATCATTAGCATTCTCTTAGTCACTAATCTGAGCTTTCAAGCTCATCCGTAAATCGAGCGAGCTGCTTGCACGCAATACAGCAAAAAGGGAGCCGAAGCTCCCTTTCACTTAGTAAAATTATATTATTGAAGGTAGGCGTTTAGCATCCACATCAATTTTTCTTGTTCACGGATGTAATCACCCATCAGAGCCGCAGTACCTTCGTCTTCAGCTTCGCCTGCTTGCTCTAAGATTGCACGCTGTTTCAGAATTAATAGGCTAAAGCCATTGACGAGACCTTGTACACATTCTTGACCTTGGCTAACGTTTACATGCTCTTTCAGCTCGCTAATTTCTAGGTAACGAGTAAAGCTGTGGTCTGGCGTATGACCTAAAGTCAAAATACGCTCTGCAAGCTCATCAATTTTGGTTTGTAAGTCAGTGTAGATCTCTTCGAATTTTACATGCAGTTCAAAGAATTGCTGACCTTTGATATTCCAATGGTAGCCACGAGTATTCATGTAAAGCACTTGGTAGTGCGCTAGCAGTTGGTTAAGTTGCTCAGACAATTGAGCTGTTTTTTCACTGTTTAGACCAATTAAAGTAGATTGATTAGACATTCTGATTCTCCTAACTCGACTTGGCAGTGATAGTGTTCTGCCGTTCTGTTCTGTTTCTATGGAGCTAGAATATCCCTTTTAATCTTAGGGGTAAAAATGCTTAAAACTATACTAGTGATTGGTAAAAACGATTATACCCAGACACGATAAAGTGCTGGGTATATATAATGCCGGCTTACAGTCTTCTGCTTTGATTCTGATTGCCGCTATTGCGCGATATAATAGCGTAGAGGAATCATTATCCATTCCGATTACGCTTGATGAAATTAGTTAGATTTCTCAAAGCCTGTAATATCTAGCTCTACTGCTTCACCAAGCCAGTAGACGTAGTCAGTGTGATCGAGGTAGTCATCACCAGTTACTGCATGAACTAACACTGAATGACCATTGCGATGCGCTTCTAGCCACTCGATTAGGGTGTCAAACTGCTGATGGTTAAAGTCTATTTCAAAGCTCCATTTGGTGTGTGGTCCCACCAGCCTTTGATTAAATCGCCCGACAAATAGTCCGAGTTGCTGAGAAATTTGCTCGCGGATTTCGGCGGCATAGTCGCTGCTGTGTTGATCGAAATAAAAATGCGCATGGTAATCTTGATGGCGATTTACTGGGAATGACATAACTGAACTTTCTTTTAATCTTAATTTGTTCGAAATTTTAACAGCAAAGAAAGAGCGGATCAGTTGTGCTTACATTCCTTACATTTGTGTGAGCTAACTCTACGATCCGCTTCTCTGTTCGCGTTTACTCGTTACCGGGAAATTGCGTCTCTCAAGAGACCATTCTTGAAGCCATTACGTTAGTCAGAAGCGTCGCACCAGAAAACATTGTTCGTTTGGGGTTCACTTTACGAGGTCGTCGTCACCAATATAAACGTATGGCGAACCGCAGTTAAACACCTTATTGAATTAGGCAAATTGTGCTAATTCAACTTACCTAGTCCTCCTGAAATAGGATTTGCCCCTTGCCTCGCTTGGGGCCTTTTTCATCAATAGAACACTGGATGACCACCGTTTAAATCAAACCACAGACCAGCTAAATCATGCCCCGCTCGACCGCATATTTGGCAAGCTCTGCGGTACTGCTCAATTCCAGCTTGTGCTTGATGTTCTGCCGATGTGTCTCCACGGTGCGATAGCTAATTTCAAGTTCTGAGGCGATCTTCTTACTGCTGTATCCCTGCGCAACTAATTTTAATACCGATTCTTCACGACGACTTAACGGATTCGGCTTATCCGCTACGGCAACATCACCTTGGGAAAATAACGTTTGAGTGACAGATTCACAAAAATAGGTCGACCCTTGATAGACCGTTTTGATTGCTTGAACCATTTTCTCCGCCGAGATTTCCTTGAGCATATAACCGACGGCTCCGGACTGCATGACCTTCATAATGTATTCACGATTATCGTGCATAGTCAGCATTAGAACTTTCACCTGCGGGCACTCTTCTTTGATCAAACGCGTCGCATCAATGCCATTCATCAATGGCATGCTCACGTCCATCAATACCACATCAGGATTGAGAGACTTAACAACATCAATTGCTTCAAGACCATTACTTGCTGTGCCTATCACCTTAAAATCCGTCTCTAGGCTGAGTCTCGCAATAAAACCATCAAGTACCACTTGGTGATCGTCAACAATAACCACTTTGATCGGTTTATCCATAAACTAACTCTTCCAATTCAAGTAATACGGTAATCTCCGTACCGAAACCCGGCTCACTCTCTAGCTCAAAATCTCCGCCAATGAACTCCACTCGCTCACGCATGTTTCGTAGCCCTATTCCGGTACCACTCTTACGCAGAGTTGAGCCAACGTCAAACCCTACGCCATTATCACGAATAATCAACTGGAGACGACTACCAAGTTGCTGAAGAATGACATTCACCTCTGTCGCTTGAGAATGTTTTTCAATATTGGTCAATGATTCTTGAGCAACTCGATATAACGTCGTCGCTACTTCAGATTTTAGCTTACCTCTATTGGTATCAAATACGGTATCGATATTCAGTCCAGAATGAGCACGAAAATCTTGTAGTAGTGTGTTCAATGCCGCCTCTAAACCAATATCATCCAATGCGCTCGGGCGTAATTTGTGCGAGATATGCCTCACTTCATTAATCGCCATCATCAGCGATTGTTGCGAATGTGCCAGATGCTGCTTTTGAGTTTCATCCACCAGCTTGTTACCGAGTAACTCTAAATGGCACTTGCTCGAAACCAGCAACTGATTAATCCCATCATGCAACTCTCTAGCCAGATGTTTCTTCTCATCTTCCTGAAACATGACTGTCTTATGTGCTAGCTCTTTCAGGCTACGGTCTGCAATTCGGTGTTCATGAAGATTAATTGCCAGTGTTACCACCACTATCACTCCGACCGTTACCACCACAATCACGATCATCGAGAAGAACGTGGTTTCGATATTTTGGTCTACTTCACTTTTTAGGTTCGCCACCTCTTCACTGATATCTTCAATATAGAGCCCAGTGCCAACCATCCAGTTCCATTTGTCGAGCCAAGCGGCGTAGCTCAACTTGGTTACGGTTTCGCCAGTCGAAGGCTTCTGCCATAGGTACTGATGAAAACCGCCACCTCTTTGGGCTTGATTCAACAACGCTACAATCAAGAAATCGCCGTTTTTATCTTGAATATCAATTAAATTCCGCCCTTGCAACTCAGGCAGAATGGGATGAACTAGGTTGGTGCCATCTTGATCATAAACGAAAAAATAACCATCTGTCCCATAACGCAGCTTCTCAATAATCGCTTTTACCTGCTGTTTGGCAACGTTCTCTGGTAAGTCAGGATCGTTATAGACGTGCTTAATTGAATCGAGAGCCAAATCAACACTATCACGCAGTGCGGTCTCTTTTGATTTGATCAGACTTGAACGAAAGATCTCAACTTCTTTATCACGAAGTGTTTGCGCCTGATAGACGGATATCCAACTAGTACTGACCGTTACCAACAATAACGGTAACAAACTCAGTAGAATAAGCTTAACCTTTAGAGGCATTCCCTTTCCCCTATACAACATAAAAAAGAACGGCTTACTAAAGTAAGCCGTTCAAATGTATCATTTACATCAACGTAACAAAAATTACATGATCACATTCCGTAGAGTCCAGGGAAGACCAAAATACTGGCTAATACCGCTATCTGTATTGCGATAAACGGCATCACTCCACGATAGATATCACGCGTCGTCACTCCTGAAGGTGCCACACCTTTCAAATAGAACAAGCTAAAGCCAAATGGAGGGGTCAGGAAGGAGGTCTGTAAGTTCATTGCAACAAGAATCGCAAACCAAGTCATGTTAATACCCATTAGCTCAGCAACCGGAGCCAAGATTGGTACGATGATGAAACAAATCTCGACGAAATCAATAAAGAAGCCAAGGATTAAAATGACGAGCATTGTAATGATCAAGAAGCCCCACTTCTCACCCGGAATTTGCAGCATCCACTGCTCAACCAAATGATCACCACCGGTATAGGTAAACGCCATTGAGAATGCAGTTGCACCCAACAAGATAGCAAATACCATTGCTGTCACTTTCACTGTTTCTTTAGCGGCATCATATACCATGCCCCAGCTAAATTGACGATAAAGTAGAGCCAACACGATAGCACCGGCACCACCCAACGCGGCTGACTCTGTCGGTGTTGCAACACCAGCAAAAATAGAGCCTAACACGACAACAATCAGCGCCAGCGGCGGGATCACGGCTTTTAGCGCGGCAATCACTTCTTGTTGACGACTCACATTCTCATCGCGCTCAATCGGTTGAGCTGCCTCAGGGTTCATCTTGGCGTAGATAAGAATGTAAACAATATAAGCACCAACCAACACCAAACCTGGCCAAATTGCCGCTTGGAACAGATCACCAACAGGTACACCCAGTACATCACCCAGTAGGATAAGAACTATCGAAGGTGGAATAATTTGACCTAACGTGCCAGAAGCACAGATGGTGCCACACGCCAAACCTTTGTCATAATTGTACTTGAGCATAACTGGCAATGAGATAAGCCCCATGGCGACCACTGATGCGCCAACAACGCCCGTAGAGGCAGCTAACAGCGCCCCTACCAACACGGTAGAAATGGCGATACCACCACGCACACCACCAAATAACTTACCCATTGATTCAAGCAACTGTTCCGCTAGGCGAGTTTTCTGTAGAACCAAGCCCATAAATACAAAGAGCGGAACCGCCATCAACACGGTGTTTTCCATTATCGACTGAATTCGATATGGCATGAAAGCAAACATATCGAAGCCTTCTGCCCAAACACCAAAAATTAACGCGATACCACCAAAGGTAAACGCGACAGGAAACCCTAGCAACAACGCAAATAGGGCAACAAAAAACATTACAATACCGACCATGTGCTGCCTCCTACTTATCTGCGGCTTGGTGCATTAGGTGTGGATTAAAGATGCGGTTAAGCGAATGCAACATCAAACCAATACCGCTAATTGCCATAAATAGGAAAGATAAAGGAATCAGACCTTTAATAATCCAACGGTAAGGCAAACCGCCTGGGTCACCAGACATCTCATTTAAGGCATAACTCTCTTTGGCAAAGTCAATGCCATACCAAGCCACCAAAAGACAGAATGGGAAAAGGAAAACGATGGTACCGATCAAATCGATAATTGCTTGTGCTCGGTTAGATAGGCGCTCGTAAAACAGATCCACGCGTACGTGACCGCCTGCTTTAATCGCATAAGGAACGCCAATCAAAAATACGGCGGAAAATAGGTGCCATTCCATCTCTTGGAAGGCGATAGACACATCATTAAAGGCATAACGCATCACGACATCATAGACAACGTTACACAGTAACAGGATAAATAGAATGCTGGACAACCAACCTAATATATCCCCGAAACGATTGAACAACCGCTCTATATAAATAAGACTTCTCATCCCTAACTCCATGGAATTTAAAAAGTGCTCCACTCAGCCGAAGCTGGTGGAGCTATTATTTTAATAATAATTAAAGGGTTTTCTTGGGCTTCGTGTGACTAAGTCACATCATTTTTTAGTAGTGAACAGCTACTTATTCTGCTGCTTGGCTGTTTAGGTACGCACGGTGTGAAATATCAGACCAAGGGCGAACCTGACCGATGTATGCAGCTTGAGACTCTTGAATCTTCTTCGCTAACTCATCCTTTGCAGCATGGTCAGCAAGAAGACGCTCATTGGCTTCTTCTAGAGCTGTGATAACTTCAGCTGGGAAATCTTTTACTTCTACGTTCGGGTACTCTGACTTAATTGACGCCCAGTTCTTACCACTCTCGTGCTTAGATTGAGTGTACATGTCGTAAGCCGCTGTCTTCATTGCAACTTCTAGGATCGCTTGTAGATCAGCAGGTAGGCTTTCCCAAGTGCGCTTATTCACTAGGAATTGAAGCTCTGTACCTGGCTCATGCCAACCCGTGTAGTAGTAAGGCGCAATTTTGTGGAAACCCATACGCAAATCAAGTGATGGACCTACCCACTCTAGAGCATCAATAGTACGACGCTCAAGTGATGTATATAGTTCACCTGGTGCAATATTGGTTGGTTTCGCACCTAGCTCGGCAAGGATTTCACCCGCAAAACCAGGGATACGCATTTTCAGACCTTGTAGGTCATCCACAGAGTTGATCTCTTTTTGGAACCAGCCACCCATTTGAGTATCAGTGTTACCACCAGGGAAAGAGAGTAGATTATGTGGCGCATAAACTTCTTCCATTAGCTCCATACCACCACCGTGATAGAACCATGCGTATTGTTCAGTCGGTAGCATACCGAATGGCATTGAAGTAAAGTATAGTGTGTTCGGTACTTTACCCTTCCAGTAGTAAGAAGCAGAGTGACCTAGGTCGTACTGACCTGACTTCACCATATCAAATACGCCAAGCGGAGCTTTGTGTTTGTTGGCAGAGTCAATTGTGATCACCAAGCGACCATCAGACATCTCTTCCGCCATTTTAGCCATGTTTTTTGTCGCATCGCCAAAGATTGGGAAGTTTGGTCCCCATGTTTCTGCAAGTTTTAGCTTATAAACTTTCTCAGGTTTTACTTCCTGCTGTGCAGTCTCTTGCTTGGACTCTTCACCACAGCCGACTAGCGCAATAGATGCCGCCAGTGTTGCAATACCTACTTTCAGTTTTCCATCTAAAAATGAATTTAATGCTCTCATTATCAGGTCCTTTGTTTCATGAGCGCCATTACGACACTTCCTATTCAGAATTAGCATGACTGATCAAAGAACAATAAAAAATCGGCGAGAACACTGAAAAATTTAACAGAAAGATAGCTAAATAAAGCCAACTGGTGCGTATTTATACGTAGGAAAAACGATAGCGCCATCACAAGGCATTGTTATATAGAAGTAATTTTCTAATTACCAACTCAAACAGAAGAAAGAATAATACGTACGTACAAGTCACATCAGCATATTACGGTTATTTTAAATTATGTGATGCAGACGTTTCTATTTTGTACAGCAATTAGCCAGATACAAAAAAAGACCCCAACAATGTGGGGTCTTCTTCAGTCACAGATAGCAGTTCTATTAAAGAGCTTTGTAGATAACTTTGTTGCCTGCTAATTGTTCCTTAACAACTAGATTTTCTTCTAGAAGTTTTTTAAGTGCGCCAGTTGCCCAAGAAGCCGCTTTCGCTTCTTCTTGACCAGCAGCTAGGCCGATACCTTTAGGGTTGATGCCATCAGTATTGCTAACAACAATATCTAGCACTTGTTGCTGCTTAGGAGTTAGAGCAACGTCAGATTGCTTAACAGCAACGACTTTCTCCGCTGCTGGTGCTACAGCGACTTTCTTCTCAACTACAGGCTTAGCTTTTTTAGTTGCTTGAACGTTAGCAACTACCGCTTTAATGTGCTTTTGCAGTTTCAGCTGCACTTTGCGTTTATGAGCAAGTCTCATCGAGTGTTTCTCCATTTCACTGCATACCGAGCAGTGGTGAAAATTTGAAGCGCGTTTTATACCAAAAAAATGCGCCTAATGACAGGAAATCGACGATTTTCTACGACAAAAACGTGTGGCAGATTGGTAGAAGTCTATAAATTAGTCGATATTTAAACTGATCCATTTTTGCCTAACGCGCGAATTAAGAGGTATTGATACCGTTTTAACCAAAGGAAGTGGATGAAAACATTGCACTTATACAACCACCCACTGAGAAACATCTCACTTAAACAATTGTGGGTCGTCACGCCAGTCGCATTGATACTGTTTGCCATCGTTTGGTTTGCGCAAAGCTGGCAACAATTGATCGTCGGCATTTTAATGCTAATTGCTGCTTACTATGCTCTCAAGCTATTGATAAAACAATCAACCGTTGGTTACACCCTCACCTCTACGCATTTTCAGCAGCATTTTGCAAAAGGCGGTTGGGTAGTCAGTTGGTCAAACATCAGCAAGATAGGTCTTTGCCAACATCACCACGATGGTTGGTATCAACCACTCCCTTGGATAGGCATCAAACTGAAAGATTACGAACCCTATCTTGACAGCATCTGCCCCCGCATTTCTACCGAGTTAATGCTTGGTCAGCGCGCCCTACTCTATCTCGGTCTAAAGCAAAGTAGTCAGCAAAATCAGTTTGAAGATGTTGTTTTGGACTCACGTCCCTTCATAACTGCCAACGGAACGCAGTATGATGGTCTAAAAGCGATGCTCGCCAATCGTATGCGCTATCAACGAGAGTTTTATGATTACGATGTGTTTATCTCAACTAACGACTTGGACCGTTCAGGAGAGGAATTTGTTGGTTTGATGAGGCGCTACCTTGCCGCGGCAAAACCACTTAACAGAAATAAAAAAGGTCGCAATAGCGACCTTTGGCAAGATTTTCAGTAACCGCTATCAGTACAACGGCATTTCATCAGCAACAAACGGGTTAGAAGCACGCTCACGACCAAATGTCGACTCAGGACCATGCCCTGGAACAAAACGAACATCATTACCTAGTGGCCATAGCTTAGTCTTAATCGACGTGATCAAAGTATTAAAGTCACCTTTCGGGAAATCTGTACGACCGATACTACCGTTAAACAATACATCACCGACAAACGCCAACTGCGCTTCTTCGCTAAACAGTACAACGTGACCAGGAGTATGGCCAGGTGTATGCAGTACCTGCATTGTTTGATTACCAAACGTAATCTTATCGCCATCATTTAACCATTGATCCGGTTCAAACGCTTGAGTTAACGGGAACCCAAACATTTGACTCTGACCTTCTAAGCCTTGTAGCCAGAAATTATCTTCTTTATGTGGGCCAATAATTGGCTTACCACCTAATAAGTCAGCTAGAGGTTCTGTCCCACCAACATGGTCCAAGTGGCCATGAGTAAGAACCAAGTTCTCTACTTCAACACCAAGCTCTTTGATCAATACTGCCAGTTGCTTCTCGTCACCACCAGGATCGATCACGATGCCTTTCATGGTTTCATCGCACCATACAATTGAACAGTTCTGAGAGAATGAGGTGACAGGGACAACCTGATACTTCAAAGACATAAAATTACCTTAAAATTACGAATCTGGCAGAACTATGACACGATCATTGAGTAAGCTCAAGCAAGTTCACTACCCTCATCTGCTCACCGATAGATGAAAAAAAGGAACAGCCTAATTTGCTGTTCCTTCTCAATAAATCACGAACGCTTATGACCAGTAACGCACAGGTCCGGTATCAATGTGAACGAAATTACTATTCGGATAATAACCAACACCACCCGCTTTGATTTCACGAGCAACATCTCGCACACGGCGCAGATTAACGCCATCAAGGCGGAAATCAATCGCTTGCCCCGTCATATGGTAACTTTTCTTCGCCACACCACTTGAATGTGCGCGCAGCGCTTTGTTGGTTGCTGGTGAACGATAGCCCGAGATGATCTGAACTTCAGCTTCCACGCCTAACTCAGATTGGATAAGTGAAATCTGATCGAACAGCTTCTTATCCATTTTATGGATTTCATTGCGTCTGAAATCGCGGCAAATCTTATCGATACGGACCATTTCTTTAGAAACATAGCTCTTACCATCAAAGTAACATGTTTCTAAGTTTTCCCCTGTATGCACATTGTTCAGTGCCAAAGAACGTGAAAGATCTGGGTATGACGCAAGTGCAATACTCGGTGCGCAACTCGCTACCACTAGACCACTTCCTGCCAACTTAATAAAATTTCTACGTGTAACCTGCACTGTTTTATACCTTCATAACAACTTGTGGATTTTGTGCTGGAACGGACAGTACCGAACTCTGTTATGAAGTGCAAACGTATAAAATATGTCTGAAATGGGCAAAACACCCAAACTTAATGATTAATTACTGAACTAATTGAGAAAAATTTTATAAATCATCAATTGCAAGATTTTGTAAATTTTTAGTCAATGTGACACAAACCACGCCGCGGCTGCGTGATGTGCCATTTACGGATAAAAAATAAACGCATTAGTCTCTGTATTCGACGGATATGAATAACGACAAAGAGTGGCTAATCTAAACTATAGATATCATCACGATAGTGTACTACACCACCTTCACCCCAAGCGGTCTGATAAATTATATGCACGGGAATACGCTGACGTAGCGGGATTGACTTATTAGAGCGCGTGTTATTCTGCTGAATCTCTTCCAAACTTAATCCCTGATTTTCCAATAGCAGAGAGGCAAATTGATCAGCATCTTTCACGCGCACACAACCCGAGCTGAATGCGCGCATCGGTTTGTCGAACAAATGTTTACTTGGCGTATCGTGCAAAAAGATAGCGCGATCATTGGGCGTATTAAATTTATAGAGACCTAACGCGTTATTTTCACCCGACATCTGTCTCATTCGATAAGGAAAAGCTTTCGGATGAGTTCGGTACCAATCAATCATCATGGGATCAATAATGTTACTTGAAGTCCAACTTTGGATGATCTTGATATTCTTTTTGGATAGATAACGCGGATCTTCTTTTACTGCAGGGATAATATCCTCAACCATGATCTTCCATGGTACATTCCATGTCGGGTTGAGAATCACCGAATCCAGGTTAGTCGTCATTACAGGCGTCGGTCTTTTCTGTCTTCCAACAATCACTTGCGATTGAAAAATAGATTCTCCGCCAAACCAATATTCCATCTCATACCCTGGCACATTGACCAAAATAATGGTGTTGCGTTGCTCAGGCCAAATACGGCTGCGCTCAGCATTAATCGCAATCATTTTTAAACGAGCATTGCTGCTCTTGTTCAACCAACGAATGGTATTAGGACCAATCACCCCGTCGACTTTAAGCCCGTGTATAGCTTGAAATTGTTTTACCGCTATCTCCAGAGGCTCATCAAAATAACTCAGCTCGCTCGCCACTTGGCTCAAGTCGATGTCGACCTGCTGCAAGCGTTCAATCAATGTCGCGCGATTTTCCAATAAGTCGCCAACACGCTTGAGTTTGCTCTCTTGGATGTAAAGAGCAACCACCTCATCACGTCGGTTCAACAGACGTAAATAGGTATCGATCAATGCTTGATAACTCTCAGTATCGGGCGTGTACGCATCAATCAAAGCGTCAATTTGCTGCGACTGAATGGATGCGTACAAATCTGCCAGTGCATTTTCGCTTGGCAATGGAAGTGATTGCACCGCTTTGTTATCAAAAAACCACTCTTTTCCAAACTGTTTAGCAAGCTCGGCATAACTCATATAAGCGAGTAACGTATCAGTTGCGAGTAAATCATATTGATACCATTGGTTGCTTTTCCGATAGAATCGAAGCTGATCTAGCTGCTTTGAAATCATTGGGCTAACACCGGCTTGATCGATCAACTCTAATTGAAACTCCAGTCGGCTACTTTGTTGGAGATCGAACCAAATGATCTGTTCACCGTTAGTGCGGTAAATATCTTCGAGTTGCTGCGGGTACTGATACTGGGTATCACTGCCAGGTGATACCCAGCCAATCTGTTCAAAATAGCTTTGCGCATATGCCGCTAATGGCATTGAAAAGAAAACTACCAAAATGAGCTTGAGTCTATACATTATTCCATACGCTTTTTCATACCATTGAAATAAGTATGGCAGAGAATCGTCATTTAACCTTTTTTGTTTAAATTTCTATTAATCAATAGTTTAGTTGATTAATTAATCGTTAACTTATCATACTCCAATGGTTATCCCATTGAATAGATGAAAAAACGGAAGACTTGTCTCGGGGATGAGACTGAGCGATAACAGCCCCAGATCCGGAGCTAATTAGGAACCGTCCATCCTTGGCAACAACTCCAGAAGCATCAGGCAAAGATGACAACTCAACTAACTGTCTAGACTCTTTAGACCATATCCCATAACAATTCCCTCGTGGAGAGGTTGCTATGATCCATTTGTCTGAAGCAGCAATACTGGCAATGTAATGTCTAAATCTCGCCCACTGCTCAGGCTCAGCTTGAAGTAGCTTTATCTCACCACCAGCAGTATGCATGGCGAGTAAAGCCGGATACTCATCTGGCTCCCCTCGATACTGCTGCCCACATAACACGGTTTTGTCACCATCATGCGCCAAATGGCGAATACTCAAATGATGGTCGGGCAACAAGCGTTGTTCTAGTAATATTCCGCTCTGGGATAGATAACTCAAACTTGGTTGCATCGAGTCAAGATTCTTAGGGGTGCGCCCATCGGTATGCACGCCACCAACACCTATCACTAAAGTGTCATCCGGCATAATGATCACTTCGTGAGGACCGAGACCAAAACCAGTTAACTCATCAATTTTTTGATAATTTTTGTCTACCGCGTAAACGCCAATGATTCCACGACTGCTTGCTCGTTCACCCTCGGTGGCAAACAGCAATTTACCATCATTAGAATAAACACCGTGCCCATAGAAGTGACGGTTGTCCGCGGCGGTATTTACGCGAACAATGTCTCCGCTCACATAATCGAACACCATCAAATAACTACCCGGTCTGCGGGCAAATGCCACCGCGTGCTGACGTTGCTTATTGATAGCGATACCGTGCCCTCGCCCAGGTAATGGCAAGCGAGATAAAGGCATGCCTTGATGATCAGCAACCACCACACTGTAACGTTCTCGACCTTCTAATGCACATCCAATCAGACTCGGATGGGAGTCTGTCTTTCCTTCACTTGCTAGTACAGTCATTGGTGCCGCAGCGCCAAATAACGCTGCCTTAAGCAGCGTTCTACGTGTTATATCAGTCACCATCGGTTGCGTTAAACCCTATTACTACACCAAGTTCTATCGCGACTTCTTCATGAATCAGATAATTCAGCCTTTCCAGTTTGTTATATTGACTTAGTACCGTCTGATATCCTGATTTTGTTTGCAGCAAGTCGAACAAACTGGTCTGCGTCGGCCATGTTTCAAGCGTTAAATCGAACTGTTGTACAATACGATCTGCGAGCTGAGACTTGCCTAATTTTCGCAAGTAAGCATCCAAACCTTGACCGTTGGCTAAATAAAGCCGTTTTAGCGCTAACACGTTATGCTCGAGATTTTGCATTGACGTTTCAGAGCGCCAAGACTCAGCAAAATAAGGGCGAGGTTTACCCACTTTAGCTAACGGACGACTGAGTTTTTTCATCGTATAATCAAGCTGATTAGATAACAGAGCGATATATTCAGAATCCCAGTTTTTTTGTGTCATAACGACCCAGGGGTTATCCTGCCATGCTTGAGCGATAGTTGCGGCATTATTGACTAAATTACGACTGATCGCTTTACCAAGAGCACAAGTATTATTGCTGCTAGTAAAATTAGATGCGTCATCGTAAAGCAACCACTCAATTGCACCTACCCCTTGCACTGTCACACTTTGCTGGGAAATTTCCTCACTACGCCAATCTGCTTTGTCTTGCTTAAGTAGTGCCGACATTTTACGCCCGGTCGTATTCTTTTTGTCCGGCCAGAATTGAATATTCCAACTCTGTTCAAGCGCCGTCTGAGGACCACGTTCTTGACCTTGTAATGCCATCCAAGCCGTCATAGTCTGTTGCCACTTAGATTGCACAACATTGATTCCCTCGCCTGAACGACAAAAGTCGCCGACGGCTCGCTCGAGCTCTTCTGCTTGCTGGCTAAAAGCCTTCGCCGCAGATACCTCAACCAGATAAACCCCTTGGCTAACATGCTGACTGGGTAGAGTCGCCACATCAGCAAACGCATGAACGGGTAGCACTAAGCTGGTGAATATCACTAAACTCAAAGGTGAATTATTTTTCATATATCACCTCTACAGGGAATTGAGAAACACGATGAGGGCATCACGCTCGCGTTGATTAAGCTTCAGCACCTGCTGTTTGGCATTCTCGGCTTCACCACCATGCCACAATACGGCTTCCATTAACGAACGCGCGCGGCCATCATGCAGGAAATAAGTATGACCATTGACTTCCTCGGTATAACCAAGCCCCCACAGAGGCGGCGTGCGCCATTCTTGTCCATTGGCTAAATATTCCGGACGATTATCGGCTAATCCTTCTCCCATATCGTGCAACAACATATCGGTATATGGGTGGATCAACTGCTCAGATAAAGCAGGCAATTCAGTACTTCGAGCGGTCTTAATATCGGTTTTATGACAACTTTGACAACCCAGTTGTTTAAACAGTACCTGTCCTTGCTTGACCTGCGGATCATTCACATTACGACGTATCGGCACCGCAAGATGCTGAGTATAAAACTCGACAAAATCTAAGATATTGTCGCTGACTTCTGGTTTGCCACCATTTGGCAAATCGCCACAAATGGTTTGATTACTGGTGCAGTTTTCATTTGGAAACAAGTTGCTGGTTAGACCCACATCGCCATTAAATGCGGCCGCATTTTGTTGCATCAAAGTGGGTTGCCCAGCTTTCCAACCAAAACGACCTAGAGCAAAATCTTGTTTTTGTACGTCCCACACTCGGTTAGCCTTACCTGAAATACCGTCTTTATTCGTGTCGGTTTCATCACTCCAAGCAAGAATCGTCTCATCGGGGATCAGCTCTAATAAGCCTAAACCAATCATCGGTGGAGCAATACGTGCTGACATCATGGTATCCGGATGCATCTCGCCATAGCCTAGGTCAGTAATCGTTAGATGAGGCTTACGCAGAGAAACTTGTGTGCCGTCAGCAAAAGTAACTGGCACTTCACTGTAGGTAATATTGATTTTTCCTTCAGGCTTTTGGTCTTGCAAAGCGAAATCTTGCAATTGACCACCATAGGTTGGTTCAGGAATCACACCATCTTTGATAAACGCTTTCTTCTGCTCAGCCGTCATAGCAGGAATACTTAAGCGAACTAACATCGAAACTGCATGAATATCACCTGACTCTGGCGGGTGACCACGACCGTCTTTGATATGGCAGTTTTGGCAACCATTGGTATTAAAAAGTGGTCCTAGACCATCGCGCGCATCCGTCGATGCTGGTGCCTGAACCCAAGGATTACGGAAAAAACTGTTACCGACGCTAAAATCAAGACGTTTACTCATTGGTAAATTACCGGCAGGTAGAGAAAACGCATTAGCGCCCTCTTTTTTTACCGCAGTGTTACCACCAGTTTTAACTTCATTGGCGAAGGCAGAAAAAGAATTAGATAGAAGTAATATTGCTGCTAGAGAAGAATTTAAATACCGCATCATTCCAGTGCTCTTTTTAGTGTCTTTAAGTCCAGCGAATTATTTTTGTATAGGACAAACTGAACTTGTTCAGAAGCAAGACAACAAAGGGCTCAAACGAGCCCTTCCATTATCTTGGTTATCAATCAAAAATAATGTTAGAACTCGTGGTCCGCTGTATCTGGATTCAAGCTATCAATACCAATTATGTTAGCTGCGCGCTCGATTGAAGCAGTTTGCGCCACTAGAGAAATGATCGTTTCATTGACTAATGCATTACCTTGAGTGTTACCCGCCGCTATTAATTGGTCAAAGTGCTGATTGTTTTTCTCAGCCGCTGTCACCAACTCACCCACTTGATCACGGGTAGTATCAAACTGCTTTTGGATCTCATCAGCTGCTTTTTGATCTTTATTTGCTACCAGTGCGTAGATCCCAGGTCCTTCAAGTTTGCTACCATCGACTTTATTATAAGTCCCGGTATAAACGTTGTAGATGCCTTGCTCATTGTAGTAATGCGAGTTGTGCGTATTATCAGAGAAGCAATCGTGCTCGTCTTCTGTTGAGTTCGCCTCAAGAGCAACCTTCATACGCTCACCGGCCAGTTCACCCAATGAAAGTGAACCCATACCAAATAGCATCTTACGCAGACCGTTATCTGCTGAGTCTTTTAGCAACTCCGCACGATAGTTATCTTTCTCGCTCGCTGACCACTGCTTTTCCATCCACTCAAGATCTTGAACTAAAAGATCCGCTGCTGCTCGCAGGTATTCGCCTCGACGATCACAGTTACCATTCGTACACTCTTTACCCACGACAAAATCGGTGTAAGCACGCTCACCTGCACCAGCATTGGTGCCATTTAGATCTTGTCCCCAAAGTAAAAATTCGATTGCATGGTAACCAGAAGCGACGTTTGCCTCAGAACCGCCGACTTCATTGAGTTCTGCAATTAATTCAGGCGTAATTTTAGCGACATCTAATTTCGTCGCACCGATTGTTAATTGTTCGTTTGCTACGATATTGGCAACGGCACCTTCATTACCCAACTCGTACTGGTAGTCGGAAGAAACGTAATCAATGAGCCCCTCATCGAGTGGCCAAGCATTCAATTGCCCTTCCCAATCGTCGACAATTGCGTTACCAAAACGAAATACTTCTGATTGCTGATATGGCACTCGTGATTCAAGCCAAGCTTGCTTAACTTGTTCAAATTTAGCCGCAGAAGGCGCAGCTAGGAATGATTCGATTGATTGATCGAGTGATTTAGCGGTAGAAAGTGAGTCAGAAAAAACTGTGTGGGCCAAATCTGCATAATGTTCAACAACCTGTTGCTTGGTTACGTCTGCAGCGAAAGCTGAAGTACCAACAACCAAGAAAGCGGCCGCAACTGAGCGCGCCAAAACTGTTTTTGCCTTCATTATTATGTCCTTGTTGAGCTTGAAGAACGTTACGTAATGTAACTACAAATTATTATCATTTATCTTTCGAGATGGGAATAATACTTGGTTACATTTATTTTTCAAGGCAAAAACAAAAAAACCTCACAATAGTGAGGTTTTAATCAAATCATTTTACAACTCAAGAATCTACAGTTTCAGCAAATGCTTACCATGGGAAACTTTCGCTTTAAGGTAGCTCTCGTTACCATCTTTAATGTGAGCTAATGTATTCACTACTTCTTCAATTTCGATGCCGTGCTCTTGAAGTTCACGCACTTTCTTAGGGTTGTTGGTCACCAAACGAATTTTGTCAACGCCCAACGCCAACAGCATCTGCGCCGCCTCGGTGAAATCTCGCAAATCATCACCAAATCCCAAGTGGTTATTCGCTTCGTAGGTATTCATGCCTTGGCTTTGTAATCGGTAAGCGTCAATTTTGTTATACAAACCAATCCCACGTCCTTCTTGACGAAGATAGAGAATAATGCCGCCCGCTTCACCCATGCGTTCGATAGTTTCGTCTAACTGCTCACCGCAGTCACAACGAGATGAATGAAAAACATCACCAGTCAAGCATTCCGAGTGCATCCTGACCAAAGGCACTTGCTGAGATTGGTCTGCTTGCTTGAAAACAACTGCGACATGTTCTTTATCAGTCTTCAACCCATTAAATGAAAGGATTTCAGCGTTAATTTTACTTCCTACACCGACTTTAAAGTCTACTCTGGCACGTACTTCCGCCATATCAATACTCACTCGAAATTCTGTATTTTCTAATTGTGTGATCGCATTCATTCCAAACGCCTCTATGGGTAACTATGAGGACTGTTACCGAAGAATTCAATGTTTAGATCACATTTGTTATAATATAACAAAATGAAGATGTGAAATGCTAGTTAAAATTTATCGATAATTTCACAGCATAACGCTTGATAATACAAAGCTTTAGCTAATGGGTTAACCACGAAACATAAAAAAGCCCCAACTTAACCAGTAAGTTGGGGCTGAATGTTTTTTCTTAGATTCGAGTTAACAAGAAACTTGATTGCGCTGCCATACAGATAGCTCAACCCAAACATGCTCTAGCTCTTTAAGCTCTTCATCAGTAAGAAGATTTAAGGTCGGCTGGCTATGAGGCAATGTATTTGCTTGCAACGAGCTGATGTTTTTATAGAAGTCCTTTTTCAGTTGTATTAGCAATGTTTCCACAGCAGCACTTCCCTATAAAATCTAAGAATTAATCCGATAGTTTATGATTGACTCAATCAATAATGTGAGTTTTATGATAACAAAATAGTCGATCTGCGCATATTTTATATTCAATACTGCGATCAAAATCACAACTTATAATATTGATTTATCATGACAAATAAGATCCGTTTTGGATCTTATAGGTATAAAAAAGGGCGAAATGATCAACATCACCCGCCCTAATTAAAAAGTTAAGATCTTTACTATTTAGAAGATCTTTTAGTCTCGTTTGCCCAATTTTACTTGACCATTGTCAGCAAACCACAATGCTTCGCTGCGGCGACGGGCAATCAAAATAGGACCATCATCATAGAACAAAAAGTTCTTCCAATACTTCTTGAATACTGACCACTTGGTTTCGATGACATTGTATTTTTCATAACAAAAATAAACCGTTACATCATCTTGCCAATCGACGTGAGCTAATACTTCTTGCGGTAACTCTTGGTCATCCGACTCCCACGCCGCCATCCAGTCTACGCTTTCTGACCAATTATCTTGTTTCATTGGCCAGTCACTGGAACTCAATCGTTCAGCATCAGGGCTCTGCGCACTAATATTATCTTTCCATAACTGTGCAGAACGAGCTTGATCCATTGGTTTGATCGCCTCTAGATCTTGCTCTGGTACCGGCATTGATTGATGGGTAAAAATCCATTTTCTTTGGTACTGATCCAAAGGTAAATAAGACATTGCGTTCCTCAATTAAGATTTCAACCAGCCTCTTTGGCTAGCTTCTTCAATAAGTTGTTTAGCTTTATCCCACAATGTGCTCGAACCATCTTCAATACGTTGATTAATCGTCAGAACTTGCTGAGTAGTCACATTGTTTTCTATCCAGCTTTGACCATTATTGTGATAGTTCAGTAGCATCGGGATCATGCGATCAAGCGCTTTGGCATATTTCGCTTCTGCACTTTGAGCAGCTTCAAATTCAAGCCAGATAGCTTTAAGATCGTCCGCTTGATCGCTTGGCAGAAGAGCAAACAAACGCTCTGCTGCCGCCAACTCTTTTTCAGCTTGTTGCTGATGAGCGGCAGTATCATAGACAAAGGTGTCGCCCGCATCAATCTCAACAATATCATGCAGCAACAACATTTTAAGCACTTTGGTTAGATCAACCGGTTCGTTCGCATGTTCTTGCAACAATATGGCCATTAACGCAACGTGCCAACTGTGCTCCGCACTATTCTCGAACCGCCCCTCAGCACTCTTAACTCGCGTGCGTCGTAGCACCGACTTCAGCTTATCAAGCTCAATCAGTAGCGATAACTGCTGTTCTAATCGCTGTTTCATTGTTGTTTCTCTGCCCATTTAGGGTTCGTTAGCGCTGTCAGTACATGATCGCGCCAAGCACCATCGATCAACAAATAATCTTTGGCATACCCCTCTCGCTCAAAACCCACTCGGCTCAACACCGCTTCGCTGCGCTGATTATGTGGCATATAGCTGGCCATTACGCGGTGCATTTGTTGATGCTCGAACATGTAGTCGACCGCCAACTTCAACGCCTTAGTCATCACCCCTTTGCCCTGAGCCAATTGTCCTAGCGAATAACCAACATTGCAGGCATGAAATGGAAAACGAGTAATGTTACTAAACGAAATCGTTCCCAACATTTCACCGCTTGGTTTATCGATAATAAGCAAGTAATAGCCAAGACCGAGCTTGTGTAACTCGTTCAGCTTAATCAGTTTCTGCGTCCAGCCGGAGAGAGAGAAAAAGGTCTCCTCTCTTTTGGGTTCCCACGGTTTTAGATGATCACGATTGGCTTTAAAGTATTCGCTGATTAAATACCCATCGGTAGGCTCCGCAGTGCGGAGCACAATATCACCGTCTACCTCGTAAACTTGTTGAGGTGTACTCACACGCGTCATCAAATCTTACGAATTCCATATTCACGCAGCTTATTGGCCACCGAGGTATGAGACACATCAAGGCGTTTGGCTAACTTACGGCTTGATGGGAATGACTGGTACAAGCGCTCTAGAACTTTCGACTCGTACTCCTTCATGATTTCATCTAACGAACCATCAAGACTCAAGGTCGCACCGGCCGCTACTGCCGCTTCAATTTGTGGTAGGTGGAAGAGTTCGACGGTGAGTGTATCACTCTCAAGCTCTGTCAATGCACGTAACACCATATTCTCAAGCTGGCGCATATTACCCGGCCAATTGTATGAGTTGAGCTGATCAATTAAGTCTTCCGACATATTCGGACGCGGAATACCTAACTGTGTCACGTACTTAGCAATAAACATATCCAGCAACGGCTCGATATCTGTTGTGCGTTCACGCAGTGGTGGGATCTGAACGGTTAACACGTTGAGTCGATAGAACAAGTCTTCACGGAATGACCCTGATTCAGCCAGATCGGCAAGACGATGACGAGTCGAAGCAATCACACGCACATCAACCTGTACTTCGTGCTCTTCACCCACACGACGGAAACGACCATCTTGCAATAAGCGCAGCAGTTTGATCTGAAGATGCGGGCTCATTTCACCGATTTCATCAAGGAATACCGTACCGCCATTGGCTTGTTCGAATATACCCTTGTGAGCTTCTTTATGATTAAACATGCCCGGTCCGTGACCAAACAACTCGGTTTCCGCCACATCATCCGGCATTGAGGCACAGCTTAATACCAAAAATGGCTGTTCTGCACGATCAGAGCGATTATGACACGCGCGTGCTAGCATCTCTTTGCCAGTTCCCGTCTCACCTTGGATCAACAGTGGCTGGTCCATATTAGCGAGTTTTTTAGCCTGATTAATCAGTGCTTTATGACGATTTGAAATGCCAACAAAATGCTCAAAACCAAGGTTGTTTTGCATTGGTAGCATTTGCTTAAGCAGCGACTTATCTTGGGTTGCACGAATGATCATTACCGTACTTGCCAAGATAGACTCTTGTGTCTCGGTTTCAATATAGACAGGCATAATTTCCATTACGTAGTCTAAACCGTTGATCACAATGTTCTCACGCTGACGAGTGATCTTGCCTTCCGCCCATTTAGAGAAATTAAAACTTGGCAATAGATGGCTAATTTGTTGGGTAATGACCTGCTCTTCATCCAAGTTGAGTAGACTCAGAGCGGCTTGGTTGGCCATATCAACATTGCCGCGTAAATCTATCGCCAAAACTGGCTCTGGTAAGTTATTCAGTAGAGAGATCAGTTCCGTATTATGCCTTTCCATTGGCATGAACTGAATTTTGCGTACATCCTTTACGCCTGAAATTCGACGAATCTCTGCCATTAATTCACTGAAAGTCTCGAAATCAATATCTGGGCAATTGAGATAAATAATGCCCGAGATATCAATTTCGATACCGCGTAAATCGAGATTTCTCGAAGCTAAAATATTAAGCAACTCTCGAGTTAAGCCGAGTCGATCTTCACATAAAACTTCTAGACGCACAGAATAGTCCTAATAGGGTGTCAGGAAAAGTTGACAGTAGTTTCCTCTAACCCTATTTTTTCGTCAAGCGGTGCAACAATACGGGCGTCACATTCACGCTATTTTACTGTTAGCTCGGCTACTTTTAGCCCAATTTGCTTGCGAATCGCTGACAATTTCACCGCTCTTTCCGGATGCCACGGCATCGGACGCAACAAAGACATCGCTTTGATACCAAGGCGTGCGGTTAAAATACCAACACCAATACCCTGTCCTGCTCGCGCTGACACTTTGCCTGCTAGATCCATCGACATCAAATCCATACTCGCATCCACGGCAAGTTCACTTGCGCCAGCTGCCGCCATATTAATCAAGGTCGATTTAAACAGCTGCAAGCGAGACCAGTAACCCAGTTCAATGCCATAGATATCAGCGAGGTTGTCAATCATCTTAAAATTGCGCCAAGCCACCAGCAACATATCAGCAACAGCAAGCGGGCTTATTGCCACCAGTGCCGCTGACTCTGTTGCATGGCGAGTCACAATTTGAGTCGCCAATTTGTCCTGTTCAGACACCACGATCGCATCATACATATCCAAGACTTCAGCATCACTATGTGAAGCATTCAGACCATTTAGCCAGCGGTCATAACTCGGAGACTCTGGTTTCACGCCCCCATCAGCTGCCAATTTTTGACAAAATGCTTTACCTGCTCCGACGCTATCACTGTTAAGCAGCGCTTCACTCTGCTCTTGCACCGAAAAATGATTACGTAAACGACGCAGTTTCCATAGCTCCTTCCCAATCGCTCCAAGACCTAATGTGGCAATCGTCGAGACAAAACCGGCCCAGCCAAGCGCCAGCCAGTCTGCGGTCTGTACTGCCTGAATCACAGTATCGACAGCCTGCCAACCGACCAACAGCGAAAAGCTCGCCAATAGTCCACTTGCCAGCCATTTCCGACCTTTTTTTGGACGAATAATCTTATCTAACTGCTGCTCTTGTTCACTTTCCGCTTGAGCGTCAACTTTTGTAGGCACAAAATTATCAGTAGTGGCAAACTGCAAGTGAGCATTCAACTCAACCTCAGGATCTCGCTCTGCTTGCAGCGGTTCACTAAACACTTGCTTTGACTTAAATTCACTCATTTCAGTTTATCTCCCAAAAGATATTGCAGCGCTTTATCGATACGAATGTGTGGTAATGGTTCATCTTGATGACTTGGCATCGGCTTAAACGCGGTGAACTCAAAACCTTTATTGTGCCAATAATCAGCAGCAGGCAATTTCTTCGGCACCTCGCCCGGATACACAGTTAACGGTGCCCCGTCCATTGCGATGCCTTGCAAGGCAGGAATCGATTGATCGCCACTCGCGATAAAGCCGGTTTGAGTGGCTTGAATGGATGCCATCGACATACAGCTCATTTCAATATTTTCAAATGACGCGGTTTGCCATGCAGGATGCACCATTTGTTGTAGTAACGAGACCAAATTCGTGTGTTGGTCTGGTGTAATATGGTCCGCCTTGGTGGCAGCAAATAAAATCTTATCAATACGCGGCGCAAATAGGCGCTTAACGATATTGCTGCGACCATAGCGGAAGCTATGCATCAATTGCTCCAAAGCATTGCGCATGTCCATAAACGACTCATAACCTGCGTTTAATGGCTGCAAGCAATCCACCAATACAATCTGGCGATCAAACGTCGAGAAATGGTGCTTATAAAACGCTTTAACCACTTTGTTCTGGTATTCCTGATAGCGTGCTTTCAACATTGCTAAATTGCTGTCTCGTGCAATTTTCTGCTCGCTATCAAAACGAACCGGGAAAAACTGCAATACTGGTGCACCTTCAAGCTCGCCAGGTAAAACAAATCGCCCCGGTTGCACCCAGTGTAACCCTTGCTCTTTACAAGCGTGCAGGTAATCAGTGTAGGTTTTTGCCACCGACTGAAGCATCACCTCATCGATGTCGGCGCTTAAATCAACCTTTTCTAACGCTTCGAGCCATGGCTTAGCCAGCTCCAGTCGTTTACCTGATAGTGCAGCAAACTGGCTTTGTGACCACTCAGCGAAGTCCATATCAAGCAAAGGTAAGTCAAGCAGCCACTCCCCCGGATAATCGATAATATCGAGGTGAAGCGTCGAAGTTCCACCCAATAATTTCTTGGTTTTCTTGGTCGGTTTGTACTTAATTGCCAACCGAATTTCACTCACATCACGAGTCGGCTCTGGCCAGTTTGGTTCTGCACCATGCAGTTGAGTCATCGCCTCATCATAAGCAAATCGCGGCACCATCATATTGCTTTGCGGTTCACGCTTAGCACCTATAACACGCTTATCACGGGTCACATGCAACAGGGGCAATTGATTGTGAGTCGAGGTATGAAGCAGTTGATTAACCAGTGAGGTGATAAATGCCGTTTTGCCTGCTCTGGATAAACCGGTCACGGCCACACGCACATGAGAGTCCATACTGCGGTGCAAAAAATCATTCACTTCTTGTTTAATACTCTTCATTGAATCTCTCTTTTTCTCTTAACTACCGCTACAGTACCAAGAACAATATTAATGCGGGATGAACAAAAAACCTCTGACAAATATCAGAGGTTTAAGTATTAGTTTAATGAAAATTCATCGCTCTAGTCGTCTTCAATCAGCTTGTAAATAACAAACAAGGCAATCTCTAACAAGACAACCAAGACACAAGTGATGGTGACGTATTTTTCATCAAAGATACTGATCCCGTGAAGGATTAAGTCATAGCCGACAAAAAAGCCAACAACAGCCGCAATAATGATTTGAAGTATCTGAATAAAACGTGGCATGCGTTCTCCTAGTTCTTATTGTTTTGATCTCTACCTAAAATACTCTAGTGCTGCAATTTAGCAAACGCTACAACACGCTAATCATAGTTAAGCTATGCAATGAGCGATTAAGAATGTCGAATCGTGCCGTAAACACTGCAACCACATTGAGTAAGAAAGGTTAGTAGATTAGTAACTTATGATTATCTTACCTTTGTCAGTATAGAGAAAAAAGTGCAGCTTTCGCTGCACTTTTTTATTTTTCACTTATCTATCTCACTAAGCTTCCATTTCTTGGATTTTGACTTTCCAAGTATCTGGACCAATTTGGTGAGCATTTGCACCATTAGAATCCACCGCAACCGTGACAGGCATATCTTCAACTTCAAACTCGTAGATAGCTTCCATACCAAGGTCTTCAAAGGCAACCACGCGCGCTTTCTTGATCGCTTTAGCTACTAGGTAAGCCGCACCACCAACAGCCATCAAGTACACCGATTTGTGCTGCTTGATTGATTCCACCGTTGCAGGACCACGCTCAGCTTTGCCGATCATACCCATGATGCCAGTTTGCTCGAGCATGAGATCAGTAAACTTATCCATACGAGTTGATGTTGTTGGACCCGCAGGACCCACTACTTCATCGCCTACCGCGTCAACCGGACCTACGTAGTAAATAAACTTACCTTTAAAGTCGACACCTGCTGGTAAACCTTCACCACTTTCTAACATGGTCTGAATACGCTTATGTGCGGCATCACGACCGGTTAAAATTTTGCCTGAAAGCAGCACCGTTTCGCCAGTTTTCCACTCCATCGCTTCTTCTTTAGTGATGGTATCTAGATTGACTCGACGAGTATTTTCACCCGCTTCCCAAGTAATATCTGGCCAATCTTCCAATTTCGGTGGCGTTAGCTCTGCAGGACCACTGCCATCAAGCGTGAAGTGCACGTGACGTGTCGCCGCGCAGTTCGGGATCAAACACACAGGTTTAGAAGCAGCATGAGTTGGCGCAGTCTTGATCTTCACATCAACCACGGTTGTCAAACCACCAAGACCTTGCGCACCGATACCAAGTCGGTTTACGCGATTAAAGATATCAAGACGAAGCTCTTCTTCCGCATTTTGCGGACCGCGTTCAATAAGCTCTTGAATATCAATGTGCTCCATCAACGACTCTTTGGCTAGTACCGCCGCTTTCTCTGCTGTACCACCAATACCAATGCCAAGCATACCAGGAGGACACCAACCTGCGCCCATCGTCGGTAGCGTTTTTTCTACCCACTCAGCGATATCATCAGATGGGTTTAACATCACCATCTTAGTTTTGTTCTCACTGCCGCCGCCTTTTGCCGCAATTTGAACTTCAACTTCATTACCCGGCACCATGTTGATGTGTACCACAGCTGGCGTGTTATCTTTGGTGTTAATACGCTTACCAGCAGGGTCCATTAGAACCGATGCACGCAGTGGGTTGTCTGGGTTGGTATAAGCACGACGAACGCCCTCATCAACCATTTGCTGCACCGTCATATCGGTGTCATCCCACTGCACACCCATACCAATGTTTACGAAACATGTAACAATACCCGTATCTTGGCAAATTGGACGGTGTCCTTCTGCCGACATACGTGAATTAATCAAAATTTGTGCGATGGCGTCCTTTGCCGCTTGGCTTTGCTCTCGATGGTAAGCTTGTTCTAGGGCTTGAACGAAATCGAGTGGGTGGTAGTAAGAGATGTACTGAAGTGCATCAGCCACGCTGCTGATCACATCCTCTCTGCGGATTACTGTCATTGCTTGCCTCTTTATTGCTTCCGTTACTCCCGCTTTGTTAAACATTTGCTGCTAACAACATAACAAAACTCTGTCATCAGTTTTTATTCTAAGTAGCGGGTTCTATTTTGGTTATGATACTCTTGCTTTTCCCAACACGCTACGAAGTGAACGATCTCTTTGTCACAATTTAAACAAATGAATAACACGCAACCAAATAGCTTACAAATCAACCAGATTAAATACGCTTCTGATCTTGCTCAGACTCTTTTTGCCCCGATTTCGGGACAAAACTGGGCGATGCTACTCCGCTCTGCCTCAAAGCAGCATGTCGATAGCCGATTTGATATTTTAGTTGCTAAACCAGTTGTGACATTAGTGACTCATGGTGAACAAACGCTTGTTTGCGACCCTTCTGATAGCTATCAATCCGCGCAAGACCCGTTTGCTTTAATTGAGCAGTTACAAAAGCAATATCTTGCCGACATCGCTTACGATGGGGACCTACCCTTCATTGGTGGCGCTTTGGGCTATTTTGCTTATGACTTAGGTCGTCGAGTTGAAACCATGCCAACACTCGCTGAGCAAGATCTAACAACACCTGATATGGCGGTTGGTTTGTATGAATGGGCAGTTGTGATTGACCACCAGCAGCAGCAAGCATGGGTTGTTGGACAAAATGTGGACCAGCATTGGCAGTGGTTGCAACAGCAGCAAGCGAGTGCAATGCCGCCATTCTCTCTCACCTCCGAGTGGCAGTCGAACATGAGTGAAGCGCAATACCGAGACAAATTTACGCAAGTGCAAGAGTACTTACTCTCAGGTGATTGCTATCAAATCAACCTCGCTCAACGCTTTACCGCAGCTTACCAAGGCTCTGAATGGCAAGCCTATTGCCAACTTGAACAAGTCAATCAAGCGCCATTTTCTGCCTTTATTCGCACTGAACAAGGGGCGATTTTAAGTGTTTCACCAGAGCGCTTTTTACAAGTGAACAATGGCGTAATTGAAACCAAACCAATCAAAGGCACTCGACCTCGTTTTGAGCAGCCCGAGCTGGATTTAGCTTCCGCCAATGAACTGGCAAACGCAGAAAAAGATCAAGCTGAAAACTTAATGATCGTTGACTTATTGCGTAACGATGTTGGTCGCGTCGCCAAACCAGGCACAGTCCATGTCCCTAAGCTATTCGATATTGAAAGCTTTCCTGCGGTGCACCATCTCGTGAGCACCATTAAAGCCGAACTAGATAGCGGCTACCACGCGATCGACCTACTCAGAGCAAGTTTCCCTGGCGGTTCTATCACCGGTGCGCCAAAAGTACGTGCCATGGAAATCATTGAAGAACTGGAGCCACACCGACGCAACGCATACTGCGGCAGTATTGGTTACATCAGCCGCCACGGCAGAATGGACACCAGTATCACCATCCGCACTCTAGTCGCAGAAAACGGTCAATTACACGTGTGGGCTGGCGGTGGCTTAGTCGCGGACAGCCAAGCTGCATCTGAGTACCAAGAAACGTTCGATAAGTTGAGCCGGATTTTACCGGTACTTTCTTAAGGGGTTTGTTGTTTTAATAGTTTCGTTATTGTGGTTTGTCCCGCTTAAACCCAGCCCTATCATTCTCGCAGCAAATTGGAAAGGGCAGACTCCTTAATGCACTAATAATGCCTGTCCTCATAAACAACTTAAGAATGACAGGCACCTCAAGATATCTAGTGCTCTTCAGAATAACCATGTTTAAGAAAACCAATTAACGAAGCAAAAATACAGGATGTATTTTTAGGTTTTCGGTCTCGGGAAGACCTAAAACCGGCTGTGTAGTGGTTTAATGATCCCGGATACCAAATTAGGTGGTAAAGTCTCCACCATAAATGAGGTGTTCAATGACAAAACGACAACGACGTACATTTTCTGCTGAATTCAAAATTGATGCTGCAAGCTTGGTTCTTGACCAAGGATATTCAATTCCAGAAGCAGCACGCTCCATGGATGTTGGGGAAACAGCTTTACGACGATGGGTCGATCAACTCAAGATTGAGCGTGGTGGTGCGACTCCGACAACCAAAGCCCTCACGCCTGAACAACAGAAAATCCAGGAATTAGAAGCCAAAATTAGTCGGTTGGAAAGAGAAAAATCTATACTAAAAAAGGCCACCGCTCTCTTAATGTCGGACGAACTCGAACGTTCTCGCTAATTGACCAGTTGAGGGAGTATGAATCGGTCAAGACGCTTTGTGAGCTGTTCAATGTAGCTTCGTCCTGTTACTACGAATTTAAGCAAAGAAAGCCGGATGCTAATCGCATTCGGCTAGCTAGTCGAATTAAAGAACTTTTCAATATGAGTCGAGGTTCTGCTGGCAGTCGTGCTCTTGTATCTATGCTTCGTTCAGAAAACATCGAAATCGGGCGATTTAAGGTACGGAAAATAATGCAAGAAGCCGGTTTAACAAGCAAACAGCCAGGCTCGCATCGATATAAGCATGCAAAATCAGAGAGACTGGATATCCCGAATCTGCTAAACCGTGAATTCTCTGTGGTTGCTCCGAATCGAGTGTGGTGCGGTGATATTACTTACATTTGGTCAGGTTCGAAGTGGAGTTATCTAGCCGTAGTACTTGATCTATTTAGTCGACGCGTCGTGGGTTGGTCTCTATCGGATAAACCTGATGCTGAATTAGCTTCTAAAGCCTTGGATATGGCTTGGGAGCAACGAGGCCGACCTAAGAACGTGATGTTTCATTCAGACCAAGGATGCCAATACAGCAGTCATAAATTTCGTCAAAGACTTTGGCGATATCGCATAACTCAAAGCATGAGTCGTCGAGGTAACTGTTGGGATAATGCTCCAATGGAGAGGCTCTTTAGAAGCCTGAAAACTGAATGGGTACCAGCAACGGGTTATTTGACTCAAGTTCAAGCGAAGAAAGATATCAGCTACTACTTGATGGACTACTACAATCGGCAACGACCTCATCAAGCAAATGATGGGCTGTCACCAGTAAATACCGAAAATCGGCTTAAATCTGTGTCCGGAATTTGTTGACCACTACATAAGCTATCTGTCCTAACAAGTATCACGATTAGCCAAAAAGAGAGATTTCCGCCTGCGCGGAAATGACAAGATTTGGGTTAGCACATGAAGTAGAGAGCTAAATAGGAACGACGTTCCACGTAAAGAACTTAAGGGACAAAGAACTTAAGAAGGACAGACACCTCAAGATATCTAGTGCTCGTCTGAATAACCATGTTTAAGAAAACCAATTAACGAGGCAAAAATACAGGAAGTATTTTTAGGTTTTCGGTGTCGGGAACACCTAAAAACGGCCGAACAACATCGGCGAGACAAAAGCGCCTTTCTGATTACTCTTTGGCGCAGCAAAGAGTAATTGGACCGTTTTCATAAAAGGTAAGATTGATGACCAACGACTAAGCGGGACATACCACCACTAGCTAACCAAGAAGGAAACTTGAAACTATCCGCTATCGTGTCTGTCCCCACAAGAAGCTCTTAAGATAGCGACAAAGCTTTGAGCAAGACATACCACAACACTAAAACTCAAAAACGATGGTAGTTAAAGCAAGATTCCCGACGACGTGAAAATAGCAAAGTGATCATTCAGAAAAATTTGTGCTCATGTAGATCACACCCACTTCTCAATCATCGCTTTAAGATCCGCAGCAGTATAAGGCTTGGTTAAAATATCATCCATGCCGCTGGCGATACATTTATCGCGTTCTTCCAGAGTGGTGCCAGCCGTCAGTGCAACGATCGGTCGCGTGTATTTTTGCGCTCTCAAATGACTAGTGGCTTCGAAACCATCCATCTCTGGCATACGGCAATCCATAAAAATCAGATCATAGTTGCCCTTCTTAACCGCACTAATCGCTTCAATCCCGTTCACAGCAGTATCAGGTACGATTGACAGTTTCTTAAGCATCTGATTAATGATGATTTGATTCATACGAATATCATCAACAACAAGAATAGATAGAGACTCAAGCGCCCTAATCTCTTGTTTATCAGTAGAACAATCAGGATTCTCTTTCATCGCGGCCTGTAGCGGTAAGCTAATAGAGAATTGACTGCCAATGCCCACATCACTCTCCAGAGCAATCGTTCCTTTCATCAACTCTACGAGGTTTTTACAAATTGCCAATCCAAGCCCTGTCCCTTCGTAGGTTCGCTTGGCAGTTCGATCTGCTTGAACAAACGGGTCAAACAAGCGTTGTTGAGCGTCTTTACTGATCCCACATCCGGTATCACGTACTGTTACATTAAGATTTTCACCATCCCAATGGGTCAGTACTTCAACCTTCCCGCTGGCGGTAAACTTAACCGCATTACCAATTAAGTTCGCTAAAATCTGGCTAATACGCTCAAAATCGCCAACGAAAGCTTCGGGTAATGGAGATTGCTCCTCAATGATAAAAGCTATCCGTTTTTCCTGAGCTTGCGGAGAAAATATACCATTGAGCATCGTCTTCATATCTTCCCAACTAAACTTACTTGGGAATAGCTCCATCATACCAGCACTGATCTTACTAAAATCAAGCAAGTCATTAATGATATGGCGAAGTAAATCACCAGAGTGTGTCAGATTACTCAGCATCGATTGCTGTTCGTTATTAAGAGGAGTATCAGCAAGCAGTTCAGCACTACCAAGCAGCCCATTTAAGGGGGTACGCAATTCATGGTTGATCATCGCGACAAACTCTTTGGTGGCTTTTTCCGACTCTTCTGCTCGTTTTCTTGCTGCTTGGGTTTTCGTGATCATAAGTTGGCGGCTAATCGCACTACAAATAAGTTCAACCACTAATGCCATCTGATTTTGCACAAATTCATTATCAATTTCGTTTTTCTCGACTTCGATACCCAACTCCCCCACGACTCCTTGCTCAATGACTACAGGTAGACGCAGTAGACTCTCATGCCAACAAGCGGAAGGATTTAGTTGGATTGTTGAGAAATTACGAAGTTTTCCGAAATGGCATGACAAGACTGAGGGCATAAGATCAGCTTTGAGGTAAAGACTGGCAGAGGCGACCAGTGAACAAGCGTTGATCCGCTCAATAAAACTCGAAAGCAAACCATCATCCAAGGTGCGACTGAGAAACGAACGCCCAAAGTGAATGAGGGATTGGCTTATATAGCCCTCCAATTCTAATTTTTGAAGGCCCTTTAAATTTTGACTCTCCAGCTGTTTGAGAACCAACTTAAGCTGCTGATTCGCTTCGTAAAGCTCTAAGCTTTTTTGCTCAAGTAAAATCTCAGCTTGCTTACGTGAAGCTTTCTCTCGGGCAATTTTCCGCTCTAATGCACTCGTCATCGTACTTCTCAACCAATCCGTGACTACTAACTCATTAAGGTCAGGTTAAATCGAACATGACTATTGTCTGGGGATTTTTCATTCATAGAAATGTTGAGGTCTTCGTTAAAATGCTCGGCACACCCCTTTACCAGCCCCAAGCAAACATGAGACATACAGCGCGCGCTTTTGTAGTCAAAAACCAATTCAGTTTCACTTTCGGAAATAAACTCAAACTTAGGCGGGTTTGCATCGGGATAGAGCTTCTTCACTTCGATATGGATGTAATCTTCAACCAACCGAACAAATTGAAAGCTGTTCTTGCATTCTCCTAAGCTTGCAGACTTAGGTAGTGTCGCATAAAGGTTATTAAACACTGTCTGACCGAACACTTCTTGCAACGTCTCGGCAGGCAATTCGGTAATTTGGCTGAGTTTCATGATTAGCTTAACGAGATCACGATGGTCATAACTACCAACTGAAGTATAAATGCCTTCATCTCCCGCTTGCTCCAACACTTGATCTAACACTTCTAAACCAAACTTATCTTCAACAAGATCCATAAACTCCGTGAAAATGATTCCTTTCATCACTCAGCCCTTTTTATGATATATGTATTATTAGATATGCATCTATGTTGCCAAGTAAAGTCACCAAACACACGACAACGCTTGCAAAGCTATGCTTATAGACAAAAGCATGAGTCATAAAATTGGCTTTTTCAAATAGATAGAGGAGGATTTGTGCTATTACCAACAAGTCGTTTCAGCTTAATTCAGCAATTCCAAACCAAACAACCCGTTGCCTACCATGGCGAATCTCTCAAGCGCTTAGATTTTTTAAAAGACCAGCCATTACGTAAAGCGGCAGTATTAATTGGTTTTGTTGAGCGAAAACAAGGCTTACATGTGCTATTTACTAAACGAGCAAGCCATTTAAAACACCATCCGGGGCAAGTCAGTTTTCCCGGAGGCAAACAAGAAAGCTCCGATATCACTTTAGCTCACACCGCTTTACGTGAGACTGAAGAAGAGATTGGTATTTTTGAGCATCAAATTGAAATTTTCGGTCAAATGGTGGAATTACCAACCATTAGCCGTTTTTCTGTCACTCCCTACCTGGCATTCATCCATCCGAACTATCAGACCACCATCGACAAAAATGAAGTTGATGAGGTTTTTGAGGTGCCGGTTGAGGTTATTTTAGATCCACAACAACTTCAAAGTAGTACATTTTTTGTCAACCAACAGACACACCGCGTATTCGGTATTAACTACGGTCGTCACTTCATTTGGGGGATGACAGCACAAATTATTCAAGCGCTACAAGCCCACCTAGTACAAAATTAATTCACTTCGCGAATTTTCTCTTTTTTTAGAATTTTATACGGTTTAAAAAGACCTTTTCGGCAAACGTTTGCTATGGACAAAATAAATACAGGTTATCAAGTTGATTAGTTTTTCTAATCCGAGGCATTAAGATAAATCACGTGTAGCACGTCATTTTCGTGACAAAAAACTCCTTTTTGGAATATCATAAGCGCATCCCCATCATTTTATGATTTAGATCTAGTTTTTATGTAATTCTTTCTTGCAGAATTGCACCCGACTTATTTCCTGTTCCCAAAAAATGAGTATCCCAAATATGAACTCTACTACTACTTCAGCTGCGGCTGAGAAATCGTCTAGTAAGTTTACTTACAAAGACTTCACTTGGTGTCTATCGCTATTCGGTACTGCTGTAGGTGCTGGTGTACTATTCCTTCCAATTAAAGCGGGTGCTGGCGGTTTCTGGCCTCTAGTTGCTCTTGCTCTAATTGCTGCACCAATGACTTGGTTTGCACACAAATCTCTAGCTCGTTTCGTTCTTTCTGCAAAGAACCCAGAAGCGGACATCACTGACACAGTAGAAGAACACTTCGGTAAAACTGGCGCGAACCTAATCACTTTCGCTTACTTCTTCGCTATTTACCCTATCGTTCTTATTTACAGTGTAGGTATCACAAACACGGTTGACTCTTTCCTAGTTAACCAAATGGGTATGGAATCACTTCCTCGTCCATTACTTTCTGGCGCACTTATCCTAGCGATGACAGCGGGTGTAATTTTCGGTAAAGAACTAATGCTGAAAGCAACTTCAGCAATGGTTTACCCTCTAGTATTCATCCTACTAGCGCTATCTGTATTCCTAATCCCTGACTGGAACACGTCAATGATTGAAGTAGCACCAGACTTCAGCACTATGCCTGTAGTTGTTTGGCTAGCAATTCCAATCATCGTATTCTCATTCAACCACAGCCCAGTTATCTCTCAGTTCTCTAAAGAACAACGCATGAACTTCGGTGACGACGCAGTTAAGAAAACTGACGCTATCACTGGTGGTGCAGCGATGATGCTAATGGGCTTCGTTATGTTCTTCGTATTCTCTGTTGTACTGTCTCTATCTCCAGAGCAGTTAGCAATGGCACAAGAGCAAAACATCTCTGTACTATCTTACCTAGCAAACGTACACGACAACCCAATCATCTCTTACATGGGTCCTGTTGTTGCTTTCGCTGCGATTACTTCTAGCTACTTCGGCCACTTCCTAGGTGCTCACGAAGGTCTAGTAGGCCTAATCAAGTCTCGTTCTTCTACTCCTGTAAGCAAGATCGAGAAAGGCTCACTACTATTCATCGTTATCACTACTTGGATTGTTGCAATTGTTAACCCAAGCATCCTAGGCATGATTGAAACAATGGGCGCACCAATGATTGCGGCTATCCTGTTCATCCTACCTGTATTCGCGATGCACAAAGTACCAGCAATGGCTAAGTACAAAACTTCAGCACCTGTACAGCTTTTCACAGTTATCTGTGGTCTTGCAGCGATTACTTCTGTAATCTACGGCGCTCTTTAATTACCAGCCCTAACAACTGGTAGCTAAAGCAAAAAAAGTATAACGAAATTAAGCCTCCCCTCAGATGGGAGGCTTACTTATGAGGTAATCGATATGATTAGTGTTTTTGACATCTATAAAATCGGCGTTGGTCCTTCTAGCTCACACACTGTTGGTCCAATGAAAGCGGGTAAAGAATTTATTGATGATCTTCGTTCAATGGGAAAATTGCGCGACATCACTAAAATCACCGTTGACGTTTATGGATCACTATCACTGACAGGGAAAGGTCACCACACAGATATCGCAATCATCATGGGTCTTGCTGGCAATACCCCTGAAAAAGTAGATATCGACTCTATCCCGGGCTTTATTGCTCGCGTAGAAGAAACTGAGCGCCTTCCTGTTGGCATGCACTGTCACACAGTATCGTTCCCTAAAGATGGTGGTATGAACTTCCATACTACTAACTTATCGCTACACGAAAACGGCATGCAAATCCACGCGTGGATTGATGACGAAGTAGCATACTCTAAGACTTATTACTCAATCGGTGGTGGTTTCATCGTCGATGAAGAGAACTTCGGTAAAGAAGAAGAGAACCCAATCAAAGTTCCTTACACGTTCACTACTGCTGAAGAGCTAGTAAACCAGTGTAAAGAACACGGTCTTTCTATCAGTACCCTAGTAATGAAGAACCAAGCGGCTCTTCACTCTGATGAAGAGTCACGTACATACTTTGCGAACATTTGGAAAACAATGCGCGAAGGTATGGATCGCGGTATGAATACTGAAGGTATTCTGCCTGGTCCACTACGTGTACCTCGTCGTGCAGCAGCACTTCGTCAACAGCTACTAACGTCAGAGAAAACCTCTAACGATCCAATGGCAGTTGTAGACTGGGTAAACATGTTTGCTTTCGCTGTTAACGAAGAAAACGCTGCAGGCGGTCGTGTGGTAACGGCTCCAACTAACGGTGCGTGTGGTATCATCCCTGCTGTTCTAGCGTACTACGACAAGTTCATCCAAACCGTAACTGAAAAAGATTACATCCGTTACTTCGCAGCTTCAGGCGCGATCGGCGGTCTTTACAAGCGTAACGCATCTATCTCTGGTGCTGAAGTAGGCTGTCAGGGCGAAGTTGGCGTGGCATGTTCTATGGCCGCTGCTGGTCTTGCTGAGCTTATGGGCGGTAGCCCAGAGCAAGTATGTATGGCTGCAGAAATCGCAATGGAACACAACCTAGGTCTAACTTGTGACCCAGTTGCTGGTCAGGTTCAAGTACCATGTATCGAGCGTAACGGTATTGCTGCAGTTAAAGCAATCAACTCAACGCGCATGGCACTTCGCCGTTCATCTGCACCAACTGTATCTCTAGACAAAGTTATCGAAACAATGCTAGAAACAGGTAAAGACATGAACGCTAAATACCGTGAGACTTCTCAAGGTGGTCTAGCGATTAAAGTTATCTGCTAACTTTAAAGTGATCTTTAGTCAAAATATCAATCAACACCTATTGTATTGATAAAGTTGACGATACAATGGCGACTTTTCAGGTCGCCATTTTTGTAGCTGCAATTTCCCGTCGCTCTGCAAAACTTTCAGGTATCCAGCAAACTTCGTTATATAAATGAGGCCATATGATTGCAATCAAACCAGCCAAGTTAAAGGACTTTGCCAGTTTAATGCAGCTAGAAGTGTTCCCTGAACAAAAAGCACTTCACCTACCCTTTGAACAGATCTATCACAATCGCTCTAAGTATGAAGTCATCCTGACGCTTTATGCGGAACATCACCCTGTGGGCTATATGGTGGTGGACAAATCATTTTCTCACTATGCCACTTTTTCACGTCGACATGAGCTTGGCTTAAAATACATCGTGTTAGACAAACATCATCAAAAACAAGGTCATGGGCGCGAAGCCATCAACAAATTACTTGTTTACGCTAATGCCATAGATTCAAGTAGCGACTCAATCTGTGTGACCTTACCTGCTAACGACACCGCGTCTCAGCAATTTTTCACAACGTTGGGGTTTAGTGAAGAAGCGAAACTGTTCTTTGGTAAAAACGGAAAAGAGCGCATCATGCGCCACAAGCTATAGACAGCGAGTTCAATTTACAACTCGCTATCTATAAGGCTTAGGAGTGTTTCGATAGGTTATTCGCCGCGATAGATACAACCGGCAGTACACGTTTCTTTAATTTCCACCTTACTCAGTAATGGCAACGATGGTTTCAATTGTTGCCAAATCCATTTCGCCAGAACTTCACTAGTCGGGTTTTCTAGACCCTCAATATCATTAAGGTAATAGTGATCCAATCGGTCATAAATTGGTTTAAATGCAGCCTTTATTTCCGCGAAATCGACTACCCAGCCAGTATGTGGGTCCACCTCTCCTTCAACGTAAAGGCGAACTAAAAATGAGTGTCCATGTAAGCGACCGCATTTGTGCCCTTCTGGCACATTTGGCAGATGATGGGCTGCTTCAAACATAAACTCTTTGTACAACTCGGTTTTCATTTTACTTACCTATACTAGCAATGAGCCGCCCATACTAACCAAGTTCGCGCCTAAGCTCCAGTTTGGCGCCTATCTCACATTTAAACATTTTGCATTATTTTACGCATAAAACTTAATATGCGTCGTATAAATGTCATAGTGTCAACATTATGACCACAACCAATATACGTCACAATTACAAAACCCCCACTTTGTATAAGGTCACAATTAAACTACCTTATTGTAACAACTGTGTTCATACCTCAATAAACTTGCCATATCTATTCCAATAAAAAGTAAGTCAATATGCGCTCTTCAATTACTTTTAAACTGCTCGTCGCACTAGTGCTCGTGTTTGGTTGTGTTCTAGCTGTATCCACTGCCTATCAATATCAGCAACAAAAACAGCTTATTCATGACGTGTTAAGCGAACAATTACACGACAAAGCTAGCAACTATTTCGATAGCTTAAACATGATGATGTTAACGGGCACCATGTCGCAAAAAGAAACCTTACGCGAAAAAGCACTCGCACAAGATGGAATTGAAGACGTTAAAGTATTGAGAGCCGAAGCAGTCAACAAGATTTATGGTCCTGGCAGCGCAAATCAAGCACCGACTGACGATATTGACAGCAGAGCACTCGCTGGTGAATTAGTTATAGAGCCGATCAAAGCGGATTGGGGCAATGGATTAGTTGTCGCACTACCAATGAAGTCTAGTCTCAACTATCGAGGCACTAACTGTGTTGGATGCCATGCAGCGCCTGAAGGCGAGGTGTTGGGCGCGATTCGCCTCGAATACAATATGAACCACGTTAACTCGATGGTCAGTAAGCAAGCGATGATCGCTGTGGCAATTATGTCATCGATCATGTTCATCGGTTTTGTCTTTACCATGGTGTTTACACGCAAGATTGTGGTCACTCCTCTACAAACTGCGTCTAAATTCATGTTTCAGCTCTCTGAATCGAAAGATTTATCTGGTCGCCTGCAAACCAAACAGACCGACGAAATTGGGCTACTAACAAACTCCATTAACTCATTTATGGACACAGTTAGTGACAGCCTGCATAACGTCCAGCAAACCAGTCACACGTTATCAAGTTCTGCCAGCCGACTAACGGAAGTCGCCAAATCAACCGATCTAGCAGCCAACAATCAGCAAGTAGAAACCAATGATGTTCAGAGCAACATCATCAACATGCTTGAACAACAATCGCAAACCGATCAAGCGACGCAAGACGCAACCGCATTGGTCAATCACACCGTAGAAGTGGTCACTCAAAGCGCCACGAGTGCCCACAACGTGAGTGAAGATATTAAACAATTGGTTGGTTCAATTGATAACGTCAAAGCAAAAATCACATCATTGAATGACCAAACCAGTGAAGTTTCTTCTATCCTCGAGGTGATCAGTAGTATCGCAGAACAAACCAACCTACTCGCACTTAACGCAGCAATCGAGGCTGCTCGCGCTGGGGAACAAGGCCGAGGATTTGCCGTAGTCGCTGAAGAAGTTCGTAATCTTGCTGCTCGCACGGCAGAAGCGACTAACAGCATTGAAAACATCATCGAACAATTCCAGCAAGGCAGCCAAGAATCGCTCTCTTCTGTGGATCAAGTAAGCACTCAAGCCCATCAGCGTTCAGAGGACATTGAAAATCTCTCTTCAGCTATGCACGCTATTGTTGGTGAAATGCACCAAGTCCTTGAACACACGCGTGAAATTCAGCAGCAAACTCAAACCACTTCCTCTGTGAGTCACCACATTCAAGGCAAAGTGGATACCATTACCGCACACGCAGATGATACGTCACAATTTGCCTCACATACTCGTGACATTAGCCTAGACTTAGAGCAGTTGTCCGATCGTCTTGAACAACTTATTAACCAATTTTCGTTAGGACACCGCAATCATATAAAAAAATAGCGTATTTATCGGGTCTAAAACGATAATAAAGGTTGAAGCAATCGAATTGACAGGTAATATGTTCATTCGATGAAAAAGTAATGACAACCCAATGTTTTGGCGAAATATCAGTCAAACCAACTGAAAATTCATCGCTTAAACCTTGGGTTCAATTTTTACCCTAATCCTCAATGGAGATTATTGTTAACATGACTTACGCGCCTGTAAAAGACGTACTGAGCGGTAAGCTAGCAGTAGACAGTGAAGTAACTGTTCGCGGCTGGATCCGTTCGCGTCGTGATTCCAAAGCTGGAATTTCTTTCCTTGCCATCTATGACGGCTCTTGTTTCGACCCGATTCAGGCCGTGGTCCCTAATAATCTTAATAATTACAACGACGAAGTGCTAAAGCTAACGACTGGCTGCTCTGTTGAAGTAACTGGTAAGATTGTGGATTCACCTGCGGCTGGTCAAGCGTTTGAGCTTGCAGCAACTGAAGTTAAAGTTGTAGGCTGGGTTGAAGATGCTGATACTTACCCAATGGCGAAAACTCGTCACTCTATTGAGTACCTACGTGAAGTCGCTCACCTACGTCCACGTACTAACGTAATGGGTGCGGTAGCACGTGTTCGTAACTGTCTATCGCAAGCGATTCACCGTTTCTACCACGAGCAAGGCTACTTCTGGGTTTCTGCTCCTCTAATCACTGCTTCTGACGCAGAAGGTGCTGGTGAAATGTTCCGCGTATCAACGCTAGACATGGAAAACCTACCTCGCACTGAAGAAGGCAAAGTAGATTACAACGAAGATTTCTTCGGTAAAGAAACGTTCCTAACAGTATCTGGTCAGCTAAACGCAGAAGCTTACGCTTGTGCACTAAGCAAAGTTTACACGTTCGGTCCAACTTTCCGTGCTGAAAACTCAAACACCAGCCGCCACCTAGCGGAATTCTGGATGGTTGAACCTGAAGTTGCGTTCGCAGAACTAGATGACGTAGCAAAACTTGCGGAAGACATGCTGAAATTTGTATTCAATGCTGTACTAGCAGAATGCCGCGATGACCTTGAGTTCTTTGCTCAACGCATCGATAAAGAAGCAATCACTCGTCTAGAGCAGTTTGTATCTTCTGACTTTGCACAAGTTGACTACACTGACGCAATCCAGATCCTTCTTGATTCAGGTCGTGAGTTCGAGTTCCCTGTTGAATGGGGTATCGACATGTCTTCTGAGCATGAACGTTACCTAGCAGAAGAACACTTCAAAGCGCCAGTAATCGTTAAGAACTACCCGAAAGACATCAAAGCATTCTACATGCGTGCGAACGATGACGGTAAAACAGTAGCGGCAATGGACGTTCTAGCACCAGGCATCGGTGAAATCATCGGTGGTTCTCAACGTGAAGAACGTCTAGAGATCCTAGATGCACGTATGCGTGAAGTGGGTATCGACCCTGAGCACATGAACTGGTACCGCGATCTACGTAAATACGGCACGGTACCACACGCTGGTTTTGGCTTAGGCTTCGAGCGCCTAGTGTCTTACGTAACAGGTATGGGCAACGTTCGTGACGTGATCCCATTCCCACGTACACCACGCTCTGCAAACTTCTAATCACTTATTAGCAAGTCAGAACATATATTAAGACCTCCCAAGTGGAGGTCTTTTTTTAAGCAAAAAATAGCTGATAAACACTCTTTTTCATCTCTTTCGCCACTAAATTGCGAATAAAGCCTATCTATCAACAATTATCTTGCCCATTTTTCACGATTATCCATGACTTCTTTTCAATCCTGTTCACTTTGCGACCAATAATGAAAAGTAAATTGCCGCAATTGGTTATATATCCAAGTAACCTCAAGGTGCTAGGTTCAACAAGAATACCTAGGTTTGCAGACATGAAGCGCAAAGGCACAATTTATATTCCATAATTGGTTAAGAGATTCGCGCACATTATTCCGGAGGCTATGATGAAACAATTTACTATGGACGACTTGTCATACAATGGCGTACACCAAGGGGTGCATAGCTGGAACCATCCAGGCGGTGATAATCCATACTACTGGCACCCTGAATGGCTACATATCGCAGAAGATGCCATGGGGCTCCATCCTAAAAAACAACTCAACATCCCGGATGGAGAAACTGCGACAGCAGAGCATGCCAAACAAGCCATCGTCGAACACCTCAACGATCAGTAACTAATTCTCAATACGATGCCCACCAAAACGGTTGGCATCACATTATTTTTGCGTATATGTGATAGATTTACACAATAAGAGTGAACTACCTCAAGCAAACCAGTAAGCGACAAAATAATGAAAAAATACAACGAAGACGATATTCAATACAAAGGTGAATCAAACGGCGTCCACACATGGACAACCCCTTCAGGACAACCTTATTACTGGCATCCTGACTGGCTTCATATCGCACAAGAAGCAACTGGTCACCATCCAAAAGCAGAAATCGAAGTACCCCACAACGAAACAGTCACCAAAAAGCATGCACTCAATGCCATCTTAGCTGATCTCAACAACTGGGCGACCAAAGCAATGTCAAATAACCCTGACTTTGAAACCCAAGCGCATGAATCGCAAATTGAACTGAAAAAGTAACATTGTAACGACCGAAACCTACCCGGTTTTGGTCGTTTTACTTAAGCAAACTCCCCTTCAGCCTCAATTGTTATTAAGCCAACTCAAAAACAGCACTTATCAGCCCCTTCGTTACTTTCTTCCAATATAGCCCGGACATAACACCTTTATGACATAAGGGCTTATGACGACTTTTGCGCTTTTATTTCAAAACGAGAATGTTCTATTACTTTGTGCTTATCTCGGGTTAAAACAGCAAATTAACCAAACGATTGCTTGATGAAAGCCATTGAATTGGCGTCACTTTGACTAATAGTGAATAAAATTTCTAGTTTCTACCCATTTAGTGTTGTCTCTTGTGCAGCATACAGGTATAAATATTCAAGTTACACATTATCCCCCTTCGATTAACATGGATGACGATTATGTTTGAAAAAGTAGTTGCTGCACCAGCTGACCCTATCCTCGGTCTTACGGAAGAGTTTAAAAAGGACCCGCGCGCTGAAAAAATTAACCTTGGCGTCGGTATTTATAAAAATGAACAAGGCGAAACGCCAGTTCTTGCGACAGTAAAGAAAGCTGAAGCAGCTCTTGTTGAAACTGAGAAGACCAAGTCTTACCTAACAATCGAAGGTACGGCTGAATACGGTCTAGCTGTACAAAAACTACTATTTGGTAACGATGCTGAAATCGTTGCTGAAAAGCGTGCAAAAACAGCACAAGCACCGGGCGGTACTGGTGCACTTCGCGTAGCAGGCGAATTCATTAAACGCCAATTAGGCGACGTTAAAATCTGGATCAGTAACCCGACATGGGCTAACCACATCGGTGTATTCACTGCTGCTGGTCTTGAAACAGCACAATACAGCTACTACAACGCGGAAACTAAGGATAAGGATTTCGCAGCAATGGTTGCTGACCTAGAAAAAGCGGACGCTGGCGACATCGTACTACTGCACGGCTGTTGTCATAACCCAACGGGTATCGATCCAACAGCTGAAGAGTGGGAAGTACTTGCAAAACTTGTAGCCGAGAAAAAACTACTGCCGCTGTTTGATTTCGCATATCAAGGCTTCGGTTCTGGTGTAGAGGAAGATGCAGCAGGTCTGCGTACTTTCGCTAAATACAATAAAGAAATTTTAGTTGCGAGTTCATTCTCGAAAAACTTCGGTCTGTATAATGAGCGTGTCGGTGCATTTACACTCGTGGGCGAGTCTGCAGATGTGGCTACGACAGCCTTTTCACAAGTAAAAGCGATCATCCGTTCTATCTACTCGAATCCACCAGCACACGGCGCTGCTGTTGTAAACTACATCCTTAACGATGCCGATCTAAGAGCAGAGTGGGAAGCAGAAGTAAAAGAGATGCGCGACCGTATTCAAGAGATGCGCGAACTGTTTGTTGCAACTCTGAAAGAGCAAGGTGTTGATGCAGACTTTAGCTTTATCGAGCGCCAAAACGGTATGTTCTCATTCTCTGGTCTAACGAAAGAACAAGTGACTCGCCTAAAAGATGAGTTCGGTATTTACATTGTCGGTTCAGGTCGTATCAGTGTTGCTGGTATGACTAAAGCAAACATGCTGCCGCTTTGCCAAGGTATTGCCGCAGTACTGTAATGCTATTCAATTTCTAAATAAGAAAAAGCCAGCTTCCTAGCTGGCTTTTCTTTTGGATAAAAAGAGCAACGACACAACAATACTCTAAGGTTGTTTTATCAAACTTAAACCACTATAGCGTCACCATCAATTCATCCTGCTCCAAACTCTGGATATCCACTTCTAATCGTTGTTGGATTCGTTCTAGTTGCTCTCGGTCTAGCTCATAGGGCATAACCAAGCGCAATTCGTGAATACCTTGTGACTTTGCGAGCTCTAGAAGTGTGTGGATATTTGACTCATCGCTGCGACTTGCAGAAAGAGACTTCATCGCTTGATTTTTTAACCGCTCTTCCGGTGTCCACGATTGTTGAACCGTGTCTTTCCAAGCAATACTGAAAACAGGTGAAATCGTGCTTATCGCCTCAAGAAACGTCCATTTCTTGCTGTAAGCCTCACCTAAGAATGAGGTATAGTCAAAAACCACACTTGCCTTGCCTTGATGTTCCATATCATCTCCCGTAGATCAGGCAACAAGTGCATTAAATATCTGTCAAGATGCGTAATAGATCAATAGGATATAGAACATCGGTCTTTTATGCCTTTTATGCCATTCAAAAAGGCATATAAAAACCAAGAACGTAACAATCAAAATACAAATTTGCGATATACAAAACCAGTTGCGTAATATTTATATCACCAAAATAAATCATTGAAAAACTTAATCATTACGACAAAAATCACCGAACATCGATAATGCGACTGGCTTTTTTATATTGAATCTTCCAACCTTGCCATCTTGGCAGTTCCCAACGTTTAGGATCCCCTTTACGTAAACCATCGCGATAAACGACATAAATCAGCTTACGTTTAGGATAATATTCAACCTCCAGATTGAGATCGCCCAGTTGTAGTAGAAATGGGTATTGCTCGGCAAAGTCTCCATATTGCCAATATGGAATGCCCTCAAACACAAAGTCTTCAGCACTAAACAAATCTAGTTCATCAAGATCATGCAACTCCAATAATTCCAGCTGCTCACTGAACCACTTATCAAAGGTGATCTCTTGATGATCGCTACAATCGGCTAATCCCATCTCTACATAGATGCGCCAGTGGTCAATCTCGGCTTTTCGTTGCGGATATAACCCCGCCAGCTTAGTCTCAGACCGTACCGCTTCAAGCATAGGCTGGAGCGCTAATGCCCCCTCGGCAACCCGTTTATCTTTCGCGATGATTCGCCCAGCATAGACTAGCTTCATTTCAACAAAGGTACCTTCTTGCTCGATAAGCGTCTCACCTTGTTGCCAATCACCCATTGATAACGACTCGAGCAATTGAAAATCAAGCGGCATTATCTCTGTCGCCAGCGTTAAGGTTTGTTTAACTCCACGCCCAGGTAAGCTGTGCGTATCCAACACCAATGCGGCTTCTACAGAGCTTGGTAAGCGACTGTCTCGTCCTAGCGTCACTTCCATGACACCATTGCCCATTGCCTCTTTACGTTTAGAGCGACGCACAAAGACTAATTCAGGATGCAATCGTGCAATTGCCTCTACCCATTGGCGATGATCGTAGCGCGATGCGACTTCCAACATCGGCAGTTCAAATATCTCGCGCATCTGCTCCGCAAGCCCCCTCGCCTCAGCTAACGCATCCTGATCGACGGTAATAGCAGGAAAGGATTTTCCGCGCAAAATAGCGACCGCTATCTGACCATCACACCCCTTATTTTCCTCTTGCGCCAATTGCTCAAGTTGCTCTTCATCACCAGTGACACGATAGAGTTTAGTCGGTGTCGCAAGCACGGCGGTATAATCAATCATCGCCTCTTGTAAGGCACGAGTCGGCATTCGCGTAACCAAGTCTGCGAGTAATGCATCTATCGGTAAAGGAGAAATCACGCGCCCATGTTCGGTTGCCAGACCATCGCTATCTATCGCTTGCATTCCTTGCAACAACTGCTGTGCTTGAGCAAGAGATTTCTCTGGCAGTGGATCAAGAAAATCCAAACCCTGTAAAGGTTCATTACAACTTGCTGAAGCAAGCATCGCCTCCGTCAAAGACTCGCGAAACATCTCTGGTGGCGTCACACTAATCAAGGCGGCATGCTCTCCATACAGGCGAATACAATGACCATCCATCACGCGCCCAGCACGACCTGCACGCTGTTTAGCGCTCGCTTGTGAAATGTGCTTAAGACTTAGCGTGGTTCTTCCGTTGCGCTGCTCTGTACGGCGCTCCAAACCAGAATCAATCACTACCGCAATATTTGGAATGGTCAAAGAAGTTTCCGCAACATTGGTTGCCAACACCACTTTGATTTGCGGTTGAGGATTGAGAGCAATTTCGCGCTGTTTATCACTCACTGACGCATGAAGCGGCGCAATCACAACCCCCTCAATACCTGCTAACATTTGCGCGCATTGGCTTATCTCTTTGCGCCCAGGCAAGAAAACTAGAATATCGCCACTTGCCGATTCTAGCTCACGCAGCACTTCAACTTTGATGCGCTGCTCGAGGTGACGAATATCGGGCAACTGACGCGAGTCCTTCGCCTGATGCGAGATAAACACTTGGTAGGTTCGCCCCTCGGCTTGCAGTCTCTCTGCACCTAAATAACGAGCCAACTTTTCGCCTTCGATGGTCGCAGACGTCAATACGATGCGATGTTGTTGATGTCGCTTGAACAACGCCACCAGCAAATCACTATCCCAACGGCGCTCATGAAACTCATCAACAATAACGATATCAAACGCACTGAGGCGATCTTCCGCATACCACCGTAGTGCCACACCCGGCGTAACAAACACCACTTGGCTGTCGTCACTAAATCTGGTCTCAAGCTTGATTGCGTAACCTATCGATTCACCGACCTTCTCACCTCTCAGCTCGGCTAAATACTCCGCCAAAGAAGTACAGGCAATTCTGCGCGGCTCAACCACCAAAACGCGTCCTTGTTCGCTCGCCCAAAGAGGCAATCGGGTTGATTTGCCTGAGCCCGTTTCAGCCTCAACGACAAGGTGGTTGCTTTTTAGGCGCTCAGTAAAGGTGTGTTTCAGTGGATCGATGGGTAATGTGGTCATAATCGCGTGAATTTTATGAATTTAATGGAGATTATAACAGTAACCGTATTAAGTTCTCACTCTGGGTTTCGCTCCTTGTTACTGATTCATTCCCAGTTTACAATACAGCACAATAACTCGTTCTATCTCAGTAAAGCTGAGCGAATTAGCGACTCCCGCTCAACTCCGTTTCGTTCTCGACTATAGGTTCTCAATGTATAACGATAAACGTCCACTCTATATCCCTTTCGCAGGTCCTGCGCTTCTAAGTACACCTCTACTTAACAAAGGCAGTGCCTTCTCTGCTGAAGAGCGTATTTCCTTTAACCTTGAAGGCTTGCTACCTGAAACAACTGAAACCATTCAAGAGCAAGTTGAGCGTGCGTATCAACAATATCGCAGCTTTGAAAATGATATGGATAAGCATATCTACCTGCGCAATATTCAAGATACCAACGAGACACTGTTTTATCGTTTAGTTCAGAATCATATTTCTGAAATGATGCCAATCATCTACACTCCGACTGTAGGTGCCGCATGTGAAAACTTCTCAAACATCTACCGTCGTGGACGCGGTTTGTTTGTGTCGTACGCCAATCGTGAACGCATGGATGACATCTTAAATAATGCTTCAAACCATAACGTAAAAGTTATCGTGGTAACGGATGGCGAGCGTATTCTTGGTCTGGGTGACCAAGGTATCGGTGGCATGGGTATTCCAATTGGTAAACTGGCACTATACACCGCTTGTGGTGGTATTAGCCCTGCATACACACTGCCAATCGTCTTAGATGTAGGTACTAACAACCCACAACGTCTGGCTGATCCGATGTACATGGGCTGGCGTCATCCACGTATCACTGGTCAAGATTATGATGCGTTTGTGGAAGAGTTCATTCAATCAGTGCAACGTCGCTGGCCTGACGCGCTAATTCAGTTCGAGGACTTTGCGCAGAAAAACGCAATGCCGCTACTAGAACGCTACAAAGATCGCATCTGCTGCTTCAACGACGATATCCAAGGCACTGCCGCAGTAACCGTTGGTTCGCTACTAGCAGCTTGCCAAGCGGCGGGAAGCAAACTGTCTGAGCAACGCGTGACATTCCTAGGCGCTGGCTCTGCTGGTTGTGGTATTGCTGAAGCGATTATCGCGCAAATGGTCTCGGAAGGTATCTCTGATCAGCAAGCGCGCTCACAAGTTTACATGGTTGATCGTTGGGGTCTGCTGCAAGAAGGCATGCCAAATCTACTCGACTTCCAACAGAAGCTGGTTCAAAAAGCAGAACACACGGCAGAATGGCCAAACGAAGGCAACGGCTTCTCACTGCTTGACGTAATGGCAAATGCTAAACCAACCGTACTTATTGGTGTATCTGGTGCGCCGGGTCTATTTAGTAAGGAAGTAATTAAAGAGATGCACAAACACTGCGCTCGCCCAATTATCTTCCCACTATCAAACCCAACTAGCCGTGTTGAAGCGACACCAAACGACATCATTCGTTGGACTAACGGTGAAGCATTGGTTGCAACAGGCAGCCCATTTGATCCTGTAGTGCACGATGGTAAAACATACCCAATTGCTCAGTGTAACAACAGCTACATCTTCCCGGGTATTGGTTTAGGTGTTTTAGCGGTTTCTGCTCGCCGCGTAACGGATGAGATGCTTCAAGAATCAAGCCGAGCACTAGCCACTTGCTCGCCATTAGCAATTAACGGTCAAGGTGCACTACTGCCACCTTTAGAAGCCATCCATACGGTGTCTAAAAAAATCGCATTTGCAGTGGGTAAAAAGGCTATCGAACAAGGCGTCGCGCAAGAAATTACCGACGAAGCACTAGAAGAAGCCATCGAAGCTTACTTCTGGCAGCCAGTATACCGTCGCTACAAACGTACCGCGTTCTAAACTGAAAAACACTTCACAAAGCCCCAATCTTTTGGGGCTTTTTCATTGGAGGAATTATGTTGGAGTTTTTCGACCCTGCCGGGCGCTATATCGCCAGTTACCTAAGTGAGATATCTACCGCATTAATTGCTTGTTGTTTAGTCATGTTAGGTGGCGAGATCAATGCTAGCCTTAGAAGATTGCTAAAATCACAAAACTTTGTTGTCAGAACTTTCGTATTCATATTGATAAATGCGTTTGGATACGGCTTAATCATAGTGAAAGCAACCCCTTACCTCACTCGGACACTCAACCAACTGCCCTATGGCATGATGTTTGTGATTGTGACCAGCTGTTTTATAGCCATCGGTTTGTGGGCTCAAAGGAATAGACAGATTTAGTGCGTAATATTTTTCAACACCATTCATCACATCGATACTTCAAGTTTGTAGCTAAAGCATGCAAGTATGCTCTAGTTGTCACTCTTCTAGCTGGGGTGACTCTCATTGCAATCGATCGCTGGGTAAGTATTCAAACCCAAGATCAACTTTACTTTTCTGTCGATGAAGTACAGCCGCATAATGTCGCTGTAGTACTCGGCACCAGTAAGTATTTAGGCAAAGTTCTAAATGAGTATTATCTGCATCGAATTGATGCGGCAATAGAGCTGTACAAGCAAGATAAAATCGCCAACTTTTTGCTCAGTGGCGACAATGCCCACCGCTCATACAACGAACCTTGGACAATGAAGCGGGATTTGCTGCGCGCAGATGTACCTGAAGAACGTATTTTTCTTGATTATGCCGGCTTTCGAACCTTAGATTCGGTGATCAGAGCGAAAGAGATCTTTGATACCGATAATTTTTTAATCATCTCGCAACAATTTCATTGTGAGCGTGCACTGTTTATCGCCAATTTTCACGATATACAAGCCAAGTGCCTGGCGGTATCAGGTCCCACGAAACATTCGGGTTACAAAGTGAGAATAAGAGAAGTATTTGCCCGAGCGAAAGCAGTATTAGATCTCTACATTACCCGTGCAAAGCCTAAATTCCTCGGACCAAAAGAACCAATTAACAACGTTGAGCAAAACGTTGAGCAAACAGTAAGCGACTCATCAGAGCCGCCAATTGAAACTAAAATGCAGGCTCTCTAGTATCAAGCCCGGCCACTTCAACGCGATTTCGACCGCTACGTTTCGCATGGTAAAGCAACTCGTCAGCTCTTGTGACCATCTCTTGCGGGGTTTCATCCCCCATTTGAGCAACACCAAGGCTGGCGGTGAGCACTTGCCCGTGCATCCATTGGTACAATTCGATTTTCTGTCTCAAACGCTCAGCCAACATGTAAGCTTGTTTCAGTGTCGTGGTAGGACAAAACACCACAAACTCTTCGCCACCCCAACGCACCAAGCGGTCTGTTACACGTAATTCAGACATGATAACCATAGTGAATTCACGCAGTATGTCATCTCCCATTTTATGACCAAACTCGTCATTAACGACCTTAAAGTGGTCTATATCGAGGTAAATCACCGAGAGTTGATCCGTCGGTTTTATATAGCTATTGAATTGCCCATCTAACCATTCGCGTACAGAATGACGATTCATTGCTCCAGTTAAGGCATCACGATTCGCTTGCTCGGCAAATTGAATGTTTTGCTTTTTAAGTTTTCGATTCAATTTACTTAAATGTGCTCGACGCTTCTCCGCCTCCATCGCACGGTTACGGCTTGTGCGGATTTCAACAATACTAAACACAATAGCAAAACCAACCCAAATCATTAATAGCGCAAACATCAACGTTTCTTTATGGATGTAATAGCCGATAAACTCGATGTTATTGATCCGCAACTGGTATAAGCCTTCTTCTGCACCTGAGCCTGTTGCAAACTCTATGCGATTGATATTGGTGAACTCTGGTCCGGCATGCTCAATTGGGATTTTGTTATCAACCAACCACCAAGTAAGAACCTGCAAGTTCTGCAACGGAATCTCTAGAGGTTGACTGTAATCCGCTTGGCGATAATCCAACCCATTGTATTTATGTGTATATTCGTTGTCGGCATCTGAGTAAGCGGGGTTATAGTTGCGTAAATAAAACCGTAGCGTCGGTTTTTGCTCGCTATCTAAGCGAATAAAATCAACATCAAGTCGAACTGTATGGTAATCCGATAGGTCAAGCCCTTTGGTTGTATCATCTTGATCGATCTGAATCGACACCCCACAATAAGGCCATTTATAGTCAGGGCTCTGCTTCAACTGACAGTTAAGTTGCATCCCTCCGTCTCGTAAAGGAAAGATAACACTGGTCGAATGCCCTTTTTGAACCTGATCGTTCGTAGGCAAAAACACAAAATCTTTAGGACTGATTCGAGTTATTTTTTTCTCGCCAAATTGCCAATGTAACGTAATCGCCACTACTGTGACCACAAACAAGGCAAAAATCAGCTTATGAATCGAGTTCACTCAGCATCTCACTTAAATTTTACAAGCTCTAATTCTTTAGTGGCAGCCATTACCTGGCTACCTTTTTACACTTACCAACTGACATATCTGTAACCCGTAAATTACACGCCACGAACGCGCGTTACTTATTTTACAGAATGCGAGCCCATTATAAGTCTTTCAACAAAATTTCAACCAATGTTACCCGAATTTTAAGACCTACTTCATATTCGAAGCAAAAAAAGATGTGATTCCCTTTGATGGGACAATGTATGCAGAAAGAAATACGACAAAAAGTTTGATAAGCTAGTCAAAATAATCAGATCAATCACTCAAGATGATTCACATTTATTCAAGCTGTCATTTGCGGAGTAGCAATTCATCTCTGGAAACATGGTGGCTTTGATGTGACGATTGGTGGTTGGCAAATAAAGCATAAAGCAAAACGATAAGAGCAAAGTCATGTCATTAAACATCACTGGTACACTGCGCAAAATGCGTTCGAGCCTCGATGACCAAGTCCATTACCAACTGCCTGTCGGTGATGAACTGGTTGATTTAAAACCTTATATCGGGCAATCAATCACGCTAACCCATACTGGCAATATCTTCTGCCAATCATGTGGCAAAAAAACCAAGAAGAGCTACTCACAGGGCCACTGTTTTGTCTGCATGAAGAAGCTCGCGAGCTGTGACATGTGCATCATGAAACCTGAGACCTGCCACTACGAACAAGGTACGTGCCGTGAGCCACAATGGGGCGAAGAAAACTGCATGGTTGACCACTTTGTTTACCTATCAAACACCTCGAGCCTTAAAGTGGGCATCACGCGTCACACGCAGATTCCTACGCGTTGGATTGATCAAGGTGCAACGCAAGGTTTACCGATTTTTAAAGTCAAGACTCGTCATATTTCCGGGCTGATCGAAATTGAATTGGCGAAGCATATTGCCGATAAGACCAATTGGCGTACTCTGCTTAAAGAAGATGGTCAACCTATCGCACTTGAAGACAAGTTCGCTGAACTGTTGCCATTAGTGACGGATAAAATTGCCGAGATCAAGCAGCAATATGGGGACGATGCGATTGAGATACTGAGCGAATCGATTACTCCTATCGCATACCCTGTACTGGAGCACCCGAAAAAGATCACCTCGCACAACTTTGATAAAAATCCGGTGGTAACGGGTCTATTGCAAGGCATTAAAGGGCAATACCTAATTTTTGACACTGGCGTAATCAATGTTCGTAAATTCACCTCTTACGAAGTAACGGTGAGCGACGAGTAATTCATCTCGCTAAATACAATAGAGCCACCAATCGGTGGCTCTATCTATTTGATGCTTAACTGTGTGTAAATAGTCACTACCTAACTAGATCCTCCGTAACACATCTAGTGCATCAAACAATCGGTCAATCTCTTGCTTGGTGTTGTAGTGCATCATACCTATGCGCACTATGCCCTCTTCAAGTTGCAACTGCCTAACCAGACCTAGCGCATAAAAATGCCCCGCACCTAAGCAAATATTTAGCTCGCCCATCGCGGCTGCTATTTGGCTTGGTGAGTCGTTATCAAACGTTAAAGCGAAAGTAGGCGTTCTTGTTTGGCTGTCGGCACTGCTGCGCCCGAGTAAAGTGACTCCTGGCATTGCGCTCAACCTTTGTAAAAAATAACCGCTTAATTCAGTCTCATGTTGATTGTAAATCGCGTAACTTTGTTCCAGTCGAGTACGTAAGTCTTCACCACCATCACCCCACTGAGCAAGATACTCAATGGTTGCAACTAACCCAGCGAGCGCCTCAAAACTCTGAGTCCCCGTCTCAAACCGAGCCGGTCCTAAATCAGGGGCAGGTTCAACTTTGTATGGGTGCAGCGACTGAAGCCATTTAGGTGCCATGTAAGCGATGCCCACATGAGGTCCAAAAAACTTATAGGCTGAACAAACCAAAAAATCACAGCCAAGCGCTTGCACGTCAATGAGGTGATGTGGCGCATAATGCACCGCATCAACATACACTTGAGCACCCACTTGTTTAGCCGCTTCGACCACTGCCGCAACATCCACGATCGATCCAGTTGTATTCGACGCTAAGGTCAGCGCGATAAGGCGTGTCTTAGGCGTGATCAATGACAGCAAATGGGAGACATCCAAGCTACCATCATGCGGATTCACTTGCGCAACTTTAACGGTCACCAGCTTATCTTCCGCCGCCTGCTGCCAACTACTGACGTTGGCATAATGATCCAACCCCGTCACAATCACCTCATCACCAACTTGCCAATTGCGACTAATCGCTCGGCTTAGCGAGAAGGTTAACGATGTCATGTTGGCACCAAAGATGATGGAGTCACTGCTTTGAGCATTAAGCAGTGCCTGACAAGACTGACGTGCTTGCAGCATTAGTTCAGTCGTCACTTGGCTAGAAAAATAAGGCGCGCCAAGATTAGAGTTAAAGTGACTGAGGTAACTCACCATCGCCTCTAACACCGACTCCGGCACTTGTGAACCACCCGGACCGTCGAAAAAAGTAACCGGTAAGTCATTGTGAGTCTGATGCAAAGCGTTAAATTGAGCCCGCACCTTATCAACTGAAAACTCAGGAGTGAAGTTCATTGATGCCTTCCTTAGCAGTGAGTACGAATAGGTCCATATAACCTTCTTTGCCATTTTCTACTGCGCGTATCGGGCACGCGTTGTGCCATAATTCTCTGTCAGCGAGCATGGCAACTTCGCCATTTTGCAACACTTTGCGAAAGAAAGGTGCTTCATTACTGTCGCTATAGAGCATGATCTCACCACCGACAATATTGCGACGACCAATACCAATCAAAGCGATGTGATCAAAACCGTCTTGATGTACGCCTTCTGGCGCAACTTGAGTTTCATCGTAAACGGTGGCGATACGAATCTGATGAATTTCGATTTCTTGACCATTAGGTAAAGCATTCTTATTGACGAACAGTTGGCACAATTCGCGCATTCCCTCGCCAAGCAAAGTAGACTCAAGCAAAGGTTCAAACTGACGAACGATGTTACCTTGGAAGCGATTGATTTGATCAGACTGAACAAAATCATTCTTACCAGTCACGACAACTTGATTATCGACAAACTTAATCACCGAATAACGTCTCAATCGATACTGACCATCTGCATGATCCGTTTTCGGTAGCGATTCAAACGATGGCGACAATTGATTGATCGCATCACCGCTGAGACTGGTAATCTGTAACGTGTTCTCGTGACTATGTAACATCATCGACTCCTTAATGACTATACAAACGCTCTAGTTAAATTAACATTCCATTTACATGTACTTTTGCGTAATCATCCCGCCAGATCAACAGTTAATAGTATTTAACACCATCATTTTCACAATTTCAAAACATAACTTCATGTATGAAAAATTTATTAGTGAAAGATGTCAATTTTGACTTTTACTACTGAGAAAAAGTAGCACAGTTCACTGCCACATGATTTTATTTTGTTCTATTACAGACACTTAGCTATGTAACTGTTAATGATTTTCTGCTGATTCGAAGGCATCTGTATCAAGAATTAACGCTATTTTATGTCGTCACAGCGTGCGCAATTTAAACAACGCCAAATCTGTAACACCATATTGGTATAACTTATTGCGATATATTTAAATTTATTGGCTTGAATGTGCTTTTCCAAACCCCATTATTTCTAATACAATCGAAAGTAATATTTTTTAGAGTGATTCCCACATCGCCAACGGCGTGGCTCGGGTAAATGCTTAATGGAGCGCTAATGAGCAACGTAAAACACTGCAACCTACTAATCCTTGGTTCTGGCCCAGCAGGCTATACTGCGGCTGTTTATGCAGCACGTGCCAACCTCAAACCAGTACTCGTAACTGGCATGCAGCAAGGTGGACAACTCACCACTACGACTGAAGTTGAAAACTGGCCAGGAGATGCTGAAGGTCTAACCGGTCCAGCACTCATGGATCGCATGAAAGAGCACGCAGAGCGTTTTGAAACTGAAATGCTGTTTGACCACATCAACCAAGTTGATTTTAGTCAGCGTCCTTTCCGCTTATTCGGTGATAGTGGTGAATACACTTGTGATGCATTGATTATCTCTACCGGTGCGTCGGCGAAATACTTAGGCTTAGAGTCTGAAGAAGCGTTTAAAGGTCGCGGTGTTTCGGCTTGTGCAACTTGTGATGGTTTCTTCTATCGTAATCAAAAAGTCGCGGTTGTTGGTGGTGGTAATACTGCGGTTGAAGAAGCGTTGTATCTATCGAACATTGCCTCTGAAGTGCACCTAATTCACCGCCGTGATAGTTTCCGTGCTGAAAAGATCCTAGTTAAACGCCTAATGGATAAAGTCGAAAACGGTAATATTATTTTGCATACCGACCGCACATTAGAAGAAGTTGTGGGCGATGACATGGGTGTCACTGGCGTTCGTTTGAAACACACGCAATCTGACGCGATTGAAGAATTGGAAGTGATGGGTGCATTCATCGCCATCGGTCACCAGCCAAATACCGCTATTTTTGATGGTCAGCTTGAAATGAAAGATGGCTATATCATTGTTAAATCAGGTTTAGATGGCAATGCAACGCAAACCAGCGTCGAAGGCATTTTTGCTGCTGGTGATGTGATGGACCATAACTACCGTCAAGCAATCACCTCTGCGGGTACCGGTTGTATGGCGGCACTGGATGCTGAGCGCTACTTAGATAGCTTGGCTGATAAGGCTTAATCTAGCGCTCTATCGGGTCCACTCACATTTTTTCACTAAATCCCTAAAGCCCTGCGGTATTACCGCGGGGCTTTCTTTTGTATAATCCCCAGTTCAAAAATAAAAAAACAGCAGTAAGCCTTCATAATGGATAAAAAGAAACAACGCAGCTTGAACAAGTGGCTACGTGAACAAAGTAAACTGGCGAAACGCTGGTTACTTGTTGCGGTAGGTCTTGGTGTATTTTCAAGCGTTTTGCTTTTGGGGCAGGCAGCTTTGCTCGCTTCGATCCTGCATCAATTAATTATTGAACAAGTCGACAAATCTACGCTGGTTGGACACTTCTTGGGTCTCGCAGCCATTGTTGCAATTCGCGCTCTATGCTCATGGGGACGTGAAATTGCCGGTTACCGCTGCGGTGAACAAATCCGACTCTATATTCGCCAACTTATCCTCGATAAGCTGCGCGAACTTGGCCCTGCCTATATTAAAGGCAAGCCGGCTGGTACTTGGGCAACTCTGCTGCTTGAGCAAGTGGAAGAGATGCATGACTTCTTTGCGCGTTATTTGCCGCAAATGTCACTGGCGGTGTTGGTCCCTTTTATCATTCTCGTGGTGGTGTTCCCAGTAAACTGGGCTGCTGGCTTAATCTTTCTTATCACCGCCCCGCTCGTGCCACTATTTATGGCACTTGTCGGCATTAAAGCGGCTGACGCAGGTCAGAAAAACTTCAAGGCTCTGCAAAGACTCTCAGGTCATTTCTATGATCGCTTACAGTCGATGACCACCATTCGTCTGTTTGACCGAACCAAAGCAGAAACGGAATTAATGCAAGGCGCATCAGAGGTATTCCGCTCTCGCACGATGGAAGTGCTGCGCATCGCCTTTCTTTCCTCAGCAGTGCTCGAATTTTTCACTTCAATATCGATTGCACTCACTGCCGTTTACTTTGGTTTTGCCTTTATCGGTGAACTCAACTTTGGTGACTACGGCGTAGGCGTCACTTTATTTGCTGGTATGTTTGTTTTGATCCTCGCGCCAGAGTTTTACCAACCGCTGCGCGATCTTGGTACTTTCTATCACGCCAAACAGCAAGCTGTCGGTGCTGCAGAAAGCATCGTCGAGTTTCTCGAAACTGACGTGACGGCAGTGAAATCTGGCACGACCCCTCTGGCAGATAACAGCGCAATTACCGTCAAAGCCAGCGATTTAGAAGTTTTCAGCCTTGAAGGCAAAAAGCTACTAGGTCCAGTTAGCTTTGAAATTAACGCCCATCAAACCACCGCATTGGTCGGTCCTAGTGGCGCGGGTAAAACTAGCCTCGTCAATGCGCTACTCGGTTTCTTACCTTATCAGGGTTCACTCACCATTAACGGTATTGAACGTTCTAATTTGGACTTAACTGACTGGCGCAAGAACATCAGTTGGGTTGGGCAAAACCCGTTACTTTTGCATGGCACCATCCGTGAAAACATCACCCTTGGTAAACACGATGTCTCTGAACAGGCGATTGCCGCGGTGCTTGAAGACTCTTTTGCCGCTGAATTTGTTAATCAACACGGCTTAGATTACCCAATCTCCGATCGTTCTGGCGGTCTCTCGGTTGGGCAAGCACAGCGCCTAGCACTGGCGCGAGCAATGCTACAAAATGGTCAGTTCTGGCTCCTTGATGAGCCAACCGCAAGTTTGGATGCGCGTAGCGAACGTTTGGTGACACAAGGTCTAAATCATCAGATTCAAGATAAGAGTGCGCTCATCGTTACCCACCAACTTGCGCCGCTGCAAAGCGTTAATCAAATTTTGGTTATGCAAGATGGTCAAATCGTACAAGCTGGCGAGTTTGACTTGCTGGCCAATAGTGAAGGTTTATTTAAGCAAATGCTCAGCGCCAACCAAGCACTACAGCAACAAAATGAGGGTAGCCTAGATGCGTGATTTAATCCCTTATCTAAAACTGTATAAGAAACACTGGTTTGGTCTATCGCTTGGCATGTTGCTCGCGTTCCTAACCCTATTCGCTTCTATTGGTCTGTTAACCCTTTCCGGGTGGTTCCTCTCTGCGGCGGCAGTGGCAGGTTTAACTATCGCTCGTGAAACCTTTAACTACATGCTACCCGGTGCATTTGTTCGTGGCTTCGCCATGGGTCGAACTGCGGGTCGTTGGGGTGAGCGCGTGGTTAGCCACAACGCTACCTTTAAGCTGCTGACTGATTTGCGTATTTTCTTCTTTAAGAAGCTCGCTCCGCTGGTTCCGGGCAAAGTTGCTAACCTGCGCGATGCGGATCTACTCAACCGTCTAATTGCTGATATCGACGCGATGGATCATGTTTATCTGCGTCTTATTAGCCCTATGGTGGTTGGCTTGCTTGGCATTGCAGCATTAACCGCTGTTCTGTGTTGGTTTGACCAAACTCTAGGTTTAACGCTTGGTGCAATCTTACTCACTCTGCTGATCCTATGGCCAATTCTGTTCTACAAATTGGGCAAGCGAAATGGTAGTGAGCTAACGCAAAACAAAGCTGACTTGCGTATTACAACACTAGATTGGCTGCAAGGTTACAGCGAACTCACTTTGTTTGGTGCAGAAGAGCGTTACCGCAATGCGATTTACTCTGCGCAAGAAAAGTTACTTAAGAATCAGTTCTTCGATGCGCATTTTTCAGGGCTTGCTCAAGCACTACTGATGTTGGCAAATGGCTGGACGTTAGTGCTGATGTTATGGCTTGCTGCAGATGGCGTTGCGGGCGGCAAACCTGATCCTATGATCGCTTTGTTTGCTTTTGCGACGATGGCAAGTGTCGAACTCTTGATGCCAATTGCTGGAGCATTCCAACACCTTGGAAAAACGTTGACTTCTGCACGTCGATTGAACGAAGTGATCCTTGCTGAACCTGACGTGCAATTCCCTGAGCAAAATGTTGACCACTCTGGTGAGTTCAGCGTTGAATATCGTAATGTTGGCTTTACCTATCCTGACGGCAACACCCCTGCACTTGAACAGATCAATCTGGCGATTGCTGGACAGAAACGCGTGGCAATTGTAGGTCAAACTGGTTCAGGGAAATCAACCTTACTGCAACTGCTGACTCGCTACTGGGATGTGAATCAGGGCGAACTGCTGATTGCAGGCAAGCCTATCCAAGAGTGGAGTGAGTCACAACTTCGCCAAGCGATCACCGTGGTGAGCCAGCGAGTTGACGTATTGAATGGCACGCTGCGCGATAACCTGATCTTAGCCAAACCTGATGCAAACGATGACGAAATCAGTCTCGCATTGCACAAAGTTGGCTTAAGTAAATTACTTGAGGGCGAAACAGCAGACAAGAACGGCTTAGATGCTTGGCTTGGTGACGGTGGTCGCCAGCTGTCTGGTGGTGAAAAGCGTCGTATCGGTATTGCTCGTGCTCTACTGCATAACGCGCCGATTTTGCTACTGGATGAACCAACAGAAGGTTTAGACAAACAGACAGAGCAGCAAATCATGACCCTATTTGACAAGCACTTTGAAGGCAAAACGGTACTATTTATCACCCACCGTTTGGTTAACCTCAATAAGATGGACGCTGTATGCTTAATTGAGAATGGTCAAATTGTTGAGCACGGTTCCCACCAAGCGCTTATCGAGCAACAAGGTCGTTACTACCAACTCAATCAAACGCTGTAGTCAGCATTATTTCACTTTACCAAGGCCGTGAGAAAACCTCGCGGCCTTTTTGTTTTATCACCTTTTGCAATGAATTTTTCCGCCTAGCTTGAGAAATGTCGAGTTTTGGCACAAGCTGAAATTATTGCTTTGTCACTTTAGGTACTAAATTGCGTAACGATCATTTGGTCACCACAACTTTGGGATCGTCAGTTTCCGGCTTACTACTTTAGAGGAGATTGCACATGGCAAGCGCTGCGTTGCAATTTGATCTCGACGAATACCAACTGCGCTTGCACAAGGTTCGTCAATCAATGCAGGAACAGGAAATTGACCTGTTAATTATCCATGACCCATCGAACATGTCATGGCTCACGGGGTACGACGGCTGGTCGTTTTACGTACCACAATGTGTTGTGGTCGGTTCAAGTGGCGAGCCAGTGTGGTTTGGACGAATACAAGATGCCAATGGCGCTTATCGCACGACCTATATGAGTGCGGAAAACATATCTTTTTACCCCGACCATTATGTGATGAATCCCCCTCTTCACCCGATGGAGTTTCTAGTAGAAAGCGTGCTTGAACCTAAACTGTGGGATCGTGGCAAAATAGGGGTAGAAAAAGACAATTACTACTTCAGTGCCACTGCCTATGAAGCGCTGCAAACTAACTTACCTTGTGCATCGCTGGTCGATGCTACCGGTCTGGTCAATTGGTGCCGAGCAGTAAAATCCGCTCAAGAGCTCGCTTATATGTGCCGCGCTGCGCGCATCGTTGAAAACATGCACCGCTTAGCTTATGACATGATAGAGCCAGGTCTGCCGAAACACTATTTGGTCGCAGAGCTAAACCGCCAAGCTATTCTTGGTCATGAAGACCACTTTGGCGACTATGCGGCTATAGTGCCGATGTTGCCATCGGGGACGGATGCAGCGGCACCTCACCTCACTTGGGATGACCGACCATTTAAAAAAGGTGAAGGCACCTTCTTTGAAATCGCAGGTGCGCACCGACGCTACCACTGCCCGCTATCACGTACCATTTTTCTCGGTGAACCAAATGACAAGTTTAAACGCGCCGATGAAGCTCTGACTAAGGCGCTCGATGCTGGGCTCAATGCCGCACGACCAGGAAATACTTGCGCTGAAGTCGCTAATATTATCAACGCAATCCTCGACCGAGCGGGCTTTTCACGCCAAGGCGCACGATGTGGCTATCCCATTGGGCTCAGTTATCCACCAGATTGGGGTGAGAGAACCATGAGTTTACGTGACAGTGACCATACGATATTAGAGGAAGGGATGACATTCCATCTGATGCCGGGCTTATGGTTTGAAGATTGGGGGCTAGAAACCACCGAGAGCATCATCATCACTCGTCATGGGGGAAAAACCTTGTGTGATTTCCCCCGTCGCCTGTTTATCAAGCATTAGCCTCGCGCACATAGGATGCCACCAATGAAACTCGACCATTACGACATTAAGATTTTACAAATCCTGCAGCAGCATGGGCGAATTACTAAGTCGCAACTCGCCGAGCAAATTAATCTTTCCGTCAGCCCTTGTTGGGAACGCGTCAAAAAACTCGAACAAGCTGGAATCATCGAAGGTTACGGCGCCAAACTTAACCTAACCCAGCACTTTAACCCCACCCTAGTAATGGTTGAAGTCTCACTTAAACAGCATAGTGCCGAAGCGTTTCGACGCTTTGAAAAGTTAGTCGCCGCAACAGCTTTGGTCAGTGAGTGTTATGCAACCGGCGGTGGCGTTGACTATTTAATAAAATTTCAATGCGAGGACATCGACCAATACCAACGCTGCATCGACCAATGGTTAGATGCCGACGTGGGTATCGAGCGTTACTATACCTACATCGTGACTAAAGTCGTTAAGCAGCATCACCCTGATAGCTGCGAACAATTGGACCACAAAACTTTCTGCCTCTAGCGCTAATTTCAGAAAAAAGCTGCTGCTACTGATTGGATTAGAGAAAAAATCCCACCTTACGTTGACCTATTCTTGCCTATATCGGCTTGATGCAATCCGCGTGGGAGGGTTACTATGAGTAACGAACGCCAATTCGATATTGATGATTCAAAAGCCAATCACGAAATAATGTCAGCATTAGATGATGTCAAATTGCTGCGTAACCTCGCTTACGTCAACGGCAAATGGGTCAGTGGTGAACAATTTAGACCAGTACTCAACCCCGCCAATGATGAAATCATTGGTTATTTCACCCAGCTCTCTCAACAGCAAATTAGCTCAGCGATTCACGCCGCAGACGACGCATTTAATGGATGGCGCAAATTGCAAGCGGATCAAAGAGCGGAATTGCTGCTGACATGGTACCAACTGATCCTCGATGCCAAGCAAGACTTGGCGCGTTTAATGGTGATCGAACAAGGTAAAACCCTAGCCGAAGCGATTGGAGAAATCGAGTATGGCGCTTCGTTTATTCGCTGGTTCGCCGAAGAAGCAAGGCGCAGTTATGGCGAAACCATCCCAAGTCATATCGCGGATGCACAACTATCCACTATTCGCGAACCCATTGGCGTTGCCGGGCTTATCACACCTTGGAACTTTCCTAGTGCCATGATCACCCGTAAAGCGGCGGCCGCTATGGCGATTGGCTGCACCGTCGTGATTAAACCCGCCAGTGAAACCCCATTTTCTGCATTGGCGCTGGCAGAACTGGCCGATCGCGCCGGTATTCCAGACGGAGTGTTCAATATTGTTACCGGTCAAGCTGATACCGTGTCACATGTACTTTGCCAATCAGACAAGGTCAAGGCACTTTCTTTCACTGGTTCAACACCGGTCGGAAAAATGCTGTTAGCTGATGCGGCTAGCACAGTAAAAAAATGCAGCATGGAATTAGGTGGTAACGCGCCGTTTATTGTTCTACCTGATACGGACCTAGCACAGGCTGCGCAAGCCGCTCTTGATGCCAAGTTTCAAACTTCAGGACAGGACTGCCTCGCGGCGAATCGTATCTTTGTCCCGCAGCAGCATCTCTCTCAGTTTATTGACCACTTCGCTACCCTGATTAGTAAGCTCAAGGTCGGTAATGGCAAGCACTCCAGCACCAATGTTGGTCCACTTATCAATCATAAGGCGGTCGAGAAAGCGCAACAGCTACTCAATGATGCGCTCATCAAAGGTGCGGTCGTCGCCGCTCAAGCCGATTTGCCGGCAGCGGCACAAGCTAACGGTAGCTACTTCACGCCAACATTGTTAACCAATATTACACCTGACATGGCGGTGTATCGTGAAGAAAACTTTTGCCCGCTCGCCATCGTTCTACCCTATTCCTCTCTCGAACAAGTCATTGAAATGAGCAACGATACTGAATATGGACTGGCCGCCTACGTCTATGGGCATGATATTCATCAAATATGGCAATGCTTGCGCGGCTTGGAATTTGGCATGGTAAGTGTCAACTCAGTCAAGATGACTGGGCACCCAATCCCATTTGGTGGTATGAAACAATCAGGCCTTGGGCGAGAAGGCAGCCGACATGGTTTTGATGAGTTCAGTGAAATTAAATACTGCTGCTTAGGCGCTTTACCAACCGTAAGCGGCAGCTAGGGTTCGAGCAATTTGGAGGATTTATGGATAAACACACCCAACAACTCTTAGAAATCGACCGTCAACGCGTGTTCCACGCCTCGACTCATTTAAAACAGTATGCTCATGGCGAAGTCGCAGGACGGATCATTACCCAAGCCAAAGGGGTACGCATTCAAGACTCACTTGGCAATGAACTCCTTGATGGTTTTGCTGGCCTGTATTGCGTTAATATCGGTTATGGACGAGAGGAAATGGCGGAAGCCATTTATGAACAAGCGAAAAAACTGGCTTACTATCACACCTACGTCGGTCATACCAATGAAGCGCTAATTGAACTCTCCGATAGGATCATCAAGATGGCCCCACAAGGAATGAGCAAGGTCTATTATGGCATGTCGGGCAGTGACGCCAATGAAACCCAACTCAAATTAGTGTGGTACTACAACAATCTACTTAACCGCCCAGAGAAGAAAAAAATCATCTCTCGGGATCGCGGCTATCATGGCTCAAGTATTGCGTCCGGATCCATGACGGGCTTGCCCCTATTTCATGCGCACTTTGATTTACCACTTGAGCGAATCAAACACACTATCGCTCCCTACTATTATCATCGCCAAGACAGTGAGATGAGCGAGTTAGAATTCAGTCGCTATTGCGCCGAGCAACTTGAAGTAATGATCCTTGCAGAAGGTCCAGAAACCGTTGCCGCGATGATCGCAGAACCTGTGCTTGGTACCGGTGGTATTGTGCCGCCGCCAGAAGGCTATTGGCGTGCGATTCGCAAAGTCCTCGATAAATATGACGTGTTACTCATCGCTGATGAAGTGGTATGCGGATTTGGTCGAATTGGCGCACCTTTCGGTTCGATTTACTACGATATGCAACCAGACTTAATCACTGTCGCTAAAGGGCTAACCTCAGCGTATCAACCATTATCTGGAGTCATTGTTGGCGAAAAAGTATGGCAAGCCCTGGAAAACGGCACCGACGCGTGGGGACCATTTGGTCACGGCTACACCTACTCAGGACATCCTCTAGGTGCCGCCGCAGCCAACTGTAACTTAGATATCATCGAACGGGAGAACTTAGTGCAATACGCTGCGGACACAGGGCAATACCTGCAAGAGAAAATGCGCGAGACTTTTGCTGAGCATCCGATTGTTGGTGATACGCGCGGTGTTGGCATGTTGCACGCCCTAGAATTTGCCGCAGACAAGCAGCAGCGCACCTTATTTGACCCTAATTTAAAAGTGGGTCCACAAATTGCTGCTGCCTGCTTAGAGAGTGGATTAATCGCTCGAGCCATGCCTCATGGTGATATTCTCGGCTTTGCCCCGCCACTTGTCGCAACCCGTGCAGACATCGACTTAATGGTCGACAAAGCCCACCATGCTATCAACAAAGTGATGGACTCACTGGTCACTAGTAAACAGTGGCAAGCGAAATAATCGCAATCAAATAATGATTGTGTAGTGTGCTTATCGTCGATATTTGTGCAATAAATCCAATGGAATATGACAGTAGTCGTTGGGATATAGCGTTAAGCGATCTTGATGTTCAGGATCGCTTTTTACATAGTTAGTGAGTGGAAGCACTTCAACAACAATTTGGTCACGGTCCTGACGTTTAGCAATGTACTCTTGGGCGATCTGTAAGTGCTCAGCACTGCAACTATAAACTCCGGTGCGATACTTAATTCCGATATCTTGCCCTTGCTGATTTAAGCTATACGGGTCAATAATTTCGAACAGGTAATCCATCAACTGCATCACAGAGACGGCGCTAGGATCGAATTTGATTCGCACACACTCAGCGTAACCATCATAAGGCGCTTGGGTATTGTCGCTACTGCCATTTGCGCGCCCTGCCTCGGTACTAACCACGCCAGGTAAATGGCGCATAAACTCTTGCACTCCCCAAAGGCATCCACCAGCAAAGTAAATCTCTTCCATCATCTGTCTCATTTTATTAATGACGCAATATTATAAATACTCCTCGTTAAAAACAAAAACGGAGCACCATGGCTCCGCTATGCAATTGCAACAAATGGGTAACTAACTCGCGCGCCCAACCATGCGTGAGATCGTGCCGTCTTTATCGATCACCTGATGCTTAATCGCCCCCGCTATATGCAGCACCAATGCAGCAATAATGATATTAACTGATACTCCATGAATTGTGCCGCCTAGCTCTTGCAGCCAGACAATTTTGTCGCCTTCAGCAATAAACTGCCAACCAAAAATATCCGCTCCGCGACCTCCACCGACACTCATTGCAATACCGGATATCGGCATTGCTAGCGTTGCAAGCATCAAGATGCCATGAATCGCTTTAGCTAATTTATCTTGCCAAACAGCCACTGGAGACGCAGGTGGAATTGCCCCTTCTTTCAGGCGCCACACTATGCGCACTAAAGCAATGATCAAAATAAGCGCGCCAAGCGATTTATGTAGCCCAATTAATTCAAATTTTTCTGGACCTCGGGGTAAATCGACCATATACAAGCCAAGGCCAAACACGCCAATAAAAGCGAGTCCCGTTATCCAGTGCAGAGCAATCGTCGGTATAGAAAGAGAGTGTTTGTTGAGCATTACAATTTCCTTATTATTTTCATGGTTATATTGCAATTATCCACCAATACGATGTAAAGAACTATGATGCGATGTGTAAATTTGAGTAAATTGTAACTAGTGGGCGCACGATGTTTTAACCTCTGCTTTACCAGAGTGAAAGTGCAAATAGTCGAACAACCTTTAGCGAGCTGCCTAAAAACAGCGCCTCTGCACACTTCGCTGCTATAGTTAACTATAACAACGAAGGAATATATTCAATATCTTGTCTCTATTTGGTGAGTTTTTCCTCCACTCCACATAAGTCTCGGCTTTAGTAGCCCATAATTATGGAGCATGAGATGACGACGTCAGGTTACAAAATTTCGATCCGTGCAGCGCTAGGCTTGCTGCTAGTAACGATTACTACTCTCACCATTCTGGTCTCAGTAGCTCTGCAGTATCAATTTTCTAAACAAGCAGAGTTAAACAACACGCTTAACCAGTATCAAAACATCTCGCAGCAAATAAAGCAGGAGCTACTTTATCTAGACAACACTGCTCGCGGGGTCGTACTTAAGACCAGCGAAGCGATTGCTCTTGCCGAACTAAAAAGTGATCCTATCGCACTTACTCGCCTTTTCTCGACCATTCTCCAACACGAACCCAACCTTTACAGTTTGTATATCGCCTCTGCCGATGATCACGCATTTCAGATGGTTAATCTCAACTCCCCTCTGATACGCGAGAAACTTGCCGCCTCGGAGCACGAACGCTGGTTAACCGTCGAACATAAGGGTGATGGCAGTGAAAGAATTTCTGAATCCACTTACCTAGATGAACAACTCAATCCATTACGTACTGTGATTGAACCAAGCAACTTCAAGCCATCTCAACGCAAATGGTATAAAAATGCGCACTACAATAGCGTTCATCGTACTGACCCTTACCTATTTCACCACGTAAAAATAAACGGCATCAGTTATTCAACCAAAGTCGATAATAGCGAGTTGGTACTTGGCGCTGATTTAAGCCTAATTACGGTACAGTCTCTATTACACAATGACTATGGTAATCAGGCTCTTCGCTCTTCGTATGAAGCGTACCTATTTCTATCTGACGGACGCTTAGTTGCGACAAATCAACAAGTTAAAATCATCAATGATTTACCTATCTTGCCACCATTAGCACTTCCTATTGAGCTAAAGTCATGGGTGAACTCTGCGCCAAAACTTAAAGTATCTAGCTCTATCGATTGGGAGCCTTTTGACTTTGCCATTTCCGGTCAACCCCACGGTTATTCGATAGATTTACTTGAACTCATCTCAGACTTAACTGGATTGCAATTTGATTATGTCAACGGTCAATCTTGGGGCGAATTGATTGACCAATTCAAAATGGGTGATTTAGATATTTTACATTCAGTCGCCGCACAATATCACCAAACCATTCCCGATAGTCACGGTATAGAGTTCTTTCGTTCTCCATACGCCATCGCCCAACAACAAAAAGCGCCGTATATAACCGATAGCCAACAGCTATCGTCACTGAAAATTGGGGTTGATCAAGGCTGGACTAACTACGAAACGTTCCAAAAAGCTCTCCAACACAGTGAACTTATCTTAGAGCCCAATCTTACTCGTCTATTTGAACAACTTAAAAACCGAGAAATTGATGGCATTTTGAACAGCGAAATTGTTCTAAAACGAAAAATCCAAACATCAAATATAAAAGGTATTGAAATCAATCCAATTTCACCTGCTTTGATTGACGACCAATACTACCTCTTAACCTCTCCCAACAAACAAGCTTTACAGCAAGTTCTGCAATTAGCGTTAAATCATATCGGTCAAAATGCGCGAGATTACCTCAAAGCGAAATGGGGTGGCGAGAAAATACTGTATACCCACGTCCCACATACTGAATTGCTCAACTTAGCCAATCAAAGCCGATTGCATGGTCAACTGCACGAATTTGTTAAAGATGGCATCGATTATTATTTATACATCGATAAACTCAATACCCAACCCAGTCAAACCATTACGGTTCTGATGCCCAAAGATGAGGTGATGGCAGCGGTTACACAAAGGAGCATTTATATCTTGCTCTCTTCACTCGCAATACTCTCCTTTCTCATCCTCGTCGCTTGGCTTATCGCTCGCCCTATGGTTAGACCCATCAAAGCACTCAAGCAACAAGCCAATCTTATCTCAAAGCGCCGCTATCATGAGGTGAAAAAAGTGCACAGTAATATCGATGAGGTTGCGCAGCTCTCAAGTGCGTTTATGAGCATGTCAAAATCACTTCAACACTATGAGCAAGAGCAACGTAATTTCATCGATTCCTTTATCAAGCTGGTTGCTGACGCCATCGATGACAAGTCACATTATACTGGTGCGCACTGTTTGAGAGTGCCCGAAATCGGTCTGATGCTGGCAGAGGAAGCCCATAAAATAGGTGTGGGTCATTTCGCTAATTTCCATTTCAAGAACGAAGATGAGTGGCGTGAGTTTCGCATCTCAGCCTGGCTCCATGATTGTGGGAAAATCACCACGCCCGAGTATGTGGTTGATAAAGGAACCAAGCTAGAAACCAACTACAATCGCATTCATGAAATTCGTACCCGTTTTGAAGTTCTGTGGCGTGATGCTGAAATTGAGGCATTAAAAGCCATCAATCAAAATCCTCATGAGCAACCGCAAATCGAAGCGAAACTGAGCGCTAGACAAAGTGAACTATTACAACAGTTTGATTTTATCGCAACCTCGAATATCGGTAGCGAATTTATGGCAGATGAGGATATTGCAAAGATAACCGAAATTGGTAAACAAACCTGGCTACGACATTTCGATGAAACCAAAGGTCTTTCGCCTTTTGAGCGCCAACGCTACAAGAATACTGAGCAAAAACTGCCGACTGAAGAACCTTTATTAAGCAACAAGCCACAACATATTATTCATCGCGATATCCCTTATCGCCTTGACCCAAAGTTCGGCATCAATATGGACGTTCCTGATTATCTTTACAATTATGGCGAGCTCTACAACCTCTCCATTCGACGTGGCACGCTCACCTTTGAAGAGCGCTTTAAAATTAACGAGCATATGATTAGCGGCATCAAAATGCTCGACAATATCCCATTTCCCGAAGAGCTCAAGCACGTGCCACGATACGCTTCCACTCACCACGAGACGCTAAAAGGAAGCGGATATCCGCGTAAACTTAAAGCCGATGATTTATCCATACCTGAGCGTATTCTCGCGGTATCCGACGTATTTGAAGCACTGACAGCGGCGGATAGACCCTATAAACCAGCCAAAAACCTTAAACAGGCACTCGACATCATGTATTACATGGTACTTGATGAACATTTGGACAAAGAAGTCTTCAAGCTATTTATCGATAGTGGCGTCTATTTAAAATACGCTCAAAAATATCTAAAATCCGAACAACTGGTCGATGTTGACGTTAGCTTATATCAACTTTAACCTGGTTATCTTATATATACACTTATAGACAGCGCCAACACTGATTTAGAACACTATTACCCGAGCGTTGAATAAGGTCGTTGCCTGCACTTAATATTATTTATTGTAGAAATCCTTATACCAAGCCACAAACTCTGCTACCCCTTCTTTTACCGTCACTTTAGGTTTATACCCTGTTGCAGAAAACAGATCGTCTGTATCGGCATAAGTTTGGTAAACATCTCCAGGTTGCATCTCTCGGAAATTCTTTTTCGCTTCAATACCGAGCTCACTCTCAATTGACTGAACAAATTCCATTAAATTAATTGGTGACCCATGACCAATATTATAAACAGCATATGGTGCAGAGCTGCTTGCTGGTGTGCCTGATTCAACCGTCCACGTTTGATTATGTGTCGGTATCACATCCGCAATGCGAACGACACCTTCAACGATATCATCAACATGAGTAAAATCACGCCACATATCACCGTTGTTATTGATGTCGATAGTCTCACCATCCAAGATTTTTTTGGTAAAGATAAATGGCGCCATATCAGGTCGCCCCCAAGAACCATAGACAGTGAAAAAACGCAGTCCTGTGGTTGGGATATCATACAAATGGGAATAACTGTGCGCCATCAACTCATTGGATTTCTTGGTCGCTGCATATAACGATACCGGATGATCAACACTATCAGAGGTGGCGAATGGCACTTTTGCATTCAGACCGTACACCGAGCTCGACGAAGCATAGAGCAAATGTCGCACCTTGGTTTGACGGCAGCCTTCAAGGATATTGAGATGACCAACCAAATTGGATTCACCGTATGCATGGGGATTTTCTAGTGAATAACGCACCCCTGCTTGTGCAGCCAAATGAATCACGCGGTCAAATCTCTCTTCAGCAAAAAGCAACGCCATCTGTTTTCGGTCTGAAATATCCATTTCAATAAATTTAAACAGGGGATTTTCTATTCTTGATAATCGCGCCTTCTTTAAATTGACATCATAATAATCATTGACATTATCAATACCAACAACTTGATGCCCGGCACTATTTAGCTTTTCTACTGTTGCGCTACCAATAAAACCCGCCGCTCCTGTGACTAAATATTTCATATACTTTCACCTTACAGTAATTTAGATAAGTTAATTCAAAACCTATAAAAACTACTTTCACTCGGTATTAGTGCACAAGTCGCAGTCTTTGCTTAACCCTTATATATTACTCATTTATCAAGACTAAGTTTTTGTTTCATTCAAATTACATATTTATGCCGACAATTTGTTAAATATCGGAGAATTATCATAATTAATAATCCTTCCTAATCTATATCATATAATTTTGAGTTTGATTCAATGTGGATTAACCAGGTGATTTTTAATTTATTACTATTCATACTCGAAAATATCACCACACCTTCAAGTCTGTGGTTTTGCAAAGCTTCCAGGATAAGACACCGTCCGTATTGCAACTCGACTCGCTCACTAAGTGCTGCAAGAACACCAGAACCCTTCACCTCTACCCAAGAACTCCTACTTAAGTGATGACAAATAGGCTAGAATGCGCGCCATTATCTTCGTTTTGAGCATTCCTTATTTCATGACTACTGCTAAATCACCAGCAAACTTTGCTGAACTCAACCTGATTCAACCCTTGCTGGCAAGATTGACCGAGCTTGAGTATCAACAAGCAACACCCATTCAAGCACAAGTGATCCCAACTGTTTTAGCAGGTCGTGACCTTATTGCTGGCGCGAATACGGGTTCTGGTAAAACCGCAGCCTTCGCTCTTCCTCTGCTGCAGAATATTTTCATTAACCACCACCCAACGCTTTACCGCAAAAATAACTCTGTAACAGGACTGGTTCTGGTTCCAACCCGTGAACTAGCCAAACAAGTCGCTGACAACATCAAGTCTTATTCCGCCCATTTTAATGGCGCAGTCAAAACTGTTTGTGTTTTTGGTGGTGTATCCGTTAACAGCCAAATGTTAGCGTTACGTGGTGGTGCAGATATTCTAGTGGCGACGCCAGGACGTCTATTAGACTTAGTTTCAAGCAACGCCATCAAGCTTGATAGAGTCAAAACCTTGGTGCTTGATGAAGCAGACCGAATGTTAAGCCTCGGCTTTACGGAAGAACTGACTGAAATACTCTCACAGCTACCAAAACAGAAGCAGACCTTGCTGTTTTCCGCGACTTTCCCTGAAGAAGTTCAAGCATTAACCCAAGATCTGCTGACTGATCCTGTTGAAGTGCAACTGCAAAGCAATGATGCCAGTACCCTTGTTCAACGAGTATTCACCGTCGATAAAGGTAAAAAAACCGCCCTACTGGCGCACTTAGTGAAACAGCATGATTGGCGCCAAGCACTAATTTTTGTCAACTCAAAAAATGGCTGTGAACATCTTGCCGATAAGCTTTATAAGCGCGGTATTTCTGTTGAAGTATTCCACGGTGACCAAAGCCAAGGTGCGCGAACTCGCGTTTTGGAAGACTTCAAAGCAGGACAACTGGATGTACTCGTTGCCACTGACATTGCGGCTCGAGGGTTAGACGTCGAAAAGCTACCGGTCGTGATTAACTATGACCTACCACGCAGTCCTTCTGACTACATGCACCGTATCGGTCGAAGCGGTCGTGCCGGTGAAGTTGGTTTAGCACTATCACTGATTGATTATGAAGATTACCACCACTTCAAAGTGATCGAGAAAAAGAACAAAATCCGACTTGAGCGCGAACAAGTGCCTGGTTTTGAGGTCACTGAAACCATCACTGAATCAATGCTTAATGCGAACAAGCCAATGGCAAAACCTGCTGGCACGGGCAAGAAAAAGCGCAAAAAGAAACAAGCCGCTACTGGTGATGTGTGGTTGAAAAACGCTTAATCATTCCGATTCAGCTAAGCTAAAATGTAAAAGCAGCCAATGGCTGCTTTTGTTGTATCTACTTAATCGCGTGAGTAATAAAACGTCTCACCTCATCATTATCGGTTGGATTCACAAACGACGGGGTAATATTTTGTGGTGGATTAAAGATGCCCTTCTCAACCAAGCGGTTAATTTGCGGTAAGTGCATCAATGCCGTCTTACCACACAGCAGATTAAGAAAACCTTCTTGCTCCTCATAGGCGTGCAATACCTCATGAAATCCGCGTAAATACAGATAGTCTTTGGTAAAGCCACCGCCTCGATAAACGCGAGAAGTGATGGTAAAGGCTAAGTTCTTCTCTACCCCCAATTGCTCTTTAAGCATCATAAATGTGGTGCGGAACGATTTGTCTTTAATCATGGATTCGACTGCTAGCACCCGCAGCGCAAGAATTTTCAGTCGCTTGATGGTTAAATGCCCAGCCAAATACTCACTTAGAATAGCCATGCCTTCTTGGGTCATAGTATTCACCGGGCAGCCCAGTTGCAGCACTTTAAAAGGCTGACTTTGCGCATTCAGCGTGGTGACGAGGTGGACACCGAGCTCATGGTGAGCCAATGCATGCGCTTCAATCAGCGGCACTTTCGCTGCACTGTTAATCTTGACCGTGGTCTTATTTACCAGAGCGTTGGCGATCATATTGTCATCCACCAGCAAGTCATATTGGTAGCCTTGCTGTTGAGCGAACTGTTCCATGATCGCTTGGATACCATTGGCATCGACTAATTGCTCATCGTCGTCTGAATCTGGCAAATGGAGAATGAAACTGGCGTTGCGAATATCTTTTTCGGTGGGTTCGCCAAAGTAACGCAGCGAGTTGTAAAGAAAATCTTGGCTGCCTAACGTTTCGATTTGATCGATCTTATCAACGTAAGAGATGATCACATCTTCATAGATGCGCTGCAAATCTGCATCTTCCACTTTCTCAATCGGTAAGTTGAATAACTGACGCTTGAGCTGAAATGCATTGATGCCACTTGGCTTATAAGTAAATTGCGGCTCGGTTGAAAAGTGGCGCTTAAAAAAGTCCGCTTTTTGTTGATTGTAGTTAGTTGGGCTAACCGCACTTAATATCTCGATTCCGTTTACTAATGAAAACAGCTCGCTATCCAGCGCTTTGGCATGCTTGAGCGTAGCATGCGTCAATGGAATGATGTTTTCTCTGTTCAATCTACTTACCCCGGCAATTCTTCCATGTGTATAAACACGTGACTCCATCACGTTTTGGGGATTTATCATTAAACTAAAGCAATAAAGCTTGAGCTATCCCCATTGACAATATGCGCTCATTCACATCACTCAACAATTAACCGCTCAGGACATTTTCTCAACCAGTGAGACTCGGATAATTTTTACGCCAACTGGGTCACTAAACGAGCTAAACTCACTAGCATTTCGGTGCAATCATAGAATCTAAAGGTAACTTGGGTATATAATCCCCGCGTTTTCATCTGGGACAATAAAATGATTTCAAAGAACCAACTCAAATTGCTACGTGCTTTAGGGCAAAAGAAGCAGCGCAAGGCGCACGGCTTATTCCTTGTTCAAGGTGAGAAAAACGTACTTGAACTTGCAACAAGTGATCTCGTGGTTAAACACGTTTTCGGCACAGCAGAATTTTTAGCTGAAAACCAATCAACACTGAGCCGTTTTGAATGTATTGAAGCATCGCTGGATGATTTAACCAAAGCGAGTACTTTGGTCAGTAATAACGCAGCAATCGCAGTGGTAGAGATCCCTCGTTACGCTCAGCCGCAAGCACAAGGCTTAATGATTGCGCTAGATGGCGTGCAAGACCCAGGTAACTTGGGAACCATTATTCGTGTTGCAGATTGGTATGGCATCAAACACATCATCGCAAGTAGCGATTGCGCCGACCCATACAATCCAAAAACCATCAGTGCCACCATGGGCAGTTTTGGTCGCGTGCAAGTACACCAAGTTGATTTACCAAACTACTTGGCTGAGGCAAACCTACCTGTTTATGGTGCATTCTTAGAAGGTGTAAGCGTACATCAAACTGAATTTGCCGCAGAAGGCATTCTACTGATGGGCAGTGAATCTCACGGTATTCGCGCGGAAGCGGCGAAATTTGTCACAGACAAAATCACTATTCCTGCATTTGGTGGCGCAGAGTCGCTCAATGTAGCGATGGCAACAGGCATTATCCTCGACAATATTCGTCGTCAACACAGTTAAAGCCACCATCGGTTGTTGTACAAGTGCGCATAAATCACGCTGCAATTATTAAGACGCTAGACTAGGTTCATCTTGTTATCATAGTTCGAATCACCTAGCTTCCTTTGCGCTAACTATTTGCGGCTACAGCTAGACGACAAGTGAGAAAATCCTCTGAGCATAGGCTACTATGAGATGAGGTTTTCGAGCACACGTCAACAACGCTGTAATGTCAAAGACGCTGGACTAGGTTCATCTTGCTATCATAGTTTGAATCACCTAGCTTCCTTTGCACTAATTATTTGCGGCTACAGCTAGGCGACAAGTGAGAAAAGCCTCTGAGCATAGGCTACTATGTGATGAGGTTTTCGAGCACACGTCAACAACGCTGTAGTTGCAAATAGGACGGGCAAAAGCAAAAAAGCGTAACGCTGAAACACAGCCGTTACGCTTTTTTATATCGACAAGTAAAAGCTTATCGCTCTAGCATATCCAACTTATCGGCTACACCGTTCCACTTTTCAGCTTCATCCATTGCTGGTTTTACTTCTGTTTGCACAGGCCAAATCTCAGCAAGTTCAGCATTTAGCTCTTTGTAGATTTCTTGACCTTCAGGTAATTCATCTTCTTGAAAGATCGCCTGCGCTGCACATTCATCAACACATAAACCGCAGTCGATACATTCAATTGGGTTGATTACCATAAAGTTTGGGCCCTCATGGAAGGCATCTGCTGGGCATACCGCGACACAGTCAGTGTATTTACATTGGATACAGTTATCCGTTACGACAAACGCCATGACAATCAACTCTTAATTCGTCAAAAAATAAGGCGGGAATAATACTTATATACTCAAGTGACTTCAAGATGCAGGATTCAGAGCATTGTCACTGAATCAGCACCATTAGATTATTTGAGTATTCCCCATAACTTCAAGAGACTAGCAATCAAACCTAATCGCTTGAGTCCTTTTTAGTTTACACCCAAACCATCAAATTATGTGACTAAGCAAGCCTCCCCCTAAACATAGAAAGCCTCTGAACATAGATCAATTAGGTGATGAGGTTTGCGAGTGCCAACCAACGACGCTGTGGATTCAAGTAGGACGGGGATTTTTTAGTATGACAGACAAAGGAAATTCTCGTAAAATGCGCGCCATTGTGAGCGCAAGACACCTCGTCTTTTGCGCTAAGACACCATAAACAACGAGACATCAACATGATACGTTTAAATGAAATCAAGCTTCCTCTTGATCACGAGGAAGGCGCACTGCTTGACGCTATTTCAGAAAAGCTTGGCATTAATGCTGAGCAAGTTATCTCTTTCAATGTATTTAAACGTGGCTACGATGCTCGTAAGAAAACTAACATTCACCTTATCTATACGCTAGATGTGATTGTTGAGGGCGATGAAAGTGCCCTATTAGAGAAATTCACCAAAGACCCGCATGTACGCCAAACGCCAGATATGGAATACAAGTTTGTCGCGAAAGCACCTGAGAATCTAACTGAGCGCCCTGTTGTGATTGGTTTTGGTCCTTGTGGTCTATTCGCGGGTCTTATACTTGCACAAATGGGCTTTAACCCAATTATCGTTGAACGTGGTAAAGAAGTACGTGAGCGTACTAAAGATACCTTCGGCTTCTGGCGTAAACGCACGCTTAACCCTGAGTCAAACGTACAATTTGGTGAAGGTGGCGCTGGTACTTTCTCTGACGGTAAGCTCTACAGCCAAGTTAAAGATCCAAACTTCTACGGTCGTAAGGTAATCACTGAGTTTGTTGCCGCTGGCGCACCGGAAGAGATCCTATACGTAAGTAAGCCGCACATCGGTACCTTTAAACTGGTAACTATGATTGAAAAAATGCGCGCTAAAATCCTAGAACTTGGCGGCGAAATTCGTTTTAGCACGCGTGTTGACGACATCCACATGGATGGCGAGCAAATTACTGGCGTGACACTGTCAAACGGCGAAGAAATCAAATCTCGTCATGTTGTGCTCGCAGTTGGTCACAGCGCACGTGACACCTTTGAAATGCTGAACGACCGTGGCGTTTATATGGAAGCAAAACCTTTCTCGGTTGGTTTCCGTATTGAACACAAACAATCCATGATCGATGAAGCTCGCTTCGGTCCTAATGCTGGTCACCCTCTTCTAGGCGCGGCAGACTACAAACTTGTGCACCACTGTAAAAATGGTCGCACGGTATACAGCTTCTGTATGTGTCCGGGTGGTACCGTGGTTGCGGCGACGTCAGAAGAAGGCCGTGTAGTAACAAACGGTATGAGCCAGTACTCTCGTGCTGAACGTAACGCAAACAGCGCTATCGTAGTGGGTATTTCTCCAGAAGTGGATTACCCTGGGGATCCGCTGGCAGGTATTCGTTTCCAACGTGAACTTGAATCAAATGCTTACCTACTGGGCGGCGAAAACTATGACGCACCAGCACAGAAAATCGGTGACTTCCTAAAAGGTCGCGATCCAAGTGCAATTGGTGACGTTGAGCCTTCATTTACTCCAGGTATCAAGCTAACGGACCTATCAAAAGCACTACCACCATTTGCTATTGAAGCAATCCGTGAAGCAATTCCAGCGTTTGATCGCAAGATCAAAGGTTTTGCGAGTGAAGACGGTCTATTGACTGGCGTAGAGACGCGTACCTCTTCACCTGTATGTATCAAACGTGGTAAAGATTTCCAAAGCGTTAACCTAAAAGGCTTCTTCCCAGCGGGTGAAGGTGCGGGTTACGCAGGTGGTATCCTATCTGCTGGTATCGATGGTATTAAAGTTGCAGAAGCCGTTGCTCGCGATATCATGGCGCAGCTAGAAGACGCGTAAGCACACACTCTCTAAATTCCAGTTTCAAGCCAGCTTATTCAAGCTGGCTTTTTTATTGCGGTTATGTTGACTCAATCAGTCATCTTGATACCTTAGAAAAGACAATGACCATTTTTTAGACTATCAAACTAAGATAATCATCATCGCACGACCCCATATACCTATCAAAATGCGCGAATGGATATGCGTCTAAGTAATCAAACAGTTACGCTTAACTGATAAGCAAGGAAGAATAATGACTATCACCATTCGAGAAGCAACCATTGAGGATGCCGAGCAAATCAGCAACCTGATTGTCCCTCTCACACAAAAATTTGTATGTCCTACGTGGGACGAAAGCGTTCATCATATCGTGCTTAACTCGATGTCTGCCGATAAAATCGCTGAGTATATTGCTAACAACTACTATTATTTAGTGGTTGAAGATCAAAATCAGCAACTCATTGCCGTGGGTGGCATTCGTGATTTTTCCCATCTTTATCATTTGTTCGTTAAAGAGGATCATCAAGGGCAAGGTTTATCGAGCCAACTATGGCAACTACTGATGTCGAAAGCATTAGAAAATGGCAATCCAGGCTCGTTTACCGTTAATTCAGCACTCAACGCGGAAGAGGTTTATACTCGTTTCGGTTTTAAACGCATTGACGGAGTGCGTAATCACAAAGGAATGGTTGATGTACCAATGGCAATGACCATAGGGTAACCCTATGCAGTAAAGCTAAAAGGAATCACTATGCTCAATAAGGAAGACACTGGTTTAATCGTCGTCGACATTCAAGGTAAATTAGCTAGCTTGGTCGATGACAGTGAAACACTGATTGAAAACTGCGGTAAACTCATTCAAGGTGCGCAAGCTTTGGGACTGCCCATTATCTGGCTAGAGCAAAACCCAGATAAGCTTGGAGCAACCGTTGATAGTCTTGCTGAATTGATGGGTGAACTGACACCAATCAGCAAATTCACCTTTGATGGCTGCAGTGAGATTGAATTCAAGCACGCGCTGAACGAAGCGCAAAAGCACTCATGGCTTATCTGTGGTATTGAAACACATATCTGCGTTTACCAAACCGCGACCCATCTCGCTAACCTACACTTTGATATCCACGTGGTCAGTGATTGCGTCTCATCAAGAGACGTACGTAACAAAGAACTCGCCTTAACCAAATTTTCCCGAGAGAATGTCAAAGTGACCGGGCTGGAAATGTGTCTGTATGAACTGGTGAAAGATTGTCGAGCGCCGGAATTTAAACAAATTCTGTCATTGATCAAATAGTTCAACTGACCGCGCTAAGCACTTAGCACTTAGCACTTAGCACTTAGCGCGACTTTATCTAGATTAGCTCAGCTCTCAACGTGTCACTGCTTCTCGAACGTGCCAAGAACTTTTATCACTCCCGACATCGCTTGGTTTACATCCATCTTTTGAGTCGAGCTTTGCATCGATTCGGTACTCTTTCGTAGGCGCTCACGCAGTTCCTGTAACTCTCTTTGAGTGTCATTCAATAGTTCTGGGGTTGTTTTGTTCATTTTTTCCAATCAGTAGAAATCTTTTGAACTGCGATTATCATCTAAATATGATATCCAACATAGTTATCTTCCATCTGATTTTTAGATAGTTAAATATGTTTAACCTCCAGCAACTAGAAACCTTGGTTTTATGCGTTGAGTGCGGATCATTTTCTGCAGCTGCACGCAAACTAGGTAAAGCACAGTCAGCAGTGAGTACCGCCATCTCTAACCTAGAAATTGATGCTGGCATTCTCATCTTCGATCGCTCATCGAGAATTCCAGTACTCACTGAGCAAGGTCAGCATTTGTACACTCGAGCTTGCGCCTTACTGGAGCATGCTCAAAGTATCACTAATATGCTTCACTCATTTAACTCTGGAGTTGAGGCTAAACTGACCATCGCGGTTAACTACGTTCTGTTAACACCAAACTTCTATAAGATGTTGGGAGAGTTTTCTACGCAATTTCCAGATACTGAGTTAAGTCTTAGGGTTACCGACAATGATAACGTTGCATTGCTAGTGGCAAGCAACGCAGCAGATATCGGTTTCATGATATGGGGAACGACTTACCCTGCTGGAATTAACGTTGGATTAGTTGGTCACTTGCCTTTTTCCGTTGCAGTCCACCAATCACATCCTCTAATACATGAAGACGTCAAAGTGTTTGAACAGGTCAAACGCTATCGTCAAATCGTATTGAATGACAAACATTGCCACTATAGCAATGCTTTCTCACCGCGAGTCACCTATGTTAATCATTTAGAATCTGCTGTTGAGTTGCTCAGAGTAGATAACAATTGGCTGCTTATACCAAACCATGTCATCGACAAATATCATGATATAGAAAGGCTAGAATTACCGGATGAAGAATGTGATTGCTTGATTCAAATCGACAGAGTTATAGGCAAAGAAAAGCATATCGGAATTGCACTAGAATGGCTAAAATACCAAAGCATTAGTTGCTACAAGAATTAAGCAAGTTTTCATTACTTTCGTTATTAATCACTTTATTTATCGTTAGAATAGATTTATTTGATTGATAAAATGTGATCAAGCTCTAAACTTGTGCCTCACCAAAATAATATGAATACATATGAGCAATAGCATAAAGCGCACCTATACACGGCATTTTTTGCCATTAATGAAGCTGCTAGCGGTAACTATGGTTATCGTGGCTTTTTCGTATGCGCTTTATAATGCTTTTTTATTAAAGCAATTGTCTAAAGGTATTGTGAGTGACTTCAATCAGATTTACTCCATTAGCCGCCGCTTCGCACAATATTACAACAACACCGATACGACCTTTCTAACCAAAGGAACTCATGTCCGTAATGGTGTGAGTATTATGGTCTCCAAAGATACCGACGTGAAAGTACTCTCAACGGGTATCAATAAACTGCGCGCACAGCTAGAAACCATCGCACCTGATCACGTCTGGACGGTGGCGATTTTTGAACATCCAGCCACTTATGGGCACTTTGACCCGTTGCGTCAACCTTATGCTCAAAGATATAGCCAATATAAAGCCAACGATGTGATGACGCGGATCGTCGATACTGAGCGTTTAGAAAACACCTTTGACCAATTTTACGGCTGTAATATTAAGCTATCTGAGCCCTATCCTGAGCCAGGTACTAATGAGCTAGTTCGCACCGTTTATTACCCTGTTTACAATGAACGTAAATTAGATGCGCTGCTGGCTGTCGATATTAAAAACAGCTTTATTGATTACAAAATTGCTCAGTTCAACCGAGAATTCTTTACCACCGCCGACACCATGGAACACTGGTTTTCATTCCGTGTTCCAGTAGAAATTTCTTGTACTGATGCCAACACCGTCTATGTAGGCTTTGGTGCACAAGAAATTTTTGAGCGGATCTTAATCCCATCGATCCTTATTGCGCTATTTGGGCACATGTTAAGGGTCATTTATCTGCACAATAAACAGCGGTTATATACTGACAGAATGACCGGCTTCTATCGTCGTGACTTCTACGAACCAAGGTTAAAGAAACTACAAAAAATCTCTATGCTGATCATTGATATCGATTTCTTTAAATCAATCAATGATACCTTCGGTCACAAAATGGGCGATGATGTAATTACCGAAGTCACTCGCCGTATTGCAAAACAGATTCGCGCCAGCGATGTCGCAATTCGCTGGGGCGGTGAAGAATTTATTATCTTGTTCAAACATATGGATGAGGCAGTCTTAATAGAAAAAGCTGAAGCCATTCGCCGCTGTGTGGTCGAACAAAAAATCGCTGACCTTAACGTCACTATCTCTATTGGTGGCGTTCATTTGGAAAAAGGTACTTTTGCACAAGCCTACCGTATTGCCGATAAGGCGCTATATACGTCTAAAGAAAATGGACGTAACCAAGTCACTATTTGATATCGTTAAAGCTTTCTTTATCTAGCGCAGCCGACATAGCTGCGCTTGTGTCATGCTTACAGTTAATCAGATGCAGATAAAATCAGCGTAATTGCCGTCGCTTGCTCTTCAACATCCAACCTAATCTCTCCACCTTGAGCCTCTACGCATAGCTTGGCTGAATAGCAACCGAGTCCTTTCCCTGAGCTTTTTCCTGCGGTCACAAACTTGTCAAAGAAACGGTCTCTAAGTGTTTCTGGTACTGAGCCTTGATTGGTGATTTTAATCACTAACTGCTGCTCCTCACGACATGAGGTAACCGAGATAGTCGACTGTGGAGGTGCCGCTTCAATCGCATTAGTCAGCAAGTTGCTTAACATGGTATAGCTTAACAACTCATCACCTTGGAATTGATGCGCAGGGTCGATATCTAACTGAAACTCAACCTGCTTCTGCTTGGCGTTAGCCTGATAACTTGCTATCACCTGCTGTACCGTACTATTTAAAATCACAACAGATAAATTCGGTTGGTAATCGCCTCGCTCTAGCTCAAGCAAAACGCTGTAGTTATCAATCATATCGACCAGTTTGCTCGAGCTCTCCTTCAATAGTTGAGTTTCGTCACTGTCACTCATCTGCGCCATTAAAGTGCTGTGTAGAGCCGTTAGCGGGCTTCGAAAATCGTGAAAGAAAGTTTGTAGAGCTTCATCATGATGACGTGCCGAATCAATAAGATTATCGATTTGTTGTGAAAGCTTCTCTCTTTGAATTACTGAATTAACGTGTGTTTCGACGCGTGCTAAGACTATCTCTGGGATCACCGGTTTTTGAATGTAGTCCACCGCTCCCAGCTTAAGCCCTTTGACCACATCATCAGTTTGCGACAATGCGGAAACAAAAATAATCGGAATGAACTCTGTTTGCGGGTTGGATTTCAACGCCTGGCAAACCGCTAGACCGTCCATTTCTGGCATCATGATATCAAGCAGTATCAAGTCTGGCTTGTCCGACTTGCCGCAAATATCAATGGCTTGCTGACCACTGCGGCACACTTTGATTTTGTAGGTCTCTTTTAGTACCTCACCCAATACTTGTAAATTAGACGGCTCGTCATCAACCACCAAAATGGTGCGTTTGCTCGGTGGCGCTTCTACTTGAGCGCTATCTGATCTCTGAGCTAAATGGCTTTTAATCGGTGAAACGAATGCTTTGTGGACTCTCTCGGCTAACGTCACACGCGAAAATGGTTTAACCAGATACTCCGACACGCCTGCTTCGATCGCTTGAACCACATCGCTTTGATGCAAATTACCAGTTAACATAACAAAAGGAACATTGGCATGTGTTTTAGATTGACGGACATGTTTAAGTAAAGCTAAGCCATCCATCTTCGGCATTTTCCAGTCAGAAATGATGATATCAACCTGGTTGTGTTGTAAGTATTTTGCGGCTTCCTGTCCATCACGAGCCTGAAAAATCGTTTTAAATCCTAACTGTTCACATGCGCTGCTCAAGGCACGAGTGATCGCCTCAAAGTCATCGGCAATCAATACTGACATGTCTTTATAAGGAGAATCGTAGTTTACTCGCTTAAAACTGCTGTCCATTTTCGTTCTCTCCTATTCGACGGTGGCATCGTGGCTGTGCGCGGCTGGTTGAACTTCAACAATATTGTCTTGATAAGCTGTAGCAATTTCACGAAAACGTTCCGCATTGGCTAGGAATACATCGACTAAAATTGGCTGAAAGTGGCTACCTCGTCCTTCACAAATAATTCTTAATGCTTTTTCATGGCTGAAGGCGGGCTTATACACTCGCTGAGAAATGAGCGCGTCGTAGACATCAGCTATCGCCATAATGCGCGCTGACAGAGGAATATCTTCACCAGATAAGCCCCGTGGGTAACCGGAACCATCCCATTTCTCATGATGGCAATAAGCGATTTCTTTGGCGAACAACAAAAAGTTATCCGCATACCCAAGCGAGCCTTCTGCAGCACAGATGGCTTGATATCCATATTCAGTATGCTTTTTCATCTCCTCAAACTCATCAACTGTTAGAGGTCCAGGTTTGAGAAGAATGCTATCGACAACGCCAACTTTACCAATGTCATGTAATGGCGCAGATTTTGCCATCGCAGTTATCACTTCTGGCTGTAGATAATCGCGAAACGACTCGAGTTTGGCGAGCTGCTGCGCCATCAATTCGACGTATCCTTGAGTACGACGTATATGATTACCTGTTTCTGGATCGCGCGACTCCGCCAATGCACCCATTGCAACTAGTGCAACATCTTGGAGATCATTGAGCTGCCGGGTTCGTTGCTGAACTTTGTTTTCTAGACAATGATTCTGCTCAGCCAATTGATCAAGCGACGCTTTAAGTAATAGGTGATTTTTAATCCGCTGTTTTAAGATCGTCGGACAAATAGGCTTAGCGATATAATCCACCGCACCCAAAGCAAGACCGGTCGTTTCATTTACTTCACTCGACTTTGCGGTGAGAAAAATCACCGGAATGTCACGAGTCTCAGGATCCCCTTTTAATTGCTCACACACTTGATAACCATTGATGTCTGGCATCATCACGTCAAGCAAAATCAGGTCCGGCTTACCTTTGGCTAAAATTTTATACGCTACGGCTGCATTGGGCGCAGCTTGGACACGATATTCATCAGACAATATCGATTTAACACTATCTAGAATGGTTGGCGTATCGTCGATGGCGAGTATTGTGGTTCGATATTCTAATGGCATACTCTTTCCCCCATTTTAAACTGACTCTTTATCTAAAGAATCAAGACTCAACGTTACTTGCTCTAACAAAGGTATCGCTGATTCAAAATCGTAGTTGGCGATAGCTTGAGCAACTTGCTCAACTAAAACGGCATCTAAATTGGAACCGGCGCTGACGAGCATCTCATCAAACGTATCAACTGCCGCACTATCAAAATCATCCAGTTGGGCATAAAGCTGCTCAGCCAATTGTTGAAACTTGCTCGCATCAAAACTCTGTTGTTCAGCCTGAGTAGGCTCTGCCTCAAGTGCTGCGGTAATCGCTGCAACCATTCTTTCAACCAACTGTGCAACTTCTCTCAGCATTTGCTGCTCTTGTTCACCAAGTTCGCAGCGTCCTTCATCTCTCTGCTCTGCTAAGGCATGTTCTAGGCGCTGTGTTGGCTCTATTAGGTAATCCGCACCAATATTGCCTGCGATACCTTTGAGTGAGTGGGCTGCGATGACCGCTGTGCCAATATCTCCTTGCGCAATTGAATCACTAACCCTTTCTGCGACATTCGCTTCTGAGCGAACCACGTTAGCCAATGTCTTTTTGTATGCCTGGACATTGCCGCCCATGCGCGCAATCGCACTAACGGTATCAAGCCCCTCAACACACAGCGTTTGGTCCAATTCTTCTATATTTTCACTTATGGATGATGCATCGACAGAAAGACCAGCAGGCTCAACCCAGTCGGCTAGCGCTTTAAATACTTGGTTGGGATTAATCGGTTTGGCTAGATGATCGTTCATCCCTGCGGCGATGCACTTCTCTCTGTCGCCTGACATGGCGTTGGCTGTCATAGCAATAATCGGCAATTGATCATATTGCCCTGTTTGGCGAATCATCTGAGTCGCTTGATAGCCATCCATTACTGGCATCTGAATATCCATCAACACGATGTCAAACGAGTTTGAACACACTTTGTCGACCGCCTCTTGTCCATTATTTGCCGTGGTAACCTCAACCCCGACCATACAGAGTAACTCCAAAGCAATTTGCTGGTTGATGGCATTGTCTTCGACCAGCAGCACTTTTGCGCCAGCAATACCCTGAGCAATCGATGGATCAATATGGTTATCTGCGACCGTTTGAGAACCAACATGATTGGCAGTCATGACACCAAGTAAAGTATCAAGCAAGGTTGAGGCGGTAACTGGCTTGGTCAAACACGCATCGGGTTTTAATCCATGAAGATGTGGGGTGATTTCATCCTTGTCGTAAGCAGTCACAACCACAAAGTGCGGTGTTTTGTTGAGTTCAGGTAAACGAGTCAGTTGACGTCCAAACTCTAAGCCATCCATTTCCGGCATCTTCCAATCAGCTAACACCACGTCGAACGGGCGCTCACTCGCCTGTGCCTCCATCACTTTCTCTAACGCATCTTGACCAGAACTTGCTGCCTCCACTTGGAAGTTCAAACTTTGGCAAATCGTTGTCAAGATTTCACGAGCCGCTTCGCTATCATCAACCACTAACACCGAGAGATCATCCAGTCGCTCAGTTCCGTTAGTGATTGGTGTTTGCGTGCTCTGAGATAAGCCAAATTCAGCGGTAAAGCAAAATGTACTGCCTTGCCCATACTCACTTTCTACCCATATATCACCTTGCATCAGCTCAACCAGTGTTTTGCTGATGGTCAAACCTAACCCCGTGCCACCATACTTACGTGTCGTCGACGCATCCGCTTGGCTGAAAGATTGGAAAAGACGCCCTATCTGCTCTTGAGTCATGCCAATCCCAGTATCTGTAATGGAAAACTTGGTTTTGATTGATTCATGACTTAATTCAAGCGGCTCAATCTTTATGATGATTTCACCGCTATCGGTGAATTTGACCCCATTATTGGTGAGATTCAGCAGAATTTGCCCTAACCTTAGTGGGTCACCAATCAGATTAATCGGTAATCTCGGATCTAAATCAACCAGTAACTCTAGCCCTTTTTCTTGGCACTTATGGGAGACAACTTGAACCAGGTTATCGATGGTCTCCTGTAAGTTAAAGTCAACGTGCTCAAGGTCGAGTTTGCCCGCTTCAATCTTGGAAAAATCGAGAATATCATTAATGATACCGAGCAGGTTTTCCGCCGAAATTTGAATCTTGCTAACATAATCTCTTTGCTTGTTGGTCAAATCAGTCCGCATCGCCAAATAACTCATGCCGATAATCGCATTCATCGGCGTACGAATTTCATGACTCATATTGGCAAGAAAATCACTCTTCGCGTGTGTTGCCTCTTCCGCTTTTTGTTTTGCCAACTTAAGTTCACGCTCAGCTTCTTTGCGTTTGGTAGCATCGCGGACGATACCGGTGTAAAGCATTTGCCCTGCTAACTCAGATTCACTAAGTGATATCTCTAGGTCAATCTCTTCTCCGTCACACTTAAAACCAATAAACTCTTTCACCGCTGAAATTGGCGCCGAGTTATCCTTGCCTTGAGATGATTCGATAACATGAAATGGCGGTGATATCAGCGCTTCAACCAACATTTGCTGCGCCAATACATCCTTCGCCCGATAACCAAATATGCTCTCTGCAGCCGGACTGAATTCGACTATGATACCTGCTCGATTAACAACCACTATGCCATCCGAAGCATTATCGATGATGTTACGTGTGCGCTGAGAGTGAATCTCCAACTCAACCGTTCGCTGTTTAACTTGCCGTTCCAGTTCCACTTGCGTTCGTGCCAACGCTGAAATGGCGCGATTGCCGAGGCGCATGGTAAAGACGCTGGTACCAAGCATTAATACTAAGGAAATAGCTAACATTGACCACACCGTTGCTTTAAACGTGCTGAGCAACGAATAGGCTTCATCAACGTCCATTTCCGCTGTAATGCCCATACTGAGCGCATCATCCCAAATCCAACGCCCAACAACTGGTACTCCTCGATAGTCGTTGTAGCCACTTAAGTTACGCGAGGACAAACGCTCACTAATACTCTGCGCCATTACTGTCAGAGGCCATTTAGGATTAGCAGCTTGTGGATCTGATGTGAGATCTTTACCAGGATCAGCGACCCGAACATTAAGAGAAGAACGTTGCGTTTGTTCGAGTAAACCAATTTGCTTGAGTTGTTGTTCAAAGCGTACGTTGGATAAAAGCAATCCTGCGCTATCTATCGCGTAGGTTTCACCGCTTTTGCCAATAAATCCAGCCGACAGTATCGTTGAAAATACGCCTTCGAAATCGACTCGCTTAGTCAAGACGGCAATGGTTTCGCCCACAGCGTTAACCACCGGAACAGCAAAAAACATCGTTGGAGCATTGGTGTCTGCGTCGCTTTGTAGACTTACATCCGATTTTATAGGCGGAATAAACACCCCTTGACCAGCCAGTGCAAGTTTCATTAAATCGGGGCGCTGCAACTGAATAAGATTAACCGTACCAATATTGGTGTTACGACGAGAAGATAAACTGATGTGATCAGGGGAAATAATAAAGAACCCGAATGAGCCTGCTAACCTTGATCTTGATTCAATAAACTCTCTGAGTTGTTGTTGTACTGGAGCGTTAATCAATGCGCTGGGCTTACGATCGACATCAAGCAAGTTGTTTACCATACTCACCAATTGGGGATCTTTGCCCAACTGAGAGAGGCTATTAAGCTCCATATCCACCCAACCACCAATGCGCTTGTGAGCGGAGGCCAAAACGGAAGATAAACTATGATTGACCGATTCAATGCTCTTGCGCTCAGCGTAGCGGGTCACTATCAAGGCAGCAGCAATTAACACCCCGCAAAGAATAACTTGAACAGCAATCATCGAACGTTTAAAGCTTTTGTTGCCGAGCTTTTTTGCCAAAGTTCGATCGTTGATTTTAAACACACGCGAAATCAACAGCAGCAAGGCTAGCGTCAATATTACCGAAGCCACAATCACATACTTCAATGACTCAATTAAGTTAAGGTTACTGCTTTGCGCCGCAATTGGCGTTGCTAACTGTGACCAATCATTTTTACTTAAAATGACTTTTCTTAAATCAAGCGCATTGAGACCTTTCTGTAAAATCGAATGGAGTTGCGGTACTTGATTACTCGACCACAAATGGAGCGCTGAAGGTGAGAGCACATCTTCATCAATCACTCTTAAACCTGTAATTTTATTTTCAGCCAACCAGTTAGAGACAACGACTTCAGCATCCAATAAGGCGTCAGCGCGTCCATCTAGCACCGCATCAATGGCCTGTTCAATGCCTGACGTTTCTAAGATCTGAATATCTGGATAGAGGGCTTTGAGCTTATCAATGGTGGTATAACCGGCAGAAATGGCGATAGTGGCTCGGCTTAAATCCGCGACACGTTGAAATTCAGGTTTATGCTCAGAAACAAAATAGAGCTCTCTGATTAAGAAGTACGGATCTGAAAACTCACCATACTGCTTGCGAATATCGGTTTTGTAAGCGTGAGGTAATAGGTCTATCTCACCTTGCTTAAACTGACGAAGTAGCTCGCTCCAAGAGCCTTCCACCAGCTCCACTTTCAGACCAGAACGCAGTGCGATTTGCGTAACTATGTCCCCTGCCACACCTGCCACGTCACCGCTCTCATTTCGATAAAGCATCGGCGGCCAGTGCTCGATTCCTACTCGAACGACGTTACGTTGCAACCAATCTTGCTCAGCTGGATTTAAATCAAAAGGATTATCGACAGATTGTTGCTCAATGCGCTGTTCAATACGTTGCGCCAAATTCAGCAATGCTGCCATGTAGCGATCTTTATAAGCGTGGTATTCCGCAGCATTGATCTGGGCCATCGCTTCACTTAAGCGATTGGATTTCACATCATCAATCGCGCGCATCTCCAATGCCACTAATTCAAAGTGCGCCGCTTCTAATTGCTTGACGACTTCTCTATCACTAGGAATTTGACTTGCAAGCAGTGCATTAATCAGTTCCGTCAGACGAGGTTCGGTATCAAGGTATCTATCAAGCCATTTTTCATCGCCAGAAAAGGCATAGCTTAAAATTGAGGATGTCAGTACTTCATCAAGGTATTTCAGTTCAACCGCGATATTTTGAATTTGTTCTTGGGTCAACTCGCCACGTAACGATGAAGGAATAGCGTTAAATTCTGATGATGTTCGCGCGAACGAAGTCGATGCACCACAGACCAGCAGCACACTCGCGATTACGATTACTGTCATTTTTTGCGCGTAGAATTGTATGTTATTCGCGCATTTACCTAGCCACACCATTTACATGTCCCTGTAAATTGCCACACTAAAAACGTAGGAGACTGGACAAAATACAGCAAATTATTTCATAGTCTTAATTCACAAAATTTGGCATAGATGCTCAAATTTGTATCAATTAAGAGACAGGGAAAATTCATAATCAGCATCAATAAATGAAAGCTTCGGACAGTAAATTGAGGTATAAAAAAAGCAGCCTAACTTGGCTGCTTTTTAGTTATCTGCATAATCAGATGATTAACGTTGACCTTTTTGTGGCTTGTTACGTGAGCCTGAAACTCCAGCGCCGTTCTTTGGTTTGTTGCGAGAACCAGGTGTACCCGCACCGCTCTTAGGCTTGCTACGTGGGTTTGTAGCATCTGTCGCTTTTGGTTTACGACGTGAAGCGTTATTACTGCGACCTTTAGGCGCGCTTACACGCTCTTCATGACGCTTAACCGCACGACGGATTTTTTGGCTGCGAGAACGTTCGCGCTTACGAGAAGTCGCGTCTTTGCTTTCATCTAGCATAGTTTCACGTTCTGGACGTAGCTCAACCAATTCACGTAGGTAGTTCACTTCTTTAAGTGGCAACTCCATCCAACCGCCACGAGGCAGTTTCTTGTCTAGATAAATGTCACCATAACGAACACGTTTTAGACGGCTTACCGTTGTCTCTTGTGATTCCCACAAACGACGAACTTCACGGTTACGACCTTCGTTGATCGCTACGTAGAAAGTATGGTTCATACCTTCGCCACCAGCGTAAACAACGTCTTCGAAACGCGCCATACCATCTTCTAGTTGCACACCACGTACTAGGTTCTTAACTTTCTGCTCGTTAACTTCACCAAATACACGTACAAGGTATTCACGCTCAACTTGGCGGCTTGGGTGCATTAGACGGTTAGCAAGCTCACCATCTGTTGTGAACAGCAGTAGACCTGAAGTGTTCGCATCTAGACGACCAACAGAGATCCAACGAGAACCACGGATTTTTGGCAGACGATCAAATACCGTACGACGACCTTCTGGGTCATGACGAGTACACAGTTCACCCTCTGGTTTGTAATAAGCCAGAACGCGACACACTACTTCTTCCGAAGCTTTTACCGAAACAACATGTCCATCAATACGAACGATAGCGCTTTCATCTTCTAGACGTTCGCCTAGCTTAGCCACCATACCGTTCACACTTACTCGACCAGCTTTAATCAACGCTTCTAGTTCGCGTCGAGAGCCGTGACCAGCACGTGCCAATATTTTCTGAAGTTTTTCGTTCATCTATCTACCTATGTGTCGTCTTCTCAGACGTCGAATGAAATACGCGACCTAATTTCGCGGTCGCGTAATATACCAAACACAGTGATTGAAATCACCAAATTTTAACTCATCAGTGGTGAGATTTTTACGATTCAAACGGCGTTGGATCACCAGAGCCAATACGCACCACTTGCGCTTCATCTTCACTAAAGTCGATAACCGTGGTTGGCTGCTCACCTAAGTAACCACCATTTAAAATCACATCAACCGCATGTTCAAGCTTGTCACGGATATCTTCTGGATCTGACTCGGTAAAATCGTTGCCAGGTAAAATCAGTGATGTCGACATCATTGGTTCGCCCAAAGCTTCTAATAAGTCTAGTGCGATACGGTTGTCAGGAACACGAATACCGATGGTTTTACGCTTTGAGTTCATCAAACGGCGCGGTACTTCTTTCGTGCCTTTAAAAATAAACGTGTATGGTCCTGGTGTGTTGTTCTTTAGCAAACGAAACGCGGTGTTATCCACGCGAGCGTACATTGATAATTCCGATAAGTCGCGACACAACAGCGTAAAGTTATGTTTTTCATCCAAACGACGGATCTGACAAATGCGTTCTAGCGCTTGTTTGTTTTCCAACTGACAACCCAGCGCGTAACCAGAGTCAGTTGGGTAAACAACCACACCCCCGTTACGAATGATTGCTACCGCTTGATTAATCAAGCGAGCCTGTGGGTTTTCGGGATGCACGTAAAAAAACTGGCTCATGGTAATTCCTCATAGTGTTTACCCAAGTCGAATCGAGGCACTTGAGTAGCGAGCTTAGCTCTCTGAAGTATCGGAATGTGAAGGCTCGATACCCCAATCTTTCCACACTGGTTCTACGCCGGATGGCAACCAGAGGTTTCGTCCTAACTCCATCCACGGGGATGGGTAGTGAAAGTCGCTGCCTTGGGAGGCTAATAGTTTGTATTGTATAGCATAATCCGCCAAGTTGCGTCTTTCTTGTTGTCCTTGTTGCGGTTGTGCCACTTCCATCGCGTCACCGCCCGCTTCAACAAACGCAGAGATTAAGCGCTTAATCCACTTTGCGGTCAAGTCATATCGTCCTGGGTGAGCTAAAACAGCCTGTCCCCCAGCGGCATGAATGGCACTGACTGCATCCGCCATCGAACACCAGTTAGGCGGCACATACCCAGGGTTATTGCGAGTTAGATATTTTTTAAACACCATTTGCATGGTCTTAGCATAACCATTCTCTACCAGCCACGCGGCAAAGTGAGCGCGCGTAATTGGCGCGTCTCCAGCAATCTGACTCACTTCTTCCAATACCCCTTCACGGGTTGCCTTAGCCAGACGGGTGGCTATCAACTCAGCGCGAACAACTCGGCGCTGTTGCTGCTCTTCTATCAGCTTGCGTAGCTGTGGATTTTCCGGATCAATATTTAAACCAACAATGTGGATGTCTTTATTTTCCCACACCGTCGATATCTCAATACCGTTGATGATTTTTAGCTCGAGTTCTTGCTCGGTAACATACTGTTTGGCTGTCGCGAGCGCATCCACCGTATCGTGATCGGTAATCGCTAGCACATCCAAATTAAAGCTTACTGCACGGTCAACCAGCTCTTGTGGACTAAACCTACCATCTGAGGCGGTCGTATGGCTGTGTAAATCAATTCGCATAATTTTTTCTTTAGGGTTGACAGTGAACAAAAATACTAGTTAACTAGTACGCAATTACAAACTACTTCGTAAGACACGCTATGTTACAAGAATTTAACCAAAAGCAGAAAACAAAAGTCGCACTGACTTCGCCTGAGCGCGAAATGTCAGAGCTAGCTTGGTGGCGCACTTGGACAAGTTCTTGGTGGGCTAACGTGTACTTTTAATTTATCGCTAAATCGATAAATACTGAATCGCAAAGCCCGCTAAGTTAGCGGGCTTTTTGTTTTGTTGCGCATCTCACATCCAACTGCCTAAGGAATGAACGAATAAACACCTAGGATGTTTGGGGGATTGTTAGCTTTATGCGAGACTGTGTAACAGAAAGGAATATAAATAGTTAATGAAGGAGGTCTTGTGAACAAGACCATGACAATCAACAAGCTAGCAAAAGTGGATCTGTTACAGACTGAAGTGCCTTATTCAGCCGATCCCACTAGCCTGTTTCATACACTGTGCGAAAACAAAACCGATAGTTTGTTACTCGAGTCCGCAGAAATTGACTCTAAGCAGGATTTAAAAAGCCTACTTATCGTTGACTCCGCTGTGCGCATCGTTTGCCTTGAGCACACCGTTACCATGACCGCTCTGACTGATAATGGTCAGGCTCTGATTGAACACATCAGCCACAACATCAATGACAACATTGAATTTAAGCTGGCTAGTAACACACTAACCATCGAGTTTAGCGAACCTTGCAACACCTTAGATGAGGACTCTCGCCTGCGTGAAGCCTCCTCTTTTGATGCGCTGCGTCTCATTCAACACAGCTTTGATCTTAAACATCAAGATAAGCACGCGATCTTTATTGGCGGTCTATTTGCCTATGACCTAGTCGCAAACTTTGAGCCTCTAGGCACAGCGAAGGCGACCAACAAGTGCCCTGACTATGTGTTTTATGTTGCAGAAACGCTTTTGGTGGTTGATCACCAAACGCAAAGCTGCCAACTTCAAGCGACGCGTTTTAATGCTAGCAGCAGCGCAGCGACGATTGAAAAGCGCCTAGTAGAGATTGCCAAAGCATGCGGTGAGCTTAAATCACTGCCTCAAGCAGAACAATTGTCGAGCGTTGAGCCTGTGCCAAGCGTTTCGGATCGGGACTTTTGCCAAACCGTACGCGACCTTAAACAGTTTGTGATTAAAGGTGATGTGTTCCAAGTCGTGCCTTCACGCCGCTTCACTCTGCCTTGCCCATCTCCATTGGCAGCCTATAAAGAGCTAAAACAGAGCAATCCAAGCCCTTACATGTTCTACATGCAAGATGAGCTATTTACTCTGTTTGGCGCGTCGCCAGAAAGCGCACTGAAATACGAAACGCACACCAACCAAGTTGAGATTTACCCAATTGCAGGCACGCGCCGCCGAGGTAAACGTCCTAACGGTGAAATCGATTTTGACCTCGATAGCCGCATTGAGCTTGAACTGCGCGCCGATAGCAAAGAAAACGCCGAGCACATGATGCTGGTTGACTTAGCTCGCAACGACGTTGCGCGTATTTCTGCGGCTGGCACTCGCCATGTTGCAGACCTTCTAAAAGTCGACCGTTACAGCCACGTCATGCACTTAGTTTCTCGTGTGGTCGGTCAACTGCGTGATGACCTTGATGCACTGCACGCCTATCAAGCTTGCATGAACATGGGCACACTGACCGGTGCGCCAAAGATCCGTGCTATGCAGCTAATTCGCGACGTCGAACAAGCGCGACGCGGTAGCTACGGCGGTGCGGTCGGTTACCTAACTGGCGAAGGGACACTGGATACTTGCATCGTGATTCGCTCGGCGTATGTCGAAGATGGCATCGCCCAAGTGCAAGCCGGTGCGGGCGTGGTCTTCGACTCAGACCCGCAAGCGGAAGCGGATGAAACCCGCGGTAAAGCCCAAGCGGTGATCTCAGCCATCCAAGCGGCACATAAAGCCCATAACCAAAGTACAGACAAGGTATAGGTGTTAAACATGGCAAATATTGTATTTATCGACAACTTTGACTCGTTTACTTATAACCTAGTCGACCAATTTCGTTCACTGGGGCATGAAGTCACGATATACCGCAACCACATTGCGGCAGAGAATATCGAACAAGCGGTACTCGAACTGCCAAACCCAGTGGTGTTGCTCTCTCCTGGTCCTGGTGCTCCCGCAGAGGCAGGCTGTATGCCCGAGCTGATTCAACGCTTAAAAGGCAAAGTGCCTATGATAGGTATCTGTCTTGGGCACCAAGCCATCGTGGAAGCCTACGGTGGCAAGGTTGCAGGCGCTGGCGAAATTGTGCATGGTAAGGTCTCGATGATGGAACATCAGAACCACGCCATCTACCAGGGCTTGCCCTCACCGCTTGCAATTGCGCGTTACCACTCGTTGGTCGCGACCAAGGTGTCAGATAGCCTAACGGTGACCGCCGAAGTTGACGGTTTGGTGATGTCAGTGGTGCAAGAACAAGACAAAGTGTGTGGTTTCCAATTTCATCCTGAGTCAATTATGACCACCTATGGAGCGACACTTCTCGCCAATGCGATTGAATGGGCATTAGAGCGAACCAACGGATAAGGAAAAGATCATGGAACAGATTATTAATAAACTATATGAGCAAGAGTCACTGACTGAGCAAGAAAGCCAGCAGCTTTTCGACCTGATTATCCGTGGTGAATTAGACCCGATTTTGATGGCTTCTGCCCTAACGGCACTGAAGATCAAAGGTGAAACACCTGCTGAAATCGCTGGCGCAGCCAAAGCATTACTCGAAAACGCCAACCCGTTCCCACGCCCAGACTATGATTTTGCCGATATCGTTGGCACTGGTGGTGACGGACACGACACTATCAATATCTCGACCACCGCCGCTTTTGTTGCGGCAGGTTGTGGGCTTAAAGTTGCTAAGCATGGTAACCGTAGCGTTTCGAGCAAATCCGGTTCATCGGATCTGCTTGATTCATTCGGCATCAACCTCGCAATGAGTGCAGATGACACGCGTGAAGCCGTAGATGACCTTGGCGTGGCTTTCTTATTTGCACCGCAATATCACGGTGGTGTACGCCACGCGATGCCAGTGCGTCAAACCATGAAAACTCGCACCATCTTTAATATCTTAGGTCCTTTGATTAACCCAGCTCGTCCTAATATCGAGCTGATGGGCGTCTACAGCGAAGAACTGGTTCGCCCAATTGCAGAAACCATGCTGAAAATGGGCATGAAACGCGCGGCAGTGGTGCATGGCAGCGGCTTAGATGAAGTGGCGATTCATGGCGAAACCACGGTAGCTGAAATCAAAGACGGACAAATTCATGAATACACCCTATCACCGGAAGATTTTGGCGTGGAACGTTTCCCATTAGAAGCAATTAAGGGTGGCGATCCAGAAGAAAACAAAGCGATCATTACCAACATTTTGACCGGCAGCGGCACTAAGGCGCAATTAGGTGCAGTCGCGGTCAACGTGGCACTATTGATGCGTCTATTTGGTCACGAAAACCTTAAAGCCAATACTCAGCAAGCGATTGACGTGATGAATTCAGGCAAGGCATTTAAGTTAGTAGAACAGTTAGCGGCACGCGGCTAAGGATCATGTATGACACAGACATCTGAAAAACTCTCCCAGCACGTATCGAAACAAGAAGCGCAAATGGCAGAAGTATTAGCAAAGATTGTCCGCGACAAATATCAATGGGTCGCGGAGCGCAAACAAACGCAACCACTCGCTGAGTTTCAAACCGAGCTTGAGCCCTCTGATCGCGACTTCTACCAAGCGTTGAGTGGTGATAAAACCGCGTTCATTCTTGAATGTAAAAAAGCCTCACCGTCAAAGGGGCTGATCCGGAACGATTTTAACTTGGACTACATCGCCGCAACCTATGATCGCCACGCAAGTGCAATCTCGGTGCTGACCGATGAAAAATACTTCCAAGGTAATTTTGAGTTTCTGCCGCAAGTGCGCAAACAAGCTCGCCAACCTATCTTATGTAAAGATTTTATGGTCGACAGCTACCAAGTGTATCTTGCGCGCCACTATAGCGCGGATGCGATTCTGTTGATGCTGTCAGTATTGGATGATGCTCAGTATCAAGAACTTGCTGACGTTGCCCATTCTCTGAATATGGGTGTTTTAACTGAAGTGAGCAACGAAGACGAATTGCACCGAGCGGTTAAACTGGGCGCTAAAGTCATTGGTATTAACAACCGCAACCTGCGCGATCTCAGCACCGATTTAAACCGTACCAAAGAGTTAGCTCCAACCATCCGTGAATTGGCACCCAACGCCACGATTATCTCTGAATCGGGGATTTACACCCACCAGCAGGTACGCGAACTGGCTGAGTTTGCCGATGGTTTCTTAATTGGCAGTTCGCTGATGGCGGAAGATAACCTCGAACAAGCAGTGCGCAAAGTAACCCTCGGACAAAACAAAGTGTGTGGTTTGACCCATTCAGACGATGCTGCTAAAGCGTATCAATCGGGAGCCATCTATGGCGGTTTGATCTTTGTTGAAGCCTCAAAGCGTTATGTGAGCCCAGAAAATGCTCGTCTCGTGATGAGTGGTGCGCCGCTTAACTATGTTGGCGTCTTCCAAAACCACCCTGTTGAAATTGTGGCTGAAATTGCTACCCAATTGAACCTTGCTGCGGTGCAGTTACATGGTAGCGAGTCTCAGGAGTATGTGGATGTTCTGCGCATTCAACTACCGCAAGAGATCCAGATTTGGAAAGCCTATGGCGTGAGTGATAAACAGGTGCAACGTCTTAGCCGCCATATCGACCGCCATCTACTCGATGCTCAAGTCGGCAAACAAAGTGGCGGGACAGGCAAAGTATTTGATTGGTCGTTAATCGGCTGCACCAAAGAAGTGATGCTGGCTGGCGGATTATCGGCAGATAACGCCCAGCAAGCAGGCACATTAGGCTGCCTCGGTTTAGACCTCAATTCCGGTGTGGAAAGCGCACCAGGTAAAAAAGATTTAGTTAAGTTGCAACAAGCGTTTGCTGCAATTAGAGAATATTAAGGAAGACAAGCAATGGCGAAGTTAAATGCCTATTTTGGCGAATACGGCGGTCAATACGTCCCGCAAATTCTAGTGCCTGCGCTAGAGCAACTAGAGCAAGCGTTTATTGATGCACAAGAAGATCCTGCATTTCGCAGCGAGTTTATGTCACTGCTGCAAGAGTATGCGGGTCGCCCAACAGCGTTAACGCTGACTCGTAACCTGACCAAAGGCACCAAAACCAAACTGTATCTAAAGCGTGAAGATTTGCTGCACGGCGGCGCACACAAGACCAACCAAGTACTTGGTCAAGCATTGCTGGCAAAACGCATGGGTAAAAATGAAATCATCGCTGAAACAGGTGCGGGTCAACACGGTGTAGCGACTGCCCTAGCCTGTGCACTACTAGGACTAAAATGCCGCGTTTACATGGGCGCGAAAGACGTTGAGCGTCAAAGCCCGAACGTATTTCGCATGAAACTAATGGGCGCAGAAGTGATCCCGGTGCATTCAGGTTCAGCCACACTAAAAGATGCCTGTAACGAAGCGCTACGCGACTGGTCTGGCAGCTACGAAACCGCTCACTACTTGCTAGGTACAGCTGCGGGTCCTCACCCATTCCCGACGATTGTGCGTGACTTCCAGCGCATGATTGGTGAAGAGACCAAAAACCAGATTTTAGCCCGTGAAGGTCGCCTGCCTGATGCAGTCATTGCCTGTGTGGGTGGTGGCTCTAACGCCATTGGTATGTTTGCCGACTTTATTGAAGAAGAAAGTGTGCGTCTAATTGGCGTCGAACCAGCAGGTAAAGGCATTGATACAGACCAACATGGTGCACCGCTAAAACATGGCAAAACTGGTATTTTCTTTGGCATGAAAGCACCACTGATGCAAGATGCCAACGGTCAAGTTGAAGAGTCTTACTCAGTGTCAGCTGGTCTAGATTTCCCATCAGTAGGACCACAACACGCTCACTTAAATGCGATTGGACGAGCTGAGTATGACAACGTCACCGATGATGAAGCGCTAGAAGCCTTCCAAGAACTTGCGCGTAGCGAAGGGATCATTCCAGCGCTAGAATCCTCTCACGCACTGGCTCATGCATTGCGCATGGCACGTGAAAACCCAGAACAAGAACAACTACTGGTGGTAAACCTATCGGGTCGTGGTGACAAAGACATCTTTACTGTCCACGCCCTCCTAGAAGAAAAAGGAGTGATGTAATGGACCGTTATCAATCAATGTTTGCTCGCCTTGCAGAGAAAAACCAAGGCGCATTTGTCCCGTTCGTTACCATCTGCGATCCTAGCCCTGAACACTCACTAGAAATCATGCGCACGTTAGCAAAATCTGGTGCTGACGCGCTTGAGTTAGGTATGCCATTCTCCGACCCGCTGGCAGATGGTCCAACAATTCAAGGCGCTAACATTCGCGCTTTGGATGCAGGCGCAACACCGGCAATTTGCTTTGAACTGATCAGTAAAATTCGTGCTGAGTTTCCAGAGTTACCGATTGGTCTGTTGATGTATGCCAACTTGGTGTTTTCACGCGGTATCGAAGACTTTTATCAACGCTGTGCAGAAGCTGGTGTTGATTCGGTGCTGATTGCCGATGTTCCGACCAATGAAAGCGCTGAGTTTGTGGCTGCCGCTAACAAGTTTGGTATTCACCCAATCTTTATTGCGCCACCAACCGCCAGCGACGAAACGCTTCAATCTGTAGCGGAGTTGGGCAGTGGCTACACTTACCTGCTGTCGCGTGCGGGGGTAACTGGCGCTGAAACTAAAGCCAATATGCCAGTAAGTGATATGCTAGAGCGCCTGAATAAATTTGATGCGCCGCCTGCTCTACTTGGCTTTGGTATTTCAGAACCCGAGCAAGTGAAACAAGCGCTTGAAGCTGGCGCGGCAGGCGCAATTTCAGGTTCTGCTGTGGTTAAAATCATTGAGAATAACCACCCTCAACCAGAGCTTATGCTCGAAGCGCTAGGTAACTTTGTTACCGCGATGAAAACAGCAACACAAAAGTAACATTCAGATAAGCTTATTTACGGCTCAGGAGTTAACGCTCTCGAGCCGTTTTAGTTTAACACTTGCAACATTGTTACATTGATCACGTTTATATAAATCCATCCATTTGCGAAATATCCAATAAAACACCACCAGAGCAAACGTTACCCCTCAATTTAACCAACAAATTTGTCATTAAACTGTCACTAGTAATGATGAATTTATAATTTTCTTTGTTGCCAAATGTAAACAATAAGTGTACAAACTTAGCCGACATTATTAGCTACCTACCACAATATGTGCAGTGGTTAATATTGGGGATTTATCATTTATTAGCACAGAGGTTATGGAAGTGTTAGAGAAAAAAGGTTTGCTAAGCAACATAGGTGTTCAAGTTGTCATTGCAATGATCGTCGGTACTGCCGTTGGTGCCATGATGGGTCAAGATGCTGCAATGTTTGCTCCACTTGGCGCAATTTTTATTAATCTAATCAAAATGCTAGTGATTCCACTAGTCGCAGTAGCACTCATTTCTGGTGCCGCAGGCTTAGGCAATAGCCATGCAGCAGGTAAAGTTGGCGCAGTAACGCTAGGTTACTTTGGTCTAACTTCAGCACTGGCGGTGGCACTGGCTATCGTGATGGGCGTGGTTTTCCAACCAGGTATCGGCATTGACCTGTCGAGCGTGGAAGGCATGTTCTCATCTGAATACGCTGCTAAAGGGGAACTTCCTACTTTCTGGGCGACCGTTACCGGTATGATCCCAACCAACGTTTTCCAATCCCTAAACGAAGCGAATATTCTACAAATCTTGGTGTTCTGTCTATTTTTCGGTATCGCACTTTCTCGCCAAGACAAAGAGCGCCGTACACCGATTATCAATGGCGTAAATACCATTGTTGATAGCATGGTTTGGATGATCAACAAGGTTATGGTTATCGCACCTATCGGTGTCTTCGGTCTCATGGCAGAAGCAGTAGGTACCTTTGGTTTTGGCGCACTAATGGTGGTATTTAAACTCTTTGTTGTTTACGTCGCAGCCATCCTGATCTTTGGCTTTGTGGTCTACCCTGCCATGATCCATCTGTTTACTAAGACATCAGCCAAACAGTTTATCAGTGCAATGAAAAAGCCTCAGGCAGTTGCTCTCTCTACCGCCTCATCCATGGCAACACTGCCTGTAACTATGGACACTGTTGAGCACGAGCTAAAAGTGCGCAACTCAACCGCATCATTTGTTCTGCCACTTGGCGCAACAATCAACATGTCTGGTAACGCGATCTACTATGGTTTGGTAGCAATCTTCTTCGCCCAGCTGTTTAACATTGAACTCGGTATGGGTGCATACATCGCGATTATTGTTACTTCAACCTTAGGTGCGGTTGGTCAAGCGGGTGTTCCGGGACCATCATTCCTTGTGGTTGCAGTACTGCTTGCCGCAGGCATTCCAATCGAAGGTCTACCACTGCTATTCGCATTGGACCGTATCTTTGACATGATCCGCACAGCCCTTAACATCACAGGTGATGCAGCCTGCGCCGTGATTGTTGATGCGCTGATTGAAGAAGAAGCCGCACAAGCGGAATTAGAAAAGCAACAAGCATAAGCACTCGACCCAAAATCGTAAAATATCTTGAGCCACTCATTGAGTGGCTCTTTTTCAACTTCTGTCGTCAAGTGTTTAAATTGCTCGATTCAAACCGCTCGATAAACCAACAGCTATAAAGCCATTTACTTACTGGATTAGAAAAACCCACAAATTGCTGATAACTCGCTGCTTTTATAGAGTGATAAAATTATCAATTAACGGATAATCTTCTCAGTGATGGAGTCAAATGATGGCGAGTTTGTTAGAGCACTACTTTGTTAAACATAAGTACCGAACAACTTTCTTAGAAAAAAATAACTGCGCACTGCTACTTTGTAAGAACGATCAATACTCGACCATTATCGAAGCAAATAGCGCCTTCTATCGATTGGTTGGCTACACTCCAGAAGAGATGGTTTCTCTGTTTAATAATCGGTTTGCCAGCTTGGTTATTGACGACGTTAGCCAAATCTTGCAGAAAGTTTCCCGCTCACTACAAGACAATTCAACGCTCGATTACGAATTCCGCATCCAGAATAAACAAGGGCAAACCTTATGGATTCATGACATCGCCACGTATGACAAAAAGCTTGATTGCTTCTTTGTTGTCATTATGGACATTACATATCGACAAAATGCGCTCGACTCGATTGTTAAAACAACCAGCATCGATAACCTCACGTTTTGGCTATCTTCACTGGTGGATAATCTTCCCAATCCGATTGCAATTTTCAAACAACAAGAGTTGGTTTTATCCAATAAAAACTTTCAGACGCTCACCTCTCGAGTCACGGCTTATGACGATATTTGCCCCAGCAATTTTACCGAATTGGTTTACTCTCTGAGCCAAGAGTGTTGCCACGTTAATCCGGAGCGAGAAATTGTCAGAACATTGGGCAATCGCATCTACCGTATTAAACAACAGAATATTTATCATCCTGTCGAAAAAACGCGTTTTTCAATGCTAACCTTTGATGACATCAGCAGCTTAAAAGAAAAAGAAACCGCGTTAACTAAAGCCGTGGATGCGCGAAACCAGTTTCTTGCTATTGTTAGTCATGAGTTAAGAACACCTTTATCTGCCATGATAGGGTTACTTAAGCTTCTCGATAATCACATCGATTCTCAAGAAGGTAAAGAACTACTCGCCTCGTCAATACAATCGGCACAGCGACTTGATCTGCACGTAAACGACATCTTGGATTTCTCAAAAATCGAAGCCGATCAACTCCAACTTAATATCCAACCGGTAAACATACTCAAAGAGCTCAGCATTACCTTACGAAGCTTTGAGACAGAGTGCTACGAGAAAAGTATCGAGTTCATACTCGATTGGCAGCCAACCCCGTTCGAATTGACCTATCTCGACTGGATGAGAACGCATCAAATTTGTAGCAACATACTCAACAATGCGTTGAAGTTTACCTCTCAGGGTCGGATATCTGTGCGTATCCAGCTAGAAGAGAGTCGACTTGATATCCAAGTTAGTGATTCTGGTCGCGGCATGTCACCTGAACAACTGGAGTCTCTTTATACTCCTTTTGTTCAAGGCGAGCACAGCATCAACCGTTGTTATGGGGGGACAGGCTTAGGGCTCTCGATCAGTAAAAGCTTAGTTGAACTCATGGGGGGACACATTCATGTTTCAAGTCAACTTAACTTCGGGACAAGTGTCAGCCTATCCATCCCATGTAAATGTCAGGAACTCAGTGATAATCAATACCCGGCTTGGTATGACCGTTGGTTAAGTGAAAAATGGCGTAGCGAATCTTGTCGCGATAGTGACGTTGCAAACGTCTACCCAGACCAACTGATTCAACATAAGGGGTTAAGCACCAACGACTCGGGAAAATTGCTCGAATCTGAACCTATGCATGTGAAAAAGCTCAACATCCTTGCTATAGATGATGACCCAATTAACCGTTTATTGCTCAGTAAGCAGCTCAATTCATTGGGGGTAAGCTATAAGACTTTTAGTTCTGCTAATGAGTTATTTAACTATCTCAATAGCGATCGATTCAAAGATCAGCCTTCACAAATAGATATGATCATTACCGATATTCACATGCCGCACACCAATGGCTATCAACTAGCGGAGCAGTTACGCCAAATTCCCATTTACCAGCAACTGCCCATTATTGGCTTTACTGCCGATAACTCGAAAGAAGTCGCGAGTAAAGCAAAGCTCTCTGGTATGGATGAACTGATTTTCAAACCATGCTCAATGGAGATGTTCCAAACGCTTTTCGCCCGTCATTGTTTGTGAGCAACTTTCTCGGTCCCTCAGGCAAAGTAAGCTAATGGTTAGAATCAAAAAAGCCCAGCGAGAAAAGCTGGGCTTGAGAGAAATTTGGTTACTTCTTATAGGAAGTGGAATGTCGCGTTAAGTGACAAGGTTTTAACGTCTTCATCATCCATTGTGAATACGCTGTAGCTTGCGCCTACAGAAACTGGACCAAACAGGAAGTATTCAGCGCCTACACCGTACATGATATCAACGTCATCTTTATTAAAGTCGCCTGACATATCCCACTTATGCAGACCACCTTTTGCGTAAACATGCAGAGGACCAAGATCAATACTTGGTTTTGCAGCAAAATACACAGATTCAGCTTCTACTTTAAAGTTAGTGCCAGAAACATCAAATTCACCATGGTTTTGGTAACCCGCTTCAAGACCAATAAACGGTAGGATGCCAGTACCAACATGCACACCGTAAGATGTTGCGTCTTCACCACCAAGCTCTGATTGACCGACGTTTGCGCCACCGTAGATCCAAGAATCAGCTGAAGCTGTCGCAGATGCACCAATCAGTGCTAAAGCGAGTAGTGTCTTTTTCATAATTAACCTTCTCTTATAATTTTGTAAGTACGGCAATCTATTGCCAATACTCTGACAGTTCTGCATTTTGGCTAAATTAATGCAATTTACATACCGCTGTGTAAGTTCTATGTAAAAAAAGACCCCACAAAGCGAATAACATTCGTGGGGTTAATAGGTTAGCTTATTTAACAAGCATCGATCGCGTTTTTCACTCGCTTGTCAGACACTGGATAAGGGGTACCTAATTGCTGAGCAAAGAAGCTGACGCGCAGTTCTTCCAACATCCAGCGTATTTCTTTGACGTTATCCGGCACTGCCATGCCTTTCGGGATCTTATTCAATAGCTCTTTATAATCACTCGCTACTGACTCAATCTTGAGCATATGCAGACGATCTTTATTCGGATCGATTGGTAACTTCTCCATTCGACGCTCAATAGCGCGCATGTAACGCAGAATGTCTGGTAGGCGCTTCCAACCGCACTCAGTAGCAAAGCCTTTAAAGATCAAACCTTCGATTTGCGCTTTGATATCAGATAGCGCAAACGCCATCGTGAAATCAATCTTGCCTTTCAACTTCTTATTGATGTTGAACGCAGTGGTTAGAATGGTTTCTACCTGTTGTGCAATATCCACCACAGTATCGCCAAGTTCAGCGCGAACATGCTCTTTTAACGCTTCAAACTTATCCGCTTCCCAAACCAAGCCGCCCTGCTCTTCGATTAGCTTATCAACACCACAAGCAATACAGTCATCAATCAAGTCCATCACTTTACCGTAAGGGTTGAAGTAAAGACCTAACTTGGACTTGTTCGGCAAGTTGGCGTGCAAGTATTTAATTGGCGACGGTACGTTTAGCAGCACTAGGCGGCGCTGACCGGCGCGCATCGCAGAAATCTGCTCTTGCTCGGTTTCGTAAAGCTTAATCTCAACGCTGTCTTTGGCATCAACAATCGCAGGATACGCTTTGACATCATAACCGCCGCGTTTTTGTTGATACACTTTTGGCAACTCACCGAAACTCCAAGTGTGCAGACCTTGCTGTTCGATATCATCATCCGCCACTTTTGAAAGCGTTTCTTGCACTTTATCTTTCAAGCTCTCTTTCAGCTCATGCAGATCTTTGTGCTCTTTCAGCTTACGGTTACGATGATCGACGGCGCGGAATGTCACTTTCAAGTGCTCAGGAACCTGATCGAGTTTCCAATCTTCACGCAGTAGTTCTACGCCCGTCATGCGACGCAACTCTTTTTCTAACGCATCAAGCAATGGCATTTCCATTGGCGTCACGCGAGCTAAGAATGCATCGGCATAGTTTGGCGCTGGCACAAAGTTTTTACGCAAGGTTTTTGGCAGCGATTTAATTAGGCTCACCACTAACTCGTGGCGTAGACCTGGGATCTGCCAGTCAAAACCAGCAGTTTCCACTTGGTTAAGGATCGGTAACGGTAAATGTACGGTAACACCATCACTGTCATCACCCGGTTCAAACTGATAGCTTAATTTGAGCTTGATACCATTTTGGAACCAGAAGTTCGGGTAATCCAAATCGGTAACATGGCTAGCATCGCCTCTAAACAGCATCTCTTTTTCAAAGTTGAGCAGTTCAGGCTTCTCTTTCGAGGCTTTCTTCCACCATGTATCAAAGTGCTTACCCGATACCACTTCAGTACCGACGCGCTGATCGTAAAAATCAAACAGCTCATCATCATCAACCAAGATATCGCGGCGACGAGATTTGTGCTCAAGCTCTTCGACCTCTTGCAACAGCTTACGATTTTGCTTGAAGAATGCGTGTTTGGTTTCCCACTCACCTTCCACCAGCGCACTGCGGATAAATATCTCGCGGCTAATGTTTGCATCGATGTTGCTGTAGTTGACCAAGCGTTTAGGAACAATAGGGATTCCGTATAGCATCACTTTCTCGTACGCCATAACTGCCGCACGCTTCTTCGACCAATGTGGCTCACTGTAGCTACGTTTGATCAAGTGCTTCGCTAAAGGCTCAATCCATTCCGGTTGAATCTTAGCGATAATGCGACCCCAAAGTTTTGAAGTTTCCACCAGCTCAGCTGACATCACCCATTTAGGCTGCTTCTTAAACAAGCCCGATGCAGGGAAGATATGGAAACGAGCGTTACGCGCACCTTGATACTCGTTCTTCTCTTGATCTTTACTACCAATATGCGACAGCAGACCAACCAAAATTGCACTGTGTACACTTTGGTAGTTTGCTGGCTCACTATTGAGTTTGAACTCCATTTCACGCATCGACTGGTGAATCTGGAAGTAAACATCTTGCCATTCACGCACGCGCAAATAGTTTAAATAGTCTTCTTTACACTGTTTACGGAATTGATTACTAGATAGCTGTTTTTGCTGCTTCTGAATGTAATCCCACAAATTAACAAAGGTCAGAAAATCCGAGTCTTCATGGAAAAAACGTCGATGTTTATCATCTGACGATTGCTTTTTCTCACTTGGGCGTTCACGCGGATCCTGAATTGACAGTGCAGAAGCGATAATCATTAGTTCTTTCAACGCACCATGCTTAGGTGCTTCTAACACCATGCGCGCTAAGCGAGGATCGATAGGCAAACGCGCTAATTGGCGACCAATTGCGGTCAAACGTTTCTTGCTGTCTTTGACTTCAGAATTGATTGCGCCAAGTTCTTCAAGCAGACGCACACCATCTTGAATGTTGCGTTTATCTGGCGCTTCTACAAATGGGAAGGCTTCAATATCCCCTAAACCAAGCGCAGTCATCTGGAGGATAACCGATGCTAGGTTAGTACGCAGGATCTCTGGGTCGGTAAACTCAGGACGTGAGTTGAAGTCCTCCTCAGAGTAAAGGCGAATACAGATACCTTCTTCAACACGACCACAACGACCTTTACGCTGATTGGCGCTCGCTTGAGACACTGGCTCAATCGGTAAGCGCTGCACTTTAGTGCGGTAGCTGTAACGGCTGATACGAGCCGTACCTGGGTCAATAACGTATTTGATACCCGGAACAGTCAGTGATGTTTCTGCCACGTTGGTTGCCAAAACGATGCGACGACCAGCATGTGGTTGGAAAATCTTGTTCTGCTCACCTGCCGATAGGCGGGCGTAAAGCGGCACAATCTCTGTGCTCTTAAGCTTACGTTTGGCTAGCGCATCTGCCGTGTCACGAATTTCACGCTCACCGTTCATGAAGATCAGGATATCGCCTAGCCCTTCATCGCACAGCTCATCAACCGCTTCGAAGATACCTTCAAGCTGATCGCGATCGTCGTCGCCTTCACCACTGAGTGGGCGATAACGCGTCTCTACTGGGTAGGTGCGACCAGATACTTCAATAATTGGCGCATTATTAAAGTGATTTGAAAAACGCTCTGGGTCAATGGTTGCCGAGGTAATGATCACTTTTAGATCAGGACGACGTGGCAGTAACTCTTTTAAGTAACCCAAGATAAAATCGATGTTAAGGCTACGTTCGTGCGCCTCATCGATAATGATGGTGTCATACTGGTTTAAGTAACGGTCGTGTTGAATCTCAGCCAGTAGAATACCGTCTGTCATCAACTTGATTTGGGTATTGTCTGAGATTTGGTCGTTAAAGCGAACTTTGTAACCAACAAACTCACCAAGTTGAGTTTGCATCTCTTCCGCAATACGACTGGCTACCGAACGTGCCGCAAGGCGACGTGGCTGCGTATGACCAATTAAACCAAACTTACCACGACCAAGCTCAGCACAGATTTTCGGTAGCTGAGTGGTTTTACCCGAGCCCGTTTCACCCGCTACGATCACCACTTGGTTCTCTTCAATGGCTTTAGCGATATCGTCGCGTTTTTGGCTAACTGGTAAGATTTCAGGGTATTCGATGGTAATGTGCTGTGCGCAGCGCTGCTCCACTTCCATCATCGATTTGGCGATATCCAGTGCGATCTCATCAAACACCGCATTACGCGATGCTTCTTTTTTAATTTTACTCGCACCAGCAATACGCTTACTTAAACGAAAGCGATCGCGCAACATACATTGTTGCAATGCCTTGCGCAAAGCGGCTGGGCTATTTGCCTGCGCTTGCTGCTCTTTCGGCGAATTATTTTTCGGCTGTGACGAAGTCAAAGCGTGTCCTATTCTTTTTATCTATCAAAACTGCGCGGATTGTATCACAAAAAAGCCTATCTACATGCGCAGTAGATAGGCTGATAAAGCGATAAATTTAGCCGCGATTAAAAGTTGAACTGCACATAGACAGTATTGTAGTTACTGCCGCCTTTGATGCGACCAAACTGCGACGCTTTTTCAAAGATTGCGCTGCGGTGATGAAGTGAATAACCCACCCAAACGTTTTTCCAGTCTGAATCGTTAACCAAGTCGCCGACATTGACATCCAGTGAGAAATCTAGGTAGTTAAGCAGATGGCTTGGGGTATAGCCTTTCTCTGCCATTTCGCTCGCTTCAACGTAAGTAATGTTATCGATGTACGACAGACCTTCTGCAAAACCAAAACGCCAACGCGTTGGCCAATCAAAATTCACGTATGCTTTGATTGCAGCAATGTACTCGGTACTCGCACCTTGAACTTTCGAATCCCAGTGGTGAGCGATACCCGGCGTGAAATAAAGATCCACCGGTAAACCAAACAATTCATCAGTCAGCGGGTGACCATAAAACACCGAAGTCATCTGATTGTTGTACGGGTCTTTTTCACGATTAAGCGCAAAAATGTCACCGATATTGGAAGGCGTCGCCCAGCCATGTGCAATGCGTAAATAACGCTTATTCGTCAGCTCTGTTTTGCGCGCTTTGGTTTTATCTGGGAAAAAACCAAACCCGACAAACACTTCGCCTTCAAAACGATCGGTTACCGCAGCGGCACTATAAGCATTATTATCCAAACTCGTCACACTGGTTGAGCCGAGCAGATATAAATTCGACGTGACATGATAACGTGCGTCAATACCAACATTGACATCCATACCTGCGCCAATTTTATCCCCAGTGTACTTATCGAACGCGTAATAACGGCTGTTAAAATCCGCATCTTTATAACGTAACGTCGCGTGCGGCTTCAGCTCCCAATCACCAAAGTCATATTCTGCTGTGGCTCTTAAGTTGGTATGTAAACGAGTATCCTCATCCGACATTAACTCCCAATCGAAATGCCAAGTGTCGTTAAGTTGATAACGCAGTTGAAAACCAACGTCGGCGGTATCTCCTTGATTGGCATTTTGAATCGATGCAGGCAAATCAACAAACCGAATACGAGTTAAAGCATTCAGTTCAAATTTCTCGTCTTGCCAGTTCGCAAGATGCAGCCCCCCTTCTACACCATCAACAAACACATAGTCGTTATTGAAGTACATCATCGGCACAAACGTTGAAACCGTCTGATCGCCAACGGGTGTCGAGTATGGCACGGTAGCGATACGATACATTGCAGCAATCCCCCAATCTTGTTCAGATTGAGAAGCCATTACACTGGTCGACAAAGTGCAAGAAGAAGCCAAAGCAAGCGCAAAAAGTGAGCGCGTATTAAAAATTGTCATTTTTATAATCAATTGAGTAGCTATTTTGTAAGGATCAGCGACTTTGTTGTTATGTTTCGCTGAGATTCGACGTTAATATAAGAACATACACCCTATGAATGCAAAAAATTGTGAAAGTTTCTGAGCTAAAAAATTTACTCGCCACCCTACCAGACGACCTCGATGTGGTGACTGGTGATGAATGGTTACCTGAACAACTGGTCGCGGTATCTCAAGTTGATGAGATGTTGTTTATGGAGTTTGATAACGCTCCTGAAGATGTTCAAGGGGAAGAGGCACGGGGTTTTGTTGAACACGAAATCGAGATGATTCGCGATAAATTTGAGCGGATCCTCGGTGAGAATTCAGATAGTACAAGTAAAGCTGACGCGATATTAGCCTTATTTCTCTTAGGACATGAACTAAGCAGTTGTGAAGTGATTGAAATCTTAGAAGAGAGCGAACAAGCAACACCAGAATCCCTTGTCGCCAGTGCGATATAAATATTGAAGGCAATGTCGATTGAAAATGAGTGACAAACCAACGTTACCGCTAGTGCTAGCCGGTCCCATCCTACGTAAAACAACCCAAAATGAACTGGTCTTTTGGCTGGTCACCAGTGAACCGCTGCGAGGGTCATTTCAACTGTTTGCCGATGCAGACGACAGTTGTATTTTCGAAGGCGCGTTGGATCAGTGTAGGCAAATTGCGGTAGGACAACGTGCTTATGTCGTGCTTGCCCAATTCAAAGGTGAGTTTCCTGCCAATGTTGCGCTAAGTTACGAATTTATCACTCAACAGGGTCCACTCTCTCAGTTACAACCTGAGTTTTGTTATGCTGATGAGGCGCGCCCGACCTTTCGTATTTCAACTCAAGCAGACTACCTACTGCATGGTTCATGTCGTAATCCGCATCATCCAGCTAAAGATGCGCTCGTTCAGGCAGACCATAAGGTTAGCCAGCAAGCGCTGCAAGACAGACCGGATATGCTACTGATGAGTGGCGACCAGATTTATGCCGATCACGTTGCCGGTCCCATGCTGGACGCGATACATCAGGTATGTGAGCTGCTCGGCTTAACAGATGAAGCCTTTGAGCAAGCCCCATTTGCCAATAGCCAAACTCTGTATCAACACCCATTTTGTTACTATCAACGCGACAAACTGTTACCAAGCTACAGTGACCAAAGCCACTGGCTAAATCGTTTATTACTGCCTAAACACACCCCCATATTTAGTTCTCGTGAGTGTGAGAACCACTTGATCACACTTAGTGAGTTTATTGCCATGTATCTATTGGTATGGTCGCCATCATTGTGGCGTTGTATCAACATTGACCGGCTTGAACACAACGGATTTACTCATGGTGGACAACCATTTGCCGCCACGAACATCAAACATTGGCAACAGGAAAAGCAACACATCGAGCGATTTGTCGCTGGCTTACCCTCTGCTGCACGCCTGATGGCGCACATTCCAACCTATATGATTTTCGATGATCACGATGTTACTGATGATTGGAATCTTACCGTAGGTTGGGAAAAAGCCGCCTACGAGAACTCGTTTTCTAAACGCATTATTGGTAATGGCTTAATCGCCTATTGGCTCTGCCAAGGTTGGGGCAATGAACCAGACAACTTCCCTGAGGAATTGTGGCACTTATCTGAGCAATTCTTTGCTGAGCCGTACACCTCTTCAGAGCAGGCGAAACACCAAGACAACCTGATCCAGTACTTATATAGCTTTGAAAAATGGCACTACACCGTTCATAGCTCACCTAAAGTGGTGGTTTTAGATACCCGCACAAGGCGCTGGCGCTCTGAATCTCGCATGAATAAACCGTCTGGCTTAATGGACTGGGAAGCGCTGATTGAATTCCAGCAAGAGTTGCTGAATCAAGACAAAGTGATCGTGGTGTCTGCCGCGCCGATGTTTGGGGTCAAGTTTATCGAGGCGCTACAAAAGAGTATGACGCTGCTTGGGCAACCGCTACTGATTGATGCCGAGAATTGGATGGCTCATCCAGGGAGTGCTAATACGTTATTAAGTATTTTTACCCACACCAAAACACCCAGCAACTTCGTCATTTTGTCTGGTGATGTACATTACTCTTTCGCCTACGACATCAAACTTAGATTTAGAAAATCGAGCCCGAATATCTACCAAATCACGTGCAGTGGCTTTAAGAATCAATTTCCCGAGCCATTATTAGGCATCTGCGATCGCATTGACCGCGCGATATATTCGCCCCGTTCACCGCTTAACTATCTGACCAAACGTAAGCGTTTAAAGGTGTTCAAGCGCGATCCTGACATCCCCGGTTCACGACGCTTGGTCAACAGCAGCGCAATTGGTGAACTCAAATTGGATAGTCACGGTAAACCCTGTCAAATATCTATTTTAACTGGCGAAGGCGAATCGGTTCACTTCCCACCTATTGAACAGGACTTGTGATCCAACTCAAATGCCACTATGTATAGAAGTAAAGATAAATTACATAGTGGCAATGCCAATGCTCAACTCAATAACTAAATTGTTTAAACAGCTACTCGATGGCAGTGACTTAGGTGAACAACACAAGGCGGATCCTAACCTTGCGATTGCTTGCTTATTATGTGAAGTCGCCGACGCAGATCATCAACAGGATCAACAAGAAGAGATCGCTAAGCAGCAGTTAATTGGTCGACTGCTCAATCTAGATGCGGCGCAAACTGAGACACTGCTCAATCGCGCGCAGAACAAAGCCAAAGAAGCGGCTTCGCTGTACGAGTTCACCTCTCAACTGCGTGAACTCAGCCAAGAAACCCGCTATGAGCTGATTAAAGCAATGTGGGAAATTGCCCATGCAGACGGTGAGATCGACCCGTTAGAAGACGCGGTCATCCGTAAAACCGCAGAGCTTCTTTACGTTGATCACAGCGAATTTATTCGTGCCAAACTCTCGGTAACGGAGAGTTCTAACAAATTGTAAGCTGGCTCTCGAACCATAGTTAAAGAAAAAGCGAGCAGTTGCTCGCTTGTTCGATGAGGCTCAGTGCACCACTCAAAACATGGTTAATGCCAGTTTTGCCAGGTTGTAGGCATCGACATAACCTGAATGTTGGCGCCCTTCCCACTCTATATTCTTTGCTTCTTGCGCCGCTTTATGACCAATACGCTTATCTTTGAGGCGGTTTTGGATACGATACAAAGTCGCTAAGTTAATGTACTCATTAAATGGCATCTCTAACCCTTTATCTGCGCACTCTTTGGCTAGCACCAAATCATCACGCCCCCAAGCGGCGTAAATCTTATTGGTGCCACCGAAGTTCTTGATCATCGATTTAAGCACTTCCGCCAATGGGCGACCTTGCTTCTCAATCTTACGCGGAGTAATGCCTGTCAGTTCCGCGCAAAACAGCGAAACTTCATCATGCTCTGGTCTAACATAATATTGGGCGCGTTTAACTATTTCACCTTTAACCAGATCGATCTCTGCTAAACCAATTTCTATGATTTCGCCTGTGGTGCCAACACCATTTTCGTTCCAGCAACACATTTCTAGATCGAAACAAACTATACGGTTGTGATTCATAACTCGCCCGGTAGGTTGTAACTAAGGGGCAAAATTTTACCGCAAAGCGTTAGCCAACCCAAGTCTAACCACAATAGAATCATGACTGTTCGTCGACTTCTTGGGCAATTGTGACGCAATTTCGCCCCGCTTCCTTGCTTAAATAGAGCTGCGCATCAGCAAGTTGCATGATTTGCTCAGCATCTTCATCTTTACGAATTACTGCACCAATGCTCAAAGTGCACGTCACGGCATGTGTACCAATCTGCGTGGTATGGTCACACATCGCTTGGCGAATACCCTCCAAATAGCGACGTAATTCTTCAACATCAACCAGGCTGCTAATAATACAAAACTCATCACCACCAAGACGAACCAAATGATCATCAGGGTGCAAATAACGTTTTACGGTATTTGCCACATGCGCAAGCACTTGATCGCCACCAGGGTGACCGTAACTATCGTTAATACTCTTAAACTTATCAATGTCGAAGCCAGCAAGAGCAAACGGGCGATCCTCTTCAATCGCATTAGCAATTAAGTCATTAAACGCACGTCGGTTATAAATGCCGGTCAGCGCATCGTGATTAACCATAAATCGTAGTTCTTCTGTACGATCCTCTAATAATGATTCAAGGTGCGACTGCGCTCTAACTTGCAAAAACATGATGTAACTAAGCAATAGAGCAATAACAAAACCACCGATGGTAATGGCTGAGAGAACAAGTTGATCGTTCACGGTAATGTCTTCAGTCAAACGAAAGCAAATACGCCACTCACGATTAGGTAATTCAATCTTGGTCGAAATTTCATAGCCCGAGGATTGCTGCCAGTTTTTACTTTCAAACAATACTGGGTCATCTTCCGCATCAAAGCCGAGATCAACCACACGCACTTCCAGCTGCGTTTTCGCTGCAGTGCGCGTCATTAAACCATCGAAATAACTTGAAGTGCGAATAACACCAATCACCACCCCAATTAAATTTTGATCATTGTTACGGTCAAACACTGGATGGTAAACCAAGATGCCATCTTTTTTAGTGGCTTTGTCATGACCATCTTGTAGCAGGCGGACTTTATCGGAAACACTGACTTTTTGGTGTGCGCGTATATTATCGAGAATCAATTGAAAACGCATACGGGCATCATAAAAGCCCAGTACCTTTTGGTTTACTGGATTGACAGGGTAAATATCGCGGGCAACATAAATCGGTTCACCTGCGGGCATGATATAGCCGTAAGTTAACGATTTATCTTTGGGAACCGTATAAAGCTCAAACTCTGGGTTTTCCTGACGAGCTTGCGCTAAAAATTGTGGAATATCTTTCTTTTCGACTTTTTGCATCCATTGCAAAGTAATCAGGGTATTCGAGTCAGCGATTACCTCATTAGCAAAGGTTTGAAACTGCCCCCATTGAGATGGGTCAACAGAATAAAAAAAGTTCGCTCCAGCGCCAATTTGATCTAAATCGTTATCAATAAATTCTTTGAGTATTTCGGTTTGTCGTTCCGCTAAACTCTCAAATATGCGTTTGCCGTAGCTGAGCTGCATCTGGTATGAGTAAACCGCAACGAGAAAAGTAACGAGCATCGCGACTAAAAATACCAGAGAACTGTACAGCCATTTTTTATCCATTTTCATCTTCATTATATTTATATTTATCGTTTTAACTTCCTATCGTTATAGTAACTCCTACCACTTTAGTACTAAAACACCTCGTAGCCATATTTCAGCCAATTTTGCTAATTAACCAAGGTTTTATCGCAGAGTGAGAATTTACTTTGCCTAAAAAAAAATCAACCAGTGCTGTCTATACTGTTTCTTATACGTTTTGTGCGAGATTCTGCGCTTGAATGTGTTACCATCCACCCCAATTTACTTATGATTACTGGCTATTAGCCCAAGTGACGCTTTTAGCAGAACTTGAACTCTAACCTATTAAAGAGAATTGTCATGACGTTCGATTTACAAATGATTCCTCAAACGTTCGATATGCTGCACGCAGGTCTTGCTGCATCAAGTGTTCTATTACTTCTTGTCGCGGTGTCGCGCAAATCCAAAGTGATTGAGAAAGTGGTCGAAAAACCGGTTGAGAAAATCGTTGAGGTTGAAAAACCAGTCGAAAAGATCGTTGAAGTAGAAAAGATTGTTGAAGTTGAAAAAGTGATTGAAAAAGTTGTTGAAGTTGAATCAAAACTTGCAACAGCAAACACAGATTCAGCGATGCAGCTACTTTCTATCATGCAACAAGAAGCGCGCTTAATTGACTTCCTAAAAGAAGACCTGACGTCATTCTCTGATGAAGAAGTTGGCGCTGCGGCTCGCGTTATCCACACTGGCGGTCAAAAAGTACTGGCTGACTACGTAACGCTTGAGCACATTCGTAACGAAGAAGAAGAAACTCGCATTACAGTTGAAGAAGGTTTCAACCCACAGCAAGTACGCCTAACAGGCAATGTGACTGGTCAAGCTCCGTTTAGCGGCACGCTAGTACACAAAGGCTGGAAAGCGACTGATATGAAGCTGCCAAAATTGGCTGAAAACTATGACGCTTCTGTAATTGCACCAGCTGAGGTAGAGCTGTAATGGAACACCAACAAACAACTGAATCTGTAGCAACTGAACAGACTCATCCAGCATTTAGCGTTGGTATTGACTTAGGTACCACGCACTGTGTGATGTCTTTCCTAGACACTCGCAACGAAGACGCGCAAGTTGAAGTGATGGCAATCCCTCAACTCACCGCGCCAGGTACTGTGGAAACTCGCAGCCAACTTGGCTCGTTCCTATACCAACCACACGAACATGAGATGGACGCATCATCTCGAGTACTGCCTTGGTCAACCGAGCCAAAAGCACTGGTTGGTGCTATTGCTCGTAACCTCGGTTCTAAAACGCCAATTCGTTTAATCGCGAGTGCGAAATCATGGCTTTGCCATGGTGGTGTCAACCGCCGTGATGCTTTCCTTCCTGCGGGCAGCCCAGAAGAAGTAGAAAAAGTATCGCCACTACGTGCAACTGAGCTGTACCTAGAGCATCTAACTGCTGCATGGAATCACGCCCACCCAAATGATCCGCTGCAAGAGCAAGATGTAACTATCACTGTTCCTGCATCATTTGACCCAGCAGCACGCGATTTAACCGCAGAAGCGGCGCGTAATGTTGGTCTTGCGCACCTTACTTTACTAGAAGAGCCACAAGCGGCACTTTACAACTGGATCGACAACAGCGGCGACAAATGGCGCGAACAAGTTGTCGTCGGTGATATCGTACTTGTAGTCGATATCGGTGGTGGTACCACTGACCTTTCTTTGGTTGAAGTAACTGAAGAAGATGGCAATCTAACGCTTAACCGTATTGCAGTAGGTGAACATATCCTACTGGGCGGTGACAACATGGATCTCGCGCTGGCTTACCGCCTAAAAATGAAACTGGCGCAAGAAGGCAAAGAGCTGCAACCATGGCAAGTTCAAGCGATGACTCACGCGTGTCGCGATGCAAAAGAAGCACTGCTTAACGATGCAGAGTTGCAATCAGTGCCAATCGTAGTACCAAGCCGTGGTTCAAAACTGCTTGGCGCAACGCTGAAAACTGAGCTAACCCAGCAAGAAGTACAACAAACTCTGGTTGATGGCTTCTTCCCGAAAGTGGCGATCACGGAGCACCCGGTACAACGTAACCGCGGCGCATTGACGCAAATGGGTCTGCCTTATGCACAAGACGCTGGCATTACTCGTCATATTGCAGCTTTCCTATCTAAGCAAGCTAATGCATTGTCTGTTTCAGGAAATGGCGACGCTGCACCAGCGCAAGAGTACAACCCATTTGCTGGCATGCCAGGTATGGGTGGTGAAGCGCCATCAGCGGACTTTATCAAACCAACAGCGATTCTATTCAACGGTGGTGTGCTTAAGTCAACGTTGCTATCAAACCGCTTAGAAGAAACGATTGGTGAGTGGCTGATTGACGCGGAAGCTGAGCTACCAAAACGCCTAACCGGCACTGATTTAGATCTTGCTGTGGCAAGCGGTGCTTCATACTACGGCTCTGTACGTCGTGGACAAGGTGTTCGTATTCGCGGTGGTATCGCATCAAGCTACTACGTGGGTATTGAAAGCGCGATGCCAGCGATTCCAGGCATGGCACCACCAATGGAAGCGCTTTGTGTGGCACCATTTGGCATGGAAGAAGGCTCAAGTGTTGATGTACCAAGCCAAGAGTTTGGTCTTATTATCGGTCAACCGGTTAACTTCCAATTCTTCGGTTCAACAGTACGTCGTGATGATCTAGCAGGTACTCACCTTGATTACTGGGCGCCAGAAGAGCTTGAAGAGCTACCTGAGATTCAAGTAACGCTGCCAGTATCCGAAGGTCGCCGTGAAGGTGAAGTGGTTCCAGTAACCCTAGCCTCTCGTGTAACCGAGCTTGGCACGCTATACCTTGAAGCGATTGCCGCAGACAACGGTCAAAAATGGCACGTTGAGTTTGACGTCCGCGAAGACGCGAAAAACGACGCAAACGAAGAACAATAAAAGACAATCTAACGGCATCCAATCGGGTGCCGTTTTTTGAATACACGAAGGTTTGTAATGGCATCTCCTCGTTTTCTCGTTGGTATTGACCTTGGTACCACCAATACTGTGGTGGCTTACTGTGAAATTACTGACGACCTACAACAATCCGAAGTCTCCCTATTTGCTATCGACCAGCTGATTGGCGCTGGTGAAGTGGTGCGTAAGCCGCTCCTGCCCTCTTTTCGTTACCATCCGGCTGTTGGGCAAATCTCACCAAGCGATCTCACCCTGCCTTGGCAAAACCAGCCAGTTGCCGGTGATATTGAACATGTGATCATTGGTGAATGGGCACGAGAGTTGGGCGCCAAAGTCGAAGGTCGCCAAGTTTCCAGTGCAAAAAGCTGGCTATCACACCAAGCGGTTGACCGCAGCTCAGATATTCTGCCTTGGGCAGGCGCTAGCGATGTTGAGAAAGTCTCACCGGTAGTCGCCAGTGCCAGCTACTTAAATCACATCCGCCAAGCGTGGAACTACCGTAACCCAAGCAACAAACTCGAAGACCAAGATGTGGTTGTGACAGTGCCAGCCTCATTTGATGAGACGGCGCGAAAACTCACCTTGGAAGCAGCAGCACTGGCAGGCTTAAATAAAATCGTCTTGCTTGAAGAACCGCAGGCTGTTTGTTACGACTGGTACGCTCGCCACCAGCAAACCGCTGCCGATGAACTGAAACAACTACCGCTGATTTTGGTGTGTGACGTGGGCGGTGGTACCACCGACTTAAGTTTGATTGAAGCCAGTTTTGCTGCCGACAATGGCGATGAGCTCGCACTGAACCGTATTGGCGTGGGCGAGCACCTTATGCTTGGTGGTGATAACCTCGACCTAGCCCTGGCTCACCTTGCGGAAAGTCGCTTCAATCAAAATAAGAAGCTTAATGCAGCCAGCCTTACCAAGCTGATTCAGCAAACGCGCAAAGCAAAAGAAAACCTGCTGTCAGCTAACGCACCTGAGCAAGTGAAAATCACTATGCTTGGTAGCGGTTCGAAGCTGCTTGGCGGCACTAAAAGTATCGATTTGAACAAAGCCGAAGTGCACCAAATCGCACTGGATGGCTTCTTCCCTATCAGCGATTTTGCTGAACTGCCAGATAAACGCCGCAGCGCGGTGGTTGAGTTCGGTCTGCCTTACGTGGCAGATCCGGCGGTCAGTAAGCATGTGGCGGAGTTCTTAACTCAGCATCAGCAAGTGTCTCGCGCAGCGCTGGGCATTGAAGATGACAAACAAACCGCGATTCCAGTCGGCTTGTTGCTTAACGGTGGTGTATTCAACAGTGAACTCATTACCGATCGCGTCACTACCTTACTAGAAAACTGGCGCGGCGGTGACATCACTGTACTCGATAACCCACACCCAGATTGGTCAGTAGCACTCGGTGCGGTCGCCTTTGGTAAAGCTCGCCGTGGTGCGCAGCTTAAAATCGGTGGCGGCGCGGCGCGCTCTTACTTCTTGCATCTACAAGAGAAAAACAAGCTTGGTAAAGCGCTCTGTTTACTGGCTAAAGGCACTGAAGAAGGTCAAGAGATCCGCTTAAGTGGTCGCCGTTTCTCGCTAACACTTGGCGAGCCAGTACGCTTTAATTTGCTGACATCGACTCACGATACGCTTAGCAATCAGACCGCAATCCAAAACGGTGTGATGGTTAACGTCGATCCAGACCTATTCCAGCCACTGCCACCTTATATTTCGACCTTGGACAGCGAAGGGGTGGAACTGCACGCCAACCAAAAAGAGCGCGTTGAAGTCCTACTTGCTTGTCAACTTACCGAAGTGGGCACCTTGAAGATGGAGTGCGTTTCAACTCAGGACGAGAGCAAACGCTGGGCGCTGGAATTTGAAGTGCGTAACCAACAAGCTGCCGAAGAAGAGCAGGATCTGCACCCGCGTTTAAGCGAGTGTAAAGAGCTGATTAGCCGTATCTACAGCGCCAATAAAAAGAGTGCTGAAAACAACGAAATCAAGACGCTGGCTAAAGATCTGGAAAAACGCCTTGGTCAGCGTGATGAATGGGACTTCACTACATTACGCCAACTGTTTGATGCTTTTGCCACCGGTCGTAAACGTCGTCGTCGCTCTGAGCAACATGAGAAAAACTGGCTACGACTGGCTGGCTTCTCACTTCGCCCGGGCTTTGGTGATGCCACCGATGGCTGGCGCATCGAACAGGTGTGGAGCCTATACCAACAGGGTATCCAGTTTAAAAACCATCAAGGTTGGACAGACTGGTGGGTGTTCTGGCGCCGCATTGCCGGCGGCTTAAATCAAGAGCAGCAAGAAACCATCCTGGCAGATATCGCCAAATATCTGCACCCTGGTGCGATGAAAAACCCACAATCTGCCAAAGCGGCGCAAGATATGGGTTATGAATCGATGGTACGTCTATCAGCCTCCTTAGAGCAATTGGATGTGGAAGATAAAGTGCTGCTGAGCAGTTGGTTCTTAAGTAAAGCCATCAACCACAATCAGTTCCAACAAGCGCACTGGTGGGCGTTAGGTCGCCTTGCGTCGCGTACGCCACTTTATGGCAGCCAACACAATGTGGTGAGCCGTGAGCAAGCGGAACAATGGCTACCTAAGATACTCGAGCAAAACTGGCAGAAAGAGCCGATGATTGCCTTCGCGGCGGTCATGATTTGTCGTAAAACGGGCGATCGCCTGTTCGATATTTCTGATGACTACCGCCAGCAAGTATTGGCAAAGCTTAAACAGAGCAAAGTGCCGGAATCATGGCTAGAGTTGGTTGCTGAAGTCAAAGAGCTGTCTGCAACTGAGTCAAAACGTGTCTTTGGTGATGCCCTGCCAAGCGGCTTAACCTTAGTCAATCATTAATCAAAACCTAAGCCACCTGTTTGACATATTTGTAAACTAGGTGGCTTTTGTTTATCCATCAGTTAGAATAAACCCGGATTGGATAAAGGTAGTGCATTGATGCAGAAAACAAATCGACAGTTACTGATCGCTCTGTTTAGCGCGTTTTGCTTGTTATGGCTAAGCGCAATCAATGCCGTACAAGCGAGCACGACACTACCCAACCACCAGCCGATGAGCGAGCCAAACCCCACCGTTACCGAAGTCACGCAAGTTTGCCCTGAGCAAGAAAGTTCATCACCGCACACCTCTCATCATGCCAAAGTAGAGCATCAAAGCTGCTCCTCATTTTGCGTGATGAAAATACCCTTTGAGCCGAGCCATCATGCGCTGCAAATCGCGCCTAGTGCCATCGCGCTCATTGGACAAGAGCAAATAGCCAAAGCGATCAGCCGTGTTCAAACCCTATTTCGTCCTCCGATTCACTTAGCCCTAATCGACTCCTTTCATGCTTAACGCATGCGCATTAAATCAAGTTAACTATTAGGAACTAAATCATGAAGAAAATTTTTGCCCTATTCGCCTCGCTCGCGGTTGCTTTTTCAGTACAAGCAACAACTTTCACTGAAGGTGATTACTATACGGTTATCGATCAACCAAAAGCAGACCAGCCGACCGTTACTGAGTACTTCTCTTTCTACTGCCCGCACTGCTACCAGTTCGAATCAATCGTTAAAAACCTCAAGCCAGCACTGGCTGACGATGTCACGTTTGAAAAAGTGCATGTTGGTTTTATGGGCGGTCCGATGGCTGAGCCTATGGTCAAGGCTTACGCGACTATGGTGCAGCTACAAGTCGAAGACAGCATGGTTCCAAAGATGTTTGAGCAAATCCACATCCTACGCAAAGCACCACAAAACGAAGAGCAACTGCGTGAAGTGTTCACGAAAAACGGTGTCAGTGCTAGCGCGTTTGACCTGGCTTACAACAGCAATGCCGTTGAAGAAAAACTGGAAGAATACAACGAACGCTTTAAAGACAGCACGCTACGCGGTGTGCCTGCGGTGGTGGTTAACAACAAATACATTGTGGTGGCGAACAAAGTTAAAAGCTTTGACGAGTACAACCAGTTAGTCAATTACCTACTGACTCTGTAACAACCACTCAACTATCTAAGCCAGAGCATCGCTCTGGCTTTTACTTTGACGGAAACGATTTATGAATTTAGAGCACTTTGACGCCATCTATCAACGAGCAGCAGAGCGTAAAGGTGGCGAAGCGCAACTCGAAGCGATGCTCAGCACCCCACTGAGCAAAGAAGCACTGGCGGCTATTCCAGATGATCGTTGGTTGTCTGCATTCTCAATGAAAGTGTTCCAAAGTGGCATGAGTTGGAAAGTAGTTCGCAATAAATGGTCAAACTTTGAAGAGCTATTTTTCGGCTTTAAAATCGGACCACTGTTGATGTTATCCGATGAACAGTGGGAAGCGAAATCGACCGATAAACGCATTATTCGCCACCACAGTAAAGTGATGTCTATCGCCGCTAATGCGCAGATGATTTATGAAGCGGGTATCGCTCATGGCTCATTCGCAACCACGGTAGCAAACTGGTCTAGTGACGATATCACTGGACTGTGGCTCTATCTGAAAAAGCATGGTCAACGTTTGGGGGGTAATACAGGTCCTTATTCGCTGCGCCAAATGGGTGTGGATACCTTTATTCTCTCTGGTGATGTAGAAGCCTACTTACGCAGCTACAAAATTATCGAAGGCGGTAAAGACACCAAACGCTCACTTGCTCAGTGCAATCAAGCCTTTGCTCATTGGCAGCAACAAAGCGGTCGAAGTCTCACCCACATCAGCCAAATCATTGCATTTAGCTGCGGTGATAATCGCCTGTAATTCGGATCTCTATCGCGCCTCTTTGCACTTCTTTACACTAGAAGTGCAAAAGGCATGATGAATGTTCAGATTCCATTCATTATTCCCAGTTAAAATCGCCTTATCAAAACCTGTTAATCTCTATTATGCGTAAATTACTGGCTTTACTTCTTCCACTGGTCACTGTGGCATGTTCTTCCAATCAAACTCACCCGCTCTATACCCCATCAAACATAGAGCCGGTCACTAGTTATGATTCCTTTGACTCTTACGTTGAGCAAACTAAACAACAGCTACTCGCTAATCGCTACTTTCTGACTCAAGACAAGCAGGCAGAATTACAAGCGAATCTGCCCGCGGAATTAAAACCAAGTGATGCGAACAAAAACAACAAAGGTATCTTGCTGATACACGGGTTGGGAGACTCACCCTACTCGTTTGTCGATATCGCTGAGTCATTACGTGAGCAAGGCTTTCTAGTTCGTACGGTTATACTTCCGGGGCATGGCTCACGACCTGCTGATATGCTGGATGTCGATTATGAGCAATGGAATCAATTAGTTGAAAAGCAGGTTGCACTGCTCAAGCAAGACGTTGATGAGGTTTATTTGGGTGGTTTTTCTACTGGCGGGAACTTAGCTTATTCGTATGCCGCGCAAGATAACGATATCGCTGGTCTGATGCTATTCTCACCGGGCTTTGTCTCCAACGAACCTTTGGCGTTTGCAACTCCGTGGATCTCTTGGATCAAACCATGGCTAATTGAAGTCGAACCGGGCAACGTGACGAACTACACCCGTTACTTTATGGTGCCAACCAATGGTTTCGCTCAATATTACAACACCAGTAAACAGGTTACGGATAAACTGGAAGAGCAACCGTATGACAAGCCTGTCTTTATGGTGCTGACTCAACACGATAGCGTGCTCGATACCCGTGCAATCAAGCAGCTATTCGATTCTCAGTTCACTAACCCGAATAACAAACTAATTTGGTTTGGTGACCAAATCTCGGCGGTTGAAGGCAAAACTCGTTACATCAACAGTTACAACAGAAAGCTGCGCATCAGTAATATGTCGCACATGGGGATCCTCTACTCACCTGTTAATCCTTACTACGGTATCAATGGCAGTGAGCGAATTTGCCGCAATGGTTCGGATATGACGGCTGACGATATCAAGCGTTGTAATGCCGGAGAAGAAGTGTGGTATAGCGCGTGGGATGGGAAAGCGAACAAACATATTCACGCAAGGCTCACCTTTAACCCATGGTATGGCGTAATGATGGATGACTTAAAAGCGACCTTTAAGCTCGGCGAATCAGCTCAAGCTCGGTAACTTCGCATAAATAGCAAAAAGACGGGCACTGCCCGTCTTTCTCGGTTTATTACTCGTAATCAGAAGCGTAAGTCTCTTCATAAGTGTGGGAGTAAAGCTCAAATAGGTTACCAAACGGGTCTTCCATGTAGATCATTTGCGCTGGTTTACTGTCATCTTCTGGATGGTAACGCATGATATCCATGCGCGCTTTACCGCCAAACTCTTCAACACGTTTGATCACGCCTTCAAAATCATCTGTTTGCAGACAGAAGTGGAAAATACCTAAGCGAGAGAAGTCGACTTCATGGCGTTCTTGACGCTCTTTCATTTCAAACAGCTCAACACCGATACCGTCTGTCGTTACAAGGTGAGCAATGTTAAATCCTTTAAAGCCTTCACCAAATACCGCGATACACATGCGACCAATCGCACTTTCACGCTCTTCGATAACTTTGGTGTTACCCATTACGATGCGCAAGCCGAGAGCTTTAGTGTAAAACTCAACCGCTTTGTCCATCTCGCCGACCATAATACCTACGTGATTCATTTTCATAATGTGCTCCAATCTGTCTAATTTGTTGCCGATGTTGTTTCGATGAGGAGAGTATAGGGAGATAGATCGATTACGTGAAATTATGGTTTATTATGAAAATAATAATTTGATGTTATCAAAATTAAAGATTGAGAAGGAGTCTCGATGTATGACTCACTCTTCTCCTTGTAAGACACACACTACTATGCTGCGATCTTCTCCTTATAAGGACATACACTACAACAAAACCTAAACGCGCCTTGCCGGGACGCCTTGCCGAGACACACGCCAATAGCTTAGTTTGCTTTGAAGTCGATAAGAAAGGTCGAGGTGTATGTCCCTATAAACTGCAGTTTAAAAACTCAGAGTTGAGAGCCGAAAATCTTTACAAGAAATCTTTACAAGGACAGACACCTTAACAGAGCATCTTGTCAGAACACTCGCCATCATAGTAAGGACATACACCTTAAAGAAAGCCAACATATCGAAAGCTTGTGCTAATCAAAATTAGTCGTAGTTTGGCAAAGTCTGCAGCTCAGAGGAAAATTATCGTAGCAATTTGTATTTGCTCTCGAGAATTCGTTGGTAAGGGGATAAGAAAAGACCAACGAATGTCGATTTTCGTTGTTCAAAGTCCTTTGATGATTGGTGGAAAATAAGTGTTACTTCTTATCCATCTAAGCGAAATAAATGTATTCGCTTCTTATTGAGCATGTACCTAGCTCTCTCGATATGGTTTGCACACCCAACGGCTGAACTATGATACTTTTCGAGTTTAGAACAGGCTTTTAGCCAAGTTATTTGGCTAACATTCAGTCGCTCTAGAATTGGTGGCATCGTCGAACTCAAAGAAGCTCTGTCATCTCGGTATTGGCGCGCAGTCCAATCGACCAGTTCAATATAATCTATCAATCGAAATGGTATACCGTCTAACATTTCGTTGGTTGGATTACCGATAAACGGATATAAGCATGGCGCAGTTTCTTGTCGGTTGTTGAGCGCCTCTAATCTAGCTTGAATCGAAGTAAATTCCGATGTTTCTGGAGTATCTGCAATACCCGCTCTCAAAGGATTCAAATCTACATATGCCATTGCCGCAGCCAATGCTTGCTCATCCAACAATGCTTGGCTTTTAAAGCGACTCTCCCAAAAGTGCCCTCGACATTCATCTTCACGATTTGCTTTACAAGCGATGTCGAAGTTCAATTCCTTCATAAACCAACTGAGATTCCATAGCCGCTCTCGCCAAGATTCTATAAGCGTTGCACACACTTCGTTTTCAGTATTACAAGTTAACTCTCCGGCTAGTCAACGTACTATTAAGCTAGGAAGTTTATGATTTTGCTGCCAGCGCTCAACCACCTCTCGGTCAGATAAATTTAGTGCTTTATCTCGGTTAATATGCAAGACGAGATGGTAGTGATTACTCATGATCGCGTAGGCACAGATATCGATGCAATACACCTGAGCTAGAGCATACATTTTCTGCTCAATCCACTCACGTCTATGCTCGTAGTTTTGCTCAGTGACAGGATCTATCCCACAAAGGAAGCTGCGCCTGACGCAACGGGAAACACAATGATAATAAGGCGTTGCTTCCACAGAAACCTGATGTTTTCTCGCCGTAGTCATACTCATTTCCAAATTGAGGTAGGTAGACCTAGGCTAAAACACTCAAAAATCGCATCAACTCTAAATATCACAAACTATCGAACTGTTAACAGCAATTCATACTTTGCTTACTTTGCGATGACTGTCCTTATTGCTTGTCCTTATTGCTTTCTGTGTTATTGATCTTACTGCTTACTTGTTTATTAAAGCGTGGGTATTGAGGTGTGTGTCCCCGTAAAAGAATACCCGCAAAAGAACAACTGTTCTTGAAAGCAAAAAAAGACCCAGCGCAGTGCACGCTGGGTCTCTCATTCAATTTACTGCAAGAGCTAATTACTTGCCCTTTTTCATCATCGCCGCTAAATCTGCAAACGGGTTATGAGTCGCCGCTTTATGCTCATCTTGACCTGGTTGGATTTCGCTACCGTAGCGATCATGCTCTAAATATTTGCTGTGCTCATGGTCGTGACAGTACAAGCAAAGTAGCTCCCAGTTGCTGCCGTCGGCTGGGTTGTTGGTGTGGTCGTGGTCCTTGTGATGCACGGTCAGCTCGCGCAAGTTAGAGTAAACAAACTCACGTGCGCAGCTACCACATACCCAAGGGTATAATTTAAGAGCACGTTCACGATAATCGCTTTCTTTGCGTTTGTAGGCAGCACTGCTTCCGTAAAAATCTGACGACATTGTTTATAAACCTCGGTATTAATTTATGGCGATGCTACCACAGCTTAATTAGCAGTTATGTGCGAAATCACCGCTTATTTGATCTGATCGGGTACAAAAAAACCGAGATCAAATGATCTCGGTTTAGCATGATTGATAGCACACTATTGGCTAGGCAAATTATGCGTAGTATTGCTTCGCAATGTTTGCGCCAAGGCGTGCGTTGTTTAGCACTAGCTGGATGTTTGAATCTAGGCTGTTACCGCCCGTTAGTTCACATACGCGAGCCAATAGGAATGGCGTTGATTCTTTACCGAAGATGCCTTGCTCTTCTGCTTCTTTAAGTGCTGTTTCAATCGCTTCAGTGATTACTTGCGGTGACATTGCAAACTCGTGTGGAATTGGGTTAGCAATAACAACACCACCTTTTAGACCCATTTCCCACTTTGCTTTTAGCGCAATAGCAATTTCATCAGCGCTGTCTAGGCGGTAATCAATACCGTGCTCACTTTCACGGGTGTAGAACGCTGGTAGGCTGTCAGTTTGGTAACCAATCACTGGTACGCCTTGAGTCTCTAGGTACTCACGAGTTAGCGCAAGGTCAAGGATCGATTTAGCACCCGCGCACACAACAGCAACGTTAGTGTTAGCCAGTTCTTGCAAGTCAGCAGAGATATCAAATGTCTCTTGCGCACCACGGTGAACGCCGCCGATACCGCCCGTTGCAAATACTTTGATGCCTGCCATTTCAGCAATGATCATCGTAGCGGCTACCGTTGTTGCACCATCTTTCTTGCCTGCAACCATAAATGGAATATCGCGACGACTTACTTTCGTTACTGCTGTGCCAGCTTGTCCTAGGTGACGAATTTGCTCTTCATCTAGACCCACTTTTAGGCGACCGCCAATGATAGCGATAGTCGCAGGCACTGCGCCTTGGTCACGGATAGTTTGCTCAACCAACAGTGCAGTTTCAACGTTACGTGGGTAAGGCATACCGTGAGAAATGATCGTCGACTCTAAAGCCACAACTGGGCGATTATTTACAAGTGCCTCTGCAACTTCTGGTTGAATATCTACATAATTCTCTAACATTGTGAGCTTTCCTCTAATTGACGTTGTACTGCGTGTTCAGACATAGTGGTGTTAATGGTTTTGTCACTCTTGAGTGCCAAGCAAGCTGCCGCTAGGGCAAAATCGACACTTTGTGACCAAGACCAGTCGCTCATAAACCCATGAGCCAGACCAGCCATTAATGCATCCCCTGCCCCAGTGACGTTATTTACTTGGGTGGCAGAAGGTGAAATAAATCTTTGCTCTGTTTCGGTGCTTGAGAATGCCCCTTGGCTACCCAAGCTAATCAGCAGTCGCTTAACACCTTTTTGGTGTAGAGCTTGCGCGACATCTGGAAGCTGATCTAATGACTCAATTTGAATTCCAGAAAGCAGTTCAGCTTCAATTTTGTTTGGTTTTAGGGTGTGAATGCGGTCAAGATAAGGTTCCAGCTTGCGTGCTTTTACCGAAGAAACCGGGTCAACAAATATCGGTTTGTCACTATGAACGCTAAACAGATAATCGAGTGCACTCTCTGATAAGTTGGCATCGAGAATCAATGCACCACAGCGGCTTAGCACACCATCACGGGCAGCTAAGGTTTCACTATTCAGCTGTTCAATCAGCCCCATATCATTAAGGGCAATATGCATTTCACCATCTGGTCCATGAATGGATAAGTAGCTGCTGGTCGTTGCACCAGTAACCGTCAAGCAATGGTCAACACCGACATTGGCAAGATGACAAGCTTGCTTAAGTTGCTCCCCCCACTTGTCATCGCCAAGCGCACCAACAAACTGTACTTTGCTGCCGAGGCGACCAAGGTTATCGGCGATATTACGTCCCACACCACCAGCGCTGCTAGTTAGCACGCCTGGGTTGGAATCACCAAACACCAGCTCATTGCGAGCTAAACCACATAGATCCATGTTGGCGCCACCGATGACTACTGCGTAACGTTCAGGCGCAATCACATAGCCTTTTCCTTGAATAAAACCTTTGCGAGTCAGATTCATAATATGACCCGCAACGGCACTGCGGCTTAACCCTAATTTATCAGCGAGCGTTTGCTGCGCAATCATCGGATCTTGCTTAATCAGCGCCAGAATTTCATTTTCTCGCTCTGTCATTGTGACCTCATTCCACTGGGTGCAACCGCTGCACAACCAAACAATTGTTTGCAATATAAACATTTGTTTTTACACGGCAAACGTTTGCTTATAAATATGTGAGAATATCCACAAAAAATCAGCGTGTTAATTTCAAACAACCAAACGTTTGCAATAACAAAAAATGGGCTTTTTCTCACCTGAATGGGGAAATATCAGGCGCTATCACAATCATATCCTTCAAAAAACATTAATCGTCAATCGCCAACCATTTATCTCATGCTTTGACCATTTATCACGTCGATTAACCGTTCGTCGCATCGTCATGCAGCGCGCCCGCCATGCTCGTATTCTGAAAGCATTCAGCAAGGAAAAGGAATTTGAACAATGAAATCAGTTAAAACTCTACTCGCCGCCGCTATCGTGACGGCACTGACTAGCTTCAACTTGTACGCCAACCCAACACCAGAAATTTTGTCCGCTTACAACCAAGCCGCAGATGGCGATAAAGCATTAGTGGACACTGTCTATGGTCAATTGAATGCGTTAATTGAAGAGCAAGGCGCTAAACCGCTAAGCCTTGTGTACTTAGGCAGCACAGAAACGCTACAAGGGCGTGATGCATTTATGCCTTGGAACAAGATGAAATATACCGAGCAAGGTCTCGCCACCATTGCCAAAGGTATGGCTTTGATTGATTCGCTGCCACAAGACATCAACCAACAAGAGCGTATACAAGGTCTACCTGAAGCCTATCTAGCACAAGCAATGGCAGCGGTCACGTATACCTCTCTGCCTGATCTGTTTAACCATTTTGAGCGCGGTTACGACCTATATATCAACCTACTTAATCAACCGGACTTCGCCCATCAACCTTTCGCAGCCAGCGCTTGGGTTTACCGTACTGGAATTGAAGCGGCGCTACGTGCAGAAGATCTAGCGCAGGCAAAATCATGGTTAGAAGTGATGACTGAACTCGATGCGAACCACGATCAAACCCAAGCAGCACAAACCATGCTTGCTCAACAAAGCTAAGGTGGCGAAATGATCAATTTCAAGCATATCCAGCGTCACTACCAGCTCGGCGGGCAAACCGTACCCGCGCTGAGTGATGTATCAGGCGAAATCGCAGCTGGGGAAATGGTGGCACTGTGTGGACCGTCTGGCAGTGGGAAAAGCACCCTTCTTAACATTCTTGGTCTGTTAGACATGGACAATCAAGGCAGCATTGAGCTTAACGGCGCCCCGCTACCGAAAAGCGCAAAGTTAGCGGCACAAGTTCGTCGCTCACAATTTGGCTTTATCTTCCAACGTTTTAACTTGGTGCCTGTGATGAGCGCGCTAGAAAATGTCGCTTATCCTCTGATGCTAAACGGAGTAAGCAAGACTCAGCAGCAAGTGTTGGCAAGCCAAATGCTAGAAATGGTTGGTCTTGGCGGTTATCTACACCATTTACCCGACAATCTGTCCGGTGGTCAGCAGCAGCGCGTTGCCATCGCTCGCGCACTCGTGCACAAACCTGCCCTAGTGATCGCCGATGAGCCTACCGCGAGCTTAGATAGCAAAACCGCCAATCTGGTCATCGATATCATGCACCGCCTAGGCGCGGAGACCAATACCACCTTTATCGTTGCCACTCATGATGCGCGCATGGCAAGTCGTTGCGATCGCACCATTGAGTTGCTTGACGGCAAACTCAATCACTATCAACCAAACAACGAGGTGATTTCATGGGCAAGTTAACCCACGCCATCCTACCAAACTCGCTGCGTTTGGCATGGCTTAACCTAAGACGTAATCAACGTCGTACCTCGTTATCGGTTTTGATTGTGGCAATCACAGTATTTGCATTAACCAGCACTGGCGGATTTGGGCTGTATACCTATGACAGCTTAAAACAAGCCACTGCGCGCGATATTGGTCATTTGGTTATTTCAACACCGGGGTACTTTAGCAAAGATGAAGAGATGCCTCTTGCCAATGGCTTAGACAATCCACAGCCACTGATTAATCAATTGATGGCAAACGAGATGGTGCGCGGCGCGCAGCCAAGCATTGATTTTACTGGTTTGATTTCGAATGGAAATAAGTCGGCAATTTTCATCGGTCGCGGTGTCAATGACCGAGAATTCGATATGAAAGGACCGTTTCTCAATATGGAACAAGGTAAAACCCTTTCCAATATTCGCTCGCCACGTTACGACGCCGCAGAGCCAGAAGTGATGCTGGGTAGAGACTTAGCGCGTAACTTAAATGTCGCCATTGGCGATTGGGTCACATTGCTAGCAACCACCAGCGAAGGCGCGCTAAACGCTTACGATTTCAAAGTGCGCGGCACCTATTCAACGGGTGTACCTGAGATGGATAAACGCCAACTCTACATTCACATCAATAGCGCCCAAGAGCTACTGGTGAGCGACAAGATCAGCACCATTTCAGTGTTTCTTTTCCAGCTAGAGCAAACTGAACAAGCACAAAGCCAAATCGCAACACTGCTTGAGAGCCAAACGCAAAGCATGCAACTGACACCTTGGTACGAGCGGGCATTCTACTACCAAAACGTAAAAAGCCTTTATGACCGTATCTTTGGCATCATTGGCGCAATTATGGCGATGGTGGTGTTTGTTTCTCTGTTTAACACCATGACGATGTCTGTCACAGAAAGAACGCGTGAGATAGGCACTTTGTCAGCGCTAGGCAGCTACCCTGCTGAAATCATCGCAGGTTTCTCACGTGAAGCTGGGCTCATGGCTCTTATTGGTAGCCTAATTGGCTCCGCCACCGCCGCACTGCTCACGCTGTTTTTGATGCTCGCGGATATCCAAATGCCACCCCCTCCGGGGATGAGCCAAGGCTACCCATTGACGATCTATTTTTCAGCTGAACTCGCCATTGCCGCATCGGCAGGCGTGATAACCATCTGCTTAATTGCTGCGTTTATCTCAGCGCGCAAAGGCGTAAACAAACCCATCACTGAGGCATTGATTCATGTTTAAACATTACCTAACTAAACTGTTCACTCGCGCTATCAAGCTCAGCTGCTTGCTTACCCTTGTTGCCACGCCAGCTATTGCCGCGCTCACGCATACGGATGTCAGTCAACTGCTGGAAAAAGCGGACGACTATCGTCTCGGCGAAGATTCCGCCAAGGTAGTTTCAGTTGTATCTCTGTTTGAGACTGGCGAGCTCACCAAAACCCGCCACTACCATGTGTACTCGCGCCCTGATCGCGAGTCATTAGTGGTGTTTAAATCCGCAGTCGAAGCTGGGCAAAAAATGTTGATGCTGCAAGATAACTTTTGGCTACAAATGCCGAAGAGCCGTCGCCCTATTCGCATCACGCCAATGCAAAAGCTACTTGGTGAAGCGTCTGTAGGTGACATTAGCTCACTGACTTGGAGCCAAGATTACGTCGGCACTTGGGTCAAAGATACCCAAGTAACCGATGAAAATGGTCTGTCATACCCTACTCATCAACTTAAGTTAGAGGCGAAAACCGGCAGTGCGAGCTATCAAAAAATTGTACTTTGGCTAGAACAAGACACCGGCTTTCCAATAAAAGCAGATTTGTATCTCCGCTCAGGCAAACTGGCTAAACGAGCTTTTTTCATTCGCGGCGTTCGTAATAACCAACTCGCCGTGACTGCTATGAGCTTGCTTGATGCTATTCATAACAGCAAAAAAACCGTGATTGAATACCAATCGGTCGAGCCTTGGCAATTAGCTGATAAGTATTACAACCCAAGCTTTTTAGCACGCAATAACACCACGGAGCTGTAGCCATGCAACGCCTGTTTTTGACCGTCTTACTCGCCGCCAGCCCGGCACTAACGCAAGCACAAAATCTTTATTTAAATTGGGATTGGGCGGTATCGGAAAGTCAGAAACAGTTCACCAGCAGTGCGTTTATTGAACCAAACACTGAGCAGCGCTTCCAGTTAGATGCTTTGCTTGACGTTGAATTTGCTTACCAAAACTGGAGCGGGATCGGCACCCTCTATAGCCAAGATATTTACCAATCCGATAACCACACTTGGTTTGAAGAGAGCGAGTCACAACTGATTGTGCGCGAACTGGCTTGGCAAGGTAGCGTTGAACTCGGCACGCAGAGCTACGATCTCTCGTTAGGAAAAATTCGCCTCGACTATGGCGTCAGCTATGCTTACCGCCCACTGGATATGTTTAAGCCGTATCGGCAAAACCCCATTGGGCTTAGTGTAGAGGAAGGTGCGATGGTCGCCGCACTTTCTTCCTTTGATGCCTCCGGCGAATGGTCACTGCTTTATACCAATTCCCACTGGACTGACAATAAGGTTGAGCAATTTGACCAAGCCAATCAACAGCAAGGTGTTGGTATGCGCCGCTACCAATTACACGGTGCTCATGAATATCAGTTTATCGGCTACTACGACGATGTTAGACGCGGCGCGATTGGCGCAAGTTGGGTGACAGTGCCATTACCAGCTTGGGAGTTTCACACTGAAGCGCTGTGGCAAAAACAGAGCATGCAATTTACTCAGCCCATCCAACTATTCGCACCAGTCGAGCTCGCCCAAGCTGGCGAGGCGTGGCAAGCATTGGCAGGTTTTACCTATACCGCAATAAGTGGGCATAGTTTTATTGGCGAATATTGGTATGACAGCCGCGCATGGAGCGACAGTGAATGGCAAAATGCCATTGAACAAGGACAAGGGTTAAAAAACTCAGCGCAAACATACGCAATCGCCACCTCTTATGCGCAAGGGCTAAGCCATTACAACTTGACCCAACACAACGTGATGCTGCACTGGCGCTGGGATAGCCAGACATGGCTACAGTGGCAAACCGACGGCGCTTGGTCTTGGCTTGGCGATGTCACGCCGAAGCTGGATCTGCTTATCTCACCACAAGATGGTGGCGTCGTTGCGACACAATGGATTACATATCAATGGATTGATAACGGTGATCTATCAATAGATTTGGAATTCACTGCACGATTTTTGAGCGGAAAAAATGAATCTGCTTACGCCCAGGTTAACCAAAGCCATACACTAACTTTTACGATTAAAGGAAAATTCTAGTGGACGTGTCGAATTTAGTCATTTGCCCCCGTTGGCGCAATTTCATTATTACCAGCTTGTTTTGTCTATTCGTCGCCGTCACCACATATACGGTTTGGGGTGGCGAGGCTTATGTACATGTCATGACCAGCTTCGGCTATGGTTACTCGGCTCTGCTATCCTCACTTTTTCTTAATAACGTGTTCCCCAGCCTGCACTCTATGATCGAAACAGCCTTGTCGCTGACGATGTCGATTATTTTAGGCTCACTCAACGCTTGGTTCTGGCTCAATACCTATTTCGGCTCCAATCTGTCTGAGCTGCTGCCTGTGGTGATGCTTGGTATCGTATTCTCTGGGATGTGTTTTTACTATTTCTACAACCGAGAACAAATGGCAATTGCCGATAAGCTTTTAGAAGAGACCAAACGCAAACAGGCGGAACAAGAGAAAGCGCTCATCTTAAGCCAGCTCATGCAGATGCAGAGCCAAATTGAACCGCACTTTTTGTTTAATACCTTGGCGAACATTAGCGCGCTAATGACACAAGATATCGACAAGGCGCGCATGATGCTCGATAAGCTCACTGAGCTTTTGCGCACCACCCTGGCGAATTCGCGTTTATCTCAAACCACCGTCGCTGATGAAGTGCATCAATTGGAAGCTTACTTGGCGATTCAAAAAGTGCGTCTCGACCAGAGACTGCAATTTAACATCGAAGTCGATGCAGAGTTAGAACACTCTATTTTGCCGCCAATGCTGATCCAGCCCTTAGTGGAAAACTCAATCCAGCATGGCATTGAGCCCAAAACGGCAGGCGGCGCGATTACGGTGCAAATTTTCGCAGAAAACGACAATATGATTGTAAGAGTCCGTGACACTGGTATTGGGCTCAGCAACACGCCAAGTACCAAGGGGCAAGGCGTGGGTTTAAGTAACATCAAGCGGCGAGTCAAAGGTCTTTATGACCAACGAGGTAGCGTTGCCGTAACCCAGCCTGAACAAGGCGGATTCTGCGTTTCACTCTCAATACCTCTCGATATCACACCAAAATTGTTTACCAGCTAGTAAAAGGAACGCCACAACGATGAAGACGATCACCGCAATTATCGCCGACGACGAACCCCTACTGCGCCATCATTTAGATCGTAGCCTCGCCGACCTTTGGTCTGAGTTGGAAGTTGTCGCTATGTGCGGGGATGGCGCGCAAGCATTGGAAAAAATTGCCCAGCACCAACCCGATGTGGTGTTTCTCGATATTCGCATGCCAGAGTTAGATGGTTTAGCCGTTGCTAAAGAGCTAAATCGCTTGGCGCAGCAACCTTTGATGGTGTTTGTTACCGCTTACGATGAGTATGCGATTCAAGCCTTTGAGCAAAACGCAGTCGACTATCTTCTCAAACCGATTAATGAAGAGCGCCTAGAGCGCTGCTGCCAAAAGTTGCAACAGCGTTTAAGTACCAATAGTAATCAACAAGCACCTGATATTAATCAGCTACTGGCGCAAATCAGCCAATTGACACCAAAACGCGAGCAATACCTAAGCTGGCTTAAAGCAAGCCAAGGTGACGATATTCATCTTATCGCGGTCAATGATGTGCTCTATTTTAAAGCTGAAGAGAAGTATGTATCGATTTATACCGATGAGAGTGAGTATTTGATCCGCACCCCTCTTAAAGAGCTGCTTAGCCAACTCGATCCCGAGCAGTTCTGGAAGATCCATCGCTCAACGGTAGTCAGAGTCGCCGCGATTGATAAAGTGAGTAAGGATTTTACTGGCAGGATGTTTGTCAAAATGCTCAATCACAAACTACCCGTTAGCCGCGCACAGCAAAGCCTATTTAGAAGTATGTAGTAAAAGCCCCTCAATTGAGGGGCTTCGTTTTTATGTTAGGACAGCGGTCGGAGATAAGCTAAGAAACGCTTCTCTGCGTTTTTGAATATCCACAGAATGATGAACGTCAACGCCATATAGAACAGACCAGCAGTGAGGAATGACTCAAATGGCGCATAGTAACGAGAGTTCACCAAACGCGCTGCACCGGTAAGGTCAAGAATGGTCACAATACCTGCCACCGCACTACCATGCAGCATGAAAATCACTTCATTACTGTAAGCTGGCAGTGCACGACGCAAAGCGCTCGGTAAGATGATACGGCGATAAGTCATAAACGTGCTCATGCCATACGCCTTGGCTGCTTCGACTTCGCCTTTTGGCAAACCGTTAATTGCACCGCGAATAATTTCGGCAGTGTAAGCAGAAGTATTAAGCACAAAGGCGACCAGCGCGCAGAACCAAGCGTTTTCCCATAAGGTGTCTTTCACTGGAAAGAATTGATCCATACCGTAGTAAATTAGGTAAAGCTGGACCAAAAGCGGTGTACCTCGGAAAAAGTAGATGTATCCCCAGCTTGGTAGCATCAAAAGATAGTTACGGCTATTTCGCGTAATTGCCAAAGGTATCGCAACCATTAAGCCTAAGATCAGCGCTAAACCAACCAGCCAGAAAGTGGTCCAAAGCCCCTCTAAATAGACAGGGAAGCTCTCAATAATCAATGAAAAGTCCATTTTCTACCTCGCATGTATACTGAATTTACGCTCAACCAGTTTAAGCAAGCCGGTCGAAACGCTGGTAAAAAATAGGAAGATGATTGCGACTGCCATATAGAAGGTAAATGGCATTTTAGTTGAGCCAGCCGCCAACGCGCTCACGCGTACCATATCTTCTAAGCCAATAATCGAAACCAATGCGGTGGTTTTCAACAATACCAGCCAGTTATTACCAAAACCTGGTAACGCATGGCGAACCATTTGCGGAAACAAAATACGGCGAAATGCCAAAGTCGAGCTCATGCCATAGGCTTTCGCCGCTTCTAATTCGCCTTTGTCGACCGCCATAATGGCACCACGGAAAGTCTCCGCCATGTAAGCACCGAAGATAAAGCCAATGGTTAAAACACCCGCAATAAATGGGCTAACGTCAATATAATCAGGAAGATAAGAAACCCACTCGTGATCTGGGTTGCTCGAGGCAAACCATTCGTTCAGCCATTCATTAATCGAATAAAGGCTGTTATTCAATAGGATCTGTCCGCCAAAAAAGATCAGCATCATTAAGACTAAATCGGGAATACCACGAATGATTGTGGTGTAAAGGGTGGCAATAGCACGAGCCCATCGATAAGGGGCTAGCTTAGCCAATGCACCAAGCATTCCCAGTATAACGGCGAGCAAAAGGGACAAGAGTGCCACTTCTATTGTGACCAGTGCCCCTTTTAAAATGGAGGCTTCATATCCTTGAAGATCCAGCATAGGTGAGTTCCTTTCCCTAAACTTAAGTTCGACCGCTGGCTACATCTAGGAACAAGCCAACGGTCGCAGAGTGCCAATTGCTCGTTATCTACTGAGCTTGATTGGCTGGTTGGCGTTTACTGACCGTAAACGTCGTAGTTGAAGTATTTAGCCGCGATCTCTTGGTAAATACCTTTTTCACGTAGCGACAAGATTGCTTCATCCAGTTTCTTAGTCAGGTCTTTATCTTGCTTACGAACCGCAATACCAAAGCCTTCGCCGAACCATTGTGGGTCAGTGAGTGAAGGACCAACAAACTCATAGCCATCACCACCTTTAGCATTTAAAACACCTTCTTCAAGCGCTGAAGCATCACCGAGTACCGCAGCGATACGACCGTTAGCAAGATCTAGGTACGCTTCATCAAATGAACCGTAGCGAACAATCTCAACTTTGTCGTAGTTATCGGTTAGATACTTATCGTGAGTCGTCGCACGTTGCACGCCGATCTTCACGCCATCAAGGTTGGCAAAATCTAAACCTGCGTCTTTCTTAGCAATAAATTTGTTTGGAATCAGCGCATATTTACCCGTGAAATCCACTTTTTTCTTACGTTCTTCAGTAATCGACATCGCAGCAATAATGGCGTCGTACTTACGTGCAAGTAGTGAAGGAATGATGCCATCCCAATCTTGAGGGACTATCTTACATTTCACGTCCATCTCTTTACAAAGTGCGTTTGCCATATCGACATCAAAGCCTTTAAGTGAACCGTCAGCTTCTGTCCAGCTAAATGGAGGATAAGCACCTTCAATACCAAAACGAACTGTCTTCCAATCTTTCGCTTGTGCCATACCAGTCACTGTTGTAGCTGCCAGTGCCGCTACTACTAACCACTTTTTCATTTCCATACTCCTGTGATTTTTAGTGTTTATTAAATTAATGTATTGCTAGATGTTGTGTTGCTCTGCCTTGCTTTGTCGCTAAAGCAAGGCAGTTAATAAATAGATGAGATAAATTGTTGTAATCGTTCAGATTCAGGATTAGTAAACAATTTGGCAGGATCGCCCTGCTCCTCAACCAAACCTTGATGAAGAAACATGACATGATTTGAAACGTCACGAGCGAATGCCATCTCATGGGTGACCACTAGCATGGTGCGTCCTTCTTCAGCAAGATCGCGCATTACGCCAAGTACTTCACCAACCAACTCAGGATCGAGTGCCGAAGTAGGCTCATCGAAAAGCATTACCTCAGGATCGACTGCCAACGCTCGCGCGATCGCAGCGCGCTGCTGTTGCCCGCCAGATAGGTGACCTGGATAATAATCCTTGCGCTCGTATAAACCCACTTTCTTGAGTAGCAATTCTGCATTTTCAATCGCTTGAGCCTTAGGCACACCTAAGACGTGAACTGGTGCCTCGATCACATTTTCAAGAACAGTTAAATGTGACCACAGGTTAAAGCCTTGGAAAACCATAGCTAAACGAGAACGGATTCGTTGAACTTGTTTTTCATTCGCGGGAACAGCTTCACCTTGGCGGTTGTTCTTCATCTCAATCAATTCACCATTGACCCATATTTCACCGTCTGTAGGGGTTTCAAGAAGGTTGATACAACGTAAGAAGGTACTTTTACCTGAACCGGAAGAACCGATTATCGAGATAACATCACCTTTGTGGGCTTCTAAAGAAATGCCTTTAAGGACTTCGTTTTGACCGAAGGTTTTGTGCAAGTTATTGATATTTAGCGCTGGTACATCTTTCATGCGCTGCTACTCCCTGTAATATTATCTTCGTCAAGCTTATTTTTGTAACTGCCTGATTGCATGGATCCTTCCATTTGCCATCAAACTAGCACTAACCATTTAAACATGCAACAAATTATTAACCTGCACATCTTGGTTATATAGACACTTTATATGAATAAATAAGCACAAAATAGTTATTAGTACTTTATTGCATGCATAAGACAAAGTTAGCCTCGAAACTAACAATTGACTCACTTAACATTTATTACACACAAATCTTCTTCACTTACCCACCTCTAAAAATGTTGCAACTATACAGCAAAACGTAAAGCGCAAGTTTATCAAAGGTTACATTTTGAAAGTGATTTTCATGATTCGGGGGCAAAGTGAGTCAATCCTTAACCATGTTGCGTAGTTTTCTTTCACATTCTTTCATAAAGTGATCTAAATCAATCACTCTTAAGGGTTAGCACGTTAAACTCCCGACGGACAAAAGCCTCAATAGATGCTTTTTTGTCCGCTTCTTCGTCTATTCTTAAGCACATGCAGTACGTGCCGCTTAAAGGGCAAAAAGGATTTCTTGTAAGAAGCTATACCTAGACAGCTTGGCGCTGCGGACCGGTACCAAAGAAAATCGCATAGTTTGATTTTACAAGCTGATGATTTGATTAACTTTGATTACCCCTACCCCAGTGAAAAATGTAAATGGTATATGAACAGACGTTTTACGCAGTCGCTTAAAAAATAATTAGACGAGCGACTTAAAATAAATCACTAACTTTAATATGAGGAATCTATGTCAGACGCAGTCAATAAGCCGCACTCTGATTCGGATATCGAAAACAAGAGCTATCGCGAGCTGCATCGTCCGTCATCGGAATTTGCTTCACGTTCCGATTACCTAGATCACGAACTTCAAATCATGAAGCCACGCCGCTTTGGTCTAAACCTACCTGGTCGTGACTTCCGTTTCGAGCTTGAGGACTTAGTTCCAGCTCTTGCGGGTACTATCGGCATCATCGCGATGTACTCAGCAGTAATGATGTCTTGGGCAGAAGGTCTGACAGCTGCTTGGGATCACGTAAACCTTGGTAAAGAGTTTGCGATTGAAGTTGCGCGTGTAGAGATGCTTATCCCTGCATTCCTATTCTGTGTTCTAGCATCTGGCTTTATTAACCCGAAAGCAAACCTTGCGGGTAACCACGGTCCGATGATCCCACTTATCGCGACTATCGCGCTAGCGGGTGCACACCCTCTTGCTCTTGCAATCTTGATCGGTGTCTTCGGTCTGATCTTGAGTTTCCTAAAAGGTGGTTCCAAACTGGTTAACCTTACCTCCGAAGGTACAGCAGGTGGCTTGCTGATCTTCCTAGGTCTAACCGGTACGATGAGCCAAATCACCTCGATTCAAGAGTGGGCAGTAGGTCTTCAATCAGACACAGTTGCAGCGGGCAGCATGGGTTACGTTGGTCTAGTTGTACTAGCAGTAACTATCGTTCTTTACGCATACCTTGCGAAAGTGAACAAGCGCTGGCTAGCTATCCCTGTGTGTGCTTTCACAGGTCTTGCTATCGCATTGGCATTTGGCGCAGGTTTCGATATCAAATTCGTTACTGAAACAGGTCTACCTAACCTAAACCCAGTTTACTGGTGGGGCAGCACTGAAGAAGGCTGGATGCTAGGTCTACCTAACATGCAACACTTTATCGCGTCTCTACCATTTGCAATTCTTGCAGTAGCGATGTGGTCACCAGACTTCCTAGGTCACCGTATCTTCCAAGAACTGAACTACCCTAAAAAGACTGAAAAAGTTCTTATGGACGTAGATGACACTATGACTATGTGTTCTATCCGTCAAATGGTTGGTACAGCAGTGGGTGGTGGTAACATCACTTCATCTTGGGGTACTTACATGATCCCAGCAGCGATCGCTAAGCGTCCTATCCCAGGTGGCGCGATCCTTCTTGGTCTAATCGTAATGGCAGTGGCTATCCTTGGTTTCCCAATGGACGTAGCAGTATGGCCACCAGTAATGCGTGTAGCACTACTAGTAGGTGTATCTCTACCTCTACTAGAAGCGGGTATGCAAATGGTTAAAGACTCTAAAGACTCACAAGCTGCAGGTATCTGTATCTTTGGTTCTGCGGTAGTTAACCCAGTACTAGCTTGGGCACTAACTATGCTACTAGACAACAACGGTCTAATTGGTGACAAAGAGCGTGCTGCACGCCTAGGCTTTGTTGACAAGATCGTAATTCCAGTAGGCGTACTAGTAATCTGTCTAGTTGCAATGCTTGCTGTTGGTATGCTTGAAGACCAATTCGGTATCCCAGCACTACTGTAATTTTTGAGCTATAAATGAAGGGGACGCGATTATCGCGCCCCTTTTTATCAAATATTTTTAGTATTTGTTGATTTAGTTTAAGGTTTCAAAAAAATTTTAGTGTAACCTTGAATTTGAACTGGTAAGATTCCATATAAAGAGTAATGACAATTTTTATAGGTTTTTGATCGAATACCAATAGCGATCAGTAAAGGCTATACATATTGTTATTTTAAATAAGAGTGTACTGTTCCTCTTAACCGAGGATAGCTGGCTCAGCGGCGAAACCAGTACGTGTTTTTTCTACTAAAAAGGTAGGTATGTCATGGCAGAGCAATTTGCTAAAGCTTGGGAAGGTTTTGCACAAGGTGATTGGCAAAACGAAGTAAACGTACGTGATTTCATTCAGAAGAACTACACTCCGTATGAAGGCGACGAATCTTTCCTAGTTTCTGAAGGTACTGAAGCAACTAACAAGCTTTGGGCTAAGGTAATGGAAGGTATCAAGATTGAGAACTCAACTCACGCACCAGTTGATTTCGATACTGACCTTATCTCTACCATCACTGCTCACGATGCAGGCTACATCGAAAAAGATCTAGAGACTATCGTTGGTCTACAAACTGACGCTCCTCTAAAACGCGCTATCATCCCTAACGGTGGTATCCGCATGGTTGAAGGTTCTTGCAAAGCGTACGATCGCGAACTAGATCCTCAAATCTCAAAAATCTACACTGAATACCGCAAAACTCACAACGCTGGCGTTTTCGATATCTACACTCCTGATATCCTAGCTTGTCGTAAGTCTGGTGTTCTAACTGGTCTTCCAGATGCTTACGGTCGTGGCCGTATCATCGGTGACTACCGTCGTGTTGCACTATACGGTATCGACCGTCTAATGAAAGACAAACTGGCTCAATTCAAGTCTCTACAAGAGCGTTTTGAGAACGGTGAAGATCTTCAGATGACTATGCAGCTTCGCGAAGAAATCGCTGAGCAACACCGCGCTCTAGGCCAAATGAAAACTATGGCTGCTAAGTACGGTTTCGATATCTCTGGTCCAGCTACAACTGCACAAGAAGCTATCCAATGGACTTACTTCGGCTACCTAGCTGCTGTTAAGTCTCAAAACGGTGCTGCAATGTCTCTAGGTCGTACTTCTACGTTCCTAGACATCTACATCGAGCGTGATATCGCTGCTGGTAAGATCACTGAAGTTGAAGCTCAGGAAATGATCGACCACTTCGTAATGAAACTACGTATGGTTCGTTTCCTACGTACTCCTGAGTACGATGATCTATTCTCTGGCGACCCAATCTGGGCTACAGAGTCAATGGGTGGTATGGGTCTTGACGGTCGTACGCTAGTAACGCGTTCAAACTTCCGTTTCCTAAACTCTCTATACACAATGGGTCCTTCTCCAGAGCCAAACATCACTGTACTTTGGTCTGAGCAGCTACCTGACGGCTTCAAACGTTTCTGTGCTAAAGTATCTATCGATACTTCATCTATCCAGTACGAGAACGATGACCTAATGCGTCCAGACTTCGAGTCTGATGACTACGCAATCGCATGTTGTGTATCACCAATGATCATTGGTAAACACATGCAATTCTTTGGTGCTCGCGCTAACCTAGCTAAGACTCTTCTATACGTTATCAACGGCGGTGTGGATGAGAAACTTAAGATCCAAGTTGGTCCACAGATGCCTAAGATCCTAGACGAAACTCTAGACTTCGATGACGTTTGGGGCAAACTAGATCACTTCATGGATTGGCTAGCTAAGCAGTACGTGACTGCACTAAACAGCATCCACTTCATGCACGACAAGTACAGCTACGAAGCTGCACTAATGGCTCTACACGATCGTGACGTTCGTCGTACAATGGCTTGTGGTATCGCAGGTCTATCTGTTGCAGCTGACTCTCTATCTGCAATCAAGTACGCGAAAGTTAAACCAGTTCGTGACGAAGATGGCGTAGCTATCGACTTCGAAATCGAAGGCGACTACCCTAAATTCGGTAACAACGATGCTCGCGTAGATGACATCGCTTGTGAACTAGTTGAAGTGTTCATGAACAAGATCCGTCAGCTTAAGACTTACCGTGATGCGATCCCTACTCAGTCTATCCTAACTATCACTTCAAACGTGGTATACGGTAAGAAGACTGGTAACACGCCAGACGGTCGTCGCGCAGGCGCTCCATTCGCACCAGGTGCTAACCCAATGCACGGTCGCGATGAGAAAGGTGCTGTAGCTTCACTTACTTCTGTAGGTAAACTACCGTTTGCACACGCTAAAGATGGTATCTCTTACACCTTCTCTATCGTTCCAAACGCACTAGGTAAAGAAGAAGACAGCCAACGTGCTAACCTTGCTGGTCTAATGGATGGTTACTTCCACCACGAAGCTGGCATCGAAGGCGGTCAACACCTAAACGTGAACGTTCTTAACCGTGAAACTCTAGAAGACGCAGTTAAGCACCCTGAGAAATACCCTCAGCTAACAATCCGCGTTTCTGGTTACGCTGTACGCTTCAACTCTCTAACTGCAGAGCAACAAGCTGACGTAATCGCACGTACTTTCACTGAGTCTCTATAATTCTCAGTTGAATGATTGATGAAAGCCTCGCGTAAGCGGGGCTTTTTTTGTCTCAAGTTTTTCCTAAATTAGTTAGCTGGATCTCCCCTGCTTTCTCGAATTGACCTAAAACTCACTAAAACATCTGCTTCTCATCGCTATAATCATAGTGACAATACTCATTTTGAGGAGCATGAATGAAAAAAATCATCGTTACGTGTTCAAGCATTATTTTCGCTTTTAGTTGCCATGCCTCTCTCGAGCCCACTTGGGTGTTTACCGCGGATAACGATGGGCCTTTTGGTTTAGATAAGGAATATACCAACGCGCTCTACGCCTCTTATACTTCCAGCCCGGTCAGCGATGATTCACGCCTAAATTGGCTTTCTTTATCTCACGATTCTATCGACAAATACGAATTCGCCATTGGGCAAAAAATGTATACCCCAAACGATTTGTTAGCTGACGTTCCCATTGCTAATCAGCGCCCTTATGCTGGCGTACTATTTGGTGAGCTAAACTATATCTCGATCATGGATGAACGGGTGAGTCGCTATAACTTTACACTTGGTACAGTGGGTGAAAATTCATTGGCTGATAAAGCGCAGCGTCTGGTGCATGAGATTACTGGCTCCGATTACCCTAATGGTTGGGACTATCAAGTCGATGAAGGGCTGATCGTTAATCTTGGCTATCTAAATCATCTCGCCTTATATCGTTCTGCCAACGCCTCCCCTACCCAGTTTGAAATCACCAACATTTCTGAACTCAATGCTGGTAATTTCCGCAGCGATATCTCGACAGGATTAATGCTACGTTGGGGAAAAAACCTCTCGGGAAGTTTAGGCGCGGCAAACATTGATAAAGAACTACCATTTCGAGCCGGAGCATTAGGGAAAGAACCCAGTGGATGGTTTGCTTTTTCAGGCATCAAAGCCCGCTATCGCTTTAATGACGTGACCCTCGAAGGTGACAGACCGGGAATACCCGATCCGGAAAACTACCCAGTAACACTGGATAAAAAGCAAGCCACAGCGGTGGCAGGATTTGCATGGTACAACGCCCAATTTGGCGCCAGTTTCACAGCTGCAATTGGAAGCAGTGAGTACCAAGAAGCAAAAGACAATTATCACTCTAACGCCTCGTTTTCATTATTCTTTTTCTTGTAAATAATTCTCTTTTACACCACAACTTAATTAACCTGCTCTAGCACAGTTTTTCTTTGCTATTTATTGGTCTAGAAACGGCTATAACCCTATTTAATCGGGGTGATTTGTAATAAAATAACGTTCAAATAATTGCTAAAGAGATGAGCTCATGTCAACAATTGGTCGTATTCATTCTTTTGAATCATGTGGCACTGTCGATGGTCCTGGAATTCGTTTTATTGTCTTCCTTCAAGGCTGCTTAATGCGTTGTAAATATTGTCATAACCGCGATACGTGGGACACGCATGATGGTAAAGATGTGACTGTTGAAGAGATCATCACCGAAGCGAAAAGCTACCGTCACTTTATGAAAGCGTCTGGCGGCGGTATCACTTGTTCTGGTGGTGAAGCGATGCTTCAACCTGAGTTTGTGCGTGATTTTTTCCGCGCCGCTCAAGCAGAAGGTATCCATACTTGTCTCGATACCAATGGCTACATTCGTAAGCATACCGATGTGGTTGACGAAGTATTAGAAGTAACTGACCTAGTTATGCTTGACCTTAAGCACATGAAAGACGAAATTCACCAAGATTTTATCGGTGTATCTAACCGTCGCGTGCTTGATTTTGCTCGTTACCTACACCAAAAAGGTCAAAAGACTTGGATTCGTTACGTTGTGGTGCCAGGTTACACGGATGAAGATGAAGCCGCGCACATGCTTGGTGAGTTCATTAAAGATATGGACAACATCGAGAAAGTTGAGCTGCTGCCTTACCACAAACTCGGTGCCCATAAATGGGAAGCGCTGGGCTTTGAATACCCGCTTGAAGGTGTCAACCCACCGCCAAAAGAGACGATGGAAAACATCAAGTCGATTCTTGAGCAATACCATCCAAACGTTAAGTACTAATCAAATATTTAGTACTGATCAGATCAAACAGGGCACTTACTTAAGTGCCCTGTTACTTTTCCAACTATCGCGTTTATTTTACGGCGACATCTTCAAAGTGAAACTTACCACTATCCAGTGGCTGTGTACGTTCAACCTTGCTATCAAAGTCTAATTGCTTCAAATCGACACGGCGAATGGTACTGTCATGCATGGTTTTATAGAACAATAAGCCATTTCCCTGATCGATTACCGAAGTCCACTGCGTCGCGCTTGGCAAATCGGGAATGTGGCTCTTATCATTAAACTCAGTGCCAATTGGAATATCAAAATTATTCAAGATATGAAACGCTTGCGACACCGCTTGCTGACCTGTTTTCAACTCAGGGGCAGTGTTGACGTAAAACGCCGCGCGTACGAAGCGCGATGGTGGCGAGATATCACCAGGTAGACCAACAAAGGCAGAACCTACGCCAAACGACTGCGCCGTGACGCCGTTAATTTGTTGGTCACTACTGCTGCCCGGACGTAAATTAATGTAGTTATTTAAGTTTGTTACCTGCCAAGCGTAATCGGGTGAATTGGTCAGCACCTTAGCGGTGTTTTTATGAATATGGATTTCACCATGGTTCATAATCTCAATTACGATGCTGTTGCCATCTTTATCCGATACACGCCAGTGTGCGGTTGGTGATGGGTTGCCCTGCTGGTCAAAATAGACCGTGACAATTTTGATTTTATCGAGCGCCGCTTCAACCTGAGCAACGGTTTCAAACTGACTCAACATCCAACGAACAAAGTCCATATCGGTAATGTTATTCGCCGTGTCACTTGGGTCATATTTGGCTAGTGAACCGTAGTTGCGGAAATAGAATAAGCCAGCACTCAGCCCCTTCTCATTCACCCCCTCGGCAATAAATTTGTCGTCACTCACTGAAATACCCGCAAAACCGTATTTGCTCTGCCACTTTAAACCCTGCTTTTGATCTGGCATGGTAGCGGTATAGGTGTAGTTGCGTGGAGAGATGACCAATTTACTATTGAGATCATTGTGTCCCCACTCTATCGTGCGCGCTTGGATAAAGTCGTTATTCGTCGTAGAGAGTGAAATGCCCGTACAGGCATTCGCCGAATAGTGAAAGCAAGAAGCGAAAAGCAGTGCCAATATCGATTTTTTCATAACTAAACCATACTTGTTGTTATCGGTTTAAAGCCCGCATCAGAATTTGCAGGCAACTGACTAAACGTTACGCCTCTACGCGCGTATTAACAATCTCAAACGATGAAAAAATGTCTATTTAAGGGAAAAACACAATAAGGAAATGGAGTGGAGCTGAATAATTTGTGGATGTGGCTAGTCGCAGTGGTGGCTATCGGTCCATGCCTAAAAGATACACGTGATAACTTTCTGCCCAAGCTCAAGCAAGAAAGCCATTTTCAACATCTGACTTTTGCGGTTTGTTTTGCTCTTTTCTTACTGTGGTTGGCAGAAGCCGGGATTAAACAAGGGCTCGATATTCATTTTCTCGCGCTGACCAGTTTAACGCTGATGTACGGATGGCGTGTCGCCTATCTACTCTGCTTTCCCGTGATATTGAGCCTCGCCCTTTTTGGTACGCTAAGCATCACAGATATGGGGCACTATCTCGTCTTGTCTTGTCTGATCCCCATTCTTACCAGTTATGGTGTTTTTTTACTAAGTTATCGCTATTTGCCACGCAATATCTTTGTGTTTATTTTTGTCGCTGGATTTTTCAATGGTGCCATTACTGGCTCAGTACATATTTTATCTACTAGCCTATTCCATTTACTCACAGATCAGCATGACTGGACGACAATTGTTGATAATTATCTGGTATTTATTGCGCTATTAGCTTTTCCTGAAGGACTGCTTAACGGCATGGCGATCGCGGTATTCAGTGTCTTCAAACCCGAGTGGTTACGTACATTCTCTGACCGAGATTACATCTACAATCATTATCACAAAAAATAAGTAAAAAGTTTTCATTTTTAGTCATAAACATGTGTTGAGATCATGTTTCAAGCGTCAACAACAAGCTAACCTAAGCACATTAAAGATGTACTAGATTTATGAGGTCGCCCCTAATGGAAATGACAAACGCTCAACGTTTAATCCTATCTAACCAGTACTACCTGATGTCACAGATGGATCCTGAAAACGCAAAAAAATACAAACGCTTACAGACTATTGTCGAGCGTGGCTACGTATTACAAATGCGTGAACTAAACAAAGATTTTGGCTGCATTGAAGATAACGAATGTCGTGAAATCATCGACATTATGGAGATGTATCATGCAATGCAAGAATCTAACAATATGTTAGAAGAGCATGAGCGCAAAGAAGTAGACCAACGCCGTCTACAGTTCCTTGGTTTTGATTGCGGAACTGAATGTAAGCTGGTGCATTACGTTCGCTTCTTAGTGGATTCGGAAGGTCTTTACCCGCAATTCGACAAAGGCGACCACAACTTTAACGCACAAATGCCAATGCTAGAAAAATACCGTCGTATGCTAGCAACATGGCGTAAGTGCCCGCGCCAATACCACCTATGCGCAAACGAGTTGAAGCAGATTTTCAACGCGTAAAAGCAACCAAGGCTAAATAAATAGGGGGCAGCATTAACGCTGCCCTGTTTCGTTTGTACTGCACTAAAACATATAAACCGCGGTTACCGTTAATGCCGTATTAATACCCGATTCAATAATTGGGCTCTTTTCAATCTCACCTTCAAGATTGATGTAGCGCACACCCGCCCCCAACCTTAGGCTAGGCGTAATATGCATATAGCCAGACAGCCCGATAAAATATTGACCATCCCAGTCAGCATCAAACGCTGCTAATCCAGAGCGACTCGCCTCTGCTTGACTTACACCATAGAGATGGTTGTTGATCTTATCGCTATTGTAGGAATAACCAATACTCGGCGTAAATCCCCAACCTCTACCACGAAACGGCAAGCGCCAAGCGGCTTCTGCATACAAGCCATTATGGGTACCGCCAATATCTGAACCCGCCGTCGCTTCAAACATGCCCACGCGAGTTAGCAATTGATAGCTGACACCGCCAAAGATGGTTGCATCACGTTCATCCAGCTTTTTAATCGCGGCGTTATCTGAATCACCGGGTTTCAAAGTACGGGGATCGTATGCAGCACGAAACACAATATTATGTGTTGAACCAATGGGATTCAAACGATAGCCAGCACTGAAACCGCGCATGAAGAAGTGTTCTCCTTCGTAGCCGATGACCGGAATGATGGTACGATTTGACGGCGTATCTTTATAAACCGCTGGCGAATAGGATGCACCAACCCCCAAAGACCATTGACTAATACTTGCACTCGCTCCAAACGATAGACTGCTCAAGATCATTGTACCCACTGGCACCCAACTAATTTTCACACCTTTATCCATTCACCAAACTAATCACTGATGAAATTATAACGCACATCATTCCCTATATTGAACCGCGAGTCGATCACATTTATTAACAGCAAACAATGCAAGTTTTTGAAAAGCTGACGACTTCAATCTGTTTCGTCAAGCCTGACGTATAAAAGGTTGTCAGCAGACTCTGGGTGGTTTGTTGCAAACTCATCTAACGATAATTTTGCAAATAAACACATATTTTTTAAGCAAAAGTAGAAATCCACACTAGTCTTAATTAATGAGGGATACGCTAATTTTTGCGAGTTATTTGTCAGTTTGACAGGTTCAGAGGGGAAATCATTATGAGCATTTTCGACCATTTCCAAGCACGCTATGAAGCGTCCAAGGATGAGGAGTTATCTTTACAAGATTTCTTAGCACTGTGTAAGGATGACAAGAGTGCCTATGCCAATGCAGCAGAGCGCTTATTAATGGCTATTGGAGAGCCTGAGGTGATCGACACCGCTCAGGACCCTCAACTTAGCCGTATATTTTCCAACCGTGTTATTTCACGTTACGAAACCTTTAAAGACTTTTATGGCATGGAAGAAGCGATCGAACAGATTGTTTCTTACCTCAAACATGCCGCACAAGGTCTTGAAGAACGTAAACAAATTCTATATCTACTCGGTCCTGTTGGTGGTGGTAAATCCTCACTCGCAGAAAAACTCAAAGCCTTAATGCAACAGCAACCTATCTACGTGCTGTCTGCTGATGGGGTGCGCAGTCCGGTAAACGATCACCCATTCTGTCTGTTTGACATGAATGAAGATGGCGAACTGCTTAAACAAGAGTATGGTATCGACAAACGCTACCTCAGATCGATCATGTCACCTTGGGCGGCAAAACGCCTGCATGAATTTGGCGGTGATATCTCTAGGTTCAAAGTAGTAAAAGTGCGTCCATCAATTCTTGACCAGTTAGCGGTAGCGAAGACCGAGCCTGGCGATGAAAACAACCAAGATATTTCATCACTGGTAGGTAAAGTGGATATTCGTATGCTTGAGCACTTCTCGCAAGACGATCCAGATGCCTACAGCTACTCTGGTGCGTTATGTAAAGCGAACCAAGGTTTGATGGAATTCGTTGAGATGTTTAAAGCGCCAATCAAAGTGTTGCACCCGCTACTGACTGCGACACAGGAAGGCAACTATAATGGTACCGAAGGTCTGTCTGCCCTACCGTTTGACGGCATGATCCTCGCTCACTCAAACGAGTCAGAGTGGCAAACTTTCCGCAACAATAAAAACAACGAAGCATTCCTTGACCGTGTTTATATTGTTAAAGTGCCATACTGTCTGCGCGTTTCTGAAGAAGTCAAAATCTACCAGAAACTGCTTGATCATTCAGAGCTTTCAAAAGCACCTTGCTCGCCAAGCACACTCGACCTGTTAGCTCAGTTTAGTATTCTTTCTCGTCTTAAAGAGCCAGAAAACTCATCTATCTTCTCTAAGATGCGCGTTTACGATGGCGAAACATTGAAAGATACCGATCCAAAAGCCAAGAGCTACCAAGAATATCGTGATTACGCAGGCGTTGACGAAGGTATGTCAGGTCTATCAACACGTTTCTCATTCAAGATCCTGTCACGCGTATTCAACTTCGATCAAAGTGAAGTTGCCGCTAACCCAGTGCATCTGTTCTATGTGATTGAGCAGCAAGTTGAGCGTGAGCAGTTCCCGCAAGACATCGCTGACAAGTACCTAGAATTCCTTAAAGGCTACTTGGTACCACGTTACGTCGAGTTCATCGGTAAAGAAATTCAGACCGCATACTTGGAGTCTTACTCTGAATACGGGCAGAACATCTTTGACCGTTATGTCACTTACGCCGACTTCTGGATTCAGGACCAAGAGTACCGTGACCCAGAAACTGGTCAGTTATTCGATCGCTCAGCGCTTAACAATGAGCTCGAGAAGATCGAGAAAACCGCCGGCATCAGCAATCCGAAAGATTTCCGAAATGAGATCGTTAACTTCGTGCTGCGTGCCCGTGCCAACAACAATGGTCAAAACCCAGTTTGGACCAGCTATGAGAAACTACGCACAGTCATAGAGAAGAAAATGTTCTCCAACACCGAAGAGCTGCTTCCTGTGATTTCCTTCAATGCGAAGACCTCTTCGGAAGATCAGAAGAAACACGACGACTTTGTTGCTCGCATGATGGAGAAAGGCTACACCGAGAAGCAAGTTCGCTTGCTATCTGAATGGTACCTACGCGTACGTAAATCATCTTAATAGCAGCAGACAAATCCTCAGGTAACTGGGGATTGCCCATGGAGTACCTACCAGAGCAACTAGCTCTGGTAGGAGATTGGATGCGATGAATACAAACACGCACAGTGTATGTAGCGAAAAAGGGGTGACTCATGGCGCAATTTATCGACAGACGACTGAATGGCAAGAACAAAAGTGCCGTCAATAGACAGCGCTTTATTCGTCGCCACAAAGAAAAGATCAAAGAATCGGTGGCTGACGCAGTCAATCGCCGCTCAATTACTAATACCGAAACCGGCGAAGATGTGTCAATTCCACACAAGGACATTAGCGAGCCGATTTTCCACCAAGGTCAAGGGGGCGTGAGAGAGCGCGTACACCCTGGTAATGACCAGTTTATCCAAGGCGACAAAATTGAACGCCCTAAAGGTGGTGGCGGTGGTGGCGGTACTGGTGAAGGTGACGCGAGTGCTGACGGCGAAGGTCAAGACGAATTTGTTTTCCAAATTTCTAAAGACGAATATCTCGATATTCTGTTTGAAGATCTTGCACTGCCTAACCTAGACAAGACTCAAATCAACAAAATCACTGAGTGGAAAACCCATCGCGCAGGCTATCAAACCGCCGGTAATCCAGCCAACATCGCGATTGTTAAGTCATTGCAGCAATCTCTTGCTCGACGCACAGCAATGACGGCGGGCAAACGCCGCATGATGAATGAGCTCGAAGCAGAGCTTGAACGCATTCAAAATCAAGAGCCCGCGCAACTTATCGAAGAACGACGCATTAAAGAAGAGATCGCTTCACTGCGCAAGAAAATTGATAGCGTGCCATTTATCGACACCTTCGATCTACGCTTTAAGAACTATGAGCGCCGCCCAATCCCTTCTAGCCAAGCGGTGATGTTCTGCTTAATGGACGTATCAGGCTCGATGGATCAGGCAACCAAAGATATCGCCAAACGCTTTTATGTTTTGCTCTACCTGTTCTTAACACGCACTTACGAAAACGTAGAAGTGGTGTTTATTCGCCACCACACTCAAGCAAAAGAAGTCGACGAGCATGAGTTTTTCTATTCTCAAGAAACTGGTGGCACCATTGTTTCCAGTGCACTCAAACTGATGAATGAGATCGTTGCTGACCGCTATCCAGTTGGTCAATGGAATATTTACGCGGCACAAGCATCCGATGGCGATAACTGGGCTGACGATTCACCGCGCTGTCGTGAGTTGCTGCAAGAAGGGCTACTCCCTAAGTGTCAATATTACTCCTACATAGAGATCACACGACGTTCTCACCAAACCTTATGGCATGAGTACGAGAAGCTGGAAAACGCTTTCTCCAACTTCGCCATGAAGAATATTCGTAGCGTTGATGACATCTTCCCGGTATTCAGGGAACTGTTCAAAAAAGAAAACGCTTAGGGAGGTACCATGACAACAAAATCAACAACGAAAAAAAGCGATAAGCTGTTGCCTGATGGTCCTGACTGGACGTTTGGTTTGCTAGAACGTTATCACGTTGAGATTAAGCGTGTGGCACAGCATTACAAACTCGATACCTATCCAAATCAAATTGAAGTGATTACTTCTGAACAGATGATGGATGCTTATTCGAGTATTGGTATGCCGATCAACTATAACCACTGGTCGTTTGGTAAGAAATTCATCCAGACCGAGCAAGGCTATAAACACGGTCAAATGGGGCTTGCCTACGAGATTGTAATCAACTCCAACCCCTGTATTGCGTACTTGATGGAAGAGAATACCGTCACCATGCAGGCATTGGTAATGGCTCACGCCTGCTATGGGCATAACTCGTTCTTCAAAGGCAATTATCTTTTCCAAGCGTGGACCGATGCTGGTTCGATTATCGACTATCTTCTGTTCGCTAAGAAATACATTGCCGAGTGTGAAGAAAAATACGGTGTCTCTGAAGTCGAAGAGTTACTCGATTCTTGCCACGCGTTAATGAACTACGGTGTTGATCGCTACAAGCGCCCGGAAAAAATTTCGATTGCGGAAGAAAAAAGCCGTCAAGAAGAAAGGGAAGCGTATTTACAGTCACAAGTTAACGATTTATGGCGCACTGTGCCAAAAACTGCTGATAAAGAAGAGAGTGAAAAAGTTCGCTTCCCAAGCGAGCCGCAAGAAAACATTCTCTATTTCATCGAGAAACACGCCCCACTGCTGGAGTCATGGCAACGAGAAATCGTGCGTATTGTGCGTAAAGTGAGCCAGTACTTCTATCCGCAAAAACAAACCCAGGTGATGAACGAAGGTTGGGCTACATTCTGGCACTACACTATTTTGAACCATCTCTACGATGAAGGCGTGGTTTCTGAGCGCTTTATTCTTGAGTTCTTGCACAGCCATACCAGTGTGGTGGCACAACCACCCTACAACAGCCCGTATTTTAGCGGTATTAACCCTTATGCGCTTGGCTTTGCGATGTTCCGCGATATTCGCCGTATTTGTGAAGAACCGACCGACGAAGATAAGGAATGGTTCCCAGAACTTGCTGGCAGTGACTGGTTAGAAGCGGTCCATTTCGCGATGCACAACTTCAAAGATGAAAGCTTTATCAGCCAATATCTGTCACCCAAAATAATCCGTGACTTCAAGTTGTTCTCGATCGTCGATGACGATAGAAAGAACTATATCGAGGTCAGTCATATTCACGATGATATGGGCTACCGAGCGATTCGCGAAAAGCTTGCTGCGCAATATAACCTCAGCAATCTCGAACCAAACATTCAAGTGTTTAACGTCGATGTGCGTGGTGACCGCTCGATGACACTGCAATACGTGCCACACGATCGCATCCCATTGCATGATGGCTACAACGAAGTGCTCAAGCACCTTTATCGTCTGTGGGGTTTTGATGTCATTTTAGAAGAGGTCAAAGAGTCTGGGAGACGTGAGATCATTGGCACTTGTCCGCAGCGCAATAATTACGACTCTGGCATTTAATCGCTAGCCAGATTGGAGTGAAGGTTCATCCCCACCCCCAGGTGATGAACCTTTTTTATGTAATGGCTTTAAATCGCTTTTTAAGACGCGTTATTTTAAATCGTCTTATTTTGAGTCGCCATAGCGCTCTAGGTAGAGAACCGTCGCCGCAGTGCGTGATGGCACCACCAGCTTTTTCAATAGGCTCTTCATGTGCACTTTGACTGTCGACTCGGAAATAAACAAATTATCGGCAATTTGCTTATTTCTCAAACCTTTCGCAACTTGACGCAAAATCTGCATCTCACGATCGGTCAAGGCATCAAAGATATCATCTTGATTCTCACGCTCAGCCAAATATTGCGCCACTTCTTTACTGTAGGCTTTGTCACCATTGAGGCTATTTTTAAGCACTTCAATTAGCTCATCTGGCTCGGTATCTTTCAGCAGATAACCATCTGCGCCTGCTTTAACTAACGCGTCAATATCAGCCGCGCTGTCAGAGACAGTCAGGATCACGATATTGGCATCACAGTTATCTGCTCGGAGTGCGTTGAGCGTATCTAGCCCAGACATACCTTTCATATTCAAATCAAGCAGAATCAAATCTGGCTCAACTTCGTGGTTCTTCGCCACCGCTTCTGCGCCCGAGGAGGCTTCAGCGATCACTTCAAATTCATCTTCGAAGCTTAATAACTGGCTCAATCCTCGACGCATTAATGGGTGATCGTCGACAAGCATTACTCTACATTGTGTCAAAGTCGTTATCCTTAGTTTTTGGATATTTTAGTTCTATTTCGCAGCCTTGTTGGCTCGCGGTTTTAATCGTCAGTTGACCATTTAGGCGGCTAGCGCGCTCATGCATGATCGACAAACCATAGTGGTTGATTTTGCTCTCTTGGCTCTCAATACCGACACCGTCATCAATCACTTTAATCGTGACCTCTTCATCACTCTCCGTACAGAAAACATCTATTTGGGTGGCATCAGCATGCTTAATCGCATTGATCGTCGCCTCACGAATAAGCTGCAGCAAATGCACTTGCTGATGGGCATCCAGTTCAGCCGATGACAATTGGTTATTCAGTACAATTTTAGCTTCAGTTTGCTCTTGAAGTTGTGACAGCATCTCTTTTAGAGAAGTATCAAAGTTGCCTTCTTTGATCGATAGTCTAAAAGTAGTTAATAATTCGCGTAGTTGAGTGTAAGCGCCTGATAAAGCGGAATCTAAATCACTAACTATGCCGTTTGTTTTGTCCAATTCCGAACTTTGCTCAAGCTTTTTCATCATACGTTTGAGCAATGAAACTTGAATCTTCAAATAGGAAAGAGATTGGGCAAGTGAATCATGCAGTTCGCGGGCGATGGTTGCTCGCTCTTCGAGCAACAACAACTGCTCTGATTGTCGTTGAGCTTGATTGTAGTAGACCGCTCGGGAAAGAATCCGTACAAAGTTATCAATCAAGTCTTGGTCCGGGCACGGTAGATACCAGTTCCAATACAGTGTACCCAATTCCAACCCGTCGAGAGTCAAGGTTCGGCTCGACAGATTCTTGTCTTGTAACTCACCTTTGGCTAATACCATCGGCTTCTCGTCGCCAGTGCCCACCTCGAGTTTTACTGCACTTACCCCCTCAATACTCACAATTTGCTGCAAGATCGCAGCAAAGTTATCAGGAGTAATTCTGGATGCCGTCAGCTCACTTGAAGACTTATACAGCACTTGTAGAGACTGATTGGCATGCTGGAGCTTATGGGTTTTTTCGTTGACTGCCTTTTCTAACCCATAATAGAGTTCGCCTAACTCTTTGGCGGTATTATTAAACGTTCGAGTGAGAATACCCATTTCATTGTCACTGACAACGTTGAGCTCGACATCAAAAGAACGCGACTTAATTTGTTCACTTGCGACCACCAATGCACGCAATGGATGAACAATCTCACGACGGACAAATAAGACGACAAACACGCTAGTGATTAAGATCCCACCTAAACCAATCACACCAACCCAAGCAAGCTCAACTAACTTTTTCTCTGAAAAACCTTGCAGCTTAAAAACAAAGGCGTCGATTTGTGAAACAAACGAAGGAACTAGCATCAAGTATTGAGAACGCTGTTCACTGATGAGCACTTCCTTGAGCTCATGCCAACGCATAATCAGTTGGTAGTAGTCATGGGTAATATCTTCAGGCACATCCCAATTTTGCAGTGCTTTCATCGAAGGCGAATAGATCGAGCGTTCAAATAAGAAAATATGTGAAGAAAAATCACTGGATTGCGATTGGATATCATGAGCCAGTCGATAGCTTTGCATCCGCATAGAGCCTGCGACATTGAGCGCTTCAGCATCATTCAAACTTGAGGCAAGTAACACGAACGCATAGCCAATCGTTGCTACCGAAAGTAGCACAATTAACGATAATGCCTTCGCAATCGTTCCCGTTACTGACTTTTTAATACTTTTTAACAACCGAACCTCGAATTGATATGACAATATATTGCTAACCAGCTGATGACTAAATTTTAGCGCTAACGCCAATATGTGATCAAACCCAATCGAATTAGTTGATCTAAAACAAACTCCCTCCCTAAATACCCCCTTGGAGGTATTTATACAAATGTGACAAATCCTACAATTTAATTATTGATAAATGAAAGGTTGTTAATGGCATTTGTAATTCCATTCAACCCTAACTTGGATTTCCCCTGAATGGTCGATCTGTCGAGAAGACGCCTCTTTACCCGCAACGTAGTGCGAGACGATGCAGTTCGCTTGCCGTGGTTAAGCTCGCCTGAACAGTTTACCGACCTATGCACTCAGTGCGGAGAATGCCTTAAAGCATGTGAAACACAGATCATTATAAAAGGTGATGGTGGATTCCCTCGAGTCGATTTCACTATCGATGAGTGCACCTTTTGTTACCAATGTGCAGAAGCTTGCCCTGAGTCGTTATTTACTGACCAGCAAGAGACACCTTGGCAAGCGCGAGCGGCGATTAATGAACAATGCCTAGCGCAGCAAAATGTCGAATGTCGCTCATGTGGGGAGATGTGTGACAGCATGGCGATTCAATTTCGCTTAGAAGTCGGTCGAGTTGCACAACCTAACCTTGATTCGAATCTATGTAACGGGTGTGGCGCGTGTGTCGCAGTCTGCCCTACTTCATCTATCAATGTGAGCAATCGTGTCGCTTAACGCGCAGCAATAAGAGAGCAGAGAATGCCCCGAAATGAAGTTCATATATCAAGTCTCATCGTCCACGTGGTGCCCGAGCACCTAGAAAGCGTGAAGGCGCAAATCGAGCAATTTGATACTGCTGAGATTTACGGTGATAGCCCTGAGGGCAAGATCGTCGTTGTCTTAGAGACTCAAAGCGAAGGTTTTATCACCGACGTTATCGAAAAAATTAATAACTTTACGCATGTCGTCAGCACCGTCATGGTCTACCACCAGATCGAGCGAGACCTAGATGATGACCAAGCAAACACTGGATCACAACATTCCCAAGTAGAGGGTGAAGTATGAAAATGACAAGACGTGCGTTTGTGAAAGCAAACGCAGCGGCATCAGCAGCAGCGGTCGCAGGTATCACCTTACCTGCCTCAGCAACCAACCTGATTGCCAGCTCTGACCAAACAAAAATCACTTGGGACAAGGCGCCTTGTCGCTTTTGTGGTACTGGCTGTTCCGTTCTAGTTGGTACACAAAACGGTAAAGTTGTCGCGACACAAGGTGACCCTGAAGCTCCGGTAAACAAAGGTCTAAACTGTATCAAAGGCTACTTCCTGTCGAAGATTATGTACGGGCACGATCGTCTAACTCAGCCGTTGTTACGTATGAAAGATGGTCAGTACCACAAAGACGGAGAGTTCACCCCTGTCTCTTGGGATGTCGCATTTGATACGATGGCAGAAAAGTGGAAAGCCTCTCTAGAGAAGAAAGGTCCAACAAGCGTTGGTATGTTTGGTTCAGGTCAATGGACCGTGATGGAAGGCTACGCGGCATCAAAATTGATGAAAGCGGGTTTCCGTTCCAACAACATTGATCCTAACGCGCGCCACTGTATGGCTTCGGCTGTAGTAGGCTTCATGCGCGCCTTCGGTATTGATGAACCAATGGGCTGCTATGATGACTTCGAAAATGCTGATGCTTTCGTGCTTTGGGGTTCGAACATGGCAGAAATGCACCCAGTTTTATGGACACGCATTGCCGACCGCCGTTTAAGCCATCCACATGTAAAAGTAAACGTACTGTCGACCTACTACCATCGTTCATTTGAATTGGCGGATCACGGCTACATTTTCACTCCACAATCTGACCTTGCGATTGCCAATTTTATTGCCAACTACATCATCGAAAACGATGCCGTGAATTGGGACTTTGTTAACAAGCACACCAACTTCACTCAAGCAGATGTCGATATCGGTTACGGCTTACGTGATGATAATCCACTGCAAGTAAAGGCGAAGAATGCAAACTCAGGCAAGCTAACCAGCATTTCGTTTGAAGAATACAAAGCGTCAGTTGCTCCATACACCGTGGAGAAAGCGTCTGAGCTTTCTGGTGTCGAACCAGAAAAATTAGTTGAACTGGCTAAGCAGTACGCCGATCCAAACACCAAAGTGATGTCGCTTTGGACCATGGGTATGAACCAGCATACACGTGGTGTATGGATGAATAACTTGGTTTATAACATTCACCTACTAACCGGTAAGATTGCGACCCCGGGCAACAGTCCATTCTCGCTGACAGGACAACCATCAGCGTGTGGTACTGCTCGTGAAGTCGGCACCTTTGCTCACCGCCTACCAGCGGATATGGTGGTAGCCAATCCAAAACACCGTGAAATCACAGAAAAAATCTGGAAACTGCCAGAAGGCACGATTCCACCAAAACCAGGCTTCCACGCTGTACTGCAAGACCGCATGCTGCATGATGGCGTACTGAACTGTTACTGGGTGCAATGTAATAACAACCTGCAAGCCGGTCCAAACATTAACGAAGAACGTCTACCGGGTTACCGCAACCCTGACAACTTTATCGTTGTATCCGACCCATACCCAACCGCCACTGCGCAAGCAGCTGATTTGATCCTACCTACAGCGATGTGGATTGAAAAAGAAGGTGCTTATGGTAACGCTGAGCGTCGTACACAAGCTTGGTACCAACAAGTTGAAACCGTTGGTGAAGCGAAATCAGACTTATGGCAGCTAATGGAGTTTTCTAAACGCTTCAAGATTGAAGAAGTGTGGCCGGAAGAACTGTTAGCGAAAGCACCTGAGCTGCGCGGCAAGACGATGTTCGACGTACTGTACCGCAACGGTAACGTAGACAAATTCTCAGTAGAAGAAGCTCGTGAGCTTAACGATGACGCACACCACTTCGGCTTCTATGTGCAAAAAGGTCTATTCGAAGAGTACGCGACCTTTGGTCGAGGTCATGGTCACGACTTAGCGCCTTACGATGTTTACCACACTGTACGCGGTCTACGTTGGCCGGTCGTCGATGGCAAAGAAACCATGTGGCGCTTTAAAGAAGGCTCTGACCCTTATGCGAAAGCAGGCTCTGGTTGGGACTTCTACGGTAACAAAGATGGTAAAGCGAAGATCATTTCAGCGCCATACGAAGCGCCACCAGAAGTGCCAGATAGTGAATTCGATATGTGGCTTTGTACCGGTCGTGTTCTCGAACACTGGCACACCGGCACTATGACGCGCCGCGTACCAGAACTCTACAAAGCAGTACCAGATGCGGTGTGTTACATGCACCCAGATGATGCAAAAGCGCGTAATGTTCGCCGCGGTGAAGAAGTGCTCATGTCAAACAAGCGTGGTGAGGTTCGTGTTCGCGTTGAAACGCGCGGTCGTAACAAACCACCACAAGGACTGGTATTCGTTCCGTTCTTTGATGCGCGAATTCTGATCAACAAGCTGATCTTAGATGCAACTGACCCGCTGTCTAAGCAGACTGACTTTAAGAAGTGTCCAGTCAAGATCACTAAGATCGTTTAACGCCATAACTGGTCGCGCTTAGCGCGACCACTATCAGAATTTAGCCTCACGGCGGAGAAGTTAAAATGAAAAAACTAATGCTTGCCCTATTCGCAATTGGCGCCGTCATCAGCGGCAGCGTGTTTGCTGAATTAGACAACCCTGGTGGCACAGGTGGAGTTGAGTCGCTGCGCGGTGCAACCTTACTAGAGGACACACGCCCAGCTGACGCATTCAAAGATTATCCTAAAGAGCATTCGGTCGATAGTAGCTATGTGTATCAACCACCATTGATCCCACATGCCATTCGTAACTACGAAGTATCACTTAATGCCAATAAATGTCTGGCTTGCCATAGCTGGAAAAATGCTAAAGAGATGGGTGCGACTAAGATTAGCGTAACTCACTATGTAAACCGCGAAGACGCAGTTTTAGCGGATATGTCCCCACGACGTTACTTCTGCTTACAGTGCCATGTACCTCAAACTGAGGCGGCGCCGTTAGTAGACAATGATTTCGAACGTGTTCAATCACTGAAGTAGACAGAACACTAAGTTAACGAGGTTAATCTATGAAATTATTAAAAGCGTTTTGGAAGCGACTGACTCGCCCTAGTAAAGCCGCTGTCGGGGTAGTGTTATTTATGGGCTTCGCTGGTGGTCTCCTGTTCTGGGGCGCATTCAACACGGGCATGGAAGCAACCAATACCGAAGAGTTCTGCTCAGGTTGTCATGCACCAATTGTTGAAGAAATCAAACCAACGATTCACTACTCTAACCGCTCAGGTGTGCGTGCTATCTGTTCTGACTGCCACGTACCGCATGAATGGACAGATAAGATTGTACGTAAGGTGCAAGCATCTAAAGAGCTATTTGCCCATTATGTGCTTAAAACCATTGATACACCGGAGAAATTTGCTGAACGTCGCGGTCACTTAGCGGAACGAGAATGGGCGCGAATGAAGAAAAATGACTCGCTTGAGTGTCGTAACTGTCATGAATTTGAGTACATGGACTTTTCCGAGCAAGGCTCACGCGGTGCCAAACAGCACTCTACGGCGTTAGCAAATGGCGAGAAGACCTGTATCGACTGTCACAAAGGCATTTCACACCATCTTCCTGACATGGAAGGTGTTGAAGGCTGGCAATAAAAAAGGAGCGAGGAATGAGTACACTTGAATCAGTAATCTGGCACATTCTTGGTTACAGCGCCATGCCTGTCATTATCCTTTCAGGTTTTGCTGTGGTTGCCGCCATCTGTATCTGGATTCTCTCGATGGGGAAAGATAAAGAGCTAGAGTAACACCTGACGAAGTTGTCGACTGACTTCGATTGGTGTATGCCTATCTACTCTAGTGATTAAAAAGCCAGCCTAAATTAGGCTGGCTTTTTTTCTAGCTGTTCATCGTGCTGATTAATGACCAAGAATCGCGCGAACCGCTTCTAAGTCTTCAGGCGTATCGACACCCGCAGCTGGCGCTTCACTAGCAACCGCAACGTGAATTTTTTCACCATACCAAAGTACGCGAAGCTGCTCTAAACACTCAATTTTTTCTAGAGCACTCGGCTCCCAGTTAATGTAAGTGTTAATAAAACCTGCACGGTAAGCGTAAATACCGATGTGGCGCAGCAGTGGTTGAGCAATGGTGTTGTTATTGGCGAAATTGTCACGATCCCAAGGAATCGTTGCGCGGCTAAAGTACATCGCATAACCCTCTTTATCGGTCAGCACTTTCACTGCATTCGGGTTAAACACTTCCGCTTCATCGCTAATCTCAACCGCCAATGTTGCCATCGGAGCTTGGCTATTGGCTAAGTTGTCAGCCACTTGAGCAATGATTGACGGTGGGATCAATGGCTCATCACCTTGCACATTAACGATAATGTGATCATCCGCGATACCCATCACTTTGACAACTTCTGCCAAGCGTTCAGTGCCTGATTCATGATCTGGAGAGGTCATGCAAACTTGCGCGCCAAACGCTTTTGCCGCCTGCTCAACACGCTCATCATCCGTTGCGATAATGACATTATCTGCGCCCGCTTGGATAGCCTGCTCATAAACCCACTGAATCATCGGCTTACCTGCGATATCCGCTAGCGGTTTACCCGGTAGACGCGTTGACTGGTAACGAGCGGGGATAACTACCGTAAAAGACATTATCTCCCCTCATCCATGCTCATTGTGCGTGCTTCTGGTTCAAGCAGCACAGGAATACCTTCTTTGATAGGATAGGCAAGGCGATCAGCCTTACAAATCAACTCTTGTTTATCTTTGTCATAAGTCAGTTTGCTTTTGCACACTGGGCACGCAACGATTTCAAGCAGACGGTGATCCATAATGTTCCTTTGTTTGTTTAATTCGTTCTAAAATGCGCTGTTCATCTTGCTGAGAAAATGACGCAGATACGGGCAAATACCACCAGTTTTCTTGCGTATAGTCAGAGCATTTTACCGCATCTTTTTCAGTCATAATAAGGTGTGTACCACGCGCAGCAAGCGCTGTTAATTGTGATACTTCGAAATCTTGGTGATCAGCAAACCCTTGGCTGTAAACTAGATCAGCACCTAGATGCTCCAAGGTGTTAAAAAATCGTGGAGGATGACCAATACCCGCCATCGCCACTAAGCCTTTCAACTGACTTACCGGCATTTGCTCTGCGGTCTTTAAGTTGACCGCCAAGCTCGGTTGCAATGTCATCGCAACTTCATCCGCCAACGCCTTACCACCATTAGTGACAATAAAATCGACTTCCGCTAAGCGCTCTACTCCTTCACGGAGCGGTCCCAGCGGGATAAGCTGCTGATTACCAAAGCGACGTTTACCATCGACCACTGCAAACTCAATATCACGCTCTAGTGCGTAATGCTGCAAACCATCATCTGTGATGATGATATCTACACCCAAAGGCAGCAACGCCTGTACTGCATTCGCTCGTACTGGATCGACGGCTACTGGCGCATTGGTGCGTTTATAAATCAGTTTAGGTTCATCACCACAATGAGCTGTCGAAGTTTCAGCCCCAACAAGTAATGGGTAGCTCGGTGCTTTGGCACCATAGCCGCGAGAGACCACACCAGGCTTATAACCGAGCTCTTGAAGCTTCTCAACTAACCATATCACCACGGGTGTTTTACCATTCCCACCAGCAGTAATATTGCCCACGACAATCACCGGCACCGGTGCTCGATAGGCGATTTTCTTACCCTGCTGATAGCTTGCTCGACGAGAACGGCTAATTTTGCCAAACAGCTTACTGAGTGGCCACAATAGCGGCCACAGCAGATATTTTAATGGATGATTCTCAAACCAGATTTTTTCAATCACAGCTTAAGCACCAAATTGGATACGATGCAATTGAGAATAAGCACCATCTGCAATAGTAATTAATTCTTGGTGAGTGCCACGCTCAATAATCTCACCTTCATCAACCACTAAAATTTGGTCTGCTTTTTCAATCGTCGACAAGCGGTGAGCAATCACAAGCACAGTTTTGTCTTTTTGCAGCTCATCTAGTGCAGCTTGAATCGCTTTCTCAGATTCAGTATCCAGCGCAGAAGTCGCCTCATCGAGAATAAGCACTGGCGCATCACGCAATAGCGCACGAGCAATCGCGATACGTTGACGTTGACCGCCTGACAAACTTGCCCCATTTTCGCCAATCATAGTGTCTAAACCATCTGGCATTTTATCAATGAAGTCCATCGCATGAGCAAGTCGAGCCGCATGCTCAATTTGCTCGCGGCTGTATTTTTCAGTCGCCGCGTAGGCAATGTTATTCGCAATCGTATCGTTAAACAGATGCACGTTTTGCGATACCAACGCGAAATGACTGCGTAAATTTGCCAAGGTGTAATCACGCACATCGTGACCATCAAGGCTAATCGACCCTGAATCTACGTCGTAGAAGCGGTTGAACAAATTAGCAATGGTACTTTTACCTGAACCAGAACGACCAACCAGAGCCAAAGTTTTACCTTGAGGAATGGTAAAAGAGACGTTACGCAGGGCTGGTTTCTCTTTGCCTTGGTAAGTAAACGTAACATCTTTTACGTCCACAACACCTTGAATATTATTGGTTTCAAACTTACCGTTATCTTGCTCTGTTTCTAGGTCCATCAACGCAAACAAGGTTTGGCTTGCTGCCATACCGCGCTGAAAATCTGAAGTCACGTTAGTCAATGCTTTCAGTGGACGCATCAGACCAAACATCGCTGAGAACACCACGGTAAAAGTACCTGGAGTCAATGTGTCACGGATAGAGTCTACGCTAGCAAGGAACAGCACGGTTACAAGAGCAATAGAAGCAATAAGTTGAATCACTGGGTTTGCAATAGCCTGAGCCGCGACCAGCTTCATTGACTGTTGGCGCATGCGGTTACTTACCGATTCAAAACGTACGCGTTCTACATCTTGACCACCGTAGCTTAATACCACTTTGTGACCTTTTAGCATCTGCTCTGCCGAAGAGGTTACATGCCCCATCGCATCTTGCATGTTCTTTGACACTTTTCTAAAGCGCTTAGAAACAAAACCAATCGCCCAAGCGACAATCGGAGCAACGACGATCAGAACCAATGAGAGTTCCCAACTGTTCCAGAACATCAGCGTTAGCAGACCAATGATACTCGCCCCTTCACGAACAATACTGACTAACGCTTTACTCGTCGCGCCAGCAACTTGTTCTGAGTCATAGGTAATACGAGAAAGCAAACCGCCTGTCGACTCTTTATCGAAGTAAGCCACAGGCATGTGCATGAATTGGGTAAAGATACTGCGACGCATCTGCATTACCACATTACCCGAGACCCAACTTAGACAGTAAGTAGAGACAAAACCACTCAAGCCACGAACAATCATCATGCCAAAGATGATGAAAGGAAGAATTTTTAGGAAATCGGACTCTGCATTACCAAAACCTTCGTCTAAAAGAGGCTTCAATAGAGAGACCATGTAAGTGTCAGCGATAGCGTTAATAACAAGCGCAATAACTGCCGCCGTCAAACCTAATTTGTATACGCGAATGTAAACCCACAAACGTTTAAAGGTTTGCAACGTAGTTTCATCTTGATTAAGAGACATAGAATTGCTTTATTCTTTTTTACAATATTCTTTCTATTCTACTCGCTTACGCAGCATCTGCCTATACCAAGCCTGACCTTTCAATCTGCGCATTGTGCTAACTCGGATTCCATGATCGCTGATTACGCCTAAATATTCGACAGTGACCTGACCAGCACTGCCAGTATCCAACCATTCACTACCATGTTGTTGGTAGCGCGTTTTGACTTCTTTATTGGGTAACTTCCATCGCCCCAAATAGGCCGTCGATGCAATAGCCACCTCAGCATCAACAGCTGATACAAACTGCGCAAGTGAAGAGCTTTTACTGCCATGGTGCGGCACAATAACAACATCGCTTGCCAGTGATTCAGGTTGCCTAACTAAAGTCCATTCAGCAATCGACTCGACATCTCCGGTCAATAACAAACTCTGACCGCTCACTTGATCCGAGACCCGAACCACACAGGAATGGGGATTATAGGCCCGCTTGACTACCTGCGGTGGCCACAACACCTCGAAGTTGAGTTGTTGCCACGACCACACTCTTCCGCTGACACATTGAGACGAAGAGGATTGAGGATGGATAAAGTGCTGACTGGTGATCAGTTCTACATCGGGATAAAGATTTAACAGCGAGCGCAAACCACCAGCATGATCACTATCAAAATGGCTGATGACAATCCTATCGAGTTGTAAACCTTGGCTATTAAGAAAAGGGACGACCACACTTTTGGCGTAACTCCCGTCTTTCCACCCTGCCCCGGTATCATAAAGTATCGCGCGTTGACCGCGACTGATCACCACCGCCAAGCCATGCCCGACATCGAGGATATTAACTTGCCAAACGTCTCGATATCGAGGAATTGCCGCAATCATAACAAGCGTCATCAGCCCAACGACGACCATTTGAGGGCGTAAAAATCGGTATAGCAACACCAAACACACGGCGCACAACAAAAAAATGGCACTTTGACTGGATATAATCAACCAGCCCAAATGGCTATACTCGGCCGCCTTCATTACTGGCAATAAACTAAAGTCCGCCAATTCAAACAGCGCTTGGCTAAACGTAGGGAATAGCTCCGAAAATGGCAATAGCAATACCGCTGCCAGTATTAACGGAATCACCCAAAAACTAAACCAAGGCACAAACAGCAAGTTATACCCCATACTGGCAAGGCTTAGACCATTGAACATGATGGCAATGATTGGGCTCATCAATAAAATAAGCGCAATTTGTGAGATGATGACTTGCCGCCACTTCGCTTGAACAGAGCTTGCGGTAGAGATAATAAAAAATACCACGGCCACGGCAAAAATAGAGAGATAGAAACTGTGAGAGTACACGGCAAATGGGTCATAAAGAAGTAACCCCGCAACCATTAGCAGCCACTTGAATCGATAGCTGGTATGTATTTGTAGCGTACGTAATACCAGTAAAATAAGTAACAGAATCAAAGCTCGCTGAGTAGTAATAGAAAATCCAGCTAACCAAGCATAACCTACGGCGAGAAGCATGCCGCATAAAGGTAGTAGCCAGACTTGATTCACCCCTGCGCGAGAAAATTGGAACGCCACCCACCAAGCAAAACCAAACGCGACACCAATATGTAAACCCGATATCGCCACCAAATGACTGAGCCCACTTTGCTGCAACTGCTGCCACGTTTGCGGCGATAGATAAGCACGCTCACCAAAACCCAATGCAATCAATAGACCTTGGTTGGCATAAGAGTGAGTAAGCAAAAGAGCACGTGAAAAAAGTGATTGGCGAATAGAACCGTAACTGCGTACCAAAATGGCACTTTTCGCTTTTATCACTCCACTTGCTATTACTCGCTGGCTAATCGCGTATTTTTCGCGATCAAAACCAACCTGATTCAACACGCCAATAATGGGTTTTAGTTTAATTCTAGCGGTAACTTGATCATCCAATTCCAATACAAATGGGGCATTTAAATAGATCTTGGGGCGCGAAAAATAATCTAATTCCTTACCATTAATACGCTTAATCGTCACCACCCCTTGAAAGCCACGATTTATTGGTTTAAAAAGACTGTCAACTTCGGCATTTATGGTAAAATCCGAACCGGCACTGAACAGGGTGTTCATTTGGTGGTGGAGTTGATTTACGCTCACTGTAACTAAAAACAGCGCAGCCATCACCCCGCATCCCCATCTAAGCCATCTAAACTTAAAGCAAAGCAAGAGCCCAATAAGGCATGGAACTGACCAAAACCACTCTGGCATTCGCGTCCAATAAGGAGTGGTTATGATGAGTATTGCGAACGACGACAACGTCCAATAATTAATAAAGAGAGTCATATCCCCGATGCCAAGAAAATTCATAAAACGCTTTATGCCTGACCACGAAGTGATTAAGCGTCAAAAGGCACTAAAGGTTTTTGGCAATGTGCTTTATAACCCAAACCTATGGTGTCTGAACCGACGTTCAGCAGCTGGGGCATTCGCAGTTGGCTTGTTTATGGCATTTGTTCCACTACCAAGCCAAATGATCATGTCTGCAGGTCTGGCTATTCTGTGTGGTGTAAATCTGCCGCTATCTGTCGCACTTGTTTGGGTCAGCAACCCTATTACCATGCCAGTGCTGTTCTACTTCGCCTATAAGATTGGCGCTTGGGTAATGCATGTCCCACCCCAACCTTTTCACTTTGAACTGTCTTGGGACTTTATCCTGCACCAAATGAGCACCATTGGTCCTCCGTTCTTGTTAGGCTGTATGATTTGTGGTGTGACTTCTGCCATGCTTGGCTACTTCGGTATTAAAGGTCTTTGGCGCTACTCAGTTGTTCGCAGTTGGCAAAAACGCCGCAGTCGCTTCTCTCGCTAAACGACGTTCACAATAAAGGGCGAGGCTTTGAACTGCCAATGGCGATAGTTAAATTTAACTGCCACTCGTAATAAAGAGAAAACCCGTTGAACGACAAGCATTAAAAAAGGACCATCCGGTCCTTTTTTGTTTTTCTGCATCTTATGCGGCAAGATTACTTAGCGCTAAGTACCGCTGCTGGGTTTAGCTGACTGGCTCGAGAAGCCGGATACCAAGTTGCTAACAGACTCAAGACGATTGCGGTTATGGATACAAGTGCCACATCGCTGAACATAACCTGAGAGGGAAGGAAATCGACAAAGTAAATGTCACCAGACAAAAACTTATGATCAATTAAAGTCTCTAGTCCTTTGATTAAACTGGTCAAGTTAAGTGCAACTAATACGCCAATTAGGCTACCCACTACACTCCCTAGCACTCCAGAAAATACCCCTTGCCAGACAAAGATGCGTTTGACTAACCCATCCGTTGCCCCCATGGTGCGCAAAATCGCGATTTCTGCGGCGCGGTCTTTTACTGCCATCATTAGCGTTGAAACAATATTAAAACTCGCAACGCCGATAACGAGCACCATAACAAGGTACATAATCGTACGAACTAATTGGATATCTCGATATAAGAAACCATACTTCTGTTGCCAACTGCGCAGATAAACATATTCGTTAAGAGTATTACCCACTTCTCTGACGATATTTCTTGCATCGAGCACGTCGGTCACTTTGACCGCAACGCCAGTCACACCATTGCCGATTTTGGCGTAGCTCTGCGCATCTTGCAGAGGAACTAGCGCTAAATTATGGTCGATCTGCCCATTGAGTTTCAGTAAACCTGCGACTTGGACACGCACGCGTTTTGGTGTTTGAACTTGGCTAGTATTACCGGTCGAGGGAATCATCAAGGTGATATAGTCGCCTTGCTTAGCTTTAAGCAAATCAGCCACACCTTGTCCTAAAATGACTTGCTTTTCGCCAGCACGGAAATTTTTCCAACTGTCAGCATCAATAAATTGAGCGAGATTTGAAACGGCTGATTCTTTTGTCGGATCAACACCTTTCACTTCAATCGCTTTAAGTTGCTGACCTCGCTCAGCCAATGCGGTCAATTTAACATACGGAGCGGCAGCTTCAATTTTCGGATGCTGTTCAACATGCTCAATCATCCCTTGCCAAGTATCAATCGGTCCTCGAACGCCTTCAAACTCACCATGTGCGATCACCGACAGAACGCGGTTTTTCAACTCGCGTTCAAAGCCATTCATTGCAGACAAGCCAATAATGATCACCGCAACGCCGACAGCAATACCGATCGTCGAAGATAATGAGATAAAAGAGACCATCTTATTGCGCTGTTTTGCGCGACTAAATCTGCCGCCAATAAATAGCGAAAGTGAAGAAAACACTAAGCTCCCTCCACATTAACCAAGAGCCCGTCTTGCATGTGCAATTGACGATCCATTTTCGCAGCCAATTCGCCGTCATGCGTGACCACTAAAAATGCAGTGCCCGACTCTCGATTTAACTCGCGCATCAAGTCGTAAATAGCCAGTGCAGTTTTGTGGTCGAGGTTACCCGTTGGCTCATCTGCCAGCACTAAATCAGGGCTGTTGACCAAGGCACGTGCTATCGCAACACGTTGACGTTCACCACCGGACAACTCGGAAGGACGATGATCTATACGATGTGATAAGCCCACTTTATCTAATAGTGCCTGCGCTTTCTGTTTCGCTTCGTTCACCTTCATCCCGCCAATCAATAGCGGCATCGCAACATTCTCTAGTGCACTAAAATCCGCCAGCAAATGGTGAAACTGGTAAACAAAACCTAAGTGACGATTACGCAATTTTGCTTGCTTATTAGAACTCAGCTTGGAAAGCTCCTGCCCTAAAAACGTCACTTGACCAGAAGTCGCATCATCTAGTGCCCCCAGCACATGCAAGAGCGTACTTTTTCCCGATCCTGACGTACCAATTATCGAAGCAAGCTCACCACGCTTCAATTCAAAGCTGACGCCTTTGAGTACTTGAGTATCCAGCGCGCCCTCATGGTAAGTTTTGGTCACATCACGACACTGTAGAAGATCACTCATATCTTAACGCCTCAGCAGGTTTTACAGACGATGCTCGATAAGAAGGAAACAGAGTTGCCAGTAGGCTGAGCATCACAGCCAAAGTTACGACAACTAAAATTTGTACCGGATTAATCACCACTGGCAATGAGCCACCAACCGAGAACAATGCAATACCCGCACTCTCAAGTAGGCTATTGAGGTTGTTCGCCAGAAGTACGCCAAGCAGACCACCGATCAGCGCACCGACAATGCCGCTGCTCGCACCTTGCACCATAAAAATGCTCATCACTTGTCGATCGGTCATCCCTTGTGTTTTAAGGATTGCCACTTCGGCTTGCTTCTCCATTACCACCATGATCAATGCTGAAATAATATTAAACGCCGCAACCCCCACAATAAGACCTAGCATGAGCCCCATCATGTTCTTTTCCATACGTACAGCTTGGAATAGCTCACCACGTTGATCGCGCCAATCTTGCCATTTCCACCCTTGTGGTAATGGTTGTTGACTCAACTCGCCGACCACAAATGGGTCGTTGAAAAATAAGCGCCACCCAGTCATGGTTTGCTGATTAAAGCGCATCAATCTTGCTGCATCATCAATGTGAGTCAGCATTAACTGTCCATCAACATCAGAACCCGTATTATAAATGCCTGCCACGGTAAAGATTCGCTGGCTAGGAATACGACCCAACGGCGTAAATTGGCTTGCACTGGTAACCATCAAACGCACTTTGTCACCCGGTCCGATATCCATCGAGCGAGCCAGGGTGCTACCAACAAAGACTTGATAAGCACCAGACTTTAGCTGTGATAGACGACCTGCAATCACATAGTTTTCAACTGGATCGTGGTCACTCGGTTTAATACCAATCAGCAAACCGGCACTCAGCTGTTTCGCGCTTTGAATCACTGCCTCACCTTGCACGATCGGCTCTGGGTGCGCGGCAGTCGACATCGCCTCGATAAACTCAGGAGCTTGTTCGCTACGTGGTGTTTTACCATCATGTTGAGAGACTATCGCTTGAGGAAGCACGCCTAATATGCGCCCTTTTAATTGCGCCTCGAAACCATTCATCACTGAGAGAACAGTGATCAGAGACATCACACCAATAGTGATGCCAGCAGTCGACATATAAGAGACGAATCGGCTGAACCTATCACCGGAGCGCCCTCGAAGGTAACGCAAGCCGATAAAGGTCGACACTGGATGAAACATAAAATAAACCAAAACCTAATAATGGCGAATACTGTAACGATTAATTCAGATAGCTGATAGCCCTAAATTGCTATTTCGCGGTTAAAATTAGTAATTAACAATGACATACCTTGATTAGTTGCTGTGTATGACGATAATCAGAACATCAACAAAAGGAAAAGTTCATGTCCGACCAAGAATACTTTACTGTTCATCACCATATGACCGTCAATGTCGAACCCTTGGCTGACGATTTTGCTTATCCCACTTTTGACCAATTTGCAGACGAAATTCCTGCTCCTTTTTTAGTTGCAAGTGAGTTTAGCTCACTCGACCAACTGAACGACGCCGCACGCGCAGAGCTGAAATCAAATGATTTCAAGCATGTCATTGCCCTACTTGATACTCAAAATGCCAAACTCAATCTTCTGCTAACCTTTATGTTATCGCAGCAAGATGATCCAAGTTACCGCCACCAAACCATTACATTTGGTGCAAGTCAGTTTAGCTACCATGCAAATCAAGCACTAGAGGTGGGGACAAAGGTACGTGCTAAACTGTTTCTTGACCACCCAGCAGCGGCAATATACTGCTATGGCGCCGTATTTAGCTGTACTGCTGAAGATGAGCAATTTACCATTACAGTAAAATATGATCTCTTACGCGACTTGGACCAAGATCTGCTCATCAAAGCAGCTCTTTATCAACAACAGAAACTTCTGCGCCAGCGCTCTCTGAATCGCGATAAATAAAAACATGTCAAAACCATCATTACTCAATTTAGTTAATCCGCAAGGTGCTGGCGACAAAAAGCAGGTCGGCAACCTACCAGGCTCTGCATTAGCGTTAGCCATTGCTGAACTTGCTGAGCAGCACCAAGGACACACGTTGCTTGCAACACCGGATCCTCAAACTGCATTAAAATTGCAACAAGAACTTGAGCAATTCTCAAGTCAAACCGTCACCCTATTCCCTGATTGGGAAACATTGCCATACGACAATTTTTCACCGCATCAAGAAATCATCTCGGATCGAATTGCGCGCTTATACCAGTTGCCAACACAAAATGAAGGCATCACGATAGTCCCTATTAGCACTCTATTGCAGCGTCAATCACCACGTGAATTCCTGATGCAGCATACGTTGATGGTCAAAACCGGCGACCTCTATTCACTCGATAAACTGCGCATGCAGCTTGAAAAATCTGGCTATCGTCACGCAGATCAGGTTTTTGGTCCCGGTGAATACGCCAGCCGTGGCTCGATCATTGATCTCTTCCCGATGGGCTCTCGCGATCCATTCCGTATCGATTTCTTTGATGATGAAATTGATACCATTCGCACCTTCGACCCTGAAAACCAACGCTCAATTGACGATGTGAGTGAAATTCGCCTGCTACCGGCTCACGAGTTCCCAACCAGTGAAGCGGCTATCGAAGATTTTCGCATTCGTTGGCGCCAGCGCTTTGAAGCGCGTCGTGAGCCTGAATCAGTCTATATGCAGGTAAGCAAAGGCACGTGGCCTGCCGGTATTGAATACTGGCAACCGCTGTTCTTTGAACAGACTGAAACCCTATTCGACTACATTGCCGATAACACGCAATTATTGACGGTCGGTAACATTGAAGCCGCGATTGACACCTTCTTAACCGATGTCGACTACCGCTACGACCAACGTAAAGTAGATCCGTTGCGTCCATTGCTGCCACCGGACGAATTATGGCTTAAAAAAGACGAACTATTCAGCCAGTTTAAGCTGTTACCGCAACTTGCACTCTCTATTGAGCCTGTGAGTGAAAAGCAAGGTCGATTCAATCCAAACATTTCGCCGCTGCCTGAACTGAAAGTTCAACATCAGAACAAAGAGCCAATGGCGGCATTGCGTCAATTCAGTGAAACCTACCATGGCAAGGTGATCTTCTCGGTAGAATCAGAAGGTCGCCGTGAAGCACTCCTTGAGCTCCTTCAACGGATCAAACTTCGTCCTATCGAGTGTGAAACATTCTGTGACGCGTTAGCCCACAAAGAAAAATTCACGCTGGTGCTTGGCGCGGCGGAGCATGGTTTCCTGTATGGCGATGAGCAAATTGCTTTTATTTGTGAAAGTGATCTATTAGGTGATCGCGTTATTCAACGTCGCCGCAAAGATCGCAAAACCACCAACAGTGATGCGGTTATCCGTAACCTGGCGGAACTAAAACCGGGGCAGCCAGTGGTGCACATCGACCATGGTATCGGTCGCTACCTCGGGCTACAAACCCTCGAAGCCGGCGGTATGACAACCGAATACGTCACGCTTGAATACCAAAATGAAGCCAAGCTTTACGTACCCGTTGCTTCTTTAAACCTCATCAGTCGCTACTCAGGTGGCGCAGAAGAGAGCGCGCCACTGCATAAACTCGGCGGTGAGGCATGGGCGAAAGCACGCCGTAAGGCAGCAGAAAAAGTACGCGATGTGGCAGCAGAATTGCTAGATGTGTACGCCAAACGTGAACTTAAACCGGGTTACAAGTTTGCACTCGACCGCGGGCAATACGCGACCTTTAAATCAGGCTTTCCGTTTGAAGAAACCGATGACCAATCGACGGCTATCAATGCGGTATTGTCCGATATGTGCCAAGCCAAAGCGATGGATCGCCTCGTGTGTGGCGACGTAGGTTTTGGTAAGACTGAAGTGGCGATGCGTGCAGCCTTTGTTGCAACTGATAACGGCAAGCAAGTAGCAGTGTTAGTACCGACAACACTGCTTGCCCAGCAGCACTTCGAGAACTTCCGCGACCGCTTTGCCAACCTACCAATTCGTGTAGAAGTGTTATCACGCTTTAAAACCGCGAAAGAACAAAAACAAGTTCTGCAAGATATTGCCGATGGTAAAGTTGACCTAGTAGTTGGCACACATAAATTGCTTTCTAGTGATATCCAGTTCAAAGATCTTGGCTTGCTGATTGTTGATGAAGAACACCGATTTGGCGTACGTCAAAAAGAGAAAATGAAAGCGATGCGTGCGGATGTTGATATCCTAACACTTACAGCAACGCCCATTCCAAGAACACTCAATATGGCAATGAGTGGCATGCGCGATCTCTCGATCATCGCGACACCACCAGCACGTCGTTTAGCGATTAAAACCTTTGTGCGCCAACGTGAAGATGCAGTGGTACGCGAAGCAATTCTACGCGAAATCATGCGTGGTGGTCAGGTTTACTTCTTACACAACCAAGTTGAAACCATTGAAAAAGTCGCCGCGGATCTGGAAAAACTGGTTCCTGAGGCGCGCATAACGGTAGCGCATGGACAAATGCGCGAACGTGAACTCGAAAAGGTGATGAACGATTTTTACCACCAACGATTCAATTTGTTAGTGTGTACCACCATCATTGAAACTGGCATCGATGTTCCAACCGCGAATACCATTATTATGGATCGTGCAGACCACCTTGGTCTTGCGCAACTTCATCAGTTACGTGGTCGCGTGGGACGCTCGCATCACCAAGCCTATGCCTACTTACTGACTCCTCATCCAAAAGCGATGACCAAAGATGCAATTAAACGCTTAGACGCCATTGCATCACTTGAAGATTTGGGCGCAGGCTTTACACTTGCTACCCACGACTTAGAAATCCGTGGTGCAGGTGAGTTACTAGGTGATGAGCAAAGCGGTCAAATTCAATCGGTGGGTTTCACACTCTATATGGAGATGCTTGAGCAAGCCGTCGAAGCACTGAAAGAAGGTAAAGAGCCTTCTCTCGATGATCTGCTGCGCGAGCAAACCGAAGTCGAGATGCGTATTCCAGCGCTGTTGCCTGATGACTACATCCCTGACGTAAACACTCGCTTGTCAATGTACAAGCAAATCGCGAGCGTCGCGGACAAAGATGAATTAGACGGTTTGAAAGTCGAGCTAATCGACCGCTTTGGTTTATTACCCGATGCAACCAAGAATTTACTTTCTGTTGCGGAACTGAAACTTTCAGCCGCTAAACTTAAAGTGAAGAAAATTGAGGCGCACGATAAGGGTGGATATATTGAGTTCTATCCTGATGCTGACATAAATCCGATGTACTTGGTTAAACTGTTGCAGTCTCAGCCTCAAAAATTTGCAATGGAAGGACCGACTAAGTTCAAATTCACGCTACCATTAGTCGATAGGCGTCAAAGAATTCAGTTTGTTACTGACATGCTGGCAGAATTCCAGCAAAATTTATTACCAAAACAAAATTAGAAATTTCGGGGAAAAGTCCCCGTATATGGAGATGTGATGAAAAAGCTGATCCCACTGCTTCTCTTCTTTGTTGCAATGCCAAGTTGGGCGGCGCGACAATTTGATATCGAAGTGATCATTTTTAAACGTGCAGTGGACGCGGAGCAAGTGACCGAATCTTGGCCTGATACTCTGCCACAAATTAGCATGGACAAAGTCGGCAGCTTTGGCGATAGCAACTATCGTGCGCGCAAAGGCGTACAAATGTTACCTCGTTCAAGCTACCAATTGGATAACGAAGCACAAAAGCTACGTAATCATGCTGGCTTTCAAGTATTAATGCACACGGCTTGGCGTCAAGGCGATAAAGGGCGTTTGTCCGCTCCTACCTTCCGCATCACGGGAGGCAAAGATTATTCTGCGCAGTTTAATCGTGATGGTTCACCAGTTGGTTCAAGCAATGAGTCGGTGATTGATGGTGTTAATGAGCAAACTATCTCTGGTCCACTTTATGAGTTAGATGGAAAACTACAAATTTATGTAGAACACTATCTATACGCTGACGTTGAGCTTGATCTTAAAGAGCCAAGTGTTCGCGATGTTGTGCTAGAAGATCGTGACGTGCAGCTGGATGAGCAACCTTTAGTCAGCACAAATGGTGCGGCTACAACAGACACAGTGCAAGCTGGCTTAATGACGGAAGTCACCCCAACGGTACATACGGAAGAGTTTCTTAAGAGCTACCGTATGGACCAAAAACGTCGTATGCGCAGTAGCGAAACTCACTTCTTAGATCACCCGTTAATGGGAATGATTATCCAAGTGCGCCGCGTCAATTAATCGCATCTTGCAAAACAGATACTGACTCAAACGCCCAGCTCTTTAGTTGGGCGTTTTTTTATTAATCCTTTATACTTTCTTTTCTGTAAGTGATTGTTCGTAGATAGTATGAGCCCTGATTATCAAATCATTACACCGGAATTTGTGCTGCGCTTAATTGATGCAGAAGAAAATGAAGAACTGCGTGCATTAGTCGCCCACTCCCCTAGCCTTCATCAATGGATTGAGTGGTGTCACCCTGCGTTTAGTATCGAAGAAGCAGACCGCTTTTTACTGTCAACCCGACTCAATTGGGTCAAAGCGGATGCTTATGGTTTCGGTATCTTTCGTCGTAGTGATGGGTGTCTGATTGGCATGGTCGCCATCAACGAACTCTACCACACCTTTAATATGGCCAGCCTTGGCTACTGGTTAGCGGATGGGTTTCAACACCAAGGTTATGGCTGTAAAGCGCTCTCCGCTCTGTGCGAGTTTTGTTTTGATATATTGAAGCTGACGCGTTTAGAGATTGTTTGCGATCCCGACAACCATGCCAGTCAGAAACTTGCGATAGCATGTGGAGCAAAATTTGAAACGCTCGCGGCCAACCGTTTTCTGTTTAATGGTAAGCCCAAGCAAGGCGCAGTTTATTCGATCATTCCTGACTGACAACCGCGAGTCCTAGATAGCAAAAGAGCTCCCTGAAGAGCTCTTTATCTTTATCGCTTTAGCACTAGGAATTAGTGCAGTTTTAGATTTGGTCGCAGTACGCGGTTAATGCGTCCCATTAATACAATCAATGCTGTCTTAAACACACCGTGCAGCGCCATTTGGTGCATGCGGTATAGCGAAATATACACCACACGCGCAATACGCCCTTCAATCATCATCGAACCTTTGGTTAGGTTACCCATTAGGCTACCAACGGTTGAGAAGCGGCTAAGTGATACAAGCGAGCCTTTGTCTTGATATACATACGGCTTCAACTCACGATTGGTCAGCATTGCCACAATGTTACCAAACGCGCGGCTTGCCATTTGGTGTGCCGCTTGAGCGCGTGGTGGTACGAATGAACCGTCAGCTTGGGTACATTGTGCCAAGTCGCCAATCACAAAGATGCTGTCATCACGCGTTGTTTGCAGCGTGTCTTTCACCACTAGCTGGTTGATACGGTTGCTTTCAAGACCGCCGATTTCTTTCATAAAATCAGGCGCTTTAATACCCGCTGCCCACACCATAATTTGCGCAGGGATCTTTTCGCCGTCTTTCGTGGTCAAGCCATCTTTATCCGCCTGAGTAACCATAGTCGCAGTACGAACATTCACACCTAACTTGGTCAACTCTTGATGAGCCGCGCCAGAAATACGCGGTGGTAGAGCAGGTAGAATACGCTCGCCGGCTTCAATTAGGTTAACGTTAAGCTTGCTTGAATCAAGATCGCCAAAGCCATAAGTACGAAGCTCTTTTACTGCGTTATGCAGTTCAGCAGACAGTTCTACACCGGTTGCGCCTGCGCCAACGATCGCGATATCTACCGTACCTTGGCCATTTTTCGCATGCAGTTTCAAAAACTCGTTGTTCATGTTGGTGCGGAAACGGTGTGCCTGCTCAGGGCTATCGAGGAAGATACAGTTTTCACGGACGCCCGGAGTGTTAAAGTCATTCGATGTTGAACCAATTGCTAGTACCAACACATCGTACTCTAGCTCACGCGCTGGCATGAGTAACGCACCTTGCTCGTCTTTCAACTCAGCTAGTTTGATCGCTTTACGCTCACGATCGATATCTTCTAAGCTACCAAGTTGGAAATCGAAATGATGGTTTTTAGCGTGTGCGCGATAGCTTAATGCGTCCACACCTTCATCCAATGAACCAGTCGCGACTTCGTGCAACAGAGGCTTCCACAAATGACTCGCTTTGCGATCAACCAAAGTTACCTTTGCGCGACCTTTACGACCAAGAGTTCGACCTAATTTAGTTGCAAGCTCAAGACCGCCTGCGCCGCCACCTACTACGATAATTCGTGTCATAGCAACTGTCCTCTAAAATAAAAAAACGAAAAATTATTGGTTCCAAGCTCGCTTGGATAAAGCCTGCAACAAAGCAGACCGATTAAATTTTTTTGGGTTACACGCATCGAATGCGTTAGAGGTTCTCTCAGTAAACTACGTGATTGGATAAAAGCTCGCGCTTAGCGAGTATGCATCAACACACTCAAAACATGTGCTAACCTGCATAATTTGGGCAAGTTTTTTACTCACTCTCAATTTTTTTTGATATTTATCAAATTATTTTTATGCGACTCATTATATAGAGCAAATTTAGCGACGCAACAAGAGAATGCAGTAAATTCATTAGAAAATGTATGGGATTATGTAATCAAAGATTTAATTTCTCAGTTTTAAAGCATAAAAAAACGGCACCCTAAGGTACCGTTACTCTGTTGCATGCTGATAAATCTCGCGATCGTTTAGTCAGCTTGCTTAAATGCCTTCATCGCCTGAAGATGCTGAGAGATCTTCTTAAACTTATGCGTCTGTGTATCGTCCCAAACAATGTCATAATATGCCTTGAGCTCATTAGCCGTATCTTCATTGTTATGGATTTCATCTTGCTTAGAAAGAATCACCATACAACGCTGGCTGTTTTTGTTACGGAACTCTGCGACACATTTGGTTGCGATATCTTCGTACTCTTCAGGGCGATCAATTCGACCTTGCATATTGCGTTCAGGGTGTAAATTAGGGTTAAAAATAACCTGTTTGATGCCACACAAGAAGCCAATACGCTCAGACCAATATCCACCAAGACCAACGCCACAAATGATTGGATTTGGATCGTCAGACTGTTCGATAACTTTGTGAACTTCTTTTAATAGATGCTGCATATCATGCTTGGGATGCAGCGTACTGTAGTTGATGAATCGAACGTCGTCGTCAATAAACTGAAGTTGAAGAACCTTCTCGTGGTTACCCGGGCTGGTACTATCAAATCCGTGTAAGTAAATAATCATATTTAATCCCCGATTTAACTGCAGGCCTGTTGTTAAGACTAGTTCGGTTTAACTAACTGAATAGCAACAAGCACAGTTAAATCTAACACGAAAGCTAGGGTTTTAAAGGGCTAGAAGAAACATTCTCAGTATCGATCTGTGAAACAGTGATCTCACGTGCAAAACTGCTGTTTTAATTGTTCAGCTTGATGGAGGTAGTAGTCGTCTCCCCAAAGCTGAAATGCTAACAGATACCAAAGCATTGCCATCATATTCGCCCTAGGACGCCAGGCGCGAACCCCTTCAAACCAATCATCAATTCCCTCTAGATTGCGGCTCTGGCAATAACGCTGAATCGCAGCCATTTCATCCACCCCTGCTACATCAATACTCAAACAGAGATCCAAGCGAGGATCACCGATTGTGGCATATTCCCAATCGATGATTTGCAGTTTATCGGTCCCTTGCACCATGTTGTAACCCGCCAAATCAAAATGACACAACGTATGCCCCACATCTGCCAGACTTGGGGCATTGCGCCACTCACGATAAACCATCTCATAGTCTTGAGTTTTGAGCTCTGGCTTAAGCTGCATCCAGTAATGATCAACTCGAGCAGTAAAATTAAATGGCGCGACAGGCAAACGAGCAGTAGACAACTGATGAACGGCGACTAACGCTACGAGCAATTGCTCAAAAGAGAGGGTCTCGGTCAGAGAATCACCGGCAAGCCACTCCACCAGTAAGCCTTTGTCACAGATAAACACGGCTTGAGGGCTTAGCCCAGAATCATGGATTGCGGACAGAATTTGATATTCTTGAAAACGGGAAATTGAAAAGGCTTGAGTGATTGGTGTAGTCGGACGCCAAACATAAGCATTGCCATTGGCAGCAACAACTTTCCAACAGCGATTGGTTAACCCCCCGGTTAAGGTCTGAGCATAATCAGGGGGAACAGTGAAGAAACGCTCTAAAGCGGTTAAAGAATTGTCTAACTGACATGCTTCACGCCATGACATTCGCGCCATATAACGTTCCTTCTACTGGTTTTTACTTATAGGCCAAGGAAGCTCTTAGATTCTTGTTTACGAATCTCAGTTTCATCAGCCCATTCAATTAGACCCGTTTCCAGATCCATCAAACGCATCGTCATTTTGTAGTAAACGTCTTTGTCGCTACCTGCACTTTTCGCGATGCTTGATAGGTTACCGTACAGCATGTACTGAGCACCGACCATTTTACCGAATTGAATTGCGTTGCTTTGATTGACTAACTCGTCATTGTTCTGGAAGTTAAGTTGATCACGCACCGCTTCTACACGCCCCATATCGACGAAACGGAACTTACCAGAATTCAGCATCTTGGTACTAATCGTGTCAGTAATCGACTCTGTATCAATATGTTCACTGGTTTTGTTCTTCACTCGCTCAACAAAAACGATCGGACGAGAGTCACGTGTAATCGCCGCTACCGAGCCAGATTGCAACATGCTATCAACCATTTCACCAGCGATTGTTTGGAGATCGGTAGAGCCGAAATCAATTGTCGTGGTTTCCACAGCTTGTGCATCACCATAGCTAACTTGGTTAGAACAACCACCCAAAACAACAGCAAGACCAAGCAGTGCAATAACACTTTTATTCATTCTATGTTCCTTAATTTTTAATAGATTTGACTAAGCCCTTTAGAACTTAGTTCCTGTATTAATCGTTGTTATTTCGAATTTGCACTCTAAATTGAGTCGCATTTGGATTGACCGATACCTCGGAAATAGACAGGGTCTCTTCACCACGAACGATAAGACGTCGCCAGTTACCAGGCTTAGTCACTTCAAGACCTTGACCATCGTACCAATAGAAGCGGTACAACAAGTCTAAATCTGAGCTGATATTACTGCTTAAGCTAACAATACCTTGCGTATGCCCATCAACCGATGTGGTTGTAATATCATTAATGGTCAAACTGCGTGACATTGAGTCATTAGCAAACAGTACCTTTTGAGTATCACCATCAATTCTTAGCCCAGACGTGTTGGTTGAACACCCTGCAATCGCTAAAATTGATAAGATCACTAAAACGAATTTCTTCATTACAATCTTCCTAGTTGCTTATGCCACACTGTAGCATTGTTTCCTTGACGAGATAGCCAAACCAGAGCGGTGTTACCTTCCGCAAGGTTAAACTGGTAAGACTGTCCCCCAATATCCAAACGTTGCTGACCTTCATCAACCATTACGCTACTCGCATAGACAGCGGCAGGTAATGTTTGCCAGCTACGTGTGTCTGGTTGCTCTGTCAGCGTGTTCCAGACATTAAAAATTAAGTTACCAACATCATCGCCACGAGCAGCTTCTTTGCGCACCTGATCTTTTGCCACGACACGCAGAGCTTGGCGAATAATGATGTTCGGCATCCGTTCAGACAAATCTTGCTGTGCCATAAGATTAACATCGGCCAGTAGTTCATTTGGCACTGATTGCTGATTTAACCTAAGCGGCGAAAAAGTCGCTAAGTTCGCTGATGGATAATAAGGTAACGCTAAAGAGTACAACGCCCCATTGCCACGACTGTCATAAAGAGGTAAAGATAACTTCCACCCCTGCATCGCTTCGACCGTATCCTGCTCTTGCAAAATAATCACACGTGCTTTGCCGGATTGATTCGCTTGTGCCTTACCATAACGTTTTTCCAGCATGCGCAAATCGTCACTCATTCCTAAACGACGGGCTGCACGCATAGTACTGTCAATAACGGCGCGGTTATCTGGCATCACTGCCAACGCTCGTCGGTAGTCAACATACGCGCTGTTCAAGTCACCATCCGCTTCATATAACAACGCTGATAAATACATCAAATAGGCATTTTGTACTGCTTGCAGTTTTTTTCCCGCATCAGGATATTGCGCTAATACGCTGCCAATGTTAGGTGTTAAGCCTTGCGATTCCATTTCAGATTGCGCTGCTTCAAGTTGTCTTTCTCGCTCTGCCCTTGCCTGCTCTTGCACTTGGTTAGCTCGGCGCATTTCCACTAACGCATCATCTAGCTTATTTTCTTTGACGTAATTTAATCCTAAGTATAGATGGAGGAATCCGAGCTCATAATCGGCGGGATAATAGATATTTAAGTTATCATTGACCGCTAGTGCACCAATGCTCGTCGCGGTATCCGTGATTGAAACGGTCGCCTTATCTTGCTCTTTACGTACCGCTTGGTCACTCAGTTCTAACGAACTCAAACTCTGCTGATCGTTATTATTGAGCAGATAGACGCGTCCACGTTCAAAATTATCAAGAATGTCCCCAGCAATTCCGTCTGGCAATGCTTGCTCTGCCGCTGAATAATCACCGCGCTTGACTGCTTGATAAACTTCTTGGTTCTGCGCGCTATAGTGACTAAATAAATTGCCAGCCGAAAAGTTTGCACACGCAGTTAATTGTAAAGCGCTAATCGTTAGCACGACGAGTCGAATAGCTTTGTTCAATCCGCACTCCGAAATTCTTAATGGTTATTAAAAAGCACAACCATCGGATTGTGCTTTTTCGCTTTATAACTATAGACTGTGTTCAGCCTGAATTAGTTCATTAGCAATGGGCCTAATGGCGCACCGCCGACTAAATGCATATGAATATGGTACACTTCTTGACCGCCGTGGGCGTTACAGTTCACGATCAAACGGTAACCATTTTCAGCGATACCTTCTTCTTGAGCAATTTTCTTTGCCACCGTAAACATTCGACCCATAGCCAATTCATCATCCGCTTCGACGTCATTCACTGTCGGGATTAATTTATTTGGGATGATTAGGATATGTTTTGGAGCACGAGGGTTGATATCACGAAATGCAGTGACTAGGTCATCTTGATAAACAACATCTGCTGGGATTTCTTTACGAATAATTTTACTAAAAATAGTCTCTTCAGCCATGCTGAACTCCATGATTAATTAACCTAACTGAATGGTATACATAAACAGCCAAATTGTAACTTAGGCACTTCTTTGCAGCTATTTAGGTATATGACGAGTATGCGTCATGCGTCACTAAATCACAATTAAAAACAGCGACACATAAGATTGACGATTCTGAAAACTACATGCGACCAAGTTATTTTTGTCTTGTGCGTCATAAAACGTGTGTCTCGATATGAAAACAGTTGTCCGAATTCTGATATTTTTTACTGCAAATAAACAAATAAAGGAGAGATCTATGAAGGGCTCAGTGATCAGGCGCATGTACGCTGGCTTTGCATTGATCATATTCATGTTTGCTGTCTCAACGATAATGGCGTTGCGCGGCATGGAACAAATACACGTGAATTTTGCAAGCGTGACCAACACGTCGCTGCCGTTGGTGTCTCTATCAAACCGTACAAACGTGGCTTTGCTGTCTGCCGATAAACTGTTTAAAGATTATCTTACTACTCAAAGTTTTGAGCGCATGGATACCATCCGAGCCCAATTCGAAGAGGCAAAGACTTACTATGATGACAGTTTGAAAGAGCTTGAAGCTGCCAGTGCGAATGACCCTGAATTGATCGCTCGCGTTGAAGAAGTAAAGCAAATTGAGCTGCGTTACTTTGCAGCTGCAGATTCAGCGATGGATAACTATCGCAATATGTTTGCCGCACAAGAGCAAGTTCAACTCTCGACACGCCAATTCCAACGTCTGCACTCTGAACTGAGTGCGGGAATGAAAGAGTACGTTGAAAAACAAGACAATATTGTCGTCAAAGTAATGTCGCGCAGTTACTTTGAAAAGCTTAAAGATGCTGAGGTGATTACGTCTGATGCTTTAGCCAGCAGTGATACTGAAGCGGTTGCCAAAGCGGTGGCGAAAAACAAAAAAGCCGTTACTCACCTTAACTACGCGTACAGTGGTTTAACCACGCAAATGCCGTCATTGAAAGATGAATTTGATGCCTCTGTTGCCCAATTCTCAATCGATATTGGTCAGAAAGGTGGTGTTCTCGATCAACACAACAATTATCTCACTGAACGTAAAGCGTTGTATGAAAACATTGCCAACTTAACCAAGGAAGTTGACACCTCACGCTCACTACTTAATTCGTTTAGTGAAACAGCTCAAGCAAGTCTCAATCAGTCACTTAGTGAAGCTGGCAGTGTGTATGATTCTGGGCTAGTTCGTTCGATTTTCATGTGTATTGTGATTGTTGCCCTAGCGGCAGGTATTGGCTATCACATTGCCCACAGCGTACGTAATCCGTTGACTCGTATTCTAAAGACGCTGGAAGCGCTAAGCGATGGTGATATGACTCAGCGTATCGACATTCGTTACAACAACGAATTTAGTCGTGTTAGTGGACACATCAATACCTTGGCCGATAACCTGCATGATATTCTGGTCAAACTAAACCAAGCCTCTGATAACCTGACTCACACAGCCAACACTAACCAACAGACCTTGTCGAGCGCACAAAGTCAGTTAAACCAGCAGCGTCAGCAAACCTCTAGTGTGGCAACTGCGATGAACCAGATGCGTCAATCGGTCGAAGAAGTAGCACAAAGCGCGCAAGGCTCTTTGCAGATGGTTGAACAGGTCGAGGTAGCCTCTGAGCAAGGTCGCCAGATCATGAGTACCAATATCACTACCATCAATCAGCTTGAAATGCGCCTGACTGAATCCGTTGACGCGGTGAAAGAGCTACAAACCATGAGCAGTCAGATCGGCACCATCTTAGATGTGATTCGTAATATTGCTGAACAAACCAACTTACTCGCACTTAACGCTGCGATTGAAGCGGCCCGAGCTGGGGAGCAAGGACGAGGCTTTGCGGTAGTAGCCGACGAAGTACGAGTACTTGCCCAACGTACCACCGAATCAACCTCTGAAATCGAGAAAATGATTGCCGCGCTACAAAGCAGCTCTAGCTCTGCCAACAATGTCATCCAAAGCTGTATGAACGACATGACGTTAACGGTTGACCAGGCGTCTGATGCCAACAGTGCGATGGAAGAGATTCAATCACTGATTATTCAAATCACTGAGATGAGTGGGCATATTTCCAGTGCTTGTACTGAGCAAAACAGTACTACCGCGGCCATTGCGCAAAGTGTGGAAGAAATCAATGAGATTGCTGATTCGAGTTATCGAGCCATGGCAGATATCGCGGAAACCAGTAACGACCTCACCAATTTAGCCAATCAACAAGGCAATTTAGTCCATCGGTTTAGGCTATAAATGTCAATTTCCGGCTAAATAATTGAACAAGGGCGATTAAATTAGTTAATCGCCCTTGTTTTTTATAGACCTGAACATTATATGGTTACTAAGGCTTGCTGTGTTTTACCTTAGTACCCCGTTTTGCAAGCCAACCATGAGGAAAAGCTATGGCAATTCATGTTGGCATAATTGACCAAGATCCAATTCGTTTGGTCACACCATTATTAGATAATAGAACCCTCAGTCAGCACATTGTGTTCATTGGGATAGATGCGCAAAAAGAGATGTATGAGCGCCTACACAGCGTGTTGGCAAAACGCCAAATCACCTCAGAATTTTTTGAAATACCTAACGTCGCTAATACGTCACGAATCAAACAAGCCGTCATTCAATTGGCTGATGAATTAAAATCCAGAGGCGGTGCGATAAAACTCAATGCAAGCTGTGGTTTACGTCATCGTTTGTTATCGGTCTACGAAGTTTTCCGTAGCTATCATTGGCCTATCTTTGTTGTGGAACCAAACAGTGATCGCCTGTGCTGGCTCTACCCCGAAGGTCGTGAAGATACGCAAGTAGAAGACTTAATCACCATTGACGATTATCTGACCATCTTCGGTGCTCGCGGTGAGTTTGCCGAGCATAATATCCCTCCTCAGCTTGATAAAAAGCTCTATGAACTTGGTGAACGTTGGGCAAGCAATGCCCTAGAGTTAGGCCCTGGTCTCGCTACCCTCAACTACCTTGCAACCACCTGCCGTAAAGAACAACGTTTGGATGTTGAACTGTCTGAAAAGCAGCAAGGCTATCGTGAACTCAACATGCTTCTCTCTGATCTCGTCGAAGCGCAAATCGCAACCTACGAGAACGGTATTTTGACTTTTGCGAGTGAGGAAGCACGTCGCTTCTCCAATGGTGAGTGGCTTGAAACTTTAGTCCACAGTACCGTACGTCAAATTCAACAAGATATGCCGACCATTCAAGACCACTCGCTGAATGTTCAGGTTTACCGCCAGCTAGGTGAACGTGAAGTACGTAATGAACTGGACGTGGCGTCTGTGGTCAATAACAAGCTGCACATCATCGAATGTAAAACCAAAGGCATGCGTGATGACGGGGATGATACGCTTTACAAGCTAGAATCACTGCGTGACCTATTAGGTGGCCTGCAAGCTCGCGCAATGTTAGTCAGCTTCCGCCCGCTACGTTATAACGACATCACCCGCGCAGAAGATCTTGGTCTGGCACTGATTGGTCCTGACGAGCTTAAAGATCTGAAAACTCATCTTGCCCAATGGTTTGATGAAGCTGGCGGCTCAGAGGATTGCTCTGACTGCTAACTTAACCATACCAAATAACACGCATAGCCTCGCCTTAGCGGGGCTATTTTGTTTTTGACCTTGGTCAAAAGGACATCAGTTATAAACTCGCCACGATGTACTTTTGACATCACCTTGCTAGCATAGCGACTCTTTTATCAATAAGAGCTTCGATATGCCTTCAAACGTTGAACAAACTCTCCTGAATATTGCCCTTAACTTGAGTTCCAATTTAACCAGTGAAGAGCAGTATCAGCACTTAGTCGAAGGCATCAGTCAGGTCTTCCCTTGCGATGCCGCTGCACTGTTTATTCTTGACCAACAAGGCTTTCTTACGCCGGTTGCCGTTAAGGGCGTCTCTCAATCAATACTAGGCCGTCGCTTCTTCCCTAGCGCGCACCCTCGCCTACAGCAAATCATGCAGAGCAAAACTCCGGTTCGTTTTGACGCAAACTGCGCCCTGCCTGACCCATTTGACGGCGTGATGCTAACCACCGAACAGACAATTGATGTACATGACTGTCTCGGTTGCAGCCTCTACGTAGAAGGTCAGCTCGTCGGTGTACTCACCATGGATGCACTGACCGTTGGCGCCTTTGACCAGCTTGACCCTGTAATGGTCGATACTTTTGCGGCACTGACTGCCGCCACACTGCGCAACATTGCTCAATTCAAAGCACTTAAATCACAAAACCGCAAGCACCGCTCTGTGACTCAAACCCTGATCCAACAAGCGAGAACTCAACAAGGCGACATGGTTGGTCTTAGCCCTCAGTTTGAAAAACTGAAAAGCAACATCGCAACCGTCGCAAAGTCCGACTTTGCGGTGTTAGTTTGGGGGGAAACTGGCACTGGCAAAGAGTTAGTGGCGCACAATCTTCATGCACAGTCCCATCGAGCCGATAAACCAATGATCTATGTAAACTGCGCCGCTCTGCCTGAAGGGCTCGCCGAAAGTGAGTTGTTCGGTCATGTTAAAGGCGCATTTACCGGTGCCAATAGTCATCGTTCTGGCAAGTTTGAACTCGCCGATGGTGGCACCATTTTCTTAGATGAGATCGGTGAGTTACCTTTGATTTTGCAAGCTAAACTGCTGCGCGTGATCCAACAAGGTGAGTTACAACGGGTGGGCAGCGATCAACATCTAACCGTGAATGTGCGTATCATCGCCGCGACCAACCGCAAACTTGAAGAAGAAGTCGAACAAGGACGCTTTCGAGCCGACCTGTACCATCGTCTCAATGTTTTTCCGATCCATGTTCCGCCACTGCGCGAACGTGATGGCGACATTGCAGTGCTGTCTGGTTATCTGCTCGAGAAAATGCGTAGCCAATTCAATGCCCCAAACTTACATGTGCACCCTAAGGCGTTACAAGTACTGGAGTCTCAACCTTGGCACGGCAACGTTCGTGAACTAGAACATAGCTTAACTCGTGCAGCTTTACACGCGATCCAAAACGAGCAAACAACGATTCAATTACACCACTTTGACGATGTGAAAAACGATACTGATGTAAAAAACACATCACAGTACTTCCCTGCCACCAGCCAACCGATGCGCGCGCTGGTCGAACTTTATCAAAAAGATTTGATTGCTCATGCTTTAGACCAATCGAACAGTACTTGGTCGCAAGCAGCGGACTTTCTCCAAATGGACCGCGGTAACCTCTATCGTATGGGCAAAAAGCTCGGTATCAAATAACTGCTCTCCCTTGATTCAGCGATGTAATAAAGACAACGTCAACGATGTCTTTATTACATCGAAACATTATCAGTCAAAGACAAAAACACTTTAATATCAATAAGATAAAAACTGGCACACTCCGTGCTCTATAGCGTTCATCAAAACTCGCTAACCACCTATACAGCGCCAATACGTGCTTAAGTGGTCGGTTAAGCCAATGAATAACTATTACGAGTAAACTGGAGTATCACTATGTTCTGTATTCAATGTGAACAGACAATTCAAACCCCAACCATTAAAGGCTGTTCATTCACACAAGGTATGTGTGGAAAAACATCGGAAGTTTCAGATCTACAAGACGTTCTGGTTTACACCCTACAAGGCGTTTCTTACTGGGCTGAGCAAGCTCGCGCATTCAACATTATTAATGCTGAAATCGACACTTGGGCACCACGCGCATTTTTTGCCACATTAACCAATGTTAACTTCGACCCTGAGCGTATTCTTGAATTTACCAATCAAGCAGCGCAATACAAGGCCGAGCTTAAGCAGCAAACCCTTGCAGCAGCAGCTCTCAACAATGTTGAACTTGAAGCTGCACCTCAAGTCGCCGAATTTGAACTACCAGCAGACGCCGCAGAAATCCTCGCTTTTGCCCCTCACGCTGCGGTTAACCGTGGTAAAGAACAAGTAAGTGAAGATGTCATTGGTCTGCGTTTATTGTGCCTTTATGGCTTAAAAGGTGCGGCGGCTTACATGGAGCATGCTCGTGTCCTTGATCAGACTGACGCTGCCATTCATGCCCAGTTCCACAAAATCATGGCATGGTTAGGTACTGAGCCTACCGATCTTAATCAGCTACTTGAGTGTTCGATGGAAATCGGCTTGATGAACTACAAAGTGATGGAGATGCTTGATTTAGGCGAAACCGCGACTTTTGGTCACCCAGCACCAACAGCAGTCAATGTAAAACCAGTCAAAGGCAAATGTATTCTAGTATCAGGTCATGATCTGCATGATCTCGAAAAAATCCTCCAGCAGACCGAGGGCAAAGGCATCAACGTTTACACCAATGGTGAAATGCTGCCAGCACACGGCTACCCAGAACTCAACAAGTACCCTCACCTAGTGGGTAACTATGGTAGCGCTTGGCAAAACCAACAGAAAGAATTTGCCAACTTCCCTGGTGCGATTGTGATGACGTCAAACTGTTTGCTTAACCCAAATGTAGGTCAATATGCTGACCGTCTATTTACGCGTAGCATCGTAGGTTGGCCAGGTGTAAGCCATATTGAAGGTGATGATTTCTCAGCAGCTATTGAAGCGGCACTGGCTGCGCCAGGCTTCCAACACGATGAAATCGAACAAATGATCACGGTTGGATTTGGTCGCAACGCACTCATGAACGCAGCACCGGCGGTAATCGACCAAGTGAAACAAGGTAACATTCGCCACTTCTTCCTCGTTGGCGGCTGTGATGGTGATAAATCAGAACGCAGTTACTACACCGATTTCACCGCCAACGCACCAGAAGATACCCTTATCTTGACTCTTGCATGTGGTAAGTTCCGCTTCAACAAAAACCAATTCGGTGACATCAACGGTATCCCTCGCCTACTCGATGTTGGTCAATGTAATGATGCCTATTCAGCAATCCAACTTGCGCTTGCACTGGCTAAAGAGTTTGACTGTGACATCAATGAGCTGCCACTAACACTGGTTCTATCATGGTTTGAACAAAAAGCGATTGTGATCCTACTGACGCTATTTGCTCTTGGCGTTAAAGGCATTTACACCGGTCCTACCGCGCCTGCGTTCTTGACCGACAACCTATTGGCAATCATTCAAGAAAAATTCGATATGCGTGCAATCAGCACCGTCGAGAATGACCTACAGACCATCCTAGGTTAACTGTAATCACTGCCACGTCTGCCATCTTGCGAGTCATTGATTGTCGCAGATGGCAGATTCTTTTGTTTGTTATTTGAGATTCCCCATGCCAGCCAATACTCTTGTTGCTAACCCACCACGCTATCCTGCTACCTTACGCTGCATTGAAAAATGGTTCGAAACTGATGATTGTGTTTCACTATTACTCGCCGGTGCAGACGACCACCAATTTGATTTTAAACCCGGTCAATTTGTGACTTTGGGCGTCAATATTGGCGATTCGACCGAGTACCGAGCTTATTCCATTAGCTCCTTACCGGGACAGTCATGGTTACAACTTACGGTAAAGCGAGTCGAAGGTGGCAAGGTATCCAATTATATCGTTGACCAACTCGCGGTTGGCGAGCAAGTTGAGTGCTTAGCGCCTGCAGGAGAGTTTAACAATATTGACTGCCCGCCTATCAGCGTAGAGGGCAAGCGTAAAGCACTGCTTATCAGTGCAGGCTGCGGAATTACGCCAGTATTCGCCATGGCGCAAGCGTGGCTAGCAGAGGAGAATAGTGGCAGTGAGACAGATATTACTTTTCTCCATATCGCGCGCAATATCGAACAAACCATTTACTTCAATAAGCTTAAAGCTCTTGCAGCAAACCACGCCAATTTTAATTTACAGCTGCTGTTAAAAGAGGCTCAAGAGAGTGATTATCCACAAGGGCGCCTGTCGGCTGAATGGCTTGAAACTTTGGTTGCAGACTTTAAACAGCGCAGTGTTTATCTTTGCGGACCAAACCAGTTCATGCTTGATACGGCGAGTTATCTTGAGCAACTCGGATATGAAATGAACCATTTCCATCAAGAAAGCTTCACTCCGACAGCGACTGAATCTAATCAAGCTCACAACGCGAACAATGAAGTTGATGGTAACAATGATGTCAATATTGAACTTCCATCATTGGGACAAAGCCTACAAGCAAGCCGAGGCACGTTGTTAGCCGATGCACTAGAGCAAGGTGGTGTGCCAATCATTATTGCTTGCCGCAGTGGCATCTGTGGCTCTTGCAAATGTAAGGTGAAAGTGGGTCAGGTAGAGAGCAGTAGCCACTCTCCATTAACCGAAGAGGAAATCGCGCAAGGTTACGTATTGGCTTGTTCGTCTACACTCAACGATGACGTAACGATTGAACTGTAATCCTACTATTTAAACACAAACGCTCATCGAAATGATGAGCGTTTGTGTTTATTTGCTTGAGCGATTAGCAATCATCTTCAGTGAAGTTTGTTGGCAGCGTCGTTTTCATTTTCTGCCAGATCTGTCCACTTTCAATACCATAGTGGCGCACTAACACAGGGATACTCTCGCGGTTACCCGACTCACACACTTCTAGTAGGTTACGATAGAACTGTAATGCAAGCTCGCGCGCTTCAGGGTTAGAGAAGTAGTAGCTACCCACACGATCATACAGTTTTCTTAAACCATTGAAGATCAGACCGTAAATTTGATTGCCTGAATGGAAAGCTAGGCGCTGAAACAGCATGTAGTCATATAAATTGAAGGTTTTCGCAATCAAAATCTGCTCGCGCTTGAGCGGATCTTTCTCACCATCATCTTTAATTTGCTGTTTAATTTTCTCCGCATATGGCGAAGATTGCATGAATTGTTCCCACGACTCGGCATTAACCAATGCTTCACAAGAATCAATCACATTCTTGATGGTGCGCTCCGAGTTCTCTTTATTCGCTTTGAATGCATAACGCATAAAGATAGGGCTGATATTAGTTCGTGCTGCAAGCAAATCTTCAACGATAGAAGTCGCGTTGTCGGCATCGAGTGTCATCAAGGTATCTAGAATATGTAAACCTGACGTTTCCATAAACTGGTTTACCTTAGTTGGCTTTCCGTGCTGAATAGTCAGCCAGCCATCTCGCGCTAAACGTTGCAGTACTTCACGTAACGTTGTACGTGTCACACCAATCAGCTCTGAAAGCTCGCGTTCAGCTGGAAGAATGGAACCTGGAGGGAAGCGCCCTTTCCAAATACTCTCAATAATGTATTTTTCTGCAAATCCTGCAGGGCTCTTTGCCTTAATGACCATTAAATTGCGTCCAATATTCTATTTATTAGGGGGTTCAGAATTACTCATCATACCACTAGTTATTACTTATCGGAAACAAGCTGATAGTAAAGTTCTCGCAAAATAAAAATAGAGTAATAACACTAATTTTAATCTCAATGAGACACGCAGACTCGGGGTAGACAAAAGCAAAAAATAATAATTTTCTTCTGTTTTGTGCAATCTAAGTTCCCACCAGCATTAGTCCAAATGGTAAATCTTAGTTTTCAAAACTCACAATCTTTGTGTGCTTATTGTACAAAATTTGTGAAGTTTGGACGAATTTTTAATCATTTCGCTTCTTGTGAGAAAGAAAACACAATTTCTTACAACTCATATGATATGGTTAGCGTTCTTTGATCGCGTTTTACGAATGAACACGCAAAGTGAACTTTCGAAAGAAACATATTAATTGACTCTATTTCAAGGGGTAGTAGAGTTTGCGACAAAGTTTTGGAGTGCTTGTCATTCTCAAGGAGTGACTTGGCAAGCTGCATAACCTTTCAAGGGTGTTGTCTTACCGAGTTAACATAATTTCGAATAATATCCATAGCCACCGCAAAATATGATGTGGGGGCTGTGCGGTATTTAATTGGAACAAAAAAGAGTAGTCGAATCATGCCAATGTCTCTCGGAAATGCGTTTATCAAGAACTTTCTTGGTAAAGCGCCAGACTGGTACAAAGTCTTAATCATCGCTTTCCTTATTATCAACCCAATCGTCTTCTTTTTCGTCGACCCGTTCGTCGCTGGTTGGTTGTTAGTTGCGGAGTTTATTTTCACCCTTGCTATGGCACTGAAGTGCTACCCACTACAACCGGGTGGTCTACTTGCCATTGAAGCTGTTGCTATTGGCATGACAACGCCAGGGCAAGTGAAACACGAACTCGTGGCAAACATTGAAGTACTACTACTGCTGGTATTTATGGTTGCAGGTATCTACTTTATGAAGAGCCTACTGCTGTTTATCTTTACTAAGATACTGCTAGGCATCCGTTCTAAAGTACTGCTTTCAATGGCTTTCTGTTTTGCAGCTGCGTTCCTTTCAGCGTTCCTAGACGCTCTGACTGTAATCGCGGTTGTGATTAGCGTTGCGGTAGGCTTCTACGCGATTTATCACAAAGTAGCTTCTGGTAACCCGATTGGTGACCATGACCACAACAACGATGAAACCATTTCAGAACTGACTCGTGATGATTTAGAGAGCTACCGCGCTTTCCTACGTTCATTACTTATGCACGCAGGTGTAGGTACCGCGCTAGGTGGCGTAACCACCATGGTTGGTGAGCCACAAAACCTAATCATTGCCGATCAAGCAGGTTGGTTATTTGGTGAGTTCCTAATTCGCATGGCACCAGTAACGCTGCCGGTATTCTTCTGCGGTATCATTACTTGTGCACTGGTTGAGAAATTCAAAGTGTTCGGCTACGGCGCAGAACTGCCTGATGCTGTGCGTCAAATCCTGGTTGATTTCGATACTGAAGAGCGCAAGACACGTACTAACCAAGACGTAGCTAAGCTATGGGTTCAAGGTGCAATCGCGGTATTTTTGATTGTCGCATTGGCAATGCACTTGGCGGCAGTTGGTCTCATCGGTCTTTCAGTAATCATCCTAGCGACAGCATTCACAGGTGTAATCGAAGAGCACTCAATGGGTAAAGCGTTTGAAGAAGCGCTACCGTTTACTGCACTTCTGGCGGTGTTCTTTGCCGTAGTAGCGGTAATTATCGACCAGCAACTATTTAAGCCAGTGATCGATGCGGTACTTGCAGTAGAAGATAAAGGCACACAGCTTGCGATGTTCTACGTAGCAAACGGCTTACTTTCAATGGTATCTGACAACGTATTCGTAGGCACGGTATACATCAACGAAGTAAAAGCAGCACTGATCGATGGTGTTATCACTCGTGAACAGTTTGACCTACTAGCCGTTGCAATCAACACCGGTACTAACCTACCGTCTGTAGCAACACCAAACGGTCAAGCAGCCTTCCTATTCCTGCTGACTTCAGCACTCGCACCATTGATTCGTCTATCGTACGGTCGCATGGTGATTATGGCTCTGCCATACACGATTGTACTTGCACTAGTAGGTTTAGCCGGCATCATGTTCTTCCTAGAGCCTGCCACTGCTTGGTTCTATGATATGGGCTGGATTGAGCCACATGTTGGTGGTGTTGTTGAAGCTGTTTCTGGCGGACACTAATTTTTCTACTTGATTAGGAAACTAATCCAAGCTAAAAAGCTCTGAACAATCAGAGCTTTTTTTATTTCTGAACAAGGACAGAATTTTGAACTTTCTAGCAACGTTAAAGAGCTTTTCACAAAGCCGTCTTTCATGGGCTATCTTACTTGGCTTCATCGTCTTCTTTGAAGCTTGCGCCCTATTCTTCCAACACGTTATGGAACTGCCACCTTGTGTCATGTGTATTTATGAGCGTGTCGCGATGATGGGCATCGGTGGCGCAGCAATCATTGGTCTGATTGCGCCACAAAATGGCGTGGTGCGCTGGGTAGGCTTAGGTGCATGGGGTTATAGCGCCTATCGCGGTCTAGAACTCGCTCTAGAGCACGTTGACTATCAATTTAACCCATCACCATTCGCAACCTGCGATCTATTTGTACGCTTCCCTGAGTGGGCGCCACTTAACAAATGGGCGCCTTGGATGTTTGAAGCTTACGGTGACTGCTCGAAAATCGTTTGGCAATTCCTAACGCTTTCAATGCCACAATGGTTGGTGGTGATTTTCGCGGCTAACTTGGTGGCATTGGCGGTGATCGTTGTGTCGCAATTTGCAAAAAACAAATAGTCCTCGCACGCTAAACGTTAATGACTTGGCTGCAAGAATCATAGGCAAATGATATGACTAGCCTATGATTCTGATTGTGCGCAATATAAAGGGTTGGCAATTGCCAACCCTTTACTGTTTAGTGCCAAGACTTTTGCTCAACTGCCGTCTCTAAAATTGCTAATCGTATTCGACCCCAATTGAATATGACTAAATTCAATTTCCGCGCCATCCACAAACGGCGCTTGTGCCGCAACCCCAACCTGCAGTGTTTCTCGCCAGTTGATGGGAAACTTCCTCACAAATCGCCAAACCTTGCCATCTAAGCTGTAATGGAACGCTATCAGGTCGCCTTGTCTTATTACCCTTAAATGACAATGAGCAGACGCTAAACACTCGTTGTTGGTATCATCAGACCAAGTGTTGGTGACCACAGAAACAATTGAGATCCCATCGTCTGCGCATCGCTCAATACAGAGTTTTGCCCAATGTTCCTCGTCGCTGCGAATCATTAATGCACCAGCGTCATACTTTCCTACCAGCAGGCAATGCACTTCAGCTTGCAAGCAAAAATCACCCTCAACTTGGGTAAAATAAAAGCTCGCATTGTCAACGACCGTTGAATTGTAAGAGCGAATAAAATCGGTTTGAGCAAAGGGGCGAATGGTGATGCCATTTTCGTCCAATTGGTAGTGCTTGGGTGGGTTTAACCACTTAAAATCATCGGCAATACTGTTTTCTAAAATCATAACGTTAACTGTCATCTAACCAAGTTGGGGTTACTCAACAACTAACTTGGATACGTAAGGGATATTTCTCAGCTGGTCTTGCCAAGGCAGTCCATAGCCAACCAAAAGGTCATCATTCTCCATCACATAGGCGTGATGCTGAGTCACAGGAATGTCGACACGACCAGGTTTGACAAACAGTGTCGCGATGGATAGAGAGTTTAAATCGAACTCTTGCTGCAAAAAGTGAGCGATACGTTTCATGGTGCCGCCAGACTCAATCGCATCATCAACCAAAATAACATTACGCCCAGTTAAGGGGATGTTTTGGTGAAAGACAATCTCAGAGCTGTTATTTCTATCTCCTGGTGTATGCGGACAAGAGATGTAATCCATGCTGATATCAAATGTCAGTTCACGCACTAAATCGGCGGTAAACAGTATTCCACCGGGTACCACGCTGACGATCACCGCATCCTGCCCAGCAAAGCGTTGATTTAACTGCTGAGCAACTTGACTCACGCCCACCTTGATTTGCTCCTGACTCAGAACCAAATCGCCAATATATTGCTTACTCATCTCTGTTCCTTTCACCATCGTTTGTTGCAGTGATAGCCAAACGCAATCGCCAAGATCATCTTATGATTGAGATATCGTCAAACATGACATCACTACTAGTTCGCTGACATATTGCCTCAGAGACTTGATATAAATAAAATAGATTTATTGTATTTAAATATCTAATTATTCGATGCTAATTCACCTTGCTAGCCACCTACCCTATTTCTCTGCTGTTGCGCGTCACTTAAGCTTTTCCAATGCTGCGGACGAGTTGTCGATCTCCCAATCTTCCGTCAGCTATCAAATCAAGAACTTAGAAGACAAACTTGGCTTTAAACTGTTTCTTCGAGGACAAGGAAGCAAGGTTGAACTGACAGCAAAAGGCATGGCGCTGTATCAAGAGTATGCCGCGCTCGAGCGCAACTTCAATCAGGTGGTGGCTGACACGCAATTAAGTAACACGCGAACTCATTTAGAAATGACGGCTCCGTTAGACTTGGGCATTAAATTGCTCACACCTGCGCTAGCGCAACTCGAAGCGGATCAATTGATTGTGAACTTAGATTTAACCGATGAGGTTATCGAGCTTAAGCGAAGTCGTTTTGACTTCTCAATCCGCAATAAAACCGATGAAAGTGGGCTGGAATATATTCCTTTAGTCTCACTAAAAAACATCTTGGTGTGCAGCCGTCACTATTCTAGCAGCAATCAGATTTCTGCCTTTGAACACATCAACGACAGTCACCGCTTAATCGTCAGAAACCCGCTAAGAAGTAATACTTGGGAGCAACTGTTTCAGCAATATGGACAGAGTTTCCACCAGCATAGCAATATGCAGGTGATCAATAACAGCTTCGGAATTTATCAAGCCATCGTAGCAAATGCCGGTATCGCGATATTGCCTGAGTACTTCGTCGATGAAACCAACCATCAGCAGCTCTATCTCTTTGATGAGCCACTCAACGAAACCCAGTTCTACCTCGCCTTTCAACCTTCTTATGTCGCCAAGAGATGGGCTGACCGCATCAAGAGTACTATTTTAAACTCGATAGAAGATAGAAAGCGTTTTGTCTTGCAATAAAAAACGCAGGAAATTCCTGCGTTTTTCTTGATACCAAATTGGACAATCTGGTACTGGTTTTGATTAGTTCATATCCCGCCCAGGAGCAGGAGCCAGTACTTCACGGTTACCGTTATGCCCTGGCGCACTGACAATACCTTGAGCCTCAAGTTGCTCGACGATACGAGCAGCACGGTTGTAACCAATCTTAAAGCGGCGCTGCACACCGGATACTGAACCTCGACGTGACTGCACCACGTGCTCCACTACTTGATCAAAGAGTGGATCAACGTCTTCGTCTGCTTCCATGGTTTCACCCGGCAGTAAGCTCTCTGGACCTTGGTCACCACTGATGATCTCTTCGATATAGTTTGGCTTACCACGCGCTTTCCAGTTGTTTACCACCGCATGTACATCATCATCCGACGCAAACGCACCATGCACACGAATGGTATGACTTGAGCCCGGAGGTAGGTAAAGCATGTCACCCATACCAAGTAGCGATTCCGCACCACCTTGGTCAAGAATGGTACGCGAGTCAGTCTTAGTTGATACCGTAAACGCGACACGAGTTGGGATATTGGCTTTAATCAAACCAGTAATAACATCCACCGAAGGACGCTGAGTAGCAAGAATTAAGTGAATACCCGCTGCACGCGCTTTTTGCGCCAAGCGTGCAATCAGCTCTTCAACTTTCTTGCCCACTACCATCATCAAGTCGGCAAATTCATCCACCACAACAACGATGTATGGCAATTTCTCAAGTAGTGGCGCTTCAGGGTCCATACTGTCGCCCGGTTGCCACAATGGATCGTGGATCGGATGTCCAGCTTCTGCTGCCATCTTCAACTTGTCATTAAAGCCTTTAATGTTACGTACACCTAACGCCGACATCAGTTTGTAACGACGCTCCATCTCGCCCACACACCAGCGCAGTGCATTAGACGCATCTTTCATGTCGGTTACCACTTCCGCAAGTAGATGTGGAATACCTTCATAAATTGAAAGCTCCAACATTTTCGGGTCGATCATGATAAAGCGCAGATCTTCCGGTGATGCCTTATACAGCATACTCAAGATCATCACGTTCACACCCACCGACTTACCGGAACCTGTGGTACCCGCAACCAGCACGTGTGGCATCTTCGCGATATCAGCAATTACAGCTTCACCCGCGATGTCTTGACCTAATACCACCGTTGTTGGCGACTTAGCCTCCGCAAAGGTTTGACTACCGACGACATCAGAGAAGTAAACCGTTTGACGGCTCATATTCGGTAACTCAAGACCCACATAAGGTTTACCCGGAATAACCTCAACCACACGCACCGCCATCGCAGAAAGCGAACGCGCTAAGTCCATAGAGAGACTTGAAATGCGGCTTACTTTTACCCCTGGCGCTAGGTCTAACTCAAATCGAGTGATTACCGGACCAGGGAAGATATCCACTACCGTTGCTTGAATCTTATAGTCTGCCAGTTTTGACTCAACTAAACGTGCGATCGCCTCAAGTGCATCACGATCGATAAAGTTCTCGCGCTTCTCCGGATGGTAAAGCAGATCCAGTGTGGGCAACGGTTCGGTTGGTTTCGGTAAGTTAACTTCTTGCTGAACCAAGAATGGGTTCTGCTGCGCCACCACTTTGGCTTGTGCATCTGCAACCATTGACTGGAACGCCGCAACGTCTTGATCACTGTCTTGTTCAATTTCTTCGATAAACGGCTCTTGCTCAACGACTGGTGCAACGGGTGCTTGCTGATATGACACTTCTGAAACCGTATCAATTTCAACTGGCGGTAACTCTTGCGCTGGCTGTTGAACAAACGCCTGTTGAGTGTCATCTTCAGCGACATCAAATGAACTAATGACAGGTTCAACATGCGAGCTATCTGGCTCTACTTGCTGACTAATTTGCTCTAACGTTGCTGAATCGATTAGTGGTTGAAGCTCTTCCTCGGTGTTATTCCATGGCAGATCATCGATTGGATCAACTGCCGCAGGTTGATGTTCAACTGGTGTGTGTTGCTCATGAAGTTGTGACGGTGGCGCTTGCTCGTCTACAGCGGCAGTCGCAACAGACTCATTTTGCCAGTCAGCAAAATTCTGCTCTGCCATATCGTTTGAGTTAAATGCATCTTCTTCTAACTGCTCGATAGTGGCATCTAACTGACGAGTGCGTTCAATTTGATTACTTGGTTCAGGGGCAATCTCTGGTGCCGCTGCTACCACTGGTTCGACATAAACAGGTGTTGTCGCCATGACTTCTGCCACAGGCTCAGATTCAACGTGTAAACTGCTCGGCTCACTCACTACGTCGTGAACTTGCACGTCAGAGTTGGCCACCTGAGCGTTAACCGTGTGAGCGGCACTGGTCGCAGCGATGGCTGTCGCACTCTCCGGCATATGGATGTTATAACGTCTTGGCTCCGCAGAAACGGGAGGAACATCCTCGTCATTCGAAATATCACGACGTTGTGGTTGTGGGTAGTCCTCTGCATTTTTGAGCTCTGGTTCCATAAGCTCATCGCGCTCGCCACGGATAGCGTTCACTGCGCGAGTAAAGAGTTTAATCGCGAGCTCACCTAAAGTATCAACGATGCTCAACCAAGAGATACCCGTCAATAGAGTGAAACCCGCCCCCCAAAGGAAGAGCAGTACTAAGGTTGTACCAAGAACATTCAGCGTTGGTAAAGCCAAACTCGTCAATACATCCCCAATTACGCCGCCGGATGAAAAATACCAAATGTCATCAAAGTTGATATCAGCGAGACCACAACTGGTCAGGATAAGAATGGTTAAACCCAGCAGGCGAGTTCCCCATAACATCAAGTCAAGAGGTTCATCTTCACCACGCTTACGTAGCAATACCCAAGCAGCAAAAGTAATGATGACCGGTAAGCTGTAAGCCAAAGAGCCAAAGCCAAAAAACAGGGTATCAGCAAGCCAAGCGCCTGTTGCTCCGCCTAAGTTTGCAATATCGCCAGCCCATGCCGTTTGTGACCAAGACGGATCGGCAGGATTAAATGAGAGTAACGCGATTGAAAGGAATAGCGATCCAAGAAATACGATGATCAAGCTGCATTCTTTCAAACGCTCAGGTCCTGTTAGTCGAGAAGATAGAGCCTCTTCTCCAGTCTTGATTATTGTTTCGATTTTATTGCTGTTCTTCTTGAACATAACCAACTTATCTTTAATAGAAAAAAAATAGCCCGAGAGGCAATGCCACTCGGACTATAGATTTAACCATATCAAGGTCAAAAACCCAATTGTCTAACGTCAGAATATGGGAAGGATTTTACTCTGAAACGTTATTTCATTCGATTCGAGTGAGCTTGTGCCAGAAAAGAACCAAGTTGACAGACCTTTTCAATCCCAAATCGGTCAACTCAAAGTTTAAAAGCGGCTCACCCTGAATCAAATCGACTAGCGAGTTTTGATAACGAGTTGGTTGGTTTGTTTCACTTCTTCCATAACTACGTATGTACGGGTGTCGTTAACACCAGGTAGACGCAGTAGTGTATCGCCTAGCAATTTACGGTATGCACCCATATCTGCTACGCGAGTTTTTAATAGGTAGTCAAAATCACCCGATACTAAATGACACTCTTGGATATCATCCAGTTTTTGCACTGCTGTATTGAACTGTTCAAATACGTCTGGCGCACCGCGATTTAACGTAATTTCAACAAATACCAGTAGTGATGCATCTAGGTATTGAGGGTTAAGGAGTGCGGTATAACCCGTGATGTAACCTTGACGCTCTAATCGACGTACACGCTCAAGACATGGCGTTGGTGAAAGCCCCACGCGCTTAGAGAGTTCAACGTTTGAAATACGACCATCTTTCTGTAATTCGTTAAGAATATTACGGTCAATACGGTCTAGATCCTTAGACGGCTTCTTATTGTTGTCTGCCATTTTTTATTCCACCTTATTACTTCCTTGCAAATATATATACTACATCTTTTAAATATTTAGCAACAAATGTTAAACATTTGCTTTTATACTAGATATTAACTCGACAATACTACCCCACACATAGTCATTACAACCAAAATATAATGAGGAGTCAGGATGATCATTGGCGTACCTAAAGAAATCAAAAACCATGAGTACCGTGTTGGCATGATCCCAGCGAGCGTTCGCGAGCTAGTGTCTCAAGGTCACCAAGTTGTTGTTGAAACCCAAGCCGGGGCAGGCATTGGATTCTCTGACGATGATTACATCGCTGTAGGCGCATCCATTCTTCCTACTGCTGCTGACGTTTTTTCGAAAGCAGAAATGATTGTTAAGGTCAAAGAGCCTCAAGCTATCGAGCGTTCAATGCTTCGAGAGGGACAGATTTTATTTACTTATCTGCACCTAGCACCAGATTTTCCACAAACTGATGAGCTAATCAAGAGCAAAGCCGTCTGTATAGCCTATGAGACTGTAACAGATAATATGGGTCGCCTGCCACTTTTAGCGCCAATGTCTGAAGTTGCGGGTCGAATGTCGATACAAGCTGGCGCGCAAACATTAGAAAAGTCTCATGGAGGTCGAGGCCTTTTGCTAGGCGGGGTTCCGGGCGTTGAGCCAGCCAAAATTGTTGTGATCGGTGGTGGCGTTGTTGGTGCAAATGCTGCACGTATGGCAGTAGGTTTACGTGCCGATGTAACAATTTTAGATAGAAATATTGATACACTTCGCAAATTAGACGAAGAATTCCAAGGTCGCGCCAAAGTCGTTTATTCAACCGAAGATGCGATTGAAAAACATGTACTTGAGGCTGATCTCGTGATTGGCGCTGTACTGATCCCAGGCGCAGCCGCACCTAAACTGGTCACCAAAGCACATATTTCTAAGATGAAACCTGGTGCTGCGGTCGTCGATGTCGCCATTGACCAAGGTGGCTGTTTTGAGACATCACACGCAACAACTCATGCAGACCCAACTTATATCGTCGATGATGTCGTGCACTACTGTGTCGCGAACATGCCAGGTGCAGTAGCACGAACCTCTACTTTTGCTCTAAACAATGCAACATTACCTTACATTGTTAAGCTCGCAAACAAAGGTTATCGCCAAGCATTGCTCGACGACAAAGGCTTCTTAGAAGGACTCAATGTGATTCACGGTAAAGTCACATGCAAGGAAGTAGCCGAAGCTTTTAATCTTGATTACGTAACGCCTGAAGACGCGATTGCTATGCATAGTTAAAAAGCGAAACGCAAAACATGAATGTTTTGCTACGGATTACGGAACGTAAAGCGCAATTACGCTTTACTACGGAGACGAGAACGCAGCGAGTTAACTCGCTGCTACGGATAAAAAAATCGTTACTCCAACCGTTTTATTTGTTCTTGTTTTTCTCACAGCGTAGCGTTTTGTAGCTCAGCACTTGTTGCTGAGCGTTCCCGCATCTCAAACTAAAAAGGGTCGGCAAACGCCAACCCTTTCGTTTATTCGTGTTTTTCTCACAGCGCAGCGTCCCGTAGCTCGGCACTTGCTGCTGAGCGTTCCCGCATCGCAAACTAAAAAAGGTCGGCAATGCCGACCCTTTCATTTGTTCGTATTTTTCTCGCAGCGCAGCGTTTCGTAGCTCAGCACTTGTTGCTGAGCGTTCCCGCATCCCGACTCCCGAAGCAACGCTTAGCGTTGCGTTCTCGACTCTCAATTCTCAATTCCCGCAGTGAGGCGAAGCCGAACGGTCCCCCTGCTAAAACCATCTCTCTAAAGAGGTCTTATCCAACTGGCGAAATGCACGATTCAGCAGCTGCGCAAGCTCTTTGTAGCGTGGGCGTGATTTCATTGGCTCAAGCGCAAAACCACTTTCGATGATCTTTTGGTGCAGTTCACGATACCAACCGGCTAATGCTGGCGGCAATTGCGTGTTTGAACGGTTCCCTAGCCACCACATACCTTGAATCGGCATACTGATTGCGAATAGAGCCACAATCACTGCCTGTGGTAATGCTTGGTAGTTAGTAAATGCCATTTGCGTTAACACGCTGATGGCCGCAACCGCTGGCATTACTTTCATGCCAAAGCGTGTCGCTTTGATGATACGTTGCTCTGGGAATAGTGGAGCAAGTTCTTTGCGCATCGGCCAAGTATCCATGTACTTTTGTCCGTCACGCAAACTGTGAACGATACCGACTTTATTATTCATAATACTCTCTCACTTCCAATTCAGGGCGTTCGAACTAAAAAAGAGTTGAAAGATTCAACTAATCGCGTAAAAATTTGACTAAAGTTAATATTCTTTCAAAATTTTTTTGTTATATTGCTTTATTATCGCTATCCTTTGCAGACCCTCAATCTCATTGTTGCTCTTATTTACAATTTAGGCAACTCTGAGAGACATCTGCAAGGATTGCACAAGTTGATTGCTTGGTAAAGCAACCTCTTTTTATATACGGATTTAAAAGTTTTTTAGTCACAAGTAGTACGCAGCTGATAAAAGGCTCGACTATTCTTGTGATAAATTTTCATCCTAACTGATTTTGATATCTACGGTGATGAGAGCAGAGCTTAGCTCGTCGATGAGGTTCACAGCTATTGTTGTGAGCCTTTTTCCAATGAGTTCGCTTTGTGTTTTATTGCCCACGATATTTCAGACGATAAACAGGTAGTCATACATGTCTAAGCTAGTATTAGTTTTAAACTGTGGTAGTTCTTCTCTTAAATTTGCTGTTGTTGATGCAGAAACTGGTGCTGAGCACCTAACCGGTCTTGCTGAGTGTCTTGGTCTACCAGAAGCTCGTATGAAATGGAAACTTGATGGCAAGCACGAAGCTCAACTAGGCGAAGGCGCAGCTCACGTAGAAGCACTATCTTTCATGGTAGAAACTATTCTTGCTTCTAAGCCTGAGCTTAAAGCTAACCTAGGCGCTATCGGTCACCGTATCGTACACGGTGGCGAGCAGTTCACTCAATCTGCACTTATTACTGATGAAGTTCTAAAGGGTATTCAAGACGCTGCGACTTTCGCACCTCTTCACAACCCTGCGCACCTTATCGGTATCGAAGCTGCGAAAGTAAACTTCCCTGGCCTACAAAACGTTGCTGTATTTGACACTGCGTTCCACCAAACTATGCCTGAAGAGTCTTACCTATACGCTCTACCGTACAACCTGTACAAAGAGCACGGCATCCGTCGTTACGGCATGCACGGTACTTCTCACCTATTCATCACGCGTGAAGTTGCAGGTCTACTAAACAAACCAGTTGAAGAAGTTAACATCATCAACTGTCACCTAGGCAACGGCGCATCTGTATGTGCAATCAAGAACGGTCAATCTGTAGATACTTCTATGGGTCTAACTCCTCTTGAAGGTCTAGTAATGGGTACTCGTTGTGGTGACATCGATCCTGCGATCATTTTCCACCTACACGACGCACTAGGTTACTCTGTAGAGCAAATCAACAACATGCTAACTAAAGAGTCTGGCCTACAAGGTCTAACTGAAGTGACTTCAGACTGTCGTTTCGTTGAAGACAACTACGGTCAAAAAGAAGAAGCAACTCGTGCAATGGACGTGTTCTGTCACCGTCTAGCTAAATACGTAGCAGGTTACACAGCTTCTCTAGAAGGTCGTCTAGACGCAATCACTTTCACTGGCGGTATCGGCGAGAACTCTGGCCCAATCCGTGAGATGGTTCTTAACCGTCTAGCTATCTTCGGTATCGAAGTAGACAGCGAAGCAAACCTTAAAGCGCGTTTCGGTGGTGAAGGCACTATCACTACTGCAAACAGCCGCATCCCAGCAATGGTTATCTCTACTAACGAAGAGCTAGTTATCGCTGAAGACACTGCTCGTCTAGCAGGTCTGTAATTGACTCCACTGGCTAGCCTTTGGGCTGGCCAGTATTTTCTAAAAATAGAAATTTAGGGGCTCAACTCCTATTCCATGAACTCTTCAAGGAATACGTAATTGAGCTTTTAATCCAATAATGTAAGGTAATTAGTCGATGTCTCGTACTATTATGCTTATCCCTACTAGCGCTGGTGTTGGTCTTACTAGTGTTAGCATGGGTGTTCTTCGCACTATGGAGCGCAAGGGCGTTAAAGTTTCTTTCTACAAGCCTATCGCACAGCCACGTTCTGGCGGCGATCAGCCTGATCTAACTTCTACTATCGTTGGCGCAAACAGCGATATGCAGATCGGCACTCCAATGCAAATGTCTGTTGCTGAAAGCCTAATCGGTAACGACAACATGGATGAGCTTCTAGAAACTATCGTTGAACGTTACAACCAAATCAACAAAGATGCGGACGTAACACTTATCGAAGGTCTAGTACCAACTCGTAAGCACCCATTTGCAAACCAAGTGAACGCTGAAATCGCGGCAACTCTTGGCGCAGAGATCGTACTTGTTGCGACTCCTGGTCTAGATAACCCAGCTCAGCTTAAAGAACGTATCGAAGTAGCATGTTCTAACTTCGGCGGTACTAAGAACAAAAACATCTCTGGTGTAATCATCAACAAGCTTAACGCTCCTGTTGACGAAGCTGGTCGTACTCGTCCAGATCTATCAGAAATGTTTGACGATGCAGACAGCGCACAAACTAACGAAATGAAAGTGATGGAAATCTTCAACACTTCTCCAATTCGTGTACTTGGTTGCGTGCCTTGGTCAATCGATCTAATCGCAACTCGCGCGATCGACATGGCTCAACACCTAAATGCTGACATCATCAACGCTGGTGACATCGCGACTCGTCGCATCAAGAGCATCACGTTCTGTGCACGTTCACTACCAAACATGATTGAGCACTTCAAACCAGGCTCTCTACTTGTTACTTCTGCTGACCGTCCTGACGTTATCGTTGCAGCGGCACTAGCAGCAATGAACGGCGTAGAAATCGGCGCAATCCTATTGACTGGCGGTTACGACATCCCTCAAGAAATTGAAGGTCTATGTAAACCAGCATTCGATACTGGCCTACCTATCTTCAAAGCACAAGGTAACACTTGGCAGACGTCGCTGAACCTGCAAAGCTTCAGCATCGAAGTTCCAGCTGACGATAAAGAGCGTATCGAGTTCATCAACGATCACGTTGCAGGTCACATCGACGGCAACTGGATCGAGTCTATGACTGAAGGCACTCAGAAGTCTCGTCGTCTAAGCCCACCAGCATTCCGTTACCAGCTAACTGAATTCGCTCGTAAAGCGGCTAAACGTATCGTTCTTCCTGAAGGTGACGAGCCACGTACAGTTAAAGCTGCGGCTATCTGTGCTGAGCGCGGTATCGCGGAATGTGTGCTGTTAGGTAACCCAGACGAAATCCGTCGCGTTGCTGCACAACAAGGCGTTGAGCTAGGTGCTGGCGTAACTATCATCAACTCTGATGAAGTACGTGAAAACTACGTTGCTCGTCTAGTTGAGCTACGTGGCTCTAAAGGTATGACTGAAGTAGTGGCTCGTGAGAAACTACAAGATTCAGTATTCCTAGGCACAATGATGCTTGAGAACGACGAAGTTGACGGCCTAGTTTCTGGTGCTGTTCACACTACGGCGAACACTATCGTTCCTCCGTTCCAAATCATCAAGACTGCACCTGATGCGTCAATCGTATCTTCTGTGTTCTTCATGCTACTACCTGACCAAGTACTGGTTTACGGTGACTGTGCGATCAACCCAGATCCAACAGCTGAACAGCTTGCTGAAATCGCTATCCAATCTGCTGACTCTGCAGCAGCATTCGGTATCGAACCACGCGTAGCAATGATCTCTTACTCTACTGGTGAATCTGGTAAGGGTGCAGACGTTGATAAAGTACGTGAAGCAACTAAGCTAGCTCAAGAGAAACGTCCTGATCTAATCATCGATGGTCCTCTACAGTACGACGCAGCAATCATGGAAAACGTAGCAGCTTCTAAAGCTCCTAACTCTCCAGTAGCTGGTAAAGCAACTGTATTCGTATTCCCAGACCTAAACACTGGTAACACGACTTACAAAGCAGTACAACGCTCAGCAGACCTAGTTTCTATCGGTCCAATGCTGCAAGGTATGCGCAAGCCAGTTAACGACCTGTCTCGTGGCGCTCTAGTAGACGATATCGTGTACACAGTAGCACTAACTGCGATCCAAGCAGATCAAGCTGAACAAGCTCGTGAAAAAGCAGTTAACTAATTAACGCGCTTTTCGATATACAAACCCTCGCCTCGGCGAGGGTTTTTTATTGCCGGTTATACCAATCAGGATAAGTAAGTGGTCAGAAAATTGCGCAAGAAAAATCGCTTAGAACTAGGCGCAGATTGCCGCTAACTAGTTATTCTAATTACAAAATCTGCAACAACGTTATCAGCGATTTTAATCAGCAAGAATGCTCAAAGACTTATGCTGATTGGTATTATTCTCACTCAAGCCATCACAACCAACACCGCCCCACCCGAAAGCACGCAACCAATCATTACCGGTGCAACTTTTGACCATAGCGCTTTGTTGCCGATACTGACCACCATCCCCATTTTGACAATGGTATTAACTGAAGCGGCAATAAAAATCCCTAGAGCCGCAGTCTGCACGCTTAATGTTTGTGTACTTTGTCGCCCTAGCGCAAGTGAGATAGCATCCACATCAGTAATGCCTGAAAGCGCAGCCAAAATCAAAGTACCCGCGTTACCAAACCAATCCGACAATGCGTGGCTTAACAACATGATCACCGCCAGCACCACGCCAAAGAATAGCGCTGATTGAAGTGCCAACGGGTTGGTTTTCTGATTTGGCTGTTCAACGGTTTCAATCTTACTGCTGCGCCAGATCCACCACGCCGGCAAATAGAGCGCCACCATCATCACTAACACAATCGGCCAAAGTATTTTGACCAATTGTGGATTCAGCACCGACAAAACAATCAATAAACGTGGAAACATGGTGCCGCAACTAAGCAAGATACCGCTGGCGAGTAGCGGGCTAATATTGGCTTGTTCTCGCGACAAGTGAGAAAACTGCAGAGTCAATGCCGTCGAGGAGCTAAGCCCGGCAAACACCGAGGTAAACAAAATGCCTCGTTTAGTGCCACCAATCTTAATCGCAAAATAACCAACGAAAGAGATACTGGCGATCAGTACCACCATCCACCAGATCTCATAGGGATTAAGGGCATTCCATGGACCATAGGTTTGATTTGGCAGTAGCGGCAACAGCACTATTGAGATAAGTAATAAACGTAACGCGGCATCGAGTTCGTACTCTTGCAGCTTTTGCAGTGCTTGGTGCAGTTCTTTCTTGTTATCTAGGACGACAGCCGTGATCACCGCTGCCGCGGCGGCTAAAACGGCTTCGCCTGACACCGCTAATGTGCCAAGGACGAATGTGACAATTAAACTCACCACACCAGTAATACTAATATCTTCACTTTTCTTCTGTTGGATAACAAAAGCAATGCAAGCCAGTATCACCAAAGCGATCAGAGCAAAGCCAATCAGTAACGGAGAGTAATGAGCCGCGAGAATACCCACGAGACCGCCGAGTAGCCCAACCAAGGAGAATGTGCGGATGCCAGCGACTCGACTGCCCTCAACGCTATTACGCATCACCCAACCACGCTGAGTACCAACGATAGCACCGAGTAGTAAAGCGATAAACAGATTCCAAATGGTATGCTCTTGAGCAACGAAATTCGTTAGTTCCATAATTCACCTCGCGTCAGCAAAATGATTGATGTTGATGACAAATCTAACCACTCACAAGATTCATTTTACTCTGGTATACGTATTTAACTGTGAATTAATCAGTAGATTACCAATCGTATATACACCAGTTGCTCGATTTGATTGGCGTGTCACTCAATTATTGACCACAATAATAGTATGTGTTTTAGCGAGGAGATCGAAATGGAAAACGAGCTAGATCCGACCAAAGTATTGCAAGCGTATGAGTGTGTGATGAACAACGGCACACCAACTGAATTTGGCAAGATATATGAGGGGGTCGAAGCCTTCTCCGACTATGACGGCTATAACGTTTTCTTGCGCGGCAATGGCGTTGAATTAAAAGTAGGTTTCCACAACACCTATCATTTAGAGTACGACCAAGAGCACCTACGCGATAGCTTTCTAAAAAAAGTGGCGATGCTCGCCAAGTAGCCACCTTAGTGGTGATTGCAGACAAAAAAAGCCCCGCAAATGATGACGGGGCTTCGCTTGATGTTCGCTTTAATGGCTAAACACCCAGTATCTACATACCTGCTGTCATGTGCATGCCGTAAAACACGCCACGACCAATCAGTTCAGACACCACGATCAATGCAAATGCAATCGCCATTGGCGCAGCAGTAATCGGAGTGCGGCGCACGACTGGCAGTAACCATAGCGCGATACCTGCTGATAGCAGCGCTAAACGAGTGGTTTGCAGTGAACTGTAATCTGGCACAACGGATAGTGCTGCAGCAACACTAGTTTCAATCGCACCTAGGTGTGCGGTTAATTGCATTACCAAGATCGCCACGGCAAATAGACCAATCAAGCCCATCGCAGGCAGTACTTTATCAGCCGCTGAATTATCATGGTTTGCTACAGAAAGTAGCAACTGCGCTAGAGCCGTACCGCTGACAAGCATGGTAACAACAAACGCTGCAGGTGTGAGTGATGTATACCAAGTTGGTACAGTATCAATCATGTACACCATTGCCATTGCGTACATAAACACAATGCCAACCACCATTGCACCAATCATCAGCGCTTTACGAATCGCTTCGCTGCCTTTGTCTAGTACAGACAGTAGCCAGAACAGACCGCCTAGTGCGAAGAATACGCTGCCTGATGCGATTTCATTCGATAGCCAAGAGCTGCCAACCATGTTTAACGCATTCATTGCGCGCAGTGGGCTACCCAAGTGCATGATAGAAGCAAGGAAACCCAAGCCCATCACCGCCCAAAGACCAAACATCGCTTTATGCAGGCGCTCTTCAGCACCGGTTGAAAGCTGCTTGGTCAAAAGCATCGTCGCTAATACTAAAAACGCACCTACAGAGGTTTGTGCCAATACCGTGAAAACGATAAGTGGCCATTCATGCCATGCCATATTACACCTCCTTCGGGTTAGCCAAGAAGCCTGTGGTGTCTCCACAAGGACGTGCATGGCGGTTTGGTTTAATGACGATATTTGGTTGAGTCAGTGACGCTGGCGGTAGCGGCGCGACTTCGGCATTGGTGCCGTATTTCGCACGCAGCTCATCGATAGGACCAAACTCCAATGCACGCAGTGGACAAGAATCCACACATACTGGGTTCAAACCTTCAGCGACACGCTCGTAACAGCCATCACACTTAGTCATGTGACCTTTTTCTTTGTTGTACTGAGGAGCGCCGTAAGGACAAGCCATTGAGCAGTACTGACAACCGATACACTTGTCGGTGTCAACTACGACAAAGCCGTCTTCACGCTTGTGCATGGCACCACTTGGGCACACTTTAGTACACGCTGGGTTGCTACAGTGGTTACACGCAACCGACACGTAGTAAGAGAACACATCTTGGCGCCAAGTACCGTTATCTTCTACCCAGTTACCACCTGCGTATTCATACACACGACGGTAGTTACGACCTACATCTAGGTCTTTGTTGTCTTTACAAGAAAGCTGACACGTTTTACAACCGGTACACTTGCTTGAATCAATATAAAAGCCGTATTGTTTCATGGTTTAACCTTATGCCTTCTTCACCAGTTGAACTTCTACTAAGTTGGTATGCTGAGGGTTACCCTTAGCCAGCGGACTTGGACGATGAGTCGTCAATACGTTAATACAGCCGCCTTTATCCACCTTGTTCTTATCTGGTGCGTACCATGCACCCTCGCCTAGCGCGACGACACCTGGCATCATACGTGGCGTCACTTTCGCTGGGATATGCACTTCACCGCGTTCGTTGAAGATACGGATCAAATCACCATTTTCGATGCCACGCTGCTGCGCATCCAATGGGTTAATCCACATCTCTTGGCGAGCGGCTTCCTTGATGATGTCAACGTTGCCGTAGGTTGAGTGACAACGTGCCTTATAGTGGAAACCGGTCAATTGCAGTGGGAATTGATCACGCTTCTTCGAGTCCCAACCATCAAAAGTTGACACATAGATTGGTAGCGGGTGAATCACTTCATCTTCTTGCAGTTCCCAAGTCGCCGCGATATTCGCTAGACGCTCTGAGTAGATCTCAATCTTGCCAGAAGGCGTACCCAATGGATTGTTTTCTGGATCTTCACGGAATGCTTTGTAAGCCACATAGTGACCGTTTGGATCGCGACGCTTGTAGATACCAAGCTTGCGCATAGTTTCAAAATCAGGCAGCGTAGGATCTTGCTCACGAGTCAATGCGTAAAGGTGACGTAGCCAACCTTCTTGATCGCGACCTTCGGTAAACTGCTCACCCACACCCATGCGTTTCGAAATCTCAGAACAGATCTCGTAGATACCTTTCGCTTCAAACTGCGGCTCAATCGCTTTATCAGCGAAGATAAAGTAAGGCATGTTCGCTGCTTTTGTATCCATACAGAAGTCAGCTTGCTCTGATGTAGTTAAGTCAGGCAGTACGATATCCGCGTATTTCGCCGATGAAGTCATGTGGTTATCAATCACCACAATTAACTCACACGCTTTGTCATCTTGCAGGATTTCATGCGTCTTATTGATATCAGAATGCTGGTTGATGATACAGTTACCTGCGTAGTTCCAAATCATCTTGATTGGTACGTTCAACTGCTCAACGCCACGGATACCATCGCGTGTTGCCGTCATTTCAGGACCACGCACAATAGCATCTGTCCATAGGAACATCGGAATCGACGCTTTCACTGGGTTCTTTAAGGTTGGGAAACGCACAAATGGGATGTTGTAATCCGATTCACGAGCACCAGTACCACCACCATTGATACCTACGTTACCTGTAAGTAGTGCAAGCATAGCGATGGCACGTGCCGCGATTTCACCGTTCGCAGTACGCTGTAGACCCCAGCCTTGCAACACTGCACAAGGTTTGGTTGAGCCAATCTCACGCGCTGTTTTGATGATGGTATCCACTGGGATACCGGTAATTTGCGCAGCCCACTCAGGCGTCTTCGCAATACCATCAGGACCTTGACCTAGAATGTACGACTTGTAATCGCTTTTCGCTGGTGCTGACGCTGGTAGCGTTTTCTCATCGTAACCAACACAGTATTTATCTAAGAAAGGTTGATCGACTAGGTCTTCCGTGATCATCACGTAAGCCATCGCCGCGATAAATGCCGCATCAGTACCTGGACGAATTGGAATCCACTCGTCTTCACGACCACCTGCCGTGTCCGTGTAACGAGGGTCAATCATGATCATACGAGCTTTTGAGCGCTCTTTAGATTCCATCAAATGGTGAATAAGACCACCACCTGACATACGCGTTTCTGCTGGGTTGTTACCGAACTGAACAATTAGCTTAGTGTTCTCAAGATCTGAGAATGAGTTACCGTAAGCCCAACCGCCACCGTAAGTGTAATCAAGACCTACCGTGATTTGCGCCGTAGAGTAATCACCGTAGTGGTTTAAGTAACCACCGCTTAGGTTCATCATACGAGCGATTAGCGAGCTACCTGGAGGCCAAGACTTCGTTACTGTGCCACCAAGCGTACCGGTACCGTAGTTGAGGTAGATTGCTTCGTTACCGTGCTCTTTGATGATGCGCTTCATATTATTAGCGATTTCATCGTACGCTTCTTCCCAACTGATGCGTTTGAATTTACCTTCACCACGCTTACCGACGCGCTTCATTGGGTACTTCAAACGGTCTGGGTTGTAAACGCGACGGCGCATTGAGCGGCCACGTAGACATGCGCGCACTTGGTGGTTACCGTACACATCGTCACCGGTGTTATCGGTTTCCACCCACTTAATTTCGCCATCAACAACGTGCATACGTAGTGGACAACGGCTACCGCAGTTTACGGTACACGCACTCCAAACTACTTTTTCTTCGATCGCTTCATTAGTGGCAGCAGCAACAGGGCTTGACTTAAAAGGGAGTGAAATTGCGCTGGCCGTCGCAGCCAGTCCACCGACGGCTGTCGAAGACTTGATAAAATCACGTCTCGTAAAGCCACCGGTCATTAATGCTTTCAGTGTATTTTTCATAGGACAACTTCTCATTGGTTGTGAGAAAAGACTCTGTGGTCTTTTGCAGTCCCCCTTTTACCCCTTAAGTAGTAAGGTTAATATTGCGCTCAATCAACATTTTTTCCGTGCTACTCAAAATCTCACCCATCCAGTTTCATAAATGAGATCTTGGTCATATTTTTGAACTAGTTAACATAATTTGAAATATTTAATCGAAATAGTTCGCATTATTAAATGAACACTATTGCATTTAATTTTTGACTAAACGCATTTATTTCAGATTTTGAAGCGGGTATGCTCGGCAAAAACCTAACGCAGTTTTATTTATGCCATACGAAATTACGCTTTTTCGCCTATTAGGCGGTCTATTTTACTACTCTCCTCACTCTGAAGATGGTCAAAACATCTTAAATGCATTTGCGACACAAGATGACGAGTTATTAACAAATCTTGCAAAACTCGCGAAGGACGTTGCCAGTGACACTCTAGAAGCCGACTACTTCAATTTGTTGCAAGGTAGCGGTGATATGCCTTGCCCACCATGGGGATCGGTATACTTAGATAAAGAGAATGCGCTATTTGGTTCTTCAACCATTGAGTATCGTGAATTTACCCGCCAACTCGGTATGGAGTGTGATACGGGTTTGCGTGAACCAGAAGATCATATCGGCTTAATGCTCATGCTGGTGTCACTGCTGCTTGAGCAAGATAAGCGTGCAGAAGCGAATCAACTGATTAGCCAGCACTTGATGCCATTCGCACCAATCATGCTAACTGGTATGCAGAAACACGCCGACACGGAATTTTATCGCCAACTGGCTGCATTCACTTTTGCTTGGCTCCATTTCTACTGCGAAGAACAGCAATTGCAAAGCGCAGAACGCCGCAATTATTGGCAAGAGGCAGAGTAATGAAACCAGACAGTATCGAACTAGCTATTGAGCTTAATGAAATGAACAGCAGTCGCCGTGGTTTCTTTCGTGCTGTCTCACGAGGCGTGACACAATCGATTGAAGAACCGCAGGCGGTGATTAACGCTTCTCGCCCTCTCGGAGCGGTTGAAGAAGAGTTATTTAACCGCCTATGTAATCAATGTGGTGATTGCGTTACCGCATGCCCGCAAGGCGTACTAAGCATGCAGGCAAATGGTCCAATCATGGATCTCAGCCTCAATCACTGCAACTTTTGTACTGAATGTATTGCAGTTTGTCCTACTCAAGCATTGAATATGCTAAACACGACAGATACCGGTTGGCGACCAACATTCAGCCAAAGCTGCAATGCTCGTCTATTTGGAAACTGCCAAGAGTGTGTCGATGATTGCCCTAAACAAGCGCTGACACTGCTCGATAACGACACACCAACACTTCACGATAACTGCAACGGTTGTGGCGAGTGTCTTGCCAGTTGCTATATTGGCGCGATCACCCTAGTCGAAAAACGCTAGGTCAGCGTTTTTACTTGGCTTAGATTCGGCTAACTAGCAAAAATCAGATAAGAAAAAGCCACCGCAAATGCGGTGGCTTCTCTTTTCCGTCTGTCCCGATAAGGTTTATTGCTCTACTTTGACTCTAAAAAAGAGAGCATAAAATAACGGAATGACCACCAGAGTGAGGATAGTTGCGAATAGCAAACCAAACATAATAGTTACCGCCATACTCTTAAAGAACGGGTCAATAAGTAGCGGAGCCACACCTAAGATGGTAGTCAATGCCCCCAGTAAAACTGGGCGCGCACGGCTCGTCGCCGCATCGATAATCGCAAAGTACGGCAGTTTACCTTGCGCTATCTCAACATCGGCTTGATCCACTAGCACGATGGCGTTTTTCACCATCATACCTATCAAGCTGAGGAAGCCTAAAATTGCCATAAACTCAAATGGCGTTTGGAATACAATCAAGCCAACGGTCACGCCAATCACTGCTAGTGGTGCTGTTAACCAAATTACTAACGGCTGGCGAATCGCGTTAAACATAAAGATCACCGACAAAATCATCGCCGCAAAACCGTATGGCGCTGAAATAACTAGACCTTCATTGGCATCTTTAGATGCCTTGTATTCACCGTACCAAATCAGCTCATAGCCTGGTGGCAACTCAATCGCCTCAATCTTGTCACGCACGCCATTAAAGGCATCCGCTGTCAGCACGCCAGGTGCCGGGTCAGCTTGTACCAAAATCGTTGGCATGCGGTCGATACGACGTAAAATCGCGTCTTGCCATACCACATCGACGGAATCGACCAATTGACTCACAGGGATGAAGCCACCAGCGGTTCCGCTATACACTTCGGTGTTTTCAACCGCACGCTGATGATCACGCTCGTTTTCTGGCGCTCGCACAACGATTGGGATCAAGTCATCACCCTCGCGGTATACACCGACATTACGACCAGACAGCGTTTGTGCAATGGCTTGGTTAATCTCTTGCGTAGTCAAACCAAAGCGCTGCGCTTTTTCTGCTGAATAAACCGGACGCAACACTGGCACTTGTTGACGCCAATCATCTTGAATCGCGATCAGGTTGCTGTCAGCATGCATAATCGCTTTGGCTTGCTCAGATAGCTGACGTAACACTTGGCTATCAGGACCTTTAAAGCCGGCTTCAATCTTCTTACCGCCACCGCGACCTAGCATGAATTTCCATACTTTGATCGACGCTTCTGGGTATTTCACTGACAACTCATCTTGCAGTTCAACCAGTAATGGCGCGATTTTCTTGTAGTCATCAATATCAATCAACAACTGACCGTAGCTGGTGTTACGCGCTTCTGGTGCGTAAGTCAGCATAAAGCGTAGACCGCCACCACCAATAAAGCTGGTGATGTTGGTGATGCCATCTTTGGCTTTTACGTCTTTCTCAATCGCCGCGATATAACGCTCAGTACGGCTGATATCAGAACCTTGTGGCAAGTAGACATCAACAACAAACTGCGGACGCTGAGAGTCTGGCATAAAGCCCGGAGGCACGTAACGCAGACCATAAATAGCCGCAACCATCAAACCAAGGATCGCCATTAAGCTAATCATGCGATTACGCAGTACCCAAGCGAGCAACGCTTTGTACATGGTCATCATACGACCCGGCTTAATCTCGCCTTTGGTCGCTTTCACTTTCAGGAAGTCAAAGCAGAGCATTGGCGTCACGGTCACCGCAAACACCCAGCTTAAGAACATAGAGTAAAGAATTACCCAAAATAGCGAGCCGGCGTATTCCCCCATATCCGAAGGGGATAGGCCAATCGCACTGAAAGCAAAGATACCTACAACCGTACCACCCAGTAGCGGCCATTTGGTTGCGTCTACCACTTCAGAAACAATCGTTTCTTTATCTTCATCTGGGTTTTGCTGCAAGCGCACCAAAATACCATCTGTCACTACGATGGCGTTGTCCACCAGCATACCGAGCGCAATAATCAGAGCACCCAGCGAGATACGCTGCATCGCAATATCTTCAATGAACATGATGCACAAGGTGCCAGCAACGGTTAGTAGCAACACGAAGCCGATGATCACCCCAGAGCGTACGCCCATGAACATCAACAGCACGATAAATACGATCGCTACTGCGGCAATCAAGTTATCGATAAAGTTCGCCACCGATGCGCGTACTGAATCCGACTGAATTGAAATTTCATGCAGATCCATACCGAGTGGACGCTGAGCATCTAATTCGGCTAAACGTGCTTTAACCGCGTCGCCCATCTCAACCACGTTACCGCCAGTCACGTTTGAAATACCAAAACCAACCGCGCGTTGACCGTTATAACGCATCAACATGCTCGCAGGCTCTTGGTAACCACGTGTTACGTTAGCAATATCGCCAAGACGCATGACTTGGTTGTCTTGTCCTACACCAATTTGCAGGTTACGTAAGTCATCAAATGAACGAATGTTCGAGCTTGGAATCACCGGAATACGCATATCTCGCGTATCGATTGAGCCCGCAACTGTGACTACGTTTTGCTTTTGTAGTACTTGGAACACTTGTTGTGCAGAGACACCAAAGCTTGCCAAACGCTCACTCGAAATCTCGACAAAAATTGTCTCTTGCTGCTCCGCCAGAGTAGCAGTCTTGGCCACCCCCGGCACCAATACCAATTCACGACGTAAAGTATCAACGTAATCTTGTAACTGCTTATCGGTAAAACCTTCACCTGTCACGGCATAAAACAGCGCGTATACATCAGCAAAGTCATCATTGACGATCGAAGGACCCGCCCCTGGAGGCAATTGGCGCTGCGCATCGGAGACTTTGCGGCGTAGCTTATCCCACACCTGCTGCAGATCCGCTGAGCTCTTGGCAAATTCAAGCTTGATCTCTACCGTTACTTCGGACATGCCCTGCTTAGAAACCGACTTTACTTCCTTGAGTTCTTGCAGCGATTGCACTGCCCCCTCAATCACATCGGTCACTTCATCAGACACTTCTTGCGCCGTTGCGCCCGCATAAGGCGTGTTGATTACCGCCTGACGGATAACAAATTCAGGGTCCTCAAATCGACCCAATTTTAGGTAGCTGATGTAGCCACCTAGCAAAATTAGCGCAATCAATACCCAAACGCTGGTGCGCTTGGCAATCGTATAACGAGCTAAGTTCATTATTGAGCTCCGTTGTTACCATTGGTCATAGGACGGATTTCCATACCATCTTGCAAACTCGACATACCGGCAATTACTACCTGCTCGCCCGCTTTTAAGTTGTCTTTGATCACTACACGATCGCGACTTAACGCCCCGACATCGACGTAACGTTTCTCGACTTTATTGCCTGCGCCGACAACCCATACATATTGTTTACCTTGGTTATCAGGAATAACCGCAATAATTGGCAGCGTGATGGTCGTCGCGAGCGCTTGATCTTCTACTTCCGCTGGAATTACTTTTGCTGTCATACCCGGCAACACTCGATAGCCGTCAAGGTTCTCAAAACCAAGTACTACTGCATAGGTTTGGCTGACAGGATCCGCCTGAGTCGCGTAGGTTCTCAACTTAAGATCAAACAGATGGTTAGGAATCGCGCTCACTTCAGCTTTGGCTTCTGTTCCCGCAACAGACGACAACATCACGCTATCAGGGATGTAAATAACTACTTCTAGATCATCAAGATCATGCAAAATAAACACCGGTGCATTAGCTTGAACTTGGACGAAATTGTCGACAAAGCGGCGACCAATAATGCCATCAAATGGTGCTTTGATTTCGGTGTAATCTAGCTGACGCTGAGCTTCATCACGACGGTTTTTGGCTAGATTGTAGCGAGTGGTAATTTCATCAAGTTGGCTTTTCGAGATCGCTTTGCTCTTCTCGTAAATCGCTTTAGCGCGCTGGTATTCCACTTCAACGTTAGACAGCTCAAGCTTTGCTGATGCTAAAGCCGTTTGGGCATCACGCGAGTCTAAACGTGCCAATACTTGACCTTTGATCACACGATCGCCTTCATTGACCAGTAGCTCATTGATCAAGCCACCGACACGGAATGACAAGTCCGCTCTTTCTGCGGCTCGCACAACGCCATTAAAACTGAGGCTGTCACTACGGCTTGCCGCAACAACTTCCGTCAAAGCAGGTTTAACTACTGGGGCTGTTTCTGTAGGCGCAGTCGCCTCTTCACCACAACCAACTAATGATAAACTAGCAACAGATAAACCAATCGCTAGTGCGAGTTTGTTCAATGCAATTCTTGCAGATGATTTGTGCGCCTTTTTCACAGTAATCTCCAATTGGGACCTGACATATTGACCCGATGTATAAGCGAGAAGACAAATTAAAGCTATGTCTATTTTTGCGGATTCTATTTCAGCTTTTCAAAAAAGTAAACTCATAAGTTTACCTACTAATTAAGTGTTGTTACACTAGTGCTATAGAATACTAGGAGTACCAACATGACACGCTCGGAGCAGAAGCGAATCGCAATTATTGACGCGGCAAAGCAAGAGTTTATAGAAAATGGATTTTTAGCCGCGAATATGAATAACATTAGTACGGCAGCGGAAGTTTCGAAGCGCACTTTGTATCGACATTTTGAAAGTAAAGAGCTGCTATTTGAAGCAGTTCTTGCCGAAATCCAAGAAAATAGCGTACGCAATCGCGACTACCCGTTTAACCCTAGTCAGCCACTGGATGAGCAACTGCGAAAAGTCACTTACCAAGAAATTGATGTCATGTATCAAACCTACGGGATTGCGCTTTCTCGCACCATTATTATGGAATTTTTCCGTCAGCCTGAGCTCGCCAAAAGCATGACTCAAAAGCTATATCGGACTCGAGCAGTCAGTCACTGGTTTGAACAAGCCATCGCGGCGAACAAACTCGAAGCGCCCGATTTAACTACCATCACCAACGTCTACGTGAGCGTATTCCAAGGGTTACTATTTTGGCCGCAAGTACTCGATTTACTGCCTCTGCCAGAAGGCGAACTGCTCGACCAAAAGGTGGATACTATCGTTACTACTGTTTTACGTGCTTTTGCCCCGCAAAATTAATCACATAATTCTAAACGTTCCTGTTCGCAAAAAGCCCCTGCCGGGGCTTTTGTTTTAATTAGCGTTTTATCACCATCAGTTATAGCGCTCTTTAATGTAAATCACATTGTTCGAGCCACCCGATACACCGAAGGTTGCGAGTGCTTTCGGTGGCTGCCAGAAGCTGCTTGGTGCGTTACACTCACTTGGAATAGTGGTAGCGCTGTTACTGTCAACTTCCCAACAGTAACCCAACCACTTTTCAGCGCCAGAACTCAATGTCATCGGTACTACCGCATGCCCTGGGGCATTGGCGCCGATATTGACGGCACTTTTACCATTACTTAACGCCGTCGGTTGCAATGAGTCTGACATCAGTACTGGTTGCGCTTCTCCAACCACCGCAGCTTCGGTCACAACATCATCAAGATCTGGTAATTGCGCCTCATTGCTGGCGCCAATCTGTGTCCAATCATCCCAGTCATTGAGTTTAAAGCGGCTTCCATCCCAATATTGCGTCTCGATTGCCATAGGGAACAACTGATTGATTGGTCCAGAAGCATTTTCAATCACCAAACGTCCGTAGCGTACGTCTATCGGTTCACCCAATGCAATCGCTGCGGACGCCAAGTTGTCACTGCTATCTCCTTGCTGATAGATAGGGATATCTCGGCTTTCAATGTTGTCCTCTACGTGAGCAAATAACTGAATGTTTGCTAGCTCTTGCTTACAACCTTGATCACGATAAAACTGGTTAGGATCCTGCTCCAATTGCCATTGTCCACCTTTCCATTCACCAGCAAAAACATCCGTATTCATGTTCTCGTCAACCAATAGAGCTCGGCTGCAACTCGGTAATCCAACACTTCCGTAATCAAAGGTAATACCTGCCAATGACGGCTTTTCGCCACTAGCCAGCACGGAGCGGTCATAGAAACTGAGGCTAGAATCATTGGCACTTTTAGCATCGAGCACAAAACTCACATCGACATCAGGTTTACCAAAGTAAGTCCAAGCCTCTCCGCTATGATTCATCGGCACTTGATAGAGACGAGTCATGGCAAAGTGATCTGGATAGAAATAACCAACTTCAACATGGTTAGCAAAATCGGCAAAATCACTCACCTTACTGGTATCAAGGAAGCTATTTAGACCCGTTTGATCTCGATAGCTATCGACCGCCCAGTTCGTCGCTATTGAACCGACATTGTCATACTTAAAGCGGTTCCGTAACTGGCCTTGGATAAATTCACGCTTAAAACCAGTTTCGGCCGAGGTCAACTTAGGCATTTCGCTCACCTTGCTGCTCGGAACGGTAACTTGCGCGCTGTAACCTTTATTTCCAGCGGAAAGCTGTCCATCAAAATTGCGGGTCACTTGTTGCTGCTTATTAATCGCCGAAACTTCAACCACAAATGGCGTGCCTGCGGAGACAAAAGGTGTCGAACTATTGCCGCTAACCAAACTTTTATCACTGTCTTTGTAGTTCTGGCTAACAATCAATGCGTAAGGCACAACCGTGCTCGAAAATGTTGCCGACTTCTCTAAACCTTCCACAGGTAAATAACGCGCCATAAGCTCCAACATTCCTGACTCAGAATAGTTGGCAGCTAACACTTCGCTCACCCCGTTAGAGAACGAAATCTGACGATCCTCCCCACTAGCTTGCAGTGTCTGTCCTTTTAATGCGAGAGCACCTAAAAACTCTTCTTTGCCTTTGTTAAAGGCAAAGGTAAAGGTTTTCTCACCTTGATAATCCGTATCCACACTGCATTGCACTTGATCTTCTAGGGCGACTTTACGCACCAACTGAATGTTAAACTCTTCGCCAGCTTTGTAATAACGAGGCGCATTAACTGGCTCAATGGTGAACCCTTCTTTGGTAAAACGTGCGCCGTCACTTGCTGAACCAATATCCTTAGCCGTCGCAGTAAGAATGACATCTTTGAGCTCCGAATCTGTTGCAACCCAGAGTGTTCGCGATAACTCACTTCCCTTAGCAAAAGATATCGTTTGACCGTCATTACAACGAGTTTGCGAACTGGCATTAATTCGACTAAATGGTGTCGCGCTAAACCAACATCCGGCAGGAGGATTATCAAACGCCACATCGACGTTAATATCTTCCGAAAGCTGATCACCATCGACATCTAACGTGACCAGATACTCTGCCACTTCACAGGTAAGCGGAGAGCCCGGCGCGTTAACTTGCACGCCTTTGACTGGGTTGCCAATGACAAAACTATGGTCCTCTATCTCACCAGAACCCGCCTCACCATATGGTGAATCGACCAATTGCGCGGCATAACGAACGCGAAGATAGCCTCGGCTGCCGTGAGCTATCGGCGATGACGGCACCACTAATGCCTGGCTCAAATCCACCCGTTTCCAAGAAGTACCGATGCCCCAATTGACCCACGCAGAAGCAACGCCGCTTCCCCGTTTGTCTAATTCAATGCTGTAAGCACGACCAGGAATCAAAGGATCATTGACCAAATTAACACTGCTATTTGAGGCTCTATCCTTTAATGTCACACCATCATCAGAAAGGTCGGAGGCCGCTTCGAGATCATGCCCAGGACCAATATCTGCAGACCAGTTATGACCAAGTTTTAGCTCTTCATTGCTGCCCAAATGATGGGCAGGATCGTTGCTCTCTAAGAATTCAGGGACATCACCATAGTCCGCGTGAATCGAACAGCCACCCGCATCATTACTGCTCGTTGATTCATCAACACCTTTTAGCTCAAAACGTATCTCCTGCTTAGCGATATCAACCGAGTAAAGTGCTGTGGTCGGATGGTTTTTCTCATAGCTACTGAGCTTGCCATCTTGGTTCAAGTCATGTCGACCACCATTAGTCATGGCAAACATGATGCCACCTTTGTTAATCGCTAAACCACCTGAGCCCAATTTATTGTTACTATCGCGCTGTGGCCATTCTGGGTTACTAACACTTGAATTAGAATTGAGTACTAACCTCAGGCGAAGTTGGGTGTTGCTGCCGGCTGGCTCTGCACTTGAAACATCGCGAATCGCGATACGATACAGTGACTTCAGATCGCCTGATAAACCATAAACATAATCGCCATTTTGATCTTTTGGATTAAAGGCAAAATCAGCACTCCACGGTGTACTGCCTTGGATATCTTTGAGCTGAATGGTATCAAACAAACCGGTAGCCAGTTCTATACGCAGCAATGAATGCCAGTTGCCACGACCGATGACCATATAGCGACCATCTGGGCTGACATCCCCTGAATTTGCTCGTGACAGCGCGCCTTTACCTGAGTCAGGGCTCTTCTTAGTATCTAATATTTCATTCTTCGCAAAGGTATAAGTCTTTCCATTGCGATCTTGAATAACCACATCATCGTGAGCAGCACGCAACGCCGTTAAATGTTGAAATTGCGCATTTTTGCTTTGATCAGCAACAAACAGGTGTATTTCACAACTTGAACGACTGCCCTGAGTACAACCATATTGACTGTCAGAGCCAACACCGTATGTAAATCCATCTGCCTGACTTAAGCCCACGACTTTGATTTCATCGGTCGCCAGTGACGAGTTAATCGGTTCAATCTGCAATTCACCACCGCTAGCAATCCACTTAGCGTATTGATACGCACCATTTCTGTCCGGTGCTTTTACTTGGACAAATCCATCACAGCGTCCTGGTTCAGGCATCAAATCACCATCAACAAGATAAACCAGATGGTCTTCAACTTCACCGTCCTCAATCTTATTGCTATTGTGAGACAGTGTTAGTCGCAAGTATGTCGAACTCTCATTCGTCCACTTATGATTACCTTGCCAGTTTAGCTCTACTGCTTGAGGATAAGGGAAAGACTTAATAGCTAAAGTCGACTTCTCGTTATTGCTCATTACTCCGTCACGATCAAAGTCGATCCAAGCATTGAGGTGTGCAACCTTGCCGGTATTGTTAAGCACGTTGAATTCAGGTAAGACGACACTCTTCGTTCGCTTTAAAACGATTGGGGCGCTAAAGGTCAACTCATCGTTAAAGCCATTTTGATCGTCCCCTGACGCATATTCTGAACTGTGCGCTTCTTTTTCAACATCAGGAGCCTCATCGCCGATATAAAGATTTGGTACGACTCGGTAGCCAACCTTGAGTTCATTCTTATAACGACTAGGTAAGTCACCATAATCTTTACCCACTTCACAGCCAAACTTCGCATTATCGAGGATATTGCCGGATGAACCGCCGATTGGTTTGAGTGATTTAAAAGCAATGCGTGTGACATATTGACCATCAGGTACGGTATACAACCCAGTGTAATTTTGCCATTGGTTGGTTCCGGTGAAGGTTTGGCTTTCGACTAAATCGGTATTAGGCGCGCCAAAAAGCAAAGCAATCTGCTGCTCACCTGAAGGAGCACCCACAGTACGATTGGAGTAATCAAATGACCAACGGATCTTTTCACCCGGCGTTGTGACAATATCTTGATACATCACGGTAGGGTGATAAGCATTCATTTCTGCCACATTTTGGCTATTGTCAGAAGCCTTACTACTCACGTATTGGTTGTAATCGTTAAACTCAATATGATTACGACGAGATATTGGGTAGTTCTGTGGGTCAGCGGTAGGATCAAGCTGCTGCACTGACCAACCCGCGACGGAGCTTTCGGGTGTATCCCAGCCATTATGTTCGCGTTCAATAAAGAAGTGCTCAAACGAGCCATTTTGTAAGCCAGCCTCACAACCTGCAACTTCTATTGAAGGTGCAGCTATCCACACCTGGTAGTCTTCAACCTCACCATCTCTCGCGATGCCAGTTGGCTGTTCAACGTCATCTTGTTTGGTGGCATAACGCACACGCATAAAGGTCTCACCATGCACATCATATGGCGATAAATGAAAGTCTGAGAGTCTATTTTGTCCGGCTTGTACGGCAACGCGATCAACAATTTTTTCAGAAACCCAACGCTGATTGCGTTCAAAACCATCCCAACTTCCGTCTTGGTTTTTATCCAACCAAATCGAGACGAACCCAGGCCTCGATGCATTAACAGTAATGGTATTGTCGACCACTTGCTCATTACCGTTTTGATCGAGATAGTCGGTCAGCAACACTTTCATCGTTGAAGAGTTGCTGGAATTAACCGTGACACCGTCATCTTCTTGATCACTGCTGGCGGTACGAGATGGAAGACCATCCCTTTCGGCATCGACGTGGAACAAACAGCTCGTGCCATCACTAGGTAACAAACAAGTATCCGCCACTATCGTATGACGAGCGCCGTTACTTTTCGTGGTTACCGGATATGAAGTATCTTCCCAACCGGTAGCAAGATCTTGATTCGGAGCATCACCAAAATCGTAGTTTCCGCCGGATACAATAACTGTTTGCCCCATCTCCGAGGTATTTCCGCACTTATCTATTGCTATAGAGGTAATAGCGTCACCGGCACTGAAACCAGCTGAATTCAAATTACAATTGCTAATCTCACCTGTACCATCTAAACCGCATGTACCGAGAAATTCCGTCCCTTCAATCGTAGAGTCGCTCGCGTTACCATCTGCTTTATAGACTTCAACAGTAAAATCTTCATAGCTTTGATGACAAGCTGTATAAGAGGCTAAATTACTTAAATAGACACTACCTCTAACCTGTCCATTAGATGAAACCTCTGTTAGTTCGGGAAAATCAATACCATAGTTACTAATACCGCCGGACAGCATATATTGACCATCATTGGGGGTGATCATACCGGCGTGGTCCACCGAGCGTAGGTCTATCGCTAGCCCTCGAGTATTACGGAAAATGTTGCGACTTAATCGGTTCTGAGCGCCATAGTAAACTCGAATAGCTGATACATGCGCCTCATGCCCCCCAGCTGAAATATGGTCAACACCACTATTATAAAACGCGTTATTGGTAACCTCATTTCGCCAAGAAGAGTTTAAATATAGAGCCGCCGCCTCATCTAGCGTATCTTCTTTATTCACCGTATCATCAAAAATGTTGCGATGGATTGTGTTGTCATAGCCATTGTAAAACCTCAGCCCTGAGCCACGCATATCATTAAAGCGGTTTGCTTCTATTTCTATGTGGTTGCTGTCACTTAAGTTGATCGCATCATCAAAGTAACGCCAATTAATGCCTGCAATGCGAATATATTGGCTCTTTTTAATTCTTAATCCATAGTCTTGGTTTTCTGGGTTTGTTCGACCATTACGAATAAATAAAGGGCTTTCATCACCTGGTTTACCTGCATCAATATAGGTGCGGCTAACACCATTCATTTGCAAAGGTGATTGCAAAATAATTTCATTAATATGGTTCTTGAAAATGGCATTATCCACACCGGGCGTTCGACCCGACTGACGCAAGTTTTCCTTACTTAAATTAGTACCATTACGACCTGACGTTAAGTACGTAGTATTAATTAAAAATTGACGAAGCGAACCAACTCCGGAGTCATGATGGTTACTCACCACGCTATAACTAAAACCTATGCTAGCATCAACGTCACGACCATTTACGTCCACATCACGCCCATAATCTTCACTGACAGTTGGATAAACACGCACAGGTAAACACGGAGTGCAATCACCACGCTCTGAATACAAGTCCCCATCTAAGTCTTGCGAACCCGTTCCGTGACCAGGCAAGTCCAATCGATACTCACCATTAGGAATATCATCAAAATCAAAGTAGCCATCATAACCAGTGTGAGTGACATACTTTTTGTGTGGATTGGATTTATTCGTTAATCTAACCTTGATTGAAATACGGTGCATAGGTGACATACCATATGCTCGCGGATAATTACTTGAAACTCCACCATAGTCATAGTGTTCAAATACAAAGCCGCTTACATCACCTTCGTCATCATCCGCAAAGGCAAACGATGACAGCAGCAGTGTAAAAATTAGTACTAACCAACTATTCTTCATGGTCTTACCTCTACTTCAAATCGACGGCTGACGCGATACGCTTCCACAGAGCACGTAGCGGTGGATGTCACTATGGTTGCCTCTTCATTCGGCACGCAGGATGCTTCAATGGTACAGCTTGGAAATGCAGCCAGTTGATAACTCGGTAAACAAGAAGCTGTGCGACCTTCTTCCACAGGCACCAATTCGTAAACCAAGCGCTCAGCAAGTGAACGAGCTGCCCAATAAGCACGAGTACTAAGCGTTTCATAAGTGTTAGCTTGCGACGACTGGGTATTCATATTAATAAGTTGCGCGGCAAAAAAGGTGCCGATGACCATCACAAATAGAATCACCACCAAGGCACTGCCTTGCTGACGGTTATTGACCATTGAGAACTTGCGCATTTTGCATAAACTCCACAGATTCTTTGCCGTTATTCATCGCAAGCGAAAAACGTAAATCAACAGTACTTGAGTAAGTGCCGTTAAAACCAAGTGAGAAAACACCGCTCGTTTCTTGGATCCCCTCGGCAAATGGTTCTGAAGCTTGGCTATTGGCACTGCCAAGCCCCGCGAGCGCCAAAGGATAATCCGCGTAATAACGAATTTGTTTGTTTTCCACACACATCTGTCTTGCTTGCGGTTGATAGATAAATAAACGATTGGAAGGGGTCAGCGGTATACGTGTTAGCGCTTCGTCAACAACTAATGAATCGTTGTCATAACTCTTTAGGGTATAAATTTGTCGATCCGGATTCGCGCCTGAATATAGGTCTGCGGCAGAGCGTGGGTAAATACTAACCAAGCATTTTTCAGCATTAAAACAGCCAGACAAATCACCCACGATAGGATGAGCTAGAGGCAATTTCGTCTCACTGCTGTCACTGTCTAGAACCATCTGTTCAGGCACAAATTCACCAACATACAGTAGTGGGATATACTCTAAACAGCGCCCATCTTCCAAGATTCTTGGGCTAAGCGGCACGGTATTCGCCAGTTCGCGACCAAAGCGTGCTAAAACAAAGCGCGCCTCTTCTAATGCCTCTAAACGATATTTATTTTCAACATAAACAGAGGTGCTCAGCACTCCAAAATTCATTAAACCCAGTGAAACAATGCCGATAATGACGATACTCACTATCATTTCAATCAGAGTAAAACCTTTAACTTTCATTAGAAGTTACTCCTAAAAGCATTAAAAACGAGAGGCTTTCCATTTTCACCGCGTTGAATCGCAACCGTCACTTGCTTCATCGGTGTCGGAGCACTTCCTTTAGGCAAGGCTTCGAAATTATCATTGGCATAACGCACCGTTACCGTGGCAAGAAAATCACGAAATGGACCAGTGGCGTCTAAACCAAAGTCGGTAATAGAGATCGCCTTACCATCGGTGTCATAATCATCAAAGTCATCTCTAACGCTGTTGGTATCGTCCGCATCGCTGCCTAAAATAGCTGAACACCCATCGACTCCTTGACTTCCGCAACGCTCGACGAAGTGAATATTCACTTCATCAAACTCTCGAGAGTACATTTCTTGCAACAACCAAGTAGCAACTTGTGACGCTCGCTGCTGAGTCAGTGCATCAGCCGTCTGCTTTGAGGTCGGTGCTAATAGGGATGAAAAAGCCAACATCAAAAAACCAGCGAGAGTGATCGCCATAACGTTCTCGATAAGAGTAAAGCCTTTGTTATTCGCAGCCATCAACATACCCCTCTTTATAGACAGTAATTTGTCTATCCCTGCCTTGAGGATTACCCACGGTTATCTGCACATCTCGTGTCGTTACTCCGCTCGAATCAACACTACGACCCAAAGAGTCAAATTGTATTTTCTCGCCAGAAAAGCGAATGCCACGTTGAATATCTTTTTCACTCAGCCTGACCAGTTGCGCACATTTAGGTCCGGTGCAGTCAACCGCAGGATTTAGTGTGATGGCGCCGTTTTGCCATTCGATGTTGGTTGGATTAATTTGCACAATGTAAGGCTGGCTATTCGCCACATCATTCATCGCTTGGGTTTGCACACGACGAATCGCTGATTTTGCGGTAGCACAATACGCTGGTACGGTAAAACCAGAAAAGGAAGGGAATCTTGTGTACGCGACAACCCCTATCACTGATAGAAGAATTATCGTTACGACTAACTCCACCAGCGTAAAACCAGTGGCATGACGCTTATATGGCAGCATGAGCAAGCAATTGAGTCTTTTGGTATTTTAATTAGTTTTTTCGTCTCAATTGTAACTCCATTAAAACACAGTTACATGTTGTTTTTGGAACAACTTCACAATTTATTGATATTTAATTCAGTAAATAAACAGAAATGTGGTTTGGGTAATGTTTTCAGCTTGTTAAGCATATTCGCAGGCAATGTTTACTCTGTAGGAAAAAGCCTCGCGATGGCGAGGCTTTCTAGTCAATTATAAGTGGTTTCTGTGATGAGGCGAGTCTAAATCCAACTCTGGTCCAAGCGGCACAACTTGAGTTGGATTGATACCGGTATGACTAAAGTAATAGTGACGTTTAATATGATAAAAATCTGTCGTATGACGAACGCCTTCAAACTGATAGAGCTCTTTTAAGTAACCTTGCAAGTGAGGATAATCGGCAATACGCTTTTTATTGCATTTGAAATGCCCAACATACACAGCATCAAAACGCACTAAGGTGGTAAATAAACGCCAGTCTGCTTCAGTGATCTCACTGCCAACCAGAAAGCGATGGGTCTCAAGATGACGCTCTACTCTATCCAATGCAGAAAACAAGTTTTCATAGGCTTCCTCATACGCTTCTTGAGAGGTTGCGAAACCGCAGCGGTAAACTCCATTGTTAATGTTAGGGTAGATAAAGTCGTTCCACTCATCGATTAGCGAACGCAAGTGCTCAGGGTAGAAATCAAGATTATTATCCGTCAGCTGATTGAACTCACTGTTGAACATGCGAATGATTTCAGACGATTCATTGCTAACAATCGTGTTAAGCTTTTTGTCCCACAAAACCGGCACCGTGACTCTACCCGTGTAATCAGCTTTAGCTTGTGTATAAATTTGATGCAAGCGTTTATGACCAAACAGTGGTTCAGGCAGTCCCATTTGCCAGCCTTCAGAAAGCATATCCGGGCAGACCACCGTGACATCGATATGCGCTTCAAGCCCCTTAAGAGAGCGAAAAATCAGAGTGCGATGTGCCCACGGGCAAGCTAAGGAAACGTAGAGGTGATAGCGCCCACTTTCAGGCTGAAACTTGGTATCCGGTTTATTTTCAATCCAATCACGAAAACCCGCATCTTCACGGACAAACTTGCCACCACTGGTTTTGGTGTCGTACCAAACATCATGCCATACACCGTCAACTAACTTACCCATAACCGTCTCCCCTTATGTGTTTTGATTAGTATAAGGTTTAGATTACGAGAGTTAAGCGGAAGAAGTTGCACAACACATTCAAAATTTTCTAACGAAACAAAAAACGCCCAACAAAGTGGGCGTTTCAATATTAGCTCATAAAGCCATCAAGCACGGCAACCGTATTATAACCAAGGTCATCAACAGCATAGCCGCCTTCAAACACAAAGAGCGTTGGGATACCTAATTGCCCCAATTGGGTACCAATGGCTTGGTAATCCGCACGTTTTAGCTTGAAGTAGCTAATTGGGTCATGCTCGTAAGTATCCATCCCCAAAGAAATGACTAATGCTTGAGCACCAAAAGCTTTGATCTTGTTCAATGCCGTGTGCAAAGCAGGCTCATAAAGCGACCAGTCTGTTTTGCCTTGTGGTAATGGTAAGTTAAGGTTGTAGCCTTTACCTTTACCCTCGCCCACTTCATCAGCAAAACCTAAATAGTGCGGATAGTCGTAATCTGGGTCGCCGTGAATCGAAACAAACAGCACATCATCGCGATCATAAAAGATGCTTTGTGTACCATTGCCGTGGTGGTAATCCAAATCTAGAATCGCCACTTTATCTTTACCATTGCGACGTAAAGACTCAGCCGCAATTGCTGCATTGTTGATGTAGCAGTAACCACCCATCATGTCAGGAGCCGCGTGGTGACCCGGTGGACGACACAACGCAAAAGCAGAGTGCTCGCCGTTAATTAGCAGCTCAGCACCGGTTAATGCGCAATCAGAAGCGGCTTCAATCGCTTGCCAGCTGGTTTTGGTGATCGCAGCGGTCATATCAAAGCTATAATAACCTAGCTTGCCTTCAATATCCTTTGGAATGCGATGGCGCAGGTAACGCGGGCTTACAAAACAGTATGGAGACGCATCATGTTCACTACCAAAGCGCTCTTCCCACTCAGACCATGCCGACTGTAAAAACTCAACATAATCTTCAGTATGTACCCATTGCATCGGGCGCGTGCCATAACTTTTCGGTTCACACACCGTAAAGCCACCATGCTCTTGCAAAGCATTCAGTACCATATCTGCACGCTCTGGCTTTTCGAAACACGGTGTTGGTTCACCTGACAGGAACTCATACTTAACGCGATGTAGGCGTTGTTTTTCGGTATAAATGACTTTCACTATTTCTTTAGCTCCATCCAGTAGCGCTCATATTGGCTTACCGCCTCACCAACACTACCTAAAAATTGACCTTTTTGCTTTACTTCTGCCGGCGGGAAAATGATTTGGCTATCACGAATTTGCGGTGGCAAGAATTCTAGCGCCTGCAGGTTTGGCACTGCATAACCAATCTCTTTTACGATAGTGGCTTGGTTTTCAGGCTCAAGCAAAAAGTTAATAAACTGGTAAGCCGCTTGTTTGTTCTCTGCGTGCTTTGGAATAACAATATTGTCCATCCAGAAGATGGCACCTTCAGAAGGATAAACAAAACGAATTGAAGGGTTTTCGTTTTGCGCACGATATGCCGTACCATTCCACTGCATGCCGACATTCACTTCACCGGTTACAAGCGGTACATGTGGCGCATCGGAGTTGAATACGGTTACATTAGGCTTAATTTTCTGTAAACGTTCGAAAGCCTGTTTCAGTTCCGTCGCATCTTGAGAGTTCACACTGTGACCATCAATCATCAGTGCCATACCCATCACATCGCGAACATCATCAGTTAACAACAACTGACCTGCGTACTCGCTGTTCCAAAGGTCTGCCCAGCTTTTTAAGTGGCTACCATCAATGACATCCGCATTATAAGCAATTGCAGTACTGCCCCACATGTATGGCAGTGAGTAGTTGTTATTAGGGTCAAAGCTTTGGTTCAAGATAGTCGAATCTAACTTAGCAAACTGCTTGATTTTTGATTTATCAAGTTTGTGCAATAAGCCATCATTCGCAAGCTTACTCACGTAGTAAGTCGATGGGACTACGACATCAAAGCCCTTACCGTTGAGCAGTTTAAGCTTAGCGTACATGGTTTCGTTACTTTCAAACGTTGCGTAGTTGACTTTAATACCTGTTTGCTCGGTAAAGTCTTCGATAATCGATTGAGGTAAGTATTCTGACCAGTTGTATACATTCAGTGTGGTTGATGCAAATACCGGAGATGAAGCGATAAGGCCAAAAGCGGCTACTGAAACAAGTGATTTTTTCATTTACGTTAACATACTATCAATGTGTCCTGACGCAGGATTACGCCGAGCGGCATTAGATAGCATGCAAACGATTAATTCAACAAAACGATGGTTAATCTGTCTGATATTAATCAACTTTTGTTGCGATTCGTCTATAAAGCTAGCAAATAAAAAAAGCGCGGCTTATGAATCAACCGCGCTCTGGCCTGTCACAGGCTGAATAAGATTAAACCGTTACATTCAAACAAGATACGGCATGAATATCTGAGCCTTGGATTGTCGGCTTAGTTTGCGCACATGCTTGGGTTGCCTCTGGACAGCGGGTACGGAATACACAACCAGATGGCGGGTTAATCGGCGATGGCAGATCCCCTTCCAACATTTGGATCGTCTTACTGCGCTCAATCGCCGGATCTGGAATTGGTACTGCAGACATCAACGCACGAGTATATGGGTGTTTAGGATCCGCAAATAACGCTTCCGATTCACCTAGCTCAACAGCGTTGCCCAAGTACATCACCAAAACACGATCCGAAATGTGCTTAACCACTGACAAGTCATGAGCAATAAAGACTAAAGATAAGCCTAACTCTTTTTGCAGTTCTTTAAGCAAGTTAACTACCTGAGCTTGAATCGACACATCCAGTGCTGAAACTGGTTCGTCACAGATGATCATCTTAGGTTTTAAGATCAACGCACGTGCAATACCAATACGCTGACACTGACCACCCGAGAACTCATGTGGATAGCGGTTAATCACGTTTGGCAGTAGACCGACCTTCGCCATCATCTCTTTAACGCTATCTTTTACTTCTTGCTTAGAAAGCTCTGGGTAGAAGGTTTCTAATGGCTCGGCAATGATGTCACCCACCGTCATACGTGGGTTAAGTGAGGCTAACGGATCTTGGAAGATCATCTGAATCTCTTTACGAGTTTCACGGCGCTGCACTTCTTTCATTTTGGTCAGATCTTGTCCAAGCCAAACCACTTCACCGTCCGTCGCTTCAACCAGACCGATGATCGCGCGAGCAAAGGTCGACTTACCACAACCAGACTCACCTACTACGCCCAGCGTTTCGCCTTCATAAAGACGCACGTTAACGCCATCTACCGCTTTAAGGTTTGATGGTTTGCTCCACGGCCACGCAGATTTAGCCGCAATGCTAAAGTGAACTTTCAGCTCTTTTACATCTAACAGTAACTTTTTATCTACACTCATTTGCTCCAAGCCTCCCATTCAGAAAAACAAGCACGTTGGCGACCGTCGCCAAATGGCAACAAGATTGGCGCTTCACGCTTACAACGGTCCAGAGCACGATGACAACGCTCTTGGTATGGACAACCCGGTGGCAAACGCAATAGGTTTGGTGGGTTGCCAGGGATAGTTGGCAGAATTTCACCTTCAGTATCCAAACGTGGAATCGCTTTGAGCAGACCTTCCGCGTATGGGTGGCTTGGGTTGTAGAATATTTCATCAACGGTGCCGTACTCCATAGTACGTCCCGCATACATCACTAGTACTTTGTCACATGAGCCAGCAACCACACCCAAATCGTGAGTGATCATAATGATCGCAGTGTTGAACTCACGTTTTAGCTCATTGAGCAAATCCATGATCTGCGCCTGAACGGTTACGTCCAACGCGGTAGTTGGTTCATCTGCAATCAGCAATTTCGGGCGACATAGTAGTGCCATCGCGATCATTACACGCTGACGCATACCGCCTGAAAACTCATGCGGATACATTGTGATACGCTTACGCGCTTCTGGAATTTTTACCGCTTCCAGCATACGTACTGACTCTTCAAATGCTTCAGCTTTACCCATGCCTTTGTGCAGCATTAACACTTCCATTAGCTGATCGCTAACTTTCATGTATGGGTTTAACGAAGTCATTGGGTCTTGGAAGATCATCGCAATCTGCTCGGCACGAACTTTATTGAGTTCTTTTTCCGGCAGGTTGAGGATCTCTTTACCTTCAAACTTTGCGCTACCAGAGATCTTACCGTTTTTAGCCAGCAGACCCATGATAGAGAATACGGTTTGTGATTTACCTGAACCTGACTCACCTACGATACCTAAGGTTTCACCTTGGTTTAGAGAGAAGTTCAAATCGTTTACTGCGGTTACGATACCATCTTGAGTGGTGAATTCGACACGCAGATCTTTGACATCTAATAAGCTCATAGTCGCTTCCTTAATCTTTATAAATTATCTGTCTTTTGGATCCAGCGCATCGCGCAGACCGTCACCTACGTAGTTGAAACAGAATAGCGTCACAACCATGAACAGTGCTGGGAAAGCCAACTGCCAGATTGCTACTTCCATTGTCTGTGCACCTTCTTGTAGCAGTGCGCCCCAACTAGTCATAGGTTCTTGAACACCAAGACCAAGGAATGAAAGGAATGATTCAGTCAAAATCATGCTTGGGATCAGCAGCGTTGAATAAACCGCAACGATGCCCAGTACGTTTGGTACGATATGACGTGTAATAATCTTCCACTGGCTCACACCAGAAACGTGTGCCGCTTCGATAAACTCTTTGCTGCGCAAGCTCAGTGTTTGACCACGAACAATACGTGCCATGTCTAGCCATGCAATCGCACCGATTGCAACGAAGATAAGAACAATATTACGACCGAAGAATGTGACTAGTACGATAACTAGGAACATAAATGGTACTGCGTAAAGGATCTCTAGAATACGCATCATAATGCGATCAACTTTACCGCCGATGAAGCCAGAAGCCGCACCGTAAAGCGTACCAATCAATACCGCAACCAACGCACCCATTACGCCTACCATCAGTGAGATACGTCCACCAATAAGAGTACGTACGTACAAATCGCGACCAAGTGAATCAGTACCGAACCAGTGTTCAGCATTTGGACCCACATGCATTGCATACCAATCTGTATCATCAAATGCATACGGCGCAACCATTGGCAGGAAAATGACCGCCAATGTCATAAGAGTTAGAATAAACAAGCTCACCATCGCCGCTTTATTACGCATAAAACGAATACGGGCGTCTTGCCACAAACTACGACCTTCGATTTCTAGGTTCTCTGAGAATTTCTCGATCGCTTCAAGGTTTTCTTTTTTCGTTAACATAACCATACATCCCTGTTAGTAGCGAATCTTCGGATCGATCATAGCTAGCAAGATATCAACGATAGCGTTGAATAAAATGAATAGGAAACCAATCAAAATGGTTACACCCATTACTAGCGAGTAGTCACGGTTAAAGGCAGCGTTAACAAACAACTTACCAATGCCCGGCAGACCGAAGATGGTCTCGACTACAACCGAACCTGTGATGATGCCAACGAATGCAGGTCCCATGTATGACACTACAGGAAGCAAAGCAGGTTTTAGTGCGTGTTTAATAATGATGTAGCGGTAACTTAAACCTTTAGCGCGAGCGGTACGAATAAAGTTACTGTTTAGTGTCTCAATCATCGAACCACGTGTAATACGAGCGAACGTTGCCACATACAGTAGCGACATGGCGATCACTGGCAGAATGAGATACTGCCAAGAACCGTCGAGCCAACCACCAGCAGGCAGCCATTTAAGGTTCAAAGAGAAAATATAGATAAGTGCCGGTGCTAATACGAATGAAGGCAACACTACCCCAAGCATCGCAGTCGACATAACGGCATAGTCTACCCAAGTATTTTGCCTTAATGCAGCGATGGTCCCGACCGTAACCCCTAAGATAACGGTAAAGATAAATGCGATTGCACCCACTTTAGCTGACACTGGCAACGCCACCGAGATTAGCTCATTTACTGAGTAATCTAAGTATTTAAATGACGGACCAAAGTCACCTTGGATAACATTGGTTAAGTAGGTGAAGTATTGCTCTGCTACCGGCTTATCTAGACCATATTTGGCTTCGATATTCGCCATTACTTCAGGTGGCAAAGGACGCTCGCTCGAAAACGGGTTACCCGGAGCGAAACGCATGAGAAAGAAAGATACGGTGATCAAAACCAACATAGTTGGGATCGCCTCAAATATCCTTTTAGCGATGAATTTAAGCATAAACTCACTCTTTCAGTCTGTGACAATTAAATATAAGAAGACCCTACGCGTGATTTCTCACGCGCAGCGTCATTATTGTTATAGTTCTATGGTTTCGAATGATTACTCGATAATGTATAGATCTTTAGAGTAGATTTTCTCTTCTGGGTTATTCGCTGGGAAGCCACCAACCTTTGGAGAAAGTAGACGCGATTTCACGTACTGGTAGATAGGCGCGATTGGCATATCTTTCGCCATCAACTTCTCTGCTTCTGCGTACAGCGCTTTACGCTCTGCTTCAGACTTAGAAGTGATCGCTTTTTCCATTAGATCATCATACGCTTTGCTATCGTAGTGGATACCACCAGTCGTGTTACCACTCTTCATTAGCGTTAGGAAAGAAGACGCTTCGTTGTAGTCGCCACACCAACCTGCACGAGCCACTTGGAAGTCGCCAGAGTCTTTAGTTGATAGGTAAGTTTTCCACTCTTGGTTCTCTAGTGTTACGTTCACACCCAGTGATTTCTTCCACATAGAACCTAGCGCAACCGCTACCTTCTTGTGGTTTTCTGATGTGTTGTACAGAAGAGAGAAGTTTAGCGGGTTATCTTTGCCGTAACCTGCTTCTTCAAGCAAACGTTGAGCTTCTGCGTTACGTTCTTTCTGAGTCATTTTGCCGTACATAGGCATTTCTGGCTCAAAGCCTGCTGTAATTTCAGGCGTTAAGAAGTAAGCTGGTTTCTGACCTTGACCCATGATTGCGTTTGCTACGATATTACGATCAATCGTGTAAGAGATTGCTTGACGTACGCGAACATCATCAAATGGTGCTTTTTTAGTATTGAATAGGTAGTAGTAAGTACATAGGTTACCTACAACTGACACAGATTCAGGATGTTCTTTGCTTAGACGCTTGTAGTGCTCTAGCGGCAATTCGTTAGTAAAGTCAATTTCACCAGCAAGGAAACGGTTCATTTCCGATACTTGGTTTTCAATTGGTAGGAAAGTAACTTTGTCTAGTACAGTCTTATCATTGTTCCAGTACTGTTCGTTACGCTTCAGAACTAAACGCTCGTTCACAACCCATCTGTCTACAACAAATGCACCGTTACCCACGTAGTGCTCTGGCTTCGTCCACTGATCGCCGTACTTCTCAACCGTAGCTTGGTGCACTGGTTTCGTTGTCGTGTGACCCATCATCATAACAAAGTAAGGAACTGGTGAATCAAGTTCTACTACTAGTGTATGATCGTCTAGCGCTTTAACACCTAGCGTCGACTTATCTGCTTCACCTGCAATGATCGCTTTAGCATTCTTCATCTTGGTGTATTCCATGTACCAAGAGTAAGGAGAAGCTGTGTTTGGATCGACAGCACGTTGGAAGCTGTAAACGAAATCGCCTGCAGTTACAGGATCACCGTTTGACCATTTTGCATCTTTACGTAGATAGAAAGTGTAAGTTTGGTTGTCAGAGGTTTCCCAACGCTCTGCAACACCAGGGATTGTATTACCATCTGCGTCTTGGCTCACCAAACCTTCTAGCAAATCACGAATAACGTGAGACTCTGGTACACCTTGAGATTTATGAGGGTCAATTGTTGCAACTTCAGTACCGTTACCACGAACGAGTTCTTGTTTGTCAGCTAATTTAACGCCAGTAGGAACATCAGCAGCTAGAGTTGCAGTAGAGGCCATTGCTAGACCTGCACCAAGAAGAAGGGCTTGAGTGATTTTATTCTTATACATGCGTAAAACTCCGAGTTTTTTATTTGCATCCATGACTTCTCTGCATGATTACTGAACGGTAGTGATTTAGAGTGACACTGCTCACATTTACAGCACATTACTCTAAAAACATACAGAGGTTGCGCACACATTATCAATCATTGAAGTAACTTGCCATTAGAATGCACTAAAAAAATCAATAATTCTAAATTGATGTATGCAAAATAGAAGTTAAAACTACATATAAATCCATAATTGAAACTTTCAATTAAATACAAAACATAATGCAGATTAATGTATCATTAACTGCAAAGTTAACTTCATTTAGGCATTAATATAATATGCAAGCGGTATCACCAATCATTATCACCACTAAGAGCAATAATCACAGCATTAATAGTGATCAATGAAGTATGATTGTGAAAGAGTTCACAATACGGTAAGCGAAATGTTACTAGATAATTATTCTTTTTGACAACTGTATAACTAGCAGATGATAAAAACAAAAAAAATCGCCCCATGAGATCTCACGGGACGATGTTAATTTTAACTAATTAAGGTTGTTGACGCGTTGGAGCAATCACAATTTCTCGTACGCAAACACCTTGAGGTTGAGCATAAGCATATTCCACTGCACGAGCGATATCATCAGCTGCCAATACGCCGCCCATTTCCTCTTTCCAATCGTTGTAACCGGCTTTAATGTCATCTGACGACGTATGAGAAAGCAATTCAGTTTCAACGGCTCCTGGTGCAATTGTGGTCACACGTACATCAAAATTTGCAACCTCTTCACGCACATTTTCAGAAATCGCGTGTACAGCAAATTTAGTTCCACAATAAGCGGCATGGTTAGGGAATGTCTTACGACCAGCAACCGAACTAATATTAATGATCGTGCCGCTGCGACGCTCTTTCATCGGTGCTAGCACTGTTTGCATACCATTCATTAGACCAATCACGTTGACATCAAACATACGCTTCCACTCAGCTGGATCTTGCACATCTAGCTCACTCAGCAACATCACCCCCGCATTATTCACGATGCAATCTGTTGGACCAAACTGCTGCTCAGCTTTCGCAATCGCCGCTTCAAAAGATGCCTTATCTAGTACGTCAACTTTTTCACATAGTGTGTTTTCTAGATTTAGCGCTTCTAAACGCTCTACGCGACGAGCAATCAATAATAGAGGATGACCTGCTGCATTTAGGCGACGTGCAATCGCCTCACCAATACCTGAACTCGCACCTGTGATCACAACTAGTTTTTTCATGGTTTTCTCCAATCATTATTTGATATGCCGACTTCTGCTTGCGGCGATGAGAGAATCTTACTCAGCGAACGATAGTTGATATATAGCATTTAAGTTCAAACACTGTTGCACAGCTACAACAATGTGCCATACTCTCTAAAAATTTCTGAGCCTTAGCTATGCTTAACAACATTAACCTTGCAGACATCCGCTCCTTCGTTCTGATCGCTCAATTGGGCAACTTCACCAAAGCCGCAAATGCACTGGAAGTATCACGATCCCATGTCTCTCGCCAAATCAGTGCGCTGGAAAAACAGATGGGCGTAACCTTGCTCACGCGTACCACCCGCACTCTACGCCTTACGCAAGCTGGACAACGATTCTTCCATCAATGTGAAACTGCCCTACAGCAGATCGATCAAGCACTCGTTGCGGCTGTTGACGATACCAAAAAGGTACAAGGCTTAATTCGCGTCAATTGTGTTGGCGGTTATTTAGGAGAAGAATTAGTTGCGCAAGCCATCGCCGAGTTTATGCAGCTTCATCCGCAAGTGATCGTCGATCTCGATTTTTCTAGCCCTCGCATCGATTTAATCGAAGATCAGTTTGATGTTGCATTCCGCATGGGGGAACTTGAGGACGCGGGATTTATTGCAAAGCGCTTAATGGACATCGAGATGGTTACTTTAGCCAGCCCTAGCTATGTGCAACGCTACGGAGAGCCTCAGCATCCGCGCGAGCTTACCAACCACCGTACACTAACAGGCTCGGTCACCAAGTGGAGTTTTGTCAGTGCTCTTGAGTCTAATAAACATTACGACATACATGTAAAAGGAAAACTAACTTGCAAAAATGGACGTGCGCTAATCAAAGCCTGCCAACTGGGTAATGGACTTATTCGAGTTCCAAAAGTGTACTGCGAAAATGAAATCAATCGCGGAGAGCTCGTCTGTGTAATGCCACAATGGCGTATCAATAGCGTGCCTTTTTCCACTATTTTCCATAAAGACCGTTATCAACCTAAGCGCATACGTGTATTTGTCGATTTTATTTCAGAATGGTTTAAAAGTTTGCCTTAGGTTTGCTTAAAAACACTCGCTATATAATCACATTTAGCATTTAAAAATCATTAGAAAAAAGCAAGTTGGTAGGAATTTTCTTACAACCCAAGCAATTGAATTTATTAATCATTTTAATTACTTTATATTTTTTTTGACACGGGACATAATGCTGATAAAATCGCCGCCTTAATTTTTATTGATAATAGAACCCCAGTGCCTAGATTTGTATTAACCCTACTCATTTTCATTAATACAATTTTCCTTTCGACGACCAGTTTTGCATCCGAACCACATCCTCAACAACTCGTTGTCGGAATGCCAACTGAAAAATGGGCGCCATACTGGGGTGGTGTCCACAACCCATCCGGTCTTTATCACTCCTTACTCTCTAATCTTGCTGACAGTTTGGAGATGAAACTCGTCTATCGCGGATACGACTCGTTTGATGACACCTATACGGCGTTGGAACAACATCAAATTGACGCGTCGTTTGGCTTTGTAAAAACCAAATCGAGAAAGAAAAAATTCGCTTTCTCGACCCCTCTAATTTCGCTCAAAAAAATCATCTGGTTACGTGACAAACACCTCTCTGGCTTACCTTTATCAGAGTGGGAATGGGTGTGTGTTAGCGGCGGTCTTGACTGCGAAGTAGCCAAACATTTAGGGGCGCAAAAAATCACGTCCTCCGATAATATCAACCTGCTGGCTAAACTCGTTCAGCAGGGAGAAGCGGACGCCACACTCACGACGATAATGGAAGTCGAGCAGTACATTAACGACCCGCTTCTCTCCAATGGCAAAGTGATTTTAGATAACAATATTGGCAAAGTGGACATTGGTATCATGTTAGCCAAGGATCGCCCACAGCTGAAAACTCTCATCAATCAAGCTATTGATGAAAACGACCTCGACAAAAAAGCCACCAAACTATCTAACATTCATCTGCTTAATGAACAAGCACAATGGAAGCTTTTACAGAATCAACAACAGAGAAAAACCATTCGCTATACCATAGCAGCAAAGGCATATCCTCTCTCTTATCTCGATCCAAACACTCAGACTGTCAAAGGCTATGTGCATGACTTGTTGAAATTATTGGAACAAAAAACCCTATTCACGTTTGAATACGTACCGGCAAATGGTCGCAACGTAGAACAAATGCTGGCAGATGGTACCGTCGACCTTTTGCCAGGTCACTATATGCATCATGTAGATAAAAACTTGGTGTTAGCGACCACTCCCTATACGTCTACTGAATATGGCTTGATTGCAACACGCGAAGAGCATGGTGAGCGCAAACTCGCCGTGCTTGATCCGACCAGCGTTTTATGTGATTTCGTCGACAATATCCGTATCTATGAACCGATTCATGCGTATACCAATACGAAGGAGCTTTTAGAGGCACTCAATAATGGTGATATTACCCACGCATTGGTCGACCAAACCATCATAGATAACTATATGAATCATGCTAGAGAGCAGTTCTTTGATTTAGTCGAAAAACCACGTTACATGGATTTTAGTACCCCGCTGACTATGGTGGTACGTAATGACTCTGAACTGTTACACAATATGCTATCGCGTATGGTATCTATCGTGACACCAACAGAAATTGAGACGCTGAAAAACCGCCACAACAAAGTGATCATTCACTATGGTTACGACAAAGCCATGGTGAACTCATATCTTGCGGGCATCATTGCCATTTCAGTATTACTGTTCGGTGGTACTGTGGTTCTATTCTACGTGCTTGCCGGTCACCTCAAACGCAGTAGAAACATCAATAAGCTCTCTCAAAGCGAGATCAGTTGGCTATCAACTTTACTCGATAGCATGCCGAACATGATTTTGATTACAGATAAAAGTGGTAAAGTGGTGTTTACCAACCAAGCTTACAATACCGAGTTAGAAAACTGCGTTTGTCCGCAAAAATCCAACGACAATAACGAGTGCTATTTCGCAACTGCGGCAATGAATCAGCACAGTGCCTCAATATTTCAATTTCCAGATTGCCATTGCTCTTTGTCTAATCGCCACTTCCAAATTAGGCACCAAACCATCACGCATCCTCAGCATGGTTCTACGCACTACATGACGGTGATAGATGATGTGAGCGCAGACAAACAGAAAGAAGATCTGCTGCAACAATCTAACCTTCGTGCAATGAAAGCCGTTGAAGCACAGAGTGAATTTTTGGCAGTGGTTAGCCACGAGCTCCGCACCCCTATTGCTGCGATGCTGGGGTTAATGGAACTATTACAACTTAACTTGCGCGAACCACAAGATACCGAATTACTAAAAAATGCGATTCAATCTGCACATCGTTTGAAGAGCCAAGTGAATGAAATTCTTGATTTTTCAAAGATCGAAGCGAGCCAATTGCAGATCGATATTCGACGCCACAACCTTTTCGATGAGCTGTGCCCTACTTTGCGTAGCTATGAAACGTCTGCACAACTGAAAGGATTGGATTTTGTCTTTTACTGGCAGCCAAGCGCCATTGTAGAAGCAAACTTTGACTCACTCCGTATTAACCAGGTCATTGGCAATTTGCTATCCAATGCCCTCAAATTTACCGAAAAAGGTAAAATCGAAGTCGATATTATTATTGACAACCAACAACTTACCATCTCCGTAAGAGATTCGGGTTGTGGCATGACTCCGACTCAACTTGGCAATGTGTTTAAACCATTTGTGCAAGCCAATAAAGGAGTATCTCGCCGCTACGGCGGTACTGGTCTTGGCATGAGCATTAGTAAGAATTTAATCGAGCTAATGGGTGGACAAATAGACATTAGCAGTGAGTTGACCATCGGCACTACTGTGGTTATTACGGTCCCTATTGTCGGTCATAAAGTGAAGGTCGATATCGATCCTTACCATGATGTAGACAACGCAATGGCTCGACAATGGCTTGCGCTATGGCGAGGAGAGTCAACCGTCATTGTTCGCGATGATCTCGCTTGCTCAAATGAGAACTTGTATCCCGACCGCTTACTGCAACAAGCTATGATCAACCAAGATGAAGAGACCGCACCGGTTTCACTTGCAATGAGTAACCCTATAGGCAAAGTACTCGTTGCCGATGATGATTTGATCAACCAAATGCTCATGCGCAAGCAGTTGACCTTGCTTGGAGTTGAGTTTGTCATCGTCGATAATGGGCGCTCAGCGTATGAATATTTGCAACAGAAAGACAATGATGTCGTGATGATTATTACCGACTGTCATATGCCCGATATGGATGGTTTTGAACTAACAGAAGCAATAAAAAATCAACCACTACCGCTGAATTTGTTGCCTGTTATTGGATGCACAGCAGAAGATTCTCGTGTTGTCGCAGAAAAAGCTCAGAAATGTGGTATGAATGATGTACTGTATAAACCATACACTTTGGAAGACCTCCGCCAAATGGTGAAAAAATATCAACCTAGCAGACACAACCATGAGCTAGTCGATGAGCATATTGGTTGGCTAGATGATCATAGTGAGTCTGAACAGTCTGAAATGGGTGCAGTCGTCATTGAGTCTTTCACTCAAGAAATCCTGTTGCTCAACGATGAAAACAGTGATGCTGATTCCGTGATTCACCGAATTAAAGGCTCTTCCGCTCTATTGGATATGGAAACACTGACTAAGCTTACAATCCAATATGAAAACGCGTCGACATCCGCTGATCAAGCATTGATAAAACAAGCCGTGATCGCCGAGCTGATTAAAACCAAAAACAGCATCTATCTTTGGCTTAAAGAAAGGCAACAAGCATGAACATACTAATCATTGAAGACGATATTATTCAAGCAACCAAGCTGAAGTTGTCTCTCGTTGCCTTAGGCTATCATCAAATTACCATTGCAAGAGATGCTCAAACAGCGTTAACCATTTGCCAAGGTGAACCGATCAACTTTGTCATTTGTGACATCAACCTACCCGATATGGATGGTGTGCAAGCATTGTCGAATTTATCTGCCATCTCGACCAATGTCGGGATAGCAATTCACAGCGCAGTCAAAGAAGATGTCATCGAACTCACCAGCAATATGTGTATTGCTGCTGGTTTCAAATTTGTCGCAACGATACAAAAGCCTCACACCATTGATTCGTTAAAAGAAGTCTTTGAGCAATACAATAATGGCATCGAACTGTCGACCGAAGATGCGCGCCACATTGTACTGAGTGAAGAAGAAGTATTAACTGCGTTTGAACAAAGTTGGTTTGCCAATTACTATCAACCGCAGTTTGATGCCAAAACCAGACAAGTTGTCGGCGTAGAAGCGCTAATACGCTGTATCCATCCAAGATACGGTGTTCTCACACCGGCAAGCTTTTTGAACACGATCCACCAGTTAGATATGTCTGACCGACTCTTCTGGCATGTGGCAGAAAAAGCCATTTCAGCGATTTCACTACTTAATTCACACATCAACTTGTCGATTAATTTGAGCCAATCAAATTTTGAACAAGATATGTGCGATGACTTACTTGAGTTATGTAAAAGCTACAACTTTGCCCCTTCACGCCTAGTTCTCGAATTAACCGAGCATGAAGCATATTCTTACAGTCGTAATTCGCTGGCAAACTTAGCTCGTCTGCGTATGCATGGCATCTGCTTATCGATTGATGATTTTGGTACAGGACACGCCTCTCTAAGCCAATTAACTCTGCTACCGTTCACTGAACTAAAAATCGACCGCAGTTTTATCAAAAACGTGACAACCGATTACCGTAATCAGCAATTAGCCGCAATGTGTATTCAGCTTGCTAACGCTCTTGGTTTGAACTGTGTAGTAGAAGGGATTGAAGATGAAGAGACACTGCAGTATTTAGTCACGCTTGGCGTTGATTGCTATCAAGGTTTCCACGCTTGTAAACCATTGCCAATCGCGGCTCTGTGGGAGTATATTGGTCAAACCGTCGACCACGACGCGCTTGAGTTGGAACACAGTCAACATCGAGCCATCGTACTTAGCCCGAATGCAGCCTCTTCAAACGCGATCAGCAAAACCATGGCGAAAGATGGCTTATTCGCCACGATTGATACCATCAAGTCACTGGAACAACTCTATTGCTATGACAATATTCAAAGCATCACTTTACTCGTGATTGATATGGACTTTGTTGAGCACTCAGCCGGTGAACTGCTCACTCAACTCAGCTCAACCAACTTTGTCGGTTCGGTTTGCTTACTTGAAGGTAATAACCCTATTTTAGAAGAACTGAGCAACAGCAGTTACTACTGCTTTGTTGCTAATAAAAACCCTCGCTATACAAAAACAATTGCTGCTACCTTAATGGACAGAGAAAAAGCGAGTATTCAAAAGATTTATCAATTGCTGTCGACCCAAGAAATCAACGTCGCGAATTTATTGTTGAGTGGATTTAACAACAAAAAAATCGCAGCAACCCTTGAGATCAGTGAAAAGACCGTCAGCACTTACAAAAACCGTATATTCAAAAAATTGGATATACAGTCCGTAGTAGAGTTAGCACAATTTAGTAAGTAATGAAGGCATTTTCTAATTTAAAAGTCTTGATCGTCGATGACGCATCTATCGTTGTCGTCACCCTAAAAAGCATGCTAATCAAGATTGGTTTTAACGACCGTCTCATTAGCTACTGTTCAAGCGCTCGTGCCAGTATGCAGCTGGCACGACAAGAACAGTATGACTTGATCTTATGCGATTATAACCTCGGTCGAGGAATGAACGGTAAACAGGTGTTTGAAGAAATGAAACACCACGGTTTGCTGCACGACAAATCTGTGTTTGTTCTTATCACTGGTGAAAGTTCCGCTACGGTAGTACATTCAATAGTAGAACTTAAACCTGACGATTATCTGCTGAAACCATTTAACGTCATGTCGTTGAAAGAACGCGTCACCTCAGCTATCAATCGCAAACACACGCTGTATAAACTCTACAAAATGCAGTCAAAGCACCAGTTTGAGGAAGGGCTGGCGCTCTGTGATGAACTGCTGCCATTTTATCCAGAATATCACTTCACTATTTCGCGTTTTAAAGGTGAGTTTTTAAGCCGACTTGAACTCCATGACGAGTCAAAGCAGCTTTATGAAAGCATCCTCGCACGCAAAGAATATGATTGGGCAACCATTGGTCTTGCTAACTCTCTGATGCATTTAGGAGAGAAGAAAACCGCGCAAAACATGATCAATAAGATGTTAGCCTCTAAGCCAAACAGTACCGTGCTGCGCACAGCAGCAGCCAACCTTAGCCTGATCAACAATGAAATTCCAACCGCAATTCGTCATTTTGAACTTGCGAGTAAAATGGTACGCGGCAACTCAGATCGCGAATTAGTCATATGCAATTTATGTCTTGCAGTCGGCGACTACCAAAACGCCCTAGAGCGTTATCGTATTTACATGGAGATCAACAAAGAGACTTACCGAAATACGGTTTATGCCAAACTAAACCTGATTCGTGTCATTCTCTATTCATGCCACAACTGCGCTCCAGAAGAAAAAGTTTCACGTTTAAATGAAGCCAAGAGCCTTTATACCCATATCGCGGGTATGAAAGAAGCGGAGAAACTCAAAGCAGAGCTCGATCTTATATTGGCGCACATTGCTCTAGAGGAACAGCAGTATCGTTTGGCGATTAGCAAGCTCAATCAAGTTCATCGCCAACTTGGTTTGGCTCACTTCTATCCATTCAATCAATTTGCTTGGCTACTCAATCAGATGAGTTTTGATACCGAATTCAATAAGCTAATCCCTAAATGCAGCGAGAGTATTCAACGTAATCAAAACGAGCACATCTATGCCAGCCAGATGACGATGCTCAAACAATTACAACAAGCCAATACCGAAAAACTGCAATGGCTTGAAAGCAAGCATAAGTACATTCAAGCGAATAAAATGACACTAACCGAGTTGATCAAGATTTACATTGAGATCAACACGCGCTGCCCATTCTTGCAAACCGTTAGCATGAGTATCATTAAAATTCTCGCCAAACGACTCCCCCGAGAGGCAGATATCAATTTGCTTAAACATGTCGTCACCCAATGTGATTTGGTACTTCGTCAATTGATGGATCCAGAAGAACTTGAGAAAGCCAATTACGAACAATTACATCAAACTATCCTTGAAAATCTAACTCAATCTTAAGTCCCTGCGGGGACTTTTTTTATATGATTTGCGCCTGACAAATATCTTTTGAACCAATATTTAAATCACCCCTACAAATTGGCTCAAATTTGTAGGATAACCCTGACAAAATCGCACTATCACAATAAATTATACCTATGGTTACAACAATTATTAATAATTAGTTAACCCTATCCCAGACCTTTAAAATCCCAATAAATTTAATAGGTTAAGATAAAGTAATTTCTGAATGAAGATCAAATTTATTGTAAGCGCCATTTCAGCTGCGCTTATCGCGGGCTGTAATGATGACAGCATCAATGTTACATCTGAAACCCCCACCGGGCCTGAAGTCCCTGAAGTAGTCATTCCTACCCATTTCAGCTCTAAATTAAGCGTGGGTGGGCAAATTATTTCTGGTGACGTTTCTTGTAACGGTGAAGTCCTTGGTGAAGAGGCTAAAATTACATTGGCTTATGGTGACGACATTCGTTGCTATTTTGGCAATGTTGAATTAGCTAGCTTCCCACCATTTGTCTACAAGCAAGAATCTAACTTAAAGACTATACCATCAGAGTCGATGGTCATTGACGGGGATCACTCGCGTAATGCTCATGCCGTTCTACGTAAAGTAAGCACCTGTCCAAGTGAAAATCGCATCTGCTTAGAAGAAATCAACAGTTTTGATATTGCCGAGGTTTATCAAAACCTTGATGATGAAGCCTTGGTAAAAGAATTCTTAACCCCACAACCTGAAGAAAATACCGGTGAAGCGCCATCGTCTCACGTTGATGACACTGTAATACCTGAAGTATCAACCGGAACAAATGATGACAAGTTTGGTCAAGAAGGTGCGTTTGTTTCTGCGAATGTTGAAGAAAACCTAGCTTATAAGCCGAGTTCCGAAAGTGCATTACCAACACTAGCTACTCTGACCGACATCAGTGGACAAAAACCGATCGCAGGTGTTCAATTCTATACGCGTAGCAAACGTGGCACGACAGACGAAAACGGTCAATTCGAGTTTGTATGGGGTGAAGAGATCACTTTCGGTATCGACACGTTTAATTTTGGTAAAGTGAAAGGTAACCAAGTCAGTTACAAACTAACCGATGTGACTGGTAATACAGTTGTTCAACAAAATATCCAACAACTCGCTGAACGCTACGATACAGATTCTTCAGCAGAAACGATCACTTTTGGTCCGAAGGTTCACGAAGTGTTTGCTTTGTATCCTAACGTTATCAACGAAGTGATTAACCTATCCCTGCCGAATGGTGCTGCCTTACTTGATGATAAAGGCAACCCAACTGGGTTCAAAACACCAGACGAATTCAGCGCGCAATTTAACACAGGTCTGGCAGCACTGATTGATGCTGAACTTAACAAAGCTTCAAGCTACCAGTTTAGCCGCATGTTTGATCAATCAAAAACAGTTTCAATGCAATCTGGTGGTTATGTAACCGATACCCTGACCGCCCTATACAAGCAAGTTGATCAATTCCACGTATTCCATGACACCTACTCTTGGTATGGCGCGAGCGGTTCGGCTCGTGGTCAACGCGCACTCAACCTATCTAACCGTGCTTTCCCTATCATGATGGCTCGTAACGACAACAGTCACTGGCTTGGGTTTGGCGAGGAAGCGGCTTGGACTCGTGGTTCAGGTAAAGATCAAAAAGCTTACTTTGTTGATGCCACCGTCCTTGATAGCAATTCAACTATCGAGCTTGAGCGCCCGATGAAGCTAGCAAAGGACAATGTTACTTTTAACCTACCGTTCGTTGCGAGTGGCGAAATTGGTTCAGGTAAAATCGTCTATATGGGTAACTCTATGTACCCAAGCATCATCTCTTGTCCAGACAACTACTGGGCAGGCGCAGAGCTAAGCATTAACGGCGAAGAACAAGCCTGTAATTACAAAGGAACATTCGAAGAACAAACCGCTGATAGCCGCAATGATGATGGTTCGATGGCGACTTTCTTCGCCAATATGTTCAATTGGTTCGACACAGAATACAAAAATAAAACCATTGCTTCGAATATCGAACTTGGCTATGCATTTGAAACATGGAAAGCAGATAAAACTTATCCATTTTTCGTTAGCCCGAGTTTTGGTTTCAGCAATTACGAATACTACTCAAGTGGTCAATTTGGTGATTTAATCCCTGAGACTACACCAATTCTGATTTTGCAAGGTTATGAGCAATTAACCAGTGGCTATGAAACAAAAGCGACTTTGGCGAATATTGATAAGCCGATTCTAACTCCAGAAGACATTAGTGACTTAATTCGCTACGTCAGCAATGGCGGTAACATTTTGGTAATGGAAGCCATTGGTCCTCGTAACCCAGAGCCTATCGCTCGCCTGTTTGACTCAGCAGGTATGGCGGTTGGTGAAAGTAATACCGTTTTCACTCGCCAAGCTTACTGTGGTTCTAGTTACTACTGTCATGGCGATATCGCGCCTAACGTTCATGCACAATTAACCGGTGGACTAGTCGTATACGAGCGCTATGCGGATACATCCAAGATCACTATCGAAGAGAACGCTGAAGGCAAAGGGACTGTGGTATGGCCTGGTCCTGTCGATATGCCAACATTGGAAATCCCTCGCTTTAAAGATGCAAACAACGAGGCTAAAGGTGAATACGCGTTTTTTGCAGTAAACAGTGAAGAAGAAAAACTTGCGGCTATCGCAAAGATAAAAAAAGAGTTCCCTCAAGCGCCTGTATGTAAAGACCCATACGAATACGAAGTTAACTGTATTGAGTACCGTGAGGGGCATGGCATTCAAACTCGCGGTAACTACCTGCGTCCAGACTTCACTCGTTATCCTATGAACCAAGAAGTGGTGGCTGCGATGGTTAAAGCCGCTAACCTTGGCGACAACATCACGGCGCTTTACAACCATGAGTTGTACTACCGCACCAAGTCACAGCAAGGTGAACGCTTACCAAGCGCAGAACTCAACGCGGTCTATGACAACCTATCAATTTGGTTATGGAACAACGAAAATTACCAATACGATAGTTCAGTGCAAGATGAACTAGGTTTCCAAACGTTAGTTCAATTCCTAAACTGCTATACCAGCAATGCCCATCAACAAGGTGCCAATGTCGCATGTCCTGATGAACTCGGACAGTCTTTAGTGGATAACAATCTAATCCATGCGAACGGCGAGCTAAACCCAAGCTATCCGCTCAATTACATGGAGAAGCCACTAACCCGTATCATGCTGGGTCGTTCATACTGGGATCACGATATTGTTGTCGATACTACCGTATACCCTGGTCGCCCTAAACAAATAGGCACATCAGCTGATGCGACTATCCAGACATACCGTAACCCTGTGACGTTTGCAGCCAATAACCGCCAAGCGACAGGTCTATGGGCTCCACAACTGGAAAACGTAACAGTAACCGGCGGTACCGCTGGTACTATTACGGTAGCTTTAGTTGATGACCTGACAGGGCGAAACAACCATGAACTTGCGCTTAACCGTCCGCCTCGAGTGGAAACAAGCTTTGCTTACAATGGTTCATCGTTAACGTTCAAAGTACCTTACGGTGGTTTAATTTACATTTCTCCTGCCGCTAGCCAAGAGCAAGCGACGGTTACATACAAGTTTGATAATGTAGTTAAAGGATCGTACTGGAAAAATGACGCGTGGTTGCATGGCTACAATGATGACGTACCGCTAGCGGATATTGACACTGGTCACTTTATCTATACCACTCCAGTTAAAAACGTTCAAAATGCAGAGAAGGTTAGAAGTTTCGTAGTAGATATAAACCGCTTTGCGAATGCAGCTAGCGATTTCTATGGGCGCGATCAAAACGAACTGGTTGGTGATCACCGCCGATTCACTAGCCCTAGTGTACTACCTGAACACCGTCATCACTTCGTAAATGATCGTCAAATCTCAATTGGTGCAGCTCACTCAGGTTACCCAGTTCAGAGCTCATCATTCAATGTGAACGCAACAACCATTCCAACCAATCCGGTAAATGATTGGCTGCTGTGGCATGAAGTTGGACATAACCTAGCCGCTGCTCCATTCAGTGTTGCGGGTTCAACCGAAGTGACCAACAATATTCTCGCACTTTACATGCAGGAATTACGCGAAGATCTGCCTGAGATGACACGTATCAAGCTTGATATTCAAAAAATGGACACTTGGATGTCAATGCATGGCGGTCATGCTTGGAGTGAAGCGGATGCTGGTATTCGTTTGGTGATGTTTGGTCAGTTAAAACTTTGGGCCGAAGATCACTTTGATATCAATAAATGGTACAGCGCTGACGTATTGCCTACAGTGTTTGATACAGAGAAACAAGGTTGGAATCTATTTAAGTTAATGCACCGTATGGCTCGTGGCGAAACATTTGCTGAAGATGCCAACTACTGTAATCAACAAGCTACAGGCTTAAATGCGAGCGACACCATGATGGTCTGTGCGTCATACGCATCAGGCTATGACCTGCGTGATTTCTTCTTGCAGTGGAACCCAGGCGAAGTGAAAGCAGATATGCCAAATGGTGAAAGTGACTATAGCGGTGGTATTACATCAAATGGCTTAGCTACGCTCAACCAACTAGACTTGCCAACAGCACCTAAATCTCCACTGAGTTACACAAGTTTGTAAACCTCTAGGTCGCCCACGGGCGACCTTTTTTACGTCAAGAATACTCACTATCTCCTAAAACAAGACAACTGAGATCTAAACCAGTATGCTCTTAAGTCGGTGGCTCCATCACCGACTTAAATTTCATAAGAGAATTGCTGCAAAAACTCCTGCATAAACTCCGTGCGCTTTTCTGCTTCTACTCGAGCAGACTCAGTGCGCATGGTCTCTTTCAGTTTGAACAATTTGGTGTAAAAATGATCAACGGTGTACTGTCGATCATCGGGCTGACGATGATGGCAAAACGGATCTTCTGCTTGATACAAGTCGACATCTAAACTCGTGCTCACCTGAATGCAGCGAATCACACCAATGGCACCTAATGCATCCAGTCGATCCGCATCTTGAACAATCTTGGCTTCTAATGTTTTAGGCTCAACTTGAGCACTAAAACTGTGCGCGACGATCGCATGGTGAATATCGTTTAACAATACTTCAGGATAGTGAATACTGCGGAGCAACTCGATTGCTTTATCAGCCGCAAATAATGAGCTCTTGGCGCGATCTGGATGATTTTTCGCCACTGCAACGCAGTCATGCAAATAAGCCGCTGGCAGTACGATCGCCAAGTTTGCCCCTTCAAGGCTGCAAAGCTGTTTCGCCGTTTTTACTACACGTTGAATATGCGCTAAATCATGGGCAGAATCTTGCACCATCTCATCCTTAACGAACTGCACAAGCTGTTGTTCTAGGCGAGCAAAATCAATCTCCATCACTACTCCTCAAGATTCAAATAAAGGCGCAACATATCTTGGTGTTGAATACCATTTTCAAAGATCGCTTCTGGGTAGTTATCCAAGAAATAATTTTTCAGCACGCAATCAACACGAAAACCCAAGCGTTGGTAGTAGGTTAACTGATAGCCAAATGTTCCTGTCCCTAACTCCAGTCTATTGATGCCTTTGTCTGCCATCTGTGCTATCACATGCCGCAGTAACTGAGTGCCAATACCTTGCTGCTGCTTACAGGGAGAGACGGACACATTAAAAATCTCTACTACCCCGTCACGTATTACTTTCATCACACAAGCAGCAAATACTTCGTTTGGCTCTTTGGCGATAAAACACCAGCTGTCATGTAAATATGAGGCGATACTCTGCTCGCTAGGGTCGGCCTCTAGTAGTAACTCAAGCGGTACCTGACTTGAGTCGCATTGTAAAAATTCCACGTTAATTCCTAGAGTGAGTGCGGCTGATTAATCCGCAATTTAGCGTTATATCGCTTACTCTATCAGTGGATTCAGGGATTGACGAGACAAAAAAAGCGGCTCATTTGAGCCGCTTTACTTCTACTGTTAATTAGGTAACGTCATTACATGAACGCCAGTAACGGAGAGATACACAATAGGATACCCGTTACGATAATTAGGTTAGTTGCTGCACCTTTGTATTTGTGTAGGTGCGGTACTTTGTGTACTAGGTAAGCAGGAATCAAGCAGCCTACCATACCGAAGATTGGGCTACAGATTGAAGTAAACGATAGAATCGGCGCATTCAGTGCAATCGCTGACCAAGCTAGTAGGATGATGAACACGGTTACTAGTTTGTTTACTAGCTCTTTGTTGATTTGAGACTCATCACGGCTACGTAGCAAGATGTTCATCGCTAGACCACGACAAGCTTCTTGGAACGCTAGGAACACACCAAAGAAAGAGGTCACTACCGCAAAGATGTTAATCACGATACCCGCTACCGTCGCCCAGCTACCTGGGAAGTAGTGTGCAATGATTGCTAGAGCTGAAATGTTCTTGTTCATTGCTTCTGCAGCTTGCTCTTGGCTAATCGCAAAAGTAAATGACACTGCGAAGAAGAACACGATGACAAACAGAATAGAGAAAGCGATTTTCATTGCACGTTCTGCTTTGTAACGCGCTACTTCAATTGATTTCTCGTGTGAACGATAAGAGATCACCATTGGGCTAAGCGACTGAATAAACAGAATAGAGGTGAGCGTAAATGGTAGAGTAATGATTGCATTCTTAAGCATTGGACCAAAGTCACCAATAGCAGGAATGTTTGCCATATCCCAACGAGCAACCAGTAGAATACCCATTACCGCAACAAGAGATAGTACTGTCACTGCCATAAAACCAGACAATTTAAACAGAAGCTTCTCACCTTTTGAGCCGATAAACGCCAGCACACAAATAAGTGCTAAACCATAGAATACGTTGTCGTTTAAATGACCTTCAGTCACACCAAATGAGTGTAGGTATGAAGCACTATCATTGGTTACCGCCAATGAATACACAAGTACCCAAATGACCAACATTAAGAAGTAAAGCACACCCAGTGCTACACCCCAGTTTTTACCCAAATAACCTTCAATTACGCCTGGGTAGTCAGTACATTTTTTCGATTCAGCTAAGGTATTAATAAAAAGTTTTTGAAATAGGTACATGGCCGGGTAGCCAATAACCGAAGAAAGGAGAAATACCCATAGACCCATTACACCAACTTGAACTGGTAAAAATACGATACCAGCACCAATCGCCATACCGATACTCATTACCACCCAACCAATATCGACGTTGTCGAACTTAATCGCTTTTTGCCATTCTTGTTTGGTCATATTTGCGCGTTCATATGGTTGTCTGGTGTCTTTGGTGCTGCTGGTAGGGACAGCTTGTACAGTTTCACTCATAATATTGTTCCATTAGATTAATTTTGTTATTGGTATCCGCAGACGCTTCACAGCGTCCGTCTCGATTTAGGTAGGAGCATACTCGAGCTTTTATAGAAATTGTTTATTAAAAATATCACGAAACAGGGCTAAGATAGGAAAAAATTCTTTAAAACCACAATCTGAAAAAGGTCTTTTTTTTGTGCTGATTTAGATCAATTGGCGAATAACTAAATGGTTTGAAAAGCTTGATCGACTTCACCTTCCTACGTTTTTTATGTGCTAGATTTGATATCAACTATACGAGATGCGCTTCACACTTTCATCATTTCCCGACAAGCTGAAAAACAGAAAACATAGAAAAACAAACACAACACATTCAAATTAAAATTAAGTGTGCATTTTTACAATTTATTTGAATGATATTATGATCATTTGCTCCATATAAGTAGAAAAGTAATTTAAACAAACCCTTTAAATATGGAACCATAGCTTTCATTAATCACATTTTAAGCAACACTTAAAGCCAGACGTACAAATTCCATCCATATCCACATTCTAATGTTGTCATAATAGCGAGAATTAGTGAGAAGAAAGTTCAAAGCAAAACTAGGGGATCGCGCTTTGGTTGGCTGTCACTGTATTAAGAATCTACACAGAAGAGCGGAGCCGAAGCTGTAATAGCGAAAGGGAAAAAAAGCTTAGAGATAAAGGCTGAAGTACATCAGCAAAAGCGCAAAACGTGGTCATGGTCGCTGCGCTAAAAAAGAAAAACCAAGCTTCTATCTTAGTTGATAGAAAGCTTGGTTTGAATGAAGTGTTGAATCGATTACTTTTGCATCATGATATCAAGGATCTGTACATCCGTTTGAGTCATCGAGCCATTTGCCAACGCAGAAAGATTGATAATAGAGTGGTCGACATCATTCGCCACAATACCTTCATTACCTGTCACTCGAATACCATCGATCGCCATCAATGCTGCTTTAACCGCTGAACTGGCTGATGAAGACACTTTCATTGCACAAGACGTTTTTGCGCCATCACAAATAACACCAGCAACGTCACCAATCATACTACAGATCGATGCACTCACTTTCTCATAGTCGCCACCAAGTAGATAAGTAATCGCCGCTGCAGAGCCCATAGATGCCGTTGTCGCACCACAAAGCGCTGATAGCTTGTTCTGGTAACTCTTAACGTAAATCGCCATTAAGTGTGAAAGCATTAACGCACGAATAGTCTGCTCTTCTGTTGCTTTTAAGAACTCGGCACTGGCAACGACAGGCATAGTTGCCGCAATACCTTGGTTACCTGAACCTGAGTTACTCATGGCTGGCTTCATTGCACCGTCCATACGCGCATCAGATGCGGCAGAAGTACGAACTAACACCTCTGTTAGAAGGCCACCTGACAATAAGCCGCGCTGCTCATTTTTACGGAATGTGGCACCGATTTCTAAGCCGTAGTTACCTGCTAGACCTTCTTCAGAAAGTTCTGTGTTTAGCACTTTGGCCTGTTCAATAAATCGAATATCGTTTAGATCAGCATTCATTGCAAAATCATACACATCTTTAGCGGTTGCTTCTGCAAAAGGATTCGCGCTAACGACTTGCTCGCTTTTCTCTTGCGGCTCAGCTTTAAAGATGGTGATGCCATCTTCTTCAATCGCAATAATATTGGTGTGACCATCAGCGATAGTCACAGCTACGCTGCGGTCTTGATAAAACACCGTTACTTTGGCATACAGAATGTTCGCCACATCAGCAACACCCACGGTCACTTGCTTGTTTTCCAACATCTGTTTCGCAACGGCAACGTCATCCGCAGTTACGTTTTTAAGTACTTCAAGGTTTGCAGTGTGGTCACCTGCAACAGCACCGATAGCCGCTGCCATGTTAAGACCAACAGAACCGGTCCCTGGAATACCTACGCCCATACCATTTTTCATTAGGTTGGCAGAAACGATTGCTTCAATGTTCACTGAGCTAGCTTCAGGTTTGATACCTAGGCGGTCAATTGCGATTGCAGTTGCGAGTGCAACTGAGACTGGTTCAGTACAACCAAGGGCAGGGACGACTTCACGATGAATAACATCAATAAATAATGGCCATAAGTGTTGTTTCATGTATTGGCTCGCTTCAAGTAATAGTTATAGCTTTGGGTCAGAGGGACCTCGATTTGGTTCTATTCTAATCCAATACTTGAAGAAATTTTTTGCCAATTATTCTCGATATCCAACCAAAAAGAGAAAATTATTCTATTCATTAGTGAGTAAAATAGGGATAATTTGATCCCAAATACTCTTTATAGCTAAGCGATAACAGCGAAAATAAGAAATGTGAGACAGATCACATCAAATTCTCCGTTATTGTAAATTAAGAGTAATATTTACTTTATGAAGTTTGAAGACAATGTGAGGAAATGGTGGCAGAACGAGTAAAACTGGATAAGGTCGATCGCCTATTACTGGCAGCCCTACAAGAAGATGCAACAATGCCTCTTAATGAGTTAGCGAAAACCGTTAACTTAACAACGACACCTTGTTGGAAGCGTTTGAAGCGTCTTGAAGAAGAAGGCGTAATTACCAAGCGTGTTGCCCTACTAGACCCTGAGAAAATTGGCGTTAACTTTACCGCTTTTGTTCAGGTAAAAACTTGTGACCACTCTCATGCATGGTATGAGAAGTTCGTGCTTGCCGTGTTCGATATGCCAGAAGTGATGGACTTCTACCGTATGGCTGGTGAATACGATTATATGATGCGAGTGCAAGTGGAAGACATGGCAGCCTTTGACCGCTTCTACAAGCAGTTGGTAAACCAAGTAGAAGGGCTTACTAACGTAACGTCTACGTTCGCGATGGAATCGCTTAAGTTCACCACGGTATTGCCTCTAAAATAAGCTGAGACAAACGATGGTTGGGGTGCTTCTAATCTAAGGAACTGCGCCCCTTCAATATTTCAGCCAATTGATAAGCGCCAGATAGCAAAAAGCCGCTTACAAGAAGCGGCTTTTCTAAATTGGGTGGAGACCCAGCCACATCCCGGCACACAAGTCACCCGCTGCGGCTGCTTCCTTCCGGACCTGACCGAGTTCACGAGCTATTGTTGCGGGAGGACCAGGCCTCCATAGTTCATCTCTGTATAACCAGAGAGTGAGGGGATTATCTGGTATCACTGCGGTCATTGCAAGCCTATAAGCCAATTAATTTGGAGATCTTGCATTGAATGGTGAGCTTTTGACCGAACCCGCGAGAAATCGATACAAAATTGAACAATTGCAATAAGTTAAACAACTATCTAGCTACCTAGCCGATGAAGCCAATTCATTACGTAAGCGGCGTGATTCAATCACATTCGCTTTGCGCTTATTCGAATACATCGATAAATCAGCTTCATGCATTACCGCTTCAAGCGTCATACTTGTTCCTCGCGGCTTAGAAACACCAAATGCGACCGAAACTTCGAGCGCAATATCATTACTCAAAGAAGTAAAACGGATCTTCTGCAAATGTAAGAGCGCGTGGCTTAGATCATAGCCATTTGGTGTGCCAATCAAAATAAATTCATCGCCACCAATACGATAACTCTGCCCTTTCCAATATCGATTAATGTTTCTCGACAACTCTTGCAAGACTTGATCGCCCACTTCATGCCCATAGGTGTCATTAATCGGTTTAAATTTGTTCACATCCAAATAGACTAACGTCACTTCTGCGGGTACACCTTTACTAAATCGACGTTTTAACGCTCTGCGATTCTTAAGACGAGTCAGATTATCCGTATTAGATTGCTGGTTAAGATAGAAGCTCGCAATTAAAGACGCGGCCAACGCGACAAAGAAAACAACCAGACTTAAACGCGCCAGTTTTTGCTCACTCTGTAAGGTTGCTTTCCAATCAGGCTGAATGTAGTGCTTATTAATAATTCGCTCTAAATCCAACATGGTGATCGCTTGAGAAAACAGTGAAGCTAAAACCGCCCCTTTCTCATCATTGTTAAACCCAATTGCGATGTCCGTATAGTAAACCTCACCAATTAACTTATCCTCAGTAATTGGCAGTAACGTCTTCGACTCTCGTAATACCTTATTAAAACTCGAGCGGGACATAACCAAGTAGTCGACTTCTCGGTTTAATAACGCGGCAACTCGAGCCGCATTATTGGGATAGGTATAGAGCTTCTTCTGCGGCAGCATTTTCGCTAAGACTTCATGGTAAATATCGTCTTTGACGACGCCTATTCTTTCAACGATCAGCTCTGAAATATTACTGTAAACATTATCTTTATAACCCTCTCGCTTAAGTACGATACCTGTCGAGGTGTAATAAGGCTTACTAAAGTTTGCGATCTCTTTGCGAGGTTCAGATATGGCAAGCGGAGACAACATATCAATCTTTTCCGCTAAAAAGTCACCATACATCGATTCCCATGTCTCCTCAGCATGACTGACAAGTTGGCAATTTAGCTGCAATATATGGCAAGCAGAAAACAGTACCTCTGGCGTCACTCCCGTCACTTTGCCATTATCGTGATAAGTCGCATACTGACCAATATGCTCTATTTTCACTTTCAGCGGTTGATTTCTGTCAATACCCGCTCGAGTGACCATATTACGTAAAGCTTCACGACGAAGTTGAAATTGATAGCCCTCGACCGACTCTCTCAAGGCTTTTTGCACTTGTGCGGTATGGATAAATTGTTGGAACTGCTCAAGCTGCTGCTTATGTTTACCTTTTGTCGCAATGAGCGACACCGGTTTGATTGAGATCTGGTGATTAAGCAGCTCAGCATCATAACCCGCCGATAGCATCGGTTTTAACTGATTAATCGCGTCAACGATGCCGTCAACTAATCCCTGCTCAAGCAAGCGCTTGGCTTCAAGTTGACCTTGATATTCCACTTGCTCAATATCGGGATAGTTTTTCGCGATTAACGCACCATATATCGTACCCTTCGGCACTCCGACCCGCTGTATCGAAGAGAGTGTTGCACCAGCTAAGCTATAAAGATAGGTATATTCGATATTGGTAGGACTAGAGAAGTCAAAGCGCTCTTCGCGCTGATCGGTAAAGGTAACATTCGCAGCAAAATCACTCTCCCCAATCTCAACTGCGGTCAGGATATCGTTGAAACTTGGGTAGTAGATATATTCAATCGTAACGTCAAACTCGGATGCCACCGAGTCAAATAATGTTCGGGTAACAATATCATCCGCCTCCATCCCTACTTTGATGCTTTTTTCAGCATAAGCGGATGGCAGTGAAATGAATAATGCTATCAATAGAAATACAGCTCGAAGCAAACTTTACCTGACCATTGTGACTGATTGAAGATGTTCTACTGGCAAACGTTCACTTAATTCAAATGGTTGAAAAGCTTACTCGCCACATCTTTTTGTATATTTAAGCGTCGATTGTGTCATAAAATTGTTATCAACAACAAACGTTAATAGCAACTCCATTCATATTTCTTCGTTGTACTCGACACTTTGTAATATATAGTCCGTGATCCACGCCGTTCCGAGTAGACACAACCAAACGACAAATACTGGGTTTGGTACGTCTACTTGTGGGCTAATCACCAAAGCAGCAAAGCCTACCGTGGGCAAAGTCCAACATAATAGCTTGCCCCATTTAAAGCTTTTGACTTTAAGAAGATTTTCGAGCGTCGACATAATGCCAATTGCTGAAAGCGCAAACAAAATCCCGTAAGTAAACTGCGCAACCCATAACGGTAACAGCAATACTAGTACCCACCAACGATGTTCTTTCGCCGGCTTCCAATGACTAACAGACCACCAAATCAAAATCACAGCGAGAGTCTGAAAGCCCGTCATAACCGCTGACCCTTCGAGTTTTCCCGCCGTTTGAGTCGACATGATCCCTACTTGCAACGTAACAACAATCAGCGCCGATATCGCTACGGCAATCATGTTAGAGCGCTTAGAAAAGATGACCATCAACAAAGGGAAGAGAATCCAAACACTAACCGATAAAGTAATCGGTTGATGGGGTAAGGTGAGACCATAGGCTAGCACCGAGACAAAAAACACAGCCGAAGCGAAACTGCGCTTTTGGATTAGCCACAACGCTGGCACCAATACCGCGACTAAAGGGATCTCTCCTTCACTAACGCCGAGCACTCGTGCGCACACCACAGCCAGTAGTGCAGCAATAAAAAACTGTAGGGTAGAAAACAACATTCCCGCTCCTTATTCCTTCCTGGAATTATCGAAATCGGTGATTTAGTTTAAAATGCATTCATTGCAAAAATAGTGTCGAAGCATCCCTTTGCTATTTCGACTAATTAAACCACGGTGCAGTACCAAGTTACCTCAATAATCAGAAAAACTTGGATACAGGATTAAGTATGGATCAGTTTTTAGCGCAAATCTTTGCAGTAATTCACCAAATTCCCGAAGGAAAAGTCATCAGTTACGGTGAAATTGCCAAATTAGCTGGCTATCCGGGGTATGCACGTCATGTAGGAAAAGCACTAAGCAACCTTCCTGAGGGCTCGAAGCTACCTTGGCATCGGGTGTTAAATAGCCAAGGAAAAATTTCACTTAAAGGTCATGATCTTGACCGGCAACGAGCAAAGTTACTTGCTGAGGGTATCGAGTGCAGTGAAGTGGGAAAAGTTAACTTGAGAAAATACAAATGGCAGCCCTAGGCTGCCATTGATTGCACCAGCGAGAAGGTGCTTAGTCTCATCAACTCAGATAATTGACGAAATTAGCGACCTACACCAACTAGCATCAAATCACGATGCTGAGTCTTTGCTTCATCAGTGATAACTGGGTAAACCGTGTCAGTAGTGAAGCGCAATTTACCATTCACCTCAATACGTGCACTTACCGCGTAAGTATGACCCGGTTGGATCGTGTCTGCGTCATAGTTTAGCGTAAACGCGAAAGGAATTTGCTTACCTTCGGTTTCCATTACCTGCTCAGCAACCAGTTTGGCTGGCGCATCCGCTAATGAAATATCTTGTAGGCGCACTGTGACAACCGCATTTTCAGGCAACATAATGCGTTCACGGTAAGCCACTGTACCTGTTACCGATTGCTGCATTTGAACTTGTGATGTTGGTTCACTTTGACAACCCATTAAAACTGCTCCGAACAGAACCGACGACATCAACATCAGTGCTTTTTTCATAATGCCTCACTATGAGATTTAATTGATATGGAATACGGGAAAATTATAGTCGTGATTGTGCATAGTGTCATGAGGATTTGCACACTCTTAACCAATTCTTGACTGTGTCAGTTTTCTCTAGCGATTGACCAAACAACTTGATGCTAACGTCACTTTCGCTATAGGCTAATGTTAAGAGTAATACTTAGTAAAATTGATTGGATAACAACATCATGAGTAAACCACTAAACGAGCTACTAAGCTTGCTGCAGTTGGAAAAATTAGAAGAGGGATTGTTCCGTGGACAAAGTGAAAACCTCGGGTTACCTCAAGTCTACGGTGGTCAGGTGATTGGACAAGCGTTATCTGCAGCCCGTTACACTGTGGCTTCTGATCGCACGGTTCACTCTTTTCACAGCTACTTCCTCTACCCTGGCGATCCTGAAAAGCCAATTATTTATGATGTAGAAAACTTACGTGATGGGCGCAGCTTTAGCACTCGACGTGTGAAAGCGATTCAAAATGGGCGTCCGATTTTCTATCTTACCGCCTCTTATCATGGTGAAGCGCCTGGGTTTGGGCATCAAAACACCATGCCCAACATCCCTGGTCCGGAAAATTTTGCCTCTGAGTCTCAACTAGCAGAGAAAATTGCACACTTCTTACCAGAAAAGCTGCAAAAAACCTTCTGCGGTGAGAAGCCAATCGAAATGCGTCCGGTCACCGTGGTTAACCCACTCAAACCAGAAAAAACCGAACCTAAGCAATACCTATGGATGAAAGCCAATGGCGAACTGCCTGATAATCAGCTCATTCATCAATACCTACTGGGTTACGCATCTGATTGGGGCTTCCTAGTGACAGCACTGCACCCACACGGTGTTTCTCTACTCACACCAAAACTGCAAGTCGCCACAATTGACCACTCAATCTGGTTCCACCGCCCATTTAAGATGGATGAATGGTTGCTCTACGTGATTGATAGCCCAACCGCAAGCAACACTCGTGGTCTTGTACGCGGCGAAATCTACAATCGTCAGGGTGATCTAGTGGCAACGGCAGTACAAGAAGGTGTGATGCGTTTTACCGATTAACGCATCTCTTCAACCTTAATATGGCGTAGGAAATTGAGTCAAAACTACGCCATTTTCTACTCCAAATGCATTTAAAATAACAAACACACTACAATGAAGCGCATGAAGAGAAATTATTTCCACAAAGAGCGCAAAATAAAGTAAACAAGGAAAACACATTCTCCTCATTTAGAGTTAAATTATTGTAAAAAGATTCGAGGAGAAAGCTCATGTTAAACCAAAGAGAATGGACAAATAACGCCGTACGAAAAATCGAAGCCGATTATCAGCGCTCAGCGGACACCCATTTGATCAAGCTCGACTTACCATGCGTGAATGGCATTGATATTTATCTAAAAGATGAAAGTACCCACCCGACGGGATCGCTTAAACATCGTTTAGCTCGCTCGCTATTTCTTTATGCTTTGAGTAATGGTTGGGTCGGTCCCAAAACCACCATCATTGAATCTTCTTCTGGTAGTACGGCTGTTTCTGAAGCCTATTTTGCGCGCTTACTCGGCTTACCTTTTATCGCTGTAGTACCAAAACATACCGCCCGCAAAAAAATTGAACAAATTGAGTTCTATGGCGGTAAGGCGCATTTTGTTGAACGTTCGGATCAAATTTACGACGAATCACGCCGATTAGCCAAAGAGCTTGATGGTCACTATATGGACCAATTTACCTATGCAGAGCGAGCGACAGACTGGCGTGGTAACAACAATATTGCTGACTCTATCTTTAACCAAATGAAACTTGAAGACCATCCTATCCCTCAGTGGATCGTCATGAGCCCAGGAACTGGCGGTACATCCGCGACCATCGGTCGCTTTATCCGTTTTCAGCAATACGACACTAAGCTGTGTGTTGTTGATCCAGACAACTCAGTGTTCTTCGATTACTACCAATCGGGTGATACGTCTCTTACATCCGACAAAGGCAGTAAAATAGAAGGCATTGGTCGCCCCCGCGTTGAACCCAGCTTTATTGCAGGCGTGGTTGATGAAATGCGTAAAGTACCTGATGCGGCGTCTGTCGCAACTGCACAATGGCTAGAGACTAAACTCGGTCGTAAAGTAGGTGCATCTACCGGTACGAACGTCTTTGGCGCTCTGCAATTAGCATGCGAAATGAAGCGAAAGGGAGAAACTGGCTCTATTGTGACCCTATTGTGTGATAGCGGCGAACGATACTTAGATACGTACTACAACCCAGCTTGGGTGGCGGAAAACATCGGTGATCTTGAGCCATATCGCCTCAAATTGGCAGAGTTTGAATCGCAAGCTCGTTTGTAAGTCGATGAATTAAAAATGGGTATCAGCTGATACCCATTTCTTTTATCTAATCTAGATTACTTCTTCTGGCGCGCTTCAAATGCAGCCAACTGCTCAGGTGTCGCTGCTGGCTGATGATTCTGCTTCCATTCATCATAAGTCATGCCATATACGCGCTCGCGTGCATCATCAATATCAAGCTCTAAACCTTGATTTTCTGCTTCCGCTCTATACCACTTACTGAAACAGTTACGGCAAAAGCCTGCCAAAATCATTAAATCAATGTTCTGAACATCTTTGTTTTCGTCAAGGTGTGACAACAGTTTGCGAAATACCGCTGCATCGAGTTTGTCCTGTTGCTCTTGAGATAGATTCTTATATTTGAATTCAGCCACTTTACTTTCCTTATTATTGATTTTACTTCACTTAGTATACGCTAACTAACAGATAAAAAAACGCCCAAGCAAACAGCTTAGGCGCGTTCAATCTTACTTAAGGTGATGACCAGCTAGGTCAACAATTAACCTTGAATACCAACAATTAGCCATGGTGCATTTGGCGTAGTTAAATCACGCTCTAAGTGCCAGATATCAGTAATGTCTTCTTCGATACCTTCCACTGCATCACGGTAGCGACCACTAAATTGCAAGCTTAGTTGAGCTTTGCTTGCATCGTAGTCTGCACGTACGATTTCTGCATCAACGTACATTACGTCAGTGTGCTGATCACCGTCTAGCTTAGCACGCTCTTCTTTTAGATCGGCAAACAAGCTTGGTGACACGTACTCTTCAATCGTGTCTAGTTGGTTATGGTTCCACGCGCCTTGAATTGTACGGTAGTGCTCACGAGAGCCATTAACGAAAGCCGCTTGGTCAAAACCTGGTGGGTAGTTGTGTGGCACATCGCTTTGCGCACCAAAACCGCCAAAGCCACCTTGGTTTACGTTTTGTGGTTGCTCAAAGTTGTGCACGTTTGGTTGCTCAAACTTAGGCGCAGAACCACCATAAGCATGCTGCTGACGCTGATGGTTGATGCTACCCTGCTTAGACGCAAGTAATCCACGCATTAGCTTGAAGATAACAAAGGCAATCAAGCCCATGATCAAGATATCCATAAACTGGATACCTTCAAACGCGCCACCGAAGAATGCCGCTAATAGACCACCAGCAAGCAAACCGCCTAAAATGCCACCCATCAAGCCTTTTTTGCTTGATGCCGGCTTCGCGCCTTGCTCTTTACCGATGGTATTGGTGTTCTGTTGCTGCTGCTTTGGCGCTGGCGCCGTCTTGAAGCTTTTACCAAAAGACTTACCACCACCGAACTTTTTAGCTTCCGCTACAGGCGTGATGGCGACAGAGACCATCAACAACGCCACTAGAGAAAAAAGTCGTTTCATGTGTTTCCTTTAGGGTACTGGACTGAGTATTTTACCCACTCGCATTAGTTTTGAGTTAGGATCTTAATCTTAGCTGTATAGATACAAGAAAGATAGATTCCGCAACTGGAATCATGTATCAGAATATTGCAAATTTGTCGGTTGTCTAGTTGACGCTCAAAAAACACCTCCATAGAATATTGAACAACGTTCATTATCCCACTTTTATTATGGCTAGAAGAAACGACCATACACGAGAGCAATTGGTCGCATTAACGCTAAACGCAGTGAAACAATTTCTCAATGAGAACTCTCACCACGAACTAAGCTTGCGCAAAATTGCCCAAATGATTGGCTATGTACCAAGCACCTTGGTTAACGTATTCGGTAACTACAACCTGCTACTACTGCACGTTGTCGCGCAGACTTTGGACGAATTGGCTGCTGAGGCAAAAGCCGTCGTATCAAAATGCTCAGATCCATCTCAAGCACTTTATGAGTTAGCTTACTGCTACCATGACTTTGCGCAGCAGCATCCTTATCGTTGGCAACTGATCTTTGAACACAATATGAATGGTGAGCCACTTCCTGAATGGCAAGATGCTCGCATCAATCATATGACCGGTATGCTGGAAGCATTGCTAAGACAGCAAGCACCTACTCGCTCTGAAAACGAAGTATTACAAGCCAGTCGTGTACTTTGGGCGGGTGTCCATGGTATTACCTTGTTAAGTGTTGATGACAAATTCTTTGCTGCTGAGCCTATTGATGGCAAAGAACTCATCGAAAATCTGTTATCTAACTATCTGAAAAATTGGTAACACATAAGGAAATGTAATGCCCCACCAAAGCCAAACGTCTCTGCTAAAACAGCGACGTTTTCTGCCCTATTTTATTACCCAATTTTTTGGGGCATTTAATGACAACATCTTTAAAAACGTACTGCTGTTGTTTGTCGCCTTCGCCGGCGCAAACGCTCTGCCCGTTTCTAGTAACTTATTTATTAACTTAGCTGCTGGTCTATTTATTCTGCCCTTTTTCCTTTTCTCAGCGTCTGCTGGCATTTTGGCTGATAAATATGAAAAGTCGTGGTTTATCCGCAAGGTAAAATTGGCTGAAATCGCCATCATGACGTTAGGCGCGATTGGCTTTATCACCCAAAGCTACCTAATTTTGCTGTTCTTGTTGTTTTTAATGGGCACGCAATCGGCGTTCTTCGGTCCGGTCAAATACGCTCTACTGCCACAACAACTTAAACCTAATGAGCTTGTTCCAGGCAATGCTCTGGTCGAAACGGGGACTTTTCTCGCCATTCTGATTGGTACTCTTGGCGCAGGCGTCATTGCCTCAGCAGAGAATGCCAACTACGTTGCCGCTGTTTGTGTGGTGTTATTTGCGCTGTTTGGCTATGCCTCAAGCCGTCATATTCCGCAAGCACCAGCCTCTGCACCGGAAATTAAGTTCCGCTGGCAACCAATTAAACACACCAAACAAACGCTTGCGATAGCCAAAGCGGATCGTGTGGTCTTTCAATCTTTAATGGCAATCAGTTGGTTCTGGTTTTTAGGCGCGGCTTACTTAACCCAATTTCCTAACTTCACTAAAATCTATCTAAACGGCAACGAAAGTGCTGTTTCATTTTTGTTAGCACTGTTTTCTGTTGGTATCGCCGTCGGTTCTCTTGCCTGTGACAAGCTGTCTAATCATCGTATCGAAGTCGGTATCGTACCGATTGGTAGTTTTGGTATTACGATTTTTGGCTGGTTAATGGCAAGTTCCATTCCTAGCACTTTGCCGCAATTTGAAAACTTCACTCAGTTCATCAGCCATCAAGAATTGTGGTCCGTATTTGCTTATCTACTGCTACTAGGCGCCTCTGGCGGGGTGTTTATTGTGCCACTTTACGCGCTCATGCAACAACGAGCCAAAGCCTCTCAACGCGCCCAAGTGGTGGCTGCGTTGAATATTTACAACTCGTTATTTATGGTGGGTAGTGCTGTATTGGGCATCGTCTGCCTCTCAGTTTTAGAGTTATCCATTCCACAGCTGTTTTTGTTGCTCGCCGCTCTCAATTTGCTTGTCGCCTGTTATCTATTTATTCAGGTGCCAATTTTTGTTGTCCGTTTCTTGGTGTGGATGATCACCCATACTATGTATCGTGTTAAACACAAAAACTTGCATCACTTGCCAGAAAAAGGGGGCGCCCTTATCGTCTGCAACCACGTCAGCTATATGGATGCCTTGTTGCTTAGCGCAGTTTGCCCGCGTTTAATCCGTTTCGTGATGGAAGAAGATTACGCCAATCTGCCACCGCTGCGCCGCTTTTTAAAACGTGCCGGAGTGATCCCTATCTCTGCTGAACGTCGCAATACCATTCGCCGAGCCTTTAACGAAGTGGAACAAGCGCTAAGTGAAGGTCATATCGTATGTATATTCCCAGAAGGTAGATTGACCGCCGATGGCGAGATGAACGAATTTATGCGCGGTATGGATATCGTATTGCGCCGCAGTCCAGTACCTGTGATCCCGATGGCGATCAAAGGTTTATGGGGCAGCTATTTCAGCCGTTACAAAGGCAGTGCTTGCCAAGGTCGACCATCACGCTTCTGGTCTAGGATTGAAATTGAAGCTGGTGAACCGGTAAATCCACAAGATGCCAACACCCAACTGATGCACAAGAAAGTTGCAAAGCTACGCGGAGACTGGCGTTAGACGGTCTTATTGGGCACTTGTTCAATTTAATTGAACTAATGTTCAAAACATTCAAACTTACTGACCGCAATTAGTCAGATAGAATGCCATTCTTTATGCATGCGAGCCCCTATAGTCTCGCATGCGCCCACATTTTGAATATATAAAATAATGACTATCAATAAACGTTCTGTACCGTTTTTTGCTGCGCTTGCCGTGTGTCTAACTCCTTGGGTTACCTCACCAACCGCGCTTGTAATTGGCTTTCTACTTGCTTCATTAAGTTTAGTTCCCGAGCAATTCGACCTAACTAAAATTACCAAAAAGCTCCTTGCCTATTCCATCGTCGGTCTCGGTTTTGGTATCCAATTCGAACAAGCACTCGCAGTGACTTCAAATGGTATCGGCATCATTATCACCACGATTGTAGGCACACTCGTCATCGGTTGGTGGCTAACCAAATTACTCGGACTTGAACAAAAATTGGGGTACTTGATTTCGGCAGGTACTGCGATTTGTGGGGGTAGCGCTATTGCGGCAGTATCGCCAGCAATCAAAGCAAAAGATGAAGATATTGGTTTAGCACTGGCGACTGTATTTGTGCTCAACTCACTGGCGCTGTTTATCTTCCCAGTGATTGGTCACGCGCTCGGGCTCGATCAACAAACCTTTGGTACTTGGGCTGCGATTGCTATTCACGACACATCATCAGTGGTCGGCGCAGCCTCTGCGTACGGTGAGGAAGCACTAACTACGGCAACGACGCTCAAACTTGCTCGCGCGTTGTGGATCATTCCTGTTGCGTTTGTCAGCGCATTTATCTTCCGTAGTGACTCAAAAAAAATCACGATTCCTTACTTCATCTTCTTCTACTGTGCCGCCATTGCTTTCAGCGATTTACTGCCACAGTTTGAAGCGGTGTATAACGTGATTTTTGATATTTCCAAACGAGCGTTGGTGATCTGCTTATTCTTGATTGGTTGTGGGATTTCAGTAACGAAATTAAGAGCAGCTGGACTGAAACCATTGCTGTTTGGTGTGACGTTGTGGGTATTGATTTCCACCAGCTCTCTGGCTTGGCTGACGCTAGCGTAATCAACTCATTGGAGTGATACGCGATAGACCTGAAGCGCAAAGAACCTGACGTTCAAAGCTCTTCAGGTTCTATGACTAATTTGCTTTTCTTCTCTTTGCGATACAGCACGACCAGTGCTATCACGGCAATGAATCCGGCTAACTCAGCAAGTGCGCGATACAATCCTTCAGTTTGAGTCGCAATGGCAATTTGCAATAATGCAAAAGCAATCAAGGCTAACTTCATCTCTATATATCCATATAACAATAATCCAAAGATGATTATGAATTATCGTTATAAGGTTGAGAAATTCAGTTTTGCTCTATCAAATAACTGTAAAGTCAGTATTTGCTGTCACCCAATCTTTAAGATCCTTACGAGAGACCTTAATACCGCCGCTGAATAAGCAGTTAGGTAAGGTAAGATAATGCTTAGGATGCTTAAATTTCACCAGCCGCGATGCTAACCATTGGCTAAAGTCGATCTGTTCGATAGGCAGTGTCGATTGCACAAACGCAATTGGGCGTGCGCCAAATTCAGCATCTTCAATCGGCACAATCAGTGCCTGTTGTATATCCGGATGCGCATTTAACGCCTGCTCTATCTCCTCACAGTGAATATTCTCGCCGCCAGAGATAAATTGATTATCAGCTCGTCCTTTAATGACCAACTCGTGTTTGACACTCCAGATACCAAGATCTTTACTGTCAAACCAGCCTAGTTCATCTTTGATTGGCGTAAGTGAACCCTGCTGGTAGTAACCGCTGGCTAATGTATCCCCACCAATAAAAATTCGCCCTTCACGTAACTCAACTTTACGCCCTTTTAAGGTTTTGCCCGCACTGTAGTCGGCATCAATCTGCTTTGCTGTCACCGTAGAAGCGGCTTCCGTCATACCATAACCCAGCCAAGTTTCGATGCCTTGTTGCGCCGCTTGTTGACTTAATGAAAGAGGGACATGACTGCCACCGAGTAACACGTGGGTTAATGAAAGTGGCTGACCGGATTCAAGTAAACGGCTAAGTTGAGTAGCGACCAAAGAGGCATGGGTCACTCCATCCATATCACTGAGTAGATCGCCACTGCCCACCTTTAAGCACGCACCAGAGTGAAGCCAACGATAAATGATCGCCAGCCCGGAAACGTGGTACATAGGTAAACTCAACAGCCAACTATCCTGCGCGTTAAACTTAAACACATCGAGCAATCCACTGGCTGAGGCGAAGTGTTGTTGATGGCAATGCGCCACCGCTTTTGGAGTACCTGTTGAACCAGAGGTAAAGATAATCGAAGCCAAAGCCGAATCTTGGTAACCACCATCACCTAGCTCTGATTGATGTTGGTTTGGATGTTGCTTGAATTGGTTCAAGTCGACGGTTTTGATTGCCTCCAACTCAAGCGATGGCGGCGCATCGGCTAACCACACTCGTGGTAATTGTTGCGCAGAGTATAAGGTGTGCAGCTTACCCCGTAGGCTAGCGCTTGGCTGCGGCATAGTGATCGCACACACCGCGCCTAACTCCATACAAGCGAGATAAAGCAAAACCAACTCAGGGCTATTCTTAGCTACGCAAGTAAGCACGTCACCTTTAGCCAAACCATGTTGCTGTAATAGGTGAACATAGCTTTGCACCGTTTGTTCAAGTGCTTGCCAAGAATAGTCACGCTCGGTTGTGGTGAGCGCTAAACAGTCTGGGCTCTTGCGAGCCCAGTGTTGAAGTGGAGAAATGGTGTTTGTTGCTACTTTCATTATCGAAGGAATTACGTTTATCCAGCTAAGCTTGCCAAATCAATGCTTGATCAGAAAGCTTACGCAGTGGCAGCGGAGACTCAGGCCAAGGCGTTTCAAGTTGCTCTGCGAACAAACCGATCGTATCAAGCCCTGGTACTTCATCAGGTAATTGCCATTTCGCTAAACGAGCGAGTTGCGTCAAACCTAAGCTCGACTCAATACTAGAACTGATCACAGCTTTGATGCCCAACGCTTTGGCGCGCGCAATTAAGTCAAGACAAAGCTGTACAGAGCCTATCAAGGTCGGTTTGATAATGATGGTTTTAACACCATTGAAGTCATCAAGTTTGAAGTCCGGCTTACGCACCGCATGTTGCAATGTTTCATCCCACGCGATGGCAATACCAGTACTGATAGCAAAAGAGAAACTATCGCCCGGCACTTCGCATGGTTCTTCAATAAATTCGATACGTTGACGGAAAGATGGCGTAATGTAACTGGCAAATTTCAGTGCTTTTTCTTTGGTCCATGCACGGTTGGCATCAAGGCGCAGATTCAAGTCTGGAATCGATTCAAGGAACAAGTTCGCGACCATGCCGTCACGAATTGGCTCGTATAAGCCAACTTTGATTTTGGCGACTTTTTTGCCTTCCATCGCCATCAGTTTTGGCAATAGTTCATCTGGGTCGCCGCTACATAATGGTGCAGAGCGATAAATTCCTTCTAGTGGTAGCCCATCTTCTAGCTCGAGTAACGCCATCGAGAGACCAAATGCCACCGAAGGTGCCAGTAATTCATAATCAGGCTGGTTGCCTTGTTTCCAACTCGTAAGTTGTTCGACGATTTGCGTGTAAGCCTCGTCCATGGTTTCAGTGCTGAAACCCGGTAATGGTGCAATTTCCCCTCGCCCTACTCGACCATTGTCTTGCAGTTCGATGACAAACCCTTCACGTTCTTTTAAGCGGTTGTCGCGCAGGATCACGCCACTGTCCATTGGTAATGCGTAGCGATACAGTTTGGCAGATCTCATACCAATCTTTCCCTTGTGTTCTTTATTATTGTTTTATTCGTTAACGCGTTTGTCGCGTCAAATTCGAGACTGACTTGTACGCCATTGCAGTGAGAGCAAGGAACAGGCGCGCAGTTTGCAAACGCAAATGAGCACCTGTGACACAGCTATCGCAATAATGGCGATCAAGCCTGTTTTGAATTATGGGTTGCGAGGAAACTTATTAAAGTCCGGACGACGCTTCTCATTGAATGCGTTACGACCTTCCTGACCTTCTTCCGTCATGTAGAACATCATGGTCGCATTACCCGCTAGCTCTTGTAGACCTGCTTGACCATCACAATCCGCGTTTAGCGCTGCTTTCAAGCAACGTAGCGCCATTGGGCTGTGTTGTAGCGTTTCACGGCACCAGCGAACCGTCTCTTTCTCAAGATCTTCCAGTGGCACTACTGTGTTTACTAGACCCATATCCAATGCTTCTTGCGCATTGTAGAAACGGCATAGGAACCAAATTTCACGCGCTTTCTTCTGACCGACGATACGAGCCATGTAAGAAGCACCCCAACCACCATCAAATGAACCCACTTTAGGACCCGTTTGACCGAACTGTGCGTTTTCAGCCGCAATAGTCAGATCGCACATCATGTGAAGTACATGACCGCCACCGACTGCCCAACCTGCTACCGATGCGATCACTGGCTTTGGACAAGTACGAATTTGGCGTTGGAAATCCAATACGTTTAAGTGGTGAGTACCGCCTTCATCACGGTAACCGCCGTAATCGCCACGAATCTTCTGGTCACCACCAGAACAGAATGCATCTTCGCCAAGACCAGTTAGAATAATCACACCCACCTGCTCGTCGTAACGTGCATCAGCAAGAGCATTGATCATCTCTTTTACTGTTTGTGGACGGAACGCATTGCGAACTTGTGGACGTGCAATCGTGATCTTCGCGATACCATCTTCTGATTTGTGGTATTGAATATCTTCATATTCACCGCTGCAGTCATTCCAGTTTACTGGTGCGTATAGTTCTTCTTCTGAAATACCTACTGTTTTAGCCATGGTGATTCCTGTTGTTGTTAATCACTCGCCTTCGCGAGTTTGAATTGATTTATTATTTCGACAGCAAATGCTTGAGGATGTTCATGATGAACGTTATGCCCCGCCTCTGCTATCTGGCTGAAAGATAAGCCACTGAGTTTAGCTAGCTGGCTAAACTTGCTGTCTTTCTCACCGCAAATATAGTGTATGTCGATTCCGCTTGTGCTCAGTTCCGGCAAGAGCCACGGCTGCTTGGCAAGCGATGTCGCCATCAGCATTCGACCAATCGCAGGACCTAGATTAGCACTGCGCTTAGCGATCAAGGTTTGTCTTTGCTCATGATTTAATGAACTAAACACGGTCTGTTGATACCAATCGGCTAAAACCCGCTCAATTGGTTGCTCGTCAAAGCGCTCCGCCCAAGCTTGATCATTTTTTTGACGAGCGATTTGCTCATCAAGCGTACGCAAACCGAAGTTTCCACCTTCAATAATCGCCTTGATTAGGTTTAGTTCATGGAAATGGTTTTTGGCAATGCCGTACATAGCAATTCGACCACCCAGTGAGTAGCCAATTAATATAATTGGATGCCCGGCTGGCACGATGGCTTTTATTGTCTGACTAACTTGCTGACAAACCTGGTCAAAACCATCACATGATTTGGATTGACTTTCACCATGTCCGGGAAGATCGAGCGTGAGAATTGGGAATTGATTAAGATGCTGAATGCAAGCTTGCCAATCATCACCACTGCCCAGCAAACCATGCAAAAACACCAAGACTGGTGTCTCTGCACTCTGATTTATTGGGCGGTGGTAACTATAGGCTAGCATGAAGGTCTTGGATAACCGCTTTAATATGTTGTGATGCTTGCTCTGGAGGCGTTTGGACCTCCACCAGTAGACAGCCTCTACCCTGAGTCAAATGCTGCTCGACGACTGTTTGGTACTCGACAAGTGTATTGGCTAAGCAATACTCCAGTTTAAACTGTTGAGCAGCCGCAACAAATTGGTAGCCATGCGGCATTTGATACAGGCTCTGTTTTTGTGCTTGCGGTACAGGCAACAAATCAAAAATGGCGCCGCCATCATTATTGGTGACGACAATCACACAAGGGCTCGTTTGATGGGTAAACAACGCCAATGAGTTAAGATCATACAGCAGTGAAGTGTCACCAATATAGAGCACACTTGGCTTATCTTTAATGCGCACGGTGCCTGCCGCAGTCGCCACCAAACCATCAATACCTGAAGCTCCGCGATTAGAGTAGACTTCGCTGTCTAGCTGACCAAACATGTCGACCATGCGCACAAACAAACTATTACCAAGGAATACGTGAGTATCATTAGGCAAATTCGTCAGCGAAGTCGCAAGCGCTAGCTCAGTTAATTGCGTCGTTTGTCCTGTTTGCTTAGCGACCGATTGCAACACACACTCAGTAAATGTTTTGCCTGCCGCAGCCCAATTATCTATTGAGTGAATTGGCGTTAATAACGCTTGTTCAAGCCAATCGGTAATGTTGCAAGCATGATGCACTTGCATCAAATGGTCTTGGTTATTGCGCGCGAGGCTGTCACTCACGTAGTGATATTCCACTTCCGACTGCGCTAACCACTGATTAAAGCGCTTAGAGACAATTCTCGAGCCAATTTGCACAACTAAGTCCGCTTGATTGATCAACGCTTTGCCCGCTTCTGTTTGCAGCCAAGCATCATAGTACGCCCAATCACTGCTCGCCCCCGACTGCGGGTCGCATAAAACCGGCCACGCCAGCTTCTCAGCTAGCTGTTTCGCCAGTTCAGCTTGTGACTTGGATACGCTACCAACCATGATCAAACCTTTGCGCCCTTGCCACTCGGACAGTTCAAAGGCTGGGCTTGTCATTGCAAAACTCTGCTGGCTATAGCGCTTGCCACTGCATTGCCACTTTGCCACTGAGTCTAGGTAATCTTGATAGATTGATTTAGGCTGATCGGAATAAAGCGGCTCTGGGAAGGCACAATTAATGTGCACGGCACTGCCTTCACGAGCTTGCTTGTGCATCACTTCATCGATGGACGTTAATAACCAACGCAGGGAAACCTGCTCTGAAGGGCTTGGTAAAGCAAGTTCAGCACACACATGGCTCGAATAGATACCCTGTTGCACTATCGCTTGGTTGGCACCACAACCAACCAGCTCAACCGGTCGATCGGCAGTGAGCACCACCAGCTTTTCACCGGTTAACTTCGCTTCAGCAATCGCAGGTAAAAGATTCGCCACCGCGGTGCCTGATGTGACCACCACTGCAACAGGTTTTTGGCTGGCTTTTGCCATACCAAGCGCCAAAAAGCCTAATCCACGCTCATCAAAATGGGTGTGCAGCGTCAACTTATCATTGGCATCGGCTTCTAAAGTGAGTGGCGTAGAACGAGAGCCCGGCGCAACACAAATATGTTCAACGCCAAAGCGAGTTAATTCTTCGAGTAAGGTTTGGCACCAAATTCGATTAAGTACAGCTTGGTTATGCATTACGAAGCCACTCCAAGTGGCGGATGATCAGAAATCAGTGATAGTAGCGTCGCCATCTTCTTATCCAGCTCTTGCCATTCATGCTCTGCAATTGACCCCGGGACAATACCTGCACCGGCGTAAAGAGAGATCTCATCATCAACCACTTGAGCGCTGCGAATTGCCACGCAGAACTCCGCACGTTCAAGGCTAATAAAGCCCATAGAGCCTGCATACCAGCTGCGCTCAAAAGGTTCATATTGCTGAATAAATTGCATCGATTCTCGGCGTGGCAGACCCGCAACAGCCGCAGTTGGCTGCAAAGCACCAAGCAATTGCACCCCATTTACGCCCTCGTTGAGGTGCGCGTGAATACTGCGTTTTAAATGCTGCACTTTACGCAAGCGTACCAAGCGCGCTTCCGGCTCAACTTCAACCAAATCAGAGTAAGGTTTGAGGCGATCAATAATATCGTCAACCACATACTGATTCTCATTGAGGTTCTTACTGTCTTGCGTCAACCAGTTCGCCAGCGCCATATCATGGCTAGCGTTGTCACCACGGCCAATCGTGCCAGCGAGTGCTTCGGTATAAAGGTCTTTACCCTGACGGAAATACAAACGCTCAGGCGTTGAGCCAATAAAGCTATGGCGTTCGTTTTGTGCCAGCATAAAGTGAAAACTGTGTTGGTTATGCTCAGAGCTGGATTTAAGCAGTTGCGAAGCGCAGATCGGCGTGTGTAGCTCTAATGTTGTGCGACGTGCCAACACCACCTTTTTGAACTCATCAGCTTCAATACCCGCCAACACTTTTTCCACCAACACATGCCATTCTGGCTCAGTCGGTGTGTGTTCGATATGGTTAATATGCGCCGATAGCGGCAAAAGCTTAGGCACCTCACAACGCAGTTGCTGTAAGCTTTTAAGTACACGCGGTTTCGCACCTTCGACAAGGTTGACCACTAGCGACCAAGTTTGATCTTCACGAACTAACTCGATTTGTGGCAAAAAGAAAAACGATGCGGGGCAATCAGGGTTTTTCGCACTTTGACCGTCAAATGAGCGTCCACCCCAAATCTTTTGCTCGCCAGATAGGAAAGCATAAGCAGGCGCTGGATCATCAAAAGTGCGCAGTTGCCCTAATGCGACGGCTTCTTCACGCGTATCGCGTGATTGCCAATAAAACTTAGGGAAAAGAGGCTGAGCTTGCAACCAATCAATGAAAGCAAAATCAGGCTTGTACTCCAGAACTTGAACCAGACGAGTCACCTCGTCTTTTGCATCCTTTACTCGTTCAATCAGTTCGGTAATGGCTTGCTGAAAATATGACAAATAAACCTCGTTCACTGGAGATTTCGGATCAATACCCGATACCGTTAAGCTGTAGCGTGCTTGGCCGCCTCTCGAAAAGATCTGCATAGACGTCTACCTATGCACAAAAACCTTATCGACAGCCATCAATGACAACGTAATGCTATCTGGGTCTAACAAATTAATTGAGTAATGTATTTCTACCGCGACCCCAAATCAAGGATGTACTCAATCTTTTACAGAATCCTGTGATAACACACATGCCTAGCGCAATGAAAAAAAGCGACTTTTACAGATTTTAATTCTACCAAAGGTTATTTTGGTGTAATTTAGTAAAGGATTTTAATTATTTTTAGGTTTTACACAATGCAAAATATCGGGATGTCGTCAAAACTTGATAATGTCTGCTACGACATTAGAGGACCAGTACTCAAACATGCTAAGCGCATGGAGGAAGAAGGGCATAAAATACTAAAGCTAAATATTGGTAACCCGGCCCCATTTGGTTTCGACGCCCCTGATGAAATTCTAGTTGATGTAATCCGAAACTTGCCAACTTCACAAGGTTACTGTGATTCAAAAGGTATCTACTCTGCACGTAAAGCTGTGGTTCAGCATTACCAGAAGAAAGGTATCCGCTCACTAGACGTAGAAGATGTTTACATCGGTAACGGCGCATCTGAGCTGATCGTAATGTCGATGCAAGCGCTACTGAACAATGGCGATGAAATGCTGGTACCGTCACCGGATTACCCACTATGGACAGCGTCGGTGGCGCTTTCTGGTGGTAAAGCGGTGCATTACATGTGTGATGAAGAAGCAGATTGGTATCCAGATCTTGACGATATCAAAAGCAAAATCACGCCAAAAACGCGCGGTATCGTACTAATCAACCCGAACAACCCAACAGGTGCGGTGTACAGCCGTGATTTCCTATTGGAAGTGATTGAAATCGCTCGCCAACATAAGCTGATCATTTTTGCTGACGAAATCTACGATAAAGTCCTTTACGATGGCGCGACACACACCTCAGTTGCCACACTGACTGAAGATGTACTTGTGGTTACCTTCAACGGTCTGTCAAAAGCGTACCGCGTATGTGGTTTCCGTGGCGGCTGGATGTTCCTAACCGGTCCTAAGCAATACGCGCAAGGCTACATTGCTGGTCTTGAGATGCTCTCTTCTATGCGTCTATGTGCCAACGTACCGATGCAACATGCGATTCAAACTGCGCTTGGTGGCTACCAAAGTATCAATGAGCTGATCCTGCCTGGTGGTCGTCTGCTTGAGCAGCGTGACCGTGCATGGGAACTGATCAACCAAGTACCTGGCGTATCTTGTGTGAAACCAAAAGGTGCCATGTACCTATTCCCGAAAATTGATACTAAGAAGTACAAAATCCATGATGACCAAAAAATGGTGCTGGACTTCCTGATTCAAGAAAAGGTACTGCTAGTGCAAGGTACTGGCTTTAACTGGCCTAAACCTGACCACTTCCGTATCGTAACACTGCCACACGTAGAAGATCTGGAAACGGCGATTGGCCGCTTTGAGCGATTCTTGTCTACCTACAGCCAATAACGGCAGTAGCCAAACCGCGCTAAGTTACTTATTCTTAAAGGCACTCATTGAGTGCCTTTTTTCTATCTCACGCCTTCAAGTAGTAAGGGAAGTACTATGCAAGAGAGCCATTTTTTCGCCCACCTCGCCCGTATGAAGTTGATCCAACGCTGGCCGCTGATGCGTTCGGTTTCAAGTGAAAACATCTCCGAACACAGCCTACAAGTTGCCTTTGTCGCTCATGCGCTCGCGCTGATAAAAAACAAAAAATTTGGCGGTAAACTTAATCCAGAACGAATCGCCATACTCGGTATGTATCACGATACCAGTGAGGTTTTAACTGGGGATTTGCCCACCCCCGTCAAATACTACAATCCAGAAATTGCCAAGGAATACAAAAAGATTGAAGCGGCGGCGGAGCAGCGTTTGCTGTCGATGTTACCCGAGGAGTTTCAGCAAGATTTTGCCCCCTACCTTCTCAGCCACTCCGCCCATCAAGAAGATGCCGACATCGTCAAACAAGCTGACACCATTTGCGCCTATTTGAAATGTTTAGAGGAGCTAAGCGCAGGTAATCATGAATATGCGTTGGCGAAAAAGCGCTTAGACGTGACGCTTAAAGAACGCCACAGCCCAGAGATGGAATATTTCCTTAATACCTTTGCGCCAAGCTTTGAACTCTCACTCGATGAAATCAGCTAACTCATACAAAGATTATTATTTGCACTGACCTAAGGATGGGTGTACGGTTAGAAAAAACATCGGAGATGTGACTATGACGTTTGAAATCAGTCCCTTATGGCAACAACGTCATGACGACGAACATAAGATTCGTCGCGATGACCACCGTAGCCCTTTTCAACGCGACCGGGCGCGTATTCTCCACTCCGCGGCATTTCGTCGCCTGCAAGCCAAGACGCAAATTCATGGCACCAGTGCCGATGACTTTCACCGCACTCGCCTTACCCACTCGCTCGAAGCGGCGCAGATTGGCACCGGCATTGTCGCCCAACTCAAAAAGAAACAACCTGAGTTTCGCGACTTACTGCCTTCCGATAGTCTGATTGATTCACTCTGTCTTGCCCACGATATCGGTCACCCACCCTATGGGCATGGTGGTGAGGTAGCGCTCAACTATATGATGCGAGACCACGGTGGTTTTGAAGGTAATGCGCAGACATTTCGTATCGTGACCCAACTTGAACCTTATACCGAACACTTTGGCATGAACTTGGTGAGACGAACCTTGCTCGGTCTAATGAAATACCCGGCACTAATTAGTGCCACTCAATCAGCACAGCGCCCAGAGCCAGTTTCTCATCAACGTAAATTGCGCGCCAAAGATTGGTCGCCAGCAAAAGGGATTTACGATTGTGACCGTGATTTGTTTAACTGGGTACTGGAGCCACTGGGCGAGGAAGAAAAACCGCTCTTTTCTCAAATGCGCTCGGAAAACCGCGACAGCCACCAGCACCAAAAGACGCGTTTCAAATCACTCGACTGCTCTATCATGGAACTGGCAGATGATATCGCCTACGGGGTACACGATTTAGAAGATGCGATAGTGCTCGGTATGGTAACTCGCCATCAATGGCATGAGGCGGCAGCCAGTCAACTGGCTGAATGTGGCGCACCTTGGTTTGAAGAGCATATAAAATCGCTCAGTGAAATGCTGTTCTCTGAGGTTCATCATAAGCGCAAAGATGCGATTGGCGGCATCGTCAACGCTCTGCTGACCAGTATCTCAATCAAGCCCATTGATGCACCGTTCCATACTCATCTGCTAGCTTTTAATGCGGTGCTTGAGCCTAATATGGCAAACGCGCTGGAAATTCTTAAACGGTTTGTCAGCCAGTACGTCATTCAAGCGCCCCATGTCCAAGTGATGGAATACAAAGGGCAGCAAATCATCATGGATATCTTTGAAGCACTCAGTGCAGACCCTGAGCGTTTACTGCCACTCGAAATTCGCCATAGCTGGCAAGCATTAGAATGTGAAAGCCAAGGTATGCGTATTATCGCCGACTACATCTCATCAATGACCGATGGTCATGCTAAACGCCTACATCAGCAGTTGTTCTCATCTCACTAATCACTCAACGTCCCATAGCCAGCGTTACGGCTGGCTATGGTTGTTCTAACCCACTTAACTTGTTGCTTTTTGCTGCATAAATGCCGCCAACTTCGCCGAAAGCACCTGCTTCTCTTGTTGCGAGATAAAGCTTGCTTCGATGGCATTTTGAGTAAACTGTGCCAGCTCCGCTTCAGTTAACGCGTGACTATTCGCCACCGCTAAGAAGTTGTCTGTCATATAACCACCAAAGTAGGCTGGATCGTCTGAGTTAATCGTTACTTTTACCCCTTGGCGCAATAACTCAACAATGTTGTGTTGTTCCATTTTTTCGAACACTTTGAGCTTTGTATTGGATAGCGGACACACGGTTAATGGCATTGAGATTTCAGCCAGTTCAGAGACCAATACCGCATCGTCAGAACAGCGCACCCCATGGTCAACGCGTGAAACATTGAGCAGCTCTAAGCTGTCGTAAATATTGCTCACCGGTCCCTCTTCACCCGCGTGTGCTACGGTCAAGAAACCTTCTTCACGCGCTTTAGCAAACACACGCAGAAACTTCTCCGGCGGATGACCCAGTTCAGATGAATCTAAACCAATACCGATAATTTTGTCTTTGTAAGGCAGTGCCTGTGCAAGAGTGGTAAACGCACTCTCTTCATCAAGATGACGCAAAAAGCACATAATCAAACGGCTGGTGATACCAAGCTGTTGCTCGGCATCTTGCAATGCGCGATCAATGCCATTCACCACGGTCGCGAACTCAATGCCACGTGCAGTATGAGTTTGCGGATCAAAAAAGATCTCAGTATGAATCACATTGTCTTGCTGGCAATGAAGCATGTATGCCCAAGTCAGATCGTAAAAATCTTGCTCATTGACCAGGACGTTAGCACCTTGATAGTAGATATCGAGGAAAGATTGCAGATTGGTAAACTCGTAAGCGGTTTTGACTTCTTCAGGCGTAGCAAACGGCAGTTGGATATTATTGCGCTGCGCGAGCGAAAACATCATTTCCGGCTCTAGTGAGCCTTCAATGTGTAAGTGAAGTTCAACTTTTGGCAGTTGCTGGATAAATTGAGTTTGATTCACGCTTGTCTCCCCATTCAAAAAATAGATTGGTGTTTAACAAGCACTTTTCTCGCAAGAATTTTAGACAATACAAAGAGAAAAGCGCCATGCACTTAACTCTTCGTAATCTGAAGTTTTCGGCTTCAGGTAGAGACTCCCGCACCCTATCAGCGGGATTATACGAAGCACCGCTCGCAATTGACTGTTAATTAGGCAATTTATAAACGGTTTCGATGAATTATAGATAGCGTTGACGTAACTGACAAGTTACTTACTAGGATAATTCTTCTCAAACACCCCTTGTGGCATCTGTTCAATTTGAAATTGAATCATGTTATCAAACGCACTGAGTAGCGGGGTAAAGTCACGCTCAGGCTCTAACAATGTCAGTATATGAAAGCCGGCTTCCACCGTTGATAACGCATTATCACTTGGAGCTTTGCGAATGCGATAATTGCCTTTCAGTTCGGTCGGTAAACGTAGCAATGGCAATGGCTTCAAATTGCTCGAAAGCTGCCACATTTTGTAGGCTTTTTTCCAAGTACCATCGAGTAAGATCACTCGCATTTTTGGTTGCTGACGCAATAGATCCGCTTGCGCCTCTTGTGAGGTTTCGCCGGGATATAAGACAAAATGTGCGACATCTTGCTGCGATAATAGCTGATTAAGCTGATCGTGCTGAGAAAAGTCTTCACCGACAAAGAGGTGGCTGTTAGGCAATGAAAGCGTCAAAATGCGCGCCGTACCCATTGGACGTTTCGCTTCTGACGGATGTTGTAGGATGATTAACTCAACATTCGATGTTAGGCTTTGTATCCATTGACAAATACACGCTTTGAGTGACTTTCCGCATTGAGAACAATATCGAGACATTATGTGCCGTTAATCTTACTGTTAGTAGTGGTGAGTTTAATCTGTTTAACCCTACAAATCCCGCACCTGTCCGCATTAGCTGAATGGCGCATCGATTATATCGAGCAGGGAGAGTGGTGGCGCATCCTATCAGGAAACTTCACACATACCAACTTTACTCATCTGGCGATGAACATCTCCGCCCTATGGGTGATAGCCTTCATCTTTCGACCGAGTGCTGTGAGCTACTCGATTTTGTTAATCATGATTAGCTTAGCCGTTGGGCTCGGTATCCTACTCACCCCAATACAAGGCTATGTAGGGCTATCCGGCACATTACATGGGCTGTTTGCATTTTACGCACTAACAGAAGCATTACAGGGTCGAAAAAACAGCTGGTTGCTGGTTGCTGGCGTGGTGATAAAGGTACTCTGGGAGTTAACCATCGGCTCACCTGCTTCGACAGCTGAAATGATTAACGCTAGGGTTGCGATTGAAGCGCATTTAATCGGCTTAGTGAGTGGATGTTTGCTGGCTATAGTGCAACATCTCCATGTTTTAAAAGTGAAACCCTGAGCATTAACTCAAGGCTCCCTTTTTTCTATTTTTGTTTCTCAAACGCCAGCCAAGAAGATGGATCGCCTTCTAGGGTCAACGGATAGACTAAGGTGTCAGGTTTGGCATAACTTAAGCGATGTAGCCGTTCTGTAGTGTGGTAACTGTCGAGCCCCGAAATAGTGACGAGTTGCAGCGATTCAACGTCAACATAACCATCAGGCATGACCGCCTTTTTCGCCAGCCAAATACGGTCAATTTCGCCAATCACGAGCTCGGTTTGATTGGTGGCAATGGTGATACGTTCGACCAGTTTCATCCCCATTTTTAGCGGACTTTGCAGTACAAATGGCGCAGGGAAATCATCGTCATACTCGGCGGTTAACCCGACCATATCAAACTCCGACTGCCTCTTATCATAACGAGCCGAGGTCTGGTGCGCTTGTTGGGCAATATCAGCAGAGACGGCATTAATGGTGTAATAACCACCAGTAATAATGTTTTCTAGAGTATGTCGCTCCACGGAGTGAGGACGGGAAATAAAACCAATTAAAGCGGGTGACGAGCCTAAATGGATCACCGAACTGACAATTGAGAGGTTTTCCTGTCCCTTTGAATCAACCGTACCAATCAAGTTAGCGCTTTTATAACCCACCACTGAATTGATCAGTTTAACGCGCCCCCTTTGATCCATCCCTTTTAGATCTTGCTGATTAAGTTTAGCTAGTGTCATCATTAATATGCGCGACTCCTCTGCGTTGAAGAGTCGCGAATCATCCTTAACTGGTTATTTTGGCATGATCACAGTATCAATTACGTGAATGACGCCATTACTCGCTTTAACATCAGTGGCGACCACATTGGCATTATCAACCATCACTTTGTCGCCATTAACACTGATCATCACATCTTGCCCTTGCACTGTGGTGGCTTTATCTAGCTTGACTACATCGGCTGCCATCACTTTTCCTGGTACAACATGGTAAGTCAAAATTGCTACCAATTTGTCTTTGTTTTCTGGCTTAAGCAACATTTCAACTGTGCCTTCCGGTAATTTTGCAAACGCGTCATCAGTCGGCGCAAATACCGTAAACGGACCGTCACCTTTCAGCGTTTCAACTAAGCCTGCCGCTTTTACCGCTGCCACCAACGTCGTGAATGAGCCATTTTCAACCGCAACATCAACAATGTCTGCTTTCTTCATTCCATGATCATGAGCTTGGGCTGACGACAGCATAACAAGCATAGCAAACAAGGTGGTCATAGAAACTAAGATGCGTTTTAACATAGATACTTTCCTCTGTAATGAAATTGGAAACGGCTGTTTCCATCCAATCGAAGGTGTTCTACGGCAGCCAGCTTTTAAGCGATCAATTGATCGTTTCAGCTAAAGTTGAGGTATCTGTTATCAGTTTGCATACTAAGGAGCAAAAAATGGCAATGTCGCTACGTATACTCGAACAGTTCTTCTGTCTCGACAAACTGGTTGTTCATTCTTTAGATATGTCGCTTTATCAAGTCTCGGTTGAGGTCGATGGAGAGGTGCATTTTATTACCGATGATCAGGGTAAAATGCTGCGAGCATTCTCAATTGTTGAACTGCAAAAACAGTGTGCCAATCTTAAAGCAGGCAAATGGGTATTAAGGCAACAGAGCGCCTACGACGAAATGGTTGGCGCGCCGATTCGTCAGCGAGACAATACGCTGGAGGTACCGCTTGGAAATAATAAACTTTACTGACCACGCTTATTCAAAATACGTGACTTAGTAGTAATAAAAAACCGCACTTAAGGTGCGGTTTAACATAGCGTTAGTTCAAACAACCATTAAACGATTGGTCGTTGACCACGGTCGATCAATTTCATCAACACATTGTCAGCCGCTTCGCCCATTAGAGCCGCAAGCTTTGAAGTGATCTTTTTCTTCTCAACATAGTGAATCGCTAGCACTGTCTTATCTTTACATGCTGCAACGACGATATCGTCAGAAGTTTTAATCTCATCCACTAAACCGAGTGTCAGAGCTTGTGAACCAAACCAGTGCTCACCCGTCGCCACTTTTTCAAGGTCTAAATCTGGGCGACGTTCACGGATAAAATCTTTAAATAGCACATGGGTTTCTTCAAGCTCTTGCTTGAACTTCTCACGCGCTTTATCGGTGTTTTCGCCAAACATGGTTAGAGTGCGCTTGTACTCACCTGCGGTTAGCTGTTCATACTCAATATCATACTTTTTCAGTACTTTATTAAAGTTAGGCAGCTGAGCAATAACACCAATTGAACCCACAATAGCAAACGGCGCAGAGACAATTTTGTCTGCGATACACGCCATCATATAACCGCCGCTTGCTGCCACTTTATCTACCGAAATAGTTAAAGGCAGACCCGCAGCTTTAAGGCGATCCAGTTGTGATGAGGCCAAACCGTAGCCATGCACCATACCACCGCCAGACTCCAGACGTAGCAACACTTCGTCATCTTCGCGCGCCACAGCCAGAATCGCTGTTACTTCTTCACGCAGAGAAGCGACTTCTTTGGCATCAATGCTGCCTTTGAAATCCAGCACGAACAGGTGCGGCTCACGCTTGCTCTCAAGCTCACCCTCTTTCGCGGCTTTTTTGATCTCTTTGTCGCGCGCTTTGCTCTTCTCTTTTTCGCTCTTTTTCTCTGCCTTATCACGAGCTTTAAGGAAAGCATAGTCATGCAGATGATGTTCTAACTGCTCAACCGTGTGTTTGTGTTGCTCAGTTAGGTTGGTGATTTCCAATTCACCTTTTGCAGCACCGCTTCTGCCACCAGCACTTTTAGCAATAATTAAAATCGCTACTAATGCGACTACTACTGTCACAATCTTGGCTAAAAATAGCCCGTAGTCCAACAAAAATTCCAAGCTGAATATCCTCTCAATGTGCGAATTAGTGTATTGTAACCGAAGACGAAAAGCAGTTCATAACAATAAGGAAGCATAGCGTGGATTATTCAGTTGCTGATAACGCTCTCAAGGATAAAGTCATTCTAATTACTGGTGCTGGAGCTGGCATCGGTAAACAAGCTGCAATCAGCTTTGCCGAGCATGGTGCAACCGTGATCTTACTCGGTCGTACTGTAAAGAAGCTTGAGCAAACTTATGATGAGATTGAGAGTGCTGGCTACCCTCAACCGGCAATCATTCCACTCGATATGAAAGGGGCGACAAAACAGAACTATCTGGATATGGTCGACACCATTGAAAGTCAGTTTGGTCGTTTAGATGGTGTACTGCACAACGCCAGTATTCTCGGCGTGATCAGCCCGTTTGATCAAATCGGCGAAGACAGCTTTGACGATGTGATGCAGGTAAACGTCAAAGCACAATTCCTACTGTCACAAGCCTTATTGCCTCTACTGCGCAAATCAGACGACGCACGCATGGTCTTTACCTCATCAACCGTTGGTCATATCGGTCGAGCTTTCTGGGGTACATATGCGATGTCTAAATTCGCAACCGAAGGCATGATGCAAGTACTGGCAGATGAGTTAAGCGATACTAATATCCGCGTTAACGCGATTAACCCAGGTGGTACACGTACTGGCATGCGCGCCAAAGCGTTCCCTGCCGAAGACACCGATTTGCTCAAGACACCAGCGGATATTATGCCGCTCTATCTTTACTTGATGGCGCCAGAAGGCAAACAAGTACATGGGCAATGTATCGACGCCCAACCCAAGAAATAGTTTACTTAAAATCAACGCCTTGCAACTCAGCAAGGCGTTTTTTATTTCCGCCCTATTGCAGTGATTGCTAGATAAATTATACTGTACAAATATACAGGTACATTTATTCAACAACTGCCTATGTCCGAACTGATTGAACATCTAAAACAGAAGCACTGGTTATGGCAAGGTAATGCCCAAAATCAGCCAACAGAAACCTATTCAACAGGTTTTGCGTTGCTCGATAGCAAGCTGGAAGGCGGCTTTCCTAAGCATGGTGTGATTGAGCTACAAAGCGACTCTGGTATCGGTGAATTACGCTTATTGCTGCCTCACCTACTGGCAAGTAGCGAAGAGCGCATGAGTGTATTTATTCAGCCTCCCGGCTACTTGTGCGCCGAGATGTTAGTGGAACAAGGCTTTGACCTCAACCAAATTTTACTTATCTACCCAGAGACCCCGCAACACGCCTTGTGGGCAGCCGAGCAATGTTTAAAAAGTGGCACTTGTAGCAACGTTCTATTGTGGCAATCGGAGCTGGAAGTTCACCAAGCACGCCGTTTACAAGTAGCAAGTGAAACCGGTCATTGCCTTCACTTTCTGTTTAAGCAAGCTCAGCAAGATATTTTCTCTCTACCTGTCAGTTTAAGTATGCGCTTAGAGCCTCACAATCATGGCTTAACCGTCACCATTACGAAACGTAAAGGTGACTGGTCACACGGCAGTTTTGTGCTGGATATGCGCACGCGTTGGTCCCAACTCGCAATCACACAACCAGAACCTGTGGTGATCCCTTTCCCGCTACGCAAACAAGGTTAAACCATGCAGTTGTGGCTTTACCTTCATTTTCCAGCTTTGCAGCTGGATGCCCTGTTTGCCGAACAAAACGATCCAACGAACGTCGATGATCAAGCCATGGTGATCGTCGATGGGCAGCGTTTTCAAATCGTTCAGGCGAATCCAATGGCGCTCGAACATGGAATTAGAATTGGCATGGGACTGGGAAGTGCCAGCGCGCTTTGCCATCAGTTGCAAGTCCACCCTTACCAAGTAGAGCAAGAGCAGCAAACCTTGGTTGATATTGCCCAGTGGCTCTATCTCGTCACCTCCGATATCGTCCTCGTGCCACCGCAAGGCATACTACTCAAAGTCAGTGACATGCTCTGCTTGTATGGCGGCATTGAACGCTATTGGCAAAGCTTGTCTCAGCACCTTAATCAACTGGGTTACCGTTATAGCTATTCCACCGGATTTTCTCCCTATTCGGCGATTTTACTCGCAAAATCAGCGAAGATGCTTATTTCTAGCGACAAAAATCAACTATTGGAATGCATTAAAACTTACCCGCTGAGTGCCACTGAACTGGCAAGCAAGCAAGTGGCTGCGCTACAACGCGTAGGGGTTAACAACTTAGCCGAGCTGCTGAGTCTACCGATGGCGGAATTAGCACGTCGTTTTGATATCGATTTGGTCAACTACGTAGGGCGCCTACTCGGGCAATTTAAGCACCCGCTCGATTTTTATCATCCACCAGAGAAGTTTCACAGCTATCTGGAGCTTTTGTATGAAATTGAGAATATTCAGTGGCTTGAGCGCCCACTAAAAAAACTGTTAGAGCGTTTAGAACTATTTCTTACCCTGCGCAATCATGTCGCTTATGAGTTGCAACTGACGCTGCATCAGCGTGATAAACAGAGTGACACTATCCGCTTTACCTCCGCCTGTGGTGATTATATGGCAAAGCACTGGCTCAAGTTGTGCCAGCTGACTTTAGAATCACTCAAGCTCAAAGCCCCGGTGCAAGGTCTAACCTTAGCGATCTTACGTGGCGGGGCGTTAGAGGCAACCAGTCGCGATATGTTTAATGGTCCGCAAGGGCAGCAAACCCCACTGGAGTTGATCGGCTTATTGCAAGCCAAACTGGGCAAAGAAAATGTGCGCAAAGTCGCGCTTAGTCATGACCCACGACCAGAGAAAGCGACTCAACTGTGTGACCCAACGCTGCCTATCCCAAGCAAACCACACCTGGCTCGCTGTCGACCAAGTTTTCTGCTGCCTACCCCTGAGCCACTGCAAGAAAAAGTCTCAATCGTGCAAGGTCCTGAGCGCTTTGTGACTGGTTGGTGGGATGGTGATGACATCACGCGGGATTACTTTATTGCCCGTAGCAATACCGGTCGCTGGTTATGGGTGTTTCGCAATCAAGATAAACAGTGGTTTCTCCACGGACAATTTAGTTAACACGGAGTCACCTCATGTCTTATGCCGAGTTATTTTGCCAAACCAATTTCTCTTTTCTCACTGGGGCATCTCATGCAGAAGAGCTGATCTTGCAAGCCGACTTTCTACGCTATCACTCACTGGCGATCACCGATGAATGCTCCGTCGCTGGCGTGGTACGCGCCCACACCGCGATTAAAAACCACCAGCTTGGCGTAAGGCTAATCATTGGCAGTATGTTTTGGCTCAACGGCGAGTGCCAAGTGGTATTACTCTGCCCCAACCGCCAAGCCTATGCGGAGTTGTGCCGTATTATCACCAATGCTCGCCGCCGCAGTGAAAAAGGAGAATATCAACTCTCCGAATGGGATTTGATGTCGATTCGCCACTGCTTAGTGATTTGGCTCCCTACCCATCAAGAGCCGGATCGTAAATGGGGATGGTGGCTCGCTCAGCATCACTCACGCCGTTTATGGCTAGGAGTACAACGTCACTTAAGCAGTGACGACCATGTTTACCTCAGTCATTGCCAGCAGCTCGCTGCAGAGCTACAACTGCCTGTTACTGCTTGTGGTGGTGTATTAATGCACACCGCTACTCGCTTACCACTGCAACACACTCTTACTGCCATCAAGCACGGTGGCAGTGTGAGTAACCTATGCGGGCACTTACTGGTTAATACTGAGCGCTCACTACGCAGTATCGATAAGCTCAATAAGCTGTTTAAGCCAGAGTGGTTACAACAAAGTGTGCAGATAGCGAAACGCTGCACCTTCAGCCTCAGTGAGCTTAAGTATGAGTACCCAAGCGAACTGATCCCTGATGGTGAAACGCCGATGAGCTACCTGCGTAAACTGGTCGCTTACGGTAAGCAATTGCGTTTTCCTCATGGCGTACCCGAAGACATTGAACAGACCATTGAGAAAGAGCTAGGGCTAATCGAAGAGCTCAACTATCCGTTTTACTTTCTCACTATTCACGACATCGTGATGTTTGCCAAACGCAGTGACATTCTCTACCAAGGACGCGGCTCAGCAGCGAACTCGGTGGTCTGTTATTGCTTGGAAATCACCTCGGTTGATCCAAGGCAAATCTCGGTATTGTTTGAACGCTTTATCAGTAAAGAGCGCGATGAGCCGCCTGATATTGATGTCGATTTTGAACATCAGCGCCGTGAAGAAGTGATTCAATACATTTACCAAAAGTACGGTCGTGAGCGAGCCGCCCTCGCTGCGACTGTGATCTCATATCGCTTTAAGAGCGCAGTGCGTGATGTGGGCAAAGCGCTTGGCATTGAAGAGAGCCAACTCGATTACTTTATTAAGAACGTTAATCGTCGTGACCGTGCGCAGGGCTGGCAAGCACAAATCGTCCAACTCGGCATTGAACCTAGCTCACTCAAAGGCGAGCAGTTTATCCAATTGGTGAATGAAATCATGGGCTTTCCGCGCCATTTATCCCAGCACGTTGGCGGCTTTGTTATCTCCTCTGGTCCTCTTTATGAACTGGTACCGGTCGAGAATGCTTCCATGACCGACCGCACCGTAATCCAATGGGACAAAGACGATCTTGAAAGCCTCGCTCTGCTTAAGGTCGACGTTCTAGCGCTGGGTATGCTCAGCGCCATACGTAAATGCTTTGCGCTGGTTGAGCGTTTTCATGATGAGAAACTGTCGATTGCTGAGATCACGCGCCGTCAAGATGATGCGAACGTTTACAGCATGATTCAACGCGCCGATACGGTCGGCGTGTTTCAAATTGAATCTCGCGCGCAAATGAGCATGCTGCCAAGATTAAGACCGGCTTGTTATTACGATCTGGTGATTCAAATCGCTATCGTTCGCCCCGGTCCCATTCAGGGCGATATGGTGCACCCTTTTCTTAAGCGCCGTAGCGGTGAAGAGGCAATCAGTTACCCTTCAGAAGAAGTCAAGCAAGTGCTAGAACGCACCATGGGCGTGCCAATCTTCCAAGAGCAAGTGATCAAACTGGCGATGGTGGCAGCCGGCTTTAGCGGCGGTGAAGCAGACCAACTGCGCCGCGCAATGGCGGCGTGGAAAAAGAATGGCGACTTAGTTAAATTCCGCACTAAGTTGATTGAAGGCATGCTCAGCCGCGGCTATCAAGCTGAATTTGCTGAACGCATCTTTGATCAAATCCTTGGCTTTGGTGAATATGGTTTCCCTGAAAGTCACTCGGCTTCATTTGCGGTGCTCGCCTACTGCTCTGCATGGCTTAAGTTCTATTATCCTGAGGCATTCTATACCTCACTGCTTAATAGCCTGCCTATGGGCTTCTACAGCGCTTCACAGTTGATTCAAGATGCTAAGCGACATGGGCTGACTATCCTGCCCGTATGCGTTAATCATTCACAGTATGATCATCAAGTGGTGAGCACAACCAATGGGTTCGCGATTCGCTTGGGGTTAAGACAAATTAAAGGACTCAGCGCCGAAAGTGTTGAACGTTTGCTAAGTGCACGCAGCGCGCAAGGTTTTACTCACCCTAACCAACTAAAACACATTGGTTTGAATCGCAGAGACATCGAGCTGCTTGCCTCCGCGAACGCAATGCAGACCATTGCCAATAACCGCTATCAAGCACGCTGGGCAATGATGGACTCGCTCTCGGATCTGCCGCTATTTCAGCACATCAATGACGAGCAAAATTGCGCGCCGATTAGTACGCCGAGCGATATGCAAACCATGCTGGAAGATTATGCGGCAACTGGAGTGTCACTGAACCAGCATCCCATTACTCTGTTAGATAAAGCCGGGGTACTAGGGCGCTTTACTCGAATGACGCAGTTAATCGACAAACCACATCAATCACTGGTGACCGTCGTTGGTGTCGTGACTGGCAGACAATCACCAGGAACCGCTGCTGGCGTGACCTTTTTTACTCTCGAAGATGATACTGGCAACATTAATGTCGTGGTTTGGCGCGCCACTGCTCGGGCGCAGCAAAAAGCCTATTTGACCGCTAAGGTTCTACGCGTGAAAGGCATACTAGAGCGTGAAGGCGATGTTACCCATGTAATCGCGGGCAGATTAGAAGATCTCACCGATACGCTGCATGGCTTGCAAACCAAATCGCGCGATTTCCATTAACTCATCACAAAACAGGCGATCAAAAAAGGGAGCCTCAGCTCCCTTCTAACACTTGGTTACGTTAATCCAAACCTAAAACGGTTTTCAAACGGTCTTGTGTCACTTGCACTAGCAGATCTGGCTGGAATTTTGAAATAAAGCGGTCACAGCCGACTTTCTTCACCATCGCATCGTTAAAGCTGCCACTCAATGATGTATTAAGTACCACATGCAGGTCTTTCATACGCGGATCTAAACGCACTTCATGGGTCAGCTTATAGCCATCCATTTCCGGCATTTCTGCATCGGTGATCATCAACAATAATTCTTCAGCAACATTCTTGCCTTCGTCGCTCCACGATTGCAGTAAGCGCAGAGCTTGTAGCCCGTCACGACATTCGATGATATTCAAACCTAACTGAGATAACGTGCCTTTCACTTGAGCTCGAGCGGTAGATGAATCGTCAACGATCAGTACATTGCGACCAATCATTTCACCCGCAAGTTGTTCATCCAATACACCTTCTGAGATCGATACATCGTAATCGATAATTTCAGCAAGTACTTTCTCTACATCGATAATCTCAATGATCTGTTCATCATCACCATCTTTAACGCGAGTGATCGCCGTTAGGTAGTTAGAACGACCGGCAGTTTTTGGCGGCGGCTGAATATCGCTCCAAGTGGTATTAACGATATTACGCACTTGACCCACTAAGAAACCTTGCACCGTGCGGTTGTATTCCGTGATGATTAAGTTTTCTTCTTGGTTCTCTAGTCGAGATGGTGGAAAGCCAATTGCTGAACGCAAATCAATAATCGGCACAGACACTCCACGTAAAGAAGCAACACCAGTGATGTTGTAGTGTGCGCCTGGCAATTTAGTCAATGGTGGGACTTTGATGACTTCACGTACTTTAAACACGTTAATCGCAAACAGTTGACGGCTATTTAGGCTAAAAAGCAATAGCTCCAAACGGTTTTCACCAACCAGTTTGGTACGTTGGTCTACAGTGTTTAATACTCCGGTCATATCAAATCTCTACAGCAGTTGTCTCGATAGTGCGATGCTTGGCTTAATATCTCGCCAATCAAGAAACTAGATATCCAGACTGATCAACGAGATAAATTAATTACCCTTCTATCACTTTCATAAGCAATAAGCCATCATATAGTGCCTGTTTTACGAGTGCAGCACCAGTCATTGTTGCTTGTTTGTAGAAACGTGACTCAACTAATTCAAGATCTTGATGATAAACGGGCAAGCTTTGTTCTTTAATGCACTTTTGCACCGCTGGATATAAGATCTCTTTAGCTTGGTTAATCGCACCACCAATCAAAATCTTTTCTGGGTTGAACAAGTTGATCACCAACGCCGCCGCAGAGCCTAGATACCCTCCAAGCTTCTCAATCACGTCAATTGCGAGAGGATCGCCATCAACGGCTGCTTCACAAATCTGCTCAACAGATACATCTTCAAACTCAGCCAACACCGAATGCTCACCGCGTGCAATGCGCTCTTGCACTTCACTACGAATCGCTTGTGAGCTGGCAACCGTCTCAAGGCAACCACGGTTGCCGCAATGGCAAAGCTTACCTTGCGGATCAATTTGAATATGCCCCAGTTCACCAATATTGCCATGACGCCCTTGCAGTACGCGACCATCAAGAATGATCCCTGCGCCTAAGCCATGGTGAATCGAAATCAAGACTGAGTTTTCATTCTCTTGTGAATGACCAAACAGTTTTTCAGCTAATGCCCAAGCACGGGTGTCGTTAGCAATAAAAACAGGTAAGCCAGTCGCTTTGTAGATCTCAGGACCCAGCGCCAAATTCTCAACATTGTAATGCGGCATTTGCAATACAATTCCCTGCTCTGAATTGACTAAACCCGGCAGTGTGATGGCGATGCTGGTAACACGATCTAGCTGATCGGCATAAGTTTGAAAGAACTCTTCGATTTCATGCAGCAGGCGTGCAAGAACATCTTCTTGGTCGATTTCATGAATATCGATTTTATTATCGATTAACACATCGCCGCCAAGTTCATGCAGAGCAATCGTCAAATAACCACGACCAAGGCGCATAGAAAGGAATTGCCAGCCTTCGTTGTTCACTTGCAAACCCACCGCAGGGCGACCACGACTGGTGGCTTCCTGAACAGTGGTTTCATGCACTAGGTGAGCATCGATCAACTCTCGGGTAATTTTAGTAATACTTGCAGGCGCAAGTTCGCTCTCTTTCGATAAGTCGATGCGAGAGATCGGGCCTTTTTGATCAATGAGTTTATATACACGGCCAGCATTGACCTGCTTGATATGATCAATATGGCCTGGGTGAGCCATGTACATAAGAGAAACTCCGAGAATCAACAACTAATTAATTTTTTTACTTTGCGAAGTAATTGTGAAGCGCCTTGGTAGATCGCCGTGACAAACGTCACGTATAAGACTAATTGTTTGTGTCCCCTGTCATATCATTTAGCGATAATTTGCTAGCAGATAGCATTATTTTTCGTTGTGAAAAAAATTAGCAATTAGATGGAGGTCACACTTTTATTACCATATAACTAACAAATATCACAACAATTGAGCTTAGAACTCGTCGCTATTTACAATGAAATGAGAGAGGTTGAGAGGTGAGATTGCATTGATCAAACGTTTCTACACAACGTAGACCGGCGTCTAAACCTAACTGGTAATCGTGCAATAATTCTTCACGGCTACTCATCAATGAGCTGGATAATAGTGGCTGAGAAGGAGCAATCTGCACTATATAGCAATCGTCGGGAGGAGAGATGAGAAAATCCCGTGTCAATGAATACGTTTGGTAATGCACCATCAACATATCCATCAAGCTGGAATCAAAGTTATCGCCCAAAAGATGGCTTAAACGATAAATATCATCGGCACCAAACAGCCATCGCCCGCCATTTAGCGAAGCAATAAAGTGCTCTTTTTTTACTTGCTTAGAACGTTGTACTCGTTCACTAAAAAATGAATTCCAATCGTGCTTCCACTGCCCCAGTTTATGCTGCCAATGCTCTTGAACTAGATTGAGCGAGTCGCGATACCACTCCACTTCACTTTCTTGACTGACAAGTTGTTCGGGTACAGGGGTATCATCTTCTTCAGTACGAATCACTACTATGCAGCGTGAACCCTGCCGCCATGCCTCTTGCACTGGAATCGAAGCGGAGACACCACCATCGATGTAATTGCCGTGGCTAAATGCCACTTCATGTTCATATAGACGGGGAATCGCACAGGTTGCGATCAAGACTTTTTTCCATTCCTCGCCAAGCATTGGCAAATAACGGTCGATCAGACGCGAGGAATCTGTCACTGCAGCAAATGCTTGGCGTGAACCTAGCACGCGGCGTCCCATATCCACATCTAATCGATATGGGTAGTCACAAATCTTATCTAGTGCCCAATCAAGCCCAAGGTATTGCTTGCGGCGAATATAGCTAAATAAGTGAAAAAACTCGGCTGAAGTAGTCAAATCAAGTATGAAAGAGCGCCCTATGCCTTTTTGACGACAAAGGAATGCAGAGAGATTTAGCGCCCCAGCGGAGGTGCCATAAAAACGATGGAAAGGGTCAAAATCAGAGAGAAGGAAGGCATCCAAAACACCAGCGGTGAAGATACCCCGTTGCCCGCCTCCTTGGGCGACCAGAGCGTTAACCCCACTGGTGTACTTAGAGAGTCGATCTATGTCGACCGAACTAGCAGTGTTAGTGATGACACCGCTGTTACTCATTACTGTAACCGCCTAAGCCGTTGCGACAGCAATGACACCAAAGCCGATTAGTACTGCAAAAATCGTTGCGGTAATAATCAAAGCATACTTTAGATTTAGTTCCATAAGCACCTCCATATACGCTTAACAAAAAAATAACACTCGAACAGAAACCATTCAATTTATGCGCTTTTTTTGTATCCAAATATGACGCCAGTATCACATTTAGATTAGCTCAAATGAAAGGATATGCGTATGTTTTGCTCGCTAAAAGTGAGAAGTGAGAAGTGAGAAGTGAGAAGTGAGAAGTGAGAAGTGAGAAGTGAGAAGTGAGAAGTGAGAATGATAGACAATAGCGCACATGACAATAAAAACGATCGATTTGCTCAATATATAGTCATAACGCCTACAGATTAAAAAAGTTTATTATCTCGATAAACAAGCAAACATTAGCGCATTACCCAGGCTTTTGGCGCACAAACTTCGCACATCAAACCGTAAAACTCGAAAAACAACACATTACCCACCCAACAAAAACATATTGATAACATTTATAATCTATTGCCATAACCGAATATTCTCGCTATTGTGACTGCGCGCGTAGCTGATAATTTCAGTTTTCGCAAACACACATCGTAAATACAAGAACAATATTCTGAGTTTTCTTCAGGCTCACAACATTTTAATTTAATTTTTTGCCAATTCACGGATGAAGGCGCAAGAAAAAATGTGAGATATCCAGCACATTATCTTACCCATCCAGAATTAGGCGAGATAGCCTAAGAAAAGCTTCATACCTCAGGGAGTTGTATACAGGAGTCAACTATGAAGCGAGAACAATGGGGATCCCGCGCTGGATTTATTCTAGCGGCTGTCGGATCTGCTATCGGGTTGGGTAACATTTGGCGTTTCCCATATATGGCCTACGAGAACGGCGGTGGCGCCTTCTTCATTCCTTATCTATTTGCCATGCTCACTGCAGGTATTCCATTTATGATTTTGGAATTCAGTATGGGGCAAAAATACCGCGGCAGCGCACCAAAAACACTAGCTAAGATTCACTCAAAATTTGAGTGGCTAGGCTGGTTCCAAGTTGGCGTAGCGGCAGTCATTGCGGTTTACTATGTAGCCGTGATCGGCTGGGCAATTTCATACTTTGGCATGTCATTTACCCAAAGTTGGGGCAGCGACACCAATGCTTTCTTCTTCAGTGAGTACCTACAGTTAGGCGGTGACAACTCACCAACGGCGCTAGGTAGTATTCAATGGAAAATCGCTATTGCGATGCTGATTGCATGGGCTATCACTTATGCTGCTATCGTCGGTGGCGTAAAAGCCGGTATTGAACGCGCTTCGAAGATCATGATGCCAATACTATTTATAATGGTACTGTTACTCATTGGACGTATGATTTTCCTTCCAGGCGCTCTAGATGGCGTGAACTATATGTTCGAGCCTGACTTTAGCAAGATCTGGGATGTGAAAGTTTGGGCTGCAGCATATGGTCAAATTTTCTTCACACTCAGTATTGGCTTTGCCATCATGCTGGCTTATTCAAGCTACTTACCTGAAAAGTCAGACATTACGAACAACGCCTTTATGACAGTATTGATCAACTGTGGCTTCTCAATTCTTGCCGGGATCATGATTTTCTCAGTACTGGGGTATATGGCGCAAGAACAAGGTAAACCACTCACCGAAGTTGTATCAGCGGGTGTTGGTCTTGCGTTTGTTACCTTGCCGGCAGCAATTAACCTATTGCCTGCTCCTTACGTGCTGGGTCCGCTGTTTTTCTTTGCACTTGTTGTGGCAGGTCTAAGCTCACATATCTCAATCATGGAAGCAGTAACATCCGCTATCATCGACAAGCTAAAGTGGAGCCGCAGAAAAGCGGCGAATATCGTAGTGGGTACTGGCGTTATCGTCTCAATGGCATTTGCGACCAATGGCGGTCTATTGCTTCTCGATCTTGTTGACCACTTTGCTAACAACGTAGGTATCATGGTTGGTGCATTGGTTGAAGTGGTACTGATGGCTTGGCTATTAAATAAAGTACCAAGCGTACGTGAATACGTTAATGCCAAATCAGACTTTACGATTGGTCAATGGTTTGATGTATGTATTCGCTTTGTCACACCGGTAATGTTAGCCGTCATTCTAGCGACAAAACTACAAACGCTGTTTACCGAAGGCTATGGTGGCTATGACTTAACACTCGGTTGGGTGGTAATTGGCGCCCTATTCGTTTTCGGTTTCATTATCAACAGCACATCAAGCAAGCCACAGGAGGTAAAATCATGACAACGGGTGCAATTATTATGATGGTGATTGGACTAGGGATCACCTGGGGCGGCGCGGCAATCTGCATCAAGCGCGCAATGAACAAACAGTAAAATGTCCTGTTAGACAAATGCCAGCAAATCGCTGGCATTTTTATTACTGCTTTTTAGCGCCAACATGTATAAAACTAAAAGTGATACTTTGCGCCTGCCGCAGCACCAATGCCTAGTTCCCAGCCTTTGTGCATATCCAGTTCTGGTTGTACTTGACCATAGATCTGCCAGCCTTGACTCACTTGGTAGTTAACGCCTAAAGGTACGCGTACACCAAAGCCGTCATCCCACTCGCCCCAACCGCCTAATCCAACATACCATTCGATTGGCTCTTCAGTGTTGAACTGACCAGTTTTAGCGATGTAATCAAAAGCTGCACCTTGATTACCAATAATAAAGCGATACTGCTCATTAAGTTCAACCACCACACTCAATTGCTGGTCCACAGCAAGCCCCACTGCGAGATCGGTTGGCTTGTCATTATTACTCGCATGCGCCGCAAAAGCTGCCGCAAGTAACACACTGCCAATGGCGAGCTTGTTCGCTACTGTTTTCATTTCCCCTCCGGTGAACAAACATTTCTTTGCTATCTATTTTGTTGGTTTAAAAACCGTGTAGGTCAGAGCAAAGTAAAGTGAGGGCTAAGATAGCGACAGGAGATAAAAAAATTTGAAATAGTGATATGCAATTAACATGACGCAAGACGCGAAAGGCCTACACGCAGACAATACAAGCACATAATACACGGAGGCAAAATGTGAAAAAGGAGGCCGAAGCCTCCTTTGTATACCTATAGGGGAAGGTATAATTTTTTATGTATTAGTGGTTACGAATCCACTCATCCATATCAGTTTTTAGGTTGTCAGACTTAGTTCCGAAGATAGCCTGAACACCACCAGCTACGACTACAACACCTGCAGCGCCTAGCTTCTTAAGTTGGTCTTGGTCAACCGCTGCTGTATCAGCAACTGCTACACGTAGACGAGTGATACATGCGTCTAGACCAGTGATGTTTTCTTTACCACCGAATGCTGCCACTAGGTCACCAGCCATGTCTGAGCCAGAAGTAGCTACTGCTGCGTCATCAGACTCGTCTTCACGACCAGGAGTCTTAAGATCAAGAGCTGTGATAACAGTGCGGAATACTACGTAGTAGATCACTGCGTACACTAGACCAACCGCTACCATTAGACCCATCTTCTGAGAGTGACCAGATAGAACTAGGAAGTCGATTAGACCGTGTGAGAATGAAGTACCGTGTACAAAACCTAGAGTGTTAGCAACAACGTATGCAGAACCAGCTAGTAGAGCGTGGATACCGTATAGGATTGGAGCAACGAATAGGAATGAGAATTCGATTGGCTCAGTAATACCTGTTAGGAATGAAGTCAGAGCTGCTGACGCCATGATACCCATTACTTTAGCGCGGTTTTCTGGTTTAGCACAGTGAGCAATAGCGATTGCTGCAGCTGGTAGACCAAACATCTTGAACATGTAACCACCAGCTAGCTGACCGAAACCGTTGCCCGCTGCGCGAGAAGCTTCGTCTGCTACAAGGTAACAAGTTAGTACGCCGTTTTGAGTTTCGCCTGCTGCGTTCACACAAGTACCAGCTTCGAAGAAGAATGGTACGTTCCACACGTGGTGTAGACCGAATGGGATTAGAGAACGCTCAACTACGCCGTAGATACCGAACGCTAGTTGTGGGTTTTGGTGTGCAGCCCAGTCAGAGAATGCAGAGATTGCACCGCCGATTGGTGGCCATACGATAGATAGAACAACACCTAGGATGATTGCAGCAAAACCAGTGATGATTGGCACTGCACGCTTACCAGCGAAGAAGCCTAGGTATTCTGGAAGTTGGATCTTGAAGAAACGGTTGAATGCCCAAGCAGCAACACCACCCACAAGGATACCACCTAGTACACCTGTGTCGATCTTCTCAACGCCCATGATGCCAGCCATAACGCTTAGCGTAGCAACCATGATGCCGTAACCAACGATTGCAGCTAGACCTGCTACACCGTCGTTATTTGTAAAACCAAGCGCAACACCCACAGCAAATAGCAGAGCCATTTGACCGAATACTGAGCCGCCCGCTTGTTCCATTAGGTTAGAAACGATTTCTGGGATGAAGCTAAGGTGAGCTGCACCTACACCTAGTAGGATACCTGCTACCGGTAGCACCGATACTGGAAGCATCAGAGCTTTACCGACTTTCTGCAGGTTTGCAAAAAGGTTCTTAAACATGTTTATGCTCCTGAAAGATATTAGAGTTATCTGGGCTCTAACGGCACACCCCCGTAGCCTAAATGTTAGCACCCATTGAAAATGTAACCACTTGTAACGTTATATTTTCTGCCTCTAAATATATCTTGAGCCCACTCGCATTTGCTAGTGCGCGAGACACTTTAATTGCAAACTAATAGATAGATCACACGCAAAAACTCTATTTTATAAAGAAAAAGACATAATAAGGCATTGATATATATAGAAATAAACTATAGAAGCATTAATTTTAGCCATCGAATAAAATAAGCGTCAATGTTATTTTTTGTCACAAAATTACAAGTGCTTATTTGATAAACAGATAAGTTAACAACAATGCTTAACGAGTAACATAAAATCGTTTACATCATGTTTTGAACAAAAAAAAAGAGACTTTTGCCTCTTTTTTACACTTGAATGCTTTTTTATCTCAAAAAAAGATTTTTGAAGTTTTCGCTGGTTTTTTGCCCAACCTCTGACAGTGCTGCACCTTTGAGCTGCGCAATATATGCCGCAACCTCAACCACGTATGCTGGTTGGTTTTGTTTACCGCGATGAGGCACTGGCGCTAGGTAAGGAGAATCCGTTTCAACCAACAAACGCTCCAGTGGTAATGCCTTTACCACTTCTTTCAGTTCAGTTGCCTGTCTAAAGGTGACAATACCGGAAATGGAAATATAAAAGCCAAGTTCCATTGCCGCTTGCGCAAAAGCGAGATCTTCAGTAAAGCAGTGAATCACGCCGCCACACTTCTCTGCTCCACCATTACGTAGAATATCAAGCGTATCTTGACGTGCATTACGAGTATGAATGATCAAAGGCTTGTTCAACTCTACCGCTAGAGCAACTTGCTGTTCAAAGCGCTGTTGTTGCAGCGGCTTGGTCTCCGGCTGGTAGTGGTAATCTAAGCCAGTTTCACCGATCGCAACCACTTTTGGGTGCAGGGCGTATTGGCGCATTAAATCAAAACTAAAATCGCTTTCTACATCTAACGGATGGACACCACATGACGCGTATACGTTATCAAATGGCTCAATCATTTCGATCATATTCGGAAACGCATCAAGAGTGACGCCGACCGACAATAGTTCATTTACGTTAGCTGCTTTTGCTTTAGCAACCACGTCTGCGATCCCTTGATGAAGATCTTGATAGTCCAACTTATCAAGATGGCAGTGAGAATCTACAAACATGCTTCCCCATTAAATTTAAATAACCAGTCTAAAATCAATAGCTCACGGTTAAGACCCGTGTGCTGTGTCAGTTGCTCAATCAACGCTTGCAACGCCTGCGTCTGTTGGTAAAGCAAGTTATACGTAATACGTTCAGCCATTACTTTTGCACCAGGCACCGCCTGTGGAAGCGACAATCCAAAGTGCACTTTCTGCGTATCGGTAAGTAAATACCAAAGCCAAAGCAATGAGGTTTCGATATCGCCACTCAGTTCTTTCGCTAATTTTATCGCATCACCACGCTGTGCAACGACATCGAGTAACTGCTGCTCTATTGCGAGGTAACGTTTGTGTCCGTCACCATCAATAAACTTAAGCGTATTTAGCGGCGAATTACCATTTATATGTGCTGCAAAACTCGGCACCGCTTGTTGTGTTTGTGTTGCGAGCCAGCCTGCCAATTGTTCAGCTTCAGGCGCTGTAATGTGCCACTGCTGACAACGGCTAGTAATGGTCGGCAACAGTTGACTAGCCGAGCCACTCACCAGCAAAAACAGACAGCTTGGCGATGGCGATTCCAAAGTTTTCAGCAATGCGTTCGCCGCCGATTCGTTCATCGCATCCGCTGGCTGAATCACAATCACGCGATACCCCGCCAATTGAGAAGACTCTTGAGCGATTCGGTTACATTGACGAATTTGATCGACAGTAATCGCCTTGCCCTCTTTTTCTGGCTTAATCCAGTGAAAATCAGGGTGACTACTCGACTCCATCAATTGACAACTGTGGCAAAATCCACAAGGTTCTGACGCAAAGTTACTGCACATCACTGCGCGGCTAAATTGCGTAATGAGCTGCTCTTCACCAAAACCTGGCTTAGCGATCAACAAGGCAGCATTGGGAAAGCGATCCGCTTCTAAATGCGCCTGCCATTGTTGCCATAAAGGTGTTAGCCAAGGGTAAAGCTGAGCCATTACAGTGTTTCCAACCATTGTTGCAGCGCCGCTTGGATATCGGCAGCAACCTTATCCATCTCCTGCTCTGCGTTGATCACCACGATACGCTCGTCACTATTAGCAATCTCAAGGTAACGTGCACGAGTACGGTCGAAGAAACTCATGTCCATTTTCTCAATGCGGTCGAGCTCACCGCGTCCACGCGCACGTTCAAGACCCACTCGTGGGTCAAGGTCAAGATAAAGGGTAAAGTCAGGCTTAAACTCCCCTAGCGTTGTCTCACGTAGTGCTTGCATGGTTTGGCGTGGGATTTGTCGACCACCACCTTGGTAGGCTTGTGAAGACATGTCGTGACGGTCGCCCACCACCCACGTACCACTCGCTAGCGCAGGTTTAATCACGTTTTCAACCAACTGGACACGTGAAGCGTACATAAGTAGCAGTTCTGTCATATCTTGCAGAACTTCGCCTTCATGCTCTTGTTTGACTAGCTCACGCAATTTTTCTGCAAGTGCAGTACCGCCCGGCTCACGAGTATGCTTGATAGACTCAATTCCTGAGCGCTTTAGTACTTCTAACACTGCGTTGATGGCAGTACTTTTACCCGCGCCTTCAAGACCTTCTACTACGATAAATTTAGCTTGTTTCATAAAATTATTTGTTACTTCTTAAATGACGTAAATAAGCACGAACCGCACGGTTATGATCGGCTAAGTTCTTTGAAAATACGTGACCGCCTTTGCCGCTGGCGACAAAATAGTAGTAATCACTGTCTTCTGGGTTCAGTGCTGCTTTGATCGATGCTTCGCCTGCCATTGCAATTGGGGTTGGCGGCAGACCAAAAATCACATAAGTGTTGTATGGTGTTGGCGTACGCAAATCTTTCTTGCGAATATTGCCATCATACTTATCACCCATACCGTAGATAACGGTTGGGTCAGTTTGCAGGCGCATACGCTTATTCAAACGATTCACAAACACCGATGCCACGCGTTCGCGTTCAGATTCTACCGCCGTCTCTTTCTCAATAATGGAGGCGAGAATCAAAGCATCATAAGGGGTCTTAAGCGGCAGTTTATCTTGACGATTCTGCCAAGCTTCATCCAATACCGATTGCAGCTTATCCGCAGAACGTTGGAGAATATCTAAATCAGACGTCCCATAGGTGTAGTTAAACGTCTCAGCAAGGAATAAGCCTTCCAACTTTGTCTGCTCAATACCAAGCGCTTTAGCAATGTCAGCCTCACTCATCTCGCTGGTTTTATGCTCAAGATAAGGGGCATTTTCTAAAATAGTGCGCCACTCGCTGAAACGAGACCCTTCAACAAAAGTAATCGAGAACTGATGCTCTTTGCCTGTTTTAAATAACTCTAGCGCCTCGGTTAAATTCATTTCCGGCGTAATTAGGTAAGTACCTGCTCGCAGCTGAGTCAGTTCAGGGTGGAAATGACGAATCACTTTCACCACCTCACTAGTGGTGATCAGTTTCTGCTCACTAAGTTGAGCCAAAACGCGCTGAAAGCTGGTACCCGGTTTGACAGTAAAAATTTGTTCTTGAGTCAACTGCAAAGGCTGAGTAACAAACTGCTCAACTTGCTTAGTCAAATAGAAAAAAGCGCCGGCAGCTAACGCAGCTACCAAAAGCAACAACAAAGTGATCTTCTTAATCACGGGGACAACATCTCCTGAATACTTCTTGTCTGCTCTCCAATCTGGAAAGACTGACCTTCAATCCCCTTAATTGGGGCTACACCTAAAATCGAATTAGTGATAAAAACTTCATCCGCATCCAGTAAGTCCGTCAACGCAAACTCACCAACATGCAGATTAATATTTTGCTGCTGCGCAATGTCCAAGACTCTTCGTCTTGCGACACCGGCAACACCTGACATAGTCAAGTCTGGGGTATACAGTTCTTGCCCTTTCCACCAAAACAGATTCGCCATACTGGTTTCAACGATATGTTCCGATAAATTGAGCACCACACCATCACTCAGTTGGCGTTGGTCAAGCTCCGCTTTCACCAGCACTTGCTCCAAGCGGTTATTGTGTTTGTGCCCAGCGAGCAAAGGATTCAACCCTAAACGCGTCTGACATACCCCAAGCTCAATCCCTTCTTGTTGCCACTGATAATAGTGAGCAGGAAAAGCAAAGTCGCTAATAGTAACATTAGGAGCACTCACTTGAGTAGCGCTATAGCCTCTCCCCCCTTCCCCGCGACTAATATGAAGTTTAAGCCCTGCGAGTGAGTCGTGATTTGCCGCTTGTTTAAGCCACAATTCGACTAATTGCCAATCGGGATGAGGTATCGCCAACGTATCTAAACAAGCTTGCATACGCTGTAAATGATAAGACCAACATTCGACTGCACCATCTCGAGTGAGCATAGTAGTGAAACAACCATCACCATATTGAAAAGAGCGATCGAGTAGAGAGATAGAATCGGTCGGTTGTCCGTTGAGCCAATACACAATTTTTCCCTAAGTAGCTTGCCAAATAGAATGCGTTTTACTGACTTGTCCCAATTGGCAAAAAAAAGGCCTGATAACAAAGTATCAGGCCGTTTTATCACAGATTCGGATCAGTTTCTTGCTTAAATCTTCTTAAATACAAGAGAACCGTTAGTGCCACCGAAACCAAAAGAGTTACAGATAGCGTATTCCATATCAACTTTTTGCGCCACATGTGGAACAAGGTCGATATCTAGGCCTTCTTCTGGGTTATCTAGGTTGATCGTTGGTGGAACGATTTGGTCAACAAGAGACAGAACAGTAATGATCGCTTCAACAGAACCCGCAGCACCTAGTAGGTGACCAGTCATCGACTTAGTTGAAGATACTTTAACCTGTTTAGCACCCTCTTCACCAAGAGCACGTTTAACGCCTTTGATTTCCGCTACATCGCCTGCTGGAGTCGAAGTACCGTGAGCGTTTACGTAACCAACTTGAGTACCTGTGATACCCGCGTCACGCATTGCCGCTTCCATCGCTAGCGCACCACCTGAACCGTCTTCACTTGGTGAAGTCATGTGGTAAGCGTCACCAGACATACCAAAGCCAACTAGCTCTGCGTAAATCTTAGCGCCACGCGCTTTCGCGTGTTCGTACTCTTCAAGTACCATCATGCCAGCACCGTCACCTAGAACGAAACCGTCACGATCTTTATCCCACGGACGAGAAGCCTTTTGTGGCTCATCGTTGCGAGTAGACAGTGCTTTAGCCGCACCAAAACCCGCCATACCTAGTGGCGTAGAAGCTTTCTCAGAGCCACCCGCTACCATTGCATCAGCATCACCGTAAGCGATCATACGCGCAGCATGACCGATATTGTGTAGACCTGTTGTACACGCTGTTGAGATAGCGATGTTAGGACCACGAAGACCACGCATGATAGATAGGTTACCTGCAACCATGTTTACGATGGTTGATGGTACGAAGAATGGGCTAACTTTACGTGGACCTTTGCTCACTAGAGCAGTGTGACCAGTTTCGATTAGGTCTAGACCGCCGATGCCAGAACCGATAGCGACGCCGATGCGCGCTGCGTTTTCTTCGTTAACTTGTAAGCCTGAATCGTCTAGAGCTTGGATACCAGCTGCGATGCCGTACTGGATAAATAGATCCATTTTACGAGCATCTTTCTTAGACATGTACTCTTCGCAGTTGAAATCTTTAACAAGACCTGCAAAGCGAGTAGAGAAATTAGTAGCATCAAAGTGTTCGATATTAACGATACCACTTTGACCTTCTAGCAGGGCCTTCCATGATGATTCTACAGTGTTGCCTACCGGTGACAACATACCCATGCCAGTGACAACAACACGACGCTTGGACACGATTTTATTCTCCGGAAATGAAATGATTCTATGAGAGATATAGAAGAGTTAGAAAAAAACTCAGGCGGCCAGAAGGCCGCCTGGGGGGAGAGATTACTGAGCGCTGTTCACGTAGTCGATTGCAGCTTGAACAGTAGTGATCTTCTCAGCTTCTTCGTCTGGAATCTCAGTGTCGAATTCTTCTTCTAGAGCCATTACTAGTTCAACAGTGTCTAGAGAATCAGCACCTAGATCGTCAACAAATGAAGCTTCGTTTTTAACTTCTGCTTCGTCTACACCTAGCTGTTCAACAATGATTTTCTTTACGCGTTCTTCGATGTTGCTCATTTTTTCTTTTCCTTTACAGATTTCGCTCAATGCGATGATTCCGTAGTTTATTAGAACTATTGAAAGTTGCAAGAGGGACCTTGCTGGTCAAACCACAATTTTAGCGATTTTAACCGAAATTCAATACATTTTTGACTTATATCATGCACAAATCTTGTGCAAGCTAATAGCAAGTTTTACAGATTTATCGCAAGAAGCAAGCAAGTTCCTCGCGCATCCATCTAGAAACAGTGCTATTAAACCATATACATGCCGCCGTTAACATGCAAAGTTTCACCTGTGATGTATGCCGCTTCTGGCGATGCTAAAAATGCAACAGCCGATGCAATCTCACGAGGATCACCTAGACGACCTGCAGGCACGTTCGCTAACGTTGCTGCACGTTGGTCATCATTTAGCGCCTTAGTCATATCAGTTTCAATAAAACCAGGAGCTACTGTGTTAACAGTTACGCCACGTGAAGCCACTTCACGTGCCATAGATTTAGTAAAGCCAATCACACCCGCTTTTGCTGCAGCGTAGTTAGTTTGGCCAGCGTTACCCATAGTACCCACTACTGAACCTACGTTGATGATGCGACCAGCGCGTTTTTTCATCATGCCACGTAGAACCGCTTTAGACATACGGAAGATTGGCGTTAGGTTAGTATCGATAATGTCATTCCACTCATCATCTTTCATGCGCATCAGTAGGTTATCACGCGTGATACCAGCGTTGTTCACTAGAATATCGATCACACCAAACTCATCATTGATGGTTTTTAGTGTCGCTTCAATAGACTCAACGTCAGTTACGTTTAGTGCAAGACCTTTACCGTTCTCACCAAGGTACTCGCTGATTGCAGCTGCGCCACTTTCAGACGTTGCAGTACCGATTACTGTTGCGCCACGCTCAACCAAAAGTTCAGCGATTGCACGACCAATACCACGACTCGCACCAGTTACTAGGGCAATCTTGCCTTCTAGATTCATCATTGTTTGCGTTCCTTATGCTTACGTCAGCTGATTATTTTGCCGCTTCTAGAGAAGCCACATCGTTTACAGCCGCTGCATCTAGCGTTTTAACGATACGTTTAGTTAAACCGGTCAGTACTTTACCTGGGCCGACTTCTAGTAATTTTTCTACGCCTTGCTCGCTCATTAGCTGTACGCTCTCAGTCCAACGAACTGGGCTGTATAGCTGACGAACGAGTGCATGTTTGATCTTAGCCGGATCAGTTTCTGCTGCTACGTCAACGTTATTGATAACTGGTAGCTGAGGCGTGTTAAATTCGATCTCTTCTAGTGCAACCGCAAGCTTGTCTGCTGCTGGTTTCATTAGTGCACAGTGAGACGGAACAGAAACAGGAAGTGGTAGTGCACGTTTAGCGCCCGCTTCTTTACATAGTGCACCAGCGCGCTCTACTGCTTCTTTGCTACCTGCAATAACAACTTGACCAGGAGAGTTGAAGTTTACTGGTGAAACAACATCACCTTGAGCCGCTTCTTCACAAGCTTTCGCAATTGACTCATCATCTAAACCGATGATTGCGTACATTGCGCCCGTACCCGCAGGTACTGCTTCTTGCATTAGTTGACCACGTAGCTCAACCAATTTGATCGCTTGTTTAAAATCGATAACACCCGCACATACTAGCGCTGAGTATTCACCTAGGCTGTGACCCGCTAGGTTTACAGGCTGCTCAAGACCAAGCTCTTGCCATACACGCCAGATAGCAACAGAAGACGCTAGTAGAGCTGGTTGAGTACGGTGAGTTTGGTTTAGATCTTCTGCTGGACCATTTTGAACCAGCGCCCATAGGTCGTAACCTAGAGCATCAGAAGCCTCGGCAAAAGTTTGTTTAACTACGTCATATTGTTCGCCAAGCTCAGCAAGCATACCTACTGCTTGAGAACCTTGACCTGGAAATACGATAGCAAACTTGCTCATGTTGTTTTCCTTAAAACAAAGAGAAGAAAGAAAGATGCACCTAAGTGCATCTTAAATTGGAATCCTGTACTTAGAACTTAACCAGTGCTGAGCCCCAAGTGAAACCGCCACCAAACGCTTCTAGTAGAAGAGTTTGACCACGTTTAATACGACCATCACGCACTGCTTCATCCAATGCCGTAGGCACGGTCGCCGCAGAAGTGTTGCCGTGTTTATCAAGGGTTAACACCACTTGATCAAGCGACATAGAAAGCTTCTTCGCTGTCGCAGAAATAATGCGATAGTTCGCTTGGTGTGGCACCAACCAATCTAGCTCAGACTTGTGCATGTTATTTGCTTCAAGCGTGTCTTTCACTAGTTTAGAAAGCTGAGTCACTGCCACTTTAAACACTTCGTTGCCTGCCATATGCAGCCACTTGTCCGCGTCTTTGCCACGCTCAGGAACAGGAAGGCTTAGCAGATCACCAAAGGCACCATCCGCATAGATATGCGTAGAGATGATACCTGGTTCTTCACTTGCACCTAGCACAACTGCACCCGCTGCATCACCAAACAAGATAATGGTTGAACGGTCAGTTGGATCACAAGTTTTTGACAGAGCATCAGCACCAATCACGAGTACATTTTTACACATACCGGTTTTAATGTGCTGATCAGCCACTGACAGCGCGTAAACAAAACCTGAACACGCTGCTGCTAAATCAAATGCAGGGCAGCCTTTAATGTCCAGCTTCGCTTGAACCTGGCATGCCGCTGAAGGGAAAGTGTGGCTACTACTCGTTGTCGCAACGATGATCAAATCGATATCGTTCTTATCAATGCCCGCCATATCAATCGCGTTCACAGCAGCATGATAACCCATGTCGGCAACGGTCTCGTTTTCAGCAGCGATGCGGCGCTCTTTAATGCCCGTACGTGCAACGATCCACTCGTCGGTTGTATCTACCATTTTCTCTAAGTCTGCGTTAGTACGCACTTGAGATGGCAAGTAGCTGCCAGTACCTAAAATTTTGCTAAACATGAAGACTAATAATGCCTCTCGAGTAAAACCGCTTCCAAACGATCGCTTATACGGCTTGGTACCTGTCGTTTGACCTCGTGTAGGGCTTCGCCGATGGCATTCACGACCGCCTCTACATCTGCACTTCCGTGGCTTTTTATTACAATGCCGCGCAATCCTAGCAAACTTGCACCGTTATACTGGTCGGGGTTCAATGTTTTTAGTTCATTAATTAACCCAGAAAACAATTTTCTTGCTATCCAACCCTTTATAGATGAGGCCATCATGTAGTTTTTCAACTTATCTATAAAAAGCTGGGCAGTGCCTTCACTGGTCTTGAGGCAGATATTGCCAACAAAGCCATCACACACCACCACGTCGGCATAATCATTAAACAACTGATTACCTTCGATATAGCCAATGAAATTCACCGACTCAGTCTGTGATAACATTTCTGCACAGCGTTTGACAAGATCATTGCCTTTAATTTCTTCCGCTCCAATATTTAAGATAGCCACTTTTGGTGGTCGACCTAAATACTGCTCGGCTAACGCGCTTCCCATCACGGCAAACTGGAATAACGAGTCTGCATCACTCGATACATTCGCGCCCAAATCTAACATCCAAGTACGATTGCCAGAAATGGTTGGCAATGCTGAAATCAGTGCTGGACGTTCAATACCCGGTAACAGTTTAAGACGAAAACGTGACAATGCCATTAACGCGCCAGTATTACCTGCGCTAACACAAGCATCGGCTTGACCGACAGAAACGAGATCAATCGCTTTGCCCATCGAGCTGTTTTGTCCGTTACGAAGTGCGAGGGATGGTTTTTCCGAATTGGAGATCACCCGGTCACAGTGTTTAATACTCAAGCGAGCATCTGGCTGATAACCAAGAGAGGATAATTGAGTTGTGATCGAAGTCCGATCACCTAATAAGATCACTTTTAGCTCTGGGAAATGCGACAGTGCCTGCACGGCGGCAGGCACTGTTACGCGAGGACCGAAATCCCCGCCCATTGCATCAAGTGCAACGGTAATACTTTGCAAAGGTCAACCTTACTTGTTGATAACCTTCTTGCCGCGGTAGTAACCTTCGGCAGTCACGTTGTGACGTAGGTGAGTTTCACCTGAAGTTGCGTCTACAGATAGTGCAGCTGTAGTTAGCGCATCGTGTGAACGACGCATGCCACGCATTGAACGTGATTTCTTGCTCTTTTGTACGGCCATTGACCCTACTCCTATGTAAGTTCCTAAAGAATTACTTCTTTAAGCTTTTCAAAACATCGAATGGATTCGGTTTATCTTCCACAACTTCTTCCGGAAGTTCGCCAAACACCATGTTATCTGAATCAACGCTACAGTCCGCATCATCATGCATCGCTACTTGGGGTAAGTTTAGAATGAACTCGTCCTCAACTAACTGTATTAGGTCGATTTCACCGTACTCGTTCAGATCTACCAAATCGTACTCTTCCGGTGCGTCCTCTTCACTTTTCTCGTTATAGTAAGGAGTATAAGTGAATTGAACTTCGCACTCATGTGCGAAAACCTCATTACAGCGTTGACACTCTAAATCAACTTCGATGTTAGCTTTACCAGAGATAACAACGAGTCGCTGCTCATCTAACCCAAATGACAATGACACTTGAGCGTCGCGTTGAACGCCTTCGACCGATTCCATCAAGCGTTTAAAAAGACTGACCTGAATAATACCTTCATAGTCCAATCGTTTCTGAGCCGCTCGAGCCGGATCAACCGTTCGCGGTATTTTTACCTTTTGCATAGGGCGCGAATTCTATCTTCCAAATCGTTTAGAGTCAAAGAAAAAGGGCAAAAAGTTGTACTTTTTTTCCTTTCTATTACCAAGGCTAGGCTAACAGTCATAACTTCGATTAAGCTGTTTTCCAAGCAAGCCACAATTGTAAATTAAAATGACAAATTACCAACTAGTTTTAGCCTCCACTTCGCCATTTAGACAGCAACTGCTCAATAAACTAGCAGTCTCTTTTATCACCGCAACGCCAAATTGTGATGAAACACCGCTGGTTAACGAGCAACCAAGCGAGCTAGTGCTACGCCTTGCCGAAGGTAAAGCCCAATCATGCCACACTGAGCAAGATAGCCTAGTTATAGGCAGTGACCAAGTGTGTGTTATCGATGGTGAAATTATTGGGAAACCCCACACTCGAGACAAAGCGATCGAGCAATTAACTCGCCAAAGTGGCAAAAGCATCACTTTTTATACCGGTTTAGCTTTGTACAACTCTAAGACAAAGAGTGTCACCTCCAAGCTGGATACGTTCACGGTCCATTTTCGCCAACTAAGCCAACAACAAATCGAAAACTATGTCGACAAAGAAGAGCCTTTTTACTGCGCAGGCAGCTTCAAGAGTGAAGGCTTAGGCATTGCCCTATTCGAGCGCTTAGAAGGTAAAGACCCCAACACGCTAGTCGGGCTACCACTAATTGATTTGATTGATATGCTTGAGGCGGAAGGTTTTAGGGTTTTGTAAAAAAGAAAGGTCGCTTGATGCGACCTTTCTTTTTGGATGCGGTAAAACGGAACGCTTCACTACGGAACACTTCGTTACGGGTAAGAGACTATCAATTCCGTTGTCCGTGAGTCAGCATTATTGCTGACGTTCCGTAAGTCAGCGCAAATGCGCTGAGCGTTCGCTAATCAAGCAAGCTTTCTCAGCCCAACCAACACTTTCTCGAGCTTATCGCCCATTGGCGCATTGATTTCCATCTGCTCTTCAGTGCCTGGGTGAACAAACTTGATGTTTGCTGCGTGCAAGAACAAGCGATTTAGACCCACTTTACCAGTGTAGGCATCAAAACGGCGATCACCATAACGATCATCCCATGCAATTGGGTGGCCGGTATATTGTGTATGCACACGAATTTGGTGTGTACGACCGGTAATTGGGCTCGCTTGGATTAGAGTTGCATCTGCAAACTTTTCTAACACTCTAAAGCGAGTTTCCGACGGCTTGCCATTTGGGTTAACACGCACAATGCTGTTGACTTCATTTTTAAGCAGCGGCGCATTGACCACTTTACAGCTTGGCTTCCACTCGCCCATTACTAGTGCAAAGTAGTATTTCTGTACGGTCTTTTCACGGAACTGCGCTTGAAGATGACGTAACGCCGAGCGCTTTTTCGCTACCAACAAGATACCAGAGGTGTCGCGGTCAATACGGTGCACCAACTCTAAGAAACGAGCTTGTGGACGCAGCGCACGCAGTGCTTCAATCGCACCAAATTTTAGACCACTGCCACCATGTACTGCGGTGCCTGAAGGCTTGTTCAGAATCAACATATGTTCATCTTCATAGATAATCATATGTTCAAGTTCTGCCACCTTATTCAGTTTGGTACTCGGTGCGACTTCCTCGGCTTTTTCTTCCACAGTCACTGGCGGGATTCGCACAAGATCGCCCGCTTGCAGTTTGTATTCAGCTTTGACACGTTTTTTGTTTACACGAACCTCTCCTTTGCGAAGGATACGGTAAACCATGCTTTTAGGGATACTTTTTAGATGATTGCGTAGAAAATTATCAATACGCTGTCCTGCCATGTCAGAATCAATATCGACAAACTGGACTTGGGTTCTTATTTCACTCATGCGGCTATTCTATCACTCAACGCTGCGCAAAATCACATTTTCTTGGCAACAAACCGTCAGTTTACTTGTTTTCAATCGAACTACGAACTGTTTTTCCATCACCCATTTATAAAACCGATGTTATCCCAACCAAAAGCACTAAAATACAGCCAGTTAGGAAAAATAAAACCCGATTCTTTAGCGATTTATTATAAAGCAGATTGCTGTGTTAGGTGGGTACTGCTATAGTTCACACCTGCAATGCTTGATTTGGTTGACTTTTGTACTATCCGAAACAGCAAAGCGATAAAAAGAGTAGATTGCTGATAAATAGAAAGTGCAGCACACGGCGTAAGACCTTTCGAACATTAGCTTACTTGTTGCTCTACTCGTCACCTTTCATGTTGAGTAAATTCCGCCGATATCGCGGCTCACAAGCAAAGTTTTGTGAGAACTGGAGTGCCCCAGAGCATCCCTCCAGCCGGGAGGCTGCACCGTTCAAACCATGGGATCTGGCACCGTGAAAAGAGAAAGCTAAGCAACAAGCACATAAAAAATGACAACGAGATTTTTAAATGAAAAGAATGCTAATCAACGCAACTCAAAAAGAAGAGTTGCGCGTTGCTTTAGTGGATGGTCAACGCCTATTCGATCTTGATATCGAAAGCCCTGGTCATGAATCCAAAAAAGCAAACATCTACAAAGGACGTATCACTCGAATCGAACCTAGTCTTGAAGCTGCTTTCGTAGACTACGGCGCAGAAAGACATGGTTTCCTCCCTCTTAAAGAAATTGCTCGCGAATACTTCCCTGAAGGTTACACCTACCAAGGCCGTCCAAGCATTAAAGAAGTGCTTACCGAAGGTCAAGAAGTAATCGTACAGGTAGAGAAAGAAGAACGTGGCAGCAAAGGCGCTGCACTTACTACGTTTATCTCTCTAGCGGGTAGTTACCTTGTATTAATGCCAAATAACCCTCGTGCTGGCGGTATCTCTCGCCGTATCGAAGGTGATGAGCGCACGCAACTAAAAGCGGCACTAAGCACTCTAGAACTGCCTCAAGGCATGGGTCTTATTGTTCGTACAGCTGGCGTTGGCAAGAGTGCAGAAGAGTTAGAGTGGGACTTAAATGTTCTTCTAAACCACTGGGGCGCGATTAAACAAGCGTCTGATTCGAACCCAGCTCCTTTCCTAATTCACCAAGAAAGTAACGTTATCGTTCGCGCGATCCGCGATTACTTGCGTCGTGACATCGGTGAAATCCTAATCGACAGCAACACTATGTTCGAGCGTGCGCTTGACCATATTCGTCTAGTTCGTCCAGATTTCGTAAGCCGTGTTAAGAAATACGATGGTGAAGTGCCGCTATTTAGCCACTACCAAATTGAAAGCCAGATCGAATCTGCGTTCCAACGCGAAGTTCGTCTGCCTTCTGGTGGTTCTATCGTAATCGACCCAACTGAAGCACTAACTTCAATCGATATCAACTCTGCTCGCGCAACGAAAGGCGGCGATATCGAAGAGACAGCGCTGAACACCAACCTAGAAGCAGCCGATGAAATTGCTCGTCAGCTACGTCTACGTGACCTTGGTGGTCTAGTGGTTATCGACTTTATCGATATGACGCCAGTTCGCCACCAACGTGAAGTTGAAAACCGTCTACGTGACGCAGTTCGTATGGACCGTGCACGCGTACAGATCGGTCGTATTTCTCGCTTTGGTCTACTTGAGATGTCTCGTCAACGTCTAAGCCCTTCTCTAGCAGAAGCAAGCCACCATATCTGTCCTCGCTGTACAGGTACTGGCGTTATCCGTGACAACGAATCTCTAGCACTGTCTGTTCTTCGTCTGATTGAAGAAGAAGCACTAAAAGACAACACGTCACAAGTTTTGGCGGTTGTACCTGTGCCAATCGCTTCTTACCTACTGAACGAAAAACGTCGCTCTGTAAACCATATCGAGCGTAACCAAGAAGTGAAAATCACGGTTGTTCCTAACTCTGATATGGAAACACCGCACTTTGAAGTGATTCGTGTTCGTGAAGGCGAAGAAGTTGATCTACTTTCTTACCTACTTCCTAAAAAGCTTGAAGCGATGAAGGAAGCGGAAGGTAAAGAAACGCCAGATACAGAATACAAACCGAAGAAGATTGAAGAACCTGCACTTAAGGGCTTCGCTGCTCCTGCACAATCTGCTCCGACACCTGCGCCAGTGGCTAAAGCTCCAGCAGCAAAAGCACCGGTAAAAGCTGAAGAAGCAAAAGATGAGCAACCAGGTCTATTCGGTCGTTTCTTTAAAGCTCTAGGTAACTTCATTTTTGGTTCTGATAAAACAGAAGAGCCGAAGAAAGAAGAAACCACTGAGAAAGAAAAACCAAATCGCAATAACCGCAATCGTCGCAACAACCGCAACGATCGTGGTGACCAGCGTCGTCGCAACAACCGTGATGGTAACCGTGATGGTAACCGTGACGGCAATCGCGACTCTAACCGTGACAGCAACCGCGACAACCGTGAAGACAAACGCGATAACAAGCGTAAGCCAGCACGCGATGAAGCGAACACTGAGCAGAAACAAACTGAACGCAAACAGCAAAATCGTAAGCCTAAGCAAGAACGCCGTAACAAGCGTGAAGATGCCAAGCCAAGCAAAGTTGCTGAAGAAGGTCTAAAACTTGCAGCTGAAGCGCAAGTAGATAAGCCAGAAGCTCGCGTTGAAGAGAAAGCTGCGAAAGTAAAAGAGCGTCGCCAACGCCGTAAGCTAAACAAGCAAGTACGCGTTAAAGACCAACAAGCCGCGGCTGAACAAGTGGAAGAAACGCCAGTTGAGCAAGTGGTTGACACGGCTACTTTCGAAGCAACTCAAGCGCCAGTGAAAACTGAGCCAGTTGTTGAAGCAAACGACAACGACAATGAAGCACAAGAAGGCAAACAACGTCGTAACCGTCGTTCTCCACGTCACCTACGTGCAAGTGGTCAGCGCCGCCGTCGTGGTCGTGATCGTCGCCCTAACCCATTCCGCCTACGTAAAGGTGGTGTAGCCTCCCCTGAGATGGCGATGGGTAAAGTGATGCCACGTTACGATCTTGCGAAACCAGCACCACGCTCTCAACAACATAAAGAGCAGCCTGTTGTAGCCGCTGAAGTGGCAACAACTGAAGTAGCGGCAGTTGCGAACGTAGCGACACTAGGTGGCTTCGCGTGTCCTGAAATGGCAATGGGTAAAGTCATTATCCGTCGTGAGCAGCCTGTTGTGGAAGCGCCAGTTGAAGCTGTTGTTGAAACCGTCGTTGAGCCAATCGTTGCTGAAGTTGTTGAAACAGCACCAGTGGTTGAAGCGCCAGTTGTCGAAACAGTAGCAGAAGTAGCTCCAGCAGCAGAAGAAGTTGTGACTACTGAAGCAGTCGTTGAGCCAGTGGCAGAAACTGTCGCGCCGCAAGCAGTGGTTGAAGAAGTTGTTGAAACTCCAGCAGTCGCTGAAGCAGCAGCAAAAGCGCCGCTAGCACAAACAGTGAAAGCTCACGCAAGTGCGCCAATGGCAAAAGCGCCAGGTACACAAGAGCTTAAAGAAATCACTATCAATGCAGCGCCTTTGCGCACTGAACGTTACCAGCCAAAAGGCGCAGGTAGCCAAGTAGCCAAAGCACAAGCAGGTGCGGGAATGACGAAACCAGCAGGTTTCTAATCTCACAGCCCACTCTGAAAGGCTGCTAGCAATAGCAGCCTTTTCTTTTACTTAAAAATTCTCTTTATCGATAACAAATATTTAGCATTTTTATCGGTTTACATCTGGTTTATTCTTGAACTTAATCACAGTTTTCGGTAGCATGCGCCGACTCGAACTGAATTATGATTTAGTCACTCTGCTCTTTTATATTCCATCTTTGCTTCAGTGACTTATCAAGAATAGATTCACCTCATAGCCAAGTAGCATCGAAATACTTAGCTATAAATTAACACTTAGCCTAACTGAGCAAATATGTTTGAATTTCCACAATTTTCAAAACACTCTGTAAAAAACGACGTGTTGTCAGGCTTAACGGTTGCACTCGCTTTAGTTCCTGAAGCAGTAGCCTTTGCCTTTGTTGCTGGCGTTGACCCAATGGTTGGTCTTTACGCGGCATTTATCGTAGGTTTAGTTACCTCTATCTTTGGTGGTCGCCCAGGTATGATTTCTGGTGCAACAGGCGCGATGGCTGTTGTAATGGTTAGCCTAGTGGCAACGCACGGTGTGCAATACCTTTTTGCCGCGATCCTACTAGCGGGTATTCTACAAATCACAGCTGGTCTGTTTAAGCTGGGTAAATTTATCCGTATGGTGCCGCATCCAGTAATGATCGGTTTCGTAAACGGCTTGGCGATTGTTATCTTCTTAGCTCAGCTTGGTCAGTTTAAAGCACCCGATCTCAGTGGCGCACTTACCTGGCTACCGGGCGACCAAATGGCGCTTATGCTGGGTCTGGTTGCGCTCACCATGGCAATCATCCACTTCTTGCCAAAACTGACTACTGCTGTACCGTCATCGCTGGTTGCGATCGTGACTGTTACCGCGCTCGTAGTTGGCTTAGATCTTGAAACACGCACCGTGGTCGACTTCCTACGCACTATGTCTGGTGATGAGGCAGCGACGCTGGCTGGCACACTACCAACCTTCTCTATCCCAGAAGTACCGCTAACGCTTGAAACGCTACAAATTATCTTGCCATACGCGATCATTCTGGCAGCGATTGGCTTGATTGAATCACTGCTTACACTGACCGTATTAGATGAGATGACCAATACACGTGGTCAATCGAACCGCGAATGTATGGGTCAAGGTCTTGCGAACATCACCTGTTCGGTATTCGGTGCGATGGGTGGTTGTGCAATGATCGGTCAATCGATGATCAACGTAAACTCGGGTGGTCGTGGTCGTCTGTCAGGTATTGTTGCTGCGGTAATGCTACTGGTATTTATTCTGTTTGCATCATCACTGATTGAAATGATCCCACTAGCAGCGCTTGTTGGCGTAATGTTTATGGTGGTCATCGGTACCTTTGAATGGGCAACCTTCAAGCTTGCGCGTCGCGTACCAAAACAAGACTTCTTTGTTATCGTACTAGTAACGGTAGTGACTGTACTGACTGACCTTGCTGTAGCAGTGGCGGTGGGTGTGATTGCTTCGGCACTGATGTTCGCTTGGGAACACGCAAAACACATTTACGCATCAAGTAAAATCAACGAAGACGGTTCAAAAGAGTACAAAGTTCATGGTCCTATCTTCTTTGGTAGTGCGGCGAACTTCCTTGAACTGTTTGACGCGAAAAATGACCCAAGTGATGTGATTGTCGACTTCGCTAATTCACGCGTCACCGACCACTCTGCAATCGAAGCAATTGAAACGCTAGCTGAACGCTATGCTGCGGTAGGTAAAACGCTGCACTTGCGCCATCTGAGCCAAGATTGTCGTGCCCTGCTACATAAAGCAGGTAGCCTAGTGGAAATCAACGTTAAAGAAGATCCAAGCTACAAAGTCGCAACCGATGTTCTAGCTGGTTAACTAGCAGGCTAACGGCTTCGCTCAAATTTAAAAGGCTTCCCTCGGGAAGCCTTTTTTGCATATGCACTCTAGCGAAATAAAAACAAAAAGCCCTGTGATATCACAGGGCTTTCTCAATTAAGGTTTGTCGCTAATAGTTAGCCGCGATTTGCGCTTGCTGGGCGCGGCTTACGGTTTTGTGCTGGCTTACGCGCTGCTTGACCATTTGGTTTGCCGCCATTGCGTGAGCGGTTACCGCCATTGTTATCAGACGATTTCGCTCGGTTAGCCTGCCCGTTATTATTGCCTTTACCTTGCGCATTACCTTGACCAGTTTTGTTAGCAGGCTTGTTGGCAGGTTTGCCTTGTCCTTTTGCTTTAGGCTTGCCACTATTCGCATTTGGCTTTTTACCTTCGCTAGGTTTATCACCAAAATGGCGCTTATTCTTACCGGCTGGTTTATGACCGCGAGCATTGTCACCAGAGCGTTGACCATCAGCATGATCAGTCTTTGGTTTCTTTGGCTTCTTCGGTTTTTTCGCTTTGATTGGACGCGTATCGAGCACTGATTCAGGTAGCTCATTCACCGCCTTGTAGCCTTCTAATTCAAGACGAGGCAACACTTGCTGAATCAAACGTTCAATGCCAAATAGCTCAGCGACTTCTTCATTACACACCAACGAAATTGCCTTACCCACTTCACCAGCACGACCCGTACGACCAATGCGGTGTACGTAGTCTTCAGAGACATTTGGCAACTCAAAGTTCACCACTTGTGGCAACTGAGGAATATCGATACCACGTGCAGCGATGTCTGTTGCGACTAACACTCGCACTTCGCCTGATTTAAAATCAGCCAACGCTCGAGTACGCGCACCTTGGCTCTTGTTACCATGAATTGGTGCTGCGGTAATACCTTCACCATTAAGATAGAACGCTAGTCGGTTTGCCCCATGTTTAGTGCGGCAGAACACCAGAGTTTGGCGCCAATCACCATCTTTAATCAGCTTCACCAACATTGGCGCTTTTTTACGCTTGTCAGCTGGGTAGATAAATTGCTCGATCGTTTTTGCTGTTGAGTTAGCTGGGTTGACCGAGATCTCAACCGGATTGTTGACTAAGCCTTTCGCCAGCTCACGAATTTCGTTTGAGAACGTCGCCGAAAATAGCAAATTTTGGCGATCTTTTGGTAATAAATCGAGAATTTTACGAATATCGCGGATAAAGCCCATATCAAGCATACGGTCAGCTTCATCCAATACCAACACTTCTAGCTGGTCAAATTTAACCGCCTTTTGGTTGTAAAGGTCCATTAGACGACCCGGCGTTGCCACCAGCACATCCACACCACGAGTCAGTTTTAACATCTGTGGGTTGATTTTAACCCCGCCAAATACCACTGCAGAATTAAGATCAAGGTAACGGCTGTAGTTATGCACGTTCTCGTGCACCTGTGCCGCAAGTTCACGGGTTGGGGTTAAGATCAGCGCACGAATGTGATTGTTTTTAACACGTGGACCATTATTCAGGCGCTCTAGAATTGGTAGCGTAAAGCCTGCGGTTTTGCCTGTCCCGGTCTGAGCTGCTGCCATGACGTCGTTGCCTTCAAGAATAGCTGGAATCGCCTTAGCTTGAATTGGCGAAGGAGTATCGTAGCCTTGTTCTTTGATGGCTTTAAGAATTGCAGTAGAAAGAGCGAGTGAGGTAAAACCCATAAATTAGTTTCTCAATATAAAGTGGTTCATACCAAGCCAATTGGTGAAATCTAGCCCGGATTGAAAAGTGCGACATTCTGAGGCTTTTGCCTGCTTGCCGCAACTATTGTTTTGACTCGCCAATACGAATCAACAACATAAAAAATAAAAGGCTGGGAGTTTGCCCAGCCTTTCCATGTGCAGAGTTTAATTAACCGAGATTGGTTCTCTATTTGATCAGTTTATCGAGCTTTTGACCAAGTAGTTCTAAACGCCAACCTTGCATCACATCTGGCAGTTTGTTCTCGTCACGGTTACGTTTCCAAACCCAGCTAATCACACTGTTGAGCTGCTTTTTCGATGCCAAAAATTCGCTAGCTAAACCGCTGCTATCCGAGGCTTTCTTAACTTCATCTTTCAGCACTTTAAATAGCTGCTTGTAGCCCGGCTTATCCATTAAGCGAACAATCTTCTCTGGGTATTGTTCCGCTGGAGTCGTTTTCGCCGCTTTGACTAACGAGATGATACGAGCGCTATGACGATGCACTGAACGAGGATCCATACCCTCTTGTTCCATTTGGTAACGGTTAGTTAAACCCAAACGTGCAATTGTCAGCAGGTCGTTCTCTTTAAACACAAAATTCAGTGCTAAGTCACGACGTAACGCCTCTTTGTAGCGCCATGTCGCCAAAGGCTTGAGGATCGCAAGTTCGCGCGGTTTAAGCTGCCACGCACCTTTGATATCGAGGTAAGCGTTTTCAGCGTCAACCGTCTTAATACGTTTAGCCGCGATCAGTTCACACTCTTGTTTAGCCGCTTGCCACCAGCCAGCTTGCTCAACTTCAGCAAGTAACTTCTCATAAAGCGGTTTTAGGTAATAAACGTCTGCCGCCGCGTAATCAAGTTGCTTCTGCGACAGAGGACGAGCCATCCAGTCCGTACGAGACTCGCTCTTATCCAATGCCACACCAAGGTTTGCTTCCACTAGTGCAGCAAAGCCTGTTGATAGACCATTGCCAAGAAATGCCGCCATGATTTGTGTATCAACCATTGGCTGAGGCAAACACTTAAAGCTATTGAAGAATACCTCGAGGTCTTCACCACAAGCATGTAAAACCTTCATTACTGAAGTATCTTTCAGTAGCTCAACAAATGCGGTCATGTCTTCGATTTCGAGTGGGTCAATCAAAGAGAGTGTTTCACCATCAAACAACTGGATTAAGCCAAGTTGTGGGTAGTAAGTACGGGTACGAACAAACTCGGTATCGAGCATCACCGCTTCAACAGTTCGCGCTTTTTTGCACACAGCTTCTAGCTCTGCACTTTGAGTAATAATCTGATAGTTCACTTAATTCTCGCATTAAAAATGCCGGCATGGTCTGCCGGCATTCTATCATTATTTATTCAAGGCTGCTTGGCTTACTCAGCGTTCGCTTCTGCCTTCTGCGCTAAAATTGCATCATTCTCTTCACGAAGAACGCGGCGCAGGATCTTACCAACGTTAGTTTTTGGTAGATCATCTTTAAACTCAACCAATTTAGGGATCTTGTAGCCAGTCAAATGCTGACGACAGTGCGCAATCACTTCTTCTTTGGTTAGGCTTGGGTCACGTTTCACAACGTAAAGCTTAACGATCTCACCTGATACTTCATGAGATTGACCAATCGCGGCAACTTCTAACACTTTACCATGCAGTGAAACCACATCTTCGATTTCATTCGGGTAAACGTTAAAACCTGACACAAGAATCATGTCTTTCTTACGGTCAACAATGTACAGCAAACCTTCATCGTCAAACTTAACGATGTCACCAGTTGATAGCCAACCATCTTCAGTCAAGACTTCTTTGGTCGCTTCAGTGCGCTGCCAGTAGCCCTGCATTACTTGAGGACCACGAACTTGAAGCTCACCCACTTCAGTATTTGGCAATGGGTTACCTTCTTCATCAACAATACGTACTTCTGTTGATGGTACTGGCAAACCAATCGCACCAGTGTAATCCGTCAAATCGTATGGGTTACCAGTCACCAGTGGCGCACACTCTGTCAGACCGTAGCCTTCAAGTAGATGCACACCGGTGATCTTCTTCCAGCGTTCAGCCACACCACGCTGCACAGCCATACCACCACCCACTGAAAGCTTCATCTTGCTAAAATCTAGCTCGTGGAAGTCTTCGTTGTTCACCAGCGCATTAAACAGAGTATTAACCCCTGTCATGGCAGTGAATGGGTATTTTTGTAGCTCTTTAATAAAGCCTGGGATATCACGTGGGTTTGTGATCAGCAGGTTACGACCACCAATCTCAATGAACAGTAAGCAGTTCACTGTTAGTGCGAAAACGTGGTAAAGCGGCAACGCAGTTACCACAAGCTCACGACCTTCAGACAATACAGGACCATAAGCCCCTTTCGCTTGAAGTACGTTTGCTACCATATTGCGGTGCGTCAAAATTGCCCCTTTAGCAACACCTGTTGTACCACCGGTGTATTGCAAGAAGGCAATATCATCGCCAGTCATAAATGGTTTCACGTACTGTAGACGACGACCTTTGTGCAGTGCTTTACGCATTGAAATTGCACCCGGTAGATCGTACTTAGGCACCATACCTTTAACGTATTTCACCACGAAATCGACGATGGTCCCTTTTGCACGAGGTAGCATTTGACCAAGACTAGTCAGAATGACGTGCTTAACTGGCGTATTATCAACAATTTGCTCAAGGGTATTGGCAAAGTTAGAAACGATAACAATCGCTTTTGCGCCAGAGTCATTCAATTGATGCTCAAGCTCACGTGGCGTGTATAGCGGGTTGACGTTTACCGCAATAAGACCAGCACGCAAGATACCAAACAGCGCTACCGGATATTGCAGCAAGTTTGGCATCATCAGGGCAACACGGTCGCCTTTTTGTAGTTTAAGATCGTTTTGTAGGTACGCGGCAAAAGCTCGGCTGCGCTCTTCCAACTTACGGAAGGTCATTACCGAACCCATATTCATAAATGCAGGCTGATCAGCGTATTTTTGTACTGACTGCTCAAACATTTCTACCAGTGATGGATATTGGTCTGGGTTGATGTGCTCAGGCACTTCGCTTGGATAACGAGATAACCAAGGTTTATCCACGATACTACTCCTCGAATTAGACAGGTGTTGTAATACGTTACTTTATTGCCGTAACGGTGCCACATAATCGATAAGTCAGCACGCCTTACCACTGTGCAATATCACAATATTGCACAACGGGTTACGACGCTTTTTATGGCACGTCATTCATGCTGTATTACAACACAGGCTGAGTGTTCGAGCACCTAAAGCTCAAACACTTGTTTAAATTTTGTTAACTAAAGCAAAAATCTGTTGCGCTGTTAACGCAGGTTGCTGCAAATGGCAATGATGTCCACCTGCGATGTAGACAACGTTGGCTAAGTTGTCGCTATCTTGCGTTAAGTGAGAATAGCCTTGCTCACCTAAAATTAGCCAATTAGGACACACAATTTGCTGACGGATTTGCTCAGCGTGCTGAAATGACATGCGATACAAAGAGTCACTTTGCAACTTAATATCATGTCTTAAGCGCCACCCTTTTGGGCTCGCTTCACCGCCACGCCACACTATCGGAGCAATTTGCTCTGCTGTGACATGATTTACCGCAGCTCTGCGTTCAATGATCTCGTCAATCGACGAAAACTCGCGCGCTGGTTTGTTGCGAATTCGACGCCGCTTAATCACACCGTCACGCAGCCTTTGCACGGTTTTCTCACTCGCTTCAGCCAACGGACCGTTGCCTTCAATCTGCACCAAAGCAGAGACTTGCTCAGGAAAGGCGGCACTATAGCAACTTGCAATCAAAGCACCAAGCGAATGTCCTACTAACACTAACTTGTTTGGCGAAAGATTAAGCAAAAACTGATAAAGGTCATCAATATAGTCATGAAATGGGTAGTAATTGCCATCACACTTATGTTCGGACAAACCATGCCCAGGTAAGTCAATCGCACACTGATGTATGCTAGGTGCAAGCTGGTGTAGTTCTAACATCACCGTCTCAAAGCTGGCAGCATTATCTAGCCAGCCATGCAAGTAAACGACCGTGACATCGGCTTGGTTAGCGTGCCCAATCTCCCGTGCCGCGAGACGAACATCCAGCAGTTGATAGTGAGTGTCTTGAAACATTATTTGACGTCTTGAATGATGCGACCTTGACGGGTGCTGTAGTGCAAATCACGACAATAGATACCACGACAAGGATAAATGTAACTGCCCGTTTCATTAACGATGACGCGCTCTTCAATTTTCCATAAACGGTAGCCTTGCGCGTTCATTACTGGAAAGTCGTAATCAAATTCGCCAACGGGTGAGACTTCCGTACCATTCGATGAACCTAAGAAGGTGATTAAGCGTCCTGGTGCAAATGCCACTGGATCTTCAAAACCTTGTAAGTAGACGACAAAGCGACCTTTCGGTTCTTGATCAATATCGGGTTTGCCTGCCGAATCGATGGGTAAATTAACCACTTCAATACGGGTGCGGTCGGCTTGATTATCAACACTGGCAATCACCCCACCTAAGCGCACGTCTGTATTCACATTAGGCGTTTGCTGCCAAGTGGCGTAATCGGTAATTAGATTGGGATTATCGGAGGCTAATTGTTCCGGAAGTGATGAACAAGCAGTAAGGGCTAGCAAAGCAGTCACGCAAAGGGCTGACTTAATAAAACGCAGATTTTTCATCGTTTGGGTCTACTCATCTGATCGGTTATCTAAAGTATAGCGAAGCGAATCACGAAACTCGTTAAGCAAAGCTTATATATAGATATCGACACCCAGCATCTGAATCAGTTCGTCACGCTTTGCCTGATTCATTACCCGCATGTACTCTTCCATCGCCTTACGACCACGACCTTCAGGAAGATCGTATTGGATTTGCGCCTTATGAATGTCAGATTCTTGTACATGTCGAATAGTATGGGCAACGGCATTCGCCACCTTAGAAGGCTGGGAAACATCCCCTTTCTGTTGGGCTTTTTTTACCTCATTCTTTTTCCCGACTCGATTGGTTTTACCCGAGCCAGGTATAGCAGGAGGTAATCCGTTAATTGACACCATACTATTCACCTCTCATCCGTAGATTATGAATGAGCTAATCCGTTACTCACGACCCGGCAGCTTTTTCCATGCCACATTGTCACGTAGGTAAACTGGACTAGACTCTTCTACTGGTACTGTCTCACCTTTGGCAAACATGTGCTTGGCTACCTGCACGATATCTTGTGCATCTGGGAACAACACATCGCCTGCTGCGCGCGTTAATGGCAATGCTGACAACTCATCTTGATACGCATCCCAACCTGTACCCGCTGTCGTCCATTGCAGCTCATCAGCAGCAATTTGCTCACACAGTGTTGCTGGCGGGATCACACATTCAGCATCAGTCGCTAGCCATTCGCCATTCTCTTGGCGGCTGTAACGACCCCAGTATACTTCATTCATACGCGCATCAATCGCCGCCGCCACATGGGTTGCGCCATTTACACGGTAAGTACCCTGCGCCATTGCTTCTAATGTTGATACACCAATCATAGGTAAATCAGCACCAAATGCTAAGCCTTGCGCAATGCCGATACCAATGCGCACACCAGTAAAGCTGCCCGGTCCGCGACCGAATGCCAAAGCATCAAGCTCTGCTAGGGTTACACCCGCTTCTTTAAGCACTTCATCGACCATTGGTAGAACCAACTTAGTGTGGTCACGCGGTGCCACTTGGCTACGTGCGTATACTTGGTCGTCGACAAGTAGTGCAACTGAGCAGTTCTCAGTTGATGTATCTAGGGCAAGAATCTTTGCGCTCATTGAAGTCTCTAATCTTGATTATTTGTTACTGAAATTTGGTGTAGAAAGTCCTCGATCACTCCTAAATCCCGAGTACGAGGTATGGCGGGTAAACTGGCAAGAAATACTCCGCCATATTCACGTGTCACTAATCGGTTATCACAGATGATCAGCGCGCCTTTGTCTTTCTTATCACGAATCAATCGCCCCACCCCTTGCTTTAAGGTAATTACCGCGTCGGGCAATTGTACTTGAGCAAATGGATCGCCCCCTTTCAAGCGGCAATCTTCGATGCGCGCTTTTAACAGCGGGTCATCGGGTGCGGTAAATGGTAATTTGTCGATAATAACACAGCTCAGGGTGTCACCTCTAACATCAATCCCTTCCCAGAATGCACCAGTCGCCACCAGCAAGGCATTACCCAGCTCCATAAATTCGGCTAAGGTCTTTTGTTTACTGGTTTCACCTTGCATCAAAACAGGCACGCTCAACACTTCACGAAAGCGTTCGCCTAACTCACGCATCATGCTGTGCGAGGTACAAAGGAAGAAACAACGCCCTTGGTTTTGTTCAATGACCGGCGCTAGCATAGTGACGAGCTTGTCCGCCAGCCCGGCACTGTTTGGCTCAGGCAGATAACGTGGCACACACAAGCGAGCTTGAGTTTGATAATCAAACGGGCTTGGCAAGGAAAATTGCGCCGAAGGCTTCAGCCCTAAGCGAGAGGTAAAGTGACCAAAGTCATCATTAACCGCCAAGGTTGCCGACGTGAAAATCCATGTCCCTTGTTTGAGCTCGATCTGCTCGTGGAACTTATCCGCCACGCTAAGTGGCGTAATATGCAAACTAAAATGGCGTGGCGTGGTATCAAACCAATAAGAGTATCCGGTAATCGAGACATCACACACGCGATCAATACGCCCTTTGATGGTATGAGCGCGTTCAAACGCCACATCGAGCAATTGACTGCGCCCCAGTGCCAACTTGAGCACTTCTATCGCAAAATCTATCGCTTCGCGCACACGCTCGACTTCTCGGGCAATAGAAGGCGAGTTGATCGCTTCACGCCAGTTACCGCGAAAACCCGGTTCTCCCAAACAAACACGCAAATCGCCTGCCGACTGAACCAATTTATCCGCCACTTTTTGTAGTTGACGCATATCTTTCGCTTCAGTGCGGTAGCCAATTTCAATATCTTTGGCAAGCTCCTGAATCTGGCGGCTTGAAACCGACTGTCCAAAGTATTGGCTGGCTATATCGGGAATTTGGTGCGCTTCATCAAAGATAAACACTTCCGCTTCCGGAATAAGCTCACCAAAGCCAGTCTCTTTAATCGCCAAATCAGCCATAAACAGGTGATGGTTAACCACCACCACATCAGCATCTAAGGCTTTCTTACGTGCTTTCAGAACAAAACATTCGGTGTAGTTAGGGCAATCTTTACCCAAACAGTTATCGTTGGTCGAAGTGATGGTCGGAATCACTGGGCTATCTTCTGCGATCGCGTCACATTCACCCAAGTCACCGGTTTTACTCTCTGATGCCCATGAGCGCACTTTGACCAATTGAGTCAGCAACGTCGGATCGGTGTGCGTGCCATGGCTTTCAATCATCTGCCGACCCAGTCTTTCAATACAGAGATAGTTTGCTCGCCCTTTCAAGAGCGCCACTTGCCCATAAAAGCCCAGTGCGGATGTCATTAATGGAAGGTCGCGGTGAAACAACTGCTCTTGAAGGTTTTTTGAACCGGTACTGATGATGGTTTTTTTGCCACTTAATAATGCAGGGACTAGGTAAGCAAAAGTTTTGCCGGTACCTGTTCCCGCCTCGATCACCAACTGGCTCTGATCTTTAATGGCTTTGCGCACCGCCTCTGCCATATCAAGCTGAGCCTGACGCGGCTGAAATCCGGGAATCGCTTTACCGAGAGCCCCGTCTTGTGAAAAAGTTTTTGTGATCATTAAGTGCAGGATTGAGCTGGGTTAAAGCGCGATTATACCCTTTTTCAAACAAAAAACGCGACTTTGAAGAGTCGCGCTAACATTCATGCTATTGCTGCGAATCAGCGTTTATGCAGATAACGCGCTAGCCAAGCCGGACCATCAAACTCATTCTTACTATCAAGTATTGCCTGCGCTGCATCGCTTGGTGACGCTTTCGATTCCCACATTTCAGTCAATATAGATTCATCTAGCTGACAATCACCCAGCAGGCTTGTCACTCTCTCGCTGTAAAGTTTACGGGCTAATAGTTCTTTATCCATAACAACCACCTTAAGACGCTCAATGAGGGAAGAAAACATCAACATTGGATAATCGACTCTGTTTTAAGTAGATTTTTTGTTGAATTCAGTTCGATATTAGTTTAATTGTTAGCCTATTATTGCGGGACAGCTCACCCTTCGAAAGGGTCGAAAAATTTCAGAATACGAAAAAAATAATTCACGGAAGTAAATACAAAATGGAAAAGAAAACACTGCTTACGCACTGTACTGATGCCCCAGGTCTCATCTCCAAGATCACCAATATCTGTTACAAACATCAATTGAACATCATTCACAACAGTGAATACGTCGATAACTCAAGTGGTCACTTTTTTATGCGCACTGAGTTAGAAGGGTATTTCAATGATCATACCTTCCTCGCAGATTTGGATCAGGCACTACCAACCGGTGCTAAGCGCAAGCTGGTCGATTCAAGCCGTAAACGCGTGGTGATTCTTGTCACTAAAGAAGCGCACTGCTTAGGTGACATTCTAATGAAGACTTACGATGGGAGTCTCGATATTGAAATTGCCGCCGTGGTAGGCAACTACGACACGCTGCAGGGGTTAACCGAGAAGTTTGATATTCCTTATCACTATGTTAGCCATGAAGACTTATCACGCGAAGAGCATGAACAAGCAATGCTCACGGTGATTGATCAATACCAAGCCGACTATCTGGTATTGGCGAAATACATGCGTGTATTAACGCCTGGTTTCGTCGAAAAGTACCACCATAAGATCATCAACATTCATCACAGCTTCTTGCCTGCCTTTATCGGGGCAAAACCTTATCAACAAGCTTTTGACCGAGGTGTTAAAATCATCGGTGCGACAGCCCACTTTGTGACGAATGATTTGGATGAAGGTCCGATCATCAAGCAAGATGTTATCCCGGTAGACCACACTTTTACTGCCAAAGACATGGCGCAAGCCGGGCGTGACGTGGAGAAAAACGTATTGAGTAAAGCGCTCAATAAAGTGGTTAACGATCACGTGTTTGTTTACGGTAACAAAACGGTCATTCTGTAAGCTCAACGCTTTGCTCACTAAGCTGATTCCGATTCGGGATCAGCTTTTTTTCATCTCAAGAGAAATAATTGCATTTAGTTAGTGAAACGATTGCGTTCTCTCCTTATTATTGCCGCTCGTGATGCTAGTCTCACATGTGATACAAACTATTCGCTAGCGAATTAGGTCTCTATAGAGTGACCTAGCTTGGTGACTCACCAAGTTTGATTAACGACAATAACGAGCAACAACATGAAAAAAACATTGCTACTGGCTGCTATCTCTGCAGCGTTTGCTTTCCCAACTTTCGCATCAGCTGCAGACCCAGTCGAATTTCAAAAAATCCCACAAATCATGCAGCAGTTTGATTCAGCTGAACTGTACGTAAAAAAAGCGCCGACGCTAGGTCGCTTGCCAAAACAGGAAGAATTAGGTCAACAATTTCCGACTTACGTATCTGATGGTAAAGGTGGCTACTCGTTAGAGACCAACAATGTCATGACAGACAATGTGGTTGTGGCAAGCATGCATAAACCAATTGTGGGTGATGTTTACAACCAATGGCTAGTGCCTAAAGATGTTTGGACAGGCACTTACGGTGAGCTACCAACATCAACGGAATTTAAACCTTTCAAGCGTATCGCGACCATCAAAGCGATTAAGATCGACGCTGAAATGCTAGAACTACTTGGCTCGACCGACGGTAAAACTGCAGTGATCAAAGTGAGCTGGGACGACAAAGGCATGAAGGTTTACAAAGACGGTTACCTTGCTGATTACGAGTACGGCATTGCACCGCAAGAAATGCAAGAGAACTACGAGCTAGCGAAATAAGCGTAATTTAGCCTAGAAATCTCGCGAAATTGATAACAAACAGCCCTCTATACTTGAGGGCTGTTTCTTTACCTGCTAAGGACTAGGTTATAACTTAAGCCCCAACTCGACCCCTTGGCGAATCGCTCTTACCGCATCAAGCTCACCAGCATGATCTGCCCCCCCAATCACATGTAACTTGTCGCCAAGTTGTGCCCATTTATCTTCAAACGGTCTTACTGAGACTTGTCCGGCACAAATGACAATACTGTCGGCATGAATGGTGGTCGATTCACCCTCATACTTAATTTTCAGCCCTTCATCAGTCACGCCCTGGTATTCAACTCCACCAAGTAAATTGACGCCACGTTTCTCCAGAGTACGTTTATGGATCCAACCTGTGGTTTTGCCAGGACCTTTTCCAACGCGTCCTTGGCGACGCTGCAACACCCAAACCTCTTTATCACTGAGCGAATCAGGATAAGGGTATAACCCCCCTGGATGGGCAATGTCTTTATCAATACCCCACTCATGCAGCCAATCGTCCAATTGCTGATCGACGGGTTCGGTGATCATTGTCGCGACATCAACACCAATACCACCAGCACCAACAATCGCCACTTTGTCACCTAAGTAAGTCTTTTCTTTGATTAACGTCTGATAATCAATCACTTTTTTCGAATCTTTGCTGCCTTCAAGCTCAATTTTTCTCGGCTCAACCCCTGAAGCCATGATCACTTCATCGTACTCTTTGAGTAGGTCAAAATTCGCTTCGGTTTCGAGATGCAGCTTCACGCCGGTTTCGTCGATTTGATTAGCAAAGTAACGAATGGTTTCGCGAAACTCTTCTTTGCCTGGGATTTGCATCGCTAAGCGGAACTGACCGCCGATACGATCATTGCGCTCAAACAGATCCACTTGATGTCCACGCTTGGCAAGCGTTGTCGCACACGCTAACCCTGCGGGTCCAGCGCCAACGACCGCAATGTTTTTGCTTTGATGAACGGGTTTTTCGACTAATTCTGTTTCACGGCATGCATAAGGGTTGACCAGGCAACTGGCAGCTTTGCCTTTAAATACATTATCTAAACACGCTTGGTTACAACCAATACAAGTGTTGATTAAACGAGATTGTTGCCGCTCAGCTTTGGCAACGAAATACGGGTCCGCTAGGAAAGGTCGCGCCATCGACACCATATCAGCCTGACCGGAAGCAAGAATCTGCTCTGCTTCTTCAGGCATGTTTATGCGATTACAAGTAATGATGGGTACCGAAACATGAGGGCGAACTTTTTCGGTCACCCACGTAAAGGCACCGCGCGGCACCTGCGTCGCTATCGTTGGGATGCGCGCCTCATGCCAACCAATACCGGTATTGATTAGCGTCACACCTGCTTTCTCAAGCGCTTGTGCCAGCTCAATCACTTCGTCAAAGGTGCTACCTTGCTCAACCAAATCCAGCATCGATAAGCGGAAGATGATAATAAATTGCTCACCCACTTCATGACGAATCGATTTAACAATTTCCAATGCTAAACGAATACGGTTCTGGTAACTGCCACCCCATTCGTCATAGCGAGTATTGGTACGCTGACAGATAAATTGGTTGATTAAGTAACCTTCGGAGCCCATCACCTCAACGCCGTCATAGCCGGCTTGTTGTGCGAGTGAAGCACTGTTGGCAAATGCTTTAATGGTTTTATTGATCTGTCTAACACTCATCTCGCTTGGAGAAAAACGCGCTATCGGCGCTTTAATCGCTGACGCACTTTGCGCGAAAGGGTGCATCGCATAGCGACCAGCATGAAGTAACTGCAGAGCAATTTTGCTGCCATTGTCATGAACAGCTTGGGTAACCACCTTATGTGCCTGCGCATGCTTTGGCTTACTAAACTCGGCGCTAAAGGGATGTAGGCGACCGCGTAAATTAGGTGAAAAACCACCGGTCACAATCAGCCCCACGCCGCCTTTGGCACGTTCAGCATAAAACGCGGCAAGTTTTCCAAGTCCTTGTTTATCTTCTTCCAGCCCAGTGTGCATTGAGCCCATCAACACGCGATTTCTCAATTGGGTGAAACCTAAATCTAACGGTTTAAGTAAATTTGGGTACATGGCAGACATCACTTCATTATTGTTGTTGTGGTCTGACCAGACTACGTTCTAATTACACAAAAATCAAACATGCGTTTACATATTCGCAACAATGCTCACTTTTCTTATCTGAGACGTAAATATTCTTGTGAGAATAGAATATTGTCGGAATCCAAACGATCATGGCAAATTCACTCACACACCGTAAAAGTTCAGCGCTAGTAACCAGCTTTGGCTAGATTTAATAGTGAATAGGATGAAAGGCTCTGGTGATAATCCTTAAGATTCAGTAGGATGTGAGGTTAGTCGTTAGAACCTGTGGGGAACACAGTGGAGAAAGAATGAAAACCATATTCAAATACATAGGACTGTTTTTCAAAGGCATTTGGAAAACCATCACTTTTGTTCGCGTCGCTTTAGCCAACCTGATTTTTTTAGCGTTAGTTGGTTTAGTGTATTTCGCTTACACCAGCGTTGACACAGTCGTCACTCCACCGGCACCTCAAAAATCTGCATTAATCCTTAATATTTCTGGTCCAATTGTTGAGCAATCCAGTTATCAGAACCCTATGGATTCACTGACAGGTTCCCTCTTCGGACAGGACTTACCTCGCGAAAATGCGCTATACGATATCGTTAGTACCATTCGTCACGCCAAAAACGATGACAACGTTACTGGCATCGTGCTCGCTTTGCGTGATATGCCAGAAACCAGTCTGACCAAGTTACGTTATATCGCCAAAGCGCTTAATGAGTTCAAAGCCTCAGGCAAGCCTGTGTTTGCCGTCGGTGATTTCTACAACCAAAGCCAATACTATCTCGCCAGTTACGCTGACAAAATCTATCTCGCGCCAGATGGTGCGGTTATGGTTAAAGGTTACAGCGCTTACTCGATGTATTACAAAACGCTACTTGAGAAGCTAGACATAAACACTCATGTGTTCCGTGTTGGTACCTACAAATCGGCTATTGAACCGTTTATCCGTGATGACATGTCAGCAGAAGCAAAAGAGTCGGCGTCACGTTGGTTAGGACAGCTTTGGGGCGCGTTCGTTGATGATGTCGCAACTAACCGTTCGATTGACGCAAAAACGCTTAATCCAGATATGGTTCAATTTGTCGAATTGGTCAAAAGTGCCGATGGCGACCTAGCAAAACTGTCGCTTCAATTAGGTCTGGTTGACGAGTTGGCGACGCGCCAGCAGGTGCGCAGCGAAATGATTGAAGCTTTTGGTAGCGATGGTGAAGACAGTTACCCTTACGTCGGTTACTACGACTACATGGCATCAATTCCTCCGAGCTTCGATATTAATGACAACGATGTGGCTGTAGTGGTTGCAAGCGGCGCCATTATGGATGGTTCTCAGCCTCGTGGCACTGTGGGTGGTGATACCGTGGCTTCACTTCTACGTGAAGCGCGCAATGACAATAAAGTCAAAGCTGTCGTATTGCGTATCGACAGCCCTGGAGGCAGCGCCTTTGCATCAGAAGTGATTCGTAACGAAGTTGAAGCACTGAAACAAGCCGGTAAACCTGTGGTGGTATCAATGTCGAGTGTTGCCGCATCGGGTGGCTACTGGATTGCGATGGGCGCTGACCAAATTGTTGCACAACCAACCACGATCACCGGTTCAATTGGCATCTTCAGTGTCATCACAACCTTTGAAAAAGGACTCAACAATATTGGTGTTTATACCGACGGAATTGGCACTTCGCCACTGTCTGGCATTGGTATGACAACAGGTATTCCAGACAAAGCAGCAGATGCGATTCAACTTGGTATTGAACATGGCTACAACCGCTTTATCAACTTGGTGAGTAATAACCGTAATATCTCATTAGACAAGATGGAAGGGATTGCAGAGGGTCGCGTATGGACAGGTCAAGATGCCATGAATCTTGGTTTAGTCGACAAAATGGGCGACTTTGATGACGCGATCGCTTTAGCCGCAGAACTTGCCGAGCTGGATAGTTACAATATCTATTGGGTTGAGGAACCGCTGACGCCTGCACAGCAATTTGTACAAGATTTCATGAATCAAGTACGCGCGTCATTAGGGCTGGATATCTCAGCATTTGTACCAACGGCACTGCAACCAGCCGCCAAACAAATCACGCAAGACATGAGCTTGCTACAGAGCTTTAACGATCCAAAAGGTCAATATACGTTCTGTCTAAATTGCCAAGTTTACTAGTGTTTAAACGCGCTAATAGGCAGCGTTAAGCTGTAATTATTCTTGCCTAGGGGCATCTGATTAGCAGATGCCCCTTTTTATTCCATATAGCATCTATTGTTTACTTAGGGTTATAATCCCCGCCTCTGTTCCCCCCTACAACAAAACTGGTTTCAAGCAATGGCAAGAAAACACATCTACATCGCTTACACTGGCGGTACCATTGGTATGCAGAAATCCCATGACCACGGCTACGTACCGGTGGCAGGTTTCATGGAGAAACAGTTAGCAAGCATGCCAGAATTCCATCGTCCAGAGATGCCGGAATACACTATCCATGAGTATGATCCACTGATCGACTCTTCTGACATGACGCCTGCAGATTGGCAACAGATCGCCGACGATATCCGTGATAACTACGATAAATACGACGGTTTCGTGATCTTACATGGTACTGATACCATGGCGTATACAGCATCGGCACTGTCATTTATGCTGGAAAACTTAGGTAAGCCGGTCATCATTACAGGCTCGCAGATCCCATTAGCAGAGCTACGTTCTGACGGTCAAGCTAACTTGCTCAATGCGCTACACCTTGCGGCGAACTACCCAATTAATGAAGTTACGCTGTTCTTCAACAACAAGTTGATGCGTGGCAACCGCAGCACTAAGTCGCACGCTGACGGCTTCAATGCCTTCACGTCACCAAACCTGCCACCACTGCTTGAAGCAGGTATCAACATTCAAGTGAGCAATCATGTCACGGTTGGCGAAGAGCCAGAAGGTGAGTTCAAAGTCCATGATATTACACCGCAGCCAATTGGCGTGATCACCATGTACCCGGGCATTTCACATGAAGTGATCCGCAACACGCTGCTGCAACCCGTTAATGCGATGATCTTGCTGACCTTTGGTGTGGGTAATGCTCCGCAAAACCCAGAGCTACTTGCGCACCTAAAAGAAGCGTCTGAACGAGGCGTGATTGTGGTGAACTTAACCCAATGTTTAGCGGGTAAAGTCAATATGGGCGGCTACGCAACAGGTTGTGCACTCGCGGAAGCAGGCGTGATCAGTGGCTATGACATGACACCGGAAGCGGCACTGGCGAAGTTGCATTACTTACTCAGCCAAGATCTAAGCTATGAGCAGATCAAAGAGAAAATGCAGCAAATCCTACGCGGTGAAATGAGTATTTAACGCACGTAATCACCAAGACTAATCACTAAAAAGCCGACAGCAATGTCGGCTTTTTAATTGGATTACCGGTAAAAGCGTTTAGAACTTGTAACCACCAGCTATCATAAATACCCATGGGTCGATGTCGACGTCAGTAGTGTACTTAGTCCCGCCAAAATCATAACTAGCTTCGGTATCAATATCTGCATACCAAATAGAGCCATTAATAAACCAATCATCATTCAACATGTAGTCTAGCCCTACATTAGCCGCTAATCCCCATGAATCATCCAACGATAGATTATTTAAGGTTTTACTTTTTGCACTATTTGTAAACTTGTCATCGAAAAAGACGGTGTAGTTTATACCAGCCCCAACATAAGGTCGTAGTTTGCTGTCAGCCTGACCAAAATAGTATTGAACCATGAACGTCGGTGGCAAATGTTTTGTCTCTGCTATTTTGCCTTCGCCCAATGCATCACTAAGAGCTGAATTGGCAGAGATGTCATGTGAAAAAGGTGAGGCACCTAAGACTTCAAAACTAATATTGTCAGTAAACATGTAGCCAACCGTAAATGCAAACTGCGTATTAGAATCAACTTCTAGACCAAACGCATCCACGTCTGCAACCGAACCACTATCATCATTGGGTACAACCGACGCCAAACCGGCACGAACGATAAAATCGCCTTCTTTATGGGCAAATGCTGAGGCTGAAGTGAGGGCTGTAAGTACGGCTAAACCGATTATTGCTTTTTTCATTGTTATTTCCTTGTAGGGCGTGTTTTTAGTCTTAATTGCATGAAAAAACACCACTGCCTTGTGCATGCAAATAAGTGCTAATTGCGACCAACTTAACACAGCAAAACCCTACAAATTTGATGGAAATCAATTGTTCACTTTTCACTCACAACTCAAACATCACAATAAAACATTGATCACTTAGCACTGCAAATATTGCAACAATCATGTAATGCGTATTTTATGTGCATCACACTATTGCCAGATAGAATTCCAACTAACATCGGAATGTTAGCTTTAAATATCAGCTGAACTTATTTAGCCGGGAGAAATAACTTTGAAGCGAAAGAGGTGGGACTTAAAAGCTGCGCTAACCGTGCAGCCAAAAAAATCGATTTTTAACTGCGACGAAACAATGTGGCAAACTTACCATCGGTGCGGTAGAGGATCAGCGCGAATAAAATCAAACCGCAGCCAATCATCTTATTCAACGAAATTTGTTCACCATACCAAGCAATACTCAAGAAAACCGTCCAAACAGGTTCGAGGATCATGATTAAGGCGGCATTGCCCGGAATGATCTGTTTCTGTGCCGTGGTTTGCATCACATAACGCAATGCCGTGGCTAAAATCGTACTGGCAGCAAACCATCCCCAAATCGAGGGTTCCACGTGTACAGGGACCGATTCAAAAATCGCACTGGCAGTCAAACCAATAACACCCGTAACAAACAATTGAATACAGGTAAGCAGCAGAATCGGTAAAGTTTGTGAATACTTGCTGTTTACATTGAAGTGCAATGCCAACACGACAGCATTGAAAAGAAACCACAATTGACTGGTTGAACTCTGCCAACCATCTTTTAGCGAAAGAAACGCTAAGCCACTTATCGCAACGGGCAATGACACCCAGAAAATACGCTTCGGTCGTTGCCCAAATAGTATCCAAGCGACAAAGGGCACCATCAACATCGAGAGGCTAAGGATGAATGCCCCTTCCCCCAGCGTATCACTGATTGAAATGGCGTGAATCCAACTCATTAATGCCGTAGCAAGTAAGCACCCCACCATCGCCGCAGAACGAATATCTCGCCAACTGGCACGCTTGAGTGCGCCAATACAAAATGGCAGCAAACATAACGACGCGAGCAAAAAGCGCAGTCCAACAAATCCAAAAGGCGGTAAACCTTGAATGGTTTCTTTAGAAAAGATCCAACCAAAAGCCGACAAAATGGTCGCCAGAATTAAAATGGTCGCGGCTTTTCGTTCTGATTTCACTATCGGTTGCTCTTTATTTTTGCGGAGTCACTGACTGAGTAACGCCAGTGACCAATAGAATGAGGTCGTGCTAGAAATGATGCCATTTCAACCAAACATGCGCGAGCTAGGTCCCATTAAAATTCTCACCAGTTGAGAAACAATGCAACTATAACGTGACCAACTCGAAATTATTACTCACCAGATTCTAAACGACGAATCAATTTTGCAGGTGTGCCGCCATAAAGACAATCGGGCTCAACGTCCTTTGTCACTACCGAGTTAGCCGCAATGACTGAGCGAGCACCAATGGTTACGCCTTGGTTAATCACCACGTTGCCACCAATCCAAACATCATCTTCGACCACAATTGGTTTGCAGAATGTTTCCCAGTTACGGCGACTCATATAATCCAATGAGTGCCCCGCAGTATAAAATTGGGCATTGGGTCCAATCAGCACATGATTACCAATGGTAATTGGCGCGCCATCTAGGAATGTCGCATTCATGTTGATAAAGGTTTTTGCACCAATTTTAATCGTTTGACCAAACTCGCATGAGAACGGTGAGCGAATAATACTACCTTGACCATACTGAGCAAACAGCGCTTGATAGAGTGCTTCACGGCAATCCTCAGCGGTAGCTTTGTTTAAATCCGCCAATAACAGCGCGGCGCGATCACGAATTTGATTGATAGACTCATCACCACCATCAAATGCCAAACCCGCTACCATCTTTTCAAATTCGGTCATATTTTCTTTCCTGCGTGCAATCGCTCGCTAAATAACACAATTAACAATATTAGAACCAAGCTACAAAAAAACCGGCTCGCAAGCCGGTTTTTAAATTCATTTATCGCTGATTAGCCGCCGATGTACTCAGCGCCCGCCATGTACTTCTGCAGTACTGTTGGGATACGGATACGACCGTCAGCTTCTTGATTGTTCTCAAGAATAGCAACCATAGTACGACCAACTGCTAGACCAGAACCGTTTAGCGTGTGTACAAGTTCAGGTTTCTTCTCGCCTTTACGACGGAAGCGAGCTTGCATACGACGAGCTTGGAAGTCCCACATGTTTGAACATGAAGAGATTTCACGGTAAGTCTCTTGAGCTGGTACCCACACTTCTAAGTCGTAAGTTTTGTGTGAACCGAAGCCCATGTCACCTGTACATAGCACCACTTTACGGTAAGGCAGTTCTAGAAGTTGTAGAACTTTCTCAGCGTGACCTGTTAGCTCTTCAAGCGCAGCCATTGAGTCTTCTGGTTTAGTGATTTGTACTAGCTCAACTTTGTCGAACTGGTGCATACGGATCAGACCACGAGTATCGCGACCGTAAGAACCTGCTTCTGAACGGAAACATGGAGTGTGCGCCGTCATCTTCAATGGCAGATCTGCCTCTTCAGAGATAGTGTCACGTACTAGGTTGGTTACTGGTACTTCCGCTGTTGGGATCAGTGATAGTTTACGAGGTTCTTCGTCGTTCACTTTCTCAACTAGTGGCTCAGTGTGGAATAGGTCTTTACCAAATTTTGGTAGCTGACCTGTACCAAACAAGCTGTCTGCGTTCACTAGGTAAGGCACGTACATTTCAGTGTAGCCGTGCTCTTCTGTGTGAAGATCTAGCATGAACTGAGCGATCGCACGGTGTAGACGTGCAAATTGACCTTTCATTACGATGAAACGTGCGCCCGTGATTTTAACTGCACTAGCAAAATCAAGACCGTCACCCATCTCACCTAGATCAACGTGATCTTTCAGATCGAAATCGTATGACTTTGGCTCACCCCAACGAGAGATTTCTACGTTGTCGTTTTCGTCTTTACCGTCTGGCACTTCATCCGCAGGGATGTTTGGTAGAGATAGCGTGATTTCATCAAGTTTCGCCATCACTTCATCTAGTTCTACTTTCTTAGCATCTAGATCGCTACCAAGCGTGCCAATTTGCTTCTTAATCTCTTCAGCACCCTCTTTATCACCAGCTGCCATTTTTTGACCGATTTGCTTGGAGATCGAGTTACGCGTGGATTGTAAATTTTCAACTTCTACTTGAATGGACTTACGTTGTTCTTCAAGTGTACGGATTGTCTCTACGTCTAGCTTAAAGCCACGACGCGCTAGTTTAGCAGCTGTTTCATCCAGCTCTGTACGAAGTAATTTAGAATCCAGCATTGTTAATCCTATGCTTTGAGTTGTGAAATCGCGTGCTCGCATCATGCGTGCACACTAAATAATTAACCGAACAAATGTATCCAAAAATTACTATTTTTCATAGCGCTTTTGTGGGCTATTTGCGTCTAAATTAGCCAAGTAATCTAACTTTTCACCAATTTTGGTCTCCAAGCCTCGATTTGTTGGCTGATAGTAACGGGTTCCTAACATTTCCGGTGGTAAATACTGCTCACCTGCTGCGTAAGCACCCGGCTCATCATGGGCATAGCGGTACTCTGCTCCGTAACCCAAATCTTTCATTAGATTGGTCGGTGCATTGCGCAAGTGATGAGGCACTTCATATTCAGGTAAATTGTGCGCATCCGTTAACGCTTGCTTCCAAGCGGTATACACGGCATTACTTTTCGGTGCGCAGGCTAAATAGACAATTGCCTGAGCGATGGCTCGCTCGCCCTCTGCCGGACCAACACGAGTAAAACAATCCCAAGCGGATAATGCAACCTGCATGGCGCGCGGATCGGCGTTGCCGACATCTTCCGAGGCAATAGCAAGCAAGCGGCGTGCGATATAAAGCGGGTCACAACCCGCGGCAATCATGCGCGCAGCCCAATATAGCGCCGCGTCTGGGTTAGAACCGCGTATTGATTTGTGCACCGCTGAGATTAAGTCGTACCAAATGTCACCTTTGTTATCGAAGCGCGAGACCTTCTCGCCAGCGACTTCGGCTAACAATTGCAAAGTGATTTGCTTTTCACCCTGCGCATTGTCTTCTGCCATATCGTAAAGCAGTTCAAGGTAGTTAAGTGACATGCGTGCATCGCCATTAACTAACTCGGCTAAACGATCGAGAACATTGTCAACAAACTGAGCGGCAACATTACCCAAGCCACGCTCTTTATCATTTATCGCTTGTTGCAGCGCTTGTTGGATGTCCACAGTAGCCAAAGAGGTCAGCTTGTACACTCGGGCGCGCGACAACAGTGCATTATTGAGCTCGAAAGATGGGTTTTCTGTCGTCGCACCAATAAAGGTGACGGTACCATCTTCAATGTGTGGCAAAAACGCATCCTGCTGAGATTTGTTAAAGCGATGCACCTCATCGACAAACAAAATCGTGCGTCGACCGGCTAACTTATTCTCACGCGCACGCTCAATCGCAGCACGGATCTCTTTCACGCCTGATGTCACCGCAGACACTCGTTCGACTTCCGCGTTAGCGTAATTCGCCGCCACTTCGGCGAGGGTGGTTTTACCGGTTCCAGGTGGTCCCCACAAGATCATCGAGTGAATATGTCCCGCTTCTAACGCACGACGTAACGGCTTCCCTTCTCCGAGAATATGTTGCTGACCAATATATTGGTCTAGCGTTTGTGGACGCATTCTAGCAGCGAGGGGACGAAAATCTTCGTCCCCTGCAAAATCAAACGAGTAATTACTCACTTGTTAGTTCCTTTGGTCATCAACCTCAACACCCTCAGGAATGGTAAAGGTGAAGCGATTAGCCTTTGGTTTACTTAAATCAATATTAGAGAAGGTAAAGGCACTTGTTTGACCATCTTGTTCAATCACACTAAAGCCTTTCACTGCACCTTTATCGTTAATCTCTAATCTAAACTGACCTTGATTGCTATCAACCGCGGTTGGCGTCAAGGTAAAGGTGTCACCTTGTTGCACCACATTGTAGTTATCCCAATCGCTCGCACGGTTGCGAGTCAGCAGAACAAATGGCGTTTGCTCTGTCGCTTGCTCCTGCCAGTAAATACTGACTTGCTCAATAAACGGGCTGTAGTACCACAAGGTTTTGCCATCCGAAACCAATACGTTCTCATCCGGTAGCGTTGTCGTCCAACGGAACAAGCTTGGACGAGCGATTTCGACTTCGCCTTGACCTTCCATCACCACATCGCCTTCTGGGCTAGTGACACGCTGTGCGAAATCAGCACTAAAGCCATCGGTCAATTGTAAACGTTCACTCAACTCTTGTTGCGGAGATGCCCAGACGGAAAAGCTCGCCAAAAGTAATACTAGTGCTTTCTTCATTAATTTCGTTCCTGAATCTGTTCGACTATGACTTTATATCTTGTTATCTAAGAGGTTATGACCGAGCGAAGTCAACTTAGTTGCAGAGCTACTTTCCGCAGCACTGTTTAAATTTCTTGCCGCTACCACAAGTACAAGGGTCATTACGCCCAACTTCTTTATATGGGTTAACACTTTGACCTTTCGCACCAACTAAAGCTTCATCAGCCGCTTGAGCCACTTCGTTGATCATCAAATCTAACTGCTCAATAAAATCCGCAAGCGTCGGAGGCGTTTCGATACCTGCTTGTTGCATTTCAGTGCGCGTCTGCTCTTCATCAATTGCCAGCATAAACGTCGTCAACATGGCATGCAGCATGCGCAGAGTGCCATCACTAATATTGGTCTCTAGCCACTGATTTTCAATCGTAGGCCATAGCGACATGAAGCCTTCTGCAAAATCCGCTAAGTTTTCAGCTTGGTTGTCACCGGCAACTAAATCAAGCAATGAGTATTCATTGCGTTTTAAAAAACTGTATTGGTGATTGATTTGTCCAACCACTGGCTTATTTAGCTGCTCAGCATTATCACCAAACACTTGCTCTAGCCACTCTTCTGGCTGCAAAGGTTTCGTCGCCATATTGGCAGCGAGGGTAACCCCTTCAATAAACAGCTGAGATTCTTGGCATTGTGTATCAGTTAAAGCAATAAGTTGGTAATTCATGTCGCAATCTATCTAAAAAATTAAGGCGGCGATTATACCCTGACAAAGGTTTGGGGTCACTGACAATACCAAGTAACAAGTTCGACTCATACGTAACACCCCCTACCCTGACCTCAATTCAAACTAACACTTTGTTAATGAATTCAATATGAATCAGCAAAATTGACACAAATATCACTGTGAGATGCCTCGCAATTGTTGCATAATCAACCAGGAAATATTTTCTTACATTTACCTTTCTTGCTGATTATTTACTATGAAAAACAATAAAAATTCTGGTTTTACGTTAATCGAGCTAGTGGTCGTTATCGTCATCTTAGCGCTATTAGCGGTTGTCGCATTACCAAGGTTTACCAGCTTTACACGTGAAGCGCATGAAGCACGTGCAGACGGTGCTTTTTCAAGTTTCGCCAGTGCCGTCCAATTGTTTCATTCAAAATGGCTTACGCAAGGAGAGCCAGAGCCAACAGAGACTGTTGATTATGGAAATAACGATATTCACCCCTCAATTACGGGATATCCTATTTCCGTAGGGGATAATCAACCTCCTACAGACTCAGATTACCCGGTCAATGGCGAGGACTGCGTAGATTTATGGCATGCTTTAACAAATAATGACCTCACTATCCGATCCTTAAGCGGCACAGGGGTAATCTTACCTTCAGATACAGATATCGTATCTTGGTACCGTGGTAAACATGAATGCACCTATTACTACACTTCTGGGTTTGCCGAGGATGAACACATGCCAAGCATGTTTTACTCACCGATTACCGGCGATATCACTTTTGGCAGAACCCGTAACAATACTCCCACTGCCCCTTAAACGTGACTTCAATGCAAGAAATCATTAAAATCACGCCTCCCTAATTGGAGGCGTTTTTTATGCGAGTAGTTTTGGGCCCTATGGAGGGCGTTTTAGATCACCTAATGCGTGAGATCCTTACAGACATCAATGACTACGACTTGTGTGTCACTGAGTTTGTGCGCGTGGTCGACCAACGTTTACCAGAACACGTATTTAAACGTCTTTGCCCTGAGCTCGACCAAGGTTCTCAAACCAAGTCAGGGGTACCTGTACACGTGCAATTGCTTGGTCAAGACCCACACTGGATGGCAGAGAATGCGGTAATGGCAGCTGAGCTGGGTGCGAGAGGTATCGACCTTAACTTTGGCTGCCCTGCCAAACTGGTGAACAAGAGCAAAGGTGGCGCGGCGCTATTGCAACACCCTGAATTAATTCATCGCGTGGTCAAAGCGTGTCGTGATGCAGTGGATGATACGATTCCAGTAACGGCGAAAATTCGCCTTGGCTGGGAAAACCCAGATGACTGTTTTGAAATCGTAAGTGCTATCGAATCAGCAGGTGCGAATGAGCTGACGGTGCATGCTCGCACTAAAGAAGGCGGTTACAAGGCAAGTGAAATCAAATGGGATTACATCAACCAAATTCGTCAACGCAGCTCTATTCCACTCATCGCTAATGGTGAGATTTGGAATTATCAAGATGGTCAGAACTGCATTGCCACGACCGGTGTCGATTCACTGATGGTATGTCGCGGCGCATTCAATGTGCCAAACCTTGGCAATGTGGTGAAACATAACGCCACGGTGATGCCATGGTCGGAAGTTGTCGAATTGATGTTGGTCTATTCACAATACGAAATCAAAGGCGACAAAGGGCTCTACTACCCGAACCGTATTAAACAATGGTTCGCTTACTTGCGTAACCAATACCCAGAAGCTGCCGAGTTATTCCGCGAAATTCGCACCTTCAATAAAGCTGCGCCGATCGTTGAGCATCTGCAACGCTACCGCGATCAACTCGTCGCCGCATAACAAATAAAGCCCATCACTCGATGGGCTTTATTGTCTTTAGTCACGGGCATATAGACTACTATCTAATTCAACAGCAGACTATCATCCGCCAGCTCTTCACCCCGCACTTTAGAGAACATCTCTAACAAGTCAGGTACACCCATATTGGCGCGTTGTTCACCGGCAACATCAAGAACAATCTCACCTTGGTGCAACATCACCGTGCGGTCACCACAAGCTAATGCATCTTTCATTGAGTGAGTTACCATCATCACTGTAAGATTAAACTCCTGCACGATTCGTTTAGTGAGATCGATAATAAACGCTGCCATGCGAGGGTCGAGCGCCGCTGTATGCTCATCAAGTAGCAATAACTTACTGTCTGAAAGCGTCGCCATTACGAGACTGACTGCCTGACGTTGCCCACCCGACAATAAGCCAATGTTATCACCCAAACGATCTTCTAGACCTAAGCCAAGAATACTGATGCGTTCTTGAAACAACTGACGACGCTTAGACGAAAGTGAGTGACTCCAGCCACGACGTTTACCGCGCATGTAAGCCAGCGCCATATTCTCTTCAATGGTTAAATCACCGCAAGTACCCGCAAGAGGGTCTTGAAACACCCTGGCACATTGTGTCGCTCGCTGAGCTACGGTTTGTCGAGTCACATCTTGATCATCAATCAGTACTCGTCCGCCCACCATCGGCGTCTCTCCAGTAACCGCACCCAATAGCGTCGATTTACCCGCGCCATTAGAGCCAATAACGGTAAGAAACTGATGCTCCGGAACCTCCAAGTAGACGCCTTTTAGCGCACGATTTTCCAAGATTGTACCGGGATTAAAAGTAACTTGAATATCTTCTAACCGAATCATACCGCTTCTCCTGATCCTTTATTTTGGCTACTGCTTTGACGATTTGAAGCGCTAACCTTAATTGGCTTTTTTGCTCGAAGATGGCTCCTCACCTTAGGTGCTATCAGCGCAAACGCGACCAAGACGGCGGTGACTAAATTCAAGTCTGAGGCTTGCAAACCAAACATTCCGGTACTGAGCGCGAACGCGACCGCGAGACGATACAGCACTGAACCGACGATAACCGCCACAACAGCAACCCAGATCTTGCGACCTGGGATCAAGGTTTGACCCAAGATCACCGCGGCTAGACCGACTACTATCGTCCCCACCCCAGAGGTCACATCAGCAAAGCTGTTAGTTTGTGCAAATAACGCACCGGCAAAACCAACGAAACCATTGGATAATGCCAAGCCAAAGTAGGTATAGAAAGAAGTACTGGCACCCTGCGCCGAAACCATGCGCGCATTGACGCCTGTGGCACGTAAGCCTAAACCGAAGTCACTGTTAAGTAGACGCACCACAAACCAAGCGGAACTCAACACCAATACACCAACCACCAGCGGACGAATAAGTACTGGATCACCCAAGGTTTCAAATGGAGTAAGGATAGTTTCTTCACCAAGCAGCGCCATATTAGGACGCCCCATAATACGAATATTGATAGAAAATGCCGCGATCATGGTGAGAATTGAGGCTAAAAGGTGCAATATTCCGCATTTCACTGCAAGAAACGCCGTCACCCAGCCTGTCATCGCACCAGCAATTATCGCCATGCCTGTAGCAACCCAAGGGTCAATACCTGCAACAATCGCGGTTGCAGCCACTGCAGCACCCATTGGGAAGCTGCCATCGACACTCAAGTCAGGAAAATCAAGTACGCGAAACGTTAGGTAAACACCCAACGCGACCAAGCCATAAACCAGACCTATTTCAAGCGCACCAAAAAAAGCAAAAGCAGACATACAAACTCCCTTTTCTGCTTAATAACTGGGCAGCGCGTGCTGCCCTAGTTGAGCGATGACAACTTATTTAACGCTTTTGGTTGCGCGGTCTAGAACAGATTGAGGGATCTCAATACCCAGCTTGCTGGCTGCCCCTGTGTTCACCACTAAATCAGAACCCTTCGCCACTTTAACGTCGAGTGTGCCTGGCTGTTTGCCTTCAATAATCGCTGCCACGTAGTCTGCCGTTTGCACGCCTACTTGGTAGTAATCAAAACCTAGGCTCGCGATCGCCCCTTTTTCAACATAAGAAGTTGCACCGCCGAGTACCGGAGTTTTCGCTTGGTTAGCGGCGACGATCATACCTTCAATCGCACTCGCCACTGTATTATCCGTAGGCGCGTAAATCACATCCGATTTTGCCGCAATCGCTTGAGTCGCTGATTGAACATCAGCACTTTTCAGCGCCGTCGCTTCAACCACTTCAATACCTTGTTTTTTCGCGTTTTCTTTCAATAGTTCAACCAAAGTCACGGCATTGGCTTCGCCTGGGTTAAACACCACACCGATTGATTTCACATTCGGTAAGATCTCTTTAATCAATTCAACGTGCTGTCCAACTGGAGAAAGATCCGACAGACCCGTCACGTTCTTGCCCGGTTGCTCCATTTGGCTCACCAGCTTAGCACCAACAGGATCGGTCACCGCCGTAAAGACCACTGGAATATCGCGGGTTGCCGACACTAAAGCTTGCGCTGTTGGTGTCGCGATACCAACTAAAACGTCCGGTCTTTCGCCCACATATTGACGCGCGATTTGTACCGCGATTGCTGGGTTACCTTGCGCAGTCTTATAATCAAACTCGAGATTTTTACCTTGTTCGTACCCTTTCGCCTTTAAGCCATCAACTAGACCTTGACGAGTCGCATCCAATGCTGGGTGTTCGACAATTTGAGAAACAGCCACTTTAGCCGTTTTCGCCATAATGCTGTTGGAAGATAGTAGTGCTACACCTGCAAGAACGGCGGTTGCAATTGCTTTGCCTGCTTTCATCTTAACTCCTTGATTTAAGCAATGATGGGGGATGTTGTGAGTTGCCTACGCCCTGTGGGCAACGGCTAGTTTTAATTTTTATACGTACACTTTTTGTGCACTTCGTCCATTATTACCAATTCGTAAAACAAATGGGAAGTAGGTTTTAACATCAAAGCAACAAAAGCAGACTTGCAACAGAGAGGGGTGGGAAAGCAATAAACGTAGTTTTGTTATTCAGATGGGGAATTACTCTAGATAGAGACACCACTAATGGTGAATAGAACCGAGACTTGGAGCGCAGTAAGCGCATTTCACTACACTTACTGCTAAAGAATTTATCTCTCGATTTAACTCAGTTTTTTCGCCTGCAACAATATATTGCGCGGTGAGACTTCTCGGCTACAAAACTCACTGATAGCCACAGAATAGCCATGCTGTTCGAGATAAAGCGCCTTATCGAGAACTAACCAAAGCTCAATACCACGCTTAAACAATTGCTGAATTAAACTGAGCTTTTCCATGCGCCAAAAGCGCGCCTCACCTTTAGCTAAATACTCATCAGCATCAAACTGTGGTAACTCGATTGATTTTTGCTTTGCCGCCCAAAGGCAAAATGCAGCAAAGCCCTCACCAAGTTGCGACTTCTTAATGCTTGGGATTGGCAGATAGTGCTGATAACCGAGCGTTTCGCGCAGCAGGATATCGAAAGCCAAACGATAGCTCATCTCCTCAAAACGATGGCGTTTAACTCGCTCACCGCCAGTGACTAACTCTTGCAAAGGAATGCGCAACTCTTGTTTCGTCAGATTCAAAACCGATTGTTGTGCCGCATCCGAGAGGGCTTGATAACGCTCCGCTTGAATGAGATGGTAACAGCAAGGTGAAATGCTCATCGCAGGTAAATGATGCTTTACCGCTTTATTTATCAGGCTGACATGAAGGTCGCCACAGGCATGCAAAGCAACCGCATGTTGATTGATGTTGAAGACTTGCTCAGATTCAGCAGCAAACGCATCACCTTGCACAAATTGCATTGGCAAACCTTGCTTATCCGCCTCAATCTGCCCCGCTTCACACAGTGCTTGTTGATACTCAAAACTGGTGACCTTTTGTTGGCTTTGGCTGGCAAGAATTCGCCCAAGGAAACCTTTCCCCGAGCACCACTCAAGCCACTCGCTACCACTTTCCGCTTGTAAAGCAGATTCACCCATTGCGACGATTTGCTCAAGCTTGCGCCCCGGTACACCTGAATCAATTCCGCGCTCTAATTGCAGCCCAGTTAACGGCAACATATTCAACTGCTGTTGTTTAAGAAAGGCATTTAGACTTGGAAAAAATGGCTGGCACGCCAATACGAGTCGATCAAAGTGCTGCTTATACTCTTCAATTTGTTCAGGCGTGAGCGAATCTAACCACTGACATAATGCAGGCTGTTCTGATAACCAAGGAAGTTGCGACTGCTCAGAAACCAAAAATGGCTCAAAGCGCCAAAATTGTTGGTGTTCAGTCAGGTAAGAATCAATAAATTGAAATGATGTGAGCATACTTCCCTCAGTTTAGCTGCGCGCGTAGCGAGCGCCAATTCTAGAAGGAAGTAGGTCATTTGAGTAGTAAATTATCGTACTGGCAAGACGATGTCTTTGAACATCTCTTCGATCTCAGCATTAGATTTTAGCGATAATGCCTGCTCCACCACTGGACGGGTCAAATGCGGAGCAAAACGCTCCATAAAATCGAACATGTAAGAACGCAAGAAAGTACCGCGACGGAAGCCGATACTGGTGGTACTCGCACCAAAAATGTGGCTGGCATCAATTGCAACTAAATCATCATCTTGATCACTATCAATCGCCATACTCGCGATCACACCAACCCCCATGCCCATACGTACATAGGTTTTAATCACATCGGCATCGGTAGCAGTAAACACCACACGTGGCGTTAAGCCCACTTTATTAAACGCGGTATCAAGCTCAGAGTGCCCAGTAAAGCCGAAGACATAAGTCACCAATGGGTAACTGGCAAGATCTTCAATCGTGATTTGTGTTTTTTGCGCCAATGCATGATCTTTCGGCACCACTATTGAACGATTCCAATGGTAACAAGGTAGCATCACAGCATCTTGGTAAAGGTGGAGTGCTTCGGTTGCAATAGCAAAGTTTGCCGTGCCTTTAGCAATCGCTTCTGACATTTGGCTCGGCGTGCCTTGGTGCATGTGTAGCGAAACTTTTGGATAACGCGCGGTAAAGCCTTTGATAACATCAGGCAAGGCATAACGGGCTTGAGTATGCGTGGTCGAGATATTCAACGTGCCCATTTCAGGGTGAGTGTGCTCACCTGCAACGGCTTTAATGCTTTCCACACGTGCCAGGATCTCTTGCGAAATGCGAATAATATCTTCACCGGCAGAGGTCACTTGTGTCAGGTGCTTGCCGCTACGCTCAAAAATTTGGATGCCTAATTCATCTTCCAGCAACCGAACCTGTTTACTGATACCAGGTTGCGAAGTGTACAAACTCTCCGCCGTCGCAGAGACGTTTAAATTATGGTTGACGACTTCAACAATGTACTTCAGTTGTTGTAACTTCATTCTTTGCCTCGTAATCCCTTATCGAAATGCTGGTAGGTGGCTATACCCAAGCAACCTCGAAAAACTAAACGCGAGATCAAAGGTCACTTGGGTATAAGCACTATATTTAGTTAAAAGCTTCATTACATAGTTTATAATATTTAGTTATAACGCCTCTTTAGTTAAATTGATAGCAAAATTGGTAATTTAGCCGCAACACAAAGCGCAAATTGACTTTACAAAAACAATTTTTGCTATCGAAAGCTCAGTTTCTAGCCACAATTTTTGTTTTCCATGTAAATCAAAGACCCAACAAGTAATAATGGCTCAATGCAGGAATATTTGGTGCCGTCAGTCTACAGAATCGTGTATCCTTATCGGCTAGCCGTCGTAAACATAAGATAATGGAATTTATGAATATTGGTTTAATCATTGCTCTAGTTGCGATTTTGTTGGTCCTCGTACTGGGCTATAACATGATTTTGCAATACAACGCGAAAATCGCTACCGCTAAAAAGCAAGAAAGTGCGCGATACATTGCCATTATCGATGCCACTGAAGAACTGATCGGTCATGCTCATCACATGCCATACAGTAAAAACCTTTTACTGTGTTTGAACAACCGCATCTTAGATGCGGTACAAAACATGTACGAGCTTGATCCTAAAAACAAACAGCTTGAACAACGTGTTGAGCACGTTAAACAGCAGATAGAAAACTTGAAAGAGAACTTTCAGAATGGTGAAAGTGCGGTTTTCAAAGCGCCGAGTAACGACAAACAAGCGTTGGTGATGTTAAAGCTGGTCAAACGCCTGCGTGATACCATTCGCAATGAACACAACAAAGGTCGTTTCGATACTGAAGCTTATGTCGCGGAAAATGCGCGTCTCGAAACCATCCAAATTCGTATCAATATTGAAAACGTGATTAAGCGTTCGAATGATGCCATCGTACGAGGACAACCGGGCACCGCTATCCAGCTGCTGCGTAAAGGGTTGCATGTACTGAGCACTAAAGACGATCCTTACTCAATTCAAGCACGTGACAAGCTGCAATCAATGTATGACGATATTGAAAAACGTCGTCAAACACAAAGCGCTTCCGAGCAGCAACAAATTGTCGATAAGCAGCGTGAAGAAGATATGGATGCGCTCTTTGGTGAAAAGAAAAAGTGGTAATATAATACCCATAACCCTGTTAAAAGGTCGCACATGCGACCTTTTTTGTTAGCCAGTAAAGTCATGCTAGAACAATACAAACAACTACTCGAACCCATTAATCAATTTCTGCAATGCTCAACGCCAGATGAATGGATTGAAGAAGCGCGTAAGCCTGAAAACCTCTCCACTGTTTTGATCGACCACTTACTTTGTGAACTCAAAGCAGGTCAATCGGCTATGTACCTAATCCGCAAATATGCCGTGGATAAAAGCAGTGCTCATAACCTGTTGGACTGGTTTAAGCCTTACGAAGACTTCGCTTACCGGGACATTGGTTCACTTGCCACCCTCAAAGGTAAAAGCAACATTTCCAAATCTATTATGGCGAAATCCGATTCACCATATAGCCAAGATTTGATTGATAAAATGGTGCTGCTCATCAAAGAAGAGCTGCATCACTTCTACCAAGTGCTCGAAATCATGGATAGTCGTGGAATCGAATACCACCCTATTCCTGCTAGCCGTTATGCGAAAGGTTTATTGTCAAAAATGGCAACCCATGAGCCGCAAACGCTCATCGATAAGCTGATCATTGGCGCTTATATTGAAGCGCGATCTTGTGAACGCTTTGCGAAGCTAGCGCCATACATGGAAGAAGATATCGCCAAGTTCTATATCTCGCTACTACGCTCAGAAGCAAGACATTATCAAGATTACCTCGTGCTCGCGGAGGAAATCGCGGGTAAAGATATCTCGGACCGCGTCGCGATGTTCGGACAAGTGGAAGCTGCACTTATCTCTACAGCGGATCAGGATTTCAAGTTCCATAGTGGCGTGCCGATGACGGCTTAAGTCAGCAAAGTGCACGGTTGACCAGCCAGCACTTTACCAGCCAACACTTTACCAGCCAGCACTCCGGAAACGAAAAAAGGTCAGCATTTGCTGACCTTTTGAATAGCTTAAGCGCTTAATTACGCCAGTGTCGCGTTGATTGCCGCTAGAACCGCAGCTGGATCTGCCGCTTGAGTAATTGGACGACCGATAACTAGGTAATCAGAGCCCGCTTGAATCGCTTCTACTGGTGTCATGATACGTTTTTGGTCGCCTTGATCAGCACCTGCTGGACGAATTCCTGGTGTGATCAACTTGAACTCTTGACCCAATTCAGCTTTTAACATTGAAGACTCATGTGCTGAACACACTACACCGTCAAGTCCGGCATTCTTAGTCAGGTTTGCTAGACGAATTACTTGATCTTTTGCCGCCATATCCAAACCGATACCCGCTAGATCTGGCTGTTCCATGCTGGTTAGCACTGTCACACCAATCAGTAGTGGACGGTCTTTACCGTAAGGTTCTAGAATCTCACGAGATGCTGCCATCATACGCTCACCACCACTGGCGTGAACGTTAACCATCCAAACACCCATCTCAGCCGCTGCGCGTACCGCTTTAGAACATGTATTTGGAATATCATGGAATTTCAGATCTAGGAATACCGAGAAACCACGTTGGTGAAGCTCTTTGACGAAATCAGGACCAAACAGAGTGAACATCTCTTTGCCTACTTTCAAACGGCATGACGCAGGGTCAATACGGTCAACAAAAGCTAAGGCATCCGCTTTATTGTCATAATCCAGTGCTACGATGACTTTTTGGTCGATCATCTCATCTCCTAATTAACTTATCTCTATCAACTTTGTTGTGCTTAAAAAAATGCAGCTAATAAATTAGCTGCATTGAAAAATAGTTTATTCGCCGTCTAAACCACGGATTGGCTTGATCGTTCCCCACCCTTTACATGAAGGACAGTGCCAGTACATAGAGTGCGTTGAGAAACCGCACTTACGACAACGGTAATGAGGTTTTACTTTTAACTGTTCACCAACCAGTTTTTGCAGCGTCGCCAAACTCTCTTTCGCGCGACCTTCTTCTGCGTTCATCAAATGGTAATCCATCAAGCGGAAGAAGCCCTTCATGGTTGGATTTTTCACTAGTTGGCGCGTAAGTAGTTCTTGTGCGGCTTCAGAGCCGTCATGCTGAGCGACTAATTGTGCCAACATCAGTTCTGCTGATACACCCGCTTTACTCGCAATACATTGACGTAAGAAATCAAGCAACTCATCTTCTTGGCCAAGGTGGTGATAACAATCGGCTAGAATGGGCAAAACTTCACTAACAAAGTCAGTGTCTTGATCCAATACCATCGTCATGTACTTAATCGTATGAAGGTAATCTTCGCTATCTAAGTACAACTTACCTAATGCAATACTTGCTCGAACACACTTAGGATCTTCGTTTAAAGCTCGCTTGAAGTGGCTAATCGCTTGGCTACGGTCACCGTCAGCTTGATCTTGCATCGCCATTTCACAGTAGAAGTGAGCGATACTGACTCGCATGCGCTTGCGACCTAACTTAAGCAGTTGATTAGCATAATAGATCGCTTTTTGCCATTCGCGAGTTTGCTGATAGATAGCAACTAATTGGTGCAGAGCCGCTTCGCGGTGATCTGGCTCTTCAACTAACTGCTCAAAAATCTTTTCCGCACGGTCTAAAAAGCCCGACGCCATATAGTCTTTGGCAAGTTGTTGCAGGGCGATGTTTTTTTGGTCAATGGTGAGACCAGATCGTGAAATGAGGTTTTGGTGGATACGAATTGCGCGATCAACTTCACCACGCGATCGGAATAAGTTACCCAATGCTAGATGCGTATCTATGGTGTCATCATCAACTTGAAGCAACTCAATAAAGTGATCCACCGCTTTGTCAGACTGATCTGAAAGCAGCAAGTTTAGACCCGTCACATACTGACGAGAGATCTGGTTTGAGTGCTTCTGCTTGTCTTGCTGGGCGCTACGATTACCCATGTACCAGCCATAGGCTGCAGCGATCGGCAATAACAAGAAGAGTATTTCTAGCATTGAGAAAAAGGCCTACCTAACTCGATTATGCTTTACTTTGTTCGACCTCAGTCGAGGTAGCTGGAGTTAGCTTTTTAAGTTGCTTATTAAGTTTTCGAATTTGCAGTTTTGATTTCATGTGTAGGCTACCGAATATGATCCATGCAATAACAAAGCCTGTCACAAACACTACACCTAACAATGTAGATAAGTGGAAATCGCCCTGAGCCAGCAGATAGTTAAAAGTGACAACTGCTTGATTTTGAGAACCTAACGCTAAAGCTACAAGGAACAAAGCCAGTACGATAACGATTTTTATAATTTTCATATTCCATTACCCATCTTAAAATCGACTGGTAAGATTATGCAGCAAAATCACCATTCAGACCACGGATATTAACGATATTCTCAAATTTCAGTGTGATATGGCTATCTTATATCCAAGTAAGTAAAAGTCTCTTACTCGAGCATTGTAGTGAATATCACTGGTTGCTCACAAAATTTAGAGCATTAACTCTATAACCGATCACTAAGCAATTTAGCAACCAGTGAATTATTTGCATCTCTGATCGTCGGCAACTGAAATCTTGCGCTGTTGATATCTTCAAGTTGTAACTGCGCGACGAGCAACTGCTCTTCTTGACCAGCCTCTACCAGTACCTGACCAAACGCATCTAATATACGCGACCCCCCCCAGAATCGACTGTTACCTTCTACCGCACAGCTGTTTGCCATCAACAACGGTACACCATAGGTCATAGCAATAAAGTCGGTGTTAGTTTTCCAACCGTTAGGATTCGAAAACTCATCGGAAACGATATCTGCGGCAGAATTGACAGGAGCTAGCAGTAATGATGGTCTATCGAGCATTGCCAAATGAGGCAGTGCCGGGTTCCATAAATCGGCGCAAATCAAGGTATGGATTGGCCAGCCGTCAATATGCTCACACATTACTAGCGCTTCGCCTTGTCCATACCACTTGCCTTCTTCCAAACCACCATAGGTTGGCAGATTTAGCTTACGGTGCACATGAATCACTTTCCCCTTAGTTAGCAAAGCTTGCGCGTTATAAAATTCACCCGGTGCAGCTTGTTCGACAAAACCTACCGCAATCACCATTTCTGGAGCAACGTTCGATAAGCGTTCGAATATCTCATTTACCCGTGGTAAAGCTACGCGCGGAACACTGGCAAACAGACTGTAACCAGTAAGAGACAACTCAGGAAAAAGTAATACATCAACGCCTTGCTGCTTCGCTTGGCTAATGTACTCAATATGTTTCGTGGTGTTTTGTGCCACATCGGCAAGCACTGGGGCAATTTGCGCGATGGCTACCTTTAATTTTTGTTTCATGGTATTCCAAACCTTGCAATCAATAGGGGCAACGTGTTTGTTGCCCCTTACTTAAAGCCGTGACAGTTAACGTCACTCGCAGTAATCAAGTCATTGAATGAATCAGATAAGTTGATTATCGATTAAAAATTGCTTGGCGACTTTTTCAATGCTTTGACCGTCAACATCCACTTTAGCGTTTAACGTCGCCATCACTTCATCATTCAAAAGAGCCGAAAGCGTATTGAGTTGCGCGGCAAGCTTAGGGTTGTTATTGAGCGTCTCTTGACGCACAACCGGTGCCAATGCGTAATTTGGGAAAAAGCCTTTGTCGTCTTTAAGTACCACGAAATCAAACGCCTTAATTCGACCATCGGTTGCAAAAACTAATGCCACATCAGCATTGCCAGTTTTGAGTGCTTGGTAAGTCAGACCCGAATCCATCTTTTTCAGATTTTTACGCGCCAATTTGAACTGGTACTTCTTTTGTAATGGCTTTAGGCCATCAGGGCGAGCGGCAAATTCGACGTTAGAGGCAAACAATAGCTCATCACCATCCGCTTTTACGTAGTCGGCAAAATCAGAGATCGTCACTATGTTCTTTGCTGCTGCGTCTTTTGCTCGCATCGCAAGCGCATAGGTATTGTTTGCCTTTGATGGCTCGAGCCAAACCAGTCCTTTTTCACCATCGAGTTGTTTTACTTTGGCGTAGGCTTGATCGGCTGACATCGGTTGTTTGATCTTGTTAAACGTGATCAATGAAGTACCGGTATACTCCCAGTAAAGATCGATTTGTCCGTTGTGTTGTGCTTTACGCAGTACTGTCGAGCCCATGCCATCGCGCTTGTCCACATCGTAGCCCTGATCCGCCAGGTATTGCTCGGTCATCGACGCAACAATTAATTGCTCGGTAAAGCCTTTGCCCCCAACCACTAAGTCCGCAGCGTGAGAGAAAGTTGCGGTCAACGCAAGCATCGTTGCACCAAATAAAGTTGTAAGTTTAGACATTCTATTCCATTCCTATCTGTTGTAGTTTTTGCGTGCTAATGTAATTCATATCAGTATGCGAACTAGTGTCGCAAAGGGTTAACCCCTTTACTGACAACCCCAAAAGTCAGCATACCCAGTAACATATCAACCACGACCGCTAACCCAGCCGTTGGCAATGCACCTGCCAGCATCATGCTTAGCTCATCTAAATCAATGCCGGTAAAAATCAGCTCACCTAACCCGGTACCGCCGATTAAAAACGCCAATGGCACGGTACCAATGTTGATAGCAAATGCGGTGCGTATCCCCGCCATGATGACAAACATGGCATTGGGTAACTCAACACGAAAAAGCTGCTGAGTGGGTGTTAACCCCATACCGGTTGCGGCTTCTTTTAAGTACTCGGGTACCGCTATTAATCCGGTATAGGTGTTGCGCACAATCGGTAAAATCGTCGCTATGGCGAGAGCAAAAATCGCCGGCACGTTACCAATACCCAGCAGTGTCATCGACAACGCCAATACCGCGAGTGTTGGCACTGTGGTGCCAATATTAAACACTTGCATCGCTGGCTCTGAGTAACGGCGCATTGACGGACGGCTGATTAAAATACCCGCAGGTATCGCAATCACGATCGCGATTGTTCCGGAGATCAGGGTCAGCTTTATATGCTCACCCGCTAAGTAAACAATGTCTTCGCTGTAGTACATGAACTCTTCAATAAAGCCATTCGCTTGAAGCGTCGCACCAAGCAAAAAGGCACTCAGGACTAAAGCAAACAGCAAAGCATTGCGAATTTGTTCCTGTTTCACAACTTACCCCTTAGTTTGATATTTCGCGCCCAAGTGGTGAGTAATGCCGCGTTGCGACACCTCGCCACACAATCGACCTTGAGCATCAACCACTGGCAACCAAGACAAGTCATAGGCAAACATTTTGGATACTACGGCGCGTAAATCTTCGTCTTGCTGAATCACCAGTTGAATCCCTGCATAATGTTCACCGCAAAGACCTCGATAAGAGAGCGACATCTCACGGGTAATAATGCCCACTGGCTGATGTTGTTTGTTTACTTTCACAATCATGCCATGACCATACTCTTCCATTTTTTTCGCCGCTTGTTGCAATGTCTCGCCAGCAGTGACAACGGGAACATGAGTTTCCATCACATCTGCCGCTGTGGCTAATTGAAGGCGTTTGAGCGTGCGATCATTACCGACAAAATCGGCAACAAAATCCGTTTCGGGTTTCGCTAACAGGCGGTCAGGGCTAGAGAATTGCTCCAACTTGCCATCGCGGAAGATGGCGATTTTGTCAGCCATCTTCACTGCTTCATCAATATCATGCGAAACGAACATAATGGTTTTATTGAGCTCGCGATTCATCTTGAGGAACTCTTCTTGAATCGCATCGCGATTGATGGGATCAATCGCACCGAAAGGCTCATCCATTAACAGTACTGGTGCGTCAGCCGCTAATGCACGAATAACACCGACGCGCTGCTGCTGCCCTCCGGACAATTCGTTCGGGTAGCGTTTCATAAAGGTGTTGGGGTCAAGCGCAACCATATCTAACAGATCTTTAGCTCGCTGTTTGCAGCGTTGTACGTCCCAGCCCATGAGCTTAGGTACTAAAGAGATGTTCTCTTCTATGGTCATATTGGGGAATAAGCCAGTTTGCTGGATCACATAGCCTATGTTGCGACGCAATGTCACGGTATCGATATCCGTAGTATCTTCACCATTGATGAGCACGCGTCCTGACGTTGGTGTCACCAGACGATTAATCATTTTAAGCGTCGTGGTTTTTCCGCAGCCTGAAGGACCAAGTAAAACGCAAATTTCTCCAGTAGGGACTTCCATACTGATGCGGTCTGCCGCTGTAATCACACCCTGAGGCGTTTCGAAAATCTTGGTCAAATTATCAAGTTGGATCATAAAGTCTGTCTCTTCGAATAGTCGTCTTACACAGGGTTAGCTGCAAACTACAACACCGTTTGGTGTTAATTTCTTTTGGATCTTCGCTAGCCCTAAATCGGCAATAATGGCGAGTAAACTTACTGCCAGTGCCCCTACGATGAGTTGGCGTGGGTCAGATTGACTAATGCCCCGCGCAATGAAAGAGCCAAGTCCCCCCGCACCAATATAGGTTGCGATTGCCATGACACCGATATTCATCACCACCGCCATTCGGACACCTGCCATGATGACCGGAATCGCCAAAGGAATTTCCACTAAACGTAAACGCTGCATACTGGTCAGCCCAATACCTCGCGCAGCCTCACGAAGCGACGGATCGACATTATTAATTGCTGTGTATGTATTGCGAATAATCGGCAATTGCGAGTAAAGCAATACCGCAATGACCGCGGGAAGATAACCAATACCCTGACCAATTAAGGACAGCGCTGGAATCATGATGCCGAACAAAGCGATCGACGGAATAGTGATAACAATAGAGGCGAGGTATAACACGATGTTTGCCGCGCGCTGGTTCTGGGTGATTGCAATACCAATAGGTACGCCTGTCAAAATGGCTAAACCGACTGCTAAGCTAACCAAAGAAAGGTGCTCTACAGTCCTAGTGACAATGATCTCCCAGTTTTCCAGACAAAAGTTAACTACTTCCAAATTAAACCTCTGGATTATGATGTTGAGTAGGACCAAATCGGTCCAAGATGAAATTAAGATTTAGACGTGCAATGTGCACGGAAATAAGACAAAGCACCGCTTTCTGCTCGCTGCGCTTATGAAATTTAGCGAATAAGTTAAATGACTATTTAAATACAGAAATGCAGGACTTTACCGATGGAATTCAAGATTAATTCCGAATTTAAGCGCGAAAAATCATAACAACTCAATATAAATTGTCAAATTCATCAATAATTTTTGTCGGAAATGGGTGAAATCTTAATTAGCGAATTTGAATAATAAAGCAGCAGTTAAAGGGTTATTTGGAGATTATTTGCATAAAAAAACGGCACTCAATCTGAGTGCCGTTTGTCGACAGGTCGAAGAAATTACATTTTCTGTCAATATAATTTCACAATGTTAGCCAATATTTACACGTTCGCGTAATTCTTTGCCTGGTTTAAAGTGAGGAACATGTTTACCCTCAAGTTCAACCTTGTCGCCCGTTTTCGGGTTACGACCGACACGAGGTTCGCGGTAATGTAGTGAGAAGCTACCAAAACCACGAATTTCGATACGATCACCGTTCTCAAGTGTTGATGCCATATGCTCAAGAATGTCTTTTACCGCATCTTCGACTTCTTTAGCTGAAAGGTGAGTTTGCTCAGCGCAAAGTCTTTCAATCAATTCAGACTTAGTCATAGTTTCCCTCGTAGAGTGATTTGTCATTTATTATAGTAACTAATACCAATTCCAACAAACACTTGCTAAAAATTTTAGTCAAAATTTGCACAGTTTTTGCAACTATGAATCGCTTTCATAATAACCAGTTGCAGAAATTGGTATTAGCCCACAAAAATAAAAAAGGAGCCTTTCGGCTCCTTTTTGCTTAAAGGGAATTAAATTATTCGCCTTTAGCTGCTTTGAAAGCGTCTGCCATAGCGTTACCGAATGCAGCGTCATCTTGCTTGTTGATAGATGCCATTGCTTCTTGCTCTTTAGCTTTGATAGATAGGTTGATTACGCGGTTCTTACGGTCAACACCAGTAAATTTCGCTTCAACGCTGTCACCAACGCTTAGGATTAGAGTTGCGTCTTCTACGCGGTCACGTGCAACTTCAGATGCACGGATGTAGCCTTCAACGCCTTCTTCTAGCTCAACAGTTGCGCCTTTAGCGTCTACTGCAGTTACAGTACCGTTAACTAGAACGCCTTTCTTCTTCTCTGCAACGTAAGCATTGAATGGGTCATTTTCCATTTGCTTAACGCCTAGAGAGATGCGCTCACGCTCTGCGTCTACTGCTAGAACAACTGCAGAGATCTCGTCGCCTTTCTTGTACTCACGTACAGCTTCTTCGCCAGCAACATTCCAAGAAATGTCAGATAGGTGAACTAGACCGTCGATGCCGCCTTCTAGACCGATGAAGATACCGAAGTCAGTGATTGACTTGATCTTACCAGTAACTTTGTCGCCTTTAGCTTGCGCTTCAGCGAAAGACTGCCAAGGGTTAGCTTTACACTGTTTTAGACCTAGAGAGATACGACGACGTTCTTCGTCGATCTCAAGAACCATAACCTCAACTTCGTCGCCAACATTAACAACTTTAGATGGGTGGATGTTCTTGTTAGTCCAATCCATTTCAGAAACGTGAACTAGACCTTCAACGCCTTCTTCGATTTCAACGAAGCAGCCGTAATCAGTTAGGTTAGTTACACGACCAGAAAGCTTGTGACCTTCTGGGTAACGCTTAGCGATTGCTACCCATGGATCTTCGCCTAGTTGCTTAAGACCTAGTGATACGCGAGTACGCTCACGGTCGAACTTAAGAACTTTAACTAGGATTTCGTCACCTACGTTAACGATTTCTGATGGGTGCTTAACGCGTTTCCATGCCATATCAGTGATATGTAGAAGACCGTCAACACCACCTAGATCAACGAATGCACCGTAGTCAGTAAGGTTCTTAACGATACCTTTAACTTCTGCGCCTTCTTGTAGGTTTTCTAGTAGCTCATCACGCTCTACGCTGTTTTCAGATTCGATAACTGCGCGACGAGAAACAACTACGTTGTTACGCTTCTGGTCAAGCTTGATAACTTTGAACTCAAGTTCTTTGTTTTCTAGGTGAGCTGTGTCACGGATAGGACGTACGTCTACTAGTGAACCTGGTAGGAACGCACGGATACCGTTAAGTTCAACAGTGAAACCGCCTTTAACTTTACCGTTGATGATACCAACAACAGTTTCAGCTTCTTCGTAAGCTTTCTCAAGAACGATCCAAGCTTCGTGACGCTTCGCTTTCTCACGAGAAAGTTGAGTTTCACCGAAACCGTCTTCTACTGCGTCTAGAGCAACATCAACTTCAGAACCAACTTCAACTTCAAGTTCGCCAGCAGCGTTCTTGAACTGTTCAGCAGGGATTGCAGACTCAGACTTAAGACCAGCGTCAACAAGAACGTAACCGTTCTCGATAGCTACTACAGTACCTTTAACGATAGTACCTTGTTGGAATTCAGTCTCGTTTAGAAACTCTTCAAAGAGTTGAGCAAAAGATTCAGTCATTTATTTAATCTTCAATAAATTAAACGTCCACGGGTATCCTACCTCATGGGGTTATTAAATTCGCCAGTCATCATCCTTGCGACCAACGCTCTGAGCCGACCCCGTAAATTACGCAGTCAGTTTAGATTCAATATATTGTAGTGCTTTTTCTACTACTTCGTCGATACTCATCGACGTAGAGTCAAGCAATAGCGCATCCTCTGCAGGGCGTAGTGGCGCCACTGGGCGATTACGATCTCGGTCGTCTCGCTCTTGGATCTCGCTCAAAAGGTCAGCAAATTTAACATCTAACCCTTTATCTTGCAACTGTTTAAGGCGTCTCTGCGCTCGTTCTTCTGCGCTAGCGTCTAGGAATATTTTCACTTCTGCTTGCGGGAAGACGACGGTGCCCATATCGCGACCATCAGCAACTAAGCCAACACCTTCGGCAAAAGCACGTTGACGACGCAGAAGCGCTTCACGTACTCGTGGTAGTGCCGCGACTTTAGACGCTGCCATACCAGTTTGCTCTTTACGCAGTTCACCTGAGACATCTTCGCCTTCAAGGATAACTTTTACCAAGTCCCCTTCCGCGATGAACTGAACATCTAAGTGAGTCGCTAGTGCCACCAATGCATCTTCTGACTCAAGGTCAACACCATGGTGAATCGCGGCTAACGCTAGTACGCGATAGATTGCGCCCGAGTCAAGCAAGTGAAAACCGAGCTTGTTCGCTAGTTGCATACAAAGCGTGCCTTTACCTGCACCACTTGGTCCATCTACGGTAATAACCGGCGTATGAGAGGACATGAAATACTCCAAGTTGCTTGCCACCAGAGCAAACGGCTCTGACTTTTTCGGCGTGAAATTATAGAGCTAAATGGAGTCAGGTTCTAGGGAAGTTTGCAAATAAATCCTCTGTCAGAACAGATAACATCGCTTACCTAGGTATGAAACTAAAACTAACAGAGATGAAAAGAAATACTGCGGTATGACGAATTGATTCAAGGGCTCGAGATGAGCCCTTGGGCGTAACACTACAGTTTTATTCTGGCGATATTTTTTGCCACCGTAGCTTCACCGATACCCTGCACCTTAGCCAGGTCTTCGACCTGTTTAAAAGGACCTTGCTGCTGGCGGTACTCAACGATTGCTTGCGCCTTTTTTAGACCGATACCTTTGAGCATATCGGCAATCTCTTGCGCAGAAGCTTGATTAACGTTGACCACTATCTCAATCCCATCATATTTGGGATCTTTGACGTCTTGATCCGATGCCACAGCAAACGTAGAGGTGAGTACAAGCAATAGTGTTATTAGTAAAGATTTCATTTTCATTGCGATTCCTTGGTAAAGGGAAGTGGAAATCCACCATACATCGGACAAAAAGCCTTTGTTATACGCAACAATTAGAAATAAAACGGGCTGCCGAAGCAGCCCGTTTTGATAAGAATGTAACTTACATTTCTATCCTTTATTGAGTCACAGCAAAGTACTCAATATCGGTCGTCTTACGTAAGATGCTAATCAAACCTTGCAGGTCTTGTTGCGCATTCATCTGCGTCATTTGACTTGCAATTTGATCGTTGTACTGAGTATTAAATACATCAGATACCGCATCTAGCTCAACCACAACAATATCACCATTGAATGACTTAGATTGTGCGTAACCTACGCTGCCTTCAACTGGTTTCGGCATTGCAAATACCACTTGAGCCAGTGGCGAGCTGCGGTCGATAGTTTGAACATCACCAAATGCTAAGCCGTTTTCAGCAAGAATTGCTGTATTGCCTGCTTTTAGCTCATCCACAACTTTAGTTGCTAGTGCAATCGCATTTTGCTCACCCTTCACACGAGATAGTTGAGCAACCACTTGTTCACGCACTTCTTCTAGAGGCAGAACCGTTTCATCACGCATATCTTCTACGCGAACAACCACTACATGCTCAGGAGCGACTTCAATCACTTCCGAGTTTAGACCATCTTCGCGAACTTCTGGGCTAAGAATTGCCTGCATCACTGCTGGTGTTTTCAATAGCTCAGGCGCATCAGCTTGCGAGATAAAGTCAGTCGTAACGATCTTCGCGTTTACGGCTTCTGCCGCATCATCTAATGAATCCGGGTATTCAAACGCAACGCGCTCAAGTTCACTTTGCAGCTCGTAGAACTCATCAACAGCTTTTTGATCACGAAGCTCTTGCTTGATGGTGTCTGCTACCTCTGCGTAAGGCTTAGCAACTGAGTCTTTCAGCTCATCAAGTTTGATAATGTGGTAGCCGAAATCTGATTTCACTAGACCTGTCACTTCACCTGGAGTTTGTAGAGCAAATGCTGCTTCTTCAAACGCTGGGTCCATCACGCCACGCTCAATCCAACCTAGAGAACCACCCTCTTCTGCACTGCCGATATCTTCTGACTTTTCTTCAGCAAGTGTTGCAAAGTCTGCACCCGCATTCAGTTCATCCAAAATCGCTTGCGCTTTTGCTTGGTCATCACCTTGAATAAGGATATGGCTCACTTTGCGCTGCTCTTCAGAAGAGTATTTGTCTAAGTGCTCTTGGTAGTATTGCTTCGCTTGCTCATCACTGATAGTGATTGAGTTTTTCAATGCCTCAGCAGAAAGCTCAATGTAAGCGACTTTTGCTTGCTCAGGGCGAGTGTAACGATCTGGATTTTGCTTGTAGTAGTCAGCAATCTCTTCATCTGTTAGCTGTACTTTTTCAGCAAAATCAGCCAGAGCAAGATCGATTGTCTTAACTTCACGCGTTTGCATGATCAGCTTGCTTTGTGCAGAAACTTCACCTGGTAGTGCAAAATCACTTGCTTGAACAGCCGTCAGTAGTTGGTTGCGAACTAAATCACGACGTAGATATTCCGCAAAGCTCTCAGGGCTGTAACCTGCACGGCGAAGTGCTGATTGGTACACGTCTGAGCTGAACTTACCGTCTACTTGGAATTGTGGCATAGACAATAGCAACTCACGAACTTGCGCGTCACTTACACGCAAACCTAAGGTTTTTGCATGTTGCTCTAGTAGCGCATCGTTAATCATACGGTCTAGAACCGACTGGCGGAAAGATGCAACATAACTAGGGTCAGCTAGTAGATTTGAGAAGTAGTCGCCAAGCTGAGCTTGCATACGATTACGTTCGTTTTGGTATGCCTGCTCGAATTCACCACGACTGATTTCGACATTACCTACTTTCGCTGCAACATTGTTGCTACCGCCAACGATGTAGCTGCCTACACCTGCGAATACGAAAGATAGAATAATCAGGCCAAGGATAATTTTAACCGCGATGCTATTCACGCCTTCGCGCAATCGATCCATCATACTTTTGTTACTCTCCGCGTATGACACGCAATGACCTCAGGACGAGGTACTACGATGTTCATTATTAAATTAAAATTCAGTAGCGCGATAATATCAGAAAAAGAAATGCGCATCAGTATGATGCGCATAAATTAAAAAGGTTCTAACAAACTACTTAAAAAAGTAGTGTGTTTGATTAGTTACAAGCGTCTTTTAGCGCTTTACCAGCTTTGAAAGATGGTACTTTAGCTTCTGCGATTTGGATCTCATCGCCAGTTTTTGGGTTACGACCAGTGCGAGCTGCACGAGTACGAACACTGAAAGTACCGAAGCCAACAAGAGCAACTTGGTCACCAGACTGAAGCGTACCGCTTACAGCTTCGATGAATGCGTCTAGTGCACGACCTGCTGCTGCTTTAGATAGGTCTGAATTCTCAGCGATTTTTTCTACTAGTTGAGTTTTGTTCACGGTGATTCCCCTTTACGTCGCCTGTTATTATTTTGTGAGACGACTTTTCGTTCCATTTCATTTTAAAATTCAGCTTGAAGCCTTGCTATATAAGGCTTCAAGCTACAGAGGCTAACGTTAGCTTCCAAAAAAAACGCTGACAAGCACTTTTAGGCTTATCAGCGTAATCTTTTACTTATTTTTGCTGCACATCACTATTTTTCTACAGCAAACTCAACGCCTGACGGGTCTCTTTCCAGCGCAACACTCAGAACTTCGTCAATCCACTGAACTGGAATCACCTTCAAGTCTGCGATCACGTTCTCAGGAATCTCTTCCAAATCACGCTCGTTGTCTTTAGGAATTAGCACCGTTTTGATGCCGCCACGGTGTGCCGCTAACAGTTTTTCCTTTAGACCGCCGATAGGTAGAACTTCACCACGTAGAGTAATTTCACCAGTCATCGCCACTTCAGCTTTCACTGGGTTACCAGTAAGACTTGAAACTAGTGCGGTGCACATTGCGATACCAGCACTCGGACCATCTTTTGGCGTCGCACCTTCTGGAACGTGCACATGAATATCACGCTTTTCGTAGAAGTCTGGATTAATACCCAGTTTTTCTGCGCGAGTACGAACCACAGTCATTGCAGCTTGAATCGACTCTTGCATCACGTCGCCTAGCGAGCCCGTTTGAACTAGTTTACCTTTACCTAGCATCGACTCAGTTTCAATCGTTAATAGATCGCCACCAACTTCTGTCCATGCAAGACCTGTCACTTGACCAACGCGGTTGCTGTCATCTGCTTTACCGTAATCGAATCGTTGTACACCTAGGTATTCTTTTAGGTTATCCATCGATACCGTTACTGATTTCAGCTCTTTGTTCAGCAATATATTCTTCACTGCTTTACGACAGATCTTTGAAATCTCACGCTCAAGGCTACGTACACCCGCTTCACGTGTGTAGTAACGGATAATGCCGACGATAGCCGAGTCTTCGATAACGATTTCATTTGGTTTCAGACCATTACGCTGAACTTGTTTTTCAACCAAATGACGTTTAGCGATGTTCAGTTTTTCGTCTTCGGTGTAACCCGAAAGGCGAATCACTTCCATACGGTCAAGTAGTGGACCCGGAATATTCATCGAGTTTGACGTCGCAACAAACATCACATCTGACAGATCGTAATCCACTTCTAGATAATGGTCGTTAAACGCATTATTTTGCTCAGGATCGAGTACTTCCAGCAGTGCCGATGATGGGTCGCCACGCATGTCCGACGACATTTTGTCAATTTCATCCAAAAGGAACAGTGGGTTTTTTACGCCAACTTTCGACATTTTTTGGATAAGTTTACCTGGCATTGAGCCAATGTAAGTGCGGCGGTGACCACGGATTTCCGCTTCATCACGCACGCCACCAAGCGCCATACGTACGTACTGACGACCTGTTGCCGAAGCAATAGAACGACCTAGTGAAGTTTTACCTACGCCCGGAGGACCAACAAGACAAAGGATCGGGCCTTTGAGTTTGTTGATACGGTTTTGTACTGCTAAGTACTCAAGAATACGTTCTTTAACTCGCTCAAGACCGTAGTGATCTTCGTTTAAGATCTCTTCCGCTTTCGCTAGGTTTTTCTTAACCTTGCTACGCTTACTCCAAGGCACGCCCAGCATCCAATCAATGTAACCACGGACTACGGTTGCTTCCGCAGACATTGGCGACATCATTTTCAGCTTTTGCAGCTCTTGCTCCGTCTTTTCACGCGCTTCTTGCGGCATTTTCGACTCGGCAATCTTCTGCTTTAGAGTCTCAAATTCGTCAACGCCATCTTCACCTTCGCCTAGCTCTTTCTGAATCGCTTTCATTTGCTCATTCAGGTAGTACTCGCGTTGTGATTTTTCCATCTGCTTCTTCACGCGGGTGCGGATGCGTTTTTCCACTTGAAGAATATCAATTTCAGATTCCATTTGTCCCATCAGGAACTCTAGGCGCTCTGAAATATCAAGAATTTCTAGTACTTTTTGCTTATCGACTAATTTCAGCGGCATATGCGCAGCAATTGTATCCGCAAGGCGCGCAGCTTCATCGATACCATTAAGTGAAGTCAGTACTTCCGGTGGAATCTTGTTATTTAGCTTAATAAAGCCTTCGAATTGGTTGATCGCACTACGTACAATCACCTCTTGCTCACGCTCATCTAGCTCATTAGTCACTAGATATTCAGCGTCAGCAACGAAGAATTCATTGTCAATAAACTGATGGATTTGTGCACGTTGTTGACCTTCTACTAGCACTTTTACTGTGCCGTCTGGAAGTTTTAGCAACTGTAGAATAGTCGCAACGGTACCAACTTCGAATAGATCTTCTTTCGTCGGTTCATCGGTTTCTGCTTCTTTCTGAGCAACCAACAGCACTTGCTTGTTGGCATCCATTGCGGCTTCTAGACACGCAATCGATTTTTCGCGACCAACAAACAGTGGAATTACCATATGCGGGTAAACTACTACGTCTCGTAGAGGTAGTACGGGGATCTCGATACGTTCGGAACGTTCCAAGTTCATATTATTCTCTCTTCCGCTTAGTCTTATGAGCAGTATATGGGGGCTAATTGGTTGGAATCAATGGAGGAATAAAAAAAAGGAGGACTTAAAGCCTCCTTTTTTGATAACGATTGTTATTTAGTGAGTTACGACTCTGCGCCAGCCGCTTGGTTGTCTGAATTGCTGTAAATCAGCAGTGGTTCAGACTCACCATTAATCACTGATTCATCAATCACAACTTTGCTTACGTTGTCCATTGATGGCAGTTCATACATGGTCTCAAGAAGTACTGCTTCAAGAATTGAACGTAGACCACGAGCACCTGTTTTACGCTCCATTGCTTTCTTAGCAATCGCACGTAGAGCATCTTCGCGGAACTCAAGCTCTGAGTTTTCTAGTTCAAATAGTGCAGCATATTGCTTCGTCAACGCATTCTTTGGTTCACAAAGAATTTGAATTAGTGCTTCTTCATCCAATTCAGTTAGCGTCGTCGTTACAGGTAGACGACCAATGAATTCAGGAATCAGACCGTATTTCACTAAATCTTCTGGTTCAACTTGAGTAAACAGCTCACCAACAGTCTTGTTCTCGTCTTTTGAACGCACTTCTGCGCCGAAGCCGATACCTGCACCTGTTGCTACACGTTGATCAATCACTTTATCTAGGCCGGCAAATGCACCACCACAGATAAACAGGATCTTCGAAGTATCAACTTGCAAGAACTCTTGTTGAGGATGCTTACGACCACCTTGTGGTGGAACCGAAGCGACGGTACCTTCAATCAGTTTCAACAGCGCTTGTTGAACACCTTCACCTGACACGTCACGTGTGATTGATGGGTTTTCTGCTTTGCGTGAAATCTTATCGATTTCATCAATGTAAACAATACCACGTTCTGCTTTCGCTACGTCGTAGTCACATTTTTGTAGCAGTTTTTGGATGATGTTTTCAACGTCTTCGCCAACATAACCTGCTTCAGTCAGGGTTGTTGCGTCAGCCATTGTAAATGGTACATCCAAGAAACGCGCTAACGTTTCGGCTAGCAAAGTTTTACCACTACCGGTTGGACCGATTAGTAGGATGTTACTTTTACCTAGCTCAACACCTTCGCTCGTAGTGTCACCATTGCGTAAACGCTTGTAATGGTTATAAACGGCTACGGCTAGCACTTTTTTAGCGTAATCTTGGCCAATCACATAATCATCAAGGTGCTCACGAATCTCGCGTGGCGTAGGCAACGCTTCAGACTGTTTCTTAGGAAGCACATCTTTGATTTCTTCGCGAATAATGTCGTTACAAAGGTCGACACATTCGTCACAAATGTAGACTGACGGACCGGCGATCAGCTTGCGAACTTCGTGCTGGCTCTTACCGCAGAAAGAGCAGTACAGCAGCTTACTACTACTGCCCTCTTTGCTTTTATCTGTCATTCGCTAACCTCTTAGCCTTAAATCTATACGCTTTGAGTGTATATCAATTTAGGGCAAATTGCCCCCGTGAATTGAGCGAAACCTTGTCTCAATTCAGCTAAATCGGACTCAAAGTCAATTTTTGCTTAACTACGATGAGTTAATACTTGGTCAATAATACCGTATTCAGCGGCTTGAGCAGCTGACATAAAGTTATCACGATCCGTATCACGCTCGATCACTTCCATTGGCTGACCAGTATGCTCAGCTAGCAAAGTGTTTAGTTTTTGCTTGATTGAAAGAATTTCTTGGGCGTGAATTTGAATGTCTGATGCTTGACCTTGGAACCCACCTAGCGGTTGGTGAATCATTACACGTGCATTTGGCAGTGCAAAACGCTTACCTGGTGCGCCACCAGCAAGTAGGAAAGCACCCATTGAACATGCTTGACCTGTACACAATGTCGCAACGTTTGGCTTGATAAACTGCATAGTATCGTAGATTGCCATACCTGCTGTTACGCTGCCGCCTGGTGAGTTGATGTATAGGTAAATGTCTTTGTCTGGGTTTTCAGATTCAAGGAAAAGCAACTGAGCAACAATCAGGTTTGCCATGTTGTCTTCAACTTGACCGGTCAAGAAGATGATGCGTTCTTTAAGCAAGCGCGAGTAAATATCGTAAGAACGTTCACCGCGGGAAGTTTGTTCAACCACCATTGGCACGAGTGCGTTCATAATAGTATTTTGGTCTTGGTAGCTCATATTCTGATGTCCCTAAAATAAATGGCCCGGATGATTTAAATCATACGGACCATTGTTAGCAGAATAGTTAACGCTTAGTCAACTTTTCTACGCAAGATATTGCTTATTAAGCAGGTTGGTTCATTAGCTCGCTGAAACCAACTTCTTTCTCAGAAACCTGAGCTTTAGCGATGATTGCGTCAATTGCTTGCTCTTCTAGAGCGATATTGCGCATGTTGTTCATCATTTGCTCGTTTTGCTCGTAGTAAGCAACAACTTCTGATGGATCTTCGTAAGCAGTCGCCATCTCTTCGATTAGAGACTTAACTTTAGCGTCGTCAGCTTTTAGCTCTTCAGTCTTGATCACTTCACCTAGAAGAAGACCAATAACTACGCGACGTTTAGCTTGCTCTTCGAATAGCTCACGTGGAAGCTGAGCAGCAGCTTCTGGGTTGCCACCGAAGCGTTGAGCAGCTTGTTGACGAAGAACGTTGATTTCTTGGTCGATAAGTGCAGCTGGTACGTCGATGTTGTTTTCGTTAACTAGACCGTCGATAGCTTGCTCTTTGATGCGGTTCTTAACAGCTTGCTTAAGTTCACGCTCCATGTTCTTACGAACTTCAGCTTTAAGAGCGTCAACGCCACCTTCAACAACACCAAACTTAGCAACGAATTCGTCGTTCAGTTCAGGAAGTTCACGTGCTTCAACTTTGTTCACTTTGATAGAGAACTTAGCTGCTTTACCTTTTAGGTTTTCAGCGTGGTAATCTTCTGGGAAAGTTACGTCGATTTCGAATTCCATACCTTTAGTTTTACCTTCGATACCGTCTTCGAAACCTGGGATCATGCGACCTGCGCCCATTTCTAGTGGGAAGTTCTCAGCTTTACCGCCTTCGAACTCTTCACCGTCGATAGAACCAACGAAATCGATCGTTGCACGCTTACCAGCTTCTGCAGCTTCTTCAACTTCAGTCCAAGTAGCTTGTTGCTTACGTAGAGTTTCGATCATCTCTTCAACGTCAGCATCTTTAACTTCTGCTTGTGGTTTTTCTACAGCGATGTTCTCAAGACCTTTAAGTTCGATCTCTGGGTACACTTCGAAAGTCGCAGTGAACACTAGATCTTCACCTTCTTTAGTTGCTACTGGAGCAAAAGTAGGTGCGCCTGCTGGGTTGATTTTTTCTTTAACGATCGCTTCGATGAAGTGACGTTGCATAACTTCACCCATCACGTCTTGACGTACTGCTTTACCGTACATCTGCGCAACCATTTTTAGAGGCGCTTTGCCTTTACGGAAACCATCGAAACGACGGTTTTTAGCGATGTTGCGTAGTTCAGCTGTTACAGCGTCTTCGATGTTTGCAGCTGGAACAGTAATGTTTAGACGGCGCTCTAGGCCTTCTAGCGTTTCAACAGTAACTTGCATTCTTCATTAACCTCAATACTGGCTCAGCATGGCTGAGCGTATGAGTTACCTAAGCTTGGCTTGGTAACTGCATCCTTGTTTGTACTCTAAGAGCACCTATTAATTTCGAGCATCGACCACCTACTTTGAGGCAATCGAACTAATTAGCGATATCTTTTTCTCGTTATAAAACGGTGAAAGGTATCTCCGATTAGTCTCAGGACATAGATTTAGACGCAGCATTCTAACGACCTTGACAACCAGTGTCGAGCCGAACCCCTGCTTACATCCCTCAATATCCTAAATTCTCAACTGAATGCTACATATTTGAGCATTCATCATCGCTAACCGTGTCAGAAATGGGGACATTAATGTGTTTTTCAAGAGAAACTAGCGTTTTTTTTAATTCAAGTAATAAAAGGAGATCTAAGTCCGGTTTTCCTGCCCAATTTGATAACCTGCCACAACACCTTAGTAACAAAAAACGCTAGTCTAGAACACTCTATTTTTGACTAAGGATGCCTTATGCAGCTTAACCGACGCACTTTTCTCTATTTGCTGGCGTTGTTTATGTTATGTGCAATCCTTGGTGGGCGCTGGGTGTGGAATAGCAGCTATCAGAACCAACTCGATCAACATCAAGCGCAGCTAGAACGTTTCTCAAGTCATATCATCACAAAGCTTGATAAATATGACCATTTACCCCGTCTCCTTGCCCAAGACCGCGAAGTTATCTCCGCGGTACTCAACCCCAATAACTCGGCTCAAATAGACATTACTAACCGTTATCTTGCAGACGTTAACCAAGTCATAAATGCCGCAGACACTTACCTACTCGACGCACAAGGCACCACTATTGCGGCGAGCAATTGGAACATTCAACGCAGCTTTGTCGGGCGAAATTTTGCCTGGCGTCCTTATTTCTCTCAAGCTGTGCAAGGAGAGAAAAGCCAGTATTTTGCGCTCGGTTCAACCTCTGGTCAGCGAGGCTATTATTACAGTTATCCGGTGGTGTATGCGGCAGAAATCATCGGCGTAATCGTGATTAAAATGGATCTCTCTGCGATCGAGGATAATTGGCAAAGTGAAACCAACTTTTTTGTTGCTACCGATCCGAACAACATCATTTTCATGTCAAGCAACCACAAATGGTTATTTCACAGTCTTGCCGACTTGTCGCCAGAGGTTCGCCAGCAAGTGCTGCGCAGTCGTCAATTTCTCGATACTGACATTCGATCACTTGGTCTGCGCGGTGACTTAGAAAGCGCCCAATCGGAACTGACCAATTTGCGTAAAGTGGGTGGTCAAGGTGACTTTATTGTGACCTCTCGGCACCTAGAAGACTTACAGTTAACCATTCGCGTTTTAACGCCAAAACACACCATTTTATGGTCAACATTTAGTTTCCTTCTGGTACTCGTCCTACTGTTTGCCATCCTATTTCTTTCAATTCAATTGGCCCATCAATCGCAACTAAAACAACGGCAATTGACCCAAATTCAATCTGAAGCCAAGCAAAAACTCGAATTCCTCGTAATGGAGCGTACTGCCGAGTTACATGCTGAAATCAACGAAAGAAGCAAGACTGAACAGGCACTAAGACAAACGCAAAATGAGCTGATCCAAGCGGCAAAACTCGCGGTACTCGGGCAGATGTCAGCAAGTATTAGCCATGAACTCAACAACCCACTGGCGGCCATTCGTAGCTTTGCTGACAACGGCAGACGCTTCCTTGCCAAGCAGCAGACAGATCGCGTCGATGAAAACCTTGCGCGAATATCTGCATTAACTGAGCGCATGGCAAAAATTAGCGAACAGCTGAAGTCATTTACGCGTAAATCCGATACTCAAGAAAAGCAAAAACTCGCCTTGGCACCTATGATCACGTCGGTAAAAGAACTTATTGCGCCGCAGATAAAATCACAGCAAGCGACGTTGACGATCTCAATGCCCGATACGCCAATTCATGTCATCGTCAACCCAATTCAGCTTGAGCAAGTGATGGTTAACCTACTCAGTAATGCGATTCAAGCCGTGAGCGAACAACCAACGCGAGAAATACAGCTCACGGTTGAGTTACAACCATCTCTCGTCATGATTCATGTCGATGATAGCGGAGAAGGTATCCCCGCAGCACAACGCGAAAAGTTGTTTGAGCCTTTCTATACCACCAAGAAAAATGGACTGGGCTTAGGGCTTTCTATCTCTCAGCAGATACTTCAAGCCATGGATGGGCAATTAACTATAAGTGAATCGCCACTCGGCGGCGCGCGATTTACTATCACCTTGCAGTTTAAGGATCAGTAATGGAAGACGTATTCTTTATCGATGACGAAAGCGATATTCGCATTGCAATTGAACAGAGCTTTGAGCTTGAAGATATCTCAGCGCGTTTCTTTGCCGACGCAGAAACTGCGCTTATCGCCATCAAGCAATCTGGACTCCCTAAAGTCGTGATTAGCGATATCTGTTTACCCGGTATATCCGGTGAAAATCTGCTCACCAGTGTCTTACATCAAGATGAGGATATACCGGTTATCTTGATCACCGGGCATGGTGACATCGAAATGGCAGTCAACGCATTACACAAAGGCGCCTATGATTTCATTGAAAAGCCCTTCGCCATAGACAGATTGATTGATACAACCCGACGCGCAATAGATAAACGCAACCTCACGCTCGAGAATCATGCGCTAAAACGCAGTCTCAAAGCCAGTCAAACCCTTGGTCCGCGTATTATTGGTGAAACCAACCAAATCCAACAACTCCGTGAAACTATTTCACATATAGCCGACACCAACGCAGACATTTTGTTATTTGGTGAAACAGGCACAGGTAAAGAACTGGTTGCTCGCTCAATACACGAACAGAGTTCGCGTCGTGATAGTAACTTTGTCGCCATTAACTGTGGCGCAGTACCAGAAAACTTAATTGAAAGTGAGTTATATGGGCACGAAAAAGGCGCATTTACCGGTGCAGACAGCCAGCGCGTGGGTAAATTTGAACACGCCAATGGCGGCACGCTATTTTTAGATGAAATTGAGTCGATGCCGATGCAAGCTCAGATCCGCTTGCTACGTGTGCTTCAAGAACGTGTCATTGAACGGGTAGGATCAAACCAACTTATTCCCATCGATATCCGCGTAATCGCCGCAACTAAAGTGGATCTCAACCAAGCCGCTGTTGAAGGCGATTTTCGCCAAGACCTTTACTATCGCCTCAACGTGGTCACCCTCGATTTACCCGCTCTACGTCATCGAAAAGAAGATATCCCCGCGCTATTCCACCATTTTTTACTGGTTGCCGCTGCGCGTTATGGCAAAGACGCCGCCTCTATCCCTAACGCCGATTTACAAAGCTTAATAAGCCATGATTGGCCAGGCAATGTGCGTGAACTGCGCAATTGCGCTGAGCGATTTGTGTTGCTCGGGAAATTGGGTGAATTTTCTCATCCCCCCCAGCACGACAAGGCTATTCAGCCGCTGTCAGAGCAAGTGGCTGAATTTGAAAAAATGCTGATCGAGCAGGCGTTAACCGCAAATGAAGGGCGCATCAACGAGACGATGCAACAGCTGCAAGTGGCGAGAAAAACCCTCTACGACAAAATGCAAAAATATGAGCTTGATAAACGGGATTTTAAAGAATAAATGGTGACATAAAAAAGGGCACTGTGCGTGCCCTTCGGTAACTCAAACAAATACATTTATTTAAAAGTCATATTTGACGGTCACAGCCCAGTTTCGACCAGCTTGAGTCAGATCTTTGTTCTCGACCGTTTCGCCTTTAACGTCATTCCAGTTGTAGTATTCTTTATCCGTGAGGTTAAAGACACCAGCTCGAAGTGTTAGATCTTTAATTGGTTTGTAGTAGGCGGTTAAATCAACCACCGTAGCGCTTGAAATGGGTTGAATTTGCGCGCCTCGCTCACCCTCGGCGATATCGTCTTGCTTCTTAGCTGCGGTATAGCTTAAGTTCAATGATGTGCCCCAATTGTCTGTCGAGTCAAAGTTCACTCCAACGATAGCATTCCACGGATTCACATCATTGAGTGGTTCGCCATCACCATCTTCACCTTCGGTATAAGCGGCTGCCAATCGAGAGCTAAAGCCTTCGATGGGCATAAAGCCATCCCATGACAATTGGTTGGAAAACTCGATACCCTTAATCTTGGCGGATTCAATATTGTTGTACTGCACAATCGCCGGATTCATCGGGTTCATGAATTGCCCAGTAGTTTCGCTAGTAATGAAGTTGTCGTAATCACTGTAGAAAACCGCAATTTCAGTGTCAGAGCGATCTGTATTATGACGCCAGCCTAACTCATAGGAGATACTTTCTTCAGCTTTCAAATCTGGATTGGGCTTACTGTAATAGCTCATTATTGGATTTCCATACGAGTAGAACAACTCTTTGAAATCTGGAGCACGGAAACCTTGGCTCACTTGAGCAAATAATCGATGTTCTTGGCTTAAACGATACACAGCACCAAGACGAGCGGTAAAGGCTGAATCACTAAATTTCTTATATTCGCTTGCATCATTATTGCTCGGGTTATCACTTGTATCACCAGGATCGGTTTCAAACCAATCATAACGAACACCTGGCGTGACTGTTAGGTTACCGATTGAAATTTGGTCTTGAAGAAAAATGCCGTAACGGCGCTCGGATGCGCTAGGGATATAGAAAATTTCCTTATCAGCACCAACGCTATTGTACTCTTTATTGATGTTTTCAATATCTTTGTCTTGGAAAGAACCACCATAAACTACGTAGTGTTCGGTATTACCTAAACTAAACTCTTTATCAATCTGTAGGTCAAACTGATAACCTTCATCGTTATAGATATAGTCTTTGCGTTGACGATTAGAATCACTATCTTTAGTGCGATGGGTAACCCCATTCTCATCTTTGCTTAAATAATCTAATTGCCACACCACCGAGTCAGCTAATGAGGCATGAACATCCCAAATGTGTTTAATACCTACTTGATATTGTTCCGTGACATCCTCAGACGTCCCGTTGCTGTATCCAGAATAAGCTTGATCAGCTTTATCGGTGTTTTTTAGATAATTACCGTTAAACTCTACACGATGAGCATCGTTGAGTTGGTACTGCAACTTCACTAATAGGTTATTCGCCTCTGTATCCTGTTGATCCAAATCGCCAAAATTCTCCAGCTCACTACCATCACGACGGGTATATGCTACTAGCGTTTCAAGGTCACCAACCTGATTTGCTAACGCAACAGATTCACTGAAGGTATTGTCTTTAGATGAGTAATTGAACTTGGTATGGCCGCCGAAATCTTTTCCTTGTAAAAAGTCGGCAGGATCTTTGGTTTCGAATGCGACAATACCACCTATCGCATCAGAACCTTGTAAAGATGATGCCGCCCCTTTAACAATCTCCACGGACTTAAGTAAGTCAGTATCCACTTCTACTCGCGATGAATTAACAAAAGTGCCGCCTGATTCAAACTGGTTGCCTTGGGCAACGCCATCCACTAGCACTTTAATCCGATTGCCATCAATTCCGCGAATATTGATGTTTTGCACTCCTTGACGACCGTTACTTTCGACAGTCACACCTGGAGTATATTTAAATAGGTCATCCAAACTGGTGATCATATCGCGCTCAATCGTCTCATCAGTAATCACCGTGACTGAAGCTGCGGTATCAATCACTTGGGTATTGGTACGAGTGGCGGTAACAACAACCGTTTCTTGCAATGAAGAGTCATCTGCATAAATTGGCGCAGACAAAAGCCCAGCAATAGCTAGAGCTAAAGGCGTTTGCTTTAACATTTTTTATTCCATTTAAAGGTGAATGACCTGAATGAGTCTTATATTTGTGTTTTCAGGTCTTTTGAGGCTTCCATTGCTCTAGACATTACTCATTTATTTTTGTGGCTGAATATGCCCTTCGGTTAAATGTACAAAATCCAAAAGGTCATTCCCTGATACTTCAAATGCTTGACCAAATCCCTTTACATAGCGACCTGAATCTGGAACCAAGCGATATAGATTGAAATCCCCAAGCTGACTGAGGTTGTCAATGATTTCGCCAAAACGCTCTCTCAGTGCATGCACCCCTTCGTGCCAGTCACCGGTTTGCTTTTCGACTAGCTCAGCTTTGGTGTCAAAAGTCAGTCGTTTACGCGCGTAAATCTGCTTACTTTCATTCTCATCTTCGATCATAAGAATCGAAACGTTACGGTTTGTTTTTAAGTTCTTCCCATGCGCGGCAATGTCACTCACAAGGATGTAATAGCCTCGCTTATCAAACGCAAAAGGCGCGTAAGTAGCGTTAGGTATGCCTTGCTCACTGATCGTGGCTAGCTGTAACGTTTTTCTGCTATCGCGAAATTCTTGGATCTCTGGTTCCAAACGGTTCTGTAACCGTTCACGACGAACATCCTCTCTTTGTTGCTGATCGATTTCAGTCGACTGACTTTCTAAATTCATGCGGAAAACTCCTGTTTCATTTGCTTAAATGCTTCAATTTGTTGCGGGATCAGCTGGCGCTGCTTGTCGCGTCCCAAGTAGATTTTGAAAGCACACTCCCCTTCTTGAGTAAAAAAGCCAATATAGTGACTCTCTTTACCTCTAAAAGGCTTACTGACAAACGCGATTTTCGTAATGACATCTAAGCGTAAATGACCATGCAATTCACTCTCACGTCCCATTAGGTTGTAATACCCATGAGCGACCTTACCGCGAGGAAAAGGCGCTTTAGTCTCAAAAATAGAACCACATGAGTGAACGATAGTCGTGACACTACCCCATGCAGGTATCTGATCAAGAATGCTTTGAGCGTGCTCACCGCCAATACATGTCAGCATCACATGAGGTAAGGCAAATGTGATTTCGCCCTCACTCAGTTTCAGTTGCTTTGCCATTTCAGAAATAGGCACCGAATCATCATTAGCAAGAGCCGTGTCGACTAACGTTTGTACTTCCCTTTCAGAGCAAGAGGTATACATACTCTCTCCTGTTTTCTTTGTTGTTTTTTAATTCCACTGAGATCCCGATAAAGGCAACTAACAGCGATTTAATTCAACTGTAGCAAATGCGGCTGGATTTGCTTTCATTCGCTGCTGTTCATTTTCGTAACTGAAATTCTTCCTGTTATTCGCAACTTAGAATCATATTTTTGTAAATAGTAATGGTGGAAATTATGTTATACAAAAGATATGATAATGCAAATGATATTTCATATCATTATTATTTGAATGGTTTTAAAGCGTTATCTTATTGTAAATCTGGAACATAGCATTTATTGAAAAGGGGCAGCTGGCACCAATCATTGTGTTCGCCTCAACCGGTTTTTAATCCATTCAAACCATCACATTAGCTCACTCATTACACCGTAGCTTTTGTAACCAACAGTGGAATACAGATCGCTGCTTTAACTCTCTCTCGCAAAGATATGCAGCGATCGATCTTGTTTATGGAACAACAACTATGAAAAACCTCACTCTCCTGTTAGCGATGTTGATTACGGTCAGCGCGACATCTACTCATGCTCAAACCAATGAAAACCGAATTATCAGTGCAGGGTCCAGTATTACCGAACTATTGGTCGCATTGGGTGCAAAAGATCAGTTAGTGGCACTCGACCTTACCAGTAAGCACTTTAATACTGAGGGTGATCTACCCGTGGTCGGCTATCACCGCAGATTATCTCCTGAAGGCTTGATGGCGCTCTCACCTACACACCTGATTGGCTCACATGAAATGGGACCAGAGGCAACGCTAACATTGCTCAAAAATGGCGGCGTGAAAGTGGAAACTGTGCCATCTGGTGATACTGAACAAGACCTGTTCAATCGTATTGACGCTGTCGCTAAAATTACCGCCACACAAACTAAAGCAGCCGAACTCAAAGCGTCACTAAAAGCCAAACTGGAGAGTATGCAACAGCGAGAGATCCAAAGGGCACCAAAAGTCATCTTTACCATGCTCAGTAAAGGTCGATCAGCGACGGTGGCGGGTGATGAGACCACGATTGATGTCATCATTGAGCTCGCCGGAGGCAGTAATCCAGCTAAAAGCTCAATGACGTCTTATAAGCCACTTTCGCAAGAAGCCATCGTTGAAATGCAACCTGAGTACATCTTAGTGAGTAACCGAGACTGGGGTAAGCTGGGAGGTAAACAAGGTATCTTGCAAGAATACCCGCTGCTTGTTGCCACGCCAGCTGCAACAAATAATCAAATCATTGCGGTACAAGGCAGTGCCATTATTGGAGGGCTTGGTATCGAGAGCCTAGAGTTAGCTGACCAGCTCTACCAAGAATTCAGTCACACCAACTAAAACGCAGTGCCTTTTGATGAACAGTTCGAGATCACTTTCAACAAAGACGCTATGCATTATTTCGTCCATAGCGCTTTACTTAACAACCGTTGCCTCGATAACGGTTGGTCCTATGGATATCAGCTTCACGGATAGCATCAAATCCATGTTACCAATCAGTAGTGTCGACACTCCGACTCATATTGCAATGATTATCCAACAGGTTCGAATTCCACGCACCTTACTCGCCATTTCTGTAGGTGCTATCTTGGCGCTTTGTGGGGCAGTGTTACAAGGATTATTCCGCAATCCTCTTGCTGATCCCGGCATCATTGGAGTGTCATCTGGAGCATCACTCGGGGCGGCGATTGCGATTGTCCTGCTCGGAGGGTTAGCCACTCATTACCCTACACTGATGCTAATTGGCACCGTGCCTCTTTTCGCTTGTCTTGGTGGCGTCGTCGTAACATTTATTGTCTACCGTCTCGGCACTGATCAAAATGGTACCTCAGTTACCATGATGTTGCTCGCTGGCATTGCTATCTCTGCAGCCGCTAACGCGGGGCTGGGACTGCTCAATTATTTTGCTGATGACCAAGCTCTGCGAGACCTTTCTTTATGGACTATGGGCTCACTCGCAGGGGCTAATTTGCAAGGTATTGTGCTGGCTTTCACTACCCTATTTATTTTGTTTGTTTGCTACCAACGCGACGCTGACAAACTCAATGCCATGTTACTCGGCGAAGCAGAAGCAAGACATATGGGCATTAATGTACAGAGGGTGAAACGACGTCTAATTGTGTTAGCCGCAACTGGGGTTGGTATCACCGTATCACTGGCTGGCATTATTGGTTTTGTGGGTCTAATTGTTCCCCATCTAGCCCGTATGATAATTGGTCCTAACTACAAGTCACTGCTGCCCGTGAGCATGTTACTCGGAGCCTTATTACTCTTGTTTGCCGACATGTTAGCGAGAACGGTGGTTGCACCACTCGATATGCCGGTAGGCATCGTGACCGCATTAATTGGTACGCCCTTCTTTCTTTGGTTGTTAATCAAACAAAAGGGGCGCGTCTGACCATGTTTTCTCTACTCTCTAGCCAATCAAATCAGCACCAAATCTCACTCGCAGATTACAACGGCAATGTTAGCGTCGAAGTACAACAACTGACAGTTCAAATTGCGAATAAGCCAATCTTACGCAATATCGATCTCTGCTTACATCGTAGTGAGTTTACCGCTTTATTGGGTCCCAATGGCACGGGTAAAAGTACTCTGCTAAAAGCCATCACCAATGAGATCGAACACCAAGGAAATATTAAACTTTATGGACAAGAACGCTGTCTTTGGTCAGCACCCGCATTGGCGCGTCATTTAGGCGTGTTGCCACAACACAGCAGTTTGTCATTTAACTTTACCGCGCAAGAAGTGGTCGAACTGGGTGCTATTGGTCTTAGCATGACAAATAGCGAAATCAAAAATGTCGTCAAGGCAAACATGCTTAAAACCGATGTCACACATTTAGCACAGCGCTATTACCCAACGCTATCAGGTGGTGAAAAACAAAGGGTACATCTGGCTCGAGTGTTAACTCAACTGGAGCAAAGCCAAAATAACACTACTATCTTGTTAGATGAGCCTACCTCTGCGTTAGATTTACACCATCAGCACACCACACTTGCTTTGGCTAAGTCCTTAGCAGAACAAGGCGCAACTGTAGTTGCCGTGCTTCATGACCTAAACCTTGCGGCACAATATGCCGATCGACTGGTGATCCTTAATCAAGGTAGCGTTGCGATTGATGCTACGCCTGAAATTGCTTTGCAGCAGGAGATTATTGAACAAGTGTATTGCCACAAAGTTTCCATTATCCCTCATCCACAATTAGGACACCCACTCGTCATTGCCAATTAACTATTGGCTTACTGCCAATAGAGAGGTTTGCTGACACCCTTCAGCAAACCTTTTTGTTTTGCCTCACTCAAATATTCTCGTGTTTGAGTATTTGTCTGATTAACATCTTGATCGAATTGGCGAATCTCCCTGCCTCACCCATACTATTAGATAGGAAATAGCTCTCAGGGAGTGAAAAGCTATGGGTGAGAAGACCAAAATCAAAGTGATTATTGATACCGCGCTGATTGATGGTGTGTACCAAACCGAGTGTCGCTCAGGAAAAGACCGAAGAAAAAATCGCCATGTGAAATGGCGATTTTATGAGAGAAGAAAGGGGCATGACCCACGTAACCCGCAATCAAAATCGATAGATGAGGAGATTTAACCCCCTCACCTATCGTCGAATTACTTGGTAATAATTTCTGGTCCCATCAAGGTGGTTGGTAACCAAGTGGATACCCAAGGCACGTAAGTGACTATGATGAGGAAGAGGAACATCACACCAACCCACGGCAGCGCCGCTTTTACTACCTGCATCATCGACATCTTCGCTACCCCGGCAGTCACAAACAAGTTGAGACCAACCGGCGGCGTTATCATGCCAATCTCCATATTCACTACCATCATGATACCCAAGTGAATTGGGTCGATACCAAGCGCAATTGCAATTGGGAAAACCAGCGGTGCGACAATGATCAGCAGCCCTGATGGCTCCATGAACTGACCACCAATAAGCAACAACACGTTAACTACGATAAGGAAAGTAATTGGTCCTAAGCCTGCCGATAGCATCGATTCAGTGATCATTTGCGGAATGCGCTCTTCGGTAAGCACATGCTTTAGAATCAGAGCATTAGCAATGATAAACAGCAGCATAATCGTCAGCTTACCCGCTTCATACAAGGTATGTTTAGTATCTTTGTGTACAAAGGCTTGGAAGATTTTCACAATCGCTGGCTTGGTATTTTGTTTATCAGCAAATGGCCCCATGTCTTTATAGACAAAGTTAGCGATAAAGAATGAGTAAACCGCCGCAACGGCTGCTGCCTCTGTCGGTGTAAATACACCGCCGTAAATACCACCAAGAATGATAACCACCAGCAGCAAACCCCAGCTTGCGTCTTTGGCGGAAGCAAACATTTCGCCCCAACCGACAAAGGGTTGTTTAGGAAGGTTCTTAACGCGTGCTGCGATGTAGATAGCTATCATTAACATCACACCAGCAAGCAAGCCTGGAATCACGCCACCTAGGAACATGCGACCAACCGATACGTCCGTTGCCGCCGCGTACACCACCATTACGATTGATGGCGGGATCAAAATCCCCAATGTACCCGCGTTACAAATAACACCAGAAGCAAACTCTTTCGAGTAACCATTGCGAACCATACCTGCGATAACGATACTACCAATCGCAACCACAGTTGCTGGCGAAGAGCCAGACAGTGCCGCAAACATCATACACGCCACAACGGATGCCATAGCAAGACCACCGCGGAACCAACCCACCATAGCGATTGCAAAACGAATGATTCGTTTCGCCACACCACCCGTCGACATAAAGCTTGAAGCAAGAATAAAGAATGGGATCGCAAGTAGAGTGTAGTGCCCAGCAAAGGCATTAAAAAGTGTTTGAGCGACGGATGCCAATGACGCATCTGAATGCATCATCAAAAATAGCATACTGGACAAACCCAGCGAAACGGCGATTGGCACACCAATTAGCATAAAGCCAACCACCATAACGAATAGCAACAAAATATCCATTACCTAGCTCTCCTTGTCGCTTTTATTGTTTTTTGTATCCATCGCATCACCGGCATCCGCCAGTTCCGCTTTCAGCGCTTCTAAATCTTCCTCCGCTTCATGACCGGCAATCAAACGATCTTGTTTGTTGGTTGCAATGTACCAAGTCACTTGAGCAAAACGGAAAGTCAGCAGTGCCATACCTATCGGTAAAGCCATATAAGGAATAAAGCGCGGCATTTTTTCATAACGCTCGCCTTCATTAAGCCAGTCGGCTAAAAACTGCAGCATTTCAGGCATTGGAATGTCGTCGGTTTCGTACCAAGCGCGGTCGGTAACAAATGGGAACCAATAGTTCCATGAACCAACGAGTAGCAAGATAGAAAACGCCAAACAGCACGCCGCCGCCAGCAAGGCGTAAACTTTACGCAGGTTGTCCGGCGCCATGTTAATGATCACATCTACACCAATATGAAAGTGCTTTTTAACACCATAAGAGGCGCCAACTAACACCATCCAGGCAAACATAAATACCGTAAGTTCTAATGCCCAAAGTATGTTGTCGTTAAACACATAACGGGAGATAACGTTGGCAAACGTTAATAGCGTCATCGCACCAAGAAAAAAGGCGATGAGAGACTCTTCAATGGCGTCAGTTACCCGTCCGACTTTGGTAAAAAATGACTGTTCCATAGTTATTCGCTTCTGAATTGTTTCCCTAAAGAGAAAAAGAAAACAGGTCCTTCTATTAAAATACCCAACGAATCTTAAATAGGGGAAGAAGACTACTGGGATATACCCAAGCAAGTTCTTGGCGTACGAAATTAAACACCGTGAAATTACTTGGGTATAAAAAGGACCTAAAACTGAGCCAGTATTAACTGGTTATTAATTATTGGAATCGAGAGCTGCTTGGATAAGATCCGAACCGATATCTTTCTCGAATTTATTCCAAACCGGTTGTAGGGCTGTTACCCACTGTTGGCGCTGCTCTGGAGTTAGAGTACGTACCACGCCACCTGCTTCAATGATGTTGGCTTTGTTCTGGTTATTTACCTTGGTCGATTCAGCATTACGTGTCGCGGTGACTTCTTGAATAATTGTATTTAACTGCTCACGCTGGTCGTCTGGTAAACCTTTCCAGAAATCCGTAGAAGTCACGACTAGGTAATCAAGAATACCGTGGTTGGTTTCAGTAATACCGTCTTGAACTTCGAAGAACTTCTTACCGTAGATATTTGACCAAGTGTTTTCTTGACCGTCGATAACTTTAGTTTGCAGACCGCCATACACTTCTTTGAATGACATCTTCTGTGGGTTAGCGCCTAGCTGCTCAAACTGCGCGACCAATACATCGGATGCTTGTACACGGAACTTCAAGCCTTCCGCATCTTGAGGAGTCAGCAGTGGCTTATTCGCCGACATCTGCTTCATACCGTTATGCCAGAATGCCAGACCTTGCAAACCACGACGGTTCATCGCATTTTTCAGCTTCTCACCCGATTCCGAATTTTGGAAACGGTCAACCGCATCAACGTCTTCAAATAGGAATGGTAGGTCAAAGATACGGTACTTTTTCGTGAACTTTTCAAACTTAGAGAGAGAAGGGGCAGCAAGTTGCACGTCACCGTTTAGTAGCGCTTCGAGTACTTTGTTGTCATCGTATAGCGTTGAGTTTGGAAAAACCTGCATACACAGTTTGCCATTCATCTCATCGTTTACACGCTGTTCCAATAGTGAAGCTGCAATGCCTTTAGGGTGTTTATCTGTGTTGGTGACATGGCTGAACTTAATCACTGTCTCACCAGGATCACAGGCCGCCATCGCATTAAAACTTGTGGCTGCCAATACAGATACGGATAGTAGGGTCAAAGGCTTAAACATTATTATTCTCCTTGTTAAGTGGACAACCCCATCACTGGGTGTTGATGCTTAACTAAGGGCAATAACCAAGCCAACTTAGTTAAATAAATGTAAAATCATTTATTTACAAATAGTTAACAAAAACAAAAGCAAAAATAAAGAAAGCTCTCCGCTAAGAGAAAACCAAAAATGGGTGGAATTTCACCCATAAAAAATGACAAATGGGTGAAATCCCCCATTTTGCATCCCTATCCCAACGGCTTATTTCCCGCCCGTCGACCGTCACCAAAACCGAAGTAACAGACATCAAATGGACATCGGGCATATTTGGTCACTAAAAGTAAAAGTCACATGAGATCACTTTGTGCATAATTGCTAATTTAGACAATTTGAAGTCGTTTCTTCAGGTAACGTTAAGTTTTTAGCAAACTAATCAGTTGATATGACTCGGTGAGTATTAATCAATAGCAGAGATGTCACTCGACTACAAAAATTTTTGAACAGTTGAGCGTATCGCTTGAAGATAAGAGGTAGGTGACAGTTAGCCATTTTAAGTCTGTTTAATTGCTAAGCTCAGACTTCAAACTAACAAACAAAATATGTGGGCGCTAAGAGATAAAGGTACTATGTTAGTACCCACATACTTGCTAATACTTTACTAGATAATGTGTTGCACCAGGAAGAACACACTCACAATACCTGCCAGCGAAAAAATGCAAGTACGGCTAATCACTCCAAAATTGGAAGGTTGTATCATTTCTTGTTCTCTCATAACCACCTCACTTAATATGACATCTTAATTACAATAATATGAAAATTGGGCGAATTGACAATTTTTTTATGATGAACTTTTTGTGACACTATTTGAGCAATCTCACATTTAACCAGCTGAATTTAGGGGATATTGACAGATAAAACCATCCCTTTTGCAGACATTCCAAGCTATCACCAACCAAACGCTAGTTTTTAAAAAGATAGTCAAGACCATTAACGATCGTCACTCGCCAACTGTAATAATCATGCCCACTAGCTAGTTCATCGAAATGAACTTGATACTGTTTATCTTTAAGCAGTTGATAGAGTTTTCTGTTGGTCTCAATAATACTGGCTCGCTCAGGTTGCTCTTCGAATACGCCGGCATTCATGTAAACTTTAAGGTTATTTTCTGGCGATTTTTCTATCTGTTTGGTCAACCAAGCTTTTTGTAGTCGGCTCGGTGCCCACCAAAAGGAGCCTGACTGACTTAACACATTGCCAAATACCTCAGGGTACTGATGAGCCACATACATCGAAGCCAAGCCACCATAGCTGGATCCTGTCAAGATGGTTTGCTTTGCTACTGGTTCAATTTGAAACTCTTGCTTAGCCCAAGGTATTAGCTCTGTTGCCATAAATTGGGCAAATTTAGGATTTGGTGGTAACTCTTTTCCGCGCAGTTTATTGGTCGGGTGATTAACAAATATCGCGCGTAACGGTGGAGTTTTCTTCTCTGCAATTAAGTTATCAAGAATCGTTGGGGTTGGGACGCGAGTTAAATATTGGTCACCATCAAATACGATTAACAATGGGGCATCTTTGGCTGTCTGATATTGAGCATTGGGTAGGTAAACTTTTATCGAGCGAGAATTGTCGAGAATCTCACTAGTTAGCTGGTACTCGTGTACTTCCCCTTTCACCGCTCCGCTCTCGAGTGTGTATTGATCAGAAATCACATCGCCATATTCCAGCGTAGAAGCGTCACCAAATTTATCATTTGCCGCAATAAACTTAGCTCGAATATTGAGCGGATCCGTTTGTGCAGTTGCCAGTACAGCTCGTCGTTGTTCAATCCACTCAAAACCGGAAAGCTGAGGAACATTAGGAGCCATGCGATAAGAAAGCCTACTGCCATTTGGGACGTGGTAGCTTTTGTACCAAATGTCGGTGTTTTTCAATCGCGATAGATAAACGTGACCATCATAAGGTGCGCCAAACAGACGCACATTATGCTCATCACCTCGCCATAAAAAAGTGACAATAGCACTACCATCATGGTTAGGCTCGATTAACGGTGAGCCCGAGAGTGCAATCTGTTGCCAAAATTGTCTATCCACATCACTCATACCCGCAGAGAGGCTTTTACTTACCTCAATTAATTTAGGACTAATTGGTGATTCATTGGGATTAACGCTTTGATCGGATTTAAGTGATTTCTCTTCAACCATCACTTTAATTTGATTATCTTTTTCTTGCGTAACAATCTCCAAACTATACTTGCCTGGCGTTGTTACCAACCAGAAAATCTCCCCATCACGCTGACCTTCATCCACAATATCTTTTACAACGCGACCTTGAGCATCAATGATCCGAGCAAATGCTAAAGACTTGCTACTCTCCACACTACCGCGAATATAACTCGTTTTCTCAATGTGTATCTCAGCTTGATAAGCATCCGATATCGACACGGTTTCTTCAATATCACTTACCGCGTGCGCTAGCGTTGTCGTTAATGATGCTAAAAGAGGAATCATAACACCTTTCATAATAATAATTCTCACTCTCAATTAAAGAGAAATTATAAACATGGACATTACTAATGAAAGGAATGGCTTAAATTTTTAATTCTTATTGATCACATTACACTGTGTAACCAGTCAGATTCGTTACAAAACCATAATTTGTCAGGGGCAATTACAAATTAATTAGAGCTCGATATCACTATTATTACTTACTCTAACCTTGGCGTAGATTCCCAAAATAGTCTATGTAAAATAATTAGTTATTGATGGATTGTCAGGGAAAGAAAGATGCATAAAACCATCGCGGGTCTACTACTGTTTTGCAGCTTCAACATCTATGCCGACTACAGCAATTTCGCTTGGTCCGTCAGTGATACAAAAGGCAATCGTGTCTACGACACCAACAACGTCATTAAAGCAGCGATAGAACATGATAACTTTATTTCCCTTAGCTACGACGCCAAGTTTGAAAGTGCTGCGCCAGATCTATTCAAACAAATAAATGCGCTTGGCAAATTCGAACTCGATGCATTTGCTTCACCGGTGTTAATTAACGGTATCCGACAGTTAATCGGAGAATTTGCATGCGCAACCTACCGTTTTGAAGCCCAAAAAGGTCAAGCACGAACTTGCAATGGCTTAGTCATTGATAAAGATGCCAAAGAAGGTAAGCCCTTCCAAAGCGGGCAATTTGTTGACAATAGACTCGAAATTTCGGTTAACAGCATCAGACCCAACATGCCTAATCGTAGCTATGATATTTATCTACCCAGTGCCAAAGAGGTCTCTCTCGAATATACCTGGGGCGCTGTCCATGAGATGGGTTCTTTCTTTGTCAGACAACGCGACAGAAAAGATACGGTATTAACTGTTTACATTGACGGTTATAAATTGGATACCAATGGTGAAAGAGGAACCAGAATCACCAATCGCCCTGAGATTATTTTTGTCGTCATTCCAAGTGTTGCCAAAATAGGCAAACAGAGCAATCAAGACCATGCCTCGGCTTATGCTATCGCCAATGCTGACATCATCGTTCCCCGCTATTAAGTGACTAAAATCCAGATTCCAATTGCTCTATTAAGCCAGAAAAAGGAAGCCCCTCAATCTGAGGGGCTGGTTAAATTTACTTCGGTTGCTTAGCAAGCACTTGATCTATGTCGTCAGCACTATGGCGCTCCACCACTTGCTCCCACTCTTCACCCCAAGCTCGATTGACAATACGACCACGTTGCACCGCTTGGCGTTCAGAAATTTCTTGCGCCCAACGAACGAGGTGTGGATAGCTGGCAACATCCAAAAACTCTGCTGCGTCATAAAGCTTACCGAGTACTAAGTTGCCATACCAAGGCCAAGTCGCGATATCAGCAATTGAATATTCTTCGCCTGCTAAATAACGATTATCCGCCAAATGATTGTTGAGCAGATCTAACTGGCGCTTGGTTTCCATCGTGAAGCGGTTGATGGGATATTCAAACTTCTCAGGGGCGTAAGCATAGAAATGCCCAAAACCACCGCCTAGATAAGGCGCACTGCCTTGCAGCCAAAACAGCCAGTTCATCGCTACTGTTTTAGTTGCTGGGTCTTGTGGCAGCAAACAACCAAATTTCTCCGCGAGATAAAGCAATATATGCCCCGATTCAAATACATTTACCGCTGGAATCACGGATTTATCTACCAACGCAGGAATTTTTGAATTTGGATTGACCGCGACAAAGCCTGATGAGAACTGGTCGCCATCACCAATTCGGATCATATGGGCATCGTACTGAGCTTCAGTGATCCCTAAAGCCAACAACTCTTCGAGCATAATGGTAACTTTTTGACCATTTGGCGTTCCCATCGAGTAAAGCTGTAAAGGGTGCTCGCCTTCTGGCAGCGCTTGCTCATGTCTCGCCCCAGCGGTTGGTCGATTAATGCTTGCCCAAGTTCCACCCGTCTCAGTATCGGTTGTCCACACTTTCGGTGGCGTATATTCACTTGTCATGACAGTTCCTTATCGATTGCTGTGTGATTCCGATTGGAATGACTATAGATAATCTGGTGACAAAAGCAGCAAAACACAACCTCTATTGAGTAAATTATTGCTTTGAATAACATCGACTACACAATTTATCCTTGACCCGACTACCAGTGTAAGGTTTAGTGTGCGCCCCACTTTTTTCCCTAACGTTGAGGTTAAGATGTCCCTTGGATTTGATTTTGGAACGGCCAACTGCTGTGTCGCTCATCTTGTTGAAGATAAAGTCACACCTATCCCTTTGGTAGGAGAGAACATCTACTTGCCATCAACACTTTGCGCGCCAAATGCTGAGTCGGTTTCAGAGTACCTATTTCGCTGCTTAAACATCGAGCCAAGCAACGACGCAAACCAAGCGGTATTAAGAAGAGCGATCACAATCAACCGTGAAGAAGGGCTTGAAGTGCGCACCGATGACGTAAAATTCGGTAATGAAGCATTGGAGCTTTATCTCGACGATCCTAAAGACGTTTACTTCGTCAAATCACCTAAATCGTTTTTGGGTGCGATGGGTTTGCGCGATTTACAACTCTCGTTCTTTGAAGATCTGGTCTGCGCTATGATGAGCAACATCAAACGCCGCGCAGAAAGCTCAGCAGGCAAAGAATTTACTCAGACTGTTATTGGTCGCCCAGTCAACTTCTTAGGTCGCGGCGGCGAAGCATCCAACATTCAAGCGGTGGATATCCTAACTCGCGCAGCAAAACGTGCGGGCTTTAAAGATATTGAGTTTCAATATGAGCCCGTTGCAGCAGGCTTAGACTTTGAGGCAACCTTAAATAGTGACAAAAAAGTACTGGTTGTCGATATCGGTGGTGGTACAACAGACTGCTCGATGATTCAAATGGGACCGACTTGGCGTGGTAAGCAAGATCGTCGTGATTCACTGCTGGCACACACCGGTCAAATGGTGGGTGGTAACGATCTGGATATCTTCATCGCCTTTAAGTGCTTGATGACCGAATTCGGCTTGGGTAGCAAACTAAAAAGTGGGTTAGATCTGCCTTTAATCCAATTCTGGAATGCGATTGCAATTAATGACGTTCAAGCTCAACGTGACTTTTATGCCCACGATAACCTATCGATGCTACGCCAGTTCCACAAAGAAGCGATGCAACCTGAAAAGCTACAACGTCTGGTTAAGTTGCACCAAGAGACATTAGGTCACGGGGTTATCCATCAAGCGGAGTTGGCTAAAATTGCCATGTCTGAACATGACGATTACACCACCACTATCGATCTGGTGAGCGAAGCATTCAACGTACCTACCACACGTGAAGCCATTGATGCTGCAATTGAAAACCCAATGCACAAGATCCGCAGCTTGGTTCAAGACGCCGTAACACAGAGTGGCATCCAACCAGATGTGATTTACATGACTGGTGGTTCATCACGCTCAAAAGCCCTCACCTCAGCAGTTGCATCAGTGTTGCCAAATACCGAAATTGTCAGCGGCAACTACTTTGGCTCTGTCACCGCCGGTTTAACTCACTGGGCAAACCTGATTTACCGCTAATTACAGCAAAAATTCAGCGCATCTAGTCTCGTCTAGTCTGCCAACACAGCAGGAATTTTAGGACTCTCGAATAATTGAGAGTCCTTGTATTTACCAACGTATTTCAGACCGCCACGCACATTGGTGTTTGAGCGACTGGATCAACAAAAACTTTCGCACGCAGATCAAACACCTTATCAAGCATCTCTTCAGTAAGCACTTGCTTAGGCGTTCCTTGAGTGATCAAACTACCGGCTTTTAGTACGATTAGATGATCACAATATCGGCATGCTTGGTTCAAATCATGCAAAACCACAACAATTGTTTTTCCTCTGCTATTCATCGCACGCATCAAGTTCATCAACTCTACTTGGTGAGACATATCCAAATACGTTGTTGGCTCATCAAGTAGAATAATATCAGCATCTTGTGCCATAACCATGGCAATCCAAGCTCGTTGACGTTGACCTCCTGAAAGTGATTCAAGCGGAAAATCAGCGAACTCAATGACACCTGTATCCCGCATCGCTTGAGTAACAATTTTATTGTCTTCCACACACAGCTTTCCCCAATGAGAGACATAAGGTGAACGCCCATACTCCACCAACTTACGGACTGTAATCCCCTCAGGGTTCACCAAAATTTGTGGCAAGAGTGATAACCGTTGAGCAAGCTGTTTATCATGATAATCTCGTAGCGATTTGTTACCCAATAGAACGGAACCTGACAAAGGCTTATTAATTCGTACTAACGTTTTGAGCAGGGTCGACTTTCCACAGCCATTTGGTCCAACCAACGCAGTCACTTTGCCTAACGGGATCGTCAGGGAAAGATTATGTATGATAGTTTTCTTACCATACCCCACCGATAAGTTCTCTGTTCTTAACATAGTTACCAACCCCGATATCGATAAAGTAAAAAAATAAAGTAAGGCGCACCGATTAATGATGTAAGCACACCAGCTGGCAACTCAATTGGGGGTTGAATTCCACGAGCGACCCCATCAGCAGTAATCACCAAAAGAGCGCCTATCAATGCAGAAGCTGGAACTAGATATCGATGTGCATGAGCAAACATCAATCTTGCCAAATGAGGAGCAAGCAAACCAACAAAACTGATTGTCCCCACCACGGACACACTAATACTGGCAAGCAATACCGCTATCGCCAATGACCAAACCTGCACCTTCCTCGGCTGAATGCCTAAAGCCGTAGAGCTCTCCTCGCCAATCCCCATAACATCCAATCGCCAAGCCAACCAAAATGCCAAAGGAAGCAAGACAACCAAAGCCCCCCAAATAAACGGAACCTGTTGCCAATTTCTACCCCAAAGGCTACCTGTTAGCCAAACCATCGCGGTATTAATTTCAATTGGATGGACGATCAAAAGATAATCGATGCCACTTGCAAGGAAACTACTGACAGCAACACCAATTAGGGCAAGTCTTGCTGGCGTTGGACGGCACCAATAAGCAAGCAAAGCAATTAAACCAGCTGCCAACAAACCACCAGCCATCGCTATTGGGGGTAAAAAATAGATCGGTACGTTTGGTGCAACCACGAGCATTAGCGTTGCGGCTAACCCCGCTCCAGCACTGATACCCATCAAGTCTGGCGATGCCAGAGGATTACGGATCACACCTTGAACCAACGTGCCCGCTAAACCAAGACCAGCACCAACACCAATCGCGAGAACCATTCTTGGTAAACGATAAAGATGCACCACAAAGTCGAGTTGCTCAAAATCAAACAAGATCATCAGAACTTGTTCAAAAGAGAGAGTCGCAGCCCCAACAAATAAGGTTGAAAAAGAGAAACAGGCTAAAACACCTAGTATGATACCTAGTTTAAATGGCTCGCTCATCACGATTTCCTCATTGCCACAATGATAAAACAAGGTGCACCTATTAAAGCCGTGATTACCCCGACCGGCGTTTCAGCAGGAAAAGCAATCGACCTGGAGATTGCATCTGCCCATGAAACCAATGCTGCGCCAGCTAATGCCGAAAGAGGCAACAATACGAAGTAGTTGTTACCGACCAAAGGACGTATTAAGTGAGGAACAAGCAGACCAACAAAACCTATCGGCCCGGCAATAGCAACACTGCTACCAGCGAGCAAAACTACGGCAAGGCTACTCAAAATACGAGTACGTTGAATATTTACACCTAAGCCCACAGCAACTTCCTCACCTAGTGATAGAAGATTCAAGTTACGAGCTTGGATCAGGGCGAGAACGAAACCAGATAACGCGGGGAGCCATAACTGTTTCCACTGTTGTTGATCAATGCTAGATAATGAACCGGTTAACCAATGCAATACGCTATAGGCCATATCGTCGGCTAAAATGACCGCGGCCCTCGTCAAACCAATCAATAATGCGCTCATCGCGATACCAGCTAAAATTAACCTAAGAGGATGAGAACGCTGTGAAAAAAATCCCCCTAGTAACATCACGAAAAAGCCACTCAACAATGCCCCTAACACCGCATTCAATATGCTATTAAGCTGAGCGAAAAATGGTACACCAATGGCTGCTAAAGCCATAAAACATGCTGCACCGGCATTAAGACCAAGTATTGATGGCGAGGCTAAATGATTACGAGTTAGACCTTGCATTAATACGCCAGACATCGCCAAGCTCGCGCCAATAACTAGGCTGGCATGTACTCTGGGCGCACGAAGCGTAGCTATGATTTGATGCCGCATATCATCGTCATCAAAGGAAAAGAGAAAACCACCTAGATCAACGAGTGTTAGCGAGAAACTCGACCAAGCAATCATAGAAAATACGTAACCCACCAACACAACAATAAAGATAAGAGTCGCAAGTGTCGCGACTCTTATCTCTCGCTTGATCGTATTGGTCTGTCGTAATTCGTGTGACAAACCACTCATCGCTATTATTGCAGTATTTGCTCAAGATTAACGGCGATTTCTTCAGCGGCGACCATGCCTCGGTTCAATGACCACAGGGCTGGCGAAACACTAATCATCTGCTCATTCTTTGTTACCTTAAGCGCTTTATAGAGAGTATTTTTCTGCCATTCGTCCAAGATATCTGGATCTGAGTAAGAACCCACTAACAACCAGTCAGGGTTCACTTTTAGGAGTAACTCAAAACTCGTTGGCAGATAAGCTTTCTCAGTTTGCTCGGGAATTGGGCTATGCAATCCCAGTTGCTCTAATACACCACCAGCATATGAAGAAGGACCATGCATCCACATACCTTTGGCATTCACCACAGCAAACTGAATTGTGTCTTTACTATCAAATCGTTGCTTAAACTCAGCCATTTTTTGATGATGTTGTTGAATACGAGCTTCCATCTCCGCTTGCTTGCCAACAGCAATACCGACTTTTAGAGCTGCTTCTAGGTTCTCGGTGTAAGTTTCACCGCGACTTTTGAGTAGCAACGTTGGCGCAATCTTTCTCAAATCTTGATAAATCGCAGTATGACGCTCAGCATCAGCAATAATCAAATCAGGTTGCAGTACTGCTATCGCTTCTAAGCTAGGCTGAGGGCGCATACCTACCGATGTCCAAGGCGAAATTTTAGCGCGAACTGCAGGTATAACTCGATTGATATCATTGTCATCCGCCACACCTACCGGAGAAACTCCGACTGCAGCGAGCGCATCTACAAATGAGAATTCCAGTGCGACAATTTTGTTCGGCTGCGTTGAAATTTCAAAACTACCCTGTTCGTCTTGTATTACTCTAGTTTGAGCAAATGATAATGTTGATACTAACAAGCCGAACACACTGAATATCGTAGTCCACTTACCACAATTGATATACTTCATAACTGATTGAATTCCTTACTGGCGCTAACATGATGACTCTTGCTTAGGGCGACAAAAACTAGCTTGCAAAACAGATGTTTACTATTCCGACATTTTGCTACCCTAAAAAAACACGCAAATGAAAACAAATATCATTAACACTTACAAGCGCATCTAAAGGCTTCATCTTGCAATCACTCTACATTTCATCCCACTGTTAGACATGAACCGCATTTTCCAACCTTTCACTCAACTTGATAACAGTTTGCTAAATTTCGCCGTATCCCGTTGTCTTTCGCATCATTCTCTCTACCTCATTTAGTAGGCTAGCTCTCATCTTTGCTGGTTTGCTATTGATAGAATTAGACAAATTCGACCGATCTAACTGCTCATGAGTCTCAATAAACAGCATTTTGATATCGTCACTGCCCTTACGATGCAATGCACGTCCCTCAATGCCCTCGCTTCAGTATTCAATATGACTTCGCGCAACCTGCGCTATGCGATTGAGAACATCAATTTCTATCTCGAAAAATTGGGAATGACGCCCATCGCCCTAACCAACGGCGAGCTCCACTATCCTTATGATGCCAGTCCATTCTTTAGCGATGTGTTCGCGACTAATTTTGTCTACTCCAAACTGGAGCGAGAAGAATACTTAGCCGTCATTGCGCTCTTTGCGCCGCAAACGCCTTTATGTGAGGTTCAGCAGTATCTTAAAGTCAGTCGACCAACACTTAACAAAGATCTACGCGCCACCAATGAGATGTTCAGTAGCTTGGCATTGGAGCTCGAAGTGATCGATCAGCACCTGCACGTTTCAGGCAAAGAAAAGCAGATACGTTACTTGCAAATGTGTTACGCCTCTAAGTACCTTTTTTGTAAAAACGACCAAGTACATTATCTCAAGAAGCGCTATTTCTATGAGCGGGATATTGTGGCGATTGTGCAGGCATATGTTGAAAAGTATCAGCCATATGAGGCATTTTTGGCGGTTACTCAAATTGAACAAAGTGCCAACTGCGCTTTGAGTGATGAGTTCAGAAATCTCTTTACCATCTATGTGATGATCACCTTAAGCCGTATTCAGCAAGGGGTGTTTATTAACCGCAAAAATAACGGTACGTTTTTGCAATCAACCAAAGCATTTGGCTATATCAAGCAAGCGCTCGGTTGGCAACAGGAAGGGTATCGTTTTGAAGCGCTGCATTTAGCCGAGTACTTCCTTGGCGGGATCAATACCGATGGCTTCTATGAAAAACGCCTACAAGCGGAAAGCTTTATATTCCAACTGCTGAGTGTGATTAGCCAAGATTGCGGCAAAGATTTGTTAACTGATACCGCGTTGCTGAATGACATCGTCACCTACCTGACGACCGCCGTTTATCGCGCGAAGAATAATCTCAACACGCAACTTGGTGAACAAAGCCCATATTCCAAAGCATTGTTTGAACAAGTTAAAGCCGTTACCGAACAGTATCGACATCATCTTGTTGAGCCACTGCGCAACGAAGAAATTGGTTACATTACCCGTTTAATCAATCGGGCGATTGAAGCGCGCAGCAGCCATTGTGTCTCTTTGGAAACCTTATTGGCGATTGCGAAAAGCAGCAGTGTTGAGCTCAACAACGAAGCGTTTGTGAGTCAGGTGCTGGCGCAACTCGGTGACAAGGTGATCGATGATCGCGCTTTACCCTCACTGGATGATCTACTCGTTACCCTAAGCGATACGTCAACATTGCCCGCTCAAGGTGAGCTAGTGCCTATACTCAACTGGTTAAGTGGTGAAATGGAACAACTCGGCTTAGTTAACGAACGCTATTCCCACGGTATCGTCACGCTATTTTACGCCCGTAACCATGCCTACTTTGCTCAACATGGTTTGCTCGTTTGTCACGGTAAAAGCGCATCACACTGTCAACGAATAAGCATCGCTCACTTACGCTTGGATAAGCCAATCAGTGATGTTTTCCAGCGTAATATCCGCCAAATCATGATGATCAGCCATCTGGATAACGTACAGCACTTACGTGCTGTACATCAATTACACCAAAAGCTTACCGAGCAGGGACCGTTCCTTCTTGCCGCAGATACGGAAACCCCACTTAGCAATAGGAGTACAAGCGCGCTGTCTGCGTTTCATCCAACTGAGTAACCACATGCTTGAGCAAAGCGAGACAATTGAGCGCATCGCTTTGCTTCACTTGGGTGTAAGCTGAGTGGCAGTTACGTACAGGTAATATAATCGCTAAGCCAGCAATGCCACTGCCTACCAATGTTGCCGGACCGTTGTCGGTACCGCCACCAGCAAGAAAATCGCGTTGAACGGCAATACCGTATTCTTTCGCCACATCACTGACCAAGTTCAGCAAAGGGTAATGCCCTAAAGCAATCTTGTCAGCCACCACTAAACATGGTCCGTGACCAAACAGACGTTGAGAACCAGACTGTGGCGTTAGATGTTTAGCCGTCGCTACATCCAGCACAATGACCACATCCGGCTTCAGTTGCTCAATCGCAGTTTTTCCGCCTTTGGTGCCCACTTCTTCTTGCACTGTGGCAACAAAATAGAGGTCACACTGTGGTGCGCTCTGTTTGAGTGAGCGCATCAACTCAGCCCCAAGCCAGCAGCCAATGCGATCATCCATCGCTTTGCCAACTAAGGTTTCGCTGTTATTTAACTGGAAGTGACGAGTAGCAAAGACCGCACTATCACCAATTTCGATACCCATTGCCGCCACTTGCTCGCTGCTTGTTGCACCGACATCAAGCCATAGGTCATCAATGGTGAGTTCTGCCAGCGGCTTATCGCTCCAGACTAAGCCCGTGTATTTCTCACCACTGCGGGTTTTGAGCTCGATTTCACTGTTGATCGCAACACGTGGATCAATACCGCCGAGCTTAAACACTTTCAGTAAACCGTCACTACGAATTTCGCGGATCAAAAAGCCCACTTCATCCATATGTGCAACCACCGCCACTTTAGGACCGGTAGCGTTGCGATTGAGTCGTGCAATCAGGCTGCCTAAACCATCAAAGCTGATTTCATCAGCGATATCGGCAAGCTCATCACACAAAATTTTTCTTACTTCATACTCACGCCCAGATGGACCATGAGCATTATTCAATTGCGCCAACAAACGGAAGTCATTCATTAATTTGATACTCCTGGCTCTCTGCTTTGGTGACCAGATTCTTGGGTTACTGGCTCTGTTGCAACAGGCTGTAAGGGAATCATGCGTAACTCTCTTGGCAATTGAGTCAGACTTTCACAGCCGTTTTCAGTGATCGCTAAGGTATCTTCAATCCTGACACCGCCAATCTGAGGCAAATAGACGCCCGGTTCAACGGTAACCACCATACCGACTTCTAATGTGGCGCTGCTATCGGAGGCAAGTTTCGGGTATTCATGACCTTGCAACCCAACGCCATGACCTAAGCCGTGACAAAATGCCTCTCGATACCCTTGGCGAGCAAGGTACTGTCTAACACCATCATCCACTCGACTGGCAGCGATACCAGGTCGAAGCATTTCAACCCCCATTCGCTGCGCAGTAAACACCGCATCAAAAATTGCCTGCAGCTGCTCAGAAACCGGTCCGGTACAAAACGTTCGGGTCACATCAGAGTGATAACCTTGATACACCACGCCAAAATCAATCGTGACCAGTTCATTTTGCTCAATCACTCGCTGGGATGGTCGACCATGAGGTAACGCCCCTCGCTCACCAGAAACCACGATCAGAAAATCAATGCTGTCAGCTCCTAACATTCGCGCATGGAACTCTAGGTGTGCCGCGAGTTGATGTTCAGTCATACCAAGATGAAAATCACGTAAACCTCGCTCAATCGCTGTTTCGGTGATTTCGCATGCCTTGCGGATCAGAGCAATTTCTTGCTCTGACTTCCAACGTCTCATAGGAGTAACGACATTGTTGGTCGGCACCAGTTGTTGCGAGAGCGCCTGTTTTAACTGTTCTACTTGTTGAAAACTTAGCGCATGGCTCTCAAAACCTAATCTCTGGATACCGTGAACATTCAGCCTTTGTTGCAGTGTCTCTAACCAACCGTGTTGGTCTGTCGACACGCTCAAACAATCCGGGCTTTGCTCTGCCACTTGCTGCCAATACTTACCTGCGACCAAAAGTTCGCACCCTAACTGCGTTAGCAATAAGTACCCGCCACTGCCAGTAAAACCGCTCAGATAACGCTTGTGGTGAGGGTCACTCACAAGCAAAGCATCAAACTGTTCTAAGTAAGGCTCTAAGCTGAATGTCCGCATTTTAATATCCATTCATCCGTTATTTCGAGAAACCATGCATCGAGTGTGTTGGGTTAGAAATCGAGTCCCAGCTCATCCAACAATTCATCGTCTTTCTTGCTGAATACTGATTTCTTCTCTTGTTCTGCTTTTAGCGCCGCTTCACGAGCCATCTCTTGTCTGTCCATGATTCTAAAGAACGGGTAGTAACAGAAGAATGAGGCGACAATCTGTATTGCTTGAACAAATGGCGTCTTCCAGTCAAAGCTTGTTAAGTAACCTTCAAAGAACAATGGTAGATACGGTGGATCAAAGAACGGTTTCGCTAAGAAGCCATATTTCATCAATACCAGTGGGAAGATACCAATCAGCGAACCACCCAGTACGAACGGGATAAATAGAATCGGGTTCAAGATAATTGGCGCACCAAATAGCACTGGTTCGTTAATACCAAACAAACTTGGCACTAAAGAAACCTGACCAACCTTGCGGTAGCGTTGAGTTTTCGCAATCAACATCGCGATAACCAGACCTAAAGTAACACCTGACCCTGTAAAGTTAACGAACGCTGAGAACGTACCACCAGTAACAAAGTGAGTCAGTTCAACGCCTGCCGTTTTCGCGGCAATGTTTTCAGAAAGATATTGCACGAAGATTGGCGATAGGATCGGGCTTAATACTGCTGAGTGGATACCAAAGAACCAGAACAACAGACGTAGCATGATCACAAACCACACCACCCATAGGTTATCCAAACTACCTACCACTGGCGCAAGCACTTGCATTAGGATTTCAGGCAGTAGCAAACCACCCGTCCACTCCGCAATAAAGTAACGCGCAGAGACAAACAGCACTGCAATAAATGCGGTCGGCGTGATCAGTTCAAATGAGCTAGATACGAAGTCTGGCACACCCTCTGGCATTCTGATCACCAGTCTCTTTTCGGTAAAGAAACGATAGATTTCCACACTGGCAATCGCGACAAATATCGCTGTAAATAGACCTTTTGAGTCAAAGAAGCGAATATCTAACGAACCATCTGGGTTGACCGAAGTGGTCATGATCAAATAAGCAAAAAGGGATAAGGCAACCGCACCCACTGTATATATTTTGTAGCCTTCACTCAAAAAGTAAGCAATTGCTATCACAGTGTAAATGGCGATAAAACCAAGTGAAAATTTAATTAAAAGATCGATAAGATAAGTGTTATTAATAAACCATTCTTGCACTGCTGCCGAATCAGAAAATACGTTTTTCAGTGCTTTTAATGGGTAAGCCATTGAACCTAATAATAGGATTGGCGTTAATACCACCATGCCTTTTTTAACGGCACTAAGATGGACTTGTTTATCTATTTTCTCTGCAATCGGCAATAATATTTTGCTGAGCAGTTTTTCAAAAGAGGCGAATAGGCTCATATACGTAACCTTCATTCATTATAATAAGTAACACCTGCGTGTATCCGCAGGTGGTAGGGAGAGAGGTAAAACTTAGTCAACCAGGCTCATTTGGTGCTTTTTATGGGCAAGTAGTGCTTGCTTAAGCACCGTCGCTCCATCCATTGCACCGTAAATTTCGGCTGATAGTAGAACTGATGGTTTGTTATTTTCTAAAGCTGCCGCTTCAATGTTTTTATATTTGTGGCTTAGCTGAGGACCTACCAAGATCACATCAAAGTTATTAATTTTTTCTGACAGGCGATCAACTGAAATAGCTTCAAGTGTAAAATCTTCAATATTCAGCATTTGACTACCATTGATGGTTTTCTTCATTTCTTCCATCATCATCGTGGTTGAAAAACCGCCAGCACAAACTAATAAAATATTCATCATACAGCCCTTTGTTTTCATATTTGAGTACGGGCTAATTAACAAACATTTACTTACATTCGTCAACGAAACTTGATTTCACTGATATTGTGAAATCAAGTTTCATCGCTTTTTAATTCGCTTCTGCTAATGTGCAACCATCAAGTGAAATCCAAGGAACATCCCCATGAGCAACTCTCAAGAAATGAATGAAGAATTCGAAAAAATCATAATCTCTATCGTTAGTTATTCTGGCGAAGCGAAGGGCTATGCTTATGAAGCTTTAACGCTGTCTGAAGAAGGCAAATTTGAAGAAGCGGCAGCTATGATGGAGCAGTGCAACGTCAGCGTGCGCAAAGCACATGAAGTACAAACTGACCTGATTCGCCAAGAGATCAGCGGTGAAAAAATCGTCGTGAGTATGATCATGGTACACGCACAAGATCACCTGATGACCACGCTATCTGAACGCGAACTCATCCGTAAAATGATTGAACAAAACCGTCGCCTATACAAATTAGAACAAGCATTGCTGAACCAATAAACAACCTTTCCCCCAAAGGTTTGTCGCTCCTGCAGTAATGCCGACGTGGCGTTTACACGCCACGTCTCCCTCAGGTTTATTTGGATATGGTTTAATTTGGAACTGCGCAATGAGTTTTGATTTTTCTGCCCCTACCTGCCGCCTTAATAGCTATTCAACCCAATGGGATTACGTCAGTGACCGTTTTGGCGCTGCTGATCTTTTGCCATTCACTATTTCCGACATGGATTTCGCGGCGGCACCTTGTATTACCGCAGCACTGCAAAAACGCTTAGATCACGGGATCTTTGGTTACAGTCGTTGGAATCATGATGACTTTAAACAGGCGATTTGCCATTGGTTTCGCAGCGAATATAACGCCAATTTAGATCCAGAAAACTTGGTTTATGGACCTTCTGTCATCTATATCGTCGCGAAACTCATTCAGCTCTGGTCTGCTCCTGATGATGGAGTGCTGTTTTTCGACCCAGCTTATGATGCCTTTCGTCCACTGATAGAGAGCGCCAATCGCCAAGCATTGGCAAGTCCACTCACTTACGTCGAAAATGGTGAAAACAGCGGCTATCAAGTCGATTGGCAACACTTCACCACACAAGCGGAAGATCCGCGTTGTAAAGTGCTGCTACTCTGTAACCCGCACAACCCAACTGGCAAGGTTTGGTCGCGAGAAGAACTCAAGAAAATTGCCGAGATAGCCAAGCGTAATCAGCTCAAAGTGATCAGTGATGATATCCATATGGATATCTGCTTTACTCCGTATAACCCCTGGGTAGAAGTCGCCTGTGACGATCAATGGGCAATCGTCAGCTCTGCATCGAAATCATTTAACATTCCCGCGTTAACGGGCGCGTATGCGGCGATAGCGTGTGAAGAAACCAAGCAAGCCTATCTCAATATTCTTAAACAAACGGAAGGGTTATCGTCACCCGCGATTCTTGGGGTGATTGCCACTATGGCGGCTTATCGCGAAGGTGCACCTTGGCTACATGCACTGAAAGAATATCTGCACGGTAATTTGCAGTGGGTAACCGAGCGTCTCAATCAAGAATTTCCACAGCTTAACTTGCATGTACCGCAAGGGACCTATCTAGCATGGCTGGATTTAACACCGCTCAATATCGATATGGATAAACTGCAACACGCACTTATCCACCAGCAGAAAATTGCCATCATGCGCGGCGATTGCTACGGTCCACTTGGCATCAACCATTTAAGATTAAACGTGGGTTGCCAGCGGGAAAAAGTCGAGCGTGGCGTAGAAGGTTTGATTAAAGCCATTCACTCATTAAATTGAACTGCACTCCCTTACAAAGCCGTCCAATTAATGACAAAAGGCACAAAATAAGCGAATATTTTGTGCCTTTGTTTTTGCTATCTGGCATTAAAACGCGTAGCGGATACCGAGATAAAAGCCATCTAAAGTAACATCTAGCCAATCGATATCGGCATAAGCCCAGCGATAGCCTGCACTTAAATCGATATTTTTATTAAGTCGTGTGCCTATTTCAGCACCCGCTTGGAAGGTACTCTCTGTCTCAGAACCTGAATAAACTGTGTTATCAGTACGATATTTTAAGTCAAAGTTAACGACCCCAATTCCAACCATGGGTGCTAGATACACGTTACCAAAATTGTATTCAACGAATAACTTGGCTTTTGCGTTAACAAAAAGTCCTTGCCCGTCTACATCCAGATCGTAAATTGATGCTCGACCATAATGACGATATTCGAGCTCCAAGCTCGGTTTGACCACATTATGGGTATTAAACTCATACCCACCAACCAAACTCACGCCAACGTTGGCACTATCGTCAAAGGTGTGACCGCGCGCTTTGAGCTTAGTTGAACCGCCAACGACAACATCTGCACCAAGGTAAAATTGATCGCCAGAGGCATGTAAAAAGTTATCTTGAGCATAAAGACATGGAGAAATGACCAGCAAAGAGCAGGCAAACTTACGTACTATTCTTTTCATTTAACGCAATCCATTAAATTAAACAAAACATCGTCTGCTACTTTAACCGATAAAATCATAACCTTCAGAATCGATTATGCTTTCCTTGATACAAGCGAGATTTGTCGCGTAGTTAAATGACAGATGTGACAGTTAAATTTATAAACTTTGTTGCTATTATCTCTATCGACAACTCATCAACTCCCCCATAACACGCAGTAAAATAACAAAACCCAGCAGTTTGACACCACTGGGTTTTGAGTTAGCCAACGTTGATTAGTGAACGAGACGAAGCTTTAAACCAGTTCTAGGATGATTTTTTCTAGCTTGTCTAATCCTTCATTGAGGATTTCAGACTCGATTGTCAGTGCCGGTAGCAAACGGATTACGTTCGCTTTCACCCCACATGACAGCAAGATCACGCCATTTTCCTGCGCTTTACCAATAATCGCTTTAGTCAAATCTTGTAGCGGCTGACCCGTTTGCGGATCAGTAAACTCAATTGCCATCATTGCGCCATGCGTACGCACCTGACCGATCTGCGGTACCGTTTGCTGCAACTTAGTCATACGTGCATTCACGATTTCACCAATGCCATTGGCTTTGGCACACAAGTCTTCCTCTTCGATAATCTTAAGCACTTCAAGACCTGCCACACACCCCATTGGTGAACCGGCATAAGTGCCGCCTAGACCACCAGCTGGTGCTGAATCCATTACCTCAGCTTTACCGACGACAGCGGAAATTGGGAAACCGCCGGCAATACCTTTCGCTAACGTCATCATATCCGGCTCAATACCCAAATGCTCTGTGGCAAACATCTTACCGGTACGAGCAAAGCCCGCTTGGATTTCATCGGCAATCAACATGATGCCGTGCTTATCACAAATTTGACGTAGTGCTTGAGCAAACTCTGCTGGCGCTTTATAGAAACCACCCTCACCTTGCACAGGTTCAAAGATAATCGCTGCCACACGTGAGGCTTCAATATCGCATGTAAAGAGATCTTCAAGCGCTTGTAGACTCTGTTCAACACTCACACCGTGGAACTCATTTGGGTATGGTGCGTGGAACACTTCACCAGGGAACGGACCAAAACTCGCTTTATACGGCGCAACCTTACCAGTAAGTGCCATCGTTAAATTGGTACGACCATGGAAAGCACCTTTAAACGCAATCACACCACTGCGACCAGTATGCGCACGCGCCACTTTGACCGCATTTTCGACCGCTTCTGCGCCTGTGGTTAAGAAAATCGCTTTCTTTTCAGACTCACCTGGGGCAATTTCTGTCAGCTTTTCTGCCAGTTCAACAAACGACTCATATGGCGTAACTAGCGCACAAGTATGGGAAAAGTTATCCAGCTGAGCCTTAACCGCTTCAGTAATGCGCTTATTAGAGTGACCGGTGTTGTTTACCGCGATACCCGCGGCAAAATCGATATAGCGATTGCCTTCGACATCCCAAATTAACGCGTTTTCTGCTTTAGCGACATAAATTGGGTAGAGCGCGCCCATACCGTTAGAAAATGCCTGACTTCTTCTCTGGTGCAGTTGTTGGTTGGTCATTGTCTATTCCTTGAGTTTGTGAGTGTACCTCCGCCAGGAATTACTCCCTTTGGCAGCTTAACTTTATGTTTATGGTTATGATTATGTGCGCCGTTTGGCGCGAGATTAATTAACTGGGATCATCTTTGACGACAAACACCGAGCAATGAGAATGGCGCACAATTTTGGCGGCATTTGAGCCAAGAAAATATGAACGCAACTTGGGCTTGGCAGATGCCATTACAATCGCATCCACTTGAGAACGTTTGGCTTGCAGTACCACTTCATCGAATACCACGCCATTGCGTACAATCGCCTTACCGCGGTGCTGCTTGGGTACATACATCTCAAGCATGGTTTGCACACTGTCAAAGGCGCTTTTATGCTGCTCAGAAAAAGCACTGCCGGAAGCGGTTGGCACCATACTGTGGTGAACTTTCGCCTCATCAACGTAGAGCATGTCGATAACACCATGTTCATCAATTAATTTAAGCGCCATATCGACCTCTTTTTTCACCACATCAGGGTAGACAAGGTCAACGGGCATCAAGATTCGCTTAAGGCTCATACTAATTTACTCCCATCACTTTATTCGGTAGCCACATCACCACTTCTGGGAACATCATGCACATGATCAGCACACACAGTTTCAAAGCGATAAACGGCAGAATTGAGCGATAAATATCCATCATACTGACACCCGGAGGCGCGATGCCTTTCAGGTAGAAAAGTGCGAAACCATAAGGAGGGGTTTGTACCGCGATCTCAATATTCAGAATCATCAAAATGCCGAACCAAATAGGGTCGTAGCCAAGTGAGACAACTATCGGGGTAAACAGTGGTGCACACATCAAAACGATGATCAGCTCGTCGATGATAAAGCCGAGTAGTAACATGATCACTTGCATCAGAATGATCACCCCAAGCGGAGGCAAACCGAGATCTTGGGTAATTTGCGCCACCATGTTTTGCACGCCACTTAACATGTGGAAGTTACTAAATAGCGACGCGCCGAGAATGATCCACATCGAGACACTGACCAACATCGCAGTTTCAAAACCCGACGACTTGAACATTTCAAAGCGAAAGCGCTTAAACAGAATCGCCAAAATAATCGCGCCGACTACCCCTATCGCCCCAGATTCGGTTGGCGTTGCTATACCGGTAATAATGCTGCCCAATACCGCGACAATCAGTAGTAAAGAAAAGAAACCATCACGGGCTGTTGTGAACTTTTCTTTGCCCGACATTTGGGTTTCACTGCCAGTGCCAAGCGGAGCTTTTTTCGGGTTGAGCTTACAGCTGATAATGACGTAAGCCATCAGCAAAACGATCGAGATTAGCGCCGGAATGATCGCAGCAAGGAACATACGCCCCACCGAGTTTTGCGTCGTCGCGGCATACATGATCATCGGAATACTCGGCGGGATCAAAATACCCAATCCGCCACCCGCCATGATGACGCCAAGTGCCAGACGTTTATCGTAGCCACGCTCTAACATCGGCTTCAGGGCGATACTGCCTGAGGTCATAATGCCGGCACCGATGATGCCTACCATCGCGCCAATCATCGAACAGACACCGATAACGCTGACCGCTAAAGAGCCACGAATACGACCAATCACCATTTGGCTGGCATTAAACATCGCATCGCCAATACCGGAGCGAGTCAGCAACTGTCCCATATAGATATACAGCGGGATAGCCAGCAGAATAAAGCTAAAGAAATTACTTTCGATGGTGGTCGGCACTAGGTTAAAAATGCCCTCGCCCCAAGTGAGATAACCCATCCCCATCGCGATACCGCCAAGGGCAAGCCCTACCGGTGCACCCAGTGCAAAACTGGCAAGAATGCAGCCAATGAGCAACAGCGTTAATACTTCAATACTCATAAATCCCCCGCTTGTTCGACTAGTGTCTCGGTTTCTTCGCTCTCTTCTGGAGCCTGCTCAATTAACGATTTACCGGTAAACAAGTAGTAAAGGTCTTGCACAATATCGCTGGTAAATTGGACGATGAACGCGCCGCAAGCCACCACCATCATGACCCAGAAATGCGCCATCGATGGTGCCCATTCAGACTGACGGCGGTAATTAAACTCGACGGCTTCTTCAAACTTACCCAGTGCCATAATCAGCACCACATAAAGAAAGAAAATCGCCAGCGAGTAAGAAAATAGATTGAACAGTGAACGTACTCGAGCCGAAACCGATAGGTAGAGCACATCCACATTAATGTGAGCTTTATTTTGTTGGGCTAATGCGCCACCTAGCGCAGCAATATAGCCAAATAAGAAAAGTGATACGTCGTATGCCCAAATGGTTGGCGCACCCAGTACATAACGAGAAAAGACTTCAAAAGCGACCGTCGCTGCCAGAATAGGCATTAAGAGCGATGCTGACACACCGATCAAATAGATTATCTTGTTCACGCCGCGACAGTACGTTGCTAACACTGTACTCAACATAGACTTCATCCCTAACAGCATAAAAGGAGGAAGGGGGGATCCAGCCCCCCTTATTGGTGATTCAGCCTGAGGGTCAATCTCGCTTTAAATCACCTGTGTTTTCAACATGGTTTTGTCGATAGTTTTTATTGTGTGTCTTGTACAATTTTGATTAGACGCTGGCTGTATTTGTCAGAGTCGGCATACTCAGCCCATAGTGAACCTGCCGCTTTGTTCCACTGCTCGGCATCTGCTGCGCTTGGCTCTGGGCTCCACTTCATACCTTTTGCTTCCATATCAGCAATGGCTTGAGATTCCCAAAGGCGAGACTTAGTCATCTGCTCACGAGCGTGCACAGCACTTGCCGCGCGTACAATCGCTTTCAGATCATCCGGAAGTTTGTTCCATGCACTCTTATTCACTACGATTGGCAGCGTTTGCGCACCGGCGATTGGAAGACGGTACATGTATTTCGCTACTTCGACGTGGTTACCATCGCGGTGGTCGATGATGTTACTACCGATAGAACCATCGATAACGCCAGTCGCTAAGCTGGTGTAGATTTCGCTGTAAGAAAGTGATGCTGGTGACGCACCTAGGTTACGTAGAAATTTACCGTAAGCGCCTGGTGCACGGATTTTTAAGCCTTCGAAGTCTTCAATTGAGTTAATTGGCTCTTTAGTTAGCACGTAAACAGGTAGCTGAATGTATGGTTCAAGCCAAACGAGGTTTTGCTTGTCGTAGGCTTCTTCCAGTACTTCACCCCAGCCTTTTTCGTGGAATAGTGCGCTGAGCTCACCCACGTCATCTGTCATTCCTGGTAGACCCACTTCCACCACACCAGCAGGGAATTCGCCCGCATGCATTGGTTGGAAAGGTGCACCCATGGTCATAAGACCTGATTTAACCGAGCCAAGAACACCAGTTTGACCAACGCCTTCACCTGAATACATCATTTGAACCGCAATACGACCGTTCGACATTGCTTCAATATTTTCCGCAAAGCTTTTATACACTTCACCGTAAGCTGTACCGCGTGGATACAAGTTTACAAAGCGCCAATTATGCTCAGCGGCAAATGCCTCAGATACAGTTAAAAAAGTGCTTGATAGTGCAAGCGCGCAAGCAGCAACTTTTTTGGTTAGGCTTCCCTTGTTCAATTTAGTTAAAGTTTTAAACATGAACTTTCTCCTTGAGTGATTCTGTTTGCTCTGGCTCGACCAGTAACAGTTTGTCGTGACTGATTAATCCTTAGTTGTCACTGTGTAACTTATAATTACATTCTGTTTACATTCTTTAAATTCGTAATTCTCCACCTAAAGTTTTATCACTATCAAACCATTGCTTTGAGCACACGAAATCACTGGGTTTAATGCCAAATTGCAGGCAAAAAAAAGCAGCACATCAGTGCTGCTAAAATATTTTGCCCCAATGGTCTGGAAGGGGACTAGTTAGGGAAAACATGTCAAACTAAGAAAGGAGAATCTGTTATTTTTCCAATTAGGAAATTAAATGCCGTGGCATAAGTACTTAATTTCTAGGTAATCATCGATGCCATATTTCGAGCCTTCACGTCCACTGCCCGACTCTTTAACGCCGCCAAATGGAGCCACTTCAGTCGAGATTATGCCTTCATTGATACCCAGGATGCCGTATTCCAGTGCCTCACTCATGCGCCAAACTCGCGCATGATCTCGAGTATAGAAATAAGCAGCTAAACCGTAAGGCGTATCGTTGGCTCGGCGCACCACATCCTGCTCATCATTGAAGCGGAAAATAGTCGAAATTGGACCAAACAGCTCTTGATGAGCGATATCCATCTCTTCGGTGACATCAGCCAAAATGGTCGGTTGATAGAACTGCGCGCCATAGTCATGCCCCGCTCCTCCAAGTGTCAATGTGGCACCTTGTTCAATCGCGGTTTGTACTAATGCCGCAACCTTTTCAAACGCTTTTTGATTAATGAGCGGTCCAATCTCGGTCCCTTCGACAAGACCATCGCCGACAGAAAGCGCTTTAACCGCTTGGGTGTACTTCTCCATAAACTCATCATAAATCGCATCATGGATATAGAGACGGTTTGTACACACGCAAGTTTGACCGGCATTGCGATACTTTGAGATCACCGCACCTAAGACTGCTTTATCAATATCAGCGTCATCAAAAACAATAAACGGTGCATTACCGCCAAGCTCAAGTGACACCTTTTTCACCGTATCTGCCGCTTGGCGTAGGATTAATTTGCCCACTGGTGTTGAACCTGTGAACGACACTTTGCGCACCAATGGATGACGACAAAGAACATCACCAACCACAGCCGGGCGTGAAGTCGTCACCACATTAACCACACCTTTAGGAATGCCCGCTTGCTCAGCCAGTTTAACCATTGCAAGTGCACATAACGGCGTATCTTCCCCTGGCTTAATCACTACCGTACAGCCCGCAGCAAGTGCAGGACCGACTTTGCGTGTGATCATCGCGACTGGGAAATTCCACGGCGTAATCGCAGCCACCACACCAATTGGTTGTTTGATGGTCATATAACGATTGTTCGGGTTAGCCGCTGGGATCACGTCGCCATAAATGCGCTTCGCTTCTTCCGCAAACCACTCAATAAACGACGCACCATACAGCACTTCACCGTAGGCTTCTTTGTATGGTTTACCTTGCTCGGTCGTTAGGAGTTTGGCGAGCGCATCAGCGTTCTCGACAATAAGATCGAACCATTTCTTTAGCAATACGGCACGCTGCTTGGCAGTCGTCGTACGCCATTCTTGAAACGCTGCGTGGGCAGCAACAACGGCAGCTTCTGATTCTTCCTTGCCCATATCAGGCACAGAAGTAATAAGCTCACCAGTGGATGGGTTAACAACATCAACCTGTTTGCCATCTATGGCATCAACCCACTCTCCATTAATAAAACCACGGGATAAGACCAAATCTGCCATTAGTTCCATTCCTACTGTTATAAACATTAACAATGTCAAAGATAAAAAAAACCAAATCGCGCATAATAGCGCCAGAACGTAACAAAATTATAACAAGCGTTTGAGGAACATAAATATTCCTCGATAAACATAAAGTTTTACGGATCTAAAACAATGACTAAAAATTCTGTGCCCATCGGTCACATTGGTGACTACGAAATAAAACAACTGAAAATATTTAAAGTGGTCGCCGATTGCGGTGGCTTCTCTGCTGCTGAAACCGAACTGAACGTGAGCCGCTCAACAATCAGTATTCACATCTCTAACCTAGAATCACGACTAAACCTAATTTTGTGCCGTCGGGGGCGATCAGGATTTGCGTTAACGGAAGAAGGGGCGGTAGTTTATGATGCAACGGTTAAATTACTCGGAGAACTGGAAGATTTTCGCAATACGATTAACCACTTAGATATTCAACCATCCGGCAGCTTAACGGTGCTGTTTAGCGACAATATCAGTTTGGATACCCGCGCCCATATGCCAGAGGTTATCCGTAATTTTGCCAATATCGCCAAAGAAGTGTATCTAACCGCTGAAGTCGCACGAATGACGGAAATTGAACGTAAAGTGCTACAAGAAGAAGCGGATATTGGCTTTATTCCCTTCCACCGCGAACTCGATGGATTAGAGTACGAACACTTCTATACCGATATCTGCTACCTCTACGCCAGCAAAGATAATCCTCTGGCTGAGCTTTCAGAACAAGAGCTGTCCGATGAGGTAATCAATGGCTTCCCTGTTGCCTACGCCGGTATCAAAACTCAAGAACGGCTCAATTCACACTTGGCGAAAATGAATCTTAAAGCCACCGCGTATAACTATGAGTCACGCTTAGCGCTGATTCTTTCGTCGCGCTACATTGGTTATCTGCCAGAAAACTATGCCAAGCCTTATGTCGACTCAGGTGAGTTGGTAGCAATTGCCCCAAGCGATCGCTATTACTACCTAGAGATCATGGCAATTACCAAGAAAACCAACTCAATTAATAAATTGAGATCATTATTTATCAAAACCATGCGCGACTATTATCGGAAAATAAAAGAATAACTCGCCAATGGTACGGCGATAAAAAAACCTGAAGCTTAGCTTCAGGTTCTTCGTCAGTTAACTGGTTAAATTACGCGGTTTCAGCAACTTGTTCTGCTGGCGATTCTGCCTGCTCAATCCCCTGCTTTTTCATGATCTTATCGCAGATATAACCGCCAATCGGAATAGCAGAAGTCGCGGCAGGTGAAGGCGCATTACACACATGCAAACTACGCGCGCTCTCGGCAAACAAAAAGTCATGCACTAAAGTACCGTCACTCAATACTGCCTGCGCGCGTATCCCCGCTGGATATGGCTGCAAATCTTCTACTTTGATTTTTGGACAGTACTTATTCACCAGTTTTAAGTAACCCGGTTTCCACCATGAATTCTTGGTTTCAATAAGACCCGTTTTTAGGTGCTTAGCAGAGACTTTCCAAAAACCTGCAAAGCCCAACATATCCAATACGTCACGCAGGCTAATATTAATTTTGCCGTAGCCCTCTCGCTTCCAGCCCTGCACCGCATTAGGACCAACTGTCACTGAACCATCAATCATTCTCGTCAGGTGCACACCTAAGAATGGCAAATCAGGATCAGGGATTGGATAAATGAGATGATTCACGATGTCATTATACTTCGCTGGTAAACGGTAATATTCACCACGATATGGGATAATTTGAAAGTCAGTGTCGATGCCCATCATTCGGGTCATGCGATCCGCCATAAGCCCTGAACACACCACAATAAACTGGCTATCAAAGTTAACTGGTTGACCTTTAGAATGGGTTGAAATCACGACTTTATCGTCATGTTCAACTAAGCCACGCACTTCCGTTTCAAGTGAAATCACGCCACCAGCATCGGCAAACTCTTGTGCCATTTTTTCCGTCACTTGACGATAGTTGACGATGCTTGTGGTCGAAACAAAAATCGCGCCTAAGCCGACAATATTCGGCTCTCGCTGTTTAAGCTGGTGCTGATCCAACAGTTCAACATCCAAACCGTTCTGATGACAGCGATCGAATAACGCCTGCATGCGCTCGACTTCAAGCTCTGACGTTGCCACCAGCAATTTTCCGCAGTTCTCTACGGGAATGTCATGCTTAGCACAAAACGCCGTGGTCGCTTCTACCCCAGCTTTGCAAAATTCTGCTTTCAGGCTGCCCGGCGCATAGTAGACACCAGCATGGATCACGCCACTATTGTGACCTGTTTGATGGCAAGAAAAACCCGACTCTTTTTCAATAAGTAGAATCGATTTATCTGGGAAACGACTTTGTAATTGCCACGCCGTCGATACGCCAACAATCCCGCCGCCGACGACGACGTAATCATACATTTTGTTCACTTCGGTGCTCCTTCACTTTCTTTATTTTAGTTATACCCAAGAAACCTACTGAGTCGAGCCATACTATTTAGAAGTTATTTTCCCCTGAATAGTTCACTCGTTACCATAACACCTTGTTACCATAAACCTTGTTATCATAAACCTTAGTGGCGATGTTTTCTTTGAAGTTGCTTGGGTATAAATACGCAAATAAATTGAAGCTGCAGTTCACCCCACTGCAACTTCAATTTGATAAGAGAGTAAGCGGTTAAACTAGGCTAATGTTAGCCAGTTTCATTGCTTAACGAGTAAAGTGACCACGTTGACGTAGCAGCTCACGCTTTAAGCCTTCATGAGCAACAAACTTATCACGACCATGTAGCCAACAGTGGTTTTGCACCACCAACATGCTACCAATGCGCACGCGCACGTTGAAACAGTTAGTATCACTCTCAAGTGACTCACTCATCTCGTTTAGGTATAGACCTTGTTGCATGTTCTGTGGCTGAGCAAACTGGTCGATAAACAGCATGTGTGGTTTGCCATTTTTATCCTCTTCAAAAAAGACTGGGTGCTCAATGCTGTAACCGACATTTTTACTTGGTGGCGCGCTCCATACGATGTTTTGCTTCGCCATTGGGTGGTGGTAGAACTTCTCAAGATCTTGCCAGTCATCAACGTGTAGCAATAGAGAGTCACCCATTTGCATGTTTTTCTCATCCATCTTCATCATCAGAACGAAGTCAGTACGCTCATTTACATAAGTACCGTCATTGTGTAATTCCATACGGCGGTGTGCTTGACGTAGGTAGCTATCACTGTTATCGGCATTTTTCACCGTAAAGCGTGCGTAGTACTTGCCGTACATCGCATCAAAGTTTGGAATACCGATCAGGTGCGAAATCGCCGTAGAAAGAATCACAAAGAATTCACGTTGTGCTTCGCTATCTTCATACAGTGCTGCCGCTTCTTCTGATGGCTCAACTAAGAATGCCGCTCGCTCACGATCTTCCATCACTTCAACCAAGAACTGACCAAGCTGGTAGTCACACGCTTTATCTAATGCATCCGCAACAGCGAAACGTAGAAATGGCTTGTACTCGAGAGATTGCAGACTGTAGTTCTGGATCAGGTCAGCAAAGGTATCCAAGGTTTCTTTGCTCAGTGTGACCACTTGAAGGCGTGCATTTTCTGAGTGAGCAGTCACAGTAAAACCACAACGTTCCTCTACATTATTATTGAAAACCTTAGCAATATTCATTGTTGAACTTCCTTATTTGGCTGAGCAGGCAAACTGCGTTTCACGTTATTTTGTTGTCATGCGATTAGGCTAATTTGCCCTCCGCTTTAGTTAACAAAACTATAACTTTTGCGAGGTCATATTAACAATATATGGTATATATACTTTCCATAACCAAAATAGATTGGCGGATAAAATGGACTTTAAACGGCTGCACTATTTTCACCAGTTAGCGAAGACGGGCAACTTCACCAAGGCTGCTGATCAGCTTGGTATCGCTCAATCAGCGCTAAGCACCAGCATCAAAAAACTTGAGCAACAAACGGGTCTAAAGCTTATCAATCGCACCGAGCGACAGATGAGTTTGACGGCAGAAGGGCAAGTGTTGTTACGTCATGCCAAGATTATTTTGGAAGATGTCGAACAAGCAGAAAAAGAACTGCAAGAGCTGAAAGGATTAACCAGCGGGACGATTAGCTTTGGCGCTTCAGCGATGTTGGCGTCTTACTTTCTTCCCGATGCGCTAGAGCAATTCAAAAAAGCCTATCCGGGTATCCAAATCAAAATTCAAGAAGCCGGCACTGCTACTCTTGAGCAGATGCTGATCAACGGTGAACTCGATCTTGCGCTGATCCGCGGCGATCGTGAGCATGAGCAGATCCGACGGATCTTCTTAGCCGAAGATCACATCTCTGCCTGCGTGCCTAGCCATCACCCTTTCGCAAACAGACAAAGCGTAACGTTAGAGGAGTTTTGCCAGCAGCCTCTTGTGCTGTTTAAAAACGGCTACTTCTTACGCGAAGCCGTGAACAGCTATTGCCAACGGCATAAAATCAAACCGGATGTCCACTTTGAAACCAACCTGCCTGAACTGTTGAAGTCAATGGTGAGAAAAGAGATTGGCATTGGTACCTGCTTGCCGGTGTTGGTTGCCGATGATCCGCAACTAAAAGCCATCCCATTTGAGCCAGCCATACCTTTAAAGTTGGGCATTGGTTGGAAATCGAGCCATTATCTCTCTTCTGCTGCCAAAGCCTTCGTGAGTTTTTTGCAGCAAACGATCCAACAACAGAATCACGACGTAAACGGTACGCAAGTGAAATAGAACCTCTAAATCAGTAACCCTATTTTCTCTCGGTGGTTAGAGCCACCCTGAGCCGCTAAACTGACTAAACATTTACACAGTAAGGATTCAAACCATGATTCAACAAGGACAAGCATTACCAGAAGCGACACTTAGCCAATTAACCAAAGATGGCATGGTAAATCACTCAACCAGCGAGCTATTTGCGAATAAAAAAGTGGTGCTATTTGCCGTACCTGGCGCGTTTACTCCAACCTGTTCAGAAGCGCATTTACCTGGCTATGTCGTATTGGCTGACCAACTCAAAGCCAAGGGTGTCGATATGATTGCTTGCGTGAGTGTTAACGATGCTTTTGTAATGAAAGCATGGGGAGAAACACAAAATGCCGAAGAAATTGCCATGCTCGCTGATGGTGATGGCAGCTTTACCAAAGCACTAGGCTTAGAAATGGATACCGCAACCTTTGGCGGCATTCGCTCACAGCGTTACGCGATGATCATCGATAATGGTGTGGTAACGACTCTTAACGTTGAAGCGCCCAAAGAATTTGAAGTGAGTAAAGCAGAAGCGATTTTGGCGGCTTTGGGTTAAGCACCCGCTCTCCCAAAACGTAAAAAAAAGACAATTCGAGGTGGTGTCATCGCACCACCTTTTTTGTGAGCAACAGATAAGGATTTAGCTCACTCGTGATACAAATCTTGTCTTTAACCAGCTACTTATCTCTAATAATATGCTTTCTACAAGCACTTCCAGCCCAAAACAAGGACACACCATGCCGCCTATCAAACAACTTTCATCTACCGTCGTTTACCAAAATAATTGGATGTCGGTGAGAGAAGATAAAATTGAACGCGCTAGCGGTAAGCAAGGGATCTATGGCGTAGTGGATAAACCCGATTGCGCTGCCATCATTGCAATTGGTGATGGCAAAATCCACTTAGTGAATCAGTATCGCTATACCGTACAAGGGAGCTTTTGGGAACTGCCTCAAGGCGCTTGGGAAGCCAACCCTGATGCTGATCATCTTGATTTAGCCAAAGGTGAACTTAGAGAAGAAACGGGGCTGGTTGCCGAAAGTATGGTTTATGTGGGTGTACAATTTATCGCGTACGGTTTTCTCAACCAAAAATGCCATATCTACCTTGCAACCGACCTAACTCAAACCGATACCCAGCTTGATCTGGAAGAAGAAGACCTCATTAGCCAAGCATTTGAACTTTCGCAATTTGAACAGATGCTGATAGACGGCGACATCAAAGATTGTGTAACCACCGCAGCCTACGGTCTAGCCAAGTTGAAAGGCTTGATTTAATTGGCTTGGTTTAGCTGCTTAATTCAAAGACCTAAGGTTTGAGCGAGGCACAATAACAACACCGAACGCCAAAGCGGGACATACAACCCATACCAACTAACAATCAAAAAAGGCGCTAACCAGAACAATCCCGTTAACGCCTCAATTTCAATTCGGTTTAATCAGTCTTTTCAAAGACTCGATGCGGAATTACTCTTCCTCAACACCGCAATCATTACAGCTTTGTAGCGCGATTTCATGCTCAAACACGGCTTTGTCGTTACCTTCAGCCAGTAGCTCAGCGATTTCATCAGCAACTTCTTGCTCATCTTCCGCTTCCACTTCATTTGCCAATTCTTCTTCTGAATAGCCAAAGAAATTCAACAGCAAATATTCGCGCGCTTCTTCTTTCGTGCAAGTCACATTAACTGAAAGATCTGCCTCAACGTTACCTTGCTCGATAATCGCAGCCACTTGCGCTAGAACATCGTCTTTCATCGCTGGTGTTAGCCAACCAAGATCAGTGCTTACCGTGGTCTTGGTGCAGTTAAAGCATGGCAATTGATGGAAGTAGTATTGAAAGTTAGTCATGAGTCATATCTTCTGTGTATGTTGTATACCGCGATTATGCGCCTTTTCTAGCAAATTACTATCTCTATAGAGATTGATAGCCATCTCCCTATCGCCAACTTTTCTCATTGCATCAGCCGCGAACAGATAAACGCCCTTCCATTGAGATAGAAATGTCACTTATTCGAGACTCTCATCTTGCCAAATTACTGAATTCAAGGCATTAATGACCACGCGAATTCTTGCCGTTGCACTTAATCGTCCTACCAATGGCAAAACACTATTTTTAGTTTTTGATTTGAAACGAATATGAAAGTAAGACTAGACGTAAAACAATTGCAGATTGGGCATTATGTTCATCTCCCGCTTAGTTGGGGACAGCACCCTTTCTTACTCAATTCGTTCAAGATCAAAACCCAAGAACAGCTCACCATTATCAAGCAGCTTGGTCTGAAATCTATCACGATCAATGCGCTTAAAAGTGACGTTCTCGATACGCCCGATGAAACAGCAGCGCCTGACAACCTTGTTGCCCCTGAGACCGAATGTGAGCTTGTGCCTATCGCAGCAGAAGCACTCGATGATATGTGGTCGAAGAAACAAGAAGGTCGTCAAAAACTTGCGGCGATTGAAGAGAGAATTCAACGCTCTAAGGTCGCCTTTGCTGACACGCTTAATGATGTCCAAGACATTTTTGACTTGGACAAACTCACCCAAAGTCCGAGCATCAATAACGCTTTAGCGATCGTAAACTTTATCTATAAAAACATTAGTGGTGAGAGTGGTAGCGCGATCCACTTAATGAACGATTCGGTTGGTTACAGCCGCCTGCATTACCACTCACTCAATGTCTCGTTATTATCAGTCTTAATCTGTCAGGCGAAAGGTTTCACACCTAAGCAATGCCAACTGGTCGCGTTTTCTGGCTTGTATCACGACATAGGAAAAACTCAGTTGCCGCTGAGTTTGCTTACTGCTCATGAACCCATGGAAGCCGGTGATAGACAAAGGCTTCGCTCTCACTTGGATAAGAGTTTACAAATTGGCGCTAAAATTCCTAAGTTTCCCGAAGCCGCGCTAAAACTCATTAGCCAGCATCACGAACGCAACGATGGTACAGGCTACCCAAAAGGGCTGCACAAAGATGAAATCCACCAGCTATCTCGGATACTTATCTTAGCCAACGCCTACGATAACTTGTGCAATAGAATAGAAAACCAGTGCTGCCCCCATGATGCCCTCACCTATTTATACAATAAGTGCCGCGATCAACATGATGTGCAGGACATTATGGCGCTAATTCGTGTGGTTGGGGTTTATCCACCGGGAACCTTGGTTGAACTTTCAGATCACCAAATTGGCGTGGTGGTTTCTACCAACCAAGAGAATCGCCTCAGCCCGTTTGTTTTGGTCTATGACCAGGACGTACCACGTGACCAAGCAGCGATTATCAATATTGGTGAGTTTGGCTTAAGCATCAACAAAGTATTAACGGATAAAAATTTAACGCTGGATCAGTATCACTATCTAAATCCTTCATCGCAATCGACGTACTTTATTGATGTGGAGTGAGGTTGAAGGCTATCCGTTTTAGCACGATATGTTGGTATGTCCCGCTTAGTACTCTGCCGGTCTCTTTCACCTTACTACGAGCGGTCCAGTTACTCTTTGCCTTACCAAAGAGTAACCAGAAAGGCGCTTTAGTCTGCTGGTGTGGTCCGGTCGGTTTTAGGCGTTCCCGACGCCGAAAACCTAAAAATGCTGTCCTGCATTTTTACCTAGTTTGGTGTTTATCTTTGGTTGATAAAGAGCTTCTTTGAAACAGAAGTAGTTGAAACAGAAGTAGTTCTAACTTGGTTTTGCCTTAAACCAAGTTAGGGTAAATATTCATTCATATATTGTTAACATGCGTTTTCCCTACCAAAAGTTATCCATACTTATAATACTGTTTGGTGTTAATCCCTTTGTTGCATTACGGGGGTAAATTTGACTAACTATCAACACCTGATGCAATGATAACTCTGGTAACAATGCCTTTGATCATATTTTATTGCTTACGATTTAACGATGTTTCATATGCGAAGTTAAATTCATGATAAGCTAATCCACAAAAATCAGTTGGTTAATATTATAAATTGGAGCTTATATGACAAAGGTCGTATCGTGTATCAATCTAAAAGGTGGTGTAGGTAAGACAGCCTTAGCTGTAAATTTTGCCGCCTATTGCGGTATTCAAGGTAAAAAAACCTTACTAGTTGATTTAGATCCTCAAACCAATGCAACGTTTTCTACGATTGGTGTTAAGAAGTGGAATGATGAAGTTAAAGTCCAAGGCACCGTTGCTGATTTGCTAGGGGCTAAAAGACACACTAGTGCTCAAGGCCAAAGTAAAACCGCGGAACAGGTGATAGTAAAGAACGTCTTCAAGAATGTAGATTTAATACCTTCTCACATAGACCTTTTTACCGTAGATTTAGACCTAGCTTCTGCACGCTTTCGTGAAACAAAATTGAAAAACGCGTTGAAAGACGTACTGGAAAACTATGATGTTGTGATCTGCGACTGTCCTCCTAACCTTACAATTCCTACTCAAAACGCACTAGCATTCAGTACTCACTATGTTGTTCCTGTGACATTGGATTTCCTGTCTGCTATTGGTGTTAGTCTATTAGTTAAACGTGTTGAAGAGTTTGGCCAAGATCTCGACCATAGTTTAAAGCAAGCAGGCGTTGTTATTTCACGAGTTGGTCGTCCCGCGATACATAGAGAAGAAACAGATGCTACTTTGAGAGCACAATTTGGAGACGCAATTCTCGATAGTGTAATAAAAGAAAGAACATCTGTTAGTGTGGCAGCACAATCTAATAAGCCGATTTTCTCATTAAATGATATTGCGGCAAAAGAAGAGTTTTTAGCTGTGTGTGAAGAACTCCTAGAACGCATAGAAGGTTAGTATGAAGAGTCACGATTTTGCAAAACAATTAGCACTTATGGCTAAGGTCCTTAAGAACGGACCAAATGTAGAACTAGACCAATTAGACATAAATAATTTCGGGAGCGTATCTTATGTTGAGCCGACAGTTGAGCAGAGTGATATTCCTCGTGCTTTAAGCATGCTCGTTGGGTTGAATAATGTCCAAAAATCTCAGTGGCTAGCCTTAATCGAAGAATATAATATTCCTTTAGATATTCGCTCTCGTGATGCAACCAGAGATATTATTGGGAAACTATTAAACTACCTTTCCAAGAATAAAGAGGCTCGCGAACAATTATCTGGGAAGAAAACTAAAAAAGTATCGAATTCTTCTTCAGAGCTAGCCGATGCTCTTAGCATATTGTTGACTTAGATATGGATTCATTTATCAAAGAGATCGATGTTAACTTCGAAGTTTTTTTCAATGAAGTTCAAGTTAATATCGACAATGTTATTCAAAATAACAATACGGATAAAGAGCAGTTTAAGCTAAGTTATCGACGTTTGGTTTCCTATCAAGCTTGGATGAGCGAGATTTTGGAAAAAGTGACTTGTGAGGAGTCATTGTCATTTTTCATTGAAGCCCAAAATGACGCGCTAATGTCTCATTCTCTAGCGAGACAAGGTTCTTGGCGAGTTGCCTTGATGTCGCTTAGAAGCTGTATAGAGAATACAGTATTTGGACTTTATTACATTCAGCACCCAGTTGAGTTGGAGTTGTGGACAGAAGGGAAGCACAAGTTAGGTTTCACTGAGACGGTAAACTACTTGTTAAAGCACCCAAAGTTTCACTCTACGAATTCGACTATCAATGGTATTGAAACACTAAAAGCTGAATACGCGACTTTATCAAAAGCAGTGCATGGTTCTTCAAAGCTATTCAGAATGACTAAAACAGGTCAGATTGAGGGTCTTAATGTTGCTTCTCCGAGTGACTTTAGTAGTTGGAGGACGCGCGAAATATCAGTACTTAATTCCTTGAATCTAATATTGCTTTGTTTTTTTCAAGATGAGTTAGTCGGTGCTGCCAATAGCAATTTACGCAAAGCAATTAGTGTTGCAATTAATCAGAGCAAGTTTCCTTTAATAAAGAGTGAGCTTAAGATTAACCTGATTAAACCCACCCCTTAAGCTACTGAGACATATACACCTTATAAAAAGCCGAACCGACTCACCATAGGTTCGGCTTATACCCCAAGAAAGCTGAAGCATTTAGACTTCGTTGTTGCTGTCTCAGCACCTAGTGTTCAAACCCTTAAGTAGAATAGATAGGTCTACTTTCTGAATGCCCTTATCTTTCCAGTTTCGAAGTGGGCCAGACCATAGATTACATCTCAAATTAGATGAACTTGAAATCCATGAGATACTAATTTAGTAAAACGTGTAACTTAAAAATGTCAAACAATGAGTTAACTATTGTGGCTGGCTGATGCCGCCGAAAAGCAAAAGCCCCGACAACTCATTGAGTTATCGGGGCTTTCTTGAATAAATGGCACGCCCTGTAGGATTCGAACCTACGACCACATCCTTAGAAGGGACGTGCTCTATCCAGCTGAGCTAAGGGCGCGCTACAGGGACAGGATTATACGAGTTAGAACGCTTAACACAAGGGGTTTTCGTAACATTCTGATCTGAATGCTTAAAAAAACTTCATTATCCGTGGCTAAGAGCAAAAATAACACGAAGCAAACGTTTGCTTATAGATGTTCGTCAAATTTTTTGCGACAATGCACCGCGTATTTCTCGCCATTCAATTATGAAGGAAAGTCATGACAGCTCAAAACATAGATGGGACGTTAATATCGCAAACAGTGCGATCTGAAGTTGCAGCACGAGTAAAAGCACGCAAGGAAGCAGGCTTACGTGCACCGGGCTTAGCCGTAGTGCTTGTTGGTGAAGACCCTGCCTCTCAGGTTTATGTAGGTAGTAAGCGTAGAGCATGTGAAGAAGTAGGCTTTGTCTCTAAGTCTTTCGATCTTCCTGCAACTACGTCAGAAGAAGAACTACTTAGCCTGATTGATGAACTGAATGGTGATGCGGAGATCGATGGCATTCTGGTACAGCTTCCGCTGCCAGCAGGTATTGATACCACGCACGTATTAGAACGAATTCATCCAGAAAAAGACGTCGATGGCTTCCACCCATATAACGTCGGTCGTCTCGCGCAGCGTATCCCTAAATTACGCTCATGCACGCCTAAAGGTATCATTACCCTACTCGACCGTTACAACATCGACCTACGTGGTAAACACGCTGTGATCGTTGGCGCTTCAAACATTGTGGGTCGCCCGATGACACTTGAGCTATTGCTAGCCGGTTGTACCACTACAACCTGTCACCGCTTTACTAAAGATCTTGAAGGTCACGTTCGCCAAGCTGACGTGGTAGTTGTCGCGGTAGGTAAGCCAAACTTTATTCCTGGCGAATGGATTAAGAAAGGCGCAGTCGTGGTAGATGTGGGCATTAACCGCCTAGATACTGGCAAGCTGGTCGGCGACGTTGAATATGCTAAAGCCAAAGAGAACGCGAGCTTCATTACTCCCGTGCCTGGTGGTGTGGGTCCGATGACGGTAGCAAGCCTGATTGAGAACACCATGCTGGCTTGTGAGCAGTTCCATACGGAGAAGTAGGCGGAGCGGAACGCTACGCTTACGGATGCGGGAACGCAAAGCGAAGCTTTGCTTCGGGAATCGAGAACGCTAGCCAATGCCTAGCGACAAGATAAACAAAGGGCTGACGATAATCGTCAGCCCTTTTGTTTTAATTCGAAGATTTAATCCACGGATAGTTTTAGCGTGTGTCTTTCAATTCCCGAAGTGAGGCGTAAGCCCAGCCTTCCCGTTCGCTTGTCATCCCCGAGAGAGAGGGACGACCGAGTTGGGGATCTCGGGGTTAACTTCAACAAGAACAAGATTCCCTACTCGCGCTGCGCGCTCTATGGAATGACAAAGAAGTTAGGATTAGAATGCGACGCAGAGGCGAAACTACAATTCTTTGATCATCAACTTTATCGATTGGTGGTCTTTTGTTGAAGGGAATGGCTTCGTATCATTAAATACGAATTCGTCATATTTTACTTCTGCCTTAGCAACAAAACCCCTCTTCTCAAAAACCCATTGCGAGCGAGAGCCCGCAGATTCTGCTTGAGCAAATTTGAAGCCCAACGAAAGAGCATTTTCAAGAGCCGCGTTAATCAGTGATGTCGCAACTCCTTGTCCCACATAATCAGCATGAACACCAATAAACTTAACTTGAAGGTATGCTTTCTCTTCAACCATGAGATTTTCAAAGTATTTTGAGTTAAGTAACTTTAAAATCGCCATCATTGAATCTTCGTCAGCGCCTTCAAAAGATAGAGCCCCATTCAGATCGCAGCATAAGACGCCGCCAATCACTTCATCATTTTCGTTCAACGCAACGTAACCCAATGCGTTTTCAACATTTTCAGAGCTGACATACGTCAGGTAGCCTAAGAACTCTTGGTTGACATGCTCACTATCAAATTGGTCGCGAGCGAATGAGTCAAAGATAACTTGAGCCGTTGCTTCGACCTGAGAATATAAAATAGGCTTGATGGTAAATGGCATGTATGTACTCCAATTGGTTGTAGGAGCAGCACATATAGACGCACTACTCCATAAGGAAAGTAGTGCCAAGGAATCTAAAGATGAATTCTTACCAAAGGTAAGGAGCGGAATAACCAACCGCTCTTTATCGTTTTAGGCTTGAGTAATATACAGCAATGATTCGGGAATGGGAACGCCATGCGAGTGCATGGCTTACGGATGCGGGAACGCAAAGCGATGCTTTGCTTCGGGAGTCGAGATTGGTAGGCGATGCCTAACTACGAGATAGACAAAGGGCTGACGATAATCGTCAGCCCTTTGCTTTAATTTGAAGATTTAATCCACGGAACGCTTTTAGCGTGTGCTTTTCAACTCCCGAAGTGAGGCACAGCCGAACGTTCCCGCATCTCGAATCCGTAAGCGAGGTTTTCACCTCGCGTTCCGTATCCCTTAAAGACTCAGAATTACGCCAGCTAGTGATGCGCTCATTAAGTTCGCCATTACACCTGCTGCGATTGCGCGAAAGCCGTATTTCGAGATGAATGTACGCTTCTCTGGTACTAGGCTGCCTAGACCACCGATTAGCATCGCCATAGTCGAGATGTTAGCGAAACCACATAGAGCGAACGTTACGATAGCTTGTGAGTGTTCACTTAGCAGTGGTTTCACTTCCATTAGCTGGATGAAAGCCACAAATTCGTTCACCACTACTTTGTTACCGATTAGCGAACCTGCGATGGTCGCTTCATTCCATGGCACACCTAGTAGCCATGCCACTGGTGCAAATAGGTAGCCAAGAATTAGCTCAAAGCTTAGTTCAATGCCAAATAGATCACCAGCCCAGCCAAGAATACCGTTTAGTAGTGCAATCACACTGACGAACGCTAGCAGTGTTGCACCTACCGCAACCGCGATACGTAGACCAGACATTGCGCCATCTGCCATTGCTTCAACGACGTTAGTTGCTTTTGGCATTTCTACATTCTCTAGATCCATTTCTGGTGCAACTTCACCGCTTTCAGGCATCATAATTTTCGCCATAAGCAGACCCGCAGGCGCAGACATAAATGCCGCTGCGATTAGGTAGTTGAGATCCACACCCAGTGATGCGTAACCCACTAGCGTACCACCGGCAACTGATGCCAAACCACCCGTCATTACTGCGAAGAACTGAGAGTCTGTCATGTGTTTTAGGTAAGGCTTAACCACAAGTGGCGCTTCGATCATACCAACGAAAATGTTTGCTGTAGCAGAAAGAGATTCAGCACGACCGATACCAAGAAGTTTTTGTAGACCACCGCCAATCAGGTTGATCACTTTTGGCATTAGACCAATATGGTACAAACCAGAAATCAGCGCTGAGAAGAATACGATGATACCCAATACGTTGATTGCAAAAGTGAAGCCACCTGTTGCCAAGCCACCGAATAGGAATGCGATACCTTCTTGACCATAGTTGATTAGGTTAGAAACCGCTGCAGTTACGCTGCCTAGCGCTTCTTTACCTGCCGGAACATACAGAACTAGCAATGCGAACGTGATTTGTAGTGCAAACGCCAAAGATACCGTTCGGTAGTTAATATTTTTTCTATTTGTAGATAGTAGCCATGCTGTAAACAGAATCGCCACAATACCAAGGATTGAGTTCATAAAATGAATCCGACAAAAGTGGGGGAACAAGATTGGCGCCGGATAATAACCGCGAAAAAATGAGACGCAAGTCACGTTTGTTGCAAAGTTGTGGTTTTGAGTGGTTAGTTTTCAACCACCAATGTAACCATATGTTTTTTAACAGGATAAACGATTGCCAAACAGCATTATTTCCAAATGGAAAATATGTTTCTGACTTCAGAAAAAATAACTAAACGTTTGGTCGGCTAATATAAGGGGCTAATTGAACATCCCAGTGACAAGGAGAGCCAATTTTTTGTTTGATGAAATCAATCACCGCCGAGGTCTTTTTCGGCATGTAATGACGGCTTGGATACACGGCATAAAATGGCATGCTTTGACTGGCTCGCCACTCTGGCAGCAATTGGATCAACTGACCGTGCTTGAACTCATCACGGATCAGATAAGTCGCCAAGTAAGCAATGCCCCACCCTGCGACTGCCGCATCACGCACCGCTTCAGCTAAGTCGACCGAGTAGTTACCACTCACTTTAACTGCTAACTGCTGCTCAGCATTACTAAAGCTCCAGTTGGTGTAGTCACGCTCCCAACTGCGATAGATCAGACAATTGTGCTCGGCTAACTCTTGCGGGTGGGTTGGCGCGGCGTGATGCATTAAGTAATCTGGTGAAGCGGCAACCACAAACTGGCAATCGGCGATACGCTGCGCAACATAGCCTTCTGGCAGTCGTTCATTATTGGTGATCCACAAGTCGAGCCCTTCTTCGAGCATATCCACTTTGTAGTCAAACAGATGAACCTCTACCTGCAGGTCAGGATGCTGCGCTCTTAACTCTTGAATAGCAGGAATGATATGCAGTGTGCCAAATGATTGTGAAAGCCCGATTTTCACCAAGCCTTCCACTTCATCTCGTTGGCTCTCAATCTCGGTTTGCGCTTCATCGATCGTCAGCACGATTTGTTGGCAGTGACGATAAAAGCGTTCCCCCGCTTCGGTAGCGGTAAAACTGCGTGTAGTGCGCTGCACAAGCTTTACACCTAACGATTGTTCTAACAGGGCAAGCTGTTTACTGACGTGCGAAACCGACACCCCTAAGCTTTTTGCCGCTTGGGTAAAGTTCTTATGTTTAAGTAGTGCAGCAAACACCACCATTTGTGCGGCTCGTTCTGAAAGCACAGCGTCTCCTAGAAAAATTGAAGGGGCTCAATGAGCCCCTTAGTATACGTGTGGATATTCAACTTAATCTAGCATGATGCGGTCAGCTAAATGACTTACCGCTAATGCAAAGTAGTATGAGCGGTTCCACTTCATCAATACGTTGTAGTTGTTGTAAACCAAGTAGACACGACCGTCCGCTTTATCTGGTGCGGTCAACCATGCTTTGACATCGACGTTAGGTAACGCTTGTCCTTCGTAGCGAGTAATACCGAGCTTACTCCACTCCGCCAATGACTTCTCTTTACCTTCGACACGTCCTTCCAGGCTCATATCAAACCCTTTAGGCAACTTAACTTGGCGTCCCCAAGTATAGCTGTCATCCCAACCTGATTGGCTCAGGTAGTTCGCTGTAGAAGCAAAAACGTCTGCTTTGGTATTCCAAATGTCTTTTTTACCATCACCATTGCCGTCAGCGGCAAAGTTGATGAATGAGCTTGGCATAAACTGACATTGCCCCATCGCACCAGCCCAAGAGCCTTTCATATCTTCTACTTCGATATGTCCTTGATCGAGAATCGTCAGTGCTGCCATCAACTCTTTACGGAAGAACTCTTCGCGGCGACCATCGTACGCCATAGTCGAAAGTGCATCGACCACGCTATAGTTGCCAGTAAAGCGACCAAAGTTACTTTCTACGCCCCACAGCGCAACGATAAATCTTGGCTGTACACCGTACTTTTCACCAATACGAGTTAACTCCGCTTGGTGCTCTTTATACAGCTCTTTGGCTTGTTTGACTTTCCAATCAGGTACCGCACGCGGAATGTATTCATCCAACGTCAGGCGTTTTTCTGGTTGGTTGCGATCGGCTTTTACGGCGCGAGGTTTGTAAGTGACCTCGGCAAAAGCACTATTTACAATTTGCTGTGAAATGCCCTGTTCCAGTGCTTGCGCTTTCAAGCCTTCAACGTACTGGTCAAAGTCTTTATCTTGCGCCAACGCTGTTGAACTCAAGCTTACACCTAGTAAAACTGACAGTAATTTCTTCACTCTTACCTCCCTGAGAATCGGAGTTCTTATTCTGATTTTAGACGTGCTTTCTGTTCTTTGTATTCGTCTAATAGATTCTTTGGTGGTGGTGGCAATTGCAAGAAAAATCCTTGCTCATTAATCGACTGTTTCACTTTTTCGATATCTACTTGCGCTAGAGTACGACCCGCTAAGTTCACCATCATCACCATGGTAGGTTTACCAAACATTTGCATTAGTTGGTCAGGAACTTGTGAAAAATCGTCTTTTTTTGGCACGTATAGGTAAGCGCCTTCTTTTTTAGCACTTTTGTAAATTGCACAAAGCATGAGTAGCCTTTAATCCATCAATCATTGGGAATATGTGTGTTTTGTCTTTTTTTTTAGCAAAACACGCAATTGACAGCAAGATAACTTGCTGAGCTTATTATGGGAATATAACATGAGACCCCTACTCGCAGGCAACGTCATTTCTGCAACAGCGAATTTCAAAAGAGGTCCAAAGTAAAAGATGTCACATACCCCAGATCTAAAAGGTAGTAGTTTTACTTTGTCAGTTTTACATCTTTCAGATAACGATGTTGAAAAAACCATTCGTTTCTTGCAGGAAAAGGTTGAACACGCTCCCGCATTTTTCGCATCAGCCCCTGTCGTAATCAATGTCTCTTTGGTAGAAGGTGATATTGATTTCGCCACCCTTAAACAAGGGATTACTGATGTGGGTATGATCCCTGTAGGGGTCACTGGTAGCAAAGACAAACGTATTCAAAATATGGCTCGTGAAGCTGGCTTTGCCATTATGTCTGCCAGCAAATCTGCCGCTCAAGCGCCCGCGAAAATGGCACCGACTAAGATTGTACGCACCCCCGTGCGCTCCGGTCAGCAAATCTACGCAAAAGACGCAGATTTAGTCGTACTCAACCATGTGAGCGAAGGCGCCGAAGTGATCGCCGATGGCTCAATTCATATTCATGGCACATTGCGTGGTCGCGCGATTGCAGGCGCAAGTGGCAATACCGGCGCGGTGATTGTTTGTAATAAACTCAACGCAGAATTGATGTCGATTGCTGGTCACTATTGGCTAACCGAGCAATTTGCCGAACAGTTTTGGCAACAGAAAGTTTTATTTAGTTTGGAAAATGACTCGCTGAAATTCGAGTTGTTGACGATTTAAAGATTATAAGGATTAAAGAATGGCACGCATTATTGTTGTGACGTCAGGTAAAGGCGGCGTAGGTAAAACTACATCTAGTGCTGCGATTGCGTCTGGTCTTGCGCTAAAAGGCAAAAAGACAGCAGTGATCGATTTCGATATCGGTCTACGTAATCTTGATTTGATCATGGGTTGTGAGCGTCGCGTAGTATACGACTTCGTTAACGTTATTAACGGCGAAGCAACGCTAAACCAAGCGATGATCAAAGATAAGCGTACTGAGAATCTATTTATTCTGCCAGCTTCGCAAACTCGCGATAAAGACGCCCTAACCAAAGAAGGTGTGAAGCGCGTTCTTGATGAATTAGACGAAATGGGTTTCGAGTTCATCATCTGTGACTCGCCAGCAGGCATCGAACAAGGCGCTCTAATGGCGCTGTACTTCGCCGATGAAGCGATTGTCACAACTAACCCTGAAGTATCTTCTGTACGTGACTCAGACCGTATCCTAGGCATTCTTGATTCTAAATCTATCCGCGCAGAGCAAGGTCTAGAGCCAGTTAAGCAGCACCTACTGCTAACTCGCTACAACCCAGCTCGCGTAAACCAAGGCGAAATGCTAAGCGTGGAAGACGTTGAAGAGATCCTGCACATTTCTCTTCTAGGCGTGATTCCTGAAAGCCAAGCGGTATTAAACGCTTCAAACAAAGGCGTGCCAGTAATCTTTGACGAACAGTCAGATGCAGGTCAAGCTTATTCTGATACCGTTGATCGCCTGTTAGGTGAGCAAATTGACTTCCGCTTCCTAACGGAGCAGAAGAAAGGGATTTTCAAACGACTATTTGGAGGCTAACAAGGCATGTCATTACTGGAATTTTTCCGTCCGCAAAAGAAGACTTCTGCAAACTTAGCCAAGGAACGTTTGCAGATCATCGTCGCTGAGCGTCGCAGTCACGACGATCCAGCGCCTTCATACTTGCCACAACTTAAAGAAGACATTCTTAAAGTGATCAGTAAGTATGTTGCGATTGATCCTTCAATGGTCGATTTAACGTTTGAACACAAAGATGACGATATCTCAGTGTTAGAGCTAAACGTTAAGTTGCCGGATGAAGAGAAGTAGGCATTTTTTCGCTGACTAAAGAGCCGATGCACATGCATCGGCTTTTTTGTATGCGAATAAATGGAACGCAAAGCAAAGCTTTGCTTCGAGAGGCGAGAACGCGAAGCCGAGCTTCGCTTCGGGAAAGATAACGGAACGCTAGGCGTTGCCTAGCTACGGAATACGGAACGTTTCGCTCTGCTCCACTTCGAGATGCGGGAATGCTTGGCATAGCCAAGCTTGGGGAAAAGCGAGCGGTCGGCTCTACAATCTCGATTCTCGAAGCCCAGCCTGCTGGGCGATCCCGATTCTCGTCTCCCGAAGTGCAGCTCTGCTGCACGTTCCGTTTTTCCGCTTTGCGTTCCTCCCTCCCGAAGCACTGCATTGGCAGTGCGTTCCCAAATCCCGCATCTCGAAGCCCAGCCTACTGGGCGTTCTCGATTCTCGTCTCCCGAAGTGCAGCTCTGCTGCACGTTCCGTCTTCCATAGCAAAGCTTCGCTTTGCGTTCCCAAGCGAAAGCGCAGAAAAAAGCCCCCATCTTTCGATGGGGGCTTCGCACCTTTTCCCGAATTAAGGTTACGTGCTAGCGAAAACCTTAGTTCATAACGGAGAAGCTAATTAAGCGCCAGCTTTCTCTTTCTTACCTTTTTTCGCTTCTTCTTGGTCTGCTTTCTTCTTGATTACAGTTGTACCTTCGAAAGTTTCACCTTCAACGAAAGCTTTACCGTAGTAAGCAGCAAGTAGAACTTCTTTTAGCTCAGTGATTAGAGGGTAACGTGGGTTCGCACCAGTACATTGGTCATCGAACGCTTCTACCGCTAGTTCATCAACTTTCGCTAGGAAGTCAGCTTCATTTACGCCAGCCGCTTGGATAGACAGTGGAATGTCTAGGTCGCCTTTCAGCTCGTCCAACCATGCTAGTAGACGTTCAATCTTCTGAGCAGTGCGGTCACCAGCTTGGCTTAAGCCTAGGTGGTCAGCAACTTCAGCGTAACGACGACGTGCTTGTGGGCGGTCGTATTGAGAGAACGCAGTTTGTTTCGTTGGGTTGTCGTTCGCGTTGTAACGTACCACGTTAGAGATTAGTAGTGCGTTAGCCAAACCGTGTGGTAGGTGGAACTCAGCACCTAGTTTGTGTGCCATTGAGTGACAAACACCTAGGAATGCGTTCGCAAATGCCATACCAGCGATTGTTGCCGCGTTGTGTACTTTCTCACGAGCGATTGGGTCACCTGCACCGTTCGCGTAGCTTGAAGGTAGGTACTCTTTTAGCATCTTAAGTGCTTGTAGAGCCTGACCATCAGAGTATTCGTTCGCTAGAACTGATACGTAAGCTTCTAGAGCGTGTGTTACTGCGTCGTAACCACCGAATGCTGTTAGAGACTTAGGCATGTTCATTACTAGGTTCGCGTCTACGATAGCCATTTGAGGTGTTAGTTCGTAGTCAGCTAGTGGGTACTTAGCACCCGTCTCGTCGTCTGTAACAACTGCGAATGGAGTAACTTCTGAACCCGTACCTGAAGTTGTAGTGATACATACAAGCTCAGCTTTTTGACCCATTTTAGGGAACTTGTAGATACGTTTACGGATGTCCATAAAGCGCATTGCTAGTTCTTCAAAGTGAGTTTCTGGGTGCTCGTACATTACCCACATGATCTTAGCCGCATCCATTGGTGAACCACCACCTAGCGCTAGGATTACGTCAGGTTGGAAGCTTTGCATTGCTTCTGCACCTTTCTTAACTACAGATAGCGTTGGGTCAGCTTCAACGTCAAAGAACGTTTGAACTTCCATACCTTGTGCTTTCAGTAGTTGAACAACGTCATCTGCGTAACCGTTGTTGAACAGGAAACGGTCAGTTACTAGGAATGCGCGTTTCTTACCTTCTAGGTCGCCAAGAGCGATTGGAAGGCTACCACGACGGAAGTAGATTGACTTAGGTAGTTTGTGCCACAACATGTTTTCAGCTCGCTTCGCAACAGTTTTCTTGTTGATTAGGTGCTTAGGACCCACGTTTTCAGAGATAGAGTTACCACCCCATGAACCACAACCTAGCGTTAGAGATGGTGCTACGTTGAAGTTGTAAAGGTCACCGATACCACCGTGAGTAGTCGGGATGTTTACAAGGATACGAGCCGTCTTCATCTTGTCGCCGAAGTAACGGATACGGTCTGCGTTCACGTCTTGGTTAGTGTATAGACCAGATGTGTGACCGATACCGCCGATCTCAACCATTGTTACTGCTTGAGCTACTGCGTCTTCGAAGTTGTCAGCGCGGAATAGACCTAGTGTTGGAGATAGTTTCTCGTGAGCAAATGCGTCATCGATCGATACTTTACCTAGACCTTCACCAACGAGAACTTTTGTATCAGCTGGAACTTTAACGCCTGCCATTTCAGCGATTGCTGCTGCTGGCTGACCTACGATTTTCGCGTTTAGTGCACCGTCGATTAGCAGAACTTTACGAACTTTGTCCGCTTCAGCTTTGTTTAGTACGTATGCTTTGTGAGAAGCAAAACGCTCTTTCACTTCGTCGTATACAGAGTCAACAACGATTGCAGCTTGCTCAGAAGCACATACTACGCCGTTATCGAAAGTCTTAGACATTAGGATAGAGGCTACAGCACGTTTGATGTCTGCAGTTTCATCGATAACAACTGGAACGTTACCTGCACCTACACCGATTGCTGGTTTACCAGAAGAGTAAGCCGCTTTAACCATGCCTGGACCACCAGTTGCAAGGATAAGAGCGATACCATCGTGCTTCATAAGAGCGTTTGATAGCTCAACTGAAGGTTGGTCAATCCAACCGATGATGTCTTTTGGTGCGCCTGCTGCTACTGCTGCATCTAGAACGAGTTTAGCTGCATCGTTAGTAGAGTTTTTCGCACGTGGGTGTGGTGAGAAGATGATACCGTTACGAGTCTTCAGAGAGATTAGAGATTTGAAGATCGCTGTTGATGTTGGGTTAGTAGTTGGAACGATACCGCAGATGATACCTACAGGCTCAGCGATAGTCATTGTGCCTAGGTTGTCGTCTTCTTCAAGAATGCCACACGTTTTTTCATCTTTGTATTTGTTGTAAATGAACTCAGATGCGAAGTGGTTCTTGATTACTTTATCTTCAACAATACCCATACCAGACTCAGCAACCGCTTGTTGTGCTAGCGGGATACGAGCTTGGTTAGCTGCTAAAGATGCTGCGCGGAAAATTTTGTCTACTTGCTCTTGAGAGTAAGTAGCAAATTCAGCTTGAGCCGCTTTTACGCGTTCTACTAGAGCATCTAGTTCAGCTAAGTTAGTTACAGGCATAGGGAATCTCCTAAAATTAACAAATATTAAAAACTTTTTATTAAGTCTGTTGCTTTGTGTTGCTTCAAATCACATCTTGTGGTCCGACTTTCAACAAGCTTAGTAAATTGCTTTCAGGGCTGAGTATATTATTTCAAGTTGTGAAAAAAATTGACCTGGATCAGTTCTCGCAATTTAATTAACCCTAAAGTGGTGCTTAATTGCAGAAAAGTCACATAAATCATTGAAAAACATACCATTTCAACAAAAACAAAAACTGGACAAAAAAGAAGCAAACGAACCATAAAACATATAAAACGACAATAATCTGTAAAAAAGTTTCATTTTTTCGCCACACACTTTCATGTAGCTCCCGAAAATTGTGCTACTAGGAGTATATCTCAACCACATTATCTCTCTATAATTCGACATAAATTTTGTTGAAAGTGTGCGAATGTTAACGTTTGTGAAGCACTCAAAGTGTCAAAACAGCACTCTGGTTAACATTCAACCTCCTCTGTCGTTACAACATTCTCCAACGATAAGATTTTCTCACTCGTAGCGACCTTTATACGTTAGTTTTTTTCATTCGTTTACTTAGCCGTTTTGCACTACATTATGCGCGCAATTTTACCCCTACTGTTTTTCAACTCTGTGAATCTTTGAGTGCCCTATGCAGACTATCGAGCTCGCTATTTTCTTACAGTTCTTTTTAGGACTGGTTGCTGCGGTTAACCCGCTTGGCATCATGCCAATCTTCGTTTCTTTAACGGGTCATATGACCTTAGAAGAAAAGCGTAAAACCGCGCTGACGGCGCACATTGCGATTGCGAGTATTTTGATCATCTCTTTGATTGGTGGTCAGGTGCTACTTGATATGTTCAGTATCTCGCTTGATTCATTCCGCGTAGTAGGTGGTTTGCTTATCCTAAGCATCGCGTTTTCGATGATGAGCGGTAAGCTAGGTGAAGATAAGCAGAACAACCAAGAAAGAACCGAATCAATCAGCCGCGAACAAATCGGTGTAGTGCCATTAGCGATGCCATTGTTAGCGGGTCCTGGTGCGATCAGCTCAACCATCGTTTACGGTGCACGTTACCCAAACATGGTGGATACCGTCGGTATTGCACTAACGATTGTGGCATTCTGTTTCTGCTCGTGGCTTCTATACCGTTCAGCGCCATTTATCGTGCGCTTCCTTGGTCAAACTGGGATCAACATCATCACTCGTATCATGGGTCTTATCCTTGGTGCGCTAGGTATCGAATTTATTGCCAACGGTCTACGCGGCTTGTTCCCGGCATTGATGGGCTAACTGGCTAAATATAAGCTAACCGCTTAAGGGCGGTTAGCCTCACCTCCCCTTTCTGGTATGATGCCAGATATATAAAATCACTTTGATACATCATGCCTAAAACATCCTTAAAGCATCAGCTATATGTTGTTATCTTTGGCACCCACACCAAAGCTGGGCGCATCTTTGATATCGCGCTAATTATCGCCATCCTCACTTCTCTTGTGATTCTGGTGTTAGAGTCGCTGCCATCGGTGATGGTTGAATGGAGCACTCAGCTGCGTTACTGCGAGTATTTCTTTACTGCGCTATTTACGATGGAATACCTATTAAGACTTTATTGCTCACCAAAGCCTCGCTCTTACGCCACCAGCTTCTACGGCATTATTGATTTACTAGCAATCCTGCCAACCTACATCGCGATATTTTTCCCGTCGGTTGCCTTTATGGGTGTGGTGCGCTTACTGCGTGTGATGCGTATTTTTCGCGTACTCAAATTGGTGCGTTACCTACAAGATTCTAATATCTTGCTGCGCTCGCTGTTGATGGCAAAACGTAAGATTTTTATCTTCTTCAATACCGTCGCGATTCTCGTCACGATATTAGGCTCATTAATTTACGTGATTGAAGGACCTGCGAATGGCTTTACCAGTATTCCCCAAAGTATTTACTGGGCGATCGTCACCATTACCACCGTCGGCTATGGCGACTTAGTCCCACAAACGGCATTGGGTAAAGGCATTGCATCTTTAACTATGCTGCTGGGTTACTCGATTCTTGCGGTACCCACTGGCATCATTACCGCAGAGCTGAATAATGAGATGAAATCGCACCGCACTTTAGTTAAGTGCCCTAACTGTTCCAAAGCTGGGCATGAGTCGGATGCGATGTATTGTAAGCACTGTGGCAGTGACTTAGCCGAGCCAGACGAACGAGTAGTTCCGGTCGATTAATACTGAAAAGAGCGCTGCATGGCGTTCTTTTTGATCAGGGTTACAGCCATTCTTTCAATTTTCCGCTTGGCAGATACAAAAATACCCACGCGAAGTGGGTATCTGTAACAAATCGATTTGAGCGTCACTTATTGGCTGTCTTTCAATGACTGACACTGCTGCGTAACAGGGGTGATGTTCGCTTTTGCTTCAGTCCAAGCTTTATCTGCGTCACCAGCACAAATCGCCTCAATCATAGGCGCATGACTTAACGCACTTTGCGTCAAATCATAATCTTCGTGTGTCATGCATAGATAACCTTGTAGTTGATTGGCTATCTGGCTAAACGCTTTTTCCATGCGCTTACTGCCACTGATCTCGATAATACAGCGATGCAAATTAAAATCTGCCTCACTGATCATCTGAATATCACTTTCAGGCTGCGCGCAAAGATCGCAATACTCTTGGAAAACGGTTCGCAACTTTGTCTTATCTTCTTCGGTGGCTTTTTCTGCTGCCATCGCTGCCGCTTGGCTCTCTAACGCCACGCGCAAGTTATACAGCTCCCACAAGTCTTCATCATCTAGAGAAAAGATGTGCCAACCTGCATAAGGCTTTTGTACCACTAAACCTTCGTGAGATAAGGTGTTTAATGCCATGCGAACAGTGCTACGCGACAAATCTAAGTCTTTTGCCAGCGTGCTTTCAACAATTTTCTCGCCCTGATCCATCTCGCCTTTGACGATTTTTTCTCTCAGGTAATCTGCTGCTTGTTCTTCTAAGCTCTGTTTATTGATTTTCATTGTTACGAATAGTGTTTGTTTTTTGCATACGTCGCTCGGTTCCGATTGCGACATCCCTTCCATGTTTGGTCTATCATACCAAATTCTATCGGAGCACCGAACTAATAACGCCGCATTAACAACTGTATGCTCTAAATATGCTCAGCATTGCATTAAATTCAACCAGAATAAACGCAAAAGGCTACAGCGTGTGCTGTAGCCTTCTATTTTTGCTTAGCTGAGTACTTATTGCTTTTCAGCTAAGATGATACGCAGTGTGCGACGTAACGGCTCTGCCGCGCCCCAAAGCAATTGGTCACCCACAGTGAAAGCGTTGAGGAAGTCATCACCCATTGCCATCTTACGTAGACGACCCACTGGGATTGATAGCGTGCCTGTTACTTTTGCTGGCGTCAGTTCTTGCGCTGTGATGTCACGATCGTTCGGGATCACTTTAACCCAATCATTGTGAGTTGCGATGATCTCTTCAATCTCATCCATTGGCACATTTTGTTTTAGCTTAATGGTTAATGCTTGAGAGTGACAACGCATTGCGCCGATACGGACACAAGTCCCATCAATTGGCACTGGTGCGTTTTGGAAGCCAAGGATCTTGTTTGCTTCAACACCTGCTTTCCACTCTTCTTTGCTCTGACCATTGTCACGCTTAACATCAATCCAAGGGATCAAAGAGCCAGCCAATGGCACGCCGAATTTGTCAGTTGGGAACGTACCGCTGCGCATTGTGTCGGCAACTTTTTTGTCAATATCAAGGATTGAACTGGCAGGGTTTGCAAGCTCTGAGCTCACCGCGTCATTAATCACACCCATTTGTGAGATCAATTCACGCATGTTTTGCGCGCCGGCACCCGATGCGGCTTGGTAAGTCATTGCACTGGTCCATTCCACGAGACCTTTTTCAAATAGACCACCTAAGCCCATTAGCATCAAACTTACGGTACAGTTACCGCCAACGAAAGTATTGGTTCCGCCATGGATACCCTGTTGGATTTGCAGATGGTTAACTGGATCAAGGGTAATGATTGAGTCTTCTGCCATACGTAGCGTTGAAGCAGCATCAATCCAATAACCTTTCCAACCGGCTTGGCGAAGTGCTGGGTAAACTTTTTCCGTATAGCTACCACCTTGACAGGTAATCACCGCATCAAGCTGTTTTAAACTTTCAATATCAAAGGCGTCTTGTAGATCACCAGCATCTTTACCCAAGAAAGGCGCAGGAATGCCTACTTGTGATGTGCTGTAAAATACGGGTTCAATAAGGTCGAAATCGCCTTCTTCTACCATTCGTTGCATCAGCACAGAACCAACCATGCCACGCCACCCAACTAAACCTACTCTCATCGTCAACTCTCCGTGTATTCATTTAAAAAAGGTATTCCTCTCATCTTTCATTTTTCGTACAAAAATCTCAAGTGAAAAATTGAACTTTAATCGGTTATTTTTAAATTAATGTTGTTACAAGGCATTTTTAGGCGACAATTTTGCTAAACAAGCGTTGTTAAACGAGCAAACATCCACCAGCCTCAACGAAACATCTGTGGCACATCACCACTACACAACAGCACATTAAGACCAACCAAAGATCACACACTGTTAACCGAATTAACCGCACATTTACTGAGTTGAAGTTTTTTCCTACAAAAGAGCGACAAAATCTCGAAATATTCACCCAGCTAATGTATGGTTTCGCCGAATAAAAAGGAGTTAACACTCAAGTTCTTCACCTAATTTCATACTCTCAAGCGAGATTTACTATAAAAAACCCGCACTCATGAGTAGAAACAGTTCAACCTATGATTATTTACAGAATAATCGGGTTAAACCGCGTGAAGAGTTCGATTTTAATAGCAAAGAGGCTCGCTATGACGCAACTTACCCCTCGATTGCCAAGCCTGACACAAGTAATTGTTTCACTTGGTTTATTTCTACTGATGGCATTTTCATTTACTGCCCAGTTAAATCTACCAATTCAGCTAGCACTTTATATCGGTTGGTTCATCATCATTACCTTGGGTCTAAGACTTGGTCACAAATATAAAGATCTTGAACAAGCAGCCTTAAACGGTATTTCAAATGGTCTCGGTGCAGTATTGATCTTGCTTGCGGTCGGTGCTCTAGTCGGTACCTGGATTTCTGGCGGTATTGTACCAACCATCATCTACTATGGTCTTAAAGCTATCCACCCTTCAATCTTCCTTTTGGCTACCATGGTAATCTGCTCGCTGACAGCATTGGCAACAGGCACCTCTTGGGGCGCGGCTGGTACTGCGGGTATTGCAATGATGGGGATTGGTCAAGGTCTTGGTGTTCCTGCCCCGATTACGGCTGGTGCGGTACTGTCGGGTTGTTACTTTGGCGATAAAATGTCACCGCTATCAGACTCAGTGATTCTGGCATCATCAATGTCTAACGTTGAAGTGATGGAGCATATTAAAGGTATGCTACCAATCGCGCTGATCAGCTACATCATTACCGGGATTCTGTTCACTCTGTTTGGCTTCCACTACGCAGGTAATGTGGATATGTCACAAGTACAAAACGTGATTGCGGCGATGGACAACCAGTTCTACATTACCCCACTTTCATTTGTACCAGTGGTGGTTGTGCTGGTTCTGCTGGCGATGCGTATGCCTTCGTTCCCAGTGATCAGCTTTGGCTCACTACTCGGCATTATCTGGGCGGTGACGGTTCAAGATGTTGACTTCCTCACCGCATTTAACACCGCATGGGCACCATTTGCGATTTCATCGGGCGTCGACTTTATTGACTCAATTCTAAACCGTGGCGGCATGTCTTCAATGCTAGGCTCAGTTGCGGTCATCGTGTTTGGTCTAGGTTTTGGTGGTCTGCTCGACAAAGTGGGCGTTTTAGAAACGATTGCCAAGCTATTCGAACGTCGTGTTAAGAGCGCGGGCTCTCTTGCAACCTCGACCATCGCAACCGCCTTTATGGGTAACGTTTTTGGCTCAGCGATGTATGTATCACTGATCTTAACACCAAAAATCTGCGCGAAAAACTATGACCGCTTGGGTTTCAAACGCAAGAACCTATCTCGTAATGCCGAGTTCGGCGGTACTTTGACATCTGGTATGGTGCCTTGGAGTGATAACGGTATCTACATGGCGAGCATCCTTGGTGTTGCTACCCTATCGTACGCGCCGTTTATGTGGTTAAGCTTCGTGTGTATTATCGTTACCATCACCTGTTCATACATGGGTTGGTTTGTTGACCCATACGAGCCACAAGCTCAAACCAATAATGATGAGCAAGCTGAGTTGAAGCAGCAAACTGCGTAAACAAGCTATATAAAATGGTTTAGTGAAAACTGAAGAGCGCCCCCCTGTAAGTGACTATATACAAACAGTGAGGCGCTCTTTTTATATCTATCTTTTGCTATCGAATAAAATCAGCCTATTGGATTAAGCTGCGATCTTGTTTCTTACCGCCGAGCGTTTACCCAACATATAGCCAAGCCCTAATGGCGCAAAGAAGATCACTAGGATAAACAATACAAAGTACAAAATGGTACTTTTGATCAGCTCAATCAGCTTATCCATTGCAAGATTGACCACTTGCTGTGAAACATGGTCTAAATCTCGGGTTAACTGCTCGCGCTCATGAGAGATAATCGCGGCAACCTCTTGGCGCTCTCTTGCCACCATCGCTTCTAGCGCTTTACGCTCTTCACTTAACTGATTTAAGCGCTGCTCGGTTTTACTATCGATATCTTCAACTAACGGCTGTAGCTCTATCGCCATCTTTTCAGCCAAGTCACTCATATATTGCGGGTTATTAATAATGAAATCATTCAGTGCATCTGAAGTCACTTTCAAACTGTCTAATGCTTGATTCACTTGCTCGATGCTTGCGGTGCTGTTAATCGCCAGCAGTTGCGCTTTCCACGTCATAATCTTTGGCGTTTGCTCTGAAACCAAGCTTAAACGGTCAGATACATCACCGATCGCTTCTGGCATAGTACCCAACGTCGTCACCGCATCTTCTTCGCTGATCTGATTTGCCGCAAGCCATGCACGATAGGCAGGGGTGCGAATGAACCCTAAATCACTGAATGGGTGTTGCTTGGCAAACTCGGTCACAAACTGACGTGATGTTTGATAGGAATTTCCTTTCAATAGTGCTTTAGCAAGTTCATCGATTTCATTGGCGAGATGGGCAGATACCAATTTGGCGGCATCATGGCTAAACAAGCTTTTTCCATTGCCTTGTGAGTAGAATTGGTTCATCTGCTCGGTAAATACCCAAGTGTCAATCAACCCTGCCATTGGCGACACTTGGTATGCCGCCGATTGTAGCCCCTCTTCAGCGTTTATTTTCCATAGCAGCACGTATGACTGATTAATTTGATCACGTGAGTCATATTGACCGTGCAACACATCAGCCGCTTGCTCAACTTGAGCAAAAAACTGCTGTGCGTATTCTCGAGTCATAATACGCATATTGAGTTCTTGCTTGGTGAGAGGGACCGTTTGACTATCAATTTTCACTTCAAGAAGCGAACAACCTGATAAGAAGAGGGACACCACTAATGTGGCGAAAGGCATAAAGCGAGCGATAAACATAATCCAACCTGACAACAAAATAGATTGAGTTTGTGATCCAAGCATATTGAAGAGTATCGCTTGGATATGAACGTCTATTTATACATCAAATTGCGTTTCGCTGAGTCAGAAACAGTTCAAAGTTCTGATTAAATTATCAGCAAACAAGAAAACTGCTCCAATAGGGCTTAACGCCCCCTTATCCACGTTACCCTTGCTGAGCAATGTACTGTTTGGCATCTTCAATCGCCCGCTTAAGCTTGTTATCAAGATCCGGTAGCAAAGCTGGGACTTGGGTAATGTCTTTTTCTATCGCAACTTCTATTCTCGCCGCAATATCTCGTAACTCAAACGCCCCCAAGTTTCCGCCCACACCTTTTAAACTGTGCGCTTTACGCATTGCATCTTCAGGAGAGTCCGTGAGTAATTGAGTTAATTCAGCGACGTCGTTTTCATGGTCGTCAACAAAGACTTCAAGCAACATACAAAGCGATTCTTGATCGCCATCCAGAGAATCGAGCATTGCAGAGAAATCGACTTTCGATTGGGTTTTGCTCTCGACTGGAGTCTCTTGCCAATCTTCCGCGACGTTATAGTCGGAGTTTGAGTCAATATGAACACTGCTGCTCGCCGCTGTTTCCTCAACAAACTCATCGCTTGGTGTAGGCTGACGATTGACCAATTGGCTGTGCAAAGTCCCCATCAAAAACAAAATTAACACGCCACTTACCACCGTACCGAAAACCAGCATCCGCTCTGAGTTTTGGTGGTATTGCACTTTTACTTGATGCAACTCTTCATGTACCGAATGGTTAACCAGCTGTTCAACCAAGTACCCACCCTTGGCAAAACTCCCCATGACACTTGAAGTCTCGGCAAGCGTAGACTGTAAATTCGAACGTGGTTGTGCATCGAGATCAAGAGATTGGCTATAGAGTTCATCCAGTAAGCGGTAGGCAACCGAACTTGCCATTTGGTTAGCAAACAACGCCTCAAAAACATTGGCGCTCAATTGATAGTAATAGGCTTGGACATGAGGCTCAGCGACAAATTGTTCGCGTTTATCTTGAATGTCTACAATCAAATCTTTAAGCGCAAGTTCGGTGCTGATAAACGCTTTACTGAGTTCGACAAAGCGACCTGTAGTAAAAACCAGTTGCTGCGCATCCGGCTGAAACCAAGCAAACTGCACGGGAATTTTTAGCTCGTCACACAACCGCTTAATGTTCTCTAGCAATTCAACTTGCTGCGCAGTCATCTCTGTTCGATATGGCTTATCAAAATAGAGCGAGTTGCGAAAGTCATGCACATAATCAGCCATCTGCTCTATTTTTTGCACACGCTTTTCTGTGGTTTGATAATTGAATGCTGTTGCCGCAATGAGAACGAACCAGACCAATACTAGAGACCAACCTAGCTTCAATTGACGCTTATCCATATGCTTTTCACTTTTATTGTCCAACAATACAAGCATATACGGAAAAATTTTGAACGGTAGATTTGATTGATTATTTTGTCGACAAAGCACAAAAAAGCCCCGCTTAAAAAAGCGAGGCTAGATAGTCAGAGAAGGTATTAGCGGTTGCGCGTTAACTGATCACGCAAGTTTGGCGGCGTACCTTTAATGGTCAGTGTGTCAGTTTCTGGATCATAGAACACACGTTCACCCAACAGCAGGCTGTCGAAATTAATGTTCAAACCACCACCAGCACCAACGTACTTCGTTAACTTACGTACAGTTGAACGATCGGCTGGGAAACTTTCTTCAAGTTCATAGCCATGGTCTTGGGTGTAATCTAAAAAGCTAGTGCCATCTTGCGCTGGTGGCAATTCACCTGACAGCTCTTTAATGTACACTTCATCACCCGATTTCAATTGATCATTGCAGTAATCGTAGACCTGCTTTTTGTAACTAATTGCTTCGTCTTTTTCTAGCTTAGAATCGGCACAGAAGTCTTCTACCGCCTGCATTAGCACTTGGTTTTGCTGTTTGGTATCAAGACCAATCTCAGCTTGCAGAAAATCCAGGAAGAAATCCGCTACCTTGCGCCCTACACGACCTTTGATGTAAGAAAGGTAACGATTCGAGTCTTTGTCGGTTTCGTAGCTCGATAGGTCGATACGAGCCGCAATGTCCATCTTACTTAGATCAAGGTATTCTGTAGCGCTAATATCTAACCCTTCGGTGACTTTTAGGCTTTGATTTGATGGGATAATACCAACAAATAGGTAGTCTGTTGCTAAAGACTGGTATTCAGCAAGTACCAGAATGCCTTCATCAGCAAATGGGTATTTTGCTAATTCATCTTTTAAACGGTTAGCGCTAACTTGTGAGAAATCATAGAAATCACGCTCATTTTTGCGAAGTTCTTGCAACCAGAGCTGGAATTCACTGTCAGACTTAAATGATCCAAAACCTTTACCCGCTTTAGAGTTAAATACTCGATGCAGTTCAGCGACCAGGTTTTCGGTTGAGCTATCGTTCGCTAGCGCTTCAGCGCGAAAGTTAACCACCAGCTCATCAGAATCGTTTTTTTGCAATTGATGTAAAATTACGTTTGAAAGGTGTAGGCTCATGTTAAATTTATCGTCTTTCTAGGATTCAGTTGCTCGGCATTGTAGGTTATCATAAGCCGCTTTACTATTGTTCATTAGAGTCTTTATGCCGATTACATCTAAATACAGCGACGAAAAATTCGAAAACATTTTGACGGAAGTTGCTGCTGTGCTTGAAAAGCATGGCGCAGGTCCAGATCTATCACTAATGATCGCTGGCAACATTGCAACTAACGTGATTAACGAGCGCGTGGGTGTTACTCAACGCAAAGCAATCGCGGAAAAATTTGCACAAGCGCTACTGTCTTCAATCGACGACAAAGCACACTAATTTAACCGGATAATAGAACTATACATGGTAGATAACGGAAATACATACGCCGAGAGAGTTTCGCGTCTAGTTGGTTGGGGACACTGGTTCGCCTTTTTCAACATTATCGCAGCCATGCTTATCGGTACCCGATACATTACTCAATCGCCGTGGCCTGAAACACTACTTGGGCAACTATACCTCGCGGTTTCTTGGGTTGGTCACTTCGGATTCCTTGTATTTGCGGTTTATCTGCTAGTTCTTTTCCCGTTAACCTTCGTGATACCGTCACGAAAGCTATTCCGCTTAGTGACGGTATGCTTAACCACGTTAGGTTTGACTCTACTTCTGATTGATACTCAAGCGTATCAATCGATTAACTTGCACCTTAACCCTGTCGTATGGGAAGTGCTGTTTACTGATAACAGCAAAAACATTACCGGTGTCAGTGCCGACTTACAGCATTTATTTGTTGTACTGCCGCTCATTTTCCTTGTTGAACTTGCTCTTTCTGAGTGGGTTTGGCGTAAACAACGTAAGCTTTCACACAAACATATTGGTCGCCCGATTGCCGGTGTCTTTTTCCTCTGCTTTATCTCAAGCCACCTAATTTATGTTTGGGCAGACGCTTATTTCTACAACCCAATCACGTCACAGCAGTCTAATTTCCCACTGTCGTATCCAATGACCGCGAAGTCATTTATGGAAAAACATGGCTTGCTTGACCGTGAAGAATACTTAAAACGCCAGCAAGCTAACTTAGGTGAAGCCGAATTAGTTCGCTATCCGTTAGAAAAGCTTGAGTTCAGCCGCCGTTCTAATCCACTGAATGTATTGGTTGTTAGTATAAACAATCTACGCGCAGACGCTCTTAACTCGACCAACATGCCGAGTACCTTCCAGTATTCGCTCGACAACTTGAGCTTCAATAATCACTTTAGTTCGAGCAACGATAGCAATGGGGTATTTGGTCTGTTCTATGGCTTGCCAACCAGCTACGCCAGCAGCATCAAGACTCAAGAATCGCTGCCAATTATGCTGAAAACACTAAAAGACAATGATTACCAAATTGGTCTATTTAGTGGCGATAACTTTAGTGATCCGCTTTACAGCGATATTGTTTTCAATGGTCTAGAAGTGACCGCGGTTACTGAAGATGAAGGTGATAGCGGCGATCAGAAAGCGATCCAAGCGTGGAGTCACTGGGTACAAGCGCAAGGCAACCAACCTTGGTTTAGCTTTATTGAATTGACCACGTTAGACGACTTTAACCAATACAGCACCAACTCCGGAGATACGGTTGCGGATCTAAAGAGCAGCTATGAGCAATCAGTGATGTCTGCCGACAACGAGTTGGCGCAGCTGTACCAGCAAATTGGCGAGCTGAATTTATCTGATTCAACGGTTGTAGTCATTACTTCAAACCACGGTACTGAGTTTAATGAAACTCGCACCAATAGCTGGGGTTCTAGCTCTAATTACAGTCGTTACCAGTTGGAAGTACCAATGGTAATTCACTGGCCAGGTAAGGTGGCAGGACAATACAACCACCGCACAAGCCATTTAGATTTATCAGTAACGATTTTGCAAGACTTGATGGGTGTTTCTTCAAATCCAGCTGACTACAGTAGCGGTCGCAACCTATTTGATGAACGCAATCGTAAGTGGATTCTTGCAGGTGACTATCATGAACTTGCTCTGATCACTAAACAGAATACAACCGTGATTGATAAATATGGCAACTACAAGCTGTATGACAGCGAGTATAAACGCTTACGTGACGAGAACCCTGCACTGCCTGTCATTATGCAAGGATTAACAGAATTGCAGCGCTTCTACACAAAAAGCCAATAAATCATAAAGTTATGTTTGACCCCAGCGGTTAATGTAGATAAATTAACCGCATCGGACTGTAGCGCAGCTTGGTAGCGCACCGTCATGGGGTGTCGGGGGTCGGAGGTTCAAATCCTCTCAGTCCGACCATACACCAGGAAAAGAGAGCTTCGGCTCTCTTTTTTGTTACTCAACAATCAATAAAAAGTTAGTAAACTTGAGTTTAACGAAAAAAAACACCAAAAACGCTCATAATTAAATCAAACAGTAAAAACAGGGGTTTACAAGCAAAGGCTTCCCTTATATTATGCGCACCACACGGAGAGATGGCTGAGTGGTTGAAAGCACCGGTCTTGAAAACCGGCATACGTTAATAGCGTATCTAGGGTTCAAATCCCTATCTCTCCGCCACATTCAAAACCCTAGTCGCAAGACTGGGGTTTTCTCGTTTTAAAAAGCTAAAAATTCCCGAAGGGATTTAAATCCCTAGTCGTGTGCGACCCCAGCACTCAGCCACATTTAGAAAGCCCGCAAAGAAATTTGCGGGCTTTCGTCGTTTCTGAGCCTACAAATTATTAAGTCGAAAGATTGGACTGTGCGCCCCCACACTCGGCTGTATTCAAAATTCTAGCAACGTTCTCTCACCCAAACACAGCACATGGTTCAACGCCTATAACGACTAACAAGTACGCTTTTCCCCACAAGTCTTATCCCCCAACCTCACCTACAGCTACAAACCCAAACAACCACTTATAAATCAACACCTTGCACCAAGATCTCAATTCTAAAATCATTTTTATCGAATTTATTGCCAGTACAACCATTTTCCAGCAATTTGCAGCACCAATTTCCCATTCCCTTTTTCAATGAAAAACAACGGTGTAATAATGAAAACCAATAAATCACTTACTGCATTATTCTTGGCTTCTGCATTGTCGCTAGGTTTGGCGGTTCAGCCTGCTATGGCTCACGAGTACACGCTTTCAGTTGAAGACGCAGAGCGCTACGGTATCGAAGTTCCTAAAATTAAAGTGAACTACGATGTGCTTCCATACCAGCACATTCTATTTGGCTTCCAACTGCACGTTGAACTTGAAGGCGCGACGTTAAACACAACCAACGTCAACACACTAAAAGCGGCGACAACGATTTCGACTCACAACATCGTTCGTCCTTACCGTGCAACTGCAAACAAAGTTAGCTACCGCATCTCAGGTGAATTTGATCACAGCGCGGTTAACTTCGTTGATTTCACGCTAGATAAAAGCGTACTTTCAACTGACCATGATTTAACTATTCGTATTCCAGTTGATATCGACGTGACTCCACCAGATACCCCACATGCACTTGCAAACACGGTAGCAACACTCAATGTCGATGGCGTGCACGCAGAAGACTTCCTAGTGGATTCAAACCGTACTCTTTACAAAATCACCTTGAACGAAGGTGAATTCCTACCAGGTTGCGCAGACCCAATCGCACACAGCATTATCCGCACCAGTAATATTGAGGGTATGGTTCGCATCTGGAAGAAGACCAGCAAAACCGTTGAGTTCGTTGTTGAAGGTGGCTATCACAAGCCAATCGTGGGTAACTGGAACTTCGAGCTAGAGCCGAACACAACCACACTGAATAAGACTCTGTACTTAAGTACGCCAGTTCAGTACTAAGCTACCGTTATTAAAATAAAAAACCCTCGATAGCAGTCGAGGGTTTTATCAGATGAACACTTCTGCTTTATTTACTTTATCAGTGCTTAAAGCTAATAACAATGCGTTCTAGTTCAGCTTCATTTTGTGGTTTCACCTGAATGGTATACATCCCTTTCGGCAAAGCAGTAATAGGCTGATCCGGGAACATAGGGTCCCAAGCTGGCAACAATTTGAAGTAACAAGAACCATCATTAAGTTGCTCATAATTAACTTTCTGTGAGAAGTAAGAATTTGCTTGCTGTGTAGACTCATAGAGATCAAATGACTCCATAATGTTGTAGTCATCCTTCAATGTTTTGCACACTTCTGGGTTTCTACCATAAATACTCGCCGCTCGATATGTGCCTTCAAATTGACCTGTCGGTGAATCAAATTCCTCGACTGCTGCACCAACATCAAAACCGTCTACTTGGTTATCAATCACAGAATGTTGCATCTTAGTAACCCACGCACTATTCGACATAGATTTGCCCGTCTCCTGAGCTAAAGAGGCTTCTACAGCTTTTGGGTCTACGTAGTATGTGTAGATTTCAGTGCTTTTATCTGATTCTACTATTTCGCCATCAACAACATTGTTCTCAGCAAATGTGATGCTTAGAATATAACGATTAAGGTTTTCCTCATCGACAAAGTCATCGAGTACACTTTGCTTCAATACCCATGTCGCACTGCGCTCCTTCGATGGACTAATCGCTTTGATTACACCATTCTCAATCACGTAATCAAGTTCGTAGTTATACGCACCTTCAATGCTAAGGTCGGTTTCAGTACAAGTTGTCTGTGTCTGATTACCACTTGCGGCACGGTTGTTCCAGTACACCTTATTAGTTTCTGAATCAAAATACACGGTATCACACCACGCATTTAAGCCGCCCATTTCTGAGAAGTGCAGGAATTTATTTTCTAACGAATGGATTTCAGGTTCACCTGGACCGATACCACCGGCAATTACGACTTCCGGTATAGCAAAGCGGACCATTTCCGATGTTACTTCATCTTTAGTGTCGAGATTCATGCCTGCCGCAATATAGAAATATCCCTCAGATGCCGCTACCGTTGGCGTACCGAAAAATTCAATTTCACCGGTACCTTCAATCACACGAACATTGATACCTGGAATACTTGTGTGTCCGACATTATCCTGGTCATCACCAGCATAGTATTCAACAACACCCGTTGGCACATTATCTGTATTGAAAAGGGTATCGATAGCAATTGGAGAATGCACGACGATAGGTTCGTTTCTGACTAAATCAACAAGCGCATCATTAATCTCAGACTGAATCTCAACGCGGCGAGAATTATCAATAGAAATCGCTTGCTCTACTTCACCCAAACTAAAACTGTGGTAAGTCGTCGTTTTTTCATCACTAGCGCCAATAGTAATTGTTTGACCAGCTGCTGATTCATAAAGAGGCTTACCTGTTACGACTAGCTCATTTTGCTCAACTGATACCTCAAGACCAGCTAAAGAGCTAAACGCGCTCAATTTCAGTGCGTCATTATCTGCATCATCAAATAAACCGTTCAACACAATCGGTTCAGACAACACTGCCACACCTTGCACTAACTTAAGGTTTTCAATCTGCTCTTGAACTACTTGGCTTACGTCACCATCAACTACCGGGGCTTGATTGTCTAGTTTGAACTTTAATTCAAACGCAGCAATCGCTTTACCTGATGTAACATTGCCTTGCTTATCTTCATCAACGGCAGTTAACGTCACAACATAAACTTCGCGCTTAATCGAAGGTGTTCCCTCAATGGTGAGTACATCACCATTCGTTGCAGTTAGAGTTACGCCACTAACGCTCTCCATCGTTGCAGAAGTCATCGTTGCAACGATTTCAATATTAGCGTTATCTGCATCTGAAAATAGCGCTTTACCCTCAAGATTCAATGGCAAGCTAATATCAAGTCCTTGGTGTGACTCTTGAAGTTCAAGAGAGTCCAACAAGTGCTTCTTCACGTCTTCGTTTACAATCAGTTTATTGTTAATGACAGGAACTGTTGTTATATCACCATCAACTACAGGCTTGAAATTGATGTCATCTAGCTTATCTGGGTTCTCAGTAACAACTTTATTCGCTTCTGTCGCTACTTTAATTGGATCGTATGTACCAGTGCCAGCAGCTGCTTTCGATTCAGTAAGAATTTGAGCCGTCTTGTGCAGTACTTTGTTATCTGCTGCAATAACATCTTCAAAAGCACTGGTGCTATCTTCAGGCAATGCTAATGATGCATTAACTGCTTTTTTAGCTGCTTCGATTTTTTGTTTCGATGGATTATCGCCAGCCTCAATAACCACTAAATCAGTCAGTGGCGAAACCACTTTATCTCCTGGGATGGCACGTAAAACCACTTCATGAGACATAGCTTGAGTTGGATGGTCCATATCGATAGTGTATTTACCAGCAAAACGTTGCGGATCTCTTTCAATCAAAGATTTTTGCATCGCACCACCAGGAATAATCGTTTGTAGCGCTAGCTGCTGAATCTCAGCAAACTGGCTTTCTGATAGCTGAAATTTACCGTTAGCATCAGTTAAACCGATAATCAGGTCTTTGTTGTCTAAAGTACCGCTATGGTCTCTATCATCAAACACTACGGCTTGATTAAAGTAACCATCAAAGCCAGTAATAGTTACACCCGTTACTTGACTTCCTTCATTCGACGATGAACTGCTATCACCACCACCACAACCAGAAAGAGCGATAGCCACTGACGCTGCTAGTAAACTGATTCTTTTCATTGTAAGAATTCCTAAATCCGTTCTTCATTATATTTGTTAGAAAACGAGCGAATTTATAGAAGTTTTACTCATACTGTTCAAGACACGAAAAACGCACAAAAAGCCTCAAACTTTTTTATTATTTTTCTCATTAATTTTGTTTAGACGAGCAAATGAGGTTTAGCTTAATTTCTTCAACCCAATCTTCGTACTGGGGTTTAGGGCGTACGATGTAGCATTAGGTTTCACCTGCGACGAACTCGTCATACGGTAAGCAATTTACATCTAATGACAACGACTCTTGCCCCGTTTGAGAATGCCTTGGAAACTCAAAACAATCTAGCTCAGCTAGGGGCCACGCGAGTTCCATATTCCCGCAGCCCTACAACCCTAATCGAAAATCGTAAGTATCATTTCCTAACTCATTCAACAGGTAGTCCCTTCGGAAGGTAATAGATAGGTAAACCCATTCAATTGAGAGATCGAAATAACAAGCGCCACGCTAGACCATTTCTAGTTCAAATTAATCTTAAGCCATCCTTGCCTGAAGCCAGCTTTTCGAGAATCGCAGATCTTTCTCTACTAAACTACTACTACAATGAAGCAATTGACCTATCTCATCATTTGTCATACCCATAAAATACTTCAGCTTAAGTGCATTAGATTGCCTTAGATAAGAATCACTAAACACATCAAGAACCTTGTCTACAAGTAATAGCTCTTCGAAACTAAGTTGTTCTGTTGCAAACTCATCAGTTTCTACGATTGCCTGACGCTTTTGAGCTAATTGAATACGAGCATTATCAATTAATATCTGTCGCATTGCTTTAGCTGCCATTAAATAGAACTCTCTCTGATTGCACAGTTCTGCATTATCACTTTGGGATAATTTCACATACGCATCATGAACAAGAGCTGTTGTACTATTCACACTATCGAGTAGGACTTTGTTTTGTTCCCCATGCTTTAGCGCACAACGCTCCCGCTCTTGTTGAGCAATTTTTCGTAATTGAAAATAGATAAATTGATAAAGTTGACTATCCGACTGTTTATCCTCTGTATTCCTTTTTTCTATATCGCGTATGTTAGGTAATGCCATTAAATTATAACTCCATGAATTTTCTCGTATTCTGATATAGTATGTGTGCTCAGTTTTTCCATACCGTCTGAGTCTAAGCTTAAATTTTGTTGATAACGATACAAAATACCCTGATGCCAATCTTTACCTGTCGGTAAATATTCCCATGTTGTAATTTGTGATACACCTGGGGTTGGATACCAGCGTACTGACATATTCATTTGTTCTAATGAGGAGCTTGTGGACTGACTTGATACCCACCACATATCACCATATTGAAGAGTCACATCCTCTTGGTACGCGGAACGAGTATTAGGGCATTGCAAATTTTCTAACTCAGATTTCTTGATGCTTCCCCCCTCAATCAATAAACAAATTTCAGCTAAATAACCCTCATGATAGGTTGTTTGCTTCCATATGCCCTCGTAAGCAAACTGATTATGAAACTCCGCTGGATACGTAAACCAAATTTCCTCAATCTGATTACTATGATGGATGTTTTTTGTACGCCCCAATCCCTGCATTTTTTCCATCAAAAGTTGCGTAGTCGGATCAAAGTTGATTGAGAGCGAACGATACTTCCAGTCTCCCTCATCGTTATAATCATCGATAATGAAACCATTTACTTCATTTCTCGTGCACCCGTTTTGAGCGCAACGCATCACACCATAGTAGCCTGGCATTTCACTTAAAGGCGTATACTGAATGTCCTTAGCATTCTGATTAGGTTGGATTAAGCATCCATTAAATCTGTCTCCAATATCGGGGTATTCAATCAATTCGTTTTTGGTAACCCGGTAAGTTAGCCCTCCTATTGGAGGATGATATTCAGGATGATTTCGTAAACGTAAATCGTAAGCACATATTTTCCCGTTATAATCACGCAGTTTTATAATAATATTTTTTACTTTCTGATTAACTGGTTCAAAAACTATTTCATCTGACGCAAAGTTCTTTGTTATGTATTGTTGACTTTGATTTAAATGCTCAACAGCCTCCTGAGTTGAAACTAAATCAACATTTAGAGGCTCTAACTGTTCGTCAGTGAGATTATTTAGATCCAAACGCTGCAACTGTTGTTGAACTTTAGGATCAGATAACAAGTCACTAAGTAACAAAATTTCTCTGCGATTTTCTGGTGTACTATCGAGTGAAAGTAACAAACGCGTCATATTGATACTTCGTGATGGTTTGGTTGTGGATAGCGTCGGAGTCACTACCTCTTGGCTAGAAAGCCGACTTAGTAAAAAGCTATTTTCGTCAACACCAAGATAAAAGCTCACCACATCCCCACGACGAAAATTGTAGGCACCCTTAGTTGTAAATCCTGACAGGTTTGAACTGGTTTCGTAGTACAGACCAGTAACAGGCGCATCAATATAATAACCCGTCTGAATAGGCTCTTGCTCTGCAAAAACCAAAGGCGAGCTAAGCAATACCAGCAGCAACCCTACTTTTCTTCCTACTAATAAATCGTCCATAATTATTTGCTCTGTCGTTTCTCAAGCGTTTCTAGTTGATCCTCAGGTTCAATCATTACTAAAAACATTTTCTGTTTTATATGCTTAGGTATCTGAGGATTAGATAAAATTCGTCGACGAGTATGATCTAACACTGCGCTAACTGGCATTGCTTGTGCTGCAGAGCTTTTGGAATGAAACATCATGCTGGTCACTTCATAGATAAGATTTTCCGCGACACTTTTCTCATGTTCGAGCTGTTTATTTTTGTTCAACACCACTGACGTGAAAATAACTGCGGTTAGCATAAGAGTGACGGTTAATGAACTTGATATTGGATGGCGTTGAAACATGCGCAAGTAAACATAAGGAATATTTCCCTTGCGTTGTGAGATCGGTCGTTTATTAAGAGTATTCTCTAAATCTAACCTCAATTGATATGCAGTTTGATAACGTTGTTCTGGGCGTATTTGGGTCGCTTTTTGAATAATACAAGTTAAATCTGTCGGTGTTTTTTTAGTCAAAAACAGCCATTCTAATAACTTACCTAAAGCAAAAATATCACTTGCAGGCTCAAGTTTAGCACCACTCTTTTGTTCAGGGCTTGCATAGTATGGACTAAGTGCGGTTACAGCACCTTCGTTGGCACTGAGTTTCTGAGTAAGGTTAAAGTCAATAATCTTGGCTTGCATATTAACATCAACTAGCACATTTTCAGGCTTCAAATCCCCATGAACGATCCCTTGAGCGTGGCTATACTCTATTGCCTGACAGACTTGGAGAAGTAACTCTATTTTTTGTCGACTATCTAATTCTTGCTGCTGACAAAGGCACGATAAGTTCCCCCCATCTACTTGCTCCATCACAATGTAGACTTGTTGATTATATACTCCACCATCAAAAACTTTGGCTATATGCGGATGGTTAAGTTTGGCCAACATCTGAGCTTCTGAAAACAAGGCAGTTTCATCGAAAATCAACGCTAATTGTTTATGAATGACTTTGATTGCCAGTTTTTGCTCGAAGCGTTTATCAGCTCTACATGCAGCATAAACAACCCCCATCCCACCCCGCCCTAACTCATGGGTGATCAGGTACTTATCAATTTGTTGATGAGTTAAGTCGCTTTTATGAGAGCTAGCAAATGAAAGGTTAAAACCAAGAATTTTCGTTAAATGCTGATCCGCATCTGCATCTGCATTTACCAAACAAATGACGTCAGCATACAGAGCAGGATTATCTTGTTGCAGTTTTTCTAAAAACGATTGCTTGTGTTCATCGTCAAGATCGAGGAGTTTGTAAAATATCTGCGTTTGGCTATCAAGTGAGTCCACAGTAATACATATTATTATTTTTATTAATAATTTTAGCAAAATACACTAAGCGCAATCAATGTGAAGATTATCAATTTCAATTGATAATCTTTTCCTTTAGCCTCTGTTGTCACTTATCAAACAAGCACTAAACACAACTTTTTTATCTCTTAGCAAAAAAAACAGCCTAAATCGCTCACAAATAAATCAAACAGTAAAAACAGGGGTTTACAAGCAAAGGCTTCCCTTATATTATGCGCACCACACGGAGAGATGGCTGAGTGGTTGAAAGCACCGGTCTTGAAAACCGGCATACGTTAATAGCGTATCTAGGGTTCAAATCCCTATCTCTCCGCCACATTTAGAAAGCCCGCAAAGAAATTTGCGGGCTTTCGTCGTTTCTAAGCCTATACATTATTGAGTCGCAAGACTGGACTGGGCGTCCCCGACTAGGCGTCCCCGAGTTTTCTCGTTTTAAAACGCCAAAAACTTATGAAGGACTCAGATCCCTCATCGAAGGCGATCTCACACTCTCACACATTTAGTAAGCTGAAATACATCTGGTAAACGTTGTATTTATTTCTCACCCTCTCGTTCATCAATACGTTCAGAGTCAGATTGAAAAGCTTTCCACTCACCATAATCAAGCTTATGCTGCTCATGCATCGCTTTGATCAATTGGCGGTCTAGCTCGGCGAAATAGAGGTCTTCTTCTACCTTGCCGCGCAAACGGAGTTTCTCTGTAAAGTCCATATTCAGCCACTCCTCATCGATTGAGTCGTCACTATAAGTATAGTTGTATCTCTGTTGCTGTTCTTGTTAAGCCTCCTATTTACAGCCTCTAATTTAGATATAAAAAAAGAGGCAACCAATGGCTGCCTCTTTGTCGTTATTTCTGTTCCAATTTTTCGTCAAAGCTGACTATGACGATAAACCAGGATAAGACCCAAATTCCTATCCTGACGCGTCAATTAGTTTACGCGGTACTTAGCGATGATCTCTTCGTCAAGCTCCACACCCAATCCTGGAGTGTTTGGTACTGCTACGTAACCGTCTTCAAATGCGATTTGGTTTTTCACTAGTGAAGTAAACAGTGGGCTTGTGCTTTGAGAGTACTCAATTAGGTCGCCGTGCTCACGAGAAGCTAGGAAGTGTACCGTTGCTGCAATCAGGATACCGGTTGAGAAACCGTGTGGAACTAGCTTCATACCAGCCATATGTGCCATATCGTAGATCTTCACCATTTCAGTGATACCACCACAACGTGTTACGTCTGGTTGAACGAAGTCAGCGCCTGATTTTTCGATGAAGTTAGCGAACTCGTAACGCGTAGTTAGCGTCTCACCACCAGCAAGTTTTTGCGAAGTAGACTGAGAAACCTTACGGTAACCCGCTAGTACGTCATCTGTGATTGGCTCTTCAATCCATAGTAGGTTGAACTCTTCTAGCTTCTTAGCCATCTCAATGGTGTGACCCGCTGTGCGCCACGCGCTTGCTAGGTCGATTGCGATTTCAACGTCTTTGTTGATCGCACGTGCTGTTTCACACACTGTCTTGATGATTTCGTAGTCAGTTTCTGCGTTTTTACCTAGCGGACCACCACCAAATTTTAGCGAAGTGAAACCTTGAGCCAGTAGCTCAGTTGTACGAGCAACGTTCTCTTCTTTCACTGCTGACGGGATAAATGTACCGTATGCGCGGATCTTCTCACGGAATTTACCGCCTAGAAGTTGCCATACAGGTACTTTGTAGAACTGACCTGCGATATCCCAAAGCGCCATATCGATTGCAGAGATAGCGTGGATCATTGTAGAGCGACGACCTGCGTAGTGCGTGCCGTTGTACATCTTAGTGTATAGACGTTCGATTTCTAGTGGGTTTTCACCGATTAAAAGACGCTCAAGACCTTGAGAAGAACCGTGGCTTTGTGTTGCTTTGATACAAGCTTCGATCATCATTGGTGAGCTGTCAGATTCACCAACACCCGTGATACCAGCGTTAGTGTGAACGCGGATTAGTACGCCATCTTCACCCCATTCACACGCTTCATCAACAGCTGGAACGCGTAGGTGGATAACTTCTACTTCAGTAATTTTTAATTCGTTAAATAGCATGTTAATTCTCTACTATTGGCAATAATTCAATTGATAGCCAAGTCACCTCACGCTCTAGGCGCAGCGATATTGAGGTGACTCAGATAAATAAGTTCTTTCAGGGTTAATCAAATTGTGGAGCGATTTGATTTTTTGGGGGAATTGGCTGTCAGTCCCGATGCTGACAGCCATAACTCGTGGTTGAATTAAGAATTAAGCCGCTGCTTTTTCTTCTTGAACAGCTGGTTTTTTCTTAGTGAAACGGTCACCCACTGTGTAGATACATAGCGCGATAACTACAGTCACAACACCTGCAAGTTTTTGCAGAGTCATTAGCTCACCTAGTAGGAAGTAAGCTACGATCATCGCGAATAACGGTAGAACGTTCAGTGCCATAGTGGTGATAACTGCGTCTTGAGTTTTCAGTGTTGCAATTTCCCATAGAGCGTATGCGATACCTGAACACAGTAGACCAAGCGCTAGAATACTGCCGATGTGCTTGCCGTTTTCAACCAGTACTGAAGCTGAAGCGAAGTCTGCACCCGTTACTAAACCAAGAACAAGTAGAGCGACTGTTGCTGCACCGAATTGGTAGAAACAGCTAGAGAATGTGTCGTAACGAGAGTTTAGATCTGAACCGAACTTACCAAGAATGTAGTTGTAAGTTACGAAGCCAAGTACACCAAATAGTGCGAACAGGTGACCTAGGTTAAGACCTTGAATTTTGTTCGATGGGTCGTAAGCAATAACGCCAGCGCCCACTAGAGATAGCACAACTGCAAATACTTTAGGTGCAGATGGCTTAATTTTATCGATAACAAATACCGCTAGCATGGTTAGGAACGGAGCCATACCGTTGATAACACCGATCTCACCAGATGAGGTGTATTCGTAAGCTAGGATAGTAAAGTAGAAGAATACCGCTTGCGCAGAAACACCTGCTGCAGCCAATAGGAAACCGTCTTTTTTGTTTTGGATTTTCTTAAGTGTGTGCTTCTTAGAGAACATGAATAGCACAACAAAACCTAGTGTAGCAATCGCGTAACGCGCAACCGCTAGAACAACAGGATCTAGCTTACCAGCTAGCACACCGCCAAGTGGGAACGATGCACCCCATAGGGCGGCACAAACAAGAGCGATGGTCAAACCAAGTGATTTATTAGGAGCAGGTTTACTCATTTTTTTATTCTCATATAAAGGCGTTTCATTAACGCCTTTGGGATAACCCAAGCAATTTCTCGCTGTATCACTCAAGACTTACTTGGGTAAACAACTTAGTGATTATTGTGGGCAAATACCGATAACGTGTTCTAGACGTTGATCTTTTTGGTATAGAGATGCGTAAGCGAAACCAACACCTTCTAGGTTGGTAGGCTCACCATTTGCAACATCAAACACGCGCTCAATGATCTTGTTCGATACATTGTCGATAGTGTCTGTTGCGTCCATGATTCCACAAGCGTTGATATCCATATCAGCCGTAATTAGAGAGCTGTTACCAGACACTCGGATTACTGGAACGATTGAGTTGTTGAAACCTGCAGCACCTGCAGTCCAAAGAATTAACTGACAGCCAAGAGAAGCGAAGTGCATTGCAGCACCACCACATAGCATGGTTGTTTCAGTTAGGTAGAAACCAGGCGTGGTTGGTTTCTCACGGTGAATGTGGTTGATGCGCAAACAATCTTGGATTGGACGCGTACCCGTCTTGTGCATTGCACCTTGTGATTTTTCATCGATAGTCGTTAGACCGCCAACACTGTTACCGATAGACATGGTTTCTGTGCCTTCGATTACGTGCCAACGTTTTAGGTCTTCAGCGATCAGACGTTCAATTTTCTCACCCACTTCAGGTGTTACTGAACGCTCTTTTAGAATCTCTTCACAACCTAGTAGCTCAAGCAGCTCACCCGCCATTGTAGTTGCGCCCATGTCGATTAGCTTGTCAGAAGCTGCACCAACAGATGGGTTAGAAGCTAGACCACTTGATGTGTCTGAACCGCCACATTTGATACCGATACGCAGTGCAGAAACTGGTGCATCAACACGCTCTACGCTATCCGCGTATGCTTTTAGCTCTTTTGCCAGCTCAATACCATCTTTAATTGTCTCGATAGTACCTTTGTTCTTGATTACTGTTAGCGTGTGAACCGGTAGACCTTCTTTACGCACTGGCTCTGCAATCATTTGTGGGTCGATTGAACCACAACCCATTGCGATAACCAGTACGCCTGCGATGTTCGGGTTAGTTGCTGTGTGGATGATGGTGTCGATCATCTCTTCGTTACCACCATACATACAGGTGTAGTGGTTAGTTACAACAACTGAGTCATCAATCTCTTTACTGATGTTACGTGCGATACCTTCACAACATTCATCAATAGCAACAATCATTACGCTGTTACGGATACCAAATGTACCGTTTGGACGTGGGTAACCTTTAAATGTGCTAGTCATTATTGCTCGATCCCCATTTGTTTGATGATTTCTTCGATGATTGCTTCTGGAATGTCTAGGCGTTCGCTGCGAACGTTTTGGACATGAACAAGTTGACCGAGTGGGATTTCAACAATCGACTTACCAATAGAGTGACCACACTTCATGATGTGCTCATCGTTAGCGATATCGCCAAGCGCAATCTTATTACCAAAAGTGATCTTTTGTAGCGCTTTGATTTCTGCGATTACTTCGTTGTCTGCTGAAATGATTTCAACTAATTCGTGTTTTTCTACATCACCAAGTAGCGTTGCTACGTTGTCTGTAGAAGAAAGTTTTATTGCTTTCATTGTATGTACTCTGTCTTATCGTTAAACAGTTAATTGTCCATTGTCCGACAATCGGCATTATACAGTTAAACAAACGACAAAATATGACTAAAGTCACAACTTGGTGTAATATTTTTGAATATTCTGAAATGCGTGTGACTAATGAGTCTGGGAAATGAAAATAAATAAACAAAGCCTAGAAGACCAAGCTACTGAATTTATTAAACATATGATCGTCAGTGGTGAGCTTTCGCTAGGAGAAAAGATCGTTGAAAGTTCTTTGTCAAAACAGCTAGAACTTTCTCGTAGTACGGTACGAATGGCACTCAATACCCTCGCCCATGAAGGTTTAGTGGTGCAAAAACCCTATGTTGGTTGGCAAGTGTTCGATCTTTCTGATGAAGATTTATGGGAGTTGTACCACCTTCGTGTGGCAATTGAGTCGCAAGCGGCGGTAATGGCAGCTGAAAAAGCAACCGCTGAAGACAAATTGGCTCTGCGTCAGGTTTATGATGAGTTTTGCCAGTTGTGCCAAAATGGACCATTGGAGTTAGTGACGGTCTGTCAAAAAGACTTCGAACTGCATCGAAAAGTGGTTGAGATCAGTACTAGCCCTAAGTTTCTTAAGATTTACGATCAAATCGCGAATCTACTTAAGAGCTATATCAAGCTTACTCACACCGATTATGACTTGTCGCAGAGTGCGGTGAGCCATAAAGGTATTGTCGAAGCGATCATCTGCGGCGATGGTGAACGCGCTCGTTTCGAGTCCAAACAAAACATCACCACCTTCACCGAATTAGGTCGTCTTGCTAGCCAAGCAAGTGCATAACAACGATTTTGAAATTCGCTCGGATCTTTGCCGAGCGTTTTTTACGCCAAAACTCCATCGTATGCTCCCCATAAATTCAATCATCTAGACCTTAAGCGAAATCCGCTGATCACGTAAACAAAATGTGTAAACTTCGTTCGACACTCAATAGATTTTTGTCGTGAAAACAATTCGCTTTATTGCTACCAATATGTGACTCGTATCACTATAATACGCGCGTTTGAATTATCTCGATTTGTCCGCAGCCATGAACTCCTCTGACTTTAAGTTTTTCTTTACCCGATTTTTCGTCTTATTCAGCGCCTTTATTCTGTTGTTTCTAGGCATTTTTACTTATCACTCTCAACAAGAGCTTGCGTCTGTAAAAAGCAATATGAAAGTGGAGCAAAGCGCACTGCTTGAAGGCAAGAAAAACTACATTGAATGGGTAATTGGTTCGGTTGTTAAGGAAACCGCCCTATTAGCCGATCTTTTAGGTCAACAAAAGATCTACAAGACCGGTACGCAGCTGGATGAACAGACCAAAAATCAGCTGCTACAACATACCAGCAACGCCCTTTTGGCAATGAGTCAACGTAAAGAAATCTATGACCAGATTCGCTATCTCGATCTTGAGGGCAATGAAATTGTGCGCGTCAATTTCTACGATGGTAAAGCACACCTTATTGCCAAAGATGAACTGCAAAACAAAGCCCACCGCTACTACTTTCAAAAGGCAATGGCGCTAGGGTGCAATCAAGTCTATGTTTCCCCAATCGATTTGAATATCGAACATGGCATGATTGAAGAACCACACAAGCCGATGATACGTATGGCAACTCCTGTTGTAGACGAGCAAGGTCAGAAGCGTGGCATCGTGATCATCAACTATCTAGCTAAATATCTGATGGATGGTCTGCGTCTGTTTAACCTAGACAGCGGCACCAACTACATGCTGATCAACAACAGTGGCTACTTTCTGTTTAATGATGAAAGACCGGATCTTGAATTTGCCTTTATGTTTGAAGACAAACAAGATCAAACTGTTTATACAAGGTTTCCCGAATTAGCCGAGCAAATCAAAGCCACTGTTTCAGGTCAACTTGAATCTGAAACTGGCATTATGACGGTAGAATCCGTTGGTGCGATAGACAGAGTTAACCCTTACTGTTTCCAAGACTTCCATGTATCAAACAATGATACCACCTCGTGGAAATTGGTTTCTTATGCGGATTTTGAAAAACGTATTGATGTACAGCATCCGACAGCATTCCATGGTTCGATGATCCAACTTGGCGTATTACTCAGCATTGTATTAGCGCTTTGCATTGCAACCTATCAACTGAGACTGCATCGCGACGATCGCCGTATTCACTACTTAGCCCATTATGACAATCTAACTGGCTTGTATAACCGCGGCGCTTTCCAGGAAAAATCACTTGAAGCAGTGAAAAAAGCCAATAAAGAGGGTAACCCATTGTGTTTAGTGTTCATCGATCTGGATGACTTCAAAGCGATTAATGACAACTATAGCCACCGCGGTGGGGATATCGCTTTGCAACACGTCGCCAAAGCAATTACATCGGTATATGGTGAACAAGCGATTATTGGTCGAATTGGTGGCGATGAATTTGCGGTGCTGTTGCATCAATCGCTGATTTTTGAACAAGCGCAGCAATATGCTGATGAGTTACTGGATGTGGTGAAGCGCCCATTTGAAGTTGAGCCTGGTATCAAAATCCAACTGAGCACCAGTATTGGCGGACATTACTGCCAAGACTCCTGCTGTGATAGTGATGACCTTATCCATAAAGCGGATATCGCCATGTACCAAGCGAAAGCAGCAGGCAAAGGTTGTGTGGTGATCCTCGATTGTATTGATGATTCAAACCGAAACTAATTTCCACCAGTCATCTCAACAAAACCCGAGCGGCAGCTATCTAGCTGCTTGCTCGCTAATAATAGATTGAAATTATTCAGCGAATAGCGGTGAGTCATTACAACAAAATTTCTCACCTCGATACCTTATTCACTAATTTGACTCTAAATAGATTGAGTTCCCCCCTCACTCAGTTTTACATTATGCGATATTCATCGTCCTCAACGTCGAAACCCAATAGGATCTCCTATGAAAAGCAATAAAATTGCCACAATTGCCATCCATGGTGGCAATCAAACTGATAAGGGCAATAACGCGATCTTTCCACCGATTGTTACTGCGAGCACGTTTGTCCAGCCAAACCTGGGGGAAAGTGGTGAGTTCTTTTACTCTCGCTGTGGTAACCCAACTCGCCATGCTTATGAAACTGCATTAGCCGAATTAGAAGGTGGCATTTACGCTACTGCCACGGCTTCTGGCATGGCGGCAACGACACTCGCTTTGGAGATCCTAAACCAAGACGCACACGTGATTGTGATGTCGAGCGTCTATGGTGGGACTTATCGACTTTTTGAAAGCCTGCGCAAACGCACTTCGGGGCTGACATTTAGTTATGTTAATCTCAATGATTTGGCGGCTGTTGAGGCAGCGATCACCGCGCAAACCGCGCTGATTTGGATTGAAACACCAACCAACCCTCTCCTAGAGCTGGTTGATATCAAAGCGGTGTGTGATTTAGCCAAAACAAACGGCATTACGACGTGCGTGGACAATACGTTCTCAACAGCGTGGAACCAACGCCCGCTCGCTCTGGGCGCTGACATGGTGATGCTTTCAACCAGTAAATACATTGGCGGTCACTCAGATGTGATTGGGGGTGCGCTGATCACCAACAACTCAGAGCTCGCGGATCACCTGAATGCGTTTAAAACCACAGTTGGTGCCATTGCCTCGCCTTTCGATTCCTATCTATCCCTACGTGGATTAAAAACACTAGACGTTCGCATGGAGCGCCACTGTGCCAATGCATTGAAAGTGGCACAATTTCTTGAGACACACGACAAAGTCATCGAAGTTCACTACCCTGGCTTAGCTTCACACCCACAGCACGAACTGTGTCAACGTCAAATGAAGACCGGTGGTGCGGTGGTAACGATTCGTCTTGCTGGCGGAGAAGCAGAGGTTCGTCAATTCATTGGAAAGTTGCGTTATTTCGTTTTGGCAGAATCATTAGGTGGTGTAGAAAGCATGATTAATCACACTGCGTCTATGTCGCATGGTTCGGTACCAAAAGAGGAACGCGAAGCGATGGGGATCTACTTTGAAACTCTGCGCCTCTCGATTGGCATTGAAGATGCTGATGATCTTATTGACGATCTTAAGCAAGCATTAGAGGCTTAATCCATGACTGATTATGGTATTTGGACCATCATTACACCTTTGGTCACAATCGGTCTGGCTATTTGGACTCGCCAAGTCATCCTATCGCTACTCGCGGGGATTTTCGTTGGCTTTACGGTTATTCATAGCTTCAACCCTTTTTCTGGCATTGCGGCAACCTTAGATGGCATCATCGATGTCTTTTCTTCCGCAGGATCAACCCGCACCATTTTGTTCTGTTTTATGGTGGGCGGATTGATTCGCTTAATCCAAGTAACTGGCGGCACCAAAGCGCTGGTCCGTTACTTAACGGAAAAAGCGCATATCATCAACAACCCGAAAGCGGTTCAGTTGTTGGCTATGCTAATCACTAGCATCATCTTTATTGAATCCTCTATCTCCATCATGGCAGCGGGTACCTCAACCAATGAGTTAGCCAAACGCTATGGTGTTGCGCGTGAAAAAATGGCTTACGTCATTCAAGCATCCTGTGTTTCAGTCTGCTCTAGCGTAATGATTAACGGCTGGGGCGCAGCCATGATGGGCGTGATTGGCGTGCAAGTAAGCAAAGGTTTCATCGATGGCGAACCTTTCAGTATTTTAGCCGGCTCCATGGTTTACAACTTTATGGCTTGGCTCACTCTCGCCTCCGTGCTTTTCTACATCTTTAGTGGCTTCAAATGGGGCTCGATGGGTGAAGCGGAGCGCCGAGCACTCACAGGACAAGAACTGCGCGAAGGTGCGTTTCCGATCACTTCAGAAGAAGACGTTGAAGTGGTAGAAAGTGCACACAACAAAGAGTCGATTCTTAACTTTTTGATCCCATTAGTTCCGACAACGATCATGGTACCTGTGGGTCTCTACATTACTGGTAATGGTGATCTCGCTAACGGCTCTGGTTCAACCTCGGTATTCTGGGGGGTAATGCTCGGAACCGCCTGTTCTTTTGTTTACTTCACCAGCCGTAAAATCCTAAACGTCGATACATTTTTTAAGCACTTATTTGCTGGCTATGCGTCAATGATTCCTCTTAGCGCGATCATGACGCTGGCATTTTTGATGGGTAACGTATCTGGAGAGCTCAATACTGGCGCATTTATCACTCAATCGATTGACGGCATTATTCCATCGGGCTTTTCTGCGGCATTTGTATTCTTGATTTCAGTATTAATGGCGATTTCGACTGGGACCTCATGGGGAACGTTTTCGATTATGATCCCTATCGGCGTTCAAGTCGGTGCAGCTGTTGGCATTGACCCTCAGCTTATGATTGGCGCGGCAATTTCAGGTGCCATCTTTGGTGATATGACTTCACCAATTAGTGATACCAGCATTGTCTCCTCTATGGCGACCAAGAACGACCATATTGACCACATTCGAACTCAGTTCCCATACGCGATTACAACGGGTCTGATTGCCACTGCACTATTTACTGTGTGTGGTTTCTCAATGCTCAATTAATACTGATCTTACTCAGACACAAGCCAGTGATTCTCGTCACTGGCTTTTTTTGTCATAGCATCAATGCAGCTAAGCCGTATAGTTGGCAAATGCCGCTTCCAACAACTGCATATGCAAAGCAACCAACATTTGGTGATCACTACGATAACCGCCACCAACCACACAAGCCATGGGAATGCTTTTCTCTTTCGCTAGTTGGATTAAAAAACTGTCTCGCTGAAATAGCGCTTGTGTCGAGACGTTGAAGTAGCCCAGCTCATCGTCACGATGAATATCAACACCCGCATCATAAACAATCAAATCAGGACGATGCAGATTCACCGCGATTTGCACCACACTGCAGAAATGGTCGAGAAATTCTTGGTCACCCGTTTCTCGACTCAACGCGATGTCGATATCGGAATCCGGCTTCTTGGCTGGAAAGTTTTTATCGCAATGGAAGGAAAGCGTGATGATATCCTCCTCACCTGCGCACAAAGTCGCGGTGCCATCACCATGATGAACATCACTATCAATAATCAGTACTTTGTCTATGTGGGGAAATTCCAGTGCTCGTTTAGCTGCTAAGACTAAGTCGTTAATCAGACAAAATCCCGAGCCAAAGTCATAATGAGCATGGTGATAACCGCCACTTAAATGAATGGCCAAACCATGCTCTAACGCCAATTCGGCACTTAAACAGGTGCCCCCTGCCGAAGTCAAAGTACGCTCAATCAATTGCTCACTCCAAGGGAAACCAATTCGGCGCATCTTCGCTGCCGGCAATTGGTTATTGAACAGCGCCTCGATGTAGTCAGGACTGTGTACCTGCTGCACCTGCTCAATAGTCAGCGGGGACGGTTGCGTTATCTCAAACAACTGCAACCAATTTGAATCCTGCTGTTGTTTCTCTACTAGAGCTTGATACAAACGCTGATATTTACTGATTGGGTAGCGGTGCTCTGCTGGCAGCTCAAGTTGCGAATAGATAGCGTGGTAAACAATAGGAAGCATAGAGACAATCGCAGTAACAAAGTATCTCTGTATGTTAACAGCTTGAAATTGTGCTGCAAAAAAGATTTAATTGATATTAATTATCATTTTCAATTAAATCTTATGTACTCTTCTACTCTCTATTTTTGGCTGGGCATTGCCGCCGGAACCTTGGGCGCGATGTTGGCGTTTATCACGATGATACTCACCGCATGGCTTATGATTGATTTTATTATTATGCCCTAACACAATATCACCTAGACCATTATCACTATTCCAAGGAGAGGCAATGAAAACCATACTCATCACCGGTGCAAACCGCGGTATTGGCTTAGGGTTTGTTCATCACTACCTAGCACAAGGAGCGACAGTTCACGCAACTTACCGTGATATCAACAGTGCCGAACAACTGCTCGCACTTGCCCATAAACATACTAATCTGCACTGCCATTGTCTCGACATCACCGACTATGACAAGTTCGAACGGCTCAGTGCGACGATTGGACGACTCGATCTGCTAATCAATAATGCAGGCTACTATGGTCCTAAAGGCTATGGTTTTGGCAATACCGACGTTAACGAATGGCGCAAGGTATTTGAAACCAATTCGATAGCGCCACTTAAATTAGTCGAGGCACTGCATTTCAATCTCACTCAAAGCGATTCTTCAACCATTGCTTGTTTATCATCGAAAGTCGGCAGTATGACCGAGAACACCTCAGGTGGGGGCTATATCTATCGTTCATCAAAAGCAGCGCTAAACTCGGTGGTCAAAAGCTTAAGCAATGATCTCTCACCTCAAGGGTTTACTGTCGTGGCACTGCACCCGGGCTGGGTTCAAACCGAGATGGGCGGACCTAATGCCCTGATTGATGTCGCAACCTCAGTGAATGGCTTAACACAGGTAATCGCTAATTTGACCCAGGATCAATCCGGGCAGTTTATCAATTTCGATGGTAGTCAAATTCCTTGGTGATCAATTAGCTACAACATTCCCTATACAAGCGAGTTTATAAACTTATTAAACGCGCTTGAAAATTCGCCTCCGGCTTCCAAAATTAAAATGATTTCACTCAATAAGGAGAGTCTGATGGCGGATAAACATCTAGTGAATTTCAGTGAAGCGCATGAGTTGAATTACTGTCTACGAAGTGCTGGCAAACGCCAAACTCAAGCCAATCGAGATGCTTTGATTGACTTGGGCAAGCAGGTGAAAAGTGAACTTGGTAAACGAGTATTGACGCAAAATGATGTACGCGGAGCGATCGCTGATAATGGCAACCTATTTGATTAGTTCGAGCGCGGCTTTGTGACGTAGCCGCCTCTGTTATTTACTCGCTTTACCTTTCCCTGACGCTGGCTTTTTGCCTGTCGATTTAGTGAATGAACGCTTTTTACGCTTAAACGCTGGTCGCTCAACTTTCGGTAGATGGCGCAAAGACTCGGGCACTTCACCACCTTTCACTTGAGTCATCAAATTTGTGATTCGCTCCTGCAATGCTTGCATAAATGGCTGATAAGCATGATTTCGTTCTGCCATGCCTTGCAGTTGGTGCTCCCAATTGGCGGTCATATCCGGATAAGTCGACTCATTAGGCAGTGCATGGATCAACCCTCGACCGGCTGGTGAACTTAGGATGCTCTTACCTTGTCTAGTTAATAACTGGCGCTTAAATAGCGTATCGAGAATACCCGCTCGCGTCGCTTCAGTGCCAAGACCATCGGTTTCGCGTAGAATTTTTTTCAGCTCTTTATCTTCAACAAAACGAGCAATCCCTGTCATCGCTTGCAGCAGCGTTGCTTCGGTAAAGTGTTTTGGCGGCTCAGTTTGGTGCTGCTTAATCTCCCCTTCACGGCAAGTCAGCACTGTCCCTTCCGCTAGGGGCGGCACGTTATCGACACCTGCGTCGTCATCGTCCGCTTTACCCATCAAGGCTTTCCAACCTGCGGCAACCAACTGACGACCTTTTGCCACAAACACACCACCGGCAATATCAAACACCAACTTGGCTTCTGCATAGACAGCTGGCGGATAAAATTGCATCAAATATTGACGAGCAATCATCTGATACACTTTCATTTCATTGCCCGACAACCCATTGACTGAAGCCTGCTTTGGCGTGGGTATAATTGCGTGGTGCGCGTCGACTTTTTTATCATTCCATGCTTTTGACTTAAGCGCTAAATCAGCGCCATTAACCGCAGCGCTCATCTCTTTAGCGTTATGGGCAATAGCCTGACACACACTACCCGCTTGTGCGTAATGTTCTTGCGGCAAGTAGCGACAATCCGAACGAGGATAGGTAATCAACTTGTGTTTTTCATACAATGACTGACACGTGTCCAGCACTTGTTGCGCACTCATGCCATAGCGTTTGGCGACATCGATCTGCAGTGCAGACAATGAATACGGCAGTGGCGCAGCTTGCTTCGTTTGCTTTTGCTGAGACTCGGTCACCTTGGCGGGCTGATTGGCTATGCGACTGGCAACATTTTCCACCAGCTTACGATTCAGCACTCGCCCTTCTTCATCTTGCCAAGGCTTACAAGCATCACTTGGTTGCCATTTAGCACGGATATCAAACGCACCAAACTCGCCTTGATATGGAATCAGCGCATGGAGACTGAAATAGTCACGCGGAATAAAGTTCTCGATCTCTTCATCGCGGCGTACCACTAAACCCAATACCGGAGTTTGCACCCGCCCCACTGACAATACGCCTTGATAACCGGCCTTCTGACCTAAAAGGGTATAAGCGCGAGACATATTCATGCCATAGAGCCAATCGGCACGAGAGCGTGCTAAAGCCGATACAGAGAGCGGAATAAAGTCACGGTTGCTGCGCATTGAACCAATTGCACGTTTCACCGCAGGTAAGTTAAGGTCACTGATCAACAAACGCTGAGCACTCTGCTTTTTGCTTTGAGATACCTTGCAATAATCCAACACCTCATCAACCAAGAGCTGCCCTTCTCGATCCGGGTCACCGGCGTGAATGATTTGTGCGCTCTCTTTAAGTAACTTACGTACTACCGTCAATTGCTTACTGGCTGACTTGCGCGGTCTTAACTGCCACTGCTCTGGCACAATCGGCAAATCATTGAGGTTCCATTTTTTATAGCGCTCGTCATAGACGTCTGGCTCAACCTGTTCTAGCAGGTGACCTATACACCAAGTCACCACATCACCGTTACCACAACGAATAAAACCTTGTTCATTCTTTTTCGGCCCGGGAAGTGCCGCAGCAATTGCTCGCCCTAAACTTGGTTTTTCAGCAATAAATAAACGTGACATAACGTACCTAGTGATCTCTATCAGCAGCACAAAAAAATAAGGGTCACATTATCGAATGTGACCCTTATAAATCAAGAAAAACTGTGAATTTAAACAGTATTATTCAGCATCGCCTTGAGCACGTGCAGCTGCTTCTTTAACTAGCGGCTGAAGTTCGCCCTTTTGGAACATTTCGATGATGATGTCACAGCCACCAATTAGCTCACCTTCAACCCAAAGTTGTGGGAATGTTGGCCATTGCGCGTATGCTGGAAGCTCTGCACGGATGTCTGGGTTTTGTAGAATATCTACATAAGCGAATTTTTCGCCACAAGCCATTAGTGCTTGAGCCGCTTGTGAAGAGAAACCGCAGCTAGGTAGTTTAGGTGAACCCTTCATGTAAAGAAGGATTGAGTTCTCTGCGATTTGCTGTTTGATTTTTTCAATAGTTTCCATTGCTTCCTCTGATGGAGTTACTGCAAGATATCAGCACATTTTAAACCATTGTTGAAGAATAAAAAGCACAGAATTATTGCGGGTATTACTAAAGGCGTTTTCACGCTATCTTAACACGTTATCTACCTAGGCGTAATCTCAAGCTGATTTCACTGAATTTTCGCTAAAACCACGTTTTTTATGTGCTTAAATAAACAGTTAGAAACGAATTTTTTCTATAACTATTTACTCCCGTGTGCTTTTAATCACGTAAAAACTTGATAAACTAGCAACAAGTCAGTCAAATTGACAACGACGCGCAAGGCTGCGAGTCGGATAAAACAATAAACATCTGGAAGCAATTGAAAGAGTGTTATCTCTTTCTATATATATGGAGAAACGAGCAATGGCATTTGAACTACCAGCTCTGCCTTATGCGAAAGACGCATTAGAACCACACATCTCAGCTGAAACACTAGATTTCCACCACGGTAAGCACCACAACACTTACGTTGTAAAACTTAACGGCCTGATCCCAGGTACTGAGTTTGAAGGTAAGACTCTAGAAGAGATCGTTAAAACTTCTACTGGCGGTGTATTTAACAACGCAGCTCAAATCTGGAACCACACGTTCTACTGGCACTGTCTAGCGCCAAACGCGGGTGGCGAGCCAACAGGTGCAGTAGCGGACGCAATCAACGCAGCATTCGGTTCTTTCGAAGAGTTCAAAGCTAAGTTTACTGACTCAGCAATCAACAACTTCGGTTCATCTTGGACTTGGCTAGTGAAGAAAGCTGACGGTTCTCTAGAGATCGTTAACACTTCAAACGCGGCTACTCCTCTAACAGAAGAAGGCGTAACTCCGCTTCTAACTGTTGACCTATGGGAACACGCGTACTACATCGACTACCGTAACGTTCGTCCAGACTACATGAACGGTTTCTGGGCTCTAGTTAACTGGGATTTCGTAGCAGAGAACCTAGCTAAGTAATCCAGCGGTTACGCAAAATTTCAAAAGCCTGCATCATGCAGGCTTTTTTCGTTTATCAGCAAAATTTGCTTAAAGTTTCTCGACAGTTAGCCGTTAACTTAACTGGAAAGTGAGGGACGCAATGCAAATCGACGCGATCAATAACATCAGTGCTATCAACGAACTTCAGTTCGGTACGGGGATTAACCATGCCGTTCACGAAGGTCGTCGTGCCGACTTCGCTTTACTCCTTTCAATGTTCTCTAATGACGTACGTGACAACACGCCTGTCGAGCAAATTGATAATGTTGAGATTACAGACCAAACCTTACGTCAGCGTTTTGATTTGCAGCGCCCTCAACAGCTACAAGCAGACCAAAGCTCATATCAAATATCGGCACAACAAGCGCACCAATTTCATCAAGGCGGTCTCGCCAGTGCAAAGCTTGCGCACTATTTGATGCCAGAGGCGCTGGTTTATCTTCCTGAACAAACCCATACCCTTCCGGAAGAGGTTTACCATAACCTGTCTTTACATCAACAGCGCCAACTTGGCGAGAAAGAGCCGAAGAAGCTCATGCCTTTTGATCTGTATAATCAATTAGTTGAAGCACAAAGAACTTATCAGATCCGCGCACAAGCATAATGAATTGCGAGCTCTAGCACATATTTTTCTATTCAATATTTGGGTTTACAAGTTTGTGAATAGACGCAAAAAACTGACAACTAATACTACATACTCACAGCTTATTTGATGTTATTCACATCTAAATAACAATAAATCTACCATTCTGTTGTGAACAGAAATTTAGTCACCAATCGATGGAGAGCAAAGGTATGAAAATAGACAATGCAGTTGTGTTAGTGACCTCTGCTGGTTCTAGAGTTGGGAGCACACTCGCAGCTCATTTTTCATCTTTAGGTGCACACATTATTCTATGTGATAGCGACAAACGTCTTCTAGATGAAACCTATCAACGTTGCCGCACAACCAATGACAATGTCCATCGATATGATCTTAAAGATTATTCAATCCCATCTATTCGTCATTTATTTCAATCAATCGAGACGTCATTGGGGCGCTCGCCTGACATTTTAATCAATACCTTTACCACCAAAGCGATCCCAAACATTTTTGAGCACAGCGCTTACGACACTTTTGCCATGAACCTGTCTTCAATGGCGAGTACGCTGTTTGGCTTTGGGCAAGTGTCTGCCGATAGAATGAGAAAAGAGAATAAATGCGGCGTGATCGTCAACGTGATTGGTTACACCAACTATGAGGATATGGCGGGTTTTGATAATGCATCTTCATTTGTGTCAGGGTTTACTCAAAGCTGGGCAAAAGAACTCGACCCTTTCAATATTCGCGTTGGAGGTGTTGTTCCATGTGGTGAAGCTAACGGACAAAATTGGGCAGAAGTTCAAGACGAAGTCATCCGTAACACGGAGTACATTGTCACCAATGACTATTTCAATGGCCGCATAATGGCGGCCTAATTTTCCTATTTATAACTGACGCAGTACGCTCTCCGCTGCGTCCTCCAACAAATCTAGTACTAACTCAAATCCTCGCTCACCACCATAATATGGGTCAGGAATTTCTTGTTGCTCCGAATCTCCAAAGCTCAGATAAAGCTTTAATTTAAATTGGTGCTCTGCTGGGCAGATTGCTTGAAGATCGCTTAAATTATCATTATCTGCCGCCAGGATTAAATCAAAGTAGGTAAAATCTTGTGGCTCAACCTGACGGGAACGAATACCTTTAAACGAATAGCCGCGTCTCTCGCCAGCTTGTCGTGAGCGTTCATCAGGTGGATTACCTTGGTGATAGCCAATCGTACCCGCTGAGTCTACCTCCACATCAATCCCCAATTGCTTTGCCTTGGCACGCAATACGGCTTCACCCGTTGGTGATCGGCAGATATTTCCCATACAGACAACCAATATCTTTTTCATTCGTTCCCCTGAATTATCAATGGTTTTTCTTACCCTTGGGTTGGTCTATCATAGCGAGAATAGCGAATCGAAAAAAGGAATTAGCAACATGACAGAAAACGACAAACAACAACGTCATAAAGCACGACAAGAGAAGGTAAAACAGCAGGTAGACGCCAAAGTTGCTGCCGCAACCGAAGTTAAAGGTTTAATTTTGGTCATCACTGGTAACGGTAAAGGCAAATCTACTTCAGGTTTTGGCACTATCGCTCGTGCTGTTGGTCATGGTCAAAAATGCGCAGTGGCTCAGTTTATTAAAGGTACTTGGGACAACGGTGAGCGTAATCTGCTAGAAAAGCTCGGGGTTGAATTTCAAGTCATGGCAACGGGCTTCACTTGGGAAACGCAAAATAAACAAGCCGATACCGAGGCCGCTCAATTGGTGTGGCAAGAGTGCAAACGCATGCTGCAAGATGAGTCTATTGATGTCATTTTGTTTGATGAGCTGACTTATATGGTTACTTACGGCTACATTGATCTTGATGAAGTGGTTGAAGCGCTCAATAATCGCCCGAAAATGCAGTCTGTTGTGATTACCGGACGAGCGGCGCATCGCACTCTAATTGAGATGGCTGATACCGTATCTGAAGTGAAAAACGTCAAGCATGCGTTTGAGTCTGGCGTTAAAGCGCTTAAAGGCGTGGATTGGTAATTTCGCCAATCTGATTGTGACTGGCTAATGCATCACCGCTATCAGATAAATGTACCAAGTATAAAAAAGCCCGCGTCATCACGCGGGCTTCGATTGAACGCTCTAAAGAGTTAATTAAACAGACCTTTTAGCAAGCCATTAATGGCTTCTTTGGTCTTTTCATCTTTGATTTTCTCGCCTAATTTTTCATCAAGCTTTTCAAGACCACGGTCGATCTCTTTTTGTGCTTTCTGTTTCAGCACATCATCAAAGACCAATTTGAACTTCGGATCCGCCCATTTGCCTGATACGTTGATTGGAATCGTGATGTCTTTTAGCTCATCGATATCCTTACCACCTTGCCCTTCTAGTGAGCCAACAATCGAGGTGCTGATCGTAAAATCTGCGGTATCATTGAGGTAGTTTGCACTGCCTTCGCCACGTACACGTAGCAATGGTGATTGAGCGTGAAGGTTATTGGTCGACACCACACCATTTTTCAAGTTTAGTGTTGCTGTCATCGCACTGAAGTCGGTTTTCTTAACTTGCTCTTGACCTTCTAAAGATTCACCTTTGAACTTCGCGTAGTTCTCTCGAATTAATTGCGCGACGTTGATACCGTTAACTGCACCATCCGCAAAGTTGATCTTAATTGTACCCGCAAGGTTTTGCTTCATTGTGGTTGTCGCAAGACCTTTACCCGTCACATTCACATCAATATTGCCAGTACCCTCTAGCTTATCGTTTTGTGCCACATCAATCAGTAACGGCAGCACTTGCACCCCTTTGATCTGCTTCTTCGCACTGTAGGTCGCTGGCGATTTACGCGCATCTAACGTAGCAGTCGCTTTGATAGAGCCATCGTAAAGGTTTGAGCTGAATGAGGTGAGTTTCACTAGACCACGATTAACGCTAAATTTAGCGGCAACATTTTGCATTTTAGCGTTGCCTGCTTTGAACTTATCAATCGTGATTGCACCGGTCACATCCAGTGTTTTTAACGCAGAGAGATCAGGTTCTTGATTACTGTCATCCTTGGCAATTTCTGCCGATTCATTTGACTTCGCTTCATCCTTGTCCGCCTTGGCTTGCTCGTCTTTGTCAGCGCCTAGGAAGGCATCAACGTCAATTTCAGGGCTGTGAAGGTTAAAGACAATCTTGGGAATCTCAGCAAGAGTCACGTCCAGCTTACCGTCAAACTGCAAGGCGTTCGCCGTCAGTTTTTCTAATACAAAACTTAAGTGGCTGTTAGTTAAATCAAATGTTAAGTCTGATGCCATATCCACTTTCATTGGCGATTGTGGCAGCGTAGCGCCTTCAAATGTCGCATCTAGACCCAACTGCTTCATAGTCACTTTACTGATCGCTTTATCCACCGTCAGCTGCGCACCACCTTTTAGGTCAAGGGCTAAGTCTGCCGCGGTTCCTTTCACAGCGTATTTAAGGTTGTTGGCTTGATCGAAAGCAAAGGTATCCAATTGAATAGAAGCTGATTCGATCTTGTTAGTCGCATCACTATAACTCGCGTCAAAGCTGATGTTTTTCAGCTCATATTGAGTAAAACCTGTCATCAATTTCAGCTCTGCGGTGCCTTGCGCTGCAAATTGTTGCTGATTGGTTTCACCTTTCATCGCAAAATCTGCTTTGCTCCAAGCATCCAAAGCGAACTCGGTTAAGGTTAGTGACACATCGTATAGTTTGGTGTGCGTACCTGCCTGCTCATCTTGAATATCAAGTAATGCATTGGTGATCGAGATCCCCGCTAGGCTGATCGTCCACGCAGATGCTGGTTGTGCACTCGGCTCTGTCGCTGGCGTATTTTCCGGTGCAGATTGTTTTGTCTCAGAAGCAGCTTGCGGTTTATTTGCTTGCAACGCATCAAGGTTTTTCACGCCATCTTTACGCGTTTCAAGATAAAACTCTGCACCATCAAGTGTCACATTGCCAATTTCTAGCTGCTGACTAAACAGCGGCATCACTGATACATCAATACCGACCTGTTCGACTTTAAACAAATTGGGTTGACTAAAACCTTGTGGGTTCTTCAGTTCAGTTTTGCCTAACGTAAAACCAACCGAAGGGAAGAATTGCCAATCAATATCGCCTTCAATCACAAGATCTAAACCAGTTTGCTGTTTAGCTTGCTCAACGATTAGCGGTTTGAATTGGTTAGGATTAACGAGCAACACCAATGCCAATATGGCGGCGATGATTGCCACGATAGGAATGGCGAGCACTAACGCGATTTTCTTCATCAGCAGAGTCCTTGCTTAACTGCCTAGCGGCGATATGGGAAAAGTTTACTGAAAGTATAATGGTTTAGCGCAAAATTAGTACAAAAACGATTATCTTGCAGCAAAAAGAAAGTGGCACTTAAAGTGCCACTTATCTAGAAGAAAATAAAGTCTCTAAAATCAGAATTAGGTTAAGATTTCAGAAGCTTAGCAATGTGCGCTTTAAGCACATCGATTGCGATACGGTTTTTACCACCGCGAGGAACGATGATATCTGCGTATTGCTTTGATGGTTCAATAAACTGCATAAACATTGGACGTACAGTCTCTTGGTACTGCTTAAGTACCGATTCCATTGTACGACCACGTTCTTCTACGTCACGCTTAACACGGCGCAGTAGACAGATATCAAGCGGAGTATCCATAAATACTGTCGCGTGACACAGTTTACGTAGACGTGGATCTGTTAGAAGTAGAATACCTTCAAGAATGATCACTTTCTTTGGTGTCATTGTTGTGGTGTTCTCTGTACGAGTATGCTCTGAGTAGCTGTACTCAGGCACTTCAACCGCTTCACCTTTAACTAGTTTCTCTAGGTGATCACACAGTAGATCGTGATCTAGTGCACTCGGGTGGTCATAGTTGGTTTTTACACGTTCTTCCATGCTCAGATGAGTCTGGTCGTTGTAGTAGCAATCTTCCGTAATTACACCAATTTGATGATCGCCTACCTTCTCGCGAAGTTCATTATAAATAGTGCTTGCGATTAAGCTTTTACCAGAAGCTGAAGCGCCAGCAATACCGACGATTACACATTGATTATTATCAGACATTATTCTTGCACCCGATGAATTGATTGGTGAGCTGTGACCTGCTAATAGTTTGGCATGGAAAGGTTAGCAGAGCCAAATTAAACTGCCTGATTATAGGGAGTTCATTGGTGAGATACCAGAAAGTAATAGACGAAATCGTCTTTCTATACAAAATGGAATAAGAAAAGGTAGAGCAAACGTTTAGCTGGCATAACGCCAGCTAAATATAGATATGCAACAACACTTACAACGTGGTGATATTGATAGCATCGGGTTGAACATCACCTCGCCAGTAGAGGCGAGCACAGACTGCTTCAGCCAGTTCTAGGTACTGTTTGGTATGCACTGAGTCTGGGCGTGCAGCCACGGTCGGACAACCCGCATCAATATCTTCACGCAGATGAATATCGAGTGGGATCTGCCCCAATAAATCCAAGTTATATTCTGCTGACATTTTCTCCGCGCCACCCGTACCAAAGATATGTTCTTGGTGACCACAATTGCTGCAGATGTGGTAACTCATGTTCTCAACCAAACCGACCAAAGGGATCCCCACTTTATCGAACATCGCGGCACCTTTGCGCGCATCAGCTAAAGCAAGATCTTGCGGAGTAGTAACAATCACCGCACCTGTGACTGGAATCTGCTGCGCGAGGCTCAATTGAATATCACCCGTGCCTGGCGGCATATCAATCACAAGGTAATCCAACTCCGGCCAATCCGTTTCATTGAGTAATTGAGCCAATGCTTTCGATGCCATCGGACCACGCCAAATGGTGGCTTCATCTTTAGATACCAGATAACCAATCGAGTGAGTATAAATGCCATGGGCTTCAACTGGCTGCATCCACTTATTATCGCGTACTGCGGGTTGCGCCTCTACTTGGCCAATCATCATAGGTACAGAAGGACCATAGATATCCGCATCAAGTAGCCCAACTTTGGCACCGCTACGTGAGATGGCTAACGCTAAGTTTACTGAGGTGGTCGACTTACCGACGCCGCCTTTCGCAGAGGTAACCGCAATAATGTTTTTCACACCTTTGACCGAACTGCCAACGTGATTCGCCAGTGTTTTCACCTGCACACCAATACGGTAGTTAAATTTTGCCACCGCTTGGCTCTGCTGCTGAGCTTGAATCCACTGATCGATGTCCGTCACTAACTGATTCGCAGCATAAGGCAGTTTAATATCAAAAAAACCTTCTGCATCAACACTGACAATACCCGGTGTCGATGCCCAGTTTTGAATCACAGAATGGTGCTCGTATTGGCTTAACCAATCGCAAAAATCTTGTTTGGAATTGAACTGACGCATAGGTCCTCCTTTATCCCTCCCATCGTAGCACTCGAATCGCCGATACAGAACCCTGAAAAAACTAGGGGATTGCCAATTTGACACCTTGGAGTCGCTGTTTGAATCGGGTAGTATTAGTCTCTATTTTTTGTACCTATCGAGAAAAGCGAATATTAAGTATGGCAAACGATCCAAGAAACTTTCCTGCAAGGAAAATGCTGGTAACTTGTGCCCTTCCGTACGCTAACGGTTCGATCCACCTAGGTCATATGCTTGAGCATATCCAAGCTGACATCTGGGTTCGTTACCAACGCCTACGTGGCAACACTGTAAACTTCATCTGTGCTGACGACGCTCACGGCACGCCGATCATGCTTAAAGCTCAACAGATGGGTATCTCTCCAGAAGAGATGATCGCAGCAGTAAGCGAAGAGCACCAAAAAGACTTCGCTGGCTTCGATATCAGTTTTGATAACTACCACAGCACGCACTCAGAAGAGAACCGCGAACTGGCGTCTCACATCTACCTACAACTGAAGAAAAACGGCTTTATTTCTAGCCGTACTATCTCTCAGCTGTTTGACCCAGAAAAAGAGATGTTCCTACCAGACCGTTTTGTTAAAGGTACTTGCCCTAAGTGTAAGTCTGAAGACCAATACGGTGATAACTGTGATAACTGTGGTGAAACGTACAGCCCAACTGAACTGATTAATCCAAAATCAGCAGTGTCTGGCGCAACACCTATCATGAAAGATTCTGAGCACTTCTTCTTCGACCTACCTCAGTTTGAAAGCATGCTACAAGAGTGGACTCGCTCAGGCTCGCTACAATCTGAAACTGCGAACAAGATGCAAGAATGGTTTGAGTCTGGTCTGCAACAGTGGGATATCTCACGTGATGCACCATACTTTGGCTTTGAAATCCCAGGCGAAGAAAACAAATTCTTCTACGTATGGCTAGATGCACCTGTTGGCTACATGGCTTCATTTAAGAACCTATGTGACAAAACTGAAGGTCTAGATTTCGACGAATACTGGAAGAAAGACAGCACAACTGAGCTGTACCACTTCATCGGTAAAGACATCGTTTACTTCCACAGCCTATTCTGGCCTGCAATGCTAGAAGGCAGCGGTTTCCGTAAGCCAAACAACGTATTCGTTCACGGCTACGTAACGGTAAACGGCGCGAAAATGTCTAAGTCGAAAGGTACGTTTGTAAAAGCAAGCACCTACCTAAATCACCTAGACCCAGAATGTCTACGTTACTACTACGCGGCAAAACTAAACAGCCGTATTGATGACCTAGACCTTAACCTTGAAGACTTCTCTCAACGTGTAAACGCTGACGTAGTAAACAAGATTGTTAACCTAGCATCACGTAACGCTGGCTTCATTACTAAACGTTTTGAAGGCAAACTGGCTGAAAACTTCGCAGAGCCTGAGCTATACAACGAATTCGTTGCAGCAGCAGATCGCATTGCTGAGCTTTACGAAACTCGCGAATTTGGTCGTGCAATTCGTGAAATCACCGCATTGGCTGACAAAGCAAACCAATACGTTGATGAAAAAGCACCTTGGGTTGTGGCAAAAGAAGAAGGCAAAGATCAGGAACTTCAAGAAATCTGTTCGGTAGGTATCAACCTATTCCGCGTTCTGATGACTTACCTAAAACCAGTAATGCCAGCACTTGCGGCTCGTACTGAAGCGTTCCTAAACCAAGAACTAACTTGGGAAGGTATTGCTGCGCCACTAACGGCTCACGAAATCACGGCGTTTAAAGCTCTGTTCAACCGTATTGATCCTAAGAACATCGAAGCGATGATCGAAGCATCAAAAGAAGACGCAGCAGCAGAAATGGCAGCAAAAGAGAAAGCAGAAGCAGCGAAAACTGAAACTGAGCTAAGCAAAGACCCAATCGCAGAAGAAATTGAGTTTGATGCATTTGCAAAAGTTGATCTACGTATCGCGAAAATCGTTTCTTGTGAAGCAGTGCCAAAAGCAGACAAACTACTGAAATTCCAATTGGATATCGGTGGTGAAATGCGTCAAGTATTCTCAGGCATTAAAGCTGCCTACAACCCAGAAGACCTAGTAGGTAAACTAACGGTTGTGGTCGCTAACCTTAAACCTCGTAAGATGAAGTTTGGTATGTCTGAAGGCATGATCCTAGCAGCAGGTCCTGGCGGTGCCGACCTGTGGATCCTTGAACCACACGAAGGTGCTCAACCTGGTATGCGTGTAATGTAAGCTTCAAGCTTGTATTGTAATCACTTTAAAATCCTCGCCTCTGCGGGGATTTTTTTATTTAACGACTTTATACCAATCAGGATAAGTAAGTGGTCAGAAAATTGCGCAAGGAAAATCGCTTAGAACTAGGCGCAGATTGCCGCTAACTAGTTATTCTAATTACAAAATCTGCAACAACGTTATAAGCGATTTTAATCAGCACGAATGATTAAAGACTTATGCTGGTTGGTATTATACCCTCCCCTCACTGGTGAACCACTGCACCAAAATGGTACAGCCACACAAAGCTTCTCACTCTAAATTATTGATAATTAACAGCTTAAAATCTGGCACTGATAGTGCTGAGACTCTAATGCCACCAGCAGCAAGGAGTCGCTATGTTCATTATTATTTCTATCTCGGTTTCCGTTCTCATTCTGATTTTGATCTATCACTACTCAAGGCAACGTTCTCTTTCCCACCAGCGTAACTATCAACAAATCGTTACTTTGCGCTTAGTAATGGAGCTATGCCGAAAGCATCGCGCTGTTACTCACCATGCTGCTACGACCAATAACCACTCAGCGATTGAGGATACGCTGGTGCAAATTGATCAACAGCTAGACAAAGAATCTAGCCGATTAATCAGCTTGGCTAATTTTGACCATAAACCCATGTACCGAGTGCTGCAAATGAAACTCAAAGGATTGAGTAATGAGTGGCAGCAACGTTCGTTTGCCCGCAACCAGCGTATTCATGGTACGGCGATTCGTCACTGTATGTTTCTGATTGATGATATCGCTCTGGCTTGGCTTTTAGAGTCTGGGCGTGCCGATCTCAGTGATGAATACCATATGAACTGGCAGCAAGTGCTCGACAGCATGGAGGTATTAACGCAACTGAGAATTTGTATTCAAGAGATTGATCAGCCAATTGGTGAAATGAGAGTCAGATACTACGGCGATAAAGTTCGCCATAAACTGCACCAACTCAGTTTGATCAGCCCCCTGCCAATTCGTTCTCCCGTTGGCACCCAAGTGCTTGAGCAACTCGATGAACTGGTTGCAGCAAACAAACTGGATATCAACCAAGCAGATCTCTATCAACTCACCACCGATATCTCACAGCTCATTGCTCAAGTTTATGATGATATGTTGTCTGACATTACGCAAAGCCTCTATCAGGCTCTGCCCGATATTTCATCTGCCACCATTCACACAGAAAAGAGTAAAGCGCACTAACCGTAAAACCATTAGTTCTGTTGATAGCGGTCATTCTCTGATAGAGTCGCGCTCATTCTTGATATCGTTCGTTGCAGCAATTCGCTTCAACCCATAGCCAGACTAGGATCACCTTTGACTAATAATGAAATTTTGCGTCGCATTCAGCACGCTTTGAACCTGAAAAATGCCCAAATTATCAAAGCTTTTGAGCAAGCTGATGTGTCGGTTGCCCATGACCAAGTGAACAACTGGTTGAAAGCAGAGAACGAAAAATCTTTCGCCAAAATGAAAGATAAAGATCTTGCGGTATTTTTAAATGGTTTTATTAACCTTAAGCGTGGCAAGAAAGAAGGTGAGCAACCAAAACCTGAGCTACAACTGACGAATAACATGATCTTTATGAAACTGCGTATCGCGCTAAATATGAAGAACGAAGATGTGTTAGATGCGCTTGAGCTAATGGGCATCAGCCTTAGCAAGTATGAGATTGGTGCTTTCTTCCGCAAGCCAAACAATAAGAACTACAAAGAATGTAGTGATGAGCTACTGTGTGACTTCTTAAACGGTGTGCAGTTTACCCAACGCCCAGACTCAATCGAGTTTGCAGGCTAACGCCACACGCCATTATAAAAACACCCCCAATACTTATTGCTAAATATTGAGGGTGTTTGGGGTATTCATTTAAGCTGACTCATTCGACTTCAACGGTCGGCATCTTTTCTAGAAATCACTTTAAATCGTCAGACTCAAGCATCAGGCAATCGCCTTACAGCATTTTACGTGCAGCTTCGACCACCACTTTGATTGAACGTGCTTCGGTTTCTTTTAGCGTCGCGTGATCTGGGATCTCTTTCTGCGTACGGTTGATAATCACACCGGCAACACAACCAGCTTTTAGCCCTGAGCTTGCACACATGGTAAGTAGCGTTGCTGACTCCATCTCGAAGTTTAGTACGCCCATTTCTTGCCACTCTTGCATTGAGCCTTGGAAACGCTTAACAACTCGACCAGTGAAAGTATCGTAACGCTCTTGACCTGGGTAGAAAGTATCACTTGATGCCGTCACACCCATGTGAACCGTTGCACCACTCTCTTCAACTGCCGCTTTCATTGCGGTCGCAACTTCAAAGTCAGCCACGGCTGGGAACTCCATTGGTGCAAAGTGTAAGCTTGCGCCATCAAGACGAACAGAGCCTGTAGTGACGATCATGTCACCCACATTAACGTGCGGTTGGATTGCACCTGTGGTACCAACACGTAGGAAAGTGCGTACGCCTAATTGAGCAAGCTCTTCTACCGCAATCGATGTTGAAGGACCGCCAATACCGGTTGAGCACACAATAACTGGCTTGCCATCAAGCTCTGCACGGTAAAGTGTGTATTCACGATGACTGGCTAGAAAAACTGGGTTTTCCATTTCCTCTGCAATTTTTTGTACACGCGCAGGATCACCTGGAATGATCGCTAGAGTTGCGCCAGCTAGATCGGCTTCGGTAACACCTAAATGGAATACAGCTTGAGACATGAGGAAACTCCTTATTACGTCGAGTTGTTGTTTAACACTCGATCTATAAATTCATTGGGTACGCAACTAATGTAACTAACTCACCTAGGATATAGAGTGATACATGTCACACATAAAAAAGTAATAAACCACCAACTTGCACATAAAAACGGTTGGCATCACATAACAATGTATAACAACTGATGTGATTGCATAAAAAGAATAGCCACTAAATTGACTTTAGTGGCTATTTTTACTTTCAACCTTAACTTGCTACCAACGCAGCAAAGGGGAGTTAATCAAGCTTACTTTCAAATTTAAGTAGTCGGAGCGCATTGAGCGTCACAATCGCTGTCGCACCACTGTCGGCTAACACCGCAACCCACAACCCCGTAATACCTAACAAGCTGGTGACTAAAAATACCCCTTTTAGACCTAATGCCAACGCAATATTCTGGCGAATGTTGTTCAATGTTGCGCGAGACAACTCAATCATGGCTGGCAACTCAACCAAACGGTTATGAGTAATAGCCGCATCGGCGGTTTCCAGCGCAACGTCGGTTCCGCCGCCCATCGCAATACCGATACTCGCCGCTTTCATCGCTGGTGCATCATTAATACCGTCGCCGACCATTGCAACCTTATTGCGTGATGACAACTGCTCAACAAAGTGTACTTTGTCTTGCGGTAGTAAACTGGCTTGAAAGTCGATATCAATTTGCGAGCTGATCGCTGAAGCGCTGCGTGGATTATCACCGGTAAGCATAATTGAGCTGATACCAAGGGCTTTAAGCGCTTTCACTGCCTGCTTCGCATCCTCACGCAACGTATCTTGCCAAGCAATCAAACCTAACACCTGATCCTGCTTCAGTGCCACAATCACTGTTTTGCCTTGATCTTCCAACTCGGCTACGCGCTGATTCAAAGCAAAGTCTAATTCAAACTCTAGCTTGCTCGGTGCCAATGCTCGGAATAGCTCACCATCAATCACACCTTGAATACCACTACCAATTAGCGCTTGTTTGTCACTAGCTTCGGGTAATTCAATCCCTTTACTCTCAGCGTGTTTCACTAGAGAGCTCGCCAAAGGATGGCTCGAGCCAACTTCAATTGCCGCGATGTGTTTCAGCAGCCAAACTGAATCAATATGGTCAGCAGGCACAACATCCGTTACCTCGGGCTTACCCTTGGTTAGCGTACCAGTTTTATCAAACGCTACCGTTTGTACATGACCAAGTTGCTCCAATGCCGCACCGCCTTTAATCAGAGCACCACGACGAGCCGCCGCCGCAAGCCCTGAGGTGATTGCCGCAGGCGTTGAAATCACAAGGGCACAAGGACAAGCGATCAGCAATAAAGCGAGACCACGATAGACCCACGTTTCCCACGGTTGAGCAAACAACAATGGTGGCGTGATGATCACCAGCAGCGAGACCAACATCATCAATGGGGTATACCAACGGCTGAAGCGATCTAAGAATCGCTCTAGCGGTGCTTTACGCGACTCCGCTTCCTCGATCAGATGGAGAATTCTGTCGATAGCATTTTCGCCTTGGCGCGAAGTAATGGTTAAGCGCACGACTTTATCGACCACCACGGCTCCTGCCATCACCGATTCATTCGCCAAGCGTTCCACCGGAATAGACTCACCCGTTAAAGCACTCTCATCAAAACTTGCGGCACCAGCGATAATTTTGCCATCAGCAGGAAGGCGAGCACCCGGTGCGACTTCAATTACGTCACCAAGATTGAGTTCACTCGCGGAGACTTCCACTCGCTTACCATCAATGATCTTGGTCGCGGTCTCTGGCACCAATTCCATTAACGCTTGTACACCACTGCGTGCGCGGGATGCGGCAAAAGCTTCTAAACGTTCACCGATCAGAAATAGCAGCAGTACCATCGCCGCTTCAACACTTTCACCTAAATAAAGTGCACCAATGGCGGCAACACTCATCAGGGTTTCTATCGCAAATGGCGTGCCTGATTTGGCTAAAGAGATGGCTTTTTTAGCAATGGGATAGAGGCCAACCAAACAGGTAAGAATAAACAACCATTCACTTAACTGGGGTTGATAAGGCTTAATCAAACCGGCAAAAGCCATTGCCGCAGCAATCGCGATAATCTGTCCATTTTGCTTAATAATCGGTAGCCAGCCAGTCGGCTTAGGTTGGGTCGATTTTTGATTGGGTGCACTAAAGGTAAAGCCAGTATCTAAAATAGTTCGTTCGACCAAAGCGGCAATTGAGGCGTCATTAGACTTAATAATCAGCTTTTCAGTGGCAAACAGCACTTTGGCTTCGGTAATCCCTTGGATCTTGTTGACTGCGGTTTCGACTTTTCGGGCACAAGAAGGACAATCCATGCCATTAATTTTCCAGCTATGGCTAAAACGCGCTTGTGAAGATAAGCCGGAATCGCCTTCCTCATCACTTGGATCAGAGCCGCTACCACAGGTTGAGCTAGCACAACACTCTGAGCCAGTGCTTTCAACGCCAGCCATTTTTATACTGGTAATTTTCGGGCTAGCGCATGAGCTAGCTTGAGTTGGGTTCGCTACCGCTTTGTTTGTGCGGCATGCTTCATGTTTGGTGCACATAATTGATTCTCCTATCAAAGTACACCCTAAGCATAAACCTTGGAGTACACTCCAAGGTCAAGCTTTTAATCGGTCAATTTCGTTTTATTCGCGGCTACTTCTTCAATTAATACCGCATCATGACTACAAAATGGTGTGGTATTAACACTTTTAATCGCCGGATCTTTAGGTTCAAGCTCTGTGACCTCACCTTGCATCAAGTCTCGAATGTGCTTACGAAGCACCCAAATTGCGATTAAACCAAATACAATTGCACCCAAAGCCTGACCATAAAGGACACCTAAAGCGCCAAACCAAACCGCACCGAGATGAACAAAAGGTAATGTCCCTAATGTCGCTTTCCCTAAGTTTAGTGCCGTCGAATATAGCGGTTTACCTAAATTATTAAACGAAGTGTTCGCGACAAACTGCATACCATTAAAAATATTCGTGATGGCAATATAAGTACAAAATACGCCCACAATTAAGGCAGCGTCACCGGTAAGACTGAAACCACTGATGATAAAACCTTGAACAAAATAGAGCACAATACACACCAAGATGGTGTAAATCGTAGTAACAATTAACGAGTTATTGAGCGTCTCTCTCACTCGATCAAAACGTTCTGCGCCAAAGTTCTGCCCGATAATCGGTCCTACCGCGCCGGACAGTGCGAAAATCACAGCAAAACAGACCGGAATGATCCGTCCAATTACCGCAAAACCTGCCACAAAATCTTCACCAAACTGAGCCAATGATGAAGTAACAATCGCGTTGCCAATCGGGGTAGCGATATTGGTAATAATCGCGGGAAGTGCTATCGCCAAAATGGGTTTGGCATTGCAGCGCCATGCAAACCAAGAAGGAGGAGCAACGAGATCATGGATTTTAATCAATGGGTAGATTGAAAATACGAACACAGTGATTCGTGCAATGACCGAAGCGGCCGCCGCCCCTTCTACGTTCCATTTAAAAACAAAAATAAACAGTGGGTCTAATACTGCATTAACAATACCACCAGCCAACGTTGCCCACATTGAACGCTTAGCATCACCAGCAGCACGAAGACCAGCCCCTGCCGCCATACCAAGCGCGAGAATTGGACCACTCGGTATTAAGATTTGCAAATACGCCGCCGCTCTTTCAGCGGCGAAACCTTGTGCACCGATGGCTGCGAGCAACTCTGGAATGTAGCTGTACATCACTGCGCTGACTACACAACTAATAGTAAATGCGGTGAGTAACGTACTGCTACTCAAGGTTCGAGCATACGTAAACTGCTTACTGCCAATCGCTTTTGACACCAACGCGCCCATCGCGATTGACGTCGCAATTGATATAGAAGTCGAGAAAAAAACCAAGGTACCAGCAAAACCGACGGCTGCCGCTAACTCCACTTGACCAAGCATACTGATAAACAGCATATCAAGGAGATCGACAACAAAAAGTGCCATAAGACCAACCGAACCGGCCCCCGACATCACCAGAATATGGCGCATTGTTGAGCCTTCAACAAACTTGGCACTTTGATTTTCCATGCTTTCTCCTCAAATCCGTTTACATCTGCACTTCCATACGTTCAACAAAACAAAAAGGCGCCTTGGCGCCTTTATCTCGTTCAAAATTATTATCACACAGGATGCTTGAAACACTCATCGATATTTTTAGCGATGGCTCGTAAAACATCCTTTCGCGTAATGATGCCGATTAGCTTACCATTTTCGATCACTGGGTAAACTTTTGGCTTACCCACTTGCATCATCTCAGCCAGTTCAATCACTGACATTTCCGGTGATACCGAAAGCACATCAGGGTACATGCAATCGCTAACAATATGGGTGTCTTGACAGTAATAACTCACTTTAATCAACTTATCGAGCAAATCTTGTCCCGACAAAAAGCCAATTACTTTTTTATTCTCATCGATAACAGGTCCACCTAGATAATCGGAACCCATCACTTTATCTAGGGCCGCACTGAGTGACATCTCTGGTGTAAAAGTTACCGCTTGTAGCTTCATGTAGTCTCTTACTTTTAACGATTCCATGTTGGTCTCCTATGTCGCGCCACTGACTAAACTCTATTGAGAAATAACGTTGTTAATCTAAGTGTCGCCTAATTTCTTGATTTTACTAAATGGAAAGCAACAATTTTTCTGATAGGTTTTATCTATCGCTACGTAAGAGAGATAAAAAAAGACCATAGGCAAATACCTATGGTCTTAAAAAATACGGCTCAAATCTAAAAACTAGTTTTGCCAACGCTCTGCGGCTTTCGCATCTGAGTCACGTGAGTCTACCCAACGTGTCGCTTCTGTTGTGCGCTCTTTTTTCCAGAACGGGGCTTTGGTTTTTAGGTAGTCCATAACAAATTCGCACGCTTCAAATGCTGCGCCGCGATGCGCACTAGCCACACCAACAAACACGATTTGATCGCCAGTTGTCATATCACCTACGCGGTGGATAACACGAATGCCTTCTAACGGCCAGCGCTGCTCAGCTTCATTACAGATTTCAGCCAAAGCTTTTTCTGTCATACCTGGGTAGTGTTCAAGAGAAAGACCCACTACATCGTCGCCTAAGTTCATGTCGCGCACTTTGCCGACAAAAGTCACCACGGCACCAGAAGCATTGCTCTGCGCGAGTGCTTGGTACTCGTCGCCAACGTTGAAGTCTTCAACTTGTACTAATACACGAGGATCCATCTTAGCCTCCGGTAACCGGTGGGAAGAAAGCAACTTCATCACCAGCGGTTAGCGGGTGAGTCAGTGGAACGATTGATTGATTTACCGCAGCCAAAAGACGTCCAGGATCAAGTGCGAGATCCCACTTGCCCTCTTGCGCCGCTAGATGAGCACGCAACTCTTCAACCGTAGTGAATTCACCTTCAAGTTGCAGTTCATCGGTTTCAACCAACTCTCGAGTTTGAGCAAAGAATAAAACCTTAATCATGCTTCCACCTTAAAGTGTCCAGACTTACCGCCAAGTTTCTCTAACAGACGAACTTGCCCAATCACCATGTCTTTCTGTACCGCTTTACACATATCGTAAATGGTTAACGCAGCAACCGAAGCGGCTGTTAGTGCTTCCATCTCTACGCCCGTTTTACCTGCCAGTTTACACAACGACTCAATACGTACGTAATTTTCCGCTTCATTCGCTTCTAGCTGCACTTCCACTTTAGAAAGCAGTAGTGGATGGCAAAGCGGGATCAAATCCCACGTTTTCTTGGCTGCTTGAATGCCTGCAATTCGCGCCGTTGCGAACACATCACCTTTGTGATGTTGACCAGACATAATCAATTGCAAGGTTTCTGGTGCCATATGAACAAAAGCTTCAGCGCGTGCTTCACGTACTGTTTCTGCCTTGCCCGATACGTCCACCATGTTTGCTTCGCCAGAAGCATTAATATGGGTAAACTGGCTCATGAGTGCTCCGCGTTCGATGATTCAGTAATTAAACTGAAAGGTGTGGCATAAAGTTACAAGGACGGTGGCTCGCATCTAGCTGTTGCTTGATGATCTTTGTCCAACCAGTACGACATGCACCCGTTGAACCTGGCATCGCAAAAATTACCGTATGGTTAGCAAAGCCTGCGATCGCGCGAGACTGAATAGTCGATGTACCGATTTCCTCGTAAGAAACCAGACGGAATAGCTCACCGAAACCTTCTACTTCTTTGTCGAATAGAGGCTTAAGCGCTTCAGGCGTGCTGTCACGTGAAGTGAAACCAGTACCACCAGTGATCATGATTGCTTGCACGTTTTCATCAGCAATCCACTGAGAAACGATCGCACGAATTTTGTACATGTCATCAATAACAATTTGCTTATCAACAACGTTATGACCTGCATCTTGAGCGTTTTCTACTAGGAAACGACCTGATGTATCATTTTCTTCTGTACGAGTGTCAGAAACGGTTAGAACTGCAATGTTTGCTGGTTGGAACTTGCTTTCTGCATGACCCATTTGCTCACCTACCTATCGTGATTAGTTTTGTTCGCCGCTCTACGTCAGCGATAAATAATTTGGAAGAGAGTTTGATTAGCCGCCAATTGATGCCAGATGTGGCGTCATACCTGTGTTGCCATCTTGCAAGAAATGACTAACAGACTTGGTTTGTAACTGCTCTTGAATGCGTTGAATTAACAAAGGTTCTTGCTCATCTTGCTCAAGCAGATCACGCAGTTCAACCCCGTGATCACCAAACAGACAAAGATGTAGTTTACCCAATGCGGATACGCGTAGTCGGTTACAGCTTTCACAAAATCCTTTTTCATAAGGCATGATCAAACCGATTTCACCTTGGTAGTCAGGGTGAACAAAAACCTGAGCAGGACCGTCATTATTCTCGCGAATTTTGAGTAACCAACCATTTGCGATCAACTGATTGCGAATTTGTACACCGGAGACGTGATGATTTTGAAATAGCTCGTCCATTTCACCAGTCTGCATCAATTCTATAAAACGTAATTGAATTGGGCGGTGTTTAATCCAATCAAGAAATAGCGGCAATTGGTGTGAGTTCAGATCTTTCATCAATACAACATTGACTTTGACCTGTGAATAACCAACCTCGAAAGCTCGGTCGATACCCGCCATTACTTGATTGAACTTATTTTCGCCTGTGATTTGATGGAAAAGACGTGGGTCAAGACTATCAACACTGACATTGATATGCGTTAAACCCGCTTGCTGCCATTCGGCAACTTGCTTCTCCATACGGTAGCCATTGGTGGTGGTGGCGACTTTGCGGATACCGTTAGTATTGGCAACCGTTTCGATAATCTGCGTAAAATCTTTACGCAAACTTGGCTCACCACCGGTGATACGAACTTTACTCGTACCGCAGTCAGCAAATGCGCGTACTACACGTTGAATTTCAGGAAGCGATAAAAAAGACGAGTTTTTTTGCCCCGAAGGCTTGTAACCATCAGGTAAGCAATATGTACATTTAAAGTTACAAACATCTGTAACAGAGAGACGCAAGTAGTAAAACTTGCGATGGAATTTATCTTCTAATTGTTGCGCCACGGAACACCTTTCCAAACACGGGAGGCATAGTCATTTCCAACTGTGCCCTTGTGACATCATGTCACTGGCTCACAAAGCTTATTCGTCACTGAACTTAGCTTACGGAGCTCGGAGTTATGGCAACCGTTACATGTTCACAATTTGTACAATTGAGAATTTAACAGCAGCTACCGCATAAAATACTTAAAAACTGTGAGGGATTCCACCCTTAGAGTGAAAAAAAACGCACAGCTCACTCAATTTGCCCCCTATTGAGTACTCAGAGTAAATCGATTAATTTAAATTGTAGTTGGTATAGCTGAAAATAAGAAAACGAATGACAATCTATTCAGAAAAAAAAGTGGTCGCAATTGGCGGCGGTCATGGCTTAGGTCGTATGCTTGCGGCGCTAAAGGATTTTGGAGCCAATGCGACAGGTATTGTAACCACCACAGATAACGGCGGCTCCACTGGACGAATTCGTCACTGCCAAGGCGGCATTGCTTGGGGTGATACTCGTAACTGTGTTAATCAGCTCATTACCGAACCATCAATCAGCTCGATGATGTTTGAATATCGCTTTAAAGGCGCTGGCGAATTGGATGGACATAATCTTGGTAACCTGATGTTGACCGCTCTTGATAACCTTTCGGTGCGCCCACTCGATGCAATTAACCTGATCCGCAATATGTTGAAAGTGGATGTCAATTTAGTGCCGATGTCTGAACACCCATCGGATCTTAAAGCCCTCTCAAAAGAAGGCAAATGGGTGACTGGCGAAACCAGCGTGGATGAGATGGAGGCGGATTTACAACGCTTAGACCTCGAACCTGAAGTGCCCGCCACAAAAGAAGGCGTTCAAGCTATCGAACAGGCAGATATGATCATTCTTGGTCCAGGAAGCTTTCTCACCAGCATTATGCCACCGTTATTATTACCAGAAATTGGACGCGCGATTGCTGGTAATAGTGCCGCTAAATTGGTGTTTGTCGAAAACTTATCACCAGAATACGGTCCCGCTGGTCGCATGTCATTGCGTGAAAAATTAGAGTGGTGTGAGCGAGCTTGCCAAGGTCGTAAACTCGACGTGGTCCTAGGTGCTGAATCGCATCCTGAACTCAGTGATTGGAATTGCGTGACAACCGATTTGGCTTCACCAAACCGAGACTGGCGACATGACCGTCAAAAACTCCATGCCGCCATTATTGAGTTACTCTCTCAATAACCCTTCATATTGTTGATGGGTCTCTTTGAGTAAATCTAACATTTTTTGCTTATCTTCAGGGCTGGTTAATGCCAGTCCTGACTTCCCTGAACTGTCATAATCAATCGCTAGACGACATAACGCTTCTGCACCAAAGCTCGCGGCACTGCTTTTTAAGGCATGGCTTATCTCTTTAAGATAAGCGTCTTGATCGCTGTCTGGCAGATCCAGTTTCTCGGCATATTGATTGAGCTCATTTAAGAAAATTTCCAATAAAATTGGTAAATTATCCGCACCAATCTCTTGCTTCAAACGTTCAACTTGCTGTTGATTAATAATGTCCATGAGACCCTACTATAGTTGTTTTTCATTCCAGGCTTGCAGCTTGCGATAAATTGTCGACGGGCTAACGTCTAAATACCCTGCAGCTTTGGGAATATTGCCATCACAAGCTTGAATGGCTTGCTCAATGGCACGCTTCTCCGTCAACCACAAAGGAAAAATATCGTGCACAGTTAGCACTTCTTTCTCTTGTGAGGCACTAACCTCACTGCCATGAATTGGCTTATTCAATGGCGGTGGCAACATATCTAACCGAATTTCTTTGCCGTTATTCAACACCACAACGTTACGCAATACGTTTTGCAATTGACGTACGTTTCCTGGCCATTCATAACGAGAGAAGCAATCAACGACCTCTGGCGACAGCCTGATGAAGTCTTTGCCCTCTTCTTTCGACATGAAACCTAGCAAAGAGTATACAATTTCAATGACATCTTCGTCGCGCTCACGTAAAGGTGGCAAATGAAGTGGGATGACATACAAGCGATAATACAAATCTTCGCGAAAACGTCCCTCTTGCACCTCTTTCCACGGATCGCGGTTCGTCGCACAAACAAAACGCACATCCACGCTCTTCATTTTTGACGAACCCACCTTTTGGAAAGTACCCGTCTGAATAAAGCGCAGTAGTTTAGTTTGCAAATCCAAGTCCATTTCACACAATTCATCAAGGAACAAGGTACCACCATCAGCAAGTTCTGCTGCCCCTTGACGGTCTGTCGCCGCGCCAGTAAACGCGCCTTTTACGTGACCAAACAACTCACTTTCGATGAGGTCTTTCGGTATTGCGGCACAGTTAATCGCGATAAATGGCTTATCTCCACGCTTACTCGCCGCATGGATAGCTTCCGCACACACTTCTTTACCGGTACCACTTTCACCGGTAATAAAAATACTCGCCTTACTTGCTGCCGCTGAATCTATGGTGCGATAGACCGCTTGCATCGTATGACTACTGCCGATAAAACCCTGATAACCTTGATTTATTCCATCTTCAGTTTTTAGCTTACTTGCTTTACGAATTGCATTATTGACCGTAACGCGCAATCGGTCTGCTTCACAAGGCTTAATTAAGAAGTCTTGTGCACCATGTCGCATTGCCTCAACTGCGGTATCAATTGAGCCATGCGCCGTCATAAAGATCACGGGCACATCTGGGTTTTGTTGTTTTACTTCATGGAGAACGTCCATACCCGTCATATCAGGTAGACGTAAATCCAGTAGGATCAGATCAGGGGTACGAAAAGAAAGACTCTCAATAGCGTCTCGACCTGTACCAACAATGTTGATATCAATCCCGAGCGGCGTGAGATAAGAGCGGTATAAGGCGGCAACGGAAGCCGTATCTTCTACCATCAAAAGATAGCGATTTTTTTGTGTAAACGTATTTTGCTGCATAACCTAGCCATAGATTTTTGATTGCATTTTGTTCCAATAATTGCATTGCGCATTGCATTTTGCAAATCTCGTCATCAAAAAAGCTTAGATCTATACAAAATATCGAGGGTATTCAGCAGAAAATTAATTGGCACGAATAGTGCAGTATTAACAATGACCCTAACGGGTCACCTAGCCAACTGACGTTGTTAGTGAACTTAGTATTCACAAATGACAGCCAATAGAACCTTTTCTATTGGCTATTTTTTTGTCTGAAATTTAGCAACCAAGTTGGTTAGCTGTTGGTAATGAACTGCGCACGCAACTTCTCAATCTCATCTCGCTTAGCGGCAGCCAATTCAAACTCAAGATCTTGCGCATGTTGATACATTTGCGCTTCCAATTTGCTGATCTCTTTTTCAAGCTGCTGCGGAGAAAGCACTTGGTAGTCTTGCGACGGTTCGGCAACTTTCGACAGTGGTACTGCCTTACTGTTACGCTGTTTACGAGCCTTACCGATATCCCCTAGCTCCATAATATCTTTAATATTACGTTTCAGTGCTTGTGGTTCAATGCCTTGCTCTAGGTTATACGCTTGCTGTTTCTCGCGACGACGATTCGTTTCCCCCATTGCTCGTTCCATCGAACCGGTAATACGGTCTGCGTAGAGAATCGCCTTACCATTGACGTTACGCGCAGCACGACCAATCGTCTGAATCAGTGAACGCTCAGAGCGTAAGAAACCTTCTTTGTCCGCATCCAGAATCGCGACCAGCGATACTTCCGGCATATCAAGACCCTCACGCAGTAAGTTAATACCCACTAACACATCAAACTCCCCAAGGCGCAAGTCACGGATAATCTCCACACGTTCAACAGTGTCAATGTCTGAGTGAAGGTAACGAACGCGAACATCATGCTCGCTCAAGTATTCGGTTAAATCTTCTGCCATGCGTTTAGTGAGAGTGGTCACTAACACACGCTCATCTTTAGCGGCGCGAATACGCACTTCTGAGAGTAAATCATCAACCTGAGTCGCCACTGGACGAACTTCAAGCTCTGGATCGAGTAGACCGGTTGGACGAACCACTTGGTCCGCAATTTCATCCGCTGATTTCTCTAGCTCATAATTACCCGGTGTGGCTGAAACAAAAATCGTCTGTGGCGCCAGTGATTCAAATTCATCAAATTTGAGTGGGCGGTTATCCAAAGCAGAAGGTAGACGGAAACCGTATTCCACCAGCGTTTCTTTACGTGAGCGGTCGCCTTTATACATCGCACCAATTTGCGGCACAGTAACATGTGACTCATCGATAATGAGTAAACCGTCAGCGGGTAGATAATCAAACAAGGTTGGTGGCGGCTCACCCTCGCTACGACCACTTAAGTAACGGGAATAGTTTTCGATGCCGGAACAGAATCCAAGCTCATTCATCATCTCAATATCGAACTGAGTACGCTGACTAATACGCTGCTCTTCAAGCAACTTGTTATTGTCTAACAAATACTTTTTGCGTTGCTCTAACTCGACTTTGATCTCTTCTATCGCATCAAGAATTTTCTCACGCGGCGTTACGTAGTGGGTTTTCGGGTAAATCGTGTAGCGTGGTAAATCACGCTGTTTCACCACACCCGTTAATGGGTCAAACACACTGATACAATCAATTTCGTCATCGAACATTTCAATGCGAACTGCGTCTTGCTCTGATTCCGCTGGGAAAATATCAATCACTTCGCCACGGACGCGGAATTGCCCACGCTCAAAAGCAACATCATTACGGCTGTATTGTAATTCTGCTAAACGACGCAATATGTCACGCTGATCCATCACATCGCCACGGCGAATATGTAACATCATTTTTAGATACGATTGCGGATCACCCAAGCCGTAAATCGCCGAGACCGAAGCGACAATGATGGCATCTTTTCGCTCAAGTAGTGCTTTGGTTGCCGACAAACGCATTTGTTCGATATGCGCGTTGATCGAAGCATCTTTCTCAATAAACGTATCCGTAGTCGGTACATAAGCTTCTGGCTGGTAGTAATCGTAGTAAGACACAAAAAACTCAACCGCATTATTAGGGAAAAATGCTTTCATCTCTCCGTAGAGCTGCGCCGCAAGCGTTTTGTTAGGCGCGAGCAAAATTGCAGGGCGCTGAGCAGTCGCAATCACATTCGCCAAGGTAAAAGTCTTACCTGAGCCGGTTACACCCAACAAGGTTTGATGGGCAAGACCGGCATCGAGTCCTTCTAGTAATTGATGGATTGCCGTTGGCTGATCACCTGAGGGCTTATAATCTGAGACCAAGTCATACAGTTTGCTCATCGCATCCTCGATATCTAATCTAAAAATAATGGTGCCATTTTGTCTGTATATATATACAGACTCAAGTCCTAATCGAAAAATTCGCTTTGCTTTTATCGATTATTTTTCATGTTGACGCTAGATCCCTGACTCATAAGCTGATAATATTCCTGCCCCTATCAAGGCACCCAGCCTAAAAAACGCTTTTCAACCATTCACAGCTTATACACAAAATTTCCTATTTAAGCTCAGATCGTGCTTTGATCATTTTTTTGCACTCACTCTCAAATCGGATCAAAAACAGTCACAAACGGTTGTTATTACTACATCTAAACAAAGATCTATTTGCGCAACAACAGAGCGACTTTGATCATGTTTTAATCATCAAAATAGTTATTAAAGCATAATTAACACACTTATCCACAATTTTAGTGGATAACTATTTGCAGCCCAATAGCCATGAGGGCTAGGGAAAAGTAAAGTTATTTTTCTTCACTAATTTTTATTGTTTTCCCTCAGCAACTATTGACAGTGAGAATGGCTGCGGCTAACATCCGCTTCGCTAAATGCAATTCCTCCTTAGCTCAGTTGGTAGAGCGACGGACTGTTAATCCGCAGGTCGCTGGTTCGAGCCCAGCAGGAGGAGCCAAATTCCATAGAAAAGCCGTGTCTTAGGACGCGGCTTTTTTATATCTGCTTTTTAGCGTGTTCCCTCTGCTAACACGTACAAAAACAAAAAGACGCCCGCAGGCGCCTTTGTTTTTATACTGCCACAACAAAGCAGCATATAGCGTTTTTAATCAGATAATTACAACACGATACCTGCAAAGATAAAGCCGAAGATAATACTGAACACTAAGCTCAGTAGACCCGGAATCATAAAGCTGTGGTTAAAGATATATTTGCCAATCTTAGTCGTTCCTGTACGGTCAAAGTCAATTGAGGCAATGATTGGACCGTAGTTAGGAATAAAGAAGTAACCGTTAACCGCAACAAACGTCGCGATAATTACTTCTGGTGGCAGACCAAGCATAATACCTACAGGCACCAATACCGCAGTCGTTGCACCTTGGCTGTTTACCATCACAGATAGACCAAACAGCGCAAATGCAAACGTCCATGGCGCGACTTCCACCATGCCTGATACCGCCTCTTTCACCATCAAATCGTGACCACCGATGAATGTATCACCAAGCCAGGCAATACCGAAGATTGCGACGATCGCACGCATACCCGCGTGGAATACCGAACCTTGCGTGATCGCGTTACCATCCGGTTTACAGATCAAAATAATCAGCGCACCCATGGCTAGCATGATGATTTCAATCGTATGTGCCATGCCCATCGGTGAACCATCAAAATTTGGTCGTAGGAATGGGAATGCCCCCATAATAACCACGGCTAGTGCACCAAATAGGAACAGACCAACTGCACGTTTCGCTTCTGGACGAATCTCAATCTCTTCTACTTGAGTCTCTTCTTCCATCTCTTTACGGAAAGCAGGATCTTGCATGCGACGTTGGTATTCAGGATCGTCTTTTAGCTCTTTGCCAAGCTTGTTCACAATTAAACAAGCAGAGGCAAGACCAAGAAATGTACCCGGAATGGTTACCATCAGTACATCAGCTAGGGTAATGCCTTGCGGCTCTAAAAATGCAACCAGAGCAACAACCGCAGCTGCGATAGGGCTTGCCACGATAGCAAACTGAGATGCGATTACCGCCATACCCAGTGGGCGCTCAGGGCGAATGCCGCTACGACGACTCACTTCGGCAATAACCGGTAGAACTGAATAAGCTACGTGACCAGTACCCGCTAAAAAGGTAAATGACCAAGTAACCAGTGGCGCAATAAAAGTGATTTGGCGAGGGTTCTTGCGCAAAATGTTAGATGCCACTTTAATCAGATAATCTAGACCACCAGCCGCTTGCATTGCCGCTGCCGCTGCAACTACCGCCATGATCATTAGCATGACATCAATAGGTGGACTGGTCGGTTTTAAGCCAAAGACAAAGCTTAAGATCGCTAAGCCAATACCACCCATTACGCCCAGACCGATACCACCGATCCGCGCACCAATTAAAATACATCCCAGAACAACTAAAAACTCTATCAAAAACACATCAAACTCCTTGATGACAACGTTTAAATAAAACCTTGCGAATAGTAAGTTTTTTATTGTTTTTGTTTTCAGCACAGCATCACATAAGTGCAACGAAAAAACGCCGCTATGTGAAGATTGTTTAATGCCTCTCGCTATTACAGGTCAGTTGTTACTGCCGTGTAATTGGAATGGATAGGTTCCGGTGCCATTATGCAACATATCCGTTTAGCCCTACTCAGCAACGAAAACGTTTTCCGCTCTATTAGCACGTATTTTGCGTATAATTTTTACTCAATAACCTAAAACCTTATCTTTCCTTGGTTGTTATTAAGCAAGCAAAGCGGGATAATATCGGGATCGGATTTCTTTAAATATAAAACTATGACCGAATATCTTTTGTTGTTGGTCGGCACTGTGCTGGTCAACAACTTTGTACTGGTGAAGTTCTTGGGCTTATGTCCATTTATGGGCGTTTCTAAGAAATTAGAGACTGCTATTGGTATGGGGTTAGCAACCACTTTTGTGCTAACTCTCGCTTCGGTGTGCGCGTATCTCGTAGAAAGCTATATTTTAGTGCCATTAGGGCTGCAATATTTGCGAACCATGAGTTTCATTCTCGTTATCGCCGTAGTGGTACAGTTCACTGAAATGGTGGTACATAAAACCAGCCCGACACTTTATCGTCTGCTGGGTATTTTCTTACCACTGATCACGACCAACTGTGCGGTACTGGGTGTTGCACTACTCAATATCAATGAAAATCATAACTTCATCGAATCGATTATCTACGGATTTGGTGCTGCTGTTGGTTTCTCATTAGTGTTGATCTTGTTTGCTTCAATGCGCGAGCGTATCTCTGCCGCTGACGTACCGACTCCATTCAAAGGCGCATCCATTGCGATGATCACCGCCGGTTTGATGTCTCTAGCCTTTATGGGCTTTACTGGTTTGGTGAAGCTGTAATGAGTTCAATACTAATCGCTATTATCGCACTTGCGGTACTTGCCGCTGTATTTGGCGCTATTCTTGGTTTTGCTTCAATTCGCTTTAAAGTCGAAGCAGATCCTATCGTTGACCAAATCGACGGTATTTTGCCACAAACCCAATGTGGTCAATGTGGTTACCCTGGTTGCCGCCCATATGCTGAAGCCATCGCTAACGGCGATGCGATCAATAAATGCCCTCCTGGTGGACAAGCTACCATTGAAAAGCTAGCCGCACTAATGGGAGTTGAAGCGACCGATTCAGCACATGATCTCGATGACGCAGTGAAAACTGTCGCTTTTATCCATGAAGACATGTGTATCGGTTGTACAAAATGCATTCAAGCATGCCCAGTCGATGCCATTGTGGGTGGTACAAAAGCAGTGCATACCGTTATTAAAGATGAGTGTACTGGTTGTGACCTTTGTGTCTCTCCTTGCCCAACAGACTGTATTGAAATGATCCCTGTAGCCACCACTACAGCGAATTGGAAGTGGCAATTAAACGCCATTCCTGTTGTTGATATTACCGATTCTGCTGACAAGCAGGAAAGTGTGAATTAAGGACTGGTATGTTGTCATTAATCGAACAAATTAAATCTGGTGCTCTTTGGGATTTTCCTGGTGGTGTTCATCCGCCGGAGAACAAACTGCAGTCACTAAAAACTCCTGTCGCTAAAGCATCGATTGCGAATGAACTGGTTCTGCCAGTGAAGCAGCATATCGGTCAAGCTGGTAACTTAATCGTTGCCGAAGGTGAGCGTGTATTAAAAGGTCAACCTCTGACTAAGTACGATACCAGCTTTATGCTGCCTATCCACGCGCCAACCTCTGGCATCATTAAAGCCATTGAGCCAAGAACCACTGCCCACCCTTCTGGTCTCTCTGAACTGTGTATTGTTCTCGAGCCGGATCATTTGGATGAGTGGATTGAGCGCCAGCCAGTTGCTGATTACCAAGCAAAAACGCCAGAAGCTCTGATTGAGATTATTCGCCAAGCGGGTATTTCAGGTATGGGTGGCGCTGGCTTCCCGACCGCAAAGAAAATTCAAGCCGGTCTTGGTCGTACGGAAATCTTGATTGTTAACGCCGCAGAATGTGAGCCTTACATCACGGCGGATGATGTGCTGATGCAAGACTATGCCGATGCCATTATCCAAGGTATTGAAGTTGTTGAACATATTCTCAAGCCAAAGCTGACTATCATTGGGATTGAAGACAACAAACCTCAAGCCGTAAAAGCTCTAGAACTTGCTGCACAAGATAAAGATATCGTGATCCGCGTGATCCCGACTAAATATCCTTCTGGTGGTGAGAAACAGCTGATTAAAGTACTGACGAACAAAGAAGTACCGAACAACGGCATCCCTGCTGATATTGGCTTAATGGTGCAAAACGTCGGTTCTCTGTACGCGATTCAGCGCGCTGTTTTCCATGGCGAGCCACTCATTGAACGTATCGTTACGCTAACGGGGAATACTTTCAAACAGCCTAAGAACGTTTGGGCACTGATTGGTACGCCAGTGCAAGCTCTACTTGATGAGTTTGACTACAGCGCTGACAAGAAAATGCAACGCCTGATCATGGGCGGTCCAATGATGGGCTTTACCCTGCCGCATACCAGTGTACCAATTACCAAAACGGCGAACTGTATTTTGGCGCCAACGCGCCGTGAAATCGCGGTTGATTCGTATGAGATGGCGTGTATTCGTTGTGGTCAATGTGCTGAGGCTTGCCCTGCATCACTGCTACCACAGCAATTACAATGGCATGCCAAAGCTCAAGAGTTCGACAAGTGCGAAGAGCTAAACCTCAAAGATTGTATTGAGTGTGGCGCATGTGCGTTTGTCTGCCCGAGTGAAATTCCACTGGTTAAGTACTACCGCCAAGCCAAAGCTGAAATTCGTCTACGCAAAGAAGAAGCCGATGCTTCAGAACGTGCAAGACAACGCTTTGAAAACAAAAAAGCGCGTATGGAACGCGACAAAGCAGAACGTGAAAATCGCTTCAAAAAAGCCGCAGATGATCGTCGTAAAGAGATGAAAGATTCTGGTGGTGATGATGCGATTGCGGCTGCTATTGCCCGTGTTAAAGCGCAGAAAACTCAAGAACAGCCGCAAGAAGCGAGCGTTAAGCCTGCTGTCGCAGCAGCGATTGCGCGTGCTAAAGCGAAACAAGCGGAAGCCATGCAGCAAGGTCAAACTGAACCTGACAACAGCGAAATGGCAAAACTACGTGAAGAGCGTAAACGTCAAGCTCGTGAACGTAAGGCTGAAAAACACTCAGTAAGCGCAGAATCTACTGATAAGAAAGACGCTGTCGCTGCGGCGATTGCTCGTGCTAAAGCGAAAAAAGAGCAGCAGCAACAGAGCGACGCTACGGATACTCCAGCAGCGGATAAGAAAGCCGCGGTTGCTGCTGCGATCGCTCGTGCCAAAGCACGTAAAGCTGAAACAGAAGTGCCAAATGACGGCAACAATGCTGAGACAGAAGCGACTAGCGAAGATCCGAAAAAAGCCGCTGTAGCTGCCGCAATCGCTCGTGCCAAAGCACGTAAAGCTAAAGCAGATGTGCCAAATGACAGCGACACAGCTGAGGCAGAAACGGCAAGCGAAGATCCGAAGAAAGCCGCCGTAGCTGCTGCGATTGCCCGTGCCAAAGCACGTAAAGCTAAAGCAGAAGTGCCAAATGACAGCAACACAGCTGAGACAGAAGCGACTAGCGAAGATCCGAAGAAAGCCGCCGTAGCTGCTGCGATTGCTCGTGCCAAAGCACGTAAAGCTAAAGCAGAAGTGCAAACTGACAGCGACACCGCTGGGGCAGAAACGGCACGCGAAGATCCGAAGAAAGCCGCTGTAGCTGCTGCGATTGCCCGTGCCAAAGCACGTAAAGCTGAGCAAGAATCAAAAGCTGACAGCGACACGGCTGAGGCAGAAACGGCAAGCGAAGATCCAAAGAAAGCTGCCGTGGCTGCTGCAATCGCCCGTGCTAAAGCGCGCAAAGCTGAACAAGAAGCAAAAGCTGACAGCGACACGGCTGAGGCACAAGCCCAAGCCCAAGCCCAAGCAGAAAATGATACTACGGATGCGGAAAGCGCAGAAATCGATCCAAAGAAAGCGGCGGTCGCAGCTGCTATCGCACGCGCTAAAGCTCGTAAAGCACAACAAGAACAACAAAAACAATCTGAGGAGAAAGAGTAGTGGCCTTCTTTATTGCCAGCTCACCCCATGCGCATAGCCGCAGAAGCACTCCTGATCTTATGAAGTGGGTTGCCTTGTGCGCCCTACCAGGTCTCATTGCCCAAACCTACTTCTTTGGTTGGGGTACTGTGATTCAATTAGTGATGGCTATCGTGATTGCCTTAAGCCTTGAAGCAATGGTGATGCTGCTGCGTAAGCGCCCACCAATGTCTGCTTTGCGCGACAATAGTGCTCTAGTCACCGCTTGGCTACTGGCTATCGCCATTCCGCCACTTTCACCATGGTGGGTGATTACCATTGGTTTGATCTTTGCGATAGTGATTGCGAAACAACTCTATGGTGGCATTGGACAAAACCCATTTAACCCAGCAATGGTCGCTTATGTGGTACTCCTGATCTCTTTTCCGGTACAAATGACCAGTTGGATTTCACCAGTTGAACTTCAAGCAACCCCTATCAGCATGGCGGATGCTTTCTCATTGATCTTCACAGGCTTCAATGTTGAAGGTTTGTCACTGCAGCAAATCCGAACCGGTATTGATGGCATCACGATGGCGACCCCACTTGATAGCTTTAAGACCGCTTTAGTGGCAGGCAACACCGCAAGCGAAGCGCTTTCTCAACCACAATTTGGTGAATTCGCTGGTCTTGGTTGGCAATGGGTTAACCTCGCTTACCTAATCGGTGGTTTGGCGATGATCAAACTGCGCGTGATCAGTTGGCAAATCCCGGCGAGCTTCTTAGCGAGTCTCTTTGTGATCAGTGGTCTGTTTATGCTGTTAACGCCGGATCAAACTGCGTCACCGATTATTCATCTGTTCTCTGGTGCAACAATGCTCGGTGCATTCTTCATTGCCACTGACCCAGTTTCTGCTTCGACAACAGTGAAAGGTCGTTTAATTTTTGGCGCATTTATTGGCGCAATGGTGTTTATTATTCGTAGCTGGGGTGGTTTCCCTGATGGCGTAGCTTTCGCAGTATTGCTGGCTAACATGTGTGTACCACTGATCGATTACTACACTAAGCCACGAACTTACGGACACTGAGGTAAGCATGTTAAACGCAATTCGTAAAAATGGTGTTGTCCTAGCTATTTTCGCCTGTGCATCAACAGGTCTAGTCGCTTTGACTCAATACCTAACTAAGGATCAAATCCAAGTCCAAGAACAGAAGCAATTGCTCTCGGTCTTGAACCAAGTGATCCCGCAAGAGATGCATGACAATGTGCTATACGAAGCTTGCACGCTTGTACAAGATCCCGCGCTTGGTACTGAAACGCCTATGCCTGCTTATATAGCAACGTTGCAAGGTCAACCAACTGCAATCGCGCTAGAAGCCATCGCACCTGACGGCTACAACGGCGCAATCAAAATCATCGTCGCGGTTAAGCAAGATGGCACAATTACTGGCACTCGTGTTCTATCTCATCAAGAAACCCCTGGGCTAGGTGATAAAATTGACCTACGTGTTAGCGATTGGATTTTGAGTTTTGCTGGCAAACAAGTCACAGAAGACAACCAAGCAAGCTGGCATGTCCGTAAAGATGGCGGTCAGTTCGACCAATTTACTGGCGCGACCATTACTCCTCGCGCTGTGGTAAAATCGGTAAAACGTACGGTTGATTACATCAACCAAAACCGCGAGCAATTACTTGCTCAACCTCGCGGTTGTGGAGGCTCTCATGGCTGATAACAAAAAGTTATTTAAAGATGGTATGTGGGACAACAACCCTGCCCTAGTGCAATTATTGGGTTTATGTCCTCTGCTAGCAGTATCGTCAACCGTTACCAACGCCTTAGGCTTAGGTATTGCAACGCTATTAGTATTAGTCGGCTCTAACGTTACGGTATCTTTAGTGCGCGACTATGTGCCTAAAGAAGTGCGTATTCCCGTGTTCGTAATGATCATTGCCGCACTGGTAACTTGCGTACAATTGCTAATGAATGCATACGCTTACGGACTCTACTTATCGCTGGGCATTTTTATTCCACTTATCGTAACCAACTGTATCATCATTGGTCGTGCTGAGGCGTTTGCGTCAAAAAATGATCCACTCCCCGCAGCGCTCGACGGTTTCTGGATGGGCTTAGGCATGACCAGCGTACTGGTCGTACTTGGCGCAATGCGTGAAATCATCGGCAACGGTACTCTGTTCGATGGCGCGGATTTGCTACTGGGTGACTGGGCGCAAGCGTTACGAATCGAAATCTTCCAATTCGATAACAGCTTCTTGCTTGCCCTATTGCCACCGGGCGCCTTTATCGGCGTCGGCTTCTTGATTGCACTGAAAAATGTGATCGACAAGAAACTGGCTGAACGTCAGCCGAAACAAGACAAACCAGCTATTGAGCGCGCTCGCGTAACCAATTAAGCTATAAAGCTCACTCTTCGAAGTGAGCTTTTTTATAATAAAAACAAACCAATCCCAGCTGATTGGTATTAAACACTAGAAGCAGCTAACAAATGAACAATACTAAGCGTGTTGAGATTCTCAAGCGGTTACGGGAAAACAACCCCAACCCGCAAACAGAACTTAACTGGAGTACGCCTTTTGAATTACTGATCGCCGTTTTACTATCAGCACAAGCAACGGATGTCAGCGTCAACAAGGCAACTGACAAACTTTATCCCGTTGCCAATACCCCACAAGCTCTACTGGATTTAGGGGTTGATGGCGTTAAGCAATACATCAAAACCATTGGTCTGTTTAACTCAAAAGCAGAAAATGTCATCAAGACCTGTAAGATCCTTATCGAACAGCATGGTGGTGAAGTGCCTGAAGACCGCGCGGCACTTGAAGCGCTGCCTGGCGTAGGTAGAAAGACCGCCAATGTGGTGCTCAATACCGCTTTTGGCTGGCCAACGATTGCGGTTGATACTCATATCTATCGTGTTTCGAATCGCACCAAGTTTGCTATGGGTAAAAACGTCGATCAGGTAGAAGAAAAACTGCTTAAAGTGGTACCCAAAGAGTTCAAACTCGACGTACACCACTGGCTAATTCTGCATGGGCGCTACACCTGCGTTGCGCGCAAACCCCGCTGCGGCAGCTGCATTATTGAAGATTTGTGCGAGTACAAAGACAAGACGGAAGTATAAGCTCAAATTGAACTCTAAAGGCAGCGAAAGGCGTTGTCTTTAGAGAAGCGAAAATAAATTAATATACTGATCTTACTACTGATATTCATCCTGCCTAAACCACGATTAATCATGATAAACTCCTTTGATAATCAAACACGGGAGTGAACCATGTCAAACGGACGCATCTTACACACTATGCTGCGCGTAGGTGATTTAGACAAATCAATCCAGTTCTACACTGATGTAATGGGTATGACGCTATTACGCAAAAATGAGAATACCGAGTATAAATACACACTCGCATTCCTCGGTTATGGCGATGAATCACAAGGTTCTGTTATCGAGCTGACCTATAACTGGGGTACGACAGAGTATGACCTAGGCAGTGCGTTTGGGCATATCGCCATTGGTGTTGATGATATTTACTCGACTTGTGATGCCATCAAAGCCGCAGGCGGCAATGTGACGCGTGAACCTGGTCCAGTAAAAGGTGGCACAACACATATCGCTTTTGTTAAAGACCCAGATGGCTACATGATTGAACTGATTCAAAACAAGCAAGCTTCTGCGGGTCTTGAAGGCTGATCAACATTTGATTGACGCCAAAAGTGTCTAGGGTAGCTTCGGCTGCCCTTTTATTTTCACTTTACATGATAACAATTATCATTTAATCTTCTGCCAAGTTTCATAAAGAGGTTGAAGAAATGGACATTTCAGACTGGGAGAAACACACTTTACTGGCGGATATCGCACTTCAAGAGCATGACCACTTACGCTGTGTACTGCACTATCAACAAGCACTCACACTCAGCGAGCAAATTAGTGAGTCTGAAGAGATTGAAGTTGAAGATAGGCTGATGATTTCGGTGATCTCTTGCCACAACCTTGCCTCTTTCTGGCGCACCATCGGTGATACAAAGTATGAGCTCAGATACCTAAAACTGGCCTCTGAAAAAGTACTGACGCTTGTTCCCCAATGTCCAAATACAGATTGTGATGCTTTCGTTGACTCGATGGGCTGCTGTAAAAAAGCACTGGTTGAATTTATGAAACGGCACCCTAACGCAAAAATTGCGCGCTTAGTTCAAGATATTGATACTGCGACCAACTGTAACCTGATCGCTAAGTTTAGACTGAACTAAATTCATTCGTATTTTGGTACTTAGTCAACACCAATGAAAAACCAGCCGCGCGGCTGGTTTTGTTTTGTAGATACGACTCAGAAACTTAAATCTGTGTTCGCCCTAAGGAAATCACTACCCTACGGTTACGATCTTTACCTAACGGTGTTGAGTTATCAGCGATTGGTCGGCGTTTACCGTAACCTTGCACTTGAATTCTATCTTCCGGTAGACCTATCGATTTAAAATAGTCCCGCATCACATCTGCTCGCTGTTCTGACAGCGCTTGGCTCTCACTCTTGCTGTCTTCTGAGCCGGTGTAAGTAGAGACCAGCACCAAATCCACATCTTGGTTGTAACGGATATATTCAGCAATTTGCGATAGACGCTTTTGTGATGCTTTGTTTAATTGCACGCTTGAACGGTCATAATGCAAAATCGTAAAAGCGATATCTTCAAAACTGTATGGCAAGAGATTCGCTAGGCAATCGCTAAATACATTGTATTTTTGTTGAAATAACACTGATGAAAGCGCGACTTCTACACGTTGGTTATTACTCTGCCACTCGCGGTAGCTAAAAGTCGGCGAGCGCCCCTTTTCCAACTCGCTCAAAATGCTCCAAGCCGTCTGCCCTCCAACATAACCATCAAATTGCTTAAAGAAGCGAATGCTAGTCATACGATCTGCCCCATCGCCCGGTCGCCAAGCCGGAGGCATCGACACTAAAGAGACATCGCGAGTCTCCCCCATTGGGCGCTTCATCTTTAATTCAAAATCTAAATTGATTTTCTTACTTGCATTGGAAGTAAAAACCGCATCACCATAGTTAGGAATAGGATGAACAAGCTGACACTGTAGCGGTGTATTGACCACCATTTGCCATTGGGATTGCGTTGGTGAGGCAGCATAAAACTTATCCATAGCCCAACTATGGGAGCTAAAGATAGCCATGGTTAATGCTAGGCTGTTAACAATCCGATTCTTCATTCTCTACACTTCTCTGGAATTGATTTATTGCGGCACAAGATTGCCAGTTTGAGCATTTCTCGGCGACATCAAAGCTAGTCTGCAAAATTCCCGCCAACTTTGTTGGTTCGATATTCGTTTGCTCGAAGTTTCAACAAATCAAAACGCCGTATATATCGATATCTCAGCACGGCTTTAAGGCGACGTTAATTGCAAAGTAATCTTGATTGGTATTGCATCAATAATCTGCAATAATGCAAGCCTTGTCACACAAATGTAAATCAATATGACTGTAGAAAATGAAGCTTTGACGTTGAAAAAACGCTTCCGTGGATATTTCCCGGTGGTTATCGACGTCGAGACCGCGGGCTTTAATGCCCAAACCGATGCCCTTCTTGAGATTTGTGCCGTTACTCTGACAATGGATGAACATGGCGATCTTCATCCAGCATCAACGCTTCATTTCCATATTGAGCCCTTTGAAGGGGCAAACCTAGAGAAAGAAGCGCTCGACTTCATTGGAATGAAAGACCCATTTAGCCCTCTGCGAGGTGCCATTCCAGAGTCTGAAGCACTGAAAGAAATCTACAAGCTTGTACGCAAAGAGCAGAAAGCGGCAGATTGCAGCCGTGCGATTATCGTGGCACACAATGCAACCTTCGATCATAACTTTGTTATGGCAGCTAGTGAGCGTAGCAAGCTAAAACGTGTCCCATTTCATCCCTTCGCAACTTTTGATACCGCAGCATTAAGTGGTCTTGCTTATGGTCAAACCGTTTTGGCAAAAGCATGTAAAGCAGCTGGGATGGAGTTTGACAACAAAGAAGCCCACTCTGCACTTTATGACACACAAAAAACCGCAGAGCTGTTTTGTGGAATCGTCAACAAATGGAAGGCCTTAGGTGGTTGGCCGCTTGTAAACGAAGAAACAAACAACACACAACAATAAACGCAAACACGATAAAGAGTTAACTATGAATCCTGTTGTAATATCTGTATGTATCATGCTGATACTTGCCCTGATGCGGGTGAATGTAGTGGTAGCACTAACATTCAGTGCTATCGTTGGCGGTCTCGTATCAGGAATGGAGCTGAAGGAAACCATCTCAGCTTTTGAAAGTGGTTTAGGTGGTGGTGCAACCATCGCTCTAAGCTACGCGATGTTAGGAACTTTCGCTGTTGCTATCTCTCGCTCTGGTATCACTGATCTCTTGGCGAATAGTGTTATTCGTCGCCTAAATGGTAAAGAGAACAGTGCCTCCACAACGGGTCTGAAGTACGGCATGCTATTCGCTCTAGTACTAGTGACCATGTCGTCACAGAATGTCATTCCTGTTCATATCGCTTTCATTCCTATCCTTATTCCACCTCTACTTAGCGTGTTTGCAAAACTAAAGCTCGATCGTCGAATGATTGCCTGTGTATTAACCTTTGGTTTAATCACACCATACATGGTGTTACCAATCGGCTTTGGCGGTATCTTCCTAAACAACATTCTGCTGAAAAACCTGCATGATAACGGCTTGGATGTGGTTGCTTCGCAAGTACCGACAGCAATGCTATTGCCTGCTGCTGGAATGATCTTTGGTTTGCTGACCGCGATTTTCTTCAGCTACCGTAAACCACGTGAATATGCAGAAACGAGCCATACTAAGCCAAACCAAGAGACCCAAACCATTAACCGCCGCAATATCGTGGTTGCTGGCTTAGGTATTATTGCTGCGCTCACCGTGCAACTTTATACCGGCTCAATGATCATTGGCGCACTAGCAGGCTTTATGGTGTTTACTTTCGGTGGTGTCATTGCATGGAAAGAGACCCACGATGTGTTCACCAAAGGCGTACACATGATGGCAATGATTGGCTTTATCATGATTTCAGCGGCAGGGTTTGCGGCGGTAATGAAGCAAACGGGTGGCGTAGAAACACTGGTTCAAGCGCTTTCCACCAGCATTGGTGATAACAAGCCTCTAGCAGCACTGTTAATGCTGGTTGTGGGTCTACTGGTAACGATGGGCATTGGCTCGTCATTCTCAACCATTCCAATCATTGCAACGATTTATGTGCCGCTTGCGTTAGCATTTGGTTTCTCGCCAATGGCGACCATTGCACTTGTGGGTACAGCTGCTGCTCTAGGCGATGCTGGCTCACCAGCCTCTGACTCAACGTTGGGGCCAACATCAGGCTTAAATGCTGATGGGCAACATGAGCATATTTGGGAAACCGTCGTTCCAACCTTTATTCACTACAATATCCCATTGATTATTTTTGGTTGGATTGCAGCGATGGTGCTCTAACCCCAACGCCAGAAACTAAAAAAGCTGACATCATGTCAGCTTTTTTCTTATGTACTCATTACTAAATAATATTACTGGTGTTTTTTTGCCATCGCAGCAAGCACTGGTACCATATCTTTCAGTAACTCTTCTTCCACTGGTTTACCGTCTTTATCGGTTACGTTCACTGACGTACGGTTGCCTAAGTCACCTAATTGGAAAGTGTAGACAATTGATCTAAGCTCAATCGGCTTCACACCCACTTCTTGCCAAAACTCATCGTTTGGTTCTGAGTATTTCGCTTTGATCGTACCTTGAGACTGGTTACGCTCCTCAATCTTGAAGCCCATTTCTGGCAAGATCTTAGGCATGCGAGCCCACAATACGTCATACGGAGAACGCGCAATGATCACCGGTAGGCCAGAGCGGTCAGTTCCCATTGAGATTGGGATCTGTTTAACCAATTCACTTGCCTTACGTTCCGCTTCTTGACGAATATCTAAGTCATAACGAGCAGTGAGCAAGTTTGCCATTAAAGCACTGTAACGCTCTTTGTTGGTATAAGTCGGTGACTGTTGATCATCACCTTGGCGCCAATCAATCAGAGCTAAACGAACAAATTGGCGACCATTGCTAGCACCGCGAGTCAATTCATAACGCGCACTTAGCGGCGCTGCTTCATCTTCAGAAACCCAAGTAACCCACTCAGTTTCAATGCGTGACTCATTCGATTCACGTACTTTAACATCACGCTCTTTAATCATGGTTTGGGCTGTTTGCCAAACACGATCCGCCTCGTCTTGTCTTAGTAACCAGATCATCACATCGCCTTTGTCACGTTCGATTCGTGCACCAGGGATTAACTCAAGCACTTGCTGAGGTGGTCGAATGTCCACTTGATTACCGATACCACCACTAAAGTCACCTTGTGGGATTTGGTAGTTAGTATAAAAACGAGTTTCTGAACCAACAAGTGGCGTCCAGTTCTCAAGTGATGGTGTATTTAGATAATCGAAATCATTGTCAGCTTGACGGCGCTGTTCAGCCCCACCACTACATGCACTCAATACAAAAACAGCTAGTGAACTAACGACTAGCTGGGATGACAACTTCATTGAAACTCCTGATAAATACATGCTGAAGCCATTGGCTTCAGCAATCCTTAAATTTAGTTGATACCTGCATCTTTCAATGCTTGACGAACGATAGGTTGAGACGCTTCAGACAACTCAGTGAGAGGTAAACGTAAACCACCGAACTCAATCAAACCCATTTGATGCGCAGCCCATTTAACTGGGATTGGACTTGATTCAACGAATAAATTTTTGTGAAGCGGCATCAAGCGTTGATTGATCAGCTCCGCTTCTTCGTAACGACCTTCCTTCGCCAAACGGAACATGGTTGCCATGTCTTCCGCGGCTAGGTTGTTAGTCACTGAAATTACACCGTGACCACCAAGGCGAACAAAATCGAGACCAGTCGCATCATCACCACTTAGTAAGATAAAATCTTCGCCACAAAGTTCACGATGTTTTGCAATTCGGCTTAAATCACCAGTCGCATCTTTCAATGCCACGATATTTTCAATCTCAGCCAAACGAGCCACGGTTTCTGGTTGCAAATCGACCGCTGTACGACCTGGCACGTTATAAAGGATTTGCGGGATTTCACTCTCTTCAGCGATGGCTTTGTAGTGTTGGTACAAACCTTCTTGAGTTGGCTTGTTATAGTAAGGTGTAACACTCAAGCAACCTACGATACCCGAGTTGTTTAAAAGACGGCTAAATGTCACGCACTCGTGAGTGGCATTTGCGCCCGTACCAGCAATAACCGGAATGCGGCCTTCGGCAAATTCAACGGTTTTATGTACGACCTTGACATGCTCTTCAATCGTCAACGTCGCAGACTCACCTGTTGTACCAACTGCAACAATACCATCGCTGCCAGCTGCTACGTGAAAATCTACGAGTTTCTTCAGGCTAACGTAATCTACTTCGCCGTCTTGAGTAAATGGGGTAATAAGCGCTACGATACTTCCTGAAAACATGTCCTTCTCCGATAAATTGTGACTTTTTGCATGGTACTGTATCGAGACGAGCAAAGACAAGCTCTTAACCGCTCTAAACCCATCTATTTGCACCAATATGCAGGTCAACATTCAGCAAAGCGACAGAATTAAGATCTAGGTCAAATTGTATTAAAACCGCTTATCAAAAGCCTTTTCACGACACCACTCCCTCAATATTAAGACGAACCGTCCAGAAATACGCCAAGTCACAGTCCTAATCTGCCATTATTGATGAATTACACAGCGAATTTCCGAGCCACTGAACATTTCATAAGCAAACACGAGTAAATGTGAATAAAGTGATCGAATGCACCATTTTCAGCAGCGACAACTATGCTAAAGTAATCAGTCAATAAGCTAAGCAAATTTGAAGTGATTGTATGACTCAACATCTGGTACTAACTGCGGTTGGCAGTGACCGTCCTGGCATATGCAACCAAATAGTGCGTCTCGTTACGCAATCAGGTTGTAACATCGTTGATAGCCGCATTGCGCTTTTTGGCAGTGAGTTTACTCTCATTATGCTTCTTTCAGGCAGCAATGGTGCAATTACTCGTGTTGAGACGACTCTGCCTCTGCTCGGGCAAGAGCAAAACCTGATCACTATGATGAAGCGCACGGCGAAACATGCTCTAGTCGACCATGCCTACACCATTGAAGCGTTTATTGAAGCAGACGATAAAGTCGGTTTAACGGAAAAATTCACCAACTTTTTTGCCGACAAGCAACTAGACCTATCGTCATTAAGTGCACAAACCATAGATAAAGATAAATTGGGCACTTTACACGACCAATTTCAGTTAACTTTAACTGCCTCTGTCGATTCAGAGTTTAATTTAATGCAGTTACAAGAAGAGTTTACTGATCTTTGCCGCGAGCAAGACGTAAAAGGCTCACTGAATTTTATAAAGAACAGTCAATAAAAAGGAATCTTCATGAACACGCTGACAGCTGGCTCTCCAGCACCTGCCTTCTCTCTTCATGACCAAGACGGTAACCTAGTTAATCTCGCTGATTTTACTGGTAAAAAAGTACTTTTCTACTTTTACCCAAAAGCAATGACCCCAGGTTGTACCGTTCAAGCTCAAGGTCTGCGTGACACTAAAGCGGAATTGGATGCTCATAACGTTGTGGTACTTGGCGTCAGTATTGACCCGGTAAAGCGTCTCGGTAAATTTATCGAGCGTGACAACCTAAACTTCACCCTACTGTCTGATGAAGATCATGCCGTTGCGGAACAGTTTGGTGTGTGGGGCGAGAAGAAGTTCATGGGCAAAGTGTACGATGGTTTGCACCGCATCAGCTTTTTGATTGATGAAAACGGTACGATTGAACACGTGTTCAATAAATTTAAGACCAAAGACCACCATGAAGTCGTGTTGAACTACCTGAATAACAAATAGTTAAAAGACACATAGACAAAAACGCCAGCGATCGCTGGCGTTTTTATTTTATTCAGAGGCTAAACAATAAACTTATTCAGCAACTCGTCTTGTTTACGCACACTTTCCGTTTGGTGCAGCATTGCTTCACTTGTTTGCTGTGCTGATTCAGAGACTAAGGTTGAAAGATCTTTAATACGCACGGTATTGCTATTGATTTCTTCCGCGACCAAGCTCTGCTCTTCCGCTGCTGAGGCAATTTGCATGTTCATATCGGTAATTCGTTGGATGATCGCTCGAATTGCCTGCAATGAATCATTCGCTTGCTGTGCTTTATCAACTGCAATATCAGCGGTTGACTTACTTTCACTCATCGCAGATGAAACTGCACTTGCACCAGACTGAAGTTGCTCAATCATGCCACGAATTTCGGTAGTCGATTGCTGAGTGCGCTGAGCCAGTGTACGAACTTCATCTGCAACCACTGCAAATCCACGACCCGATTCACCTGCACGTGCAGCTTCGATTGCCGCATTCAACGCTAACAAGTTCGTTTGGTCTGCAATGTCGTTGATCACTTTAAGAATGGTTTCAATGTTATTCGTCGCAGAAGCTAAGCCCGCCACTTCTTCAACCGCTTGATCAACACGCATCGACAATTGACTGATCGCTTCGGTGGTATCGCTGACTACTACTGAACCTTGATCTGTTACGTATTCCGCTTCTTTAACCGCTTCCGCCGCGCCTTGAGCGTTGTTTGCCACATCCGCTGCCGTGACCGACATTTCATGCATCGCAGTCGCTAGTTGCTCTAACTCTTCTAACTGGCTGCCTACTGCTTGTGTCGATTGCTGAGCACTCACATGAGACTGTTCGGTGCCAACTAAAATACTCGCACCAATCTCTTTCGATTGAATAATTTGCTGCTGTAGATTTTCGGTAAAGGTATTAAAGCCTTTCGCCAATTGAGCAAATTCAGCATCAGTATTGGTATCAAGACGTTTAGTTAGATCACCTTGACCTGACGCCACATCTTGAATCGCATCATTCAATTCATTGAGTGGACGCATCAAGAATTTAATCAGTAAAGATAAGCCTAGAATGCTTAGTACCAAAGCGATGATAACGGTAACGATCGTGCTGTTACGCATCTCATCGATAGTAGCCAAGACAATCGACTCATCCAAAATCGAGCCGACATACCAACCTTCAGAAGCAACTTTAGTAAAACGGACTAGGTAGGATTTGCCATCTTGCTCAAAGCGTTGTTCACCCTCTTTCACCGTCACTTGTGGCAAATACTCCGCCAGTGACTTACCGTTGTTGTTTGCATCCGGGTGAGCGATCGTGGTGCCATCTTGAGCAACAATAAATAGGTAACCCGCATCAAAAAGATTGGTTTGGTTGACCTTCTCTGCTAATGAAGTCAACTCCATGTCATAGAACACAACGCCAAGAAAATCACCGTTATCACGCATTGGCATCGCGATAGAAATCACCACTTTATTGGTTGAGGCGTCCACATAAGGGTCAGTCACAATCAGGCGACTTTGTGACTTAGCATCTTGGTACCATGGGCGCGTACGCGGATCAAAGCTAGAGTCCACTTCCCAAGCGTCGTCATTTTCAATCACATGACCATTCGACTCGTAACCCGCACCCACGACAATATACTCATTTTTCACTACTGGCGTTTCCAGTACTGAGGAGATATAAGCAGAATTGGTTGGATCTAACTCAATCATCTCAGTGGTTGCTTTAGCCAGCTTACGACTCGCTTCCATTTCAGAGCTGACTGCGCGACTGAGTTCTTGTTCAATCTCATTTAAACTGGTGCTGACTAAGCTCTCAACTTCTGCTTTCACTAACATTGACTGTTGTACTGACAGCAAAACCACAGTGATAAAAAGCAGCGCCGAAGAGGCGGCGACTATTTTCTGGCTGAACTTCATTTTTACCTCATAAAAAAAATCAGCAATGCCAGCTATATCGGCTAGAAGTTGCTAAAGTTTATACCTAGATCACTAAGTTTTTTGTTACTAACCAAGAATTATATCCCAAATTATTGAATCGATTGCATAAAAAAAGCTAACCTAAAAAGGTTAGCTCTACTATTTTGGGCTCAATATCTCATTCTGAAATTGAGGGGGCTTCGCTCTCATGGCTACTTGGTAATGCATTCCATACCGCTTTGACCAAGGTTGCTAATGGGATAGCAAAAAACACGCCCCAGAATCCCCAAAGCCCGCCAAATACCAACACCGCGACGATAATCGCGACTGGATGCAAATTCACCGCCTCTGAAAACAGTACCGGTACCAAAACGTTACCATCCAAGGCTTGGATAATGCCGTAAGCAATCAATAAGTAATAGAATTCAGGAGAGAGTCCCCATTGGAAAAGACCGACAATCGCAACGGGTACTGTCACCGCAGCTGCACCAATATAGGGGATCAGTACCGAAAGCCCTACTGCTACCGCTAGCAACACTGAATAACGCAGATCAAGAATCGCGAATGTCACGTAGCTCACGCCACCAACAATCAAGATCTCCATCACTTTACCGCGAATGTAGTTCGAGATCTGTTCATTCATCTCGTCCCAAACTTTGGTCGCCAACTTTCGGTTGCGTGGCAACATTCCACTCGCCATCGAAATCATTTCTTCTTTATCTTTCAATAAGAAGAACACCAATAGTGGTACCAAAATCAAATAAACAGCGAGCGTCGCAAGACTGACTAGTGAAGCAAGTGAACCTTTAACCACACTTTCACCAACGCTAATCACTTGGTTCTTTGCATTAGTCACCAGCGACTCAACAATCTGAAAGTTTGCCAACTCTGGGTATTTTTCTGGTAGCTCAGCAATCACCTGCTGCAGCCCTGAATACATATTGGGAATATCGTTGATTAAGTTACCGACCTGAGTCCAGATGGTAGGTACTAACCCAAAGATGGCGACAATCGCCAAGGTAAAGAAGGTAAGAATAGCAAACACCACCGAAAGCGTGCGCGGAACGCCAAGCTTCGACAATTTAGCCACTGGCCATTCAAGTAAGTAAGCAAGTACAATTGCGACCAGTAACGGCGCAATCAAATTGCCAAAAAAGTAGATAGTAATAAAGCCAAAGAAAAGGATTGCTACTAAGCTGACTGCGTGTGGGTCGGAAAAACGTCGCTTATACCAGCGACTCACCATTTCTAACATCTTGGAAGCTTCCCTCTAGTCACGTTCAAAGAGTAATAGTTGCTATTCTGAGTCGACTCAACTTCAAATGAATTTCGCTGTAAAAAGCTGATTATGTCTGATTTAGAGCTCGGATCCGCGATTAAAATCGTCAACGTATCCCCTTGTTCCAACTCAACGGCGCGACGTTTCGCTAGCAGTAAAGACATAGGGCAGCGCTGATCTCTTAAATCTAAATCTTTCATTTAACAATCAAAGCCGAATAAATACTATTAACGTGCCATTGTATACTTAACCGCTTAAAATTGCTCGCCCTGTCGAGACTGCACAAAAAGCAAGCAAACTAACATGATGAATGTGCCGTTATCCGCGAACTTTATTTGCTTTGAAACCCTTGCGCCAATAAAGTGTCTATAAGTTTGTAGCTAAACAGGCAAAAACGCTTTGTTAAGCAACGTTAGACACTATCTATGGATTGTAAATTAATGACAGCGTTTAACGCGACGATGTCATATCAATAGGAACCAAACTGCTAGCTATGTTTAAACAGACACGTTCGCTCATTGCCTTGTGCATCGCGACCACACTGAGCATTCCTTCAGCCCCAACGCTGGCAAACACTATTGACTTGCCGGATATCGGAACGGCCGCCAGTAGCACCCTAACGATCGACCAAGAGCGCCAATATGGCGATGCCTACATGCGTATGCTGCGTAATCGCGCGCCAATCATCAATGACCCGGTACTCAATGAATACATCGACAGCTTAGGCCATCGATTGGTTGCTAATGCCGATGATGTAAAAACACCCTTTACTTTCTTTATGATTCGCGACCGTAATATTAACGCCTTTGCATTCTTTGGCGGTTACATCGCTTTGCATTCAGGTCTGTTCTTACACGCGAAAACAGAAAGTGAATTAGCATCCGTTATGGCGCACGAAATTGCGCACGTAACACAACGCCACCTCGCACGCAGTATGGAAGAGCAAGCACGTCGCTCTCCTGTGACGATGGCTGCACTCGCTGGTGCCCTTCTGCTCGCCATTGCAGCGCCAGAAGCCGGAATGGCCGCCATCACTGCCACTACCGCTGGCAATATGCAGGGACAGATCAACTACACCCGAAGTAATGAAAAAGAAGCGGATCGATTTGGTATTGCAACCTTATCTAAAGCCGGTTTTGATGTGGATGCTATGCCAAGATTTTTTAGCCGTTTGGCCGAAGAGTATCGCTACGCCACAACGCTCCCGCCGATGCTATTGACTCACCCATTACCACAAGATCGTATTACTGATACTCGATCGCGTGCACAAACTTATCCAGCAAGACGAGTGAATCCCTCTCTGGATTACCATTTAGCACGAGCACGTATTGTGGCGCGTTATGCGGGAATAAAATCAGAAGCCGCTCTAGATTGGCTCAATCGCGGTGAAAAGAAAGCAACACCCGATATGAAACCTGCAATGCAATACGGTCGCGCCTTGGTTTACTTAGATAACAACCAACTTGATAAAGCCGCCCCTATCTTGCAAAAGCTGTATCAGCAAGATAGCAACAATCGCTTTTACCTTGATGCTCTCAGCGATCTCTATATCGCGCAAAAGCGACCGGAAAAAGCGACGGCAATGCTAGATAAGGCATTAAAGTCTGAACCTGATAACCCAGTTCTGATGATTAACTACGCCAATAGCTTATTAGCACAGGATAAGTTGTCTCAAGCGATACGGGTCTTACAGCGCTACACGCACCAAAATAGCCAGGATATAAATGGTTGGAGCCTACTTTCTGAAGCTAATATCAAACAGGGTAACAGCCAAGAAGATCTTGCGGCGCGGGCAGAAATTTTTGCCTTAAAGGCAAACTGGAACAAAGCGATACAGTATTATACTCAGGCAAGCCAAATGGCTGAGTTAGGAAGCTTAGAACAAGCAAGATACGACGCGCGCATTGACCAACTGATGGTGCAACGTGATCGTTTCTTAGCATTACAATAAGAAAGGAGACAGAAAATGTCAGTCGTGATTTATCACAACCCTCGCTGCTCAAAAAGCCGCCAAACACTTACTTTGCTTGAAGAAAAGGGTGTTCAACCAGAAATTATTAAGTATCTGGATACGCCATTATCGGTAGCAGAATTGAAAGATCTTTACGCATTATTGGCGCTAGAAGAAGTCCGCGCGATGATGCGTGTTAAAGAAGATGTGTATAAAGAACTAAACCTTGCACAAGCATCCGATGAGCAATTGTTCACCGCGATGGCAGAAAATCCTAAGCTTATCGAGCGCCCGATCGTCGTGGCTAACGGTAAAGCCAAGCATGGTCGTCCACCAGAGCAAGTTTTAGAAATTCTATGACATGTCAGCTCATTGTTCTTTATTACAGCCGCCATGGCTCAACTAGAGCATTAGCCCGGCAGATCGCTAGAGGGATAGAATCTATCCCTCACTGCGAAGCCTTGCTGCGCACGGTGGAAGAGCTGTCGGCTAACCACGGCGAGTCACAAGATCCGATAATCTCGATTGATGAACTCAAGCGCTGTCACGGTCTTGCCATGGGTAGCCCCGTTTGGTTTGGCAACATGGCTGCGCCACTCAAACATTTCTGGGATCAAACCACTTCACTCTGGTTGTCAGGTGATTTGATAGACAAACCCGCTTGCGTATTCACCTCTTCCTCTAGCCTGCATGGTGGGCAAGAAACCACGTTGCAAAGTATGAAACTGCCCTTATTTCATCACGGCATGCTGGTGATGGGCATTCCTTATTCGCAGCCACAACTGCATACCACACAAACCGGTGGCACCCCTTATGGCGCCAGTCATGTCGCGCATACCAATCAACAGACACTATCGCCAGAGGAAAGTGAGTTAGCCCAACAGTTAGGTAAGCGTTTAGCAACGACCGCACTAAAACTAATCAAGGAGTGATTATGTCCGACGCACAACCCGATCGCCTACTACAAGATATGCAGCCTACAACCAAAGCTTATCGACTATTAGCATTGGGGGCGAACCTAGGGCTACTGGCTTGGGTGGCTATTTGGCAAATCTATTTGTCTCCCCATCCACATATCAGCAGTACCACCCTAGCGATAGCTTGGTGTATTCCTCTGCTGTTACCGTTACCTGGTATCTTAGCCGGAAAACCCTACACTCATGCTTGGGCAAACTTTGTCTTGATGCTCTATTTCCTACACGCCTTAACCATTATTTATGTTGATGGCGGTGAACGTATGCTAGCAGTGGTTGAATTACTCCTAACCAGTGCCGCTTTTGCTGGCAATATTCTCTATGCCCGTACACGCGGAAAAGAACTAGGTATGAAGTTAACGCGTTTGTCGGAAGTCGAAAAGAAAGAGCGCGCTCGTTTTGAAAAGTAGCGTCACCGAAAAGCAAAAAGGTCTAGCAGTGCTAGTAATGCCGATCAGTTAAGAAATTTGTGAGATCATTTGACCGATCCTCAAAAGGCTTCAAAATCCGATATTAGGAAACTAATATCGGATTTTTTTATGTCTTTAGAAAGCCAACTTGCCAATACTTTTCGGTCATGTAATACCTTCCACCACTTTGATAAATACTCTGACATTCTTAGTCCAGAGCTTATCCAGCAAGGTTTTGAGCAAGCTGGTGTAGCAACCGTTAGAAGAAGACGGTTACCTTTAGAAGCCGTACTTTGGTCCGTTGTTGGAATGAGTCTCTTTCGTCAACAATCTGTTTGGGATATTGCTAACCAACTCGATATTGTCTTGCCAGACAAACAACGTTTTGTTGCACCAAGTGCAGTTGTTCAAGCGAGACAGAGATTAGGCGAAGAAGGTGTAAAGCAAGTCTTTAAGAAGATGGCTGCGCATAGCTATCAGTCGTCTAACTTCGAAACTTGGTGTGGACTAAACCTTCTATCTGTCGATGGTGTCGTTTGGAGAACGACAGATACACCCGAAAATCATCAAGAGTTTAAAGCGCAGCGCAATCAATCATCTGAGAATATTTACCCTAAGGTCCGCATGGTTTGCTTGATGGAGCTTACAAGTCATCAGCTAATCGATAGTGCATTCTCTGACTATCGCACCAGCGAAATGCGGCTCGCAGAAGAGCTTATTGAACAAACGCCAGATCAATCACTGACCATTTTTGACAAAGGATATTACTCTTTAGGGCTGCTTAATCGCTGGAACAAAGTAGGTCAAGAAAGGCATTGGATGCTCCCTGTGAGAAAAGACTTTCAGTATGAAGTTGTCCATAAATACAGTCAGAGTGATGCTATCGTTGCTATAAAAACATCACCTCAGGCAAGGAAGAAGTTCAGTGACCTGCCTGAGATAATAGAAGCAAGGTTGGTATCGAAAGCCATTAAAGGTAAGGAGTATCAGGTTCTTACCTCAATGCGTGATGGGTTGCGCTTTCCCGGAGAAGACATTGTAGAGCTCTATCGCTATCGTTGGGAAATCGAATTAGGCTATAGAGAAATGAAGCAAACCTTGCTTGATAGTGAGTATACATTGCGAAGTAAGCGCCCAGATATGGTTAGACAGGAGCTCTGGGGGATTTTGCTAGCCTATAACCTTATAAGGCAGGTTATGACAAAAGCGGCGAGCAAGTTAGATAGCGTTTGGCCGAACCAATTAAGCTTTACGAGTAGTGCCATGGCTGTGACTCAATACTTTGCAGCTTTACCTTTAACGAGTCCAGGGAAACTCCCTAAACACTATGAAGTGCTACTACAGCAAATATCCATGTTTATCCTACCCCCCCGAAGAGAAGATAGAAGTTATCCTCGTTGGGTGAAACTGAAACCCAAGAAATATGCGACAAATAGAAAAAATGCCAGTCAGCTTAACTGACTGGCATTACTAGCAGTGCTAGACCTTTTTCATTATCAATGTGAGTTAAGCGTCAACTTCAGTTTCGATTTCCTCTGACTCAAGCAGTTGCTCTTGCTGCGGTTCTTCAACAGGTGTTGGGGATGCTAACTGTTCGCCATGCCATTCAAAGATAAACGTTGGTGGCACTTCTACAACCGCTGGCTTGGTTGCTTGCTCAATAATCGCTGGCAGCGCTTGCTCAGCCGCATTATTAACCGCTAATGCATCTTGAGACTGCGGAGCAACTTCTGCCGCTGGTTGTGATTGGACAACGACTTCATTCACAGTGTTAGATGCTGTGTTCATTGCGTCAGTTGTAATTGGTTCAATGACCGCTGGTTCTGGTTCGATCACGACCGCTTTAGCTTCGCGCAAGCGCAATACTTGTTGTTCGAATTCCGCAGGCGTTGCCAATAAATGCACTTGGAAAGTCACGTCTTTATTTTGAATTTTCAAAATATCTAGAGACGCAACCGAACTTAACTGTTGCAACTTGCGTTCAAGCACAAAGAAATCAACCGCGTTATCTAAAGAAGTAAAACGTACCTTGATCGCTTCCGATGATTCACTTGCTACCACAACACTGCTTTGCTTTGCATAGTAATCACTGATCTGATCGATCATTTTTTCTGCCGCATCTTGCCCACTATTACTACCAGACATTGGAGCTTGGCGAGTAACACCGATCGTTTTTGGCGCTTGGTCATAAAGAGTCCAGCGAAGGTCGTTATTGCTCGCACGGACTACTAATACCGCATCAACAGGGTAACGTTGACTCGCTTGACCAACAGGCAATGCAAAGCCACCCCAGAGATCGGAAATGTTCACACCGGTCACATCATTAAAATCACCAACAGGAATCGTCAACGGCAACCCTCGCTCTTGAGCTTGCTGTTTCATGTCGGTCAAGATAGGCGAGTTAGTATGCTCCCAAATCACTGCACGTTCAGATTGGCTTTCTTCCACCAGCCAAACTAATAAGTTAGCACGTTGAGCCGGCCATTCTGGTAACTGAGCTTGACTTAATAAGCTATTGATTTGAGGTCCATTAAAGCGCATTTTAAGCGTTTTTTGTTCACCTAATTGACCATAACTAATTTGTGCTAGGTATTGCGCGCTTTGTTGTAGTGCCTTTTGAATCACTGGATTATTTACCGCATCTGGCACACCAGAAGCACGAATAATCACTTCTTCCATACCCTGTTTACGAGCTTGGGCATCTGGTTTCTCAATACTCTGATCTAATACAATTTGGGATTGATACAAGTCGACATTTGTTAGAGCTAAGGCTGGAAAGCCAATCAAACCCAATGCGAATAAAACAATAGAGCGCATATATTTCCTAGATTCAGTTACCGCAATTTATCGGACGATGATAAGCAACTTCTCAACCTTGAGCAACAAAAGCACTCGCAATCTAACCATTTTTTGACCTCGGCTGTGAGTTCAGGATCTTGTTTAACGAAATACCATTCTTTATCGCGTTTTTTGCCTTTAATGCCTGTTTTGGTCAAATTTACCCCACAAATATGCAAACATTTGATCTAGTTAGGATTGAAATCGTTTGCAGTGGTGATAAAATCCCGCGAATTTTTATTTTGAGCCAGAAATTCGCCGCTAATCGCTACTAAAATAGTTGAATAGTGTGAAATTTGGACTGTTTGCCACAAAAAAGGAATAAAACCATGAAAAATGCCATTCAAGGTGCACAGATGCTCTTCGTTGCATTTGGTGCGCTCGTACTGGTTCCGCTATTAACGGGATTGGATCCAAGTGTTGCACTATTCGGTGCTGGTATCGGTACCCTAATCTTCCAAGCTGTTACTCGTCGTTCTGTTCCTATCTTCCTTGCTTCTTCTTTTGCTTTTATTGCACCTATTCTTTACGGCGTTCAAGCTTGGGGTATCCCGGCAACAATGGGCGGTCTAATGGTTGCGGGTCTAGTTTACGTGGCTCTAGGCGGACTGATTAAAATCCGCGGCGTAGAAATCGTCCATAAACTGCTACCACCAGTTGTGGTTGGTCCTGTAATCATGGTTATCGGTCTTGGTCTTGCACCTAACGCAGTAAGCATGGCGCTTGGTGTCGCAGGTGGCGAACAAGTTATCGATAAAAATACCGCGCTAATCGTTTCATCAGCATCATTGCTGACTACTATTGGCATCAGTGTATTCAGCCGTGGCTTCTTAAAACTCATGCCAATTCTTGGTGGTATTATCGTGGGTTACGCACTGAGCTTGTTCTACGGCATCGTTGATTTCACCCCTGTTCACCAAGCCGCTTGGTTTGCTATGCCTGCGTTTGTGATGCCTGAATTTAACATTAACGCAATTCTATTTATGATCCCGGTGGCGATCGCACCTGCGGTTGAGCACGTTGGTGATATGCTCGCAATCTCAAACGTAACGGGTAAAAACTACCTGAAGAAACCAGGTCTACACCGCACTATCACTGGTGACGGTCTAGCAACGATCGCAGCCTCTATGGTCGGCGCGCCGCCAAACACCACGTACTCAGAAGTAACGGGCGCGGTAATGTTAACCAAGTCATTCAATCCTGCAATCATGACTTGGACAGCAATTACTGCGATTACCCTATCGCTGGTTGGCAAACTTGGTGCGGTACTACAAACCATCCCAATGCCAGTAATGGGCGGTATCATGATCCTACTGTTCGGTTCTATCGCAACTGTGGGTCTAAACACCCTGATCAAAAACAACGTTGACCTACACAAGTCTCGCAACCTAGTAATCGTAGCAATTACGCTAGTATTTGGTATTGGCGGCATGGCATTTGGTATCGGTGACTTCAGCCTACAAGGCATCAGCCTATGTGGTATCGTCGCTATCGTGCTTAACCTAGTGCTACCAAAAGACCTAGGCGAAAACCACGTAGTTGATAACGCGCAGATGGATAAGTAACGGATACAGTTACAGGAACGCTTCGCTTACGGAATACGGAATACGGAATACGGAATACGGAATACGGAATTTTAACTAGCGAAACGCATTGTACAAATAAAAAGGGTGACGATAATCGTCACCCTTTTTTCATTCCCGTAAGTGAGGCATTAGCCGAACGTTCCCGCATCCGTGAGCGCAGCGTTCTGTAAGTAAGGCGCTAGCCGAACGTTCCCGCATCTCGAAGCAAGGCATCTTTGATGCTTTGCGTTCCCGACTCTCACTCTTAAAGGCACAACTCCACAAACTGTCCGCGCGTCAGTTCTGCCAAATCTTTTGGAGCCAGCTCAATTTCCAGACCGCGGCGCCCAGCGCTAACCATCATGGTTGATAACTCCTCGGCACTGTTATGGATAAACGTTGGCAGTGCTTTCTTTTGCCCTAGTGGGCTAATGCCTCCCACTACATACCCTGTGGTCTTTTGCGCGATGTCAGGGTTCGCCATTTCCGCTTTTTTTGCCTTAGCGGCTTTCGCAGCCAGCTTAAGATTCAGTTTGTGCTCAACGGGTAATACTGCCACGGCAAGATTTTGGGGCTGACCGTTTAAGCAAAAAAGCAGCGTCTTAAACACTTGCTTAGGATCTTGTCCCAACGCTTCGGCGGCTTCTAGACCATAGCTTTCCGCTCTCGGATCGTGTTCATATTGGTGAATTTTATGAGTAACTTTTTTCTTTTTGGCTGCATTGATTGCCGGGGTCATAATAACTTCCTATCACCGATCAGGATAAACCACTGCCCTAACATCTACCTAGGTCAATAACTTATAGTGATGAGTGTCTTGATAAAACAGAAAAGCGGCACCAAGTGGTGCCGCTTTAGTTAATGCGATTTAAGACTTACAGTCAATAGCGCTTATTTGTAAACAATCTCACCTTTTGGTGCGAATGCGTTTACATCTACAGGGCTGTTTTCTTGTAGGTATTCTTTAAGAACTTCTGCATCAACGAAACCTGTGTTTACGTAACCTGGGTGAGTCGATACTTTCGGGTAGCCGTCACCACCAGCTGCGTTGTAGCTTGGTACTGTGAAACGGTAAGTCTTCTCTAGATCGATCGCTTCACCACCAATCTTAACGTCAGACACTTTGCCGTTTTCTACTGTCATAGAAACACCAGCAAACTGCGCGTAAGCACCTGAATCAACTGGTTTAGTACCCACAACGTTTAGGTAATCAATTACTTCCTTACCTGACATATCGATGTAAGTTACGATGTTACCAAACGGCTGAACTTTCAGTACGTCTTTGTAAGTTACGTCACCGCCTTCAATAGAATCACGTACACCACCTGAGTTCATTACTGCGAAGTCAGCTTTAGCGCGATCCATATGTGCCGTCGCAATTAAACGACCTAGGTTTGTTTGCTCGAAACGCACGATGTTACGATCACCGACTAACTTGCCGTTAGTTTCTGCGATTTTCACATTTAGCTGGTCTTGACCTTTTTCTTGGAAAGGACGTAGGAACTCAACCATAGCTTGGTCTTTCGCGATTTCATCTTCGATGAATACACGCTTGCTCTCACCGTCAACCTTGATTTTCTTCTTCAGGTTTACAGGGATAAGATCGTAGCTCACCATTTCTAGCTCACCGTTACGGAATTCGAAATCCGCGCGACCTACGTATTTACCCCACTCGTACGCTTGTACGATATGAGTGCCATTTTGAATGTCTGGTTTACATTCGTCAGAAGGTTGGAAGTTCTTCTTAATTACGTTTGGTGCTTCCATACACACTGGCTCTTGTGAGTGACCACCAACGATCATATCTAGTGAGCCTTCGTCTAGGTAACGAGCCAATGCTACATCACCTGGTGCGTTTATACCGCGGTTACCATTTTCGTAGTGACCCATGTGCGTCACTGCAAAGATTAGATCCGGTTTTTCAGTCTCTTTAAGTTCAGCGATTAGCTTCTTCGCTTCTTCTTTAGGATCACGGAATTCGATACCGCCGATAAATTCAGGGTTACCGATTTTCTGCGTATCTTCCGTTGTTAAACCGATAACAGCAATCTTGATGCCTTGTTTCTCAAACATTTGGTAAGCCTGGAACATACGCTCGCCAGTCTTCTTGTCGTAAATGTTTGCTGAAAGCATTGGGAAGTTAGCCCACTCTTTTTGCTGCATTAGCACTTCAAGCGGGTTGTCGAATTCGTGGTTACCAAGTGCCATTGCATCGTAACCGATTTTGCTCATACCTTTGAAATCAGGTTCTGCGTCTTGAAGGTCTGACTCTGGTACACCAGTGTTGATGTCACCACCAGAAAGAAGTAATACGCTACCGCCTTCAGCACGAATTTCTTCGCGTAGGTTGTCAATTAGCGTCTTACGAGCCGCCATGCCGTACTCACCGTATTTGTTTTCCCAGAAACGACCGTGGTGGTCATTGGTGTGAAGAACTGTCAGTTTGTAAGTTTTATCTGCTTCCCAGTCATTTTGTGCTGTTGCTGCACAACCAGATAAGGTTGCAAGAATGGCTGCACTCAGTGCAGTTTTTACGATCAGGCGTTGCGTCATAGTCATACCTTTCAACTCAATAGGATCCACTACCATTTACTATCTTGAAATTTTGTTAAAAACTCGTGCCGCTGCACATTTTGTTGTTTTAGATAGCAAAACTTGACGTAGTTTAAAGTAAGCGAATTATTAGAACATTTTGTTTTCATTGATATGCAAGATGGATCACTATTATTTTATCCAAAATCTGCAATAAAAGCGGCAACTTACATCTGATTCTATAAATGATCACAAGCAAACGTTTTCGCCCTTACTTGCATGTAACATTTCATTTCTCACCTTATTGACTAGAATGCACAAACAATAGTCATCTTATTGAGCAATAAAGAAAAGGCTGCCATTTGGCAGCCTTTGTAAACCGTATATTGTCACTTAATTAGCGAATATCGATGTGCTCGAAACCTTTCACTAAATCATCTAATGCTTTCATCTGTTTTAGGAATGGCTCTAGCTTATCAAGTGGCAATGCCGATGGACCATCACAACGCGCTTGATCTGGATTTGGGTGCGCTTCGATAAACAGACCTGCGATACCAGTCGCTAGACCGGCTTTCGCCAGTTCAACAGTCTGCTCGCGGCGACCACCTGATGCAGCACCTGAAGGGTCACGCATCTGTAGTGAGTGCGTTACGTCAAAAATGATTGGGCTACCGTTTGAGGCTTTTTTCATTACGCCGAAGCCTAGCATGTCCACCACTAGGTTATCGTAACCCATGCAAGAACCACGCTCACACAAAATTACGTTGTTGTTGCCGCACTCAGCAAACTTATCCACGATGTTGCCAACTTGACCTGGGCTCATAAACTGAGGTTTTTTAACGTTAATTACCGCGCCAGTTTTAGCCATCGCTTCAACTAAGTCAGTTTGGCGAGCTAGGAATGCTGGCAATTGAATCACGTCTACCACATCCGCAACTGGCTGAGCTTGCGCTTCAGTGTGCACGTCCGTGATGATTTTCACGCCAAACGTATCTTTTAGCTCTTGGAAAATCTTCATACCTTCTTCAAGGCCAGGACCACGGTATGAATGCACTGAGCTGCGGTTCGCTTTATCAAAAGAGGCTTTAAATACGTATGGGATACCCAGTTTGTCAGTCACCTTTACGTAGTGCTCACAGATTTGCATAGCAAGGTCACGTGACTCTAGTACGTTCATACCAGCGAATAAAGTAAACGGTTTGTCGTTAGCAACAGGAATATCACCAACATGAACGATTTTCTGTTCCATCTTTTTCTCTCTTATTAAACCTAATGAGCCAGTCTATAACTGGACTTAGTGCAGCGTCACCTGAGTCTTGCTCATGGCACGTACTTGATTTTTAAGTAATTCGGCAGCCGGATCATCCGGACACTGATCAATAAAGTATTGATAATCAGACAACGCCATCTGATGACAGTCTAGTTGCTGAAAGATAAAGCCGCGATCTCTTATTTCATAGGGATCATCTGGAGCGAAGGTCAGTGCGAGATCTGAGCAACGCAACGCAAGTGCATAACGCTCTTCTCTCAATAGGGCGCTTTTAATCAGTGCTAACCAGCGACCAATCACTGTCGGATGATCGGCAGCTTTAAGATAACTTGGTTTTAACTTCGCAAAAGGTCCTTTCTGACCGACCAACCAAGCTCGCATAGTATGTTCTGAGACAAACTCACCATTAAAAGGATTCACATACTGCACAGGATCATGCGGCCAGCACACTTTAACCACAAACTGAGTTGGAAATGTCATTCCCTCAATTGGGAAGCCTAATTGCTTACCGAAATAAAGCAGCAGCGCTCCTAGACTAACCGGAATACCTTTACGACGTTCGAGTACCTTATCTAAAAAGGCATTCGCACAATCGAAATAAGCCTCTTTGTCACCTTGAAATCCCCACTCATGGTAGAAAAGGCGCAAAAAAGCTTCAAAGCGTTGTTGAGGATGACTTTCATGTACCAATGCGAGTTCAGCTTCTTGCAGTAAACGTTGCATCTCAGCCTTTGCCCAATCCACTTGTGTGTCTGGGTCAATCGCTTGATTGAGCACTAAAGCGCCTTCGGCCAACTCAAGTGCATCAAAGTCTTCATCAAACAATTCGTACATTCGTAACCACCAACTTAGAACAATGCAGGTACTTTCGTCACTGCAATCTTACCCGCCATACCAAGCCAACCTAACGCGCCTAGGAAGGCAAAAATTCTTAGTAGATTGTTTTTTGCCAGCTTTAACGCAAAGAAACCCAACGCGATATAGGCAAGTACGCAACTTAGTTTCATCGGTAACCAAGGTGCCGCCGACCACGGTATAAACAACACGATCAGCGCTACACCAGATAGAAGCAGTGCGGTGTCATTAATATGCGGGAATACTTTAAGAAACTTGTTATTACGTAATTCTGAGTTTGCTAGTAACAGAGCAAAACGCACTGATAGTAGCGTCGCGCTCAAGGCGATAGTGAGTAAGTGAAAATGCTTCAATCCTTCGTACATCTAATTGCTCTCTTTGTTATTTTGTATAGCGACCTAATGTCACTCGATCGTTATGTCCATAATCTTGGAAAGTCTCCACATCTTGGTAACCCATTTCAGTGAAGATTTCACGCACAGCTAGACCTTGGTCATAACCATGTTCAAACAACAACCAACCATCGTTGCTGAGAAACTGGCGAGCGTTATTCGTAATATGACGAATATCGGCTAAACCTTGCTCTGCTGCGACTAACGCACTCAGTGGTTCAAATCGCACATCCCCTTGAGTCAGATGAGGATCATTCTCTTCGATATAAGGAGGGTTTGAAACGATTACAGCAAACTGCGTACCAGCTTGCAGAGGTTCAAACCAGCTGCCAGCCAAAAACTCTGCGTTATTGATCGCTAAACGTTTTGCATTGCGCGAGGCCAGTTGTTGCGCCTCTTCCATTAGATCAATCCCCACCACTCGGCGAGTCGGCATTTCTGAAGCCAGAGCTAATGCTATCGCGCCAGTACCGGTGCCAAGATCGAGGATGTCACCGTCACAAGCGAAAGCTTTATCCAAAGCCAGCTCAACAAGGCGCTCAGTATCAGGTCGAGGGATTAAAGTTGTCGGTGACACTTCTAAAGGTAGGGACCAAAACTCACGCTCACCAACAATGTAAGCAACGGGCTCCCCGGTTAAACGGCGCGCCAGTAATGCTTCAAAAGGTGCCAATTCTTGCACTGAAAGTTCTTTCTCAGGCCAAGTCATCAAAAATGAGCGTGGTTTATCTAATGCATGGCAGAGTAATACCGCAGCATCAAGAGACGGCGAATCACTGCCGCTCTCTTGAAGTTGCTGTGTCGCTCGCTTTAGTGTGTTTTCAACACTATTGGTAGCCGACATTAACTTAGTTGTTCTCTGCTAGAGCGGCTAACTGATCAGCTTGGTGCTCTTGAATCACAGGTTCAATCAAGCTTGCAAGATCGCCTTCCATCACTTCATTTAAACGGTAAACCGTTAAGTTGATGCGGTGATCTGAAACACGGCCTTGTGGGTAGTTGTAAGTACGGATACGGTCACTACGGTCACCAGAACCTAGCAGGTTGCGACGTGTGTCAGAAACCTCAGCTGCGCGGCGAGCTTCTTCAGCTTGAACAATACGTGCTGCCAGTACTTGCATCGCTTTCGCTTTGTTTTTGTGCTGAGAACGTTCGTCCTGACACTCAACCACCGTACCCGTTGGTAAGTGGGTAATACGGATCGCTGAATCCGTGGTGTTAACGTGCTGACCACCAGCACCTGATGCACGGAATGTGTCGATTTTTAGATCAGCCGCTTTAATTTCAGGTAGATCCGCTTCTGGAATTTCCGCCATCACAGCAATCGTACACGCAGAAGTGTGCACACGACCTTGCGATTCTGTTTCTGGTACACGTTGTACACGGTGACCGCCTGACTCAAATTTCAGCACGCCGTAAGCACCGTCACCGCTCACTTTAGCGATCATCTCTTTGTAACCGCCTTGCTCAGATTCATTGCAGCTCATCACTTCGACGCGCCAGCCTTTCTTCTCAGCAAACTTCGAGTACATGCGGAACAAGTTACCAGCAAAGATACCTGCTTCATCACCACCTGCACCTGCACGAATCTCAAGGAAACAGTTGCGATCATCGTTTGGATCTTTTGGCAGCAATAGAATTTGTAGTTCGTCATTAAGACGCTCAATCGCTTCTTTTGCTTCTTTAATTTCTTCCTGAGCCATCTCACGCATTTCTGCGTCATCTTCTTTCGCCATCTCTTCTGCAGCTTCAAGATCTTCTTGAGCCTGCTGATAAGCTTGGAAGCACTTAGTCACTTCTTCAAGCTGAGAGTACTCTTTTGATAGCGCACGGAATTTATCTTGATCACCAATGACACCAGGGTCACCCAGTAGGTGTTGTACTTCTTCATAACGTTCTACTAGCGTTTCTAGCTTAGTAAGAATAGAGGCTTTCATATATTTAACTCAGGGTTATAGTTATAGCGGGTCTTCAAGACCCAAGCTTTGTCTAATAATGGCAAGCTTAGCAGGCTCACCTTGCTCTGCTGCTGTTTGTAAAGCACGTGTCGGTGTATGAATTAGCCTATTGGTGAGCTTATTACTCAACTCAACCAAGACTTTTTCAGGATCACCACCTGCAGCAAGAGCTTGGATACTTTTATTTAATAAATCTTGACGAATATCGTTAGCATTAGTGCGATACTGTCGAATGCTGTCCACGCCTTGTAATGAGCGCAACCAAGTCATAAACGAGGCACTTTCTTCACTGACAATCGCTTCGGCTTGAATCGCTTCTACTTTGCGCTGTTCGATGTTGCTGTCGATAATAGACTGCAAATCATCGACCGAATAAAGATACGCATCATCAATTTCCCCAACTTGTGACTCAATATCACGAGGAACGGCGATATCAACAAGCAACATTGGTTGGTAACGTCGGCTTTTCAGTGCAGTTTCAACCATACCTTTACCGATAATCGGCAACGGGCTAGCGGTCGAACTTATCACAATATCGGCACGCGATAAGTGCTCAGGAATTTCTGGCAAACTAATCACTTCCGCACCAAATTGCTCGGCTAAAACCTGAGCGCGCTCTTTAGTTCGGTTAGCGACGATCATTTTATTACAACCATTCGCAGCCAAGTGTTTCGCGACTAACTCGATAGTCTCACCCGCTCCGACAAGTAATACCGTTGAATCTTGTAATGACTCAAATATGTGTTTCGCAAGCGTACAAGCGGCGTAAGCAACAGAAACGGCATTACCGCCGATGTCGGTTTCTGTGCGTACTCGTTTAGCGACAGAAAAAGTTTTTTGAAACCACTTTTCCATTGATGCATTGACAGAATTACCGTCACGAGAGTCTGCAAAAGCTTGCTTTACTTGACCTAAAATTTGAGGTTCACCAAGCACCAAAGAATCTAACCCGCAAGCAACACGCATTAAATGACGAATAGCTGCCTGCTCTTCATGGACATAAATACTCGGTTTTAATTCCTCTGCGCTCACTTGGTGGAACTGCGCGAGCCAATCAATAACCTTGTTCTTACAAGACGGTTTTACGTCACAGTAGATTTCTGTGCGGTTACACGTAGAGACAATCACACCACCGCTGACATGCGGGCTTTCAGACAGTTGCTGTAAAGCTTGCGGTAGCTTGTCCGGCCCAAACGCGACTTTCTCGCGCAGTTCTACTGAAGCCGTATTATGATTGATACCGATAGCAAGCAATGACATGTACTGTGTGTTCTCTAAATCTGGTTATGTGAAAACAGGGACGGAATTTTACTTGATGCCCCCCCTGAATAAAAGGGGATCACTCAACTGTTTTCTATTAACAACTAATTAAAATGTTATTAAGGCTGGAAAAATGGCAATTGTACCCTATTTCTCAAATAGATAGATTGAATAGCACTGCAAAGTGCGTATTTTCCTTTTTCAAACAAGAGTAACAATACTTTTCAATGTTATAGTATGTATTCAGAAACTTGGCTGATTAAGGAACCCTATCCGCTATGCCTTCGCGATTATTGACCAAACTCTCTGCAATCTTGTTTGTATTAGCCTTATTATCCGGCTGTAGCTCAGTACAGGACAGCTTTACCAGTGTTGAATGGCAAGCTCATCAGCAAAGACTCGAACTGATCTCGGATTACAAAGCGTCCGGCAAGCTAGGTTACATTTCACCTCAGCAAAGAGAATCTCTCAGCTTTTATTGGCAAAACTCTGCGCAAGACAGTGAATTGCGCCTAAGTACTTTTCTTGGTCAAACTGTGCTTAACATGCAGATCACGCCATCACTGGCGACAGTCAAAACATACGAAGATGATGTCTACAGTGATGTCAGTGCTGACCGTTTGATCGCTCGCCTGACTGGTTTAAGTCTCCCGGTCGAACAACTCAATGATTGGCTGCTGGGCAAACCAACCAATGCCGACGAGTTTACTGTCAATGATACCCAAACATTGGCAACACTAACCAAGAAGATAAACGGGCAAACTTGGCAACTGATCTACTCCAGCTATCAGGATGTGCCGTTTTTAGGCTCAGATCTGCCTGTGCCTTACAAGCTAAAACTAAAACAAAACGACACCACCATCAATTTGGTAATCTCAAAGTGGACTTTGAAGTAATGATTCGTGACACCACTCATTGGCCTTCACCAGCCAAACTTAACCTATTTTTATATATCACCGGACGTCGCGAAAACGGCTACCACGAGTTACAAACGCTTTTTCAGTTTGTCGACCATTGCGATGACCTCACCATTACCGCGAACGAGAGCGGCAATATCACATTAACACCTGATATTCCGGGTGTCGCGCTTGAGGATAATCTGATCTGGCGCGCTGCGACTGCACTGCAAAACTTCACCGGGTGTTCATTTGGTGCAGACATCGAACTCAACAAAATTTTGCCTATGGGTGGCGGAATTGGCGGTGGTTCATCAAATGCCGCAACCGTTTTAGTTGCACTTAACCACCTATGGCAAACCAATTGCAGCGAAGATCAATTAGCCGAGATCGGTCTAAAGCTTGGGGCTGATGTACCAGTCTTTGTTCGTGGTCATGCTGCCTTTGCCGAAGGTGTCGGTGAAGAGATCGTCAAAGTAGAACCGCAAGAAAAGTGGTATTTGGTGGTAAGACCGAATGTAAGTATCGCGACTGTCGATATTTTTACTCATCCTGACTTAACTCGCGATACGCCTAAACGCCCGTTATCACTGCTTTTAGAGTCAGAATACGGAAACGATTGCGAAAAAATTGTGAGAATGCTTTATCCAGAGGTTGATAAGCAACTTTCATGGCTGCTACAATACGCGCCGTCAAGATTGACGGGTACTGGATCGTGCGTTTTTGCTGAATTTTTGAGCGAAAACGATGCACAAAATGCATTCGCGCAATTATCTGACAATGTGTCGGCGTTTGTGGCCAAAGGTAATAACATTTCGCCCCTATACCAGACACTGGCTAAATACCGTTTAGCCCACAAATCATCTATTTAAAAACTGGACGCAAACCTGAGGTTTCCACCGTGCCTGATATGAAGCTATTTGCTGGTAACGCAACACCTGAACTAGCCCAACGTATTGCTGATCGTCTTTACATCTCACTTGGTGACGCCACTGTTTCTCGTTTCTCTGACGGCGAAGTCGCTGTTCAAATCAACGAAAACGTACGTGGTAGCGATGTATTCATCATCCAATCTACTTGTGCACCAACTAACGACAACCTAATGGAACTTGTCGTGATGATTGATGCAATGCGCCGCGCTTCTGCGGGCCGTATTACAGCAGTAATCCCTTACTTTGGTTACGCTCGCCAAGACCGTCGTGTACGTTCTTCTCGCGTGCCAATCACTGCTAAAGTGGTAGCAGACTTCCTGTCTAACGTAGGTGTTGACCGCGTTCTAACTATCGACCTACACGCAGAGCAGATTCAAGGCTTCTTCGACGTACCTGTAGATAACATCTTTGGTACGCCAGTGCTGCTTGAAGACATGCAATCTCGTGGTCTAGAAAACCCTGTAGTGGTTTCTCCTGATCTAGGTGGCGTAGTACGTGCTCGTGCAACTGCAAAAGCACTAGGCGATATCGACATCGCTATCGTAGACAAGCGTCGTCCACGTGCAAACGTATCTGAGGTGATGAACCTAATCGGTGACGTTGAAGGTCGCGACTGTGTGATCGTAGACGACATGATCGATACAGGTGGCACTCTATGTAAAGCAGCTGAAGCGCTAAAAGAGCGTGGTGCTAAGCGTGTATTCGCTTACGCAACTCACGCAGTATTCTCTGGTAACGCAGCTGACAACATCAAGAATTCTGTACTAGACCAAGTGATCGTAACTGACTCAATCACTCTGTCTAAAGAGATGGAAGCGACAGGTAAAGTAACTACACTAAGCCTATCTCGCATGCTTGCTGAAGCGATTCGTCGTATTAGCAACGAAGAGTCTATCTCTGCAATGTTCAACTAATCTCATCGATTAGCATGAATTAAAAACACCCCTTCTCAGGGGTGTTTTTTTATTTCTTCATAACAGCAAAATCGCGCAATCTCGCCCGCGAGCAATTTTGTGTGCTATCATACTGCGCTTTTTGAGATTCCAGAGAGATCCTAACCGTGACTCAACAGATCAAACTTCTTGTCGGACTGGCTAACCCTGGCCCTGAATACGCTAAGACTCGCCATAATGCGGGTGCTTGGGTTGTGGAGGAGTTAGCTCGCGTTCATAACGTTACGCTAAAGAATGAACCAAAGTTCTTTGGTCTTACTGGACGTATCATGGTAAATGGTGAGGATCTACGCCTATTGATCCCAACTACTTTTATGAACCTATCTGGCAAAGCAGTCTCTGCGCTGGCTAAGTTCTACCAAATTAAACCAGAGGAAATTATGGTCGCTCATGATGAGCTAGACTTGCCTCCTGGTGTCGCTAAATTTAAAAAAGGCGGCGGTCATGGTGGTCACAACGGTCTGCGTGACACCATTAGCAAATTAGGCAACAACAAAGAGTTTTATCGTCTTCGTATTGGCATTGGTCATCCGGGACACAAAGATAAAGTGGCTGGTTATGTGTTGGGTAAAGCTCCTGCTAAAGAGCATGAGCAATTAGAAGCGGCAGCCGATGAAGCTGTACGCTGTCTGGACATCTTATTAAAAGATGGCCTAAACAAAGCACAAAACCGCTTACACACGTTCAAAGCTGAATAAGGTTACAATCATGGGTTTTAAATGTGGCATCGTTGGTCTACCAAACGTTGGTAAGTCAACTCTGTTCAATGCACTAACTAAAGCGGGTATCGAAGCAGCAAACTTCCCGTTCTGTACTATCGAACCAAACACTGGTGTGGTTCCAGTGCCAGATCTACGTCTAGATGCGTTGGCAAAAATTGTGAACCCACAGCGTGTACTGCCAACTACAATGGAATTCGTAGATATCGCAGGTCTAGTTGCAGGTGCATCTCGTGGTGAAGGTCTAGGTAACAAATTCCTAGCAAACATCCGTGAAACTGACGCAATTGGTCACGTTGTTCGTTGTTTTGAGAACGAAAACATTATTCACGTTGCTGGTAAAGTATCACCAATCGAAGATATCGAAGTGATCAACCTAGAACTTGCACTTGCTGACTTAGACTCTTGTGAGCGTGCAATTCAACGTAACGCGAAAAAAGCGAAAGGCGGCGACAAAGACGCTAAGTTCGAACTAACTGTACTTGAAAAGCTACTACCTGTTCTAACTGAAGGTGGTTCTGCGCGTACAGTGAATCTATCTAAAGAAGAGCTAGCAGCAGTCGGTTACCTAAACTTCCTAACGCTTAAGCCAACAATGTACATCGCTAACGTGAACGAAGATGGTTTCGAAAACAACCCATACCTAGATGCAGTTCGTGAGTTCGCAGAAAAAGAGAACAACGTTGTTGTTCCTGTATGTGCAGCGATTGAATCAGAAATGGCTGAACTAGAAGATGACGAGCGTGAAGAGTTCCTAGCAGACATGGGCATCGAAGAACCAGGTCTAAACCGCGTAATTCGCGCAGGTTATGAGCTACTTAACCTACACACTTACTTCACAGCTGGTGTTAAAGAAGTTCGCGCATGGACTATCCCTGTCGGTGCAACAGCACCAAAAGCAGCGGGTAAGATCCACACTGACTTTGAAAAAGGCTTTATCCGTGCAGAAGTAGTCGGCTACGACGACTTCATCCAATACAGCGGTGAAAGCGGCGCTAAAGATGCAGGTAAATGGCGTCTTGAAGGTAAAGAATACATCGTAAAAGATGGCGATGTAGTTCATTTCCGCTTCAACGTGTAATTAACTGCCTATTTTTTGCGCAAGTTATTGAGTTTAAAAGCCAGCTAAATTGCTGGCTTTTTTTCTATCCACAAAATGGCAACCATTTATGTTCGATGAATACAGTCATTTTGTTTGCAGTTTTCGATCATTAACGCGCCTCTTTGTTTAAAAAGGAATCGAACGATTCGTTTATCCGAATTTCTTCAAAAAAACTATTGACGCTTCTCGCTTAGATACGCATAATGCGCCCCGTTCCAGCGAGACAGCAACGTCTTAGCGAAGAACAGAAACAACATGGTAATGGCTACGTAGCTCAGCTGGTTAGAGCACATCACTCATAATGATGGGGTCACAGGTTCGAATCCCGTCGTAGCCACCATTCCTAAATGTTCTGTTAAGAGCAATTAGGAATAGATGCGGAAATGGCGGAATTGGTAGACGCACCAGATTTAGGTTCTGGCGCCGCAAGGTGTGAGAGTTCAAGTCTCTCTTTCCGCACCATTATTTGATAATCCTAGATTATCACCTGCAGGTCTATCGCCAAGCGGTAAGGCAGCGGCTTTTGATGCCGCCATTCCCTGGTTCGAATCCAGGTAGACCTGCCACTAATTAAAGTGGAAACCTTTTGAAAAAGGGGTTGTCACTAAGAGCGCGAAGGTTTATATTGTCTCGCTCACAAGATGGCTACGTAGCTCAGCTGGTTAGAGCACATCACTCATAATGATGGGGTCACAGGTTCGAATCCCGTCGTAGCCACCATATTAAACTGATAGTTTTTACCAATTAACTATTAGTTATGTAGATTCAAGATGCGGAAGTGGCGGAATTGGTAGACGCACCAGATTTAGGTTCTGGCGCCGCAAGGTGTAAGAGTTCAAGTCTCTTCTTCCGCACCATCTTGAAACATTCTACGAACAAATTATGCGGAAATGGCGGAATTGGTAGACGCACCAGATTTAGGTTCTGGCGCCGCAAGGTGTGAGAGTTCAAGTCTCTCTTTCCGCACCATAATTTGATAGTCATTATGACTATACCCTGCAGGTCTATCGCCAAGCGGTAAGGCAGCGGCTTTTGATGCCGCCATTCCCTGGTTCGAATCCAGGTAGACCTGCCATTATTTATAGGTTCAGTGGATTACATCTTTTTGATGCCTCATCTATTGTCCCTGGCTCGGCTCTAAGTAGCCTGCCATTACAACTTCATATGGCTTTTACCAATTAGCGGTATGAATACAAAACAGATGCGGAAATGGCGGAATTGGTAGACGCACCAGATTTAGGTTCTGGCGCCGCAAGGTGTGAGAGTTCAAGTCTCTCTTTCCGCACCATTGGCTACGTAGCTCAGCTGGTTAGAGCACATCACTCATAATGATGGGGTCACAGGTTCGAATCCCGTCGTAGCCACCATATTAAACTGATAGTTGATCTTTTAACTTTCAGTTACGTAGAGATTCAAGACGCGGAAATGGCGGAATTGGTAGACGCACCAGATTTAGGTTCTGGCGCCGCAAGGTGTGAGAGTTCAAGTCTCTCTTTCCGCACCATCTTGAATTAAATCTACAGCCAAATTATGCGGAAGTGGCGGAATTGGTAGACGCACCAGATTTAGGTTCTGGCGCCGCAAGGTGTAAGAGTTCAAGTCTCTTCTTCCGCACCATAATTTGATAGTCACGATGACTATACCCTGCAGGTCTATCGCCAAGCGGTAAGGCAGCGGCTTTTGATGCCGCCATTCCCTGGTTCGAATCCAGGTAGACCTGCCATTATTTATAGGTTCAGTGGATAACATCTTTATGATGCCTCGTCTATTGTCCCTGGCTCGGCTCTAAGTAGCCTGCCATTACAATTTCATATGGCTTTTACCAATTAGCGGTATGAATATAAATAATATGCGGAAATGGCGGAATTGGTAGACGCACCAGATTTAGGTTCTGGCGCCGCAAGGTGTGAGAGTTCAAGTCTCTCTTTCCGCACCATTATTTGATAATCCTAGATTATCACCTGCAGGTCTATCGCCAAGCGGTAAGGCAGCGGCTTTTGATGCCGCCATTCCCTGGTTCGAATCCAGGTAGACCTGCCATTATTTATAGGTTCAGTGGATTACATCTTTTTGATGCCTCATCTATTGTCCCTGGCTCGGCTCTAAGTAGCCTGCCATTACAACTTCATATGGCTTTTACCAATTAGCGGTATGAATACAAAACAGATGCGGAAATGGCGGAATTGGTAGACGCACCAGATTTAGGTTCTGGCGCCGCAAGGTGTAAGAGTTCAAGTCTCTTCTTCCGCACCATTGGCTACGTAGCTCAGCTGGTTAGAGCACATCACTCATAATGATGGGGTCACAGGTTCGAATCCCGTCGTAGCCACCATATCTAATTGAACGTTGATCTTTCAACTGTCAGTTAAACTCAAATAATATGCGGAAATGGCGGAATTGGTAGACGCACCAGATTTAGGTTCTGGCGCCGCAAGGTGTGAGAGTTCAAGTCTCTCTTTCCGCACCATTATTTGATAATCCTAGATTATCACCTGCAGGTCTATCGCCAAGCGGTAAGGCAGCGGCTTTTGATGCCGCCATTCCCTGGTTCGAATCCAGGTAGACCTGCCATTATTTATAGGTTCAGTGGATAACATCTTTATGATGCCTCGTCTATTGTCCCTGGCTCGGCTCTAAGTAGCCTGCCATTACAATTTCATATGGCTTTTACCAATTAGCGGTATGAATATAAATAATATGCGGAAATGGCGGAATTGGTAGACGCACCAGATTTAGGTTCTGGCGCCGCAAGGTGTGAGAGTTCAAGTCTCTCTTTCCGCACCATTATTTGATAATCCTAGATTATCACCTGCAGGTCTATCGCCAAGCGGTAAGGCAGCGGCTTTTGATGCCGCCATTCCCTGGTTCGAATCCAGGTAGACCTGCCACTATTTATAGGTTCAGTGGATTACATCTTTTGATGCCCCGTCTATTGTCCCTGGATCGGCTCTAAGTAGCCTGCTATTACAACTTCATATGGCTTTTACCAATTAGCGATATGAACAAAAAACATGCGGAAATGGCGGAATTGGTAGACGCACCAGATTTAGGTTCTGGCGCCGCAAGGTGTGAGAGTTCAAGTCTCTCTTTCCGCACCATTATTTGATAATCCTAGATTATCACCTGCAGGTCTATCGCCAAGCGGTAAGGCAGCGGCTTTTGATGCCGCCATTCCCTGGTTCGAATCCAGGTAGACCTGCCACTATTTATAGGTTCAGTGGATTACATCTTTTGATGCCCCGTCTATTGTCCCTGGATCGGCTCTAAGTAGCCTGCTATTACAACTTCATATGGCTTTTACCAATTAGCGATATGAACAAAAAACATGCGGAAATGGCGGAATTGGTAGACGCACCAGATTTAGGTTCTGGCGCCGCAAGGTGTGAGAGTTCAAGTCTCTCTTTCCGCACCATATACATCGAACCCAGCTTAATGCTGGGTTTTGTGTTTTTAGCTTCAGAATACTTGCCTAAATCTCTTCCTCGTGGCTTTGCCCTATTGGCGCTTCATACCAGTCAGGATAAGTAAGTGGTCAAAAAATTGCGCAAGGAAAATCGCTTAGAACTAGGCGCAGATTGCTGCTAACTAGTGATTCTAATTACAAAATCTGCAACAACGTTATCAGCGATTTTAATCAGCAAGAATGATCAAAGACTTATGCTGGTTGGTATCACTATAAACAGAGACAAAAAAGCCAACCCAAAGGCTGGCTTACTAGCTCAAAACTGATCTTCGTTATTTTAACCAAGCAGACTAAGCGCAGAGTTCGGTGCCTGTTTTGCTTGTGCCAATACAGAGCCCGATGCTTGACCAAGAATTTGTGACTTAGTCAGTGCTGTCGTTTCTTTTGCAAAATCAGTGTCCTTAATGCGGCTATTTGAAGCGTTGACGTTCTCATTGATGTTATCTAGGTTATTGATTGCATGTTGAAAGCGATTTTGAATTGCGCCTAACTCTGCACGATGACTATCCACATAGCGTAATGCTGCATCTAAAATTCCCACCGCTTCTTGCGATCCAGCAACAGTTGTCACGTCAATATCATCAACCGTCACTGCTTGGGCAGCACCAATCGCTAACGCATCTTTAAGGGTTCCAGTCACGGCAGTGGTACCACTCACCTTGTTGTTATCAGTAAATAGCTGTAACTTGCCATCCTCGCCCACTGACGCACGCACAAAGTCTGTTTGACCATTAATGTAAGTCGCTAGCTCTTCAACATCATCCCCCTCTTTAGCGGTGATATTGATGGTTCTCTCTTCTCCCGTCAGCTTCTCAGTCAAAACAAATTGAATTTCAGCGGCATCCGCTTTAACAGTCCAGTCATCATCGGTTTCGGTTGCTGCCACATAACTAAAGCCTCCCATGAACTCATTGTCGCTGCGAATGTCTTTTAGCGTAAATACGACCGCTTCACCACTCGATGAGCCAATCTGCATTGATGTCGATGGAAAAGAGCCATTAAGCAGTTTGTTGCCACCAAAAGACGTCGTTTCAGCAATACGGTTAAGCTCATCATTCAACGCTGCAATTTCTTCTTGAATTGATACTCGCTCGCCTCTTGAGTTAGAACCGTTAGCAGCTTGCAGTGATAAATCGCGCATACGTTGCAGTATGGTGGTGGTTTCATTCATCGCACCTTCAGCAGTCTGCGCTATTGAAATACCATCGTTAGCGTTTCTGACTGCCACATGCAACCCACGACTTTGCGAGTTCAAACGGTTAGAAATTTGTAGACCAGCGGCATCATCTTTCGCACTGTTAATTTTTAACCCTGAAGATAGACGTTCCATTGAAGTCTGCTGAGACTGATTTGCGTTGTTCAAGTAACGTTGTGCTGTCATTGCCGATACGTTGGTGTTTACATTCACTGCCATGGTAATTCTCCTAGTGATTCCTGTGATGCGGATTTTCCATAACGGTTTCCGACGTCTCGGCAAACCAAAAGTTCTCTCAAAGTATCTTTATTAACGACAGCGACCTGCTCAACTTTAGAGCATTTGTGAAAAATAAGTGTTATTTATCCATTTGATAACAATTTATTGAGGATGTTCGAAAACAACGAAAAAAAGATTAAAGTTTTACTAATAATGAAAGTATAAACAATAAGTTAGCAGACAAACTATTTATAACTACGTCAATAAGCAGCTAGAGAGTGAATTAATTTCAAGGTGAGAACTGATAGAACACACGCAGTCAAATATTGCTCTTGATCGTAATTGATTGATGAATTTACCAATCAGAAAAGACTCGATAGAAATGAGAATGGAGTAAGCGTTGCTTAACTAGCAGAAAAAGAAAAGCCCCTTTTCCTTTGAGAGAACCGGGGCTGAGGTGGTAGCCAAACGGAGATCGAGAGAAATGATCATAGCCTTGGCTGCCTTTACATCACTATCATCTTTCAAAGGCAGGTATGAGAGAGAGCCTTATCAATCAAAATAGTCATGTTTGCCACAAATAGTCTAAACACCCCACGTCTGGGATTAACGTGAATAGACTGGCTTGCTACTACTGCAATAGTGTCATTGCAGAGTTAGGCAACTGTTTTGCTTGAGCCAGAATAGAAGTACCAGCTTGTTGCAGAATTTGTGCTTTAGTCATCGCGGTGGTTTCTTTAGCGAAATCCGTATCGCGAATACGGCTATTTGATGCCGCGACATTTTCTTGGATATTTGCCAAGTTATTGATGCTGTGGCTTAAACGGTTTTGTTTTGCACCTAGATCGGCACGTTGTGAATCAACGTACTTCAATGCTGCATCAACAATACCGACTGCATTTTGTGCACCACCCACAGTGGTAACATCAATGCTTTGTACGGTTGTAGGTGTACCAGGACCATTAACCAAACCTAATTCGGTCGCTAGACCGCCACCAAACTCGATATTACCTTGTAGGTTATGGTCGGCAACGAAAAATTGCAGTTGTCCGTTTTCATTCACTGAAGTTTTGATTTGCTGTGACTGACCATTCAGGTAAGTGGCAACTTCTTCAATATCATCGCCTTGCTTAGCATTGATTGCTAAGTCAACGACTTCACCTTCTTTAGTAGTAAACTTAACGGTTAAATCCGCTTTAGTACCATCAACACCCCAATTCGCATCTTTACCTTCTGTACCCGTGATTGTGTGACCACCCATACGAGTATCATCAGCACGGATACTGGTTAAGCTCATGATCATCGCTTCACCTGAACTCGCACCAATTTGGAATGCCGCTTCTCCAAACTGACCGTTTAGCAATTTACGACCACCAAATGACGTGGTTTCCGCAATACGGTTTAGTTCATCTTGCAGTGCTGATACTTCTTCATGAATCGCTACACGCTCAGATTCTGAGTTAGTACCGTTCGCTGATTGCAGTGACAAGTCACGAATACGTTGCAGAATGTTAGTCGATTCATTCATCGCACCTTCTGCTGTCTGGGCGATTGAAATACCGTCGTTTGCGTTACGCATAGCAACGTCTAAACCACGCGACTGTGCAGTCAAGCGGTTAGAGATCTGTAAGCCTGCCGCATCATCTTTAGCGCTGTTGATCTTTTGCCCAGATGATAGACGCTCCATCGAGGTTGTAAGATCACCCGTCGCTTTATTTAGATAACGCTGTGCCGTCATTGCCGAAACGTTAGTATTGACGTTGATGGTCATAATTTGCACTCCTAGTGAGTTCGCGATCTCTCACGAAGCGGCCAGCTTAATCTCATTTGGAAGTACTGACCGTAAACTACTTATAAGTTAGGGAATCCCCTCAACTTAAAACCTGTGTAAGACTGTGAAATATCTTATTCAATAACTATGCCAACTTTAATGAGCGCGTCCAAGCCGTTATTTACCCATTCAAATACAACAACTTAAGACATAAAACCATTATTGATAGCGATATTTTTTGCCGTTTGCCTTTAATGAATTGGCTATTTTGCCACCCTTTTGCCACCCCTTTGCCTCTTCAACATTGCTTGTTTTTTAACGAATCACTCCTCTGTTTACACCGCGCTTAAGGCATTGCTCTTAAGGCTTAAATGTAATTAAACAGAGTCAGATCTTTCGCTTTGCCAAAAGCTTGTTGTGAGGCCTGCAGCGCTCGAGTATTTTCATTAAACTCAATCACAGCTGAGGCATAGTCTAGATCTTCGAAAGTACTTTTCGACTTAGCCAAAGTCATACGAAAATCTTCATGCTGCTGCTCTTGAGTATCAAGAGTACTTAAACGCGCACCAATATCAGAGCGTGCTTTGTTAAGATGAATAAATGCAGCATGTAGCTCTCGAGTCACTTGATGCAATTCAGCAGAATTAGAAGCATCAGACACTGAGCCCTCCGATAAGTCTCGGGCGCGTTTTAAGCTATCGAACATATCAAACGTTTTTTGTGGCTCGAGCTCAATGACGTCACCTTTGCTGATTTTGCCTTTTACCAGCAGCGACATATCTTTATATTGAATACCTTGACTCGGATCGTATTCATCTGCTTTAACCACGCTGCCATTGCGCTCCAATTGGTAACCGTATTTACCTTCCGGCATGTCAACAAACGTCACTTTGTAACTGGCATCATCGCTAGCGTCGAGATTAGTGGCTCGTTCAAGCAGCAACTCAGAGCCTTCTTGCAACTTATAGTTTGGGTTGTAATCGCCAAATGGGTTGCTGATTTCCATAAACATTTTGCTGCCTGGATCATTGATCGCCATTTCAAGCCCACTCGCAACACGCATCTTGCGCTGGTAATCGTCACCTGAGTAACTCACATTATCGGCTTTATCTCTAAAAAATGGCTGAATCTTTGTCTTCGTTCCGGCGAAGATATAGTTTCCTGACTCATCTTGAGTATTAGCCAAGGTAAATAGGTTATTGAATAGCTCTTCTATTTCTCGCTGCTTTGCCATACGGTCTTCAGGTGACAACGAGCCGTTAATCATTTCCATCACAGTACGTTTGCCTTCATCGATAAAGCTTTCGGCATTAGCAACGATCACTTCATGATGCTCTAGGCGATTACGTGACATCACAATCGACTCAACATACTGCTTAAGTTGCTCCGATTGTTGACCAATATTTTGAATGTAATGAGTCGCCATCGGATCATCACTCGGGTCGACCAGTTTTTTACCTGAAGCTAATTGAGCTTGGTTATGATGAACTTTGCTCTCTTGACGACGCAGATCATTTTGCACTGATTGGTAGTTATGAAAGCTGGAAATTCGATTAATCATTTACTGCCTCCTACCTCAATGCCAGTATCGTATCAAAGGTTTCATTCGCGGCTTGCATTACCCGCGATGATGCCATATAAGCTTGTTGAAACTTCATCATGTTGGCAGCTTCTTCATCAAGGTTAACCCCTGATATACTTGCCACACGCTCTTGCGCGGTCTCTTTTTCAACACGTGAGATATCCGTCAATTGGGAAGCGGTCGCAAGCTTCAAGCCGACATTCGTATTGAGATCGTGGTAAATATCAATAATGGTCGACTCCCCACCATTAAGATGTTTATCCGTCTGTAAAAACTGCATTTTGCGTAAGTTGCCGTTACCACCTTCGGAAGGAACAAGGTTAGCGGTAAATTTATCACCCGGTCTTGCCCCTTCTGACAGGGTAAAACTTGTGCCTTGCACCGTTACCTTATCGGTTGGTGGGTAAGGTTGAGGCTGCAATAACACCTGACCTTTGGTATTAGTCACCGCAAACTGTTTGCCGTCTGGCGATACGATCACTTCAAACTCACGTAAATCGCCCGCAGCTTCAATTTCAAACTTTGCCGTACCTTGTGCAAAAGTCGTCGATGCCTCATAACTTTGAGCGGCAATTTTTGTCGCATCTTCCAAAGCGAGTTTGATCTCTCCAGCACCATTCCGAGTTGGACGAATATAAACTCGTTCACCACTCTCTAAGCCTTGATTGATTTTGATGCGCAGCCCATCAACCAAGATTGCATTATTCTTTACATCAACTTGCTCACGTTCACCATTTGGCTTTGTGACGTAATAATCACCGCCTTGATATTGCAACGCGTACTCACCGGTTTTTAGTGGTTTGATGTTATCGATATAGACTTCCAGATCGGCTTTCGAATTAGAAGCGGCAACCACTCGGGATTTAACCGCTATTTCCGAGTTAATATTGGTAAACATCTCTTCACCAACATTACCTTTCAGATCTAAGCCTTGTGATTGCAAATGGTTAACCGCATTCGCAAAACCAATGGCCATCTTGCCAAGCTCATCCATTAGGTAAGGAATTTTTTCATCACGCATATTGAGCATCGAGCCAATCTTGCCATCGATATCATTACTTGTGATGGCTTTGATCCCCTCGCCTTCAATCATGGCAAGGCGACGCTGTCTGGCGTTTGGCATACCGTCAACCAAAGTCAATGTACTCGACTCCGCACCGGAGACTAAGGTGTTACCGTTACCAATATGGATATTGAAGCCTTCGCGGTTTGAACGTGGCGTTACCGTCACTTTCGTATATTCCGACAGTTCACGTACTAAGCTTTCATGCTGATCCATCAAATCAACGTGAGGACCAGGGCTACGCATCATCATACGGTTGACATCACGCAGTTCGATACCAATCTGGTTAATGCGCTCCACACCCATTTCCAGTTTCTTGTCAGCCACATCTTGCTGACGACGGATCGATTCATGCAGATCATTAAAGTTTTGCGCGGTAAACCAAGCCTTCTCTAATACGACTTTACGCGAGCCCATATCATTAGGGCTATCTGCTAATGATTTGACCGCATCAAACCATCCATTCATATTTTCTGGGATCTTTTGTGAGGTCACCGAAGAGAGCACGCTACTTAAAATACGTAAGTCATCTTCGCTATCGTGGCGGTTCGCATGGTTGGTAGTGGCAATATTTAACTCATTAACCGCAAACTGGTCCCAAGAGCGGCGAACATTTTCCACATGCACACCCATGCCATAGGTTTGCCCACCAAACTGGCGCGGATCATTGGTCCCTTGAATTACAGATTGGCGACTATAACCCTCTGTATTTACATTGGAAATATTATGACCGGTAGTGTTCAATTGTTTCTGAGCGGTGAGTACACTCTGTGTACCTAAACTCAGAAGATCCGACGCCATACTGCCCCCGAAAACCGAATAAAATCAGCGTGTGCTGAGTAACTTATTGGAAGATAGCAAGTTATGTGCCAAAGAATAAAAAAGAGAGAGGAACATCCAGCGTAGCTGGATTACAGGACGCCCAGCCTCGCTGGGCTACAGAACGTTTCAATCACGGTTTTGGGGACATAATATAAGGTTTGGGGGGGTAGCGGCAGGAGTCGAAGACTGAGAATTTAAAATTGAGAACTAAGAGCGGAGATACACCAATATCGCACAACGTCTCAAAGCGAGGTTTCTGCTGAGCGTTCTAACATCTCTATTCTTAGCTGTAAAAAATCACCCGTAGGTGACTTTTTACATCTGATCTATCTTCGCTTTAACTCTCAGCACTTTATCGGCATATTGAGGATCGGTTGCATAACCTGCTTGGTGAATACCACGAATGAAGTGCTCGTTGTTACCGCCATGGCTTAACGCGGTATTGTAACGAGGGTTTTCGTTAAGGAAGCGTACATAGTCATTAAAGCTTTGCTCATAATCTTGATAAGCACGGAACGCGGCACGCTCTTGTACTGGTACACCTTGATGGTATTCCAAAGTTTGCGTCGCCACTTTATTACCTGCCCAGCTTTTATCCGCTTTGATATTAAATAGGTTATTACTGCTACCGCGACGGTTGGCGACCATTTTTTGCCCCCACCCCGTTTCCAGCGCAGCTTGTGCCAGTAGCAATGATGAATCTACGCCAAGCGCTCTTGCTGCTTTCTCGGCATAAGGCTTCATTGAAGTGACAAACGCTTCCGGCGAGTCAAAACGCCCTGTTTGAGCCGTCACTCGCTCAACTTCGTTGGTTTTGGCTTGTGGCTCGATTGCGGCGCTATCACCATTAAGTTCACGCGCTTCTTGCGCATGGCGCGCACGATCGACCTTTTGCATCAGATGTTCAAAGCTATCATTGTGCGCACTGGCATCTTGGTTTTCGATAGAGCCTGTACTTAACTGAGCAACGATCATATCTGCCAAACCTAATGAGCCTGATGCACTCAGTTCACTCGACATTTGATCGTCCATCATTTGACGATAAAACTGCTGGTTTTGACTATCCATTAGCCCTGATTCAAATGTCGCGTTCGCATCACGCATCGATTTAAACAGCATGTTAGTGAAAATTGCTTCAAACTGCTTTGCCGCTGCGGTTAGGGCTTCCTTTTCACTTTTTTCATCACCTTTAACCGCTTGCTGACGAAGCTTATCAAGCCCAGCGATGTCGTGAATAAAGCCAATATCGTTACCGTTATTAATCATGCTCTTTCCTTAGATAATGATCAGTTGACCTTCAATGGCACCCGCTTGCTTAAGCGCTTGCAAAATTGCCATTAAATCAGAAGGAGCTGCCCCTACCTCATTAACCGCACGCACTAAGTCATCCAAGGTTAAACCCGGTTCAAACTTGAACATTTTGCCCTGTTCTTCACTCACTTCGATATTAGAATCAGGGACAACTACCGTATCACCACCAGAAAATGGATTAGGCTGACTAACGTTTAAATTCTCTTTAATCGCGACCGTCATACCACCATGCGTCACAGCGGCAGGTTTTAAACGCACATGTTTGCCAACAACGATCGTGCCAGTACGCGAGTTTACGATAATTTTTGCTGAGCCTTCAGCAGGATTAAACTCGAGGTTTTCAATCGCCGACAAAAACGCAACACGTTGACTGATGTCACGAGGCGCTCGTACTTTTACCGAAGTCGCATCCATTGCCTGTGCCATTTGTGGACCAAGGAAGTTGTTCACAGCATCGGCTAAACGCTGTGCAGTAGTAAAATCAGACTCGAGTAAGTTAAAAGTAATGTAATCGCCACGGCTAAATGGGGTTGGGATTTCACGCTCGACCATCGCACCATTAGAAATCATGCCTGCGGTTGGGTTGTTGCCGACAATTTTTGAGCCGTCAGCCCCGGTTGCACTAAAGCCACTTACAACCAAATTACCTTGAGCAACCGCATAGATTTGTCCATCTAAACCTTTCAGCATCGTTTGCATTAGCGTACCACCACGTAAGCTTTTAGCTGAACCGATTGAAGAGACCGTGACGTCGATACTTTGCCCTTGCTTAGAAAACGCCGGCAACTCTGCTGTGACAATCACTGCCGCAACGTTCTTGGTTTTTGGTTTGGTGCCAGGTGGCAATTGGATGCCGAAGTTTTGCAGCATGGCATTGAAGCTTTGATCGGTGAAAGGCGTTGATTCTCCCGTCCCTGGTAAACCAGTGACCAGACCGTAGCCCACCAATTGGTTGCTACGCACCCCCGCTACTTGCGCGACATCTTTGATGCGAGCAGCGTGTGCGGATGTGACGAACAACATCAAACTGGTGAATAGGAATAACGCTTTTTTCATGGTGGTACCTGTAACTGTAAGACGATGTCAAAACACCGTCTTTAAATTGTGTTACAGAGATACATTGAAGAATCGTGCCAAGAATCCAGGCTCTTGCATATCTTGTTGAGTTCCCGTGCCTGAGTAACGGATTCGTGCATTAGAAACACGTGTTGAGGCAATGGTATTATCGTAGGTGATGTCTTCCGGACGAATGGTGCCGCTGAGACGAATATATTCATCGCCAGTATTGAGTGTTAGCCACTTTTCCCCACGAATCACTAAGTTGCCATTGGCTAGTACTTCAATCACTTCAACCGTGATCGAGCCTGATAGGCTATTGCTTTGATTTGCCGCCGAGCTGCCACTGAACTTATTGTCATTAGCTAGGTTATAAGAAAAATTGTAATCACCCACATTCAATTGCTGACCACCGACCTCTAATGGGTCCATACTTGCCGCATTGTTTTTCGACAGATCCGCATCGGCGCTTTTTGCCGCCTTGGTGGCTTCGTCTAATGTCACGGTAATAATGTCACCAATACCATGGGGCTTGGAGTCATCATACAAACTCATGGTGCTGCCGGCATTAAATAGCGAACCGGTTTCTGCCGCGTAATGCTCTGGCTGATGCTTAGGATGGATCGGAGCCCATGCAGGATCGCCCGCGACAGGGTCAGTACGTCCACGCAGCGTATCAATGATTCCTGAACTCTCATCGGCTGATTTATCACCTTCGACCGCATCAACCGTAGTGGTACCTTGTACCATATCCGGTGTATCAACGGGTGGCTGCAACATAGAACAACCAGACATTAAAATGATCAGTGATAAGGGCAGAATACGCGTCATGTCAGGAACCTCTTAATGATTAAAGTTGTTGGTTAACAAAGCTCATCATCTTGTCTACCGCTGAGATCACTTTTGAGTTCATCTCGTAGACACGTTGCGCTTCGATCATATTAACCAACTCTTCCGTCACGTTAACGTTTGATGTTTCTAACATCGACTGACGGATCTCACCAAAACCATCTAACCCCGGCACGCCTTCTTGCGGGTCACCACTTGCGCCCGTCGGTAGGTAAAGGTTTTGACCAATAGGCTCAAGACCGCCTGGGTTAATAAAGTCAACCGTTGTGATCTGACCAACAACTTGGTTATCTTGCTGACCACGTAAACGCACCGAAACTTCACCATCGGTACCAATGGTAATACCTACCGCATCTTCAGGGATCGCGATCTCTGGCTCAAGCGCGTAACCCGCACCAGAAGTAACAATCACACCTTCATCATTGACGGTGAATTGACCGTTACGAGAGTAACCGATGTTGCCATCAGGCATAAGAATTTGGAAAAAGCCGTCGCCTTCCACCATCATATCCAGTGCGTTAGTGGTAGTTTGTGCATTACCGTTGGTGTGCACCTTTTGAGTCGCAACCACTTTAGAACCCGCACCTAACATTAAACCACTCGGCAGTTCAGTATTTTGCGATGACTGACCACCCGCTTGATTAATATTCTGATAAAACAAGTCTTCAAACACGGCGCGGCTTTTCTTATAGCCGATGGTTGAAGCGTTAGCTAAGTTGTTTGAAATGGTTGAAATATTGGTTTGCTGCGCGTCTAAGCCAGTCTTACTTACCCATAATGCCGGATGCATAACTCTCTCCTAAATCTATTAGCTCGAACGAAGTAGCGAATCAGAGGCTTTATCCATCTCTTCCGCTGTGCTCATCATTTTGACTTGCATTTCAAATTGGCGTTGTAAATCGATCAGTGCTGTCATTTCACCAATTGCATTTACGTTACTTCCTTCGATTGCGCCGGTGAGCAGTTTTACATCCGCAGCCGCTTGATATTCGGTATTAGGATCTTGTGCTCGGAACAAGCCGTTGGCATCTTTGAATAGTGCTTGGTTATTGATGCTGACTAACTTAATGCGATCAACCACTTCAATCGCATCAGCAGGTGCACCTTGTGGGACGACGGAAATAGTACCGTCACTACCAATTTCCACTTTACTCACTGGAATCGGTAACGTGATTGGCGTACCCGCCTCACCCATCACCAAATTGCCGTTACCACTCATCAAAAGACCGCTAGCATCAATTTGGAAATTACCGTTACGGGTTAAACCTTCTTTACCCGTTTTATCCATAACTGAAATCCAGCCATCCCCCTGGATGGTGACATCAAGATCACGCCCAGTAGTGATTACGCTGCCTTGTTGGAAATTGTGTCCTGGTCGCTCTGTCATGCTAAAAACACGTGTCGGCAAACCTTCGCCGTATGCTTGCATAGAACGAGCTTGCGCCAAATCAGCACGGAAACCCGTGGTACTGACGTTTGCTAAGTTGTTGGCTCTGAGCTGTAGTGCTTGCATGTTTTGCTTCGCACCGCTCATCGCTAAAAACAGAGAACGATCCATTATTGACTCCCAAAATCACTATTCGAGGTCAATAAAGCAATTGTTATGCCAAAATAATTTATTGTTATTTTTCAGACAGGTAGAGATGCAATACTCTAGGACTAGCGTATTGTTATAAAAGAAGTGTCGGATAAATGGCAATAACGGCAACCAAGCGTTGCCGCTAGGTTGCCATCTTATTTATGTGTGACTCAGCTATTATCGAATCTGTAGGATATTCTGTTGTAGCTGGTTATGTACTTCAAGTGAACGAGAGTTTGCTTGGAAGTTACGCTGAGCAGAGATTAGATCCACCAGCTCTTGGGTCATATCAATGTTTGATTGCTCAAGCATACCGTTGTTGATAGTACCAAATGAACCTTTGTTTGATTCACCCCAGATCTTGTCACCAGAGAACTGAGTTGCATCCCACTGAGTGCCACCTTTCTTGTCGAGACCTTGCTCGTTAGCAACACGCACTAGAGCAACACGACCAAGAGTGATGTTTTCACCATTTGAGTAGGTACCCAACACACTGCCGGTTTCGTCGAAGTCAATTTTAGTTAGGAAGCCTGTTGTTGCCCCATCTTCATCGAACTTAGTCAGTTCAAACGGTGCGGCAAACTGAGTCGAAGACTGAAGACCGAAAGAAAGACGCTGCGCAACATCCGCACCATTCATTTCGATCGGGTTAGCCCCTTGACCAATCGCTGAAGATACTATCGGCTGTCCATTGTTTAAGCTTGCCAATGTACCGTCATTGTTGAACTTCATCGTATGACCAATGTGACCTTGTGGTGAAGTGGCGTCACCGCCTTCGATATTAATCGGTTTCTCACCCGTTTTATCGGTCACTGTGTAGTAGGTGTGCCAAGTATTTTGCTCACCTGGCGTCTGCGCCTTCATATAGTAAGTCGTCAACTTGTATGACTGACCCATTGAGTCATAAATCGTTGAAGATGTCGATTTGTTGTATGTCTCAGGATCGTTGTAGTCAAACAGTGCTGGCGATTTTGACTCCGCATTTGCTGGCAAGTTTACGCCAACTTCAATATTCGCCGTCTGTTTTGGTTTACCAAATTCAGCTGGGATATTCAGCGGTTGTGGCTCATATGACAAGACATCGCCAGTGTCTTGATCCACTTGATAACCTAGCAGGTACTCATCGTTCGAAGTCACCATGTAGTTATCTTTGTTCAGGTGGAAAGCACCGTTACGCGTCAGCTCATTTTGCTGTGGGATCAAACGCTCTTTCGCAACCGCGAAAAAGCCTGTACCTGATACACGTAGGTCAAGTGGGTTATTGGTGTACACACTTGAGCCTTCATGAAATTGTTGGGCAACTTTATTCGCCTGAACACCTTGACCAGGAGTCGTCTTCGCATTGGTAAATAGTGAGTTTGAGTAGACGTCACCAAACTCAGCGCGAGACTCTTTAAAACCAAATGTATTCGCGTTAGCGATGTTATTACTGGTTGTATTCAGATCTAACTGAGCGGCGGATAGACCACTAAGTGCAATATAAGACATTCCTAATTCTCCTATCTAGCTCACGTTGTTACGCTTTGCCTACTTCTAGTACTTCAGCAAGTCGAACTGGCGACTCAAAGCCAGCCAGATTGAGTAGTACGTTACCATCACCTTTACCTAGGAGTACGCTATTGACGTTTGCGTATGTTGATACTTCAAACTCTTTGCTCTCCCCTTCTAGCAAGCCAGATGCTTTCATCTTGTACTTACCAGCTGGCAATGGATTACCGTTTTCATCTTTGCCATCCCAAACCACGCGGTTATCACCTGCCGGTTTGGCGCCCACTTCAAATGTGCGTACCAGTTGCCCCATTTCGTTTTCAACACGCACAAACATGTTGTCCACGTTTTGAGGTAGCTTAACCATTGCTGCCATCGTTTTGCCGTCTTGCTTGATGCCTGCAGCACCAGGAACAAGTACGTCACGTCCCACTAAGGTAGACGCTTGCAACGCTTGGTTTGAAGTCATTGACGTGTTCAACGTTTCGAACTGGTTGTTCATTTTGCCAATGCCATCAACGGTAGCAAATGAAGCCATTTGCGCAATCATTTGGTCATTGCCAACCGGCTTAAAAGGATCCTGTTGAGCCAACTGTTTGGTAAGCAAAGACAAGAAATCTTCTTGCTTAAGATCTTGTTTACCTGTGGTTTCTGTTGGTTGTTTGTTCTCTTGCAGGGCTTTTAGCTGATCAACATAGGACAAGCCGCTTTGACCAACGTTATTAATACCGGCCATACGTTACCTCCAATCCTTATTGACCCATCTGCAGCGTACGCAGCAGCATTTGTTTACTGGCATCTGCTAATTGCACATTGGTTTGGTATGAGCGAGAAGCAGAAATCATGTTGGCCATTTCTTCCATTACGTTAACGTTCGGCTTGTAGATATAGCCTTCGTTATTCGCAAGCGGGTGGTCTGGGTTGTATTCCGCATTTAACGGTTTATCGCTCTCAACAATGCCTAACACTTTCACCGGCACCGTATGGTCTTGACCGTACTTTGCCTTACTTAACTCTGCACCAAAGACTGCATGGCGTGCTTTGTAGGTGTCTTTCGCCGAGCTCGAAACACTGTCTGCATTCGCCAAGTTGCTTGAGGTAGTATTTAGACGAACGGATTCAGCACTCATTGCAGAACCTGTCACATTGAATACGTTAAATAAGCTCATCTAATTTATTCCCCTTTGATTGCCTTGGTTAAGTTCTTGAATTTACTTCCTAAGAAGTCTAGCGATGCCTGATGTCGAATTTGATTTTGCATAAATAAGTTACGCTCTAAATCCACATCGACCGTATTGCCATCACCGGTGTCAGGTTGAGATGGAAGTCGGTATAGCACTTCACCCGTGACCTGTGTAGAGGCAGGAATATGCCGACCATCGGTACGGCTAAGACCAATGCTTGCCTCCGAACTTGCCGCTTGTAGTGCCTTTTTAAAATCCATGCCTTTTGCTTTATAACCTGGCGTGTTGGCCTGCGCGATATTGGTGGAAATCACCTCAGCGTTACGCTCACGTACACCCACCGTGTGTTGGTGAATGCCTAATGCCTTGTCAAAAGAAATAGCCATGTTTGCCTCTACTAAAAGAACTGACCTTTACTACCAATTAATAAAGCAAAATGCGTACCACTTTCTAAACTAATGACTCGATTTTGTTTTATTAGTCATCAGAACAGCAATAACCACGCCAACTTTAGTTTGAATAGCTTAGATATTTTGGAATGTCATCCCTAGCTTATGCCGAAACGCCGCCGATTACAAAAAAGCCCAGACAAACATGTCTGGGCTTGATTCATTCGATTGTCCCGTCCTGAAATGTGTTTACACATTGAGGACGAATTATGACCACGTCAAATAAACTCTACATTAAGCGCACTCAGCGTGATTACACACTAGGCTTTAAATTGCAGGTTGTTGATGCTGTAGAAAAAGGCGAAATGACCTACAAGCAAGCACAAGCCATTTATGGTATCCAAGGTCGCTCAACTGTTTTAACCTGGCTGAGGAAGCACGGGAAAATGGATTGGACGCAAAACCCAAGGAAGAACGCTATGCATGAGACTACCAAACCTAGTGAGTCTCCCGCTCAAAAAATTAAACGTCTTGAAAAAGAACTCGAAGATGAGCGAATAAGAAATCTGTTCTTGAATGAAGTGGTTGATATTCTTGACGCTGAGCATGGGACAAGCCTAAGAAAAAAGTATCTCGCCAAGGAGCGAGAAGCCTTCAAAAACAGAAAGGGATCAGCTTAGCTAGAATTTGCCGCCTATGTGGCATATCGAGACAAAGTGTTTACCAAAGAGAAAAGCGAGCAGCTGCCCGTCAAATTAAGCTCGATCCCGTAAAGCAAATGGTTTTAGAGCTCCGACGTTATATGCCTCGAGTTGGAACAAGAAAACTGTATTTCTTACTCAAGCCAAAGCTAGAAAAAGCAGGCATTAAACTAGGTCGGGATGCGCTCTTTGACTACTTACGTAATGAGAGACTCCTTGTTCGACCAAAACGCAGTTTTACAAAGACAACCAATAGCCGACACTGGATGCAAAAGCACCCTAACTTACTGAAGGAGCTTAAGCCGAGTCATCCCGAAGAAGTATTGGTCAGCGATATCACCTACGTCCAATCGGATAAAGGTGTTCACTATTTATCTCTTGTGACAGACGCATTTAGTCGAAAAATCATGGGGTATGAGTTGAGTAATGAGATGAAAGCAACAGATGTTGTAAAAGCTCTGCGCAAGGCGATAAAAGCACGTCAATATCGATGCTCTTGCATTCATCACTCAGACCGCGGTCTTCAATACTGCTCAACAGTTTATCAAGAGCAGTTGAAAAGTGGGCACATAAAGCCATCCATGACTGATGGGTATGACTGCTACCAGAATGCGTTAGCAGAGAGAGTCAACGGGATACTAAAACAAGAGTTCCTACTCGATAGGTGTCAAGACATCAAAGAGCTCAACCAACTAGTAAAAGAGTCTATTAGTATCTATAACAATATGAGACCGCATCTTAGTCTCGGGATGAAAACCCCAAATGAGGTTCATGAAAAAAGCCAACTGCTAACGCAGTTGGCTTAGTATAAAACTGTCAAGGTATTTTAGGACGAGACAGATGATGGCTTTACTTGAGCTTGTAAATAATGCCTGGATTACAACGTACCATTTCAAAACGGTCAGTGAGTCCGGTTAAGGATTCCGATGCGCCTAAAAGCAGGTAGCCTCCTGGGTTTAAGCTGTTTGCCATTTGATTCAGTACCTTTGATTTCATTTCAGGAGAAAAGTAAATCAGGACATTACGACAAAAAATCACATCAAACTTACCCAATAGCGCATAACTGTCCATCAAGTTTTGTGGGCGGAAGTTAACTAAGCGTTTTGCCGAGTCTTTGATCTTCATACGACCATCGCCAGCATCTTCAAAGAAAGCACGGCGCCTTTCCGGTGAAAGACCACGACCTAATGCTAAGCTGTCGTAAACACCCGCTCGACACATATCAAGCATACTTGAAGAAATATCCGTCGCCGTGATCGATACGTTTGGTAGCATACCTGGCTTACGCTGCTGAGTTTCAAGCACGGTCATCGCCATTGAGTATGGTTCTTGACCTGAAGAACTCGCCGCTGACCAAATCTTTATTGGGCGTTTATTTGCCGCCAACTCTGGCAGAATCTTATCGGCTAAAACCGTAAACGGGTAACTATCTCGGAACCATAACGTTTCGTTAGTAGTCATTGCGTCTACCGCCGCCACACGTAATTCACGATTACGACCTGAGATAACATCTCGTAGAAGATCGGACAGTGATGCTAACTTAAACTTCACTACCAACGGGCTTAAACGACTTCTTACTAAATACTGCTTACTATCTCCCAGCACAATACCGCACTGCGATTCTAAAAACCGGCTAAAATCACGATACTCTTGATCGCTTATAGTTATCGCTGTCATTAAGTTCTCTTTATTTGATTAGTGCAGTCTTCACCGCGTTGCCAAGTTCGTCCGGGTTAAACTTAGCGATAAATGAGTTGGCTCCTACACGTTCAACCATTGCTTGGTTGAACACTCCACTCAGAGAAGAGTGAAGAATAACGTACAAATCTTTCAGCTCTGCATGACGACGAATCTCAGCAGTCAAGGTGTAACCATCCATCTCTGGCATTTCAATATCTGAAATGACCAAAGCGATTTGCTCATAGATGCTACCTTGAGATGACATTTCAAGTAGCTTCTCATACGCTTCTTTGCCATCTTTAACCGACACGACTTCAAAACCAATTGAACTAATTGCTCGTTCAACTTGTTTACGCGCGACCGTTGAATCGTCTGCAATCAAGATACGACGTACGACTGGCTTTTCGGCCTGTGCTTTTTCGATTTCCTGACCAATATTACTATCCATGGTCTCATCAACTGGTGCGATCTCAGCAAGAATTTTCTCTACGTCGAGAATCTCAACTAACTCATTATCAATGTTAGTTACTGCTGTTAAGTAATGTGCTTTACCTGAGCCTTGTGGCGGTGGCAGGATCGCTTCCCAATGCATATTGATGATACGTTCAACCGAAGTCACCAAAAAGGCTTGGATTGTGCGGTTAAATTCTGCAATGACGACAAAAGCTTTATCAACATCTGTCGTTGGTCGCCCACCGATCGCTAAACTTAGATCGATAACTGACACGGTATGGCCACGAATATGAGCCACCCCTTTAACGAGCGGATGAAGGTTTGGCATCGAAGTAAGCTTAGGGCATTGAAGAACTTCCTTAACCTTGAACACGTTAATACCATAACGTTGACGTCCCATTAGGCGAAACGTCAGTAGTTCCAATCGGTTTTGACCGACGAGTTGTGTACGCTGATTCACAGAATCAAGAATACCCGTCATAAGCTCATCTCCATTTCAAACTTTCAAGTGAAAAAGTGGTAATCTAGTAAAGGCTATGAAACCTGAGAAACCGCATGATACACGTTAAATCATACATTTCTACAATTCCCACAACCGTAAAAAATTTGTGCAACGATAGCATGTTAGTTGTTATCGGCTTATCAGCGTTATTCTTTAGTTTTTCAGCGTCGTCTGCAACCCAAGAACAAATAGTGGCGATCCAAACCGCAGCTGAGCAATTTATCCTCGACAATGTTGAACAGCCGATTGACGGAACATTGCAAGCTGAATCCGCGAATATCGATAGCCGCATCTTCGCTACTGATTGTCCAGTTCCCCTAAGCGCCTCTTCAAGATCAACCAACACCAACGCCAGTAATATTACCGTGTTAGTTGAATGTCACCAAGACGACTGGCGTATTTATGTACCGGTTAGATTAACCCGAACTGGACCACAGGTCTCAATAACGACGCCACTCTCGCGCGGAGAAATTATCTCCGCTCAAGATGTAAGCATCAGTATGGTAGACTTGCAGCGCTTAAGGCGGCAAGGATTTTCCTCGATAAATTCCGTTATTGGGGCAAAAGTAAAGAAAAACCTCAGAGCGGGTGAAATTATTGAACAACGTGACATCTGTATTGTGTGCCGCAATGATGTTGTCACAATCAAAGCACAAAAGTCAGGAATGACTATCACCACCAAGGGGGTCGCACTTTCAGATGGGTCCCATGGCGAACAGATAAAAGTGAAAAATAGTAAATCCAATCGTATAATTGATGGAAAAGTAACCGGGATATCGGAAGTTTCCGTGATTTTCTAAGCTTGAGATAGGCATTTCAAGTCGATTACGATCTATTGGTAAATAATATTAAAGATCCTTTTATTTCTGCCGATATGGTCAGTACAGGAATATTTATTCAAGTTAAAAGGCTTTCTACATGGCAGGTATAGACAACATACGCGCAGGGCAAACGCTCACAACGAGTACCCGCAGCGCATCACGCAGTTACGATAATTCGTCATCTCCGGTGAGTACTGGTAAAACAAACCATGTACAGCAAGATGCGGTCTCTCTGAGTTCTGAAGGCAAAGCGGTCGACGCGATGCATAAACAAATGGTCAGTCAGCCAAGCTTTGATCAAGCCAAAGTGGCGGCAATCAAAGAGGCGATCAGCAACGGCTCTTATACCGTTGATGCGGAAAGACTGGCAGATAATATGCTTAAGTTCGAAAAGGAACTGGGTGGATTTTAACTGAGAGGTTGAATGGCAGCGTTAAAAGGCTTAGTTGAGTTTCAGCTAAAAAATGCCAATGAGCTTTCTGATATTTTGCAGAAAGAACAAGTTGCTATCGCGCAACGAATTTCTAAAGATATTGAAACTGTCGCTTTGCAGAAAAATACTTTAGTCGCGCAATTGCAAACTACGGATGAAAGGATCGCTCGTCACCCGGACGTAGAAAGCCTAAAGACCGACCCTGAACTGCATCCTATGGTTGAGCAAATCCGCACTATTATCACCCATTGTCAGCAAGTCAATGACGTGAATGGTCAAGCACTGCAAAGAGCGCAATTGAGTTTCAATAAGTTGAATAACTTAATGAAACAAACCCAAGGGAAATCAGGCATGACCTACACTGCCAAAGGTCATACTAATAATGTGTCTACCCTTGGCACCAATCTTAAAGCCTAAAAATATTCTAAAGAAAAGCGGCAATCACAATTGCCGCTTTTTTGTATCTAGAGATCAGAAAGAATAATTAAAACAGGGTCTGTTGTCGCTTTTCTGGCACTTGTTGTACTTCACCATAGTCACGCAGTTTATTCATTTTCTGAATATCCAGGCGTAATTCAGTCACATAAGTGTCGCCAACTTTGTAACTGCGTACCACCTCTGCGCCGCGGATCACGCCGTCTACTGCGCCAGATGTCAATTCCGTGCCTAAACGTTGATCTTTAAGATCAGCACGCCCACTCACTCGCATCCCGTACACTTGTTCTGCCAGTTCACGGTATGCATCAATTTTCGAAGCGCGCATCGCACGTACTTGCTTTTCTTCAACATCGCGACCTTTCTGTTCACTGATGCTGGCATAACCCACCGCAGACAACCAATCATCTGGGCGCATTTGGCTTAAGGGCTGACAGCCAACCATTGCAATTGAGACAATTAATAACAGTAACTTTTTCATCTCAACTCCTAGGGACGAAGAATAACAGTATATGGTTGACGAATGGTTGGGTCAGAGCGAATCAAAACACCATCTTGTGTACGGATACTATTGAGCGTATCTAAGTCTCGACCGATACGATCAGCAGGCAAGAAACCTTGCGCGGTTGCTACCACGATGCGTGACTGCATACCCACGACTCGTGCATTCACCAATACACCACCTTCTTGACGCAACATTGTGCCTGTTAACACATACTGAATATCTTGCTCTTTTGCCAAATCTTTCCAGTCGCGACTAAAGGCAAAGTCACCTTGTTGCGTCACTTGAATACTACCTGTGGTTTTATAGTCCACCACTTTAAAGCCGCGACGCTGAAATTGATGAATAAACCCTTCCGATACCGTATTCCCCAACCAGTTTGTCGCATCCATATTCTGTAGATCAACAAATGAGGTCACGGCGATTGGAGTGCGAGCTGAGACGCTCGTATTCGATAACACCAAATCCTCGGTCATACTCTCAACAAAAAAGTCCAACGTGTGGCGTGGGCTATCCATTAGCATAAACTGACTGCCAGGATACGGTTCTTTACCATTATAAATTGGGGAGTAGGCACACGCTGTGAGAAACAGCGCAGGCACTAACGCAAACCATTTTTTCATTCTCTAATCTCCGATACATTTAGGCACTGGCATTCCATTTCTATCTCTCTTTCAAAAGTGGAACGCTCCTTGCTTTTCTAACTGTGCAATCTATTAGAAAATCAATGCCAAAATCCGCTATGATTCTCAAAGCAAAAACTGTACCGAGTTGGTAATACACTATGAAAAAATCGATCTTCAGTCTCTCTTTAAGCCTAGTGCTGAGCCTAGCTTCTACGCTCTCACACGCTGCTTGGTATGAAGTGACTGGTATGGCAACCGTTGTTGCCTCTGAAGATGCGGCACGTATTCATGCGCTAGAAGACGCTATTTATAAAGCGGTGAACTTCTCTGGCGCAGATATTGGCAGTATCGCTAATTTACGTCCGCTACTGGAAGATGGTCGTAAGGAGTATCAGTTTACCAACCATGAAGTTCGCTACATCCTCGTTGAACAACAAAAGATCTATAACGATGTCATGTTCGTTAAAGCACGCATTGATATTTATCCATCGGCAACAGGTTGCCACGTTGATCAATATAAAAAGACGTTTCTGGTCGGCAACATTGACCTCGATTCACCTCAGCAAGCGGTAATGGGACAAATTTATAGCCTCGGCGACGACTTTGCCCAAGTAATCAACCGACAGTTAGATCAAGAGTCCACCAGCTTTGTCTCTGTCGGCACCACAGACTATGAAATCAGCAAGCGTTATCCTGAGCGTCTTAAGATGATTGCCGAAGATACCGGTGCGCAATACATTATCGGTGGCAATATTACCGACTTAACCGCGACGATTGAGCAAAACTTGCTGAAAGCAGATGTAATCAACCGTCAGTTTGCCATGGAACTCACGGTGTTTGACGGTAAGACAGGAAGCGAAGTGTACACTCGTAACTACCGCGAAGTTGCCCGCTGGCCTTTCCCAAAAACCAGCCAAGTGGATACCCGCAGTGCTCGCTTTTGGGCTTCTACCTATGGTGAGATGATGTTGCGCGTGAGTCGTAACGTGATGCTCGATTTAGAATCCGAAGTCTCCTGTAAGATCACGCTGCCAGAGATTATCGCTAAATGGGGTAACACCATAACCATGAATCTTGGTCGTCTTCATGGTGTACACGAAGGCGATAAACTACAGCTTTGGCATACCGGCTCATTTATTGATCAGCGCGGCTTGCCACGCAATAAGGTGAGCGAAACCGATATCACGCTGACAGTCTCTCGCGTCTATGAAAGTGAAGCGGAGCTGACCGTGGATCAGCCAGAGCTAGCCAACAGCATTCAAATTGGCGATGTGATGCATAAGATCATCCATTAAGTAAACACAACGTCACGACGCTCTATCATTGAACAGTAGCCTCTCCAATGGGGAGGCTTACCTACCTATAAGCAACCTACTGACTATTTTGCCTTAGCGCTCAGCAATGCTTATAAATCCTGTTTATCATTTCTCGCCACGCTACTGCCACAAATAAACAGCGTTTCTTCCTTGAATAAATTCCATCACAAGTTAAGCGTGAATTATTTGGTGATAACCAACGACTGATTGCGCGAATTCTATACTTGAAGTTATGGTTATTCAGAGGCTAAATTACGAGGGACTTCACTATTAATCTGAGTAATGAAGATAATTCTATCGACAAGATAAAATGTGAGTCAGGCAGATTCTTGGGCAAGAATTTTCCCGATGAACTATGTTTATTGAGACACTGCACTTTCAAATCTGGTAACAATTGCTTACTCTTTAACTAATAACAAATATATCAAATAAGAACTATGCCAAAGAGCAATTTAACAACAAACACCGGACACCGGTTTATTTCCAAAGCTAAGACTGCCTACAAAATTCATATTCACACCCCGGAAGATACCGTGCTGCATCGTTCTGTCGGTTTTATCAAATTGGGGGAGAAGAAAGGTCTGCAAAAAGCCATCAAGCTCCGCAATGAGCTTGGCAGTGAGATGTGGGGAAAATTTTGGCGCCGCTTGCTTAAAGATCCCTACCTAATGACCCGCCTGCCCCACTCATTGGAACCGAAAATCATCTATAAGCCCCGCCCGACTAAGGACAACCCAGACGCTAAAGATGAATGCTATATCGCGGCTTGGCGAAATTATGATGAAAATGGCAAGTTAATCTATAAAAGCGTAGTTTGCTCAATCAACAAGCACGGACGGTTAGCTGCCTATAGCAAGACCAAAAAAGCACTGCTTGAGGCGAATAAAGATAATCTCGAAATCCTCGAGTTTATGGGCAGATTAAGCAGTATTGACCTGAAATAATACCTCTCAGATAACGTAGCCATTATGATGCACTACAAATAACAAAGCCTTGGTAAACCAAGGCTTTGTCGCTATATCGAGTTTAATGACTCTGCGATATCAATTACTGCTCTACTGTGTACTCAAACTCAGGAACAGAGATCTCTACGCGACGGTTTTGCGAACGACCTTCGCTCGTTTCGTTACTTGCGATTGGGTTATTCTCACCTTCACCGCTTACTGTCATACGATTTGAATCAATGCCACGGTCAGCCAGTACTGCCGCAACAGACTGGGCACGTTTTTCAGACAGTTTTTGGTTGTACTCAGCGGCACCTGAAGAGTCAGTGTAACCAACGATCTCAACTTGAGCTTGTGGATACTGGTTTAGTAGTTGTACTAGCTCGTCCAGTTTAGACTCGCTGCCTGGCTTAAGCTTGCTGCTATTCAGCGCAAAGGTTTCGGTATCTAGTAGGGTTGCATCAAAAGTTTTGGTCATGACAACGGTTTCAACCACTTCTTCAACCATCACTTCTTCTTCAACAACTGGCTCAGGCTGAGCTTCATCGTTACCGCCAAAGCTGTAAGCAAAACCAATCGATGCTGTGTTGGCAAAAGCACGAGTAATGTCATTGTTAATATCAGTCAGAGCTTGATATTCAACGCGTACTTTACCGTTTTCCATCACATCAAATTCAACACCTAGTGCGCCAAGGAAAGACTCGTCACTCTCGTCGCCGTAGTTAACGTATGCACCACCAAACTTACCGTACACATCTACTGCGTCAGTCAAACCAAACGTGAGTTTTGGTGCCAGAGTAAATGCATCCACGCTGTCATCATTCAGACCCGCTGCAGTAAATTTACCTAGGTAGTCCCAACCCGCTTCTAGTGCTAGGAAGTCATTAAATTCGTAACCACCGAAGATACCGCCTGATGCAGAATCGTCATCACTACACGCTTGACCTGCTACGCACTCATCGTTGAGCCATGAGTAACCGGCTTTTGCACCAAGGTATGGCGCTGCGTTTGCTGCACCTGCTGTCATCGCAAGCGTTGCTGAAATTACCACTGCTAGTTTTTTCATGTTTAAATCCTTCATCCACTGTCTTATAGTTTGTTATCCATCATCTCTGCCATTACTCCCGTACCAAACGCGTCGAAAATGACACCTAAACGGTTTGCTCCGAATTTCAGAACGAGAAAAATGCTAGGATGATCACAGTCTTATTATCGCTGAAACAAAAACAAATTTCTGTTTCATAAGTGAAAAATAACATTACCCCACGGTTATAACGAATATGTGATCGCATTTCTTTGCAACTATTTGCAATCAACAAGGTTAAACGTAGAACAATAAGTTACGAAATGCCAAAAATACGCAGCGCAAAAAAAACCGCAGCTCAATAGCTGCGGTCTCTGTCACTAAATTCGCGAGTTAGAATGAATTACGCGTTTGCTTCACGCTCAGCGATAAACTCTAGTGCCATCTTGATGCGAGCAACACAACGCTCTTGACCAACAAGCTGCATTACAGCATCAACTGATGGAGATTGACCACCGCCAGTCACTGCTACACGTAGTGGCATGCCGATTTTACCCATACCGATGTCTAGATCTGCACACACGTCTGCGATCATTTGGTGAAGGTTTTCAGTCGTCCATTCTGTGATTGCTTCTACTTTTGCCAGTGCCGCTTCTAGTGGCTCTTTAGCCACGCCGCGTAGGTGCTTCTTCGCTGCGCCAGCTTCAAACTCAGAGAAATCTTCGTAGAAGTAACGGATTTGCTCAGCAAGCTCTACTAGCGTGTTACAACGCTCGCCTACTAGCTTGATCACTTCAGTAATTGCTGGACCGTTGTCTTTGTTGATACCTTGTTGATCAAGGTGCCATTGTAGGTGTTTCGCTACATACTCAGGCTCAGAGGTCTTGATGTAATGGTTGTTCAACCAAAGTAGCTTATCAGTGTTAAATGCAGACGCTGATTTAGAGATTGCATTTAGGCTGAAGAACTCAATCATCTCTTCTTGAGAGAAGATTTCTTGGTCGCCATGAGACCAACCTAGACGCACTAGGTAGTTATTTAGTGCTTCTGGTAGGTAACCCATATCACGGTATTGCATTACAGATACCGCGCCGTGACGTTTAGACAGTTTTGCACCGTCATCGCCAAGGATCATTGCACAGTGAGCGAATGTTGGTACTGGTGCACCTAGCGCTTCGTAAATGTTGATTTGACGAGGCGTGTTGTTGATATGGTCTTCACCACGGATTACGTGCGTGATACCCATATCCCAGTCATCAACTACTACACAGAAGTTGTATGTTGGCGCGCCATCAGTACGACGGATGATAAGATCATCCATTTGCGTGTTGCTGATTTCGATACGACCACGGATTTGGTCTTCGAATACAACGCTGCCTTCTTTCGGGTTACGGAAACGGATAACGCATGGATCGCCATCTTTTGCCGCTTCGTTCGCTGCTTTGATCTTTGGATGATTCGCATCGTAACGCGCCATCTCTTTGTTCGCTTCTTGCTCTGCGCGAACTTCGTCTAGCAGCTCTTTAGATGCGTAACATTTGTAAGCTTTGTCTTGTGCCAGTAGCACATCAACCATTTCGTTGTAACGGTCAAAACGTTGAGTTTGGAAGTAAGGACCTTCGTTCCACTCAAGACCTAGCCATTCCATACCTTCCATGATCGCATCAACCGCTTCTTGAGAGTTACGCTCAAGATCCGTGTCTTCGATACGTAGAACGAATTCACCTTTGTTGTGTTTAGCATATAGCCAAGAATATAGTGCTGTACGAGCACCACCTACGTGAAGGTAGCCTGTTGGGCTTGGTGCAAAACGAGTTTTAACCGTCATGTAAAATACCTTGATTGTCTAAATGACTGCACTAGAGAATTTCAGTGCCAAAATTGGGCGTTATTTTATACGCAAGTGCGCCTGCGTGCTAGGGTGTCACCATGTTTTTTACTCAAGACACTCCTCAACAAGAAGTGAAGCCATAAAATCCTGCCACAAAGCCTTGACCTTGCCCTTGAGGGAAGGTTTATCCTCAATCACAGTAATTATTGAGGATTGGCGATGAACACATTCGATATACCACTACAGGGTTTAAACTGTATGGGCTGTGCACGCAAAGTGGAAAAACAGCTCAATGACCATCTTGACGTGACGATATTGGATCTTTCGCCGACCTCAATCAGTCTAAAATCAGAGGCTTCATTTCATGCCATTGCTGAACAAATAGAATCATTAGGTTATCACGCAGGTGTACATAAACAGTTTGCCCTTAGCGGGCTCAACTGTGGTAAGTGCGTCAAGAAACTCACCGACCACCTTGCCAACAACGATGCGATAAGCAATCTATCGGTGAGCAAAACCGAGCTTTCACTTTACACCTTACTCTCTGATCAACGCATCATCGAGTTGGTTGCTGAAGTTGGCTATCAAGCCTCAATTGAGCCCCTAAATAGAGAGTTTGAACAATCCGCTAAGCCTGAAATAGCACAAGACAATCATAGCCTAGCGAACAACGATGCCACTGCAACTACCGTGAGCAGCATCAATTTACTCATCAGCGGTATGACTTGTGCCAGTTGCGTATCATCGGTAGAAAAAACCTTACTTGCGGTTGACGGTGTCAGCAAAGCACAAGTCAACCTAGCCGAGCAAAGTGCGATTGTGTTTACCACTGACACCGAGCTTAGTTCGCAAGCGCTGATCCAGGCAGTGGCGAACGCTGGCTATAGCGCACAAATCATTGATGATCCTAAGACTCAGCAGCAAAAACAGTTAGAGCAACAACAGCAAATTCAAGCTCACCACAAACGCAGCGCCTGGATTGGACTCGCCGTGGGCGGACCTTTGATGGCATGGGGTGTGTTCGGCGGTAATATGATGATCCGCAATAGCAGCGATCAATGGGTTTGGGGGTTAATTGGCGTGATTTGCTTATGGCTGCTGGCGACGGCTGGTCGCAGCTTTTTCACCAACGCTTGGCTCGCACTAAAACACGGTCGTGCCACCATGGACACGCTCGTGGCATTAGGCACCGGTGCAGCATGGCTGTTTTCAATGCTGATCGTGCTACTACCAGATTGGTTTCCAGCTGCATCTCGCCATGTTTATTTTGAAGCCAGCGCCATGATCATCGGTTTGATCTCGCTGGGTCACTATATTGAGGCGAAAGCCAAAGCCAACACCACTCGCTCATTGCAAGCGCTGATCGACCTACAGCCCAAATCAGCAACATTAGTCACCGACAGTGGCGACCAAGAGATTGCCGTAGAACTGATTGAACAAGGGATGCATTTGCGCATTAAACCGGGTGAAAAAGTACCTGTTGATGGTCTAGTTATCACCGGGCATTCGTACATTGACGAGTCGATGCTCACTGGTGAGCCGATGCCCGTTGATAAGCAAGTCGATAGCGAAGTCTCTGCCGGCACGCTTAACCAAGACGGCAGCTTAGTGATTCAAGCCACCAGCGTCGGGCACGATACCATGTTGGCGCGCATTATCAGTTTGGTACGCCAAGCACAAAGCAGCAAACCGGCTATCGCCAAACTTGCCGACCAAATTTCAGCGGTCTTTGTCCCGGTCGTAGTGGTAATTGCGATTGTCGCCGCATTAGTTTGGTATGCCGTCGGTCCTGATCCCAAAGCAAGTTACATGTTAGTCGTGGCAACCACGGTACTGATCATCGCTTGTCCTTGTGCTTTAGGCTTAGCAACGCCACTCTCTGTCACTGTTGGGGTGGGTAAAGCGGCTGAAATGGGTATCTTGATCCGAGATGCAGATGTACTGCAATCGGCGAGTAAACTGGATTGTGTGGTGTTTGATAAAACAGGCACACTGACGCAAGGCGCTCCGAGTGTCGAGCAGGTCTTTGCCATTAATGATGATCAACACAGCTTACTATCCCTAGCAGCCAGCTTAGAGCAACACTCCGAGCACCCACTGGCAAAAGCGATTGTCGAGCAAGCCAAACTTCAAGGTGCACCGCTAGTTAGCGTCGATAATTTCGATAATATGCGCGGTCGTGGCGTACGAGCCGAATGGCAGGGGCAACAAATCTCTGTCATCTCACTACCGTATGCACAAAACATTGGTATTGACCTCAAACCATTTGCTACAGAACTGCAACAATGCCAAAACAATGCTTGGACAACCGTTATTGTAACTAAAGGTGACATTGCGCAAGGTGTGATTGCTATTGCTGACCCAATTAAATATGATGCCGCCGCCGCAATTTCAGCACTCAAATCAATGGGCATCACGCCTGTGATGTTAACGGGTGATAACCAAACTGTTGCCGACGCGATTGCTACGCAGCTCGGTATTGAACAGGTTATCGCTCAGGTCCTTCCTGATGAAAAAGCGAACCATATTCAAAAGCTCAAAGCGCAGGGATTAACCGTCGCCATGATTGGCGACGGGGTAAATGATGCGCCAGCTTTGGCGCTTGCCGATATTGGTATCGCGATGGGCAGCGGCAGTGACGTCGCCATCGAGAGTGCGCAAATGACACTATTGAACTCGTCACCACTGGCGGTCGTAAAAGCTATCGAGCTGTCTAAAGCGACCGTGAAAAATATGAAACAGAATTTGTTTGGAGCGTTTATTTATAACTCTCTAGGCATTCCAATTGCTGCCGGTGTTTTATATCCAGCATTTGGCTTTTTACTCAGCCCGGTAGTGGCGGGAGCAGCAATGGCACTCTCATCAATTACTGTGGTGAGCAATGCAAACCGACTACGATTATTTGAAACGACGCATCGTTCCTAGAGGTATCTATGACTCTTAAAACTATTACTTTTGCTCTACTGATGGGTACAACAGCAAGCGCTTGGGCTGCAGATGTCATCAACCACAAATCCCCTTACTGTGGTTGCTGTACTGAGTGGACTAAGCATATGCAAGATGCAGGCTTCACAGTAGAAGAGAAGCTGCATGATGATATGAATGCAGTAAAACAGAAGCTAGGTTTAGATCTTAAACTGGCATCTTGCCACACCGCAGAAATTGGTGGCTTTGTATTTGAAGGTCATATCCCTGCAGACGATATCAAAGCCTTCCTAGCCAATCCGCCAAAGAATGCGAAAGGTCTTGCAGTACCAGGGATGCCAATGGGCTCACCAGGTATGGAATATGGCAACGAGAAAGACTCGTACTCAGTCTACGCCTACAATGAGCGTGGTCAGGTATTTGAATACCGCCACTACCAAGGCAACCGCTAATAAAATCAAGCCTCGCAATTGCGAGGCTTTTTTATCTCTGTAATCTTGCCGCTTACTAGCGATGCTGGTTAACTAACTCAACCATCATATCTATATGGAGCTGATCCTCATTTAGGCATGGAATAAAGTTAAAGCTCTCGCCACCATGTTCTTTGAACAGTTCTTGCACTTCGCCAGAGATCTCTTCTAGCGTCTCTAAACAGTCAGCGGCGAACGCGGGTGTCATAATGTCGAGCGACTTAATGCCTTTGCCTGGCAACGTTTCAATCGTCTTATCGGTATAAGGCTGTAGCCACTCTTCTCGACCAAAACGCGATTGGTAGGTCATGCCAATTTGATCGTCATTCAGCCCAAGTTCTTGCTGCAGTAATTTCGTGGTTTGCTCACAGTGCTGCGGATAAACATCCCCATTATCAGCATAACGCTTCGGAATGCCGTGATACGAACAAACCAAATACTCAGACTGTCCTTTCTCTTGCCAAGAGCGACGAACACTCTCTGCCAGTGCTTTAATATACAAAGGGTGATCGTGATAATCACGAATAAAGCGATACGCTGGGATCTCAGCCATTTGCTTAAAGGCTAGTGTCAGTGCATCTGACACTGCGGCGGTGGTCGTGGCTGAATACTGTGGGTAAAGCGGCAGTACAATCACTTCTTCAACACCTTGTTCCACCAGGCGAGTGACTCCAGATAGCACACTTGGATTGCCATAAGTCATACCAAGTGCCACAGGAATATCAAGCTGCTCGGCAAGTTTAGCCGCTTGTCTTTGTGAATAGACCATCAATGGCGAACCCTCGTCCATCCACACCGATTGATAAAGCTTTGCCACTTTAGGCGCACGGATAGGTAAAATGATGCCATGTAAGACCGGGCACCATAGCCAACGCGTTGTATCCACCACACGTTTGTCATGAAGAAATTGGCTTAAAAAGCGCTTAACTGCTGGTGCAGTCGGCTCATCGGGTGTACCTAGGTTGACCAGCAATACGCCTTGTTTTTTATTTTTGTTCATTGCATCCCATCAATTTAGTTGGCCAAGCTGTTGCTTACGCAATACCGAAAATTTTAGTTCAGTATTGGCATGACTTTTTTACTTGAGCAGAAAAGAAAAAGCGACCCTAAGGTCGCTTCTACTATAGCAATTTTTTCTCAGTGAGAGAATTAAGCGAGTGCTTTCTCGATGTCTGCACTTACTTCAGCAACTTGCTTAGTACCATCGAATTTAAGGTACTTAGTGTTGCCTGCTTCTGCTTCTTTACCGTAGTAAGAGATAAGTGGCGCAGTTTGCTCATGGTAAACGCCTAGACGAGCACGTACTGTCTCTTCTTTGTCGTCATCACGAACTACTAGGTCTTCACCTGTTACGTCATCTTTACCTTCAACTTTAGGTGGGTTGTACACTACGTGGTAAGTACGACCTGAAGGAAGGTGAGCACGACGACCAGCCATACGCTCAACGATTACGCTGTCCGCTACATCAAACTCGATAACGTAGTCTACGTTTACGCCCATCTCTTTTAGGCCATCAGCCTGAGGAATTGTGCGTGGGAAACCATCTAGTAGGAAACCTTTCTCACAGTCATCTTGAGCGATACGCTCTTTGATTAGACCAAGGATGATTTCATCCGATACTAGCTGACCAGCGTCGATTACAGCTTTAGCTTGTTTGCCAAGTTCTGTACCCGCTTTGATAGCTGCACGTAGCATGTCACCAGTAGAGATTTGTGGAATACCGTATTTTTCCATGATGAAGTTTGCTTGCGTGCCTTTACCTGCACCTGGAGCACCTAGAAGAATGATGCGCATGATTTATCCTCTTTAAGATTAGAAATTTATACCGAAGCTCACAATCCGACGACTATGCCATTGCAAACGGTAAGTTTCGGTATATCACCATCAGATTGGGGTTGGCGAGTTAAGAAACTCGCGGTATTTCTCATATTCAAGTCGCAGATTCTAACATAATTTGTCGTTTCTTCGACTCAAATAAGACTAAAGAATGCGATTTGCTTGACCAGCATAGGTCAAGCTTTGCATAACTGGTCAAATCAAAACATTTTGACCATTTTTAAAATAAAAAGCCCGCAAGATGCGAGCTTTTCATCGATTTTAGCGCATTAGCCCTTAGTCAAAAGCGTATTAATTGCACCAAGGAATTGAGATGGATCTTGTAGTGAACCGCGCTCAGCCAACATTGCTTGGCCAAGTAGCACTTCAACCCAGCGACCAAATGCTACTTCGTCAGCTTCATCAGCCATACGTTTCACTAGCTCGTGCTCTGGGTTAATTTCTAAGATGTATTTCACTTCTGGTACCGCTTGACCGGCTGCTTCCAACAGCTTCGCCATTTGAGTACCCATTTCAAAGTCATCCGTCACCACAACCGCAGGGGTGGTTGCAAGCTTAAAGGTAGTACGCACTTCTTTTACTCGGTCACCCAAGTACTCTTTGGTGCGCTCAACCACAGATTTAAACTCTTCTTCGGTCTCTTTTTGCTTCTCTTTCTCAGCTTCGTCTTCAAACTTACTCAGATCCAGACCCGCTTTAGTGATCGATTGGAATTGCTTGCCATCAAACTCGGTTAAGTAGTTCATCAGCCACTCATCGATGCGATCAAACATCAGCACCACTTCAATGCCTTTTGCTTTGAACTGCTCCAAGTGTGGGCTGTTTTTCGCTGCCGCGTAGCTATCTGCCGTCAAGTAGTAGATCTTATCTTGACCTTCTTTCATACGTTCAACGTAAGACGCTAGGCTGATGGTCTGCTCTTCTGAATCGACTTCTGTTGAAGCAAAGCGCAGTAGTCCTGCGACTTTTTCTTTGTTCGCATGATCTTCCGCCGGACCTTCTTTCAATACCAAACCAAACTCTTTCCAGAATGATTGATATTTCTCTTCATCATTTTTCGCCATGCGCTCAAGCATTGTTAGCACACGCTTAGTACAAGCATTGCGCAGCGATTGAGTGACTTTATTGTCTTGAAGAATTTCGCGCGATACGTTAAGTGGCAAATCATTTGAGTCGATTAAACCACGTACAAAGCGCAGGTATGACGGCATAAACTGTTCTGCGTCATCCATAATAAATACGCGCTGCACGTAAAGTTTTAGACCTGATTTATGGTCACGGTTGAACATATCCCACGGCGCTTTTGCTGGAATGTAGAGCAAGCTCGTGTAATCGTTCTTACCTTCAACTCGGTTGTGACTCCACACCAGTGGATCAGCAAAGTCGTGTGAGACGTGTTTGTAGAACTCTTGGTATTCTTCGTCGCTGATGTCTGACTTATTACGCGTCCAAAGTGCTTGAGCTTTGTTGATCTGCTCCCACTTCTTGTTACCCGTTTCTTTGCCTTCTTCATCACGCTCAGCAGTTTGAATCGACACAGGGATACCAATATGATCAGAATATTTACTGATCACATCACGTAGACGCCATTCATTGAGGAATTCTTTACCTTCTTCGCGCATATGCAGCACGATATCGGTACCACGCGATTCTTTGCGGATATCTTCGATGGTGTATTCACCCTCACCCGCCGAGTGCCATTGCACCGCTTGATCTGCGTTCAAGCCAGCCGCACGTGTACGTACTGTGACAGCGTCCGCGACAATAAATGCCGAGTAGAAGCCAACACCAAACTGACCAATCAGTTGAGAATCTTTGCTTTGGTCTTCCGATAATTTTGAGAAAAATTCAGCCGTGCCTGACTTCGCAATGGTGCCAAGATGTTCAATCACATCTTCACGGCTCATACCGATACCGTTGTCGGAAATAGTTAGCGTGTTTGCCGCTTCATCGAAAGCGAGCTTTACACCTAAATCCGCATCACCTTGGTAAAGGTCAGGGTTTGATAGAGCTTGGAAGCGCAATTTATCTGACGCATCCGAAGCATTAGAAATCAGCTCACGTAAAAATATCTCTTTATTTGAGTACAGTGAGTGGATCATTAAGTGAAGCAGCTGTTTTACTTCGGACTGAAAGCCGCGAGTTTCTTTATTTTGAGTGGCAGTTTCGCTCATGTTTACTCCATAACATCTATACTTATCAAACCTCTATCATATGTTTGGTAAGAGGTTTATATGATGACTGCTACATAACATGTGGGTGACAAATGTAAAATCAAGGTCAAGAATTATAAAAACAATGTTTTTTTGATTTTAGATTGTCTATCCTGCCCGCAAAACATATCAAATGAGTCGGTACATTTTATAAAAATGTAAATCGACCGAAATCATCGCAGCAGCGATGCCTGTGACCTATTTAACCTAAGGCCAATTGCATGAGTAACATAGGTACCAAGTTTAACCTTGCTAATAAATTTACATTTGATCCGAACACCAACTCTCTGGTTGATATTCTGAATAACAATGAAGTTATTCGCCTAGGGAGCAATGAGAGTCGAATTCTTCTTTTCCTATCTGAAAAACCAAATCAGGTAGTCAGCCGCCACGAACTGTATGATTTTGTGTGGCGCGAACAAGGGTTTGAGGTTGATGATTCAAGCTTAACTCAAGCTATTTCTACCTTAAGAAAGCTCCTCAACGACTCAACTAAGTCGCCTGAATTTGTCAAAACAGTTCCTAAACGTGGCTATCAATTGATCTGTAATGTGGAACGTTCTGCACCACTGAGTAACGGTGACAACTTAGTTTCTTTTAGCTCTTCTGAGATGGTAGAAGAAACCGCTCAAGAGCCTGAAATCGATTTATCGCCTGAAATTGAACGCGAAATTGAAGTTGCGACTACTACGAGCGCATCAGAACCGAGAGTCGAAGAACCAAAAACATCTCTTAATTGGCTGTCTAAACTCGCACTTGTCCTTGCTTTGCTATTGCCGTTACTCGCGCTATCAATCAATAAACCGACCTCTTCTGAGTTTCGTCAATTGGCGACGTTCTCAAATGTGGTGGTAAAAACACCTGCAAACCATCCTGATCTTAGCCATTGGTTGCCAGCAATAGAGCAATGTGTGATTCGTTATAAGAACAATCACTCCGGCGAAACTGCTCCTGTTGAAGTCATTGCGACTGGTGGGCAAAACAACAAGTTGGTACTCAACTATATCCACCAGCTGAAACATTCTGGTGAAAATATTACTGTGCGTATTTTTTCTGACCAAAACAACATCGAACACATTTGCCAATAGGAGGGGTTATGAACCAAACAAAAGCATTACTACTATTGGCTATTTCTGCTGTGTTTAGTGGCTGGCTATATTGGGGCAGTGATATACAACTTGAGAAAGCCATCACGGCCAAAGAGTGGCAATCTAAAATGGTCAGTGTCATCACAGACGGAATGCGCGAAGCGTCAGTGGGACCATTGAGCAAAGTTGATGTGGTTTCGAACGTCAAGTACTTACCAAATGGTACCTACATTCGTGTTGCCACAGTGCGTCTTTTTGCCAACAGTGATCAAAGCGATAGCGTGATCAATATTTCGGAAACTGGGCACTGGGAAATCAGTGACAACTATTTGTTGATCTCTCCCATCGAGTTCAAAGATGTCTCTTCACCAAACAGCAAAGACTTTTCTGATCAGCAACTGCAGTTGATTAAGCAACTGTTTAAGATGGATGCTCAGCAAAGCCGTCGCATTGATATCGTCAATGAAAATACTCTACTACTGACTAGCTTAAGCCACGGTTCTACGGTACTTTTCTCTAACTAGTTGATCTCAATTTGATAATGGGGAGCAAGATGCTCCCCTTTTTTATGGATGTTGTTTAACCATGGACTGGATAAACTCTTTCGGCCTATTTATCGGCTCACTTTTCGCTAATACCTTAGCCTCTTTATCAGGCGGGGGCGCAGGCTTGTTGCAATTCCCGCTATTGCTATTTTTTGGTCTGCCGTTTTCTATCGCCCTTGCCACGCACAAAGTCGCGAGTGTCGCTCTTGGTTTAGGCGCCGCCGCAACGCACATCAAACAAAAGAGTTTTACCCGACAAGAAGCTTGCTACATTACCCTTGTCGGCTGCATTGGCGTTGTCGTCGGTGCCAATCTCATTCTTTATGTCCCTGATGTGATAGCGGAACGATTACTCGGTGCGATGATCTTAGCGCTTGGTATCTATTCCCATTTCAAAAAGCAGCTGGGGCAACAAGCCACGCCAATTAACCGTCACTTATCTGGCTATATACTCGGTGGCATTGGACTGATATTTATTGGCATTATTAATGGTTCACTCACGGCAGGCTCAGGGCTATTGGTGACACTCTTTCTAGTCAGGTGGTTTGGCTATAGCTATAAACAAGCCGTCGCACTCACCATGATATGTGTAGGGCTCTTTTGGAATGGCATTGGCGGAATTGCCGTCGTCCAAGCCGGCGCTTCGATTTATTGGCCTTGGCTACCTATTCTACTTGCGGGTTCTTTCTTGGGTGGCGCGGCAGGCGCCTATCTATCGACCCGATTTAGCAACAAAATCATCAAACAATGCTTTGAAGTTCTGACCTTATTGGTTGGGCTTAAACTACTTATTTAAAGATAGGGATGAGAATACAATGGAAAAAGCAATTATCGACATCTATTACTGTCGTCAATGCAATTGGATGTTGCGCTCGACGTGGCTTTCACAAGAGCTATTACACACCTTTAGTGAAGAGATAGAAACGGTATCCCTGCACCCTGATACTGGTGGGCGGTTTGAAATTCACTGCAATGGTCACTTAATTTGGGAGCGCAAACGCGATGGCGGCTTTCCTGAAGCTAAGGTTTTAAAACAACGTGTTCGCGACATTATCGACCCAGAACGCGACTTAGGTCATTCTGATAAGCGATAAAAAAGGCACCAGTGGTGCCTTTCTCGATGTGCTTTTACCGAACTATGTTTATCGAACTAAGATGCGTTAAATTAGCAGATCGCTTTTTCGAGCAAGGTATCACCACCAAAGCTCATCACTTTAATCATGTTATCGGCATACAAACCGTAACTTGCTTCAAAACCATTACGTGGGAAAGTAATCGAGCCCGGATTGAAAATGAATTGTGCGCCATTTTTTTCTGCTAGTGGGATGTGCGTGTGTCCGTGCACAATCACATCACCTTCTCTTAACGCTGGACGTTTTTCACTGTTGTACAGATGACCATGAGTCAAAAACAGTCTTTGCCCTGTAGGCAGCAATACCCAGGCGTAATCACTCATCATAGGAAACGCCAGTAGCATTTGGTCTACTTCACTGTCACAGTTACCACGCACCGCAATAATTCGCTCTGCGTATTGATTCAACAATTCAGCCACTGCGGGTGGATTGTAGCCTTCCGGCACAGGGTTGCGTGGGCCATGGTTGAGTACATCACCAAGCAGCACAAGAGTTTCGACACCAGAGCGTTCAAACTCTTCGATAACACGCTCAGTTGCAGGTAAGCTACCATGCAAATCCGAAGCAAAAAATAGTTTCACAATAGATTCTCCTCAACTTCATTGAGGTCATTTTACTCAATTGGTTACTAGACGTCATCCCGTGCCATACCGTTGATCACGATATTGTTGTAACTAACCATACCGATCACCACACCATTTTCGATCACCGGCGCTCGACTGATACCAAAGCGTTCAAATAATCGCGCACAATATTTCACGTTCATATTAGGATCAACGCACAAAGCAGGCTTAGTCATGATTTCATACACATTGGTGCGCTCTGGCGAACGATTCTTAGCTAAGACTTTTTTGGCGATGTCATTCATCAATACAATGCCATACTCATCATCGTGATTGCGCTTATTAATCACTAAAGCTTTGACTTGGTGTTCTCGCGCAATGCGTATCCCTTCTTGCACTGTGCTTAAACCATCAATCATGACATAGGTTGCCGCCATAACATCCCTTACTCGGACTATTGATTGTGTATTCATAATTCATCCCCAACCACTTTCGTCAGTTTTTCCACTTGGTGAGCGACCCCCACCGCATCCTCGATATCGATTTGAATTGCGATCCCTTGCCCTGACTCTTGATCAAACTCGCCAACTTCACTGATCGTCTCCAATATCTGCCGCGCAAGGTGCTCTTCCACCACAAACAGCAAGACATCTTTCTGTACTTCTAACGTTAAGCCAAAAAAGGTACGTTTCTGATTGAGCCCCTCGCCTCTGGCATTATTAATCACCGTGGCACCGGTCGCACCGGCGCTACGGGCGGCATCCAGCACTTGTTCGGTTTTACTATCTTCGACAAAGGCTAACAGCAACTTAAAGCGCATTTTCTTTATCCTCTTTTTGCGGTCGTTGATTCAACCATTGAGTAATTTGTGCGTATCCCATCACTGAGATCATCGGAAATAAACTGGCAAAGGCGATCAACCCAAAACCGTCTATCATTGGGTTTCTACCCGGAACGGTCGACGCTAACCCTAAACCAAGTGCCGCCACTAAAGGAACCGTCACGGTTGATGTGGTCACGCCTCCAGAATCATAGGCCAGTGGCACAATCATTTTGGGCGCGAAAAAGGTTTGGATGACGACAACAATGTAGCCAACGATAATGTAGTAATGGATGGGATCGCCTACCACGATACGATAGCTCCCCAAAGAGATACCAAAAGCGACGCCTAGCGCGACCGCGATACGCAGACCATTAACCCGAATGCTACCACCCGAGACTTGATTGGCTTTGATTGCCACCGCAATCAGAGAAGGCTCAGCGACGGTGGTGCTAAAGCCGATACAAAAAGCAAACAGATAGACCCAGTAATAATCCGCCCAAGTTAATCGAGACTCAGCGCTCAACCTTACCTGCTCAATAAATTGCGGTGCGGTAAGTTGCTGCGCCATAGTTTCCCCAAGTGGAAACAGCGCCATTTCCAACCCTAGCAAAAAAAGCGACAACCCAAGCACCACATAGAAAAAGCCCAGTATCACTTTAGAAAGATTAGCGACCGGTCGCCTAAGCACCGCAAACTGAAAACCGAAGATGATGGTCGCTATTGGGATCACATCACCGATGGTATCAATGAAAGTGTCAAAAAATTGCGTCACTATCATGCGATCACCATGCCGTAAACCATAACAAACATCATCGGCAATAAAGAGGCAAAGGCGATTAAACCAAAGCCATCAATCATTGGGTTACGCCCTTTGATCGACGAAGCCAAGCCGACACCTAAAGCCGTCACTAATGGCACAGTGATGGTCGACGTGGTCACGCCGCCAGAATCATAGGCAACGCCAATAATGCTCTCTGGTGCAAAACCGGTCAGCACCACAACCCCTAAGTACCCACCGATAATCATGTACTGAATCGGCCAACCTTTGAGTATGCGAATAACCCCTAGCACAATCGCAAAACCCACTGACAAGGCTACAGTAAAACGCAAGCCATCGGCATACGCTTCACGGCTCTGCTCATCACGCTTTATCATCCCCCCTTCAGCGGCAACGTCAGCCGCCTCCGCGGCCACTGCGGTCAATGCTGGCTCTGCGACAGTGGTACCAAAGCCCAAGCAGAACGAAAATAACAGTAACCAAAAGACACTTCCCTTCTGAGCGAAAGCTTGAGCCATCGTCTCACCAATGGGAAAGAGCCCCATCTCCAAACCAAAAATAAAGAAGGTTAAACCGGTCACAACAAAGAGCAGCCCTAAGGCTATCGAGGTCAGATTCGGCAGTGGCTCTTGCAGCACCACCAATTGAAAAAACGCAATCACGAGCACAATCGGCATTAAATCGCGTAGACTGCCTAACATTGCTCGTAATAATGCGGTAAATGCTTGTTGCACTGTTCACCTCCCTTCCATGAGTGGTTTCCAAGCCAAAACAGCCCATCCCCACAGTTCAGACACGCTCTACTGCTAGGTTAAAGCTATCTTGCCAAAGCATCGCTTGCTAATATGTGACACTAATTGCATCCCAATCGATAAATGTTACAAAATGTAATTTCTGTGAAGACACACTGCTAACAATCACTTTGAGTTGGTTTCACCTTATATCGCATTGGCATTCTTTCAGCATTTAACGGACTATCTGATCCGAATGAGCGTGTAATCGCTATAATTGTGGTTATACAAGGAGAGTAGTATGAAGATTCTGTTAACTGGTGGCACTGGCTTTATTGGTCGAGAACTGGTCAAACATTTAACCACTCATGACGTGGTGGTATTAACACGCTCACCAGAGGCAGCACAGCTTGCACTGAGTCATGCTGATTTAGGCAACATCACCTATATCGCAACATTAAGCGACTTCCACGACTTGAATGACTATGATGCGGTTATCAATCTTGCAGGTGAACCCATCGCAGATAAACGCTGGAGCGCGGAGCAAAAGCAGCAAATCTGTGACAGTCGCTGGAAGCTGACCGAGCAGTTAGTTGAGCTCATTCACGCTAGCACCACACCACCGAGTGTATTTATTAGTGGTTCGGCGGTGGGCTACTATGGCGACCAACAAGCGCACCCCTTTGATGAAAGCTTGCATGTTCATGCCGATAATTTCCCCCATCATGTTTGCGCTAAATGGGAAGAGATAGCAAACCGAGCACGCTCTGAACAAACCCGCGTCTGTCTTTTACGTACTGGCGTTGTCTTGGGCTGCGATGGCGGCGCGCTGGCGAAGATGTTACTTCCCTACAAGATGGGGGTTGGCGGACCAATCGGCTGTGGTAGCCAATATATGCCCTGGATACACAAACTCGATATGGTTCGTGCCATCGTTTACTTACTGGAAACTGAACACGCTCATGGTGAGTTCAACTTATGTGCCCCTCATCCCGTCATGAATAAGCAATTTAGTCGCACCTTAGCCCGCACGTTAAAACGCCCCCACTTCCTTTTCACGCCCAAATGGACGATGAAAATACTCATGGGAGAAAGTTCAGTATTACTCTTCGATAGTATCCGCGCGAAGCCCAAAAAACTGACAGAATTAGGCTTTCGTTTCAGCTACTCACGACTCGAACCGGCATTAAAAAATCTCTTACAACATCATGAATAATCCTTTACTCTGAGTCGCGTCATTTCAGAGAATTAAAGAGAAGGATTTCATGACCAAAGCCATTCTTATTACCGGATGTTCAACCGGCATTGGCTACGTGACTGCCCATGCATTACATCAGCGTGGCTATCAAGTGATTGCCTCTTGTCGCAAAGCTGAAGATGTTGAGCGTTTGCAAAACGAAGGGCTGACTTGCATCCAATTAGATTTAAACTCAGCTAGCAGTATTTCCAAAGCAGTACAACAAACCTTAACACTGACTGATGGCAAGCTTTATGCGCTGTTTAATAACGGCGCTTATGGGCAACCTGGTGCGTTGGAAGACCTTCCCGTAGCTGGATTGCGGGCACAATTTGAAACTAACTTCTTCGGTTGGCATCAATTGGTGTGTGAAGTTCTACCAGTTATGCGCGCACAAGGTGAAGGGCGGATTGTGCAAAATAGTTCGGTACTCGGCTTTGCTGCAATGAAATACCGCGGCGCTTATAACGCGTCCAAATTTGCCATTGAAGGTTGGAGCGATACACTGCGTTTAGAACTCGCTGACACCAATATCAAAATATCTCTGATTGAACCAGGACCAATCGAAACGCAATTTCGTGCCAATGCTCTGCAAGCATTTAATCAATGGATCAATATCGAATCGAGTGCCCATAAAGCCCAATATCAGCAGCAAATTGCGCGCTTAGCTAAAGAGTCTTCCAACAACGCATTTGTATTGCCTGCAGAAGCGTGCATCAAACCTGTCATCCATGCGCTCGAAGCCGAAAAACCCAAACTTCGCTACCGCATTACGCAACCGACCAAAGTGTTTGCGATATTGAAGAGGCTGCTACCCGGACGTTGGCTTGATAAAATTTTAGCAAAAGCTGCATAGCGTCATATAAACGTCATAAATCATCAGCATAATGACAGGGTGAAATAGCATTACACAAAATTTATAAGCGTCACATTCGGTGCCCGTACATGTCATTAAATCAATTAAATTGGCTATGTGTGAGTGTTGCGCTAACGCTGTTTATCTTTTTTTAAACACCTTCGCTTGCACTTTTGCCATTGAAAACACCACGTTATTGCGTGGTGTTTTTGTTTGTAAGCTTGATTTATTCTCGTGTCGACCATACTTAATCAATAGATAAAGACATTGGCCAAGGATATGTCGCATGCAATCACCTTTTATCACCGAATTAAACCAACAGAACTTTATGCAAGTTCTGGAAAGCTCACAGCAAACACCATTGTTGATCCACTTCTGGGCGCCTGTTAGTCAAGAAAGCAGTGAGATCATCCCGCAACTTCAACAACTCGCTCAAAACTACAATGGCGCGATGACGTTAGCATTGCTTAACTGTGAGCAAGAACAATCCATCGCGGCACAATTTGGCGTGCAAGCGCTGCCAACCATCGCTTTATTTATCAATGGGCAGCCTGTTGATGGTCTTGGTGGTCCTCAACCAATCCAAGCGGTTGAAGCAATGCTAGCTAAGCATTTGCCAAGCCAAGAAGAGCTGAGTTTAACCAAAGCGTTAGAATTAGTATCAGCAGGTCAACATTCCCAAGCCATGCCGCTATTACTCGCTCTATCTGAAGATCTAAGCCGTCGTGGTGATGTTAAGCTAGCTCTTGCCGATTGCTACCTAGCCGCGCAGAACTTTGAACAAGCAGAAGTGCTGCTGCAGAGCATTCCTCTGGAGTATCAAGATAATTACTACAAAGGCTTAATTGCTAAATTAGAAATTCACCACCAAGCGGCAAACAGCCCTGAAATTCAGTCGCTTGAACAGCAACTAACACAACAGCCAGATAACGCGAAATTGGCACAAGAACTCGCACTTAACTACCACCAAGTTAATCGTGACGAAGAAGCTTTAGACTTGATTTGGCAATTTATCTCCCGCGACCTTAATTGTCTGGATGGCGAGATGAAAAAGTCCTTTATGGATATCCTAAGCGCACTTGGTCAAGGCAATCCTGTCGCAGCGAAATATCGTCGCCAGCTATACTCTATCCTCTACTAATCTGGCTATATCGAATCGAAAGGTCGGAATAACCGACCTTTCTTCGTTCCATTTAGTGGAACATATCTCACTCCTGCATTTGAGCTTGCACAAACTTTAGGCAACAATGAAATCAACTGAATAAGGAGATTTTTATGCCTATCGATACTGCATTGCCGCTCGACTCCCTGATCACCACGGCGATCTTTGTTATTGTCGCTGTCGCGTTTATTTTTGCTGGAGTGAAAACCGTCCCCCAAGGTAACCACTGGACGGTAGAGCGCTTCGGACGTTATACCCACACACTGAAACCCGGTCTGAACTTTATCATCCCTTTTGTGGATAAAATTGGTCATAAGATCAATATGATGGAGCGCGTGCTTGATATCCCTGCTCAAGAAGTGATTTCACGTGATAACGCTAATGTCACCATTGATGCCGTCTGCTTTGTGCAGGTGATCAATGCAGCTCAAGCAGCCTATGAAGTCAACGACTTGGAACATGCGATTCGTAACCTCACGCTAACCAATATCCGGACAGTTCTTGGCTCAATGGAGCTGGATGAGATGCTCAGTCAACGAGATATGATCAACGTTAAGCTACTGGCAATTGTCGATGAAGCAACCAATCCTTGGGGCGTAAAGGTTACGCGTATTGAAATAAAAGATGTTCAGCCACCATCAGATTTGACCGCCGCAATGAATGCTCAGATGAAAGCGGAACGTAATAAGCGGGCTGAAATTTTAGAGGCAGAAGGTATCCGACAAGCAGAAATTCTTCGAGCGGAAGGTCAAAAACAGTCAGAGATCCTCAAAGCAGAAGGTGAGAAACAAGCCGCTATTTTGCAAGCAGAAGCACGTGAACGTGCCGCAGAAGCGGAAGCTCGCGCAACTGAAATGGTTTCCGATGCAATCGCCAAAGGTGATATGCAAGCTGTAAACTATTTCATTGCTCAAGGCTACACCGAGGCACTGAAAACTATTGGTCAAGCTGAAAATGGTAAGATAATTATGTTGCCGCTAGAAGCCTCTGGGCTGATGGGGTCAGTCGCAGGCATTGCCGAAATGTTCAAACACGATAAAAAATAGAGGATTGAGTGGTAGAATTTCTCAATAGTATTAACCATTGGCATTGGATAGGGCTAGGTCTTGCACTATTAGCCGCCGAACTGCTCGGGGCAGCTGGTTACCTGCTTTGGTTGGGTATCTCAGCGTTACTCGTGGGTGTTATCCTGACTTGGCTGCCAATAAGCTGGCAATTGCAATGGGTCTCGTTTGGCGTATTTTCGCTTACCACCACTTGGTTGTGGTGGCGCAGACAACTAAAAAGCGATCGCCAATCAGATGAGCAGCGCGAGTTAAATCAAAAATCCAAACAATTGATTGGGCAAACGGTTCAGCTTGAATATGACCTTCCGGCAGGCAAATCTCGCATCAAAATCGCGGATACCACTTGGTCTGCATTTTCAGACTATCCTCTACCAGCTGGCACCTTAGTTGAGGTCACGGCTATCAAGGGAATAGTATTATTTATTGAAGAAAAAAAGTAGCCGATTTATAACGAAAAAAGGTCTAAAAACTGATGTTTTTAGACCTTTTTTTTGTCTCTCGTTCACTACCCAACACAAAAGCTAATTTTTCATCTAAAAATTAATCTAAAAACATAAATTTAGCTTATTTGTTACATGAAAATATCATTTTTTTTTGATCTTTATCGATCTTGTTTCATACTAAAACTATCTCAGATATTTGAGATGAATCACAAATTACGGGGATATCATTATGAAAAAGATTATTGCTTTAATGTGTACTGCGCTATTTTCTTTTGCCGCTCACGCTGACTATAACTCTGCAGGTAACTCTTCTGCTATGGGTCCACGAGTGACTTGTGAGCTACCTAATGGCAACGTTGAATACATTCCTAGTGAAATCTGTAAAGCTCACGAAGGTAAAATCCTTTATTGGAACTAACTTCGATCCGAAGAAGCCAGTTAATCAAAACTGGCTTCAGTTTTATTCAGTTATTGATCGATAGCCCACTTGATAAAATCTGTTCTCTTAGCTTCATCTAGGCGTAAGAAATCCGCTTTGAGCATAATCATTGCTTGTTCTGGCGATAGAGATTCTTTACTGACTTTTTGCACAGATGTCGCTTTGGCTTTCTCAGCTTGGTCATAAATAAAAGTAGACGCTGGAGCTTCGCGCTTATTGTAAGTAAATAACTCAGACTCGTAATCACGAATAAAGCCAAGAGCACCGCCTAACAGTAAATCGCTTTTAACTTCATATGGTTTACCATTCTCCGTCACCAAAAATGATGGATTTTTATTGAATTCGTCCCCATCAATACCTGTTCTAATTTGTTTACCAGCTGATATATCCAACGTAGTATCGTGTGCATCAAATAACAATACCATTGCTTGAGACTTGTACTTCACTTTTTGCGCATCTCGACGAATTAGAGTGCCGACCCGCACGAGTAACTGATTGCGTCCGTTTTCTAATGTAATGGTATCTTCATGACCAAATCCGCTACTAATATCATCGACCCCATTGATTGCTAAAATCTCCACTTCAGGTGCAAAATTGACTGTCACCTCAGCAAAAGTAGGGTAGCTCAATAGAGCTAGAGAAAGAGCTATTATTTTTTTCATATTTTATACCTGTCTCATCGAAGAAAAAGGGTGGCTTAACGCCACCCTGAATTTTTTATCTAATTCTATAAATTAGAAGTAGTATTCTACACCGATACCAAAGTTAGTGCGGTCAGCGGCTTTATCGCCTTTATCTTCGTAAGTATCACGCCCCATATCGTATGAACGGATATCAGCATAGATAACCGCTGATGGATCGAGTTTGTAAAGAACGCGAGCTGTTACCGCAGTGTCACCAGTGTCGTCATCATTAACTGCACCACCAGTTGTTTTTAGGTCATTAGTCATTGCATAACCTAGTTTGTATTGCCACTCAGCTGTATCGTATTGCGCTGTTACAGAGTAAGCACGTTGTTCCTGCTTAGAAACATCAGCTAAAGCAAGCTCACGTTTGCCTGAGTACTTGCTCTGCATTTCTTTAACTGCTGCAGTAATGTGGAAACCATTACCAAAGTTATACTCAGCACCTAGAATGTAGAATGAACGCTCACCAATTTCAGCTTTTGCTAGAGAGTTTTTATCTGCAGCATCTTTCTTATCTACAGCTGCTTCACCTTCATCTTGATAACCAGCGTGTAGTGTTAAACCACCAGTGGTGTAATGAACCGCAGCAGAGTAGAACATGTTACCTACATCAGCAGTGCCTGCACCTGTTGATAGTGCATAAGTGAAACCATTGTAGTTTTTAGAGTCCCAACGGAAATGATCGCCAGTACGGTCAATGTGCGCGCCACCTGCGATATCAGTGTTCCAATCGAACACGTTACCTAAACCTGGGTTAGTGTATGGCCAGTCAACAATATCGTATGCTGGCGTTGTTAAACGACCGAAGCGGAATTTACCAGCGTCAAACTGCATACCGATAAAGGTGTCACGTGCACCTAATTTACCGTCGCTGCCGTCATCACCAACGTTGCCAGATTCGATCTGCCAAATAATTGCTGGATCAAAGTTTTTGAACTCTTGAGTACCGCGTAGACCAATGCGTGATTCATTTTCAATGTTTAGATCGTTGTCCGAACCTTCAGGTACATCGACACCGTACCATACAGATACTGCGGCTTGACCGTATAGATCTACGTTGTCAGTTAGACTTGCTGCTGTAGCAGAACCTGCCATTGCGATTGATGCTACTGCCGCACCTAGAAGAGTGCGCTTAAACATTTTTTCCATGGAAAAACTCCTAAAAATATAGATATAGCTGTTGTATTACTTTTCCCTTAAGTTGGCCGCCGAAGAGAAAAGTTTTACCTCATAAAATCTCAAAAACTAAAAGTTAGAAATCATCGATTTTAATTTTGCTGCATACACCTCGTGTATCCATGTACTTAAGACTAACTTCGCGGGGTAAAACATCAATCAGAACTTAATTTCTTTATAAAAAAATATGACGTGAAACATACTTTCTAAAAACTAGTGACACAGATCACTTAATATATTTGAACTTATCTAGAAAAAATACAAACCAAAATAAAACAATTACTTATAAGCAATCAACAACAGCAAACTTTGAAGCTCGCCGCATTAAAATTCAACATCATAATCAACAACTCAAAAGTAAGATCACGATCACTCAAAAATAAATCTACATTTCTGTCTAGATTTAGTTAAATATTTTCCCTCATAAAAAAAGCGCCTATTATGAAAATAGGCGCTCGCTTGCTCTCTGTCTGGCTCAATTTTTAGTCATCTATAACCGACGACAATAAGCAGAATAAGACACATTTTTTTACATTAAATCGATCAAGTCTTGTTCAGTTTGAACTTCAATTCCTAACTCTTGAGCTTTAGCTAATTTAGAACCTGCGTTTTCACCGACAAACAAAATATCCGTTTTCTTTGAAACACTTCCGGTCACTTTTGCACCAAGAGCTTCTAAAGCAGCTTTGGCATCAGAACGTGATAGTTGGGATAACGACCCAGTCAACACCACGATTTTACCCGCCAAAGGTTGCGGTACATTTTCGTCTCGCTCCTCAATTGCTGGCCAATGGATACCTTGTTCGATCAACTCTGCAATGACATTTTTGTTTTTGTCTTGCGCGAAAAATGATGTGATATGACTCGCAACTATGCCGCCAATATCAGGTACTTCCACTAATTGTTCATGAGTAGCACTCATCACAACCTCAAGCGACTTAAAGTGCCCCGCTAGATTTGCTGCGGTGGCTTCACCCACTTCACGAATGCCCAATGAATAAAGAAAACGAGGTAACGTAGTCTGCTTTGAGGCTTCTAGGGCATTGACCACATTTTGCGCCGATTTAGGTCCCATACGTTCCAATACCGTGAGTACACCGGCACTTAACTTAAATAGGTCGGCTGGAGTCTCAACCATCTCACGGTCAACAAGTTGCTCAATCACTTTTTCACCTAAGCCGTCGACATCCAGTGCTTTACGCGACACAAAATGCTTAAGTGCTTCTTTACGTTGCGCCTGACACACTAGACCACCAGTACAACGAGCAACTGCCTCGCCTTCCACCCGTTCAACGGCTGAACGGCACACCGGGCACTGCTCTGGAAATACGATCTCTCTCGCTTCAGCTGGGCGTCTATCTAGGACCACTGAGACAATTTGTGGAATTACATCACCTGCGCGGCGGATAATCACACTATCGCCAATCTTCACTTGCAGACGAGCAATTTCATCCGCGTTGTGCAGTGTTGCGTTACTAACCGTTACACCGCCAACAAAAATCGGTTCCAGTTTCGCAACTGGTGTAATCGCGCCAGTACGCCCGACTTGGAACTCAACGTCATTAAGTACAGTTATCTCTTCTTGTGCAGGGAATTTGTACGCAATTGCCCAACGTGGCGCACGAGCAACAAAACCCAAGCGCTCTTGCAAGGCAATATCATCGACCTTGATAACCACACCATCAATTTCGTACGCTAACCCATCACGACGAGCCAAAATGTCTTGGTAGTACGCTTTCACTGCCTCTAGTGAATCAACACGCTTGGTCTCTGGGCACATAGGTAGTCCCCAACCTTTTAGCTGCAAGAATCGTTCGTAGTGGCTGGAAGAAAGCGCGCCTCCTTCAACGACACCAACGCTGTATGCGTAAAAGCTCAAAGGGCGCGTAGCGGTAATACGAGAGTCAAGCTGACGTAAACTGCCTGCCGCGGCGTTACGTGGGTTAACAAAGGTCTTTTCCCCTTTTTTCAGCGCCATCTCGTTGAGCTTGTCAAAGCCAGCTTTCGGCATAAACACTTCACCACGCACCTCAATACGTTGAGGCCAACCTTCACCACGCAATTTAAGTGGAATAGCCGCAATAGTACGTACGTTCTCTGTGATGTTTTCACCTGTTGTACCATCACCACGGGTTGCCGCTTGAACCAGAACGCCATCAACATAAAGCAGACTTACCGCCAAACCGTCTAACTTAGGCTCACAGCAAAATAGGTCGAATTTTGCTGCTGGCAGTCGATCGATCATACGCTTATGAAAACCATTCAGCTCGCTGTCATCAAACGCATTGTCGAGTGAAAGCATCGGAATTTCATGCTTGACGGTAGCAAAACCGTCAAGAGGCTGACCACCAACTCGCTGACTTGGCGAATCTATCGTCACCAACTCTGGATGTTGTTGCTCTAAGTCCAACAGCTCACGCATCAAACGGTCATACTCGGCATCCGGGATCTCCGGGCTGTCTTCCACATAGTAACGTACTGCATGGTAGTGAAGTGTTTCACGTAACTGTTCGAGTTTTTGTTGAATTTCTGTCGACATATTTCACTCAGTTTTCGATAAATTTTGGCTAATAATGAACGCGTGATTGATTCGGTTCAAGCCCAATAAAAAAGGCCCCTTGATTGAGGAGCCTTGCTAATTCGTAGAGAGTCAATTAACTCGCTTGTCGCGCCTTAAATTGCTTAATTTGTGCCTGGTAGCTATCAATTCGCGTTGGGGTAAGCAAATTGCGCGCGTCATCCAGTACACGGCCACTCATGTCATCGGCTATTTGCTGAGCCGTTCTCAGCATCAGTCTAAAGTTTTGCTCTTCATCACCATAACAAGGTAGCGTCATGAAAAACGAGATGCCTTTTGTGGTGAACTCAGCTGGATCATCATGTTTCAGTGTACCTGGCTGCATCATATTCGCCACGCTAAACAGAACTCGACCGGCTTCCGTTTCCTCTGTGCGGCAATGGAAGATATCCATCTCACCATAACTCAAACCATGGCGCTGCATGCTATCGAAAAGCTTAGTGCCGATAAACGGCTCCTCACCAGCGCAATGGACATTAAGCACAATCACTTCTAGTTCAGGCTCTGGCTCTGGTTGGCTCTCTTCGACCTCGTCCACGACTTTCGCAGCGGTAAGTTCAGAATGAACGTCTTCTACAACAGCTTGGGCTACGGGTTCAACCTCAATGTCACGCTCATCAAGTGCTGACATAGACGGTACCTCATCAACGATAACCTTCACCTCTTCACGAGGCTCTTTTTGCAGCTCTTGGTCTGGATAATCGCCAGTCAGTGGGTCTGCAACTAATGGATCAGTAAGCAAAGGATCGCCTGCAAACGCATTGGTTTCCATCTCGCTTGCTAGCTCAGGCTCTTTACGATCTTTGCGAATAATCTCGAAATCATCTTCTGGAGCAAAACCGCGTTCAGCACTGCGATCTGAGATCTCATCACTGTCCACATCAAGCTTCCCTAGTGGCTTATCACTAAATTTTGATTTGCCTTCTTTTTTACTCGTCCATAGACCGTGGAACAATAGCGCGGCGATGGCGAGTGCGCCCACCACGATAAGTACGAATCGCAATTCCTGCATTTTCTGCTCTCATTTGCTCAGCGATAAGCGAATTTGCCGCCCATCTCTAAGTCGATTAAACCTGTTTGCCAATAACTTTACCAAAACTATCCTAGGTTTTAGAACAAATTAATGTGAGAAGTTCCCACAATCTTGTGATTTTGGACACGCTTCTTTCTTGTTAAGATAGAAAAAGGTCGTTTTATACACAGATAGAGTTCTATGACAAATTACACAACATCTCGTTCTGGCTTTGGATATTTCTTTCACGGCATCGAGCTCGCATTAAGCCCGGGTATTCGACGTTTTGTCCTTATGCCTCTACTTGCCAACATTATTTTGGTCGGTGGTGCCCTCTTCTATCTATTTTCTCACTTAGATAGTTGGATTACCCAATGGGTCGGACAACTTCCCGAATTCCTCTCTTGGCTAAGCTATTTGCTCTGGCCACTATTGGTGCTCACTATACTTGCTACGTTTTCCTATTTCTTTAGTACCTTGGCTAACTTCATTGCTGCACCATTCAACGGTTTGCTAGCAGAAAAAGTTGAAGAGCATTTGACGGGAAAAAAGGTCAATGAAGACGGTATGCTAGCGGTAGTCAAAGACACACCTAGAATACTCGCCAGAGAATGGCGTAAATTGGTGTACGTGTTGCCTAAAGCAATTGGTCTATTTTTACTGCTATTGATTCCAGTTCTTGGACAAACCATTGGTCCTGTATTGTGGTTCATCTTTACTGCATGGATTCTAGCTATTCAATATTGTGACTATCCATTTGATAACCATAAAGTCAGCTTTAATGACATGCGTTACAATTTGAAACAAAAACAGGGTAAGGCTTATGGTTTCGGTGTATTGGTCAGCGTATTTACCACTATCCCGATTCTAAACCTGATTATAATGCCTGTTGCGGTATGTGGCGCGACATCAATGTGGGTCAGTGAGTTTAAGAAATAACGCAGCCCCTTAACACCCGGTAAGATTGTGACTCTCTTCTAAGACAATCCAAGCAATTATGATGAGAGTCCAAATTACTTGTATTTAATAAGATATAACTTTTTAATCCTTCTCTGCTTTTTGTAAAAGCCCTAATCTTGTTTCATCAAACATCAACTAGGCAGCAAGAAAGCAGTTTAGGTTGTACATCACTCTACCATGTTTGCGCGGTCAACACCTGACATACGAGCAAATAGCCATCTTATGAAGGACCAGACAATGAGCAAAATCTACGAAGATAACTCTCTAACTATCGGTAACACGCCTCTAGTTCGCCTCAACAAAGTCGCGAAAGGCAATGTACTTGCAAAGATTGAAGCACGTAACCCTAGCTTCAGCGTGAAATGTCGTATTGGCGCAAACATGATTTGGGATGCGGAAAAGCAAGGCAAACTAAAACCAGGTGTCGAGTTGGTTGAACCAACCAGTGGTAACACAGGTGTGGCTTTAGCATTCGTTGCTGCCGCTCGTGGATACAAACTAACGCTAACCATGCCTGAATCAATGAGCCTTGAGCGTCGTAAGCTGCTTAAAGCACTTGGCGCTAACCTTGAGCTAACTGAAGCAGCAAAAGGCATGAAAGGCGCGATTGCTAAAGCGGAAGAGATTGTTGCAAGCAACCCTGACAAATACCTGCTACTCCAACAGTTTGATAACCCTGCTAACCCAGAGATCCACGAAAAGACTACCGGCCCAGAAATTTGGGATGCAACAGACGGCGAAGTGGATGTTATCGTCGCAGGTGTTGGTACAGGTGGCACCATTACAGGTACCAGCCGTTACATCAAAGGTGAAAAAGGGAAAGCGATTACTTCTGTTGCCGTTGAACCAGCGGAATCGCCAGTGATTGCACAAGCACTGGCTGGTGATGAGATTCAACCAGCTCCACACAAAATCCAAGGTATTGGTGCAGGTTTCATCCCTGGCAACCTAGATTTAGAGCTTTTAGACCGTGTTGAAGCAGTGACTTCAGATGAGGCTATTGAGATGGCTCGCCGCCTAATGGAAGAGGAAGGTATCCTCGCTGGCATTTCTTCAGGCGCCGCTGTTGTTGCAGCCAACCGAATTGCAGAACTACCTGAATTTGCAGGAAAAACTATTGTTGTTGTACTACCAAGCTCTGGTGAACGTTACCTAAGTACAGCGCTGTTTGCCGGCCTATTTACTGAGAAAGAGAACCAACAGTAATACGTATCGAAATCAATTTTTCGTTTAAAAAAGCCCCATACAGGGGCTTTTTTGTTGATCCTGCTCCTACCTTTGGTAATATCAGCAATGTTTTATTTTTGGCTTCAAAATAATATTGCCAAATCAGTATTCAAGCTGGTGATGACTTTTACTCGATGGTAGAGTCGTTACTGCAAAAATTGTAACCAGTGCCAACTTCGGACCACATTGCCGGCAAGTTTTACTAGAAGCAGCCAGCAAACGTCACTAAGCTAGGTTTGGTTTAAATACTATCTAAAATATAAATTAATTGGGGTATACAAAATGTACGAGAAGCAAGTTGAAATCACTGCAGAAAATGGTCTTCACACTCGTCCTGCTGCACAGTTCGTTAAAGAAGCAAAAGCTTTCGATGCTGACATCACAGTGACTTCAAACGGCAAAAGCGCTAGCGCAAAAAGCCTATTCAAACTACAAACTCTTGGCCTAGTTAAAGGTACTGTAGTTACAATCTCTGCTGAAGGCCCACAAGCTCAGCAAGCTGTTGACCACCTAGTTGCTCTAATGGACCAACTACACTAATTCGGTCTCCTATTTTCAAAGCCATTTTGTGAAAACAGAATGGCTTTGTTGGAAATAGGCCCTAACATAAGCTAAACATTAACGTTAGCGCATCCAAATTTTTCTCCAGTTTAAAGTTGACCAATTTAAGGTAAGGCTATGATTTCAGGCATCCTAGCATCTCCTGGTATTGCTATTGGTAAAGCACTACTACTTCAAGAAGATGAAATTGTCCTAAACACAAACACTATCTCAGACGATCAAGTAGAAGCAGAAGTTCAACGCTTCTTTGACGCTCGTAACAAGTCATCAGCTCAGCTTGAGACAATCAAGCAAAAAGCACTGGAAACTTTCGGTGAAGAGAAAGAAGCGATCTTTGAAGGTCACATCATGCTTCTTGAAGATGAAGAGCTAGAAGAAGAAATCCTAGCGCTGATCAAGAATGACAAGCTGTCTGCAGATAACGCAATTCACACCGTTATCGAAGAGCAAGCATGTGCTCTAGAATCTCTAGATGACGAATACCTAAAAGAGCGCGCAACTGACATTCGCGATATCGGCTCTCGTTTCGTTAAAAACGCACTAGGCATCAACATCGTTTCTCTAAGCGATATTGACCAAGAAGTTATCCTAGTTGCTTACGACCTAACGCCATCTGAAACTGCACAAATCAACCTAGACTACGTACTAGGCTTTGCTTGTGACATCGGCGGTCGTACTTCACACACTTCAATCATGGCACGTTCTCTTGAGCTACCAGCTATCGTTGGTACTAACGACATCACTAAGAAAGTGAAGAACGGTGACATGCTAATTCTTGATGCGATGAATAACAAAATTGTTATCAACCCATCAGAAGAAGCACTAGCAGAAGCAAAAGCAGTGAAAGCTGCATTCCTTGCTGAGAAAGAAGAGCTAGCGCAACTTAAAGACCTACACGCAGAAACTCTAGACGGTCACCGTGTAGAAGTTTGCGGTAACATCGGTACAGTTAAAGACTGTGACGGCATCATCCGTAACGGTGGTGAAGGTGTTGGTCTGTACCGTACTGAATTCCTATTCATGGACCGTGATGCTCTTCCTACAGAAGAAGAACAGTACCAAGCTTACAAAGAAGTTGCAGAAGCAATGGAAGGTCAAGCGGTAATCATCCGTACTATGGATATCGGCGGTGACAAAGATCTACCATACATGGATCTACCAAAAGAGATGAACCCATTCCTTGGTTGGCGTGCAGTTCGTATCAGCTTGGATCGTCGTGAAATTCTTCGTGACCAGCTACGTGGTATCCTACGTGCATCAGCACACGGTAAACTACGTATCATGTTCCCAATGATCATCTCTGTGGAAGAAATCCGTGCGCTGAAAGCGGCAATCGAAGAGTACAAAGCAGAACTTCGTGAAGAAGGCCTAGCATTCGATGAAAACATCGAAATCGGCGTGATGGTTGAGACTCCAGCTGCGGCTGCGATTGCTCACCACCTAGCAAAAGAAGTTGCATTCTTCTCAATCGGTACTAACGATCTAACCCAATACACATTGGCTGTAGACCGTGGTAACGAAATGATTTCTCACCTATACAACCCACTATCACCTGCTGTACTAACAGTAATCAAGCAAGTGATCGACGCTTCTCACGCTGAAGGCAAGTGGACTGGTATGTGTGGTGAGCTAGCAGGCGACGAGCGTGCTACTCTGCTACTACTAGGTATGGGTCTAGATGAGTTCTCTATGAGCGGCATCTCTATCCCTGTGGTTAAGAAAGTAATCCGTAACTCTAACTTCGCAGAAGTTAAAGCGATGGCGGAAGAAGCACTTTCTCTACCAACAGCAGCAGAAATCGAAGCAGTTGTAGAAAAATTCATTGCAGAAAAAACTCAATAATCTGCATAGCTAATCTGCTCGAGTAAAGACCAAGGGCAACGAGAGTTACCACTTAATAGGTTGAGAATAGTCTATTCTTAACCTATTAATGACCAGGTGGAAGCATCGTTATTAGCGCTCTGTAGCGCTAAAACCATTCGTCTATTCGACTAGATTGGTATACTATATTGCGAAAGAATAAAACTAAACGTTAGGAGCATGACACAATGGGTCTGTTTGACAAACTTAAGAAGCTAGTATCTGATGACAGCGCTGATGTTGGTGCAATCGAGATCATCGCACCACTATCTGGTGAAATCGTTAACATCGAAGATGTGCCAGACGTAGTTTTCGCTGAGAAAATCGTTGGTGACGGTATCGCTATCAAACCAGCAGGCGACAAGATGGTAGCTCCTGTAAACGGTACTATCGGTAAGATCTTTGAAACTAACCACGCGTTCTCTATCGAATCTGACGACGGCGTTGAGCTATTCGTTCACTTCGGTATCGACACTGTTGAACTAAAAGGCGAAGGCTTCAAGCGTATCGCTGAAGAAGGTCAAACAGTTAAAGCTGGCGACACTATCATTGAGTTCGATCTAGCACTTCTAGAAGAGAAAGCTAAGTCTACTCTAACTCCTGTTGTTATCTCTAACATGGACGAAATCAAAGAGCTGAACAAGCTTTCTGGTGCAGTAACTGTTGGTGAAACTCCAGTACTACGTGTAACTAAGTAATTATTACTTAGCTAAACGAAAAAACGCTGCCAATGGCAGCGTTTTTTGTCTCTGGAGCAATCAAAACTTACAAGCCAAGCGCGTATTTCAACACTTGCTGTTTCAACGGTCCGGTTTTATCCGCAATCTTAAGTGCCGCATTACGCAACAATTTCAGTGGCGCGACGTCATTACTAAACCCTTTGTAAAACACATCCATTCCCGACTGCATCAACAAGTTGTCAGCGCGACGCTTACGTTCATAACCGGCTAACAATTCAGCGCTTAATGATTCACCTTGCGTGACTTTTAATAGCGCATCGACATCTTTAAAGCCTAAGTTCACCCCCTGCCCTGCAAGTGGGTTAATAGTATGAGCAGAATCCCCGACCAAAATACAACGATTTTTGACATATTGCTGAGCGTGGCGGCGAGTCAAAGGAAATGAACCATGCTGAATAACTGTAATGTCACCAAGCTCTGCGGGGAAATTAAGTAAGATTTCTTCACGCATTTGTTCGTTCGACATAGCGCTTAGCTGCTTAATGCGTTTTGGTGAGTCATACCAAACCAGTGAACCTTGCTGACCACACAGCGGTAAAAATGAACGCGGTCCCGTCGGATTAAACTGTTGCCAAGTAATATCTTGCTGCTCGAGCTCAGTCGCCACGTTAATCAACATACAATGTTGACGGTAGTCCCAAGCCGTTATCCCAATCCCAGCTTGCTGACGCACTTGCGAATTAGCCCCATCTGCGCCGACTACCCACTCAGCAGAAATTCGCGCACCGGAGGTCAGTTCAATCTCAACACTCTCAGCAAACTCAAGTGATGCCAACGAGTCAGGACAAATCACGGTTAAATTGGGGTATTGATCAAACTGCTGCCACAAACCAAGTTGAATTAATCGGTTTTCGATAATGTGACCCAGTTGCTCTAGACCTAATTCATCAGAGTGAAAACGTGTACGGCACTCAGGGTGTTCCCAAGTTTCAAGGCGGCGATACGGACACACTCGAGTCGCTTGAATCGCTTGCCATGCGTCAAGCTCTTCAAGAATTTGCACTGAGTGATGAGAAATTGCTGAGACGCGGATATCCATTGGTTGCTCAGCTGAATAGGGTTTCGGCGCCTGACCTTCAACCATCACAACTTGTCTTCCTTGCTTGGCAAAACCAAGCGCGACGGCAGCACCAACCATGCCACCACCAATCACTGCAATATCAAACTTGTTCATTTTTTACACGTCATCATCTTGATTTGTGGGTGAATTTTTATTGTACGTATTGATTACGAAAATGTAACTAAAAACCTTAACTGCATCAGGGGCAAAGCCCTTATATATTCGGGCTTTGACTGATTTTACTCCAACACTAGTCAGGTGCTTTTTAAAGCAGTACAATACGCCGCTTACCGCCGTGAAGGCGGCACGCTCAAGTGCTAAATTAAAGTTACTTGGGTAGATAATTTGAACTATAGCTTTAAGAGTAGTTCAACCAATTTTAAGATTTAACACGAGCGAAAGTGAGATGAGTAAGAAACTGCTAATTAAAACTTGGGGCTGCCAGATGAACGAATACGATTCATCGAAAATGGCCGACCTGCTTAACGCTGCAAATGGCTATGAGCTAACAGAAGACCCTGATGAAGCAGATGTACTTCTACTTAATACCTGTTCGATCCGTGAAAAAGCACAGGAAAAAGTGTTCCACCAACTCGGTCGTTGGAAAACACTTAAAGATAAAAAAGCGGGTGTAGTGATCGGTGTGGGTGGCTGTGTAGCAACTCAAGAAGGTGATCACATCCGTGAACGCGCACCATTTGTTGACGTAATCTTTGGTCCGCAAACGCTGCACCGTCTTCCAGAGATGATTAAACAGTCGCAAACCAACGAAGCGCCTGTTATGGATATCTCGTTCCCTGAAATTGAAAAGTTTGACCGTCTGCCAGAGCCGCGCGCTGAAGGTGCAACGGCATTCGTTTCAATCATGGAAGGCTGTTCTAAATACTGTACTTACTGCGTAGTACCATACACTCGTGGTGAAGAAGTGAGTCGCCCAATGGACGACGTTCTGTACGAAATTGCTCAACTTGCAGAGCAAGGCGTACGTGAAGTAAACCTACTGGGTCAAAACGTAAACGCATACCGCGGTCCAACACATGAAGGCGATATTTGTTCATTCGCTGAACTGCTACGCCTTGTGGCATCCATCGATGGTATCGACCGTATTCGCTTTACGACTAGCCACCCACTAGAATTTACTGATGACATCATCGCTGTGTACGAAGACACTCCAGAACTAGTGAGCTTCCTACACCTACCAGTACAAAGTGGTAGTGACCGCGTACTGACGATGATGAAGCGTCCTCATACGGCGATCGAATACAAATCTATCATCCGTAAACTGCGTAAAGCTCGTCCTGATATCCAAATCAGCTCTGACTTTATTGTTGGTTTCCCAGGTGAAACAGATAAAGATTTCCAAGACACAATGAAGCTTATCAAAGACGTTGATTTTGATATGAGCTTTAGCTTTATCTTCTCACCTCGTCCTGGTACACCTGCGGCTGATTACCCATGTGATCTAGCTGAAGATGTGAAGAAAGAGCGTCTATACGAACTACAACAAACCATCAACGCGCAAGCGATGCGTTACTCTCGCCTAATGCTAGGCACTGAGCAACGCGTGTTAGTTGAAGGTCCATCGAAGAAAAACCTAATGGAGCTTCGTGCACGTACTGAAAACAACCGCGTAGTTAACTTTGAAGGCAGCGCGGATCTGATCGGTCAGTTTGTTGACGTTAAGATTGTTGACGTATTTGCTAACTCACTCCGTGGTGAGCTAGTGCGCACAGAAAAAGATATGGATCTTCGTAGCGTGATTTCGCCAATGCAAATGATGGCGAAAACTCGTCGCGAAGACGAGCTAGGTGTTGCAACCTTTACGCCATAAGCTCGTATAAAGCCATCGGAGAGCTGGTCGTTATCAGCTCTCCACTGTATGGCAACAATGAGAGGTAACTTTGAGCAATAAAATCGTAACTCTAGAAATTAATCTAGAACCTGCCGACAACCGCCGTTTAGCAAGCCTATGCGGTCCATTTGATGACAATATCAAGCATTTAGAGCGCCGTTTAGGTGTCGAAATCAGCTACCGAGGCAACTTCTTCACTATCGTGGGTAAACCTCATACCTCAGCTGCCGCGCTTGAAATTATTAAAACTCTTTACGTAAACACCGCCCCTGTTCGTGGCAATATCCCAGACATTGAACCAGAAGAGATCCATCTGGCAATCAAAGAGTCGGGTGTCCTTGAGCAAGACGCTCAAGCGAGCTTCGAGCATGGCAAAGAAGTATTCGTAAAGACCAAAAAAGGTGTGATCAAACCGCGCACGCCAAACCAAGCTCAGTACTTAGTGAATATGGTAACGCACGACATCACTTTTGGTATTGGTCCTGCAGGTACTGGTAAAACCTACCTTGCGGTGGCGGCAGCTGTTGACGCACTAGAGCGCCAAGAAATTCGCCGTATTTTGCTGACTCGCCCAGCGGTAGAAGCGGGTGAGAAACTGGGTTTCTTGCCGGGTGATTTGAGCCAAAAAGTCGACCCTTACTTACGCCCTCTTTATGATGCATTGTTTGAAATGCTCGGTTTCGAGCGCGTCGAAAAACTGATTGAGCGCAACGTGATTGAAGTGGCACCTCTGGCTTACATGCGTGGTCGTACACTTAACGATGCCTTTATCATTCTCGATGAGAGCCAAAACACCACCGTAGAACAGATGAAAATGTTCCTCACGCGTATCGGCTTTAACTCACGAGCGGTGATTACTGGTGACGTAACCCAGATTGACTTACCTCGCGGTGCAAAATCGGGTCTACGCCATGCCGTTGAAGTGCTGAACGAAGTTGATGAGATCAGTTTCAACTTCTTCCAATCTGATGACGTGGTTCGCCACCCTGTGGTTGCGCGCATTGTAAACGCGTATGAGAAGTGGGAAGCACAAGATCAAAAAGAACGTAAAGAGTTTGAAAAACGCCGCCGTGAAGAGCGCGAGGCGAAGCTCCTGGAAGCACAAAAAGCTGAGCTAGTTTCAGCACCGGAGAATAAAGAGTAATGACAATCGAACTCGATCTACAATTGGCAGTCGAAGATGAAGCAGGCTTGCCTAGTTTCGATGAAATTCACTCATGGTTAAACAACGCGATTTCACTGTTCCAACAAGACGCGGAAGTAACCGTACGCATCGTTGATGAAGCGGAAAGCCACCAGCTTAACTTGGAGTACCGTGGTAAAGATAAACCAACTAATGTGTTGTCTTTTCCATTTGAAGCTCCTCCTGGTATTGAGATTAACCTACTTGGCGATTTAATCATCTGCCGTCAGGTGGTAGAGCAAGAAGCGATTGAGCAAGATAAGCCTTTATTAGCACATTGGGCTCATATGGTTGTACATGGCAGCCTGCATCTGCTAGGTTATGATCATATCGAAGACGACGAAGCTGAAGAGATGGAGTCGCTCGAAACAGAAATCATGCAAAAGATGGGATTTGAAGACCCATATATTGCAGAAAAAGAGTAACTTAAGTTACTTGGTGGAAGGCAAGACCGCGATAACCTTCGCCGTTTCGTCTTCCAACGTGTGCTATCACACTTCTGATAGCGTTATTGTAATGAGACACAATGAACGAAGACAATTCGCCCTCATCTGTAGAAGGTAAGAAAGAAAAATCTGAAGGTCCGAGTAGAAAGTCCTTCTTTGAACGCCTAGGTCAACTATTTCAAGGTGAACCAAAAGATCGCCAAGAGCTCGTCGATGTAATTCGCGACTCTGAAATCAATGACCTGATTGACCACGACACTCGCGACATGCTTGAGGGTGTTATGGAAATCGCCGAAATGCGTGTGCGCGACATCATGATCCCACGCTCGCAAATGGTTACGGTTGAACGCACAGATAACCTAGATGCGCTTGTCGCTCTACTTACTGACGCTCAACACTCTCGCTACCCAGTGATCAGCGAAGACAAAGACCATGTGGAAGGCATTCTACTAGCGAAGGACCTACTTAAGTACCTTGGTTCAAACAGCGCAGAGTTCGACATTGAACAAGTGATCCGCCCTGCGGTTGTTGTACCTGAAAGCAAACGTGTAGACCGTCTGCTCAAAGAATTCCGTGAAGAACGCTACCATATGGCGATCGTTGTGGATGAATTTGGTGGTGTATCGGGTCTTGTAACCATTGAAGATATCTTGGAAGAGATCGTTGGCGACATCGAAGATGAATTCGACGACGAAGAAGAACTGGATATCCGCAAGCTAAGCAAGCACACATTTGCTGTCAAAGCCCTAACCACTATTGAAGAGTTCAACGAAACCTTCGGGACTTCGTTCAGTGATGAAGAAGTGGATACGGTAGGTGGTCTTGTGATGACAACATTTGGTCATCTTCCTTCTCGTGGTGAAGTAGTAGATATTGAAGGCTACAGCTTTAAAGTAACGGCAGCAGACAACCGTCGCGTTGTTCAACTGCAAGTTACTGTGCCAGACGAAGAGCAAGTTACTCAACCTATCGAAGAATAATCCACCATTCTTCTCTATAAGAATATACGATGATTAGTAATCTATTTCATCGCCTCAAGCGGCCCCTAGGGGCCGCTTTTGTTGGCGCGTTAACAACCTTTGCATTTGCACCCTATCAAATCTGGCCGCTGGCTTTTGTCAGTGTCGCTGCTCTACTGTGTTTAATCCACGGACAAACCGCTAAAAAAGCCGCTTGGATTGGCTATGCTTGGGGGCTCGGTCAGTTCGCAACCGGTATTAGCTGGGTCCACGTCAGTATCGACAATTTTGGCGGTATGCCAAAGATTGCTAGCCTGTTTCTCATGGCGCTGCTAGTCGGTTACCTAGCGGTTTATTCTGCGCTTTTTTCTGGCTTACTGAATCGATTTGCGCCACACAATAACCGTACCCGATTTTTTATTCTTGCTCCTGCTTTGTGGCTCGTTTGTGACTGGTTACGCGGCTGGGTAATGACGGGCTTTCCGTGGCTTTGGCTTGGCTACAGCCAAATTGACTCTCCATTAGCTAGTTTTGCCCCAATTGGTGGGGTCGAGCTGATCACCTTACTGGTCGTAGTCAGTGCAGCTGCAATAAGCTACGCACTGCTCAATAAACACTGGCTCACACTCGTTGTGCCTGCTGTTGTGCTTGCCACTGGTTTTGGCTTGAGAAACATCAACTGGGTCACTCCCAATCCTGATAGCACGACTAAGATCGCGCTGGTTCAAGGCAATATCGAGCAAGCCCTGAAATGGGTACCTAGCGAACGCTGGCCAACCATCATGAAATATATCGATCTCACGCGCCAAAACTGGGATGCCGATATCATCATCTGGCCAGAGGCAGCTATTCCTGCGTTTGAGTTTGAAATCAGTTCATTTCTGAGCAATCTCGATAGCAATGCCAAAGCGCATAACAGCGCAGTGATCACAGGGGTCGTTAACCAAGATGAGAACCGCCGTTTCTACAACAGCATTCTATCGCTTGGCGCAACCGCTTATGGTGATTACAGCTACGACCTAGACAAACGCTATCACAAACATCACCTGCTGCCATTTGGTGAGTTTGTGCCATTTGAAGACATCTTGCGCCCAATCGCGCCATTCTTCAATTTGCCGATGTCATCATTTAGCCGTGGTGATTTCATCCAAAACAACATTGATGCCAACGGTAAACAACTAGCGCCAGCGTTGTGTTATGAAATCATTTTTGGTGAACAGGTTCGTGAGAATATCACTGACGAGACAGACTTCATTCTAACGCTGTCTAATGATGCGTGGTTTGGTCACTCTATTGGACCACTACAGCATATGGAAATCGCCCGCATGCGCGCGCTGGAATTTGGTAAACCTGTGATTCGCTCCACCAATAACGGCGTTACTGCTGTGACTGACTTTAAAGGCAATATCACGGCGAAACTGCCGCAATTCGAGACTGGCGTGCTGCGTACCCAAGTGACTTCGACCACTGGTCAAACGCCTTATCATGGTTTGGGAAGTTGGCCGCTCTATATCTGGGTGGTTATCTGTGCCTTGCTCACTTGGCGCATGAGAAAATCAAACTAAACAGACAAAGGGCTCAGATGAGCCCTTTACTGTATCAACCAATCACTATGGTTTAAGTGCTCGACGAGAAAACGCCTTATGCCCACATTGGGTACAAGGGATGATCACCGTTGGGTGGTTATATTGAGTCTGGTGACCACATTCATCACACACTAAGGTGCCCAATCCAATCACCTCACCCGCTTCATAAAGCCCTTGATGCTCTAAATCCGCAAACAGTTCCACCCACTCTACTTTGGTTCGGTCGGTGATCTCGAGTAAACCTTGCCAAATCGAATCTGCCACCATCAAATAGAACGGACCTTTCTTCGACTCTTCATAGTTATCAGCAAACTCTTTCAGATCCGATTTTACATAAGCCGATATGAGAGCCAACTCATCTTTGGTCATATCATTAGCTGCATCGACATATTTCCCTGAGGTTTCTAGCACATGGTTAACCTCATCCGGACTATGTTTGAGCGCTTCAACCACATCCTCAAACATATCTTCATAACCTGTTTTGTGTTTAGCCATAGTCACCCCCTAATGGTTCTCGATAAGCTGAAAGTTTTTCATTCAGCTCGTTCAACGTTGAACAAGCCCCCGAACATTGACTCTCAATAGCTCTGGAAGAGAGATAAAGCCGCCAACATTGCCGCAAACTCTATGATGAAGAGCGTTGGCTATTGTTGAACCTTGCTCCTTTATGTATTCTATGACGATCTATTATTGTCTGTTCTAACTGAACTCACACTTTCCAAGATAACCGGATATCATCGATGCAAGAGCAATATAACCCGCAAGATATTGAACAGAAGGTTCAACAGCACTGGGACGACAACAAGACCTTTGTTGTAAGTGAAGACCCAAATAAAGAAAAATTCTACTGTCTATCAATGTTCCCTTACCCAAGTGGTCGACTGCACATGGGTCACGTGCGTAACTACACTATCGGTGATGTGGTATCTCGTTTCCAACGTCTACAAGGCAAAAACGTAATGCAACCTATCGGTTGGGATGCGTTTGGTCTACCAGCAGAAAACGCAGCAGTAAAAAACAACACTGCACCTGCGCCTTGGACATACGAAAACATCGAATACATGAAAAACCAGCTTAAACTGCTAGGTTTTGGCTACGACTGGAATCGTGAATTCGCAACATGTACACCTGAGTACTACCGTTGGGAACAAGAGTTCTTCACCAAGCTTTACCAGAAAGGTCTGGTTTACAAGAAGACTTCTTCGGTTAACTGGTGTCCAAACGACCAAACTGTTCTAGCCAACGAACAGGTTGAAGATGGCTGCTGCTGGCGCTGTGATACTCCAGTAGAGCAAAAAGAAATTCCACAGTGGTTCATCAAGATCACTGAATACGCTCAAGAGCTACTAGACGACCTAGACAAGCTAGAAGGCTGGCCTGAAATGGTTAAAACCATGCAGCGCAACTGGATCGGTCGCTCTGAAGGTGTTGAACTCAAGTTTGCAGTAAAAGGTCAACAAGACCTTGAAGTGTACACGACACGTCCTGACACGCTAATGGGTGTGACTTACGTCGGTATCGCAGCAGGTCACCCTCTTGCAACACTAGCGGCTGAGAACAACCCTGAACTGGCTAAGTTCATTGATGAGTGTAAGAACACCAAAGTTGCAGAAGCTGAACTGGCAACAATGGAGAAGAAAGGTATGGCGACTGGCCTTACTGCTATTCACCCATTGAACGGTCGTGAAGTACCTGTATACGTGGCTAACTTCGTGCTAATGGATTACGGCACAGGCGCTGTAATGGCCGTGCCTGCACACGACCAACGTGACTACGAGTTCGCAACTAAGTACGGTCTAGATATCGTCCCAGTAATCAAACCGGTTGATGGTAGCGAGCTAGACGTTTCTGAAGCGGCTTACACAGAAAAAGGCGTGCTATTCGATTCTGGTGAGTTTGATGGTCTAGAGTTCCAAGCAGCGTTCGATGCTATCGCAGCGAAACTAGAAGCAGAAGGCAAAGGCACTAAGACAGTTAACTTCCGTCTACGTGACTGGGGTGTATCTCGTCAACGTTACTGGGGTGCGCCAATCCCAATGGTAACCACTGAAGACGGTCAAGTTCACCCAGTACCCGCTGACCAACTGCCTGTTATTCTACCTGAAGACGTGGTAATGGATGGCGTAACGAGCCCAATCAAAGCGGATAAAGAGTGGGCGAAGACCACTTTCAACGGCGAACCTGCGCTACGTGAGACCGATACCTTTGATACCTTCATGGAATCTTCTTGGTACTACGCGCGTTACTGTTCACCACAAGCAGACGATATCCTAGATCCAGAAAAAGCAAACTACTGGCTACCTGTAGACCAGTACATCGGTGGTATCGAGCACGCTTGTATGCACCTATTGTACTCGCGCTTCTTCCACAAACTGCTACGTGACGCGGGTTACGTAACCTCTGACGAACCGTTCAAGCAATTACTATGTCAAGGCATGGTTCTAGCGGATGCGTTCTACTTTGAAACCGAAAAAGGTGGCAAAGAATGGGTTGCTCCAACAGACGTGAAAGTAGAACGTGACGGTAAAGGTCGCATCACTTCTGCGGTTGACAGCGAAGGTCGCAACGTTGAGCACTCAGGCATGATCAAAATGTCTAAGTCGAAGAACAACGGTATCGACCCTCAAGAGATGGTAGACAAGTACGGTGCTGACACAGTACGTCTATTCATGATGTTCGCGTCTCCAGCAGACATGACACTTGAGTGGCAAGAGTCTGGCGTAGAAGGGGCAAACCGCTTCCTAAAACGTGTTTGGAAACTAGTGAACGAGCACACATCGAAAGGTGCCGCAGAAGCAGTAGATGCAGCAGCACTGTCTGGTGATCAAAAAGCACTTCGTCGCGACGTTCACAAAACGATCGCGAAAGTGACTGATGATATCGCTCGTCGTCAAACGTTCAACACAGCAATCGCTGCAATCATGGAACTGATGAACAAGCTAGCGAAAGCGCCGCAAGAATCTGCGCAAGACCGTGCAATCCTTGATGAAGCGTTAAAAGCCGTTGTTGCTATGCTTTACCCAATCACTCCGCACATCTCATATGAACTATGGGCTGCGCTAGGTGAAGCTGATATCGACAATGCTGTATGGCCAACGTTCGACGAGAAAGCTCTGGTTGAAGACGAGAAGACTATCGTTGTTCAAGTTAACGGCAAACTGCGTGCGAAACTGACTGTGGCAGCTGACGCATCAAAAGAACAAGTAGAAGAGCTTGGTCTAAACGATGAAAACGTCACTAAGTTCACTGACGGTCTAACTATCCGTAAAGTGATTTACGTACCAGGTAAACTGCTAAACATCGTAGCGAACTAATCCTCTACGGGTGATTTAGTGAGCGAGTGCCTATCTTGCAGAGCTGATTCAGCATCGTTTCGATAAGCACGTTAAGATAACAAACAGGGTAGCGTTTCTACCCTGTTTATTTATCTCAAGCCATTTTTCAAGTGGTTTTAGATAAATAACCAATAACAGAGAGTCGTACGTCAATGCGCCTATTTTCCCTATCCTCAATTAAATTGACTAGTGTTGTACTAGCCGCAACCCTTCTTAGTGGCTGTGGTTTTCATTTAAGAGGCGACTATTCCATTCCGGAAGAACTCGACACCATGTCTTTGACCAGTTATGACCAATACAGCACCTTAACGCGCATGATGCAGGCACAATTGCGTATGAATGACGTAAAGATTGTCCCTCCAGCATCAAACGTAGCGAATCTGCACCTATTGGGTGAAAGCGTCGACGAACGCACTCTGTCGCTTTATCAAAATACTCGCGCCGCAGAAAAAGAGCTCACTTACCAAGCCGCTTATCGAGTAACCATTCCAGAGTTAGGTTCGCGCCAATTCTCGACTAGCGTGACGCGTAGTTACTTAGATAACCCACTCACCGCACTGGCAAAATCGGTTGAGCGTGACATGATTGAAGATGAAATGCGCAAACTGGCTGCGACACAAATTGTGCGTCAAATGGGACGTTTAAAAGCCGATCTTGAAGCGGGTACGATGCTAACAGGTCAAGAGCTTGATAAGCAGAAAGCCCTTGAACGTGCACAAAGCAAAGAGCAATACCAAATTCAAACCATTGAAAATGAAACAAACTCTATTGATTTAGAACAACCAGAGCTTGAGCAATAACCGCTTAAGCCAAAAGAGTTATAAATGCGTATTTTTGCTGACCGCCTCGCGGATCAACTGAGCAAACAGCTCCACCCTATTTATCTGTTGTTTGGCAATGAACCTCTGCTTCTACAAGAATCACGTCAAGCCATTCAACAGACAGCCAAGCAACAAGGTTTTGAAGAAAGGCATCGCTTTGCCATCGATGCCAGCTTTGATTGGAACCAAGTTTACGATTGCTGCCAAGCTTTGAGTTTATTCTCTTCGCGTCAGATGATTGAGCTTGAACTGCCTGAAGCCGGCGTCAATGCGGCAATTGCTAAAGAACTGGTCAACGTCGCTGAAATGCTTCACCCTGACATTCTCTTGGTTGTGATTGGTACTAAGCTGACCAAAGCACAAGAGAGTGCTAAGTGGTTTAAAACATTAAGCAGCCAAGGCTGTTGGGTAAACTGCTTATCACCAGATCTGCAGCGCCTACCTCAGTTTGTCCAAGCACGTTGCCGAGCGTTAGGGCTTAAACCTGACGCAGAAGCCGTGCAAATGCTAGCGCAATGGCATGAAGGTAACTTGTTTGCCCTTAGCCAAAGCCTAGAAAAATTAGTACTGCTCTACCCTGACGGGCAACTGACATTAGTGCGCTTGGAGGAATCTCTAAGCCGTCACAATCACTTTACCGCATTCCATTGGGTTGATGCTTTGCTCGCGGGCAAAGGCAACCGTGCCCAGCGTATTTTGCGTCAATTGGAAGCCGAAGGGGTTGAAGTGGTGATCTTAGTGAGAACGATACAAAAAGAACTCACCCAGTTGTTACAAATGCAGCAACAGGCGCAACAGAGTTCGATAGCCCAAGTGTTCGATAGCTATCGTATCTGGCAAAGTAAACGCCCCCTCTACTCAGCGGCATTGCAACGTTTAAACATTCTGCGCCTGCAAAAATTAATGCAACTTTTAGCACAAGCAGAAATCTTAACTAAGACGCAATATGATCAACCAAGCTGGCCACTATTACACCAACTAAGTGTCGAGCTTTGCTTGCCACAAGTTAAGCTCTAAAAAGCGTGCTATAATCCGCCACCCATTTTTGTTCTAACAACTACGACACCAAGCTGAGTGTCATTGAGGATATCAACTTGCAACACCAACAACTCAACGCATTTTTAGTAGACAAAGTAGACGATATGAAAGCACAAGATATTCAAACTATCGACGTGCAAGGCAAATCAAGCATCACAGATTTCATGATCGTATGTACCGGTACTTCTAAGCGTCACGTTGCTTCCATTGCTGATCACGTTGCTCGTGAAGCAAAACTCGCAGGCTTTGAGCCACTCGCGATCGACGGTGAAGTTGAAGGGGAATGGGTGGTAGTTGATATGGGCGATACCATTCTGCATGTGATGCAAGAAGAACAACGCGAAATGTACCAGCTTGAGAAGCTATGGGGCTAAGCAATGAAGTTACAGTTAATTGCCGTCGGCACTAAGATGCCAAAGTGGGTCGAAGAAGGCTTTCAAGAATACAAACGCCGCTTTCCACATGACATGCCACTAGAGTTGATTGAAATTTCAGCAGGTAAACGCGGTAAAAATGCCGACATTGCAAGAATTCTGCAAAAAGAAGGCGAAGCAATGCTTGCAGCCGTGCCTAAAGGCAATCGAATTGTTACTCTCGACATACCGGGTAAGAAGTGGGACACACCACAGCTCGCTGAACAACTTGAAAGTTGGAAGCTCGATGGTCGTGACGTATCAATTTTAATTGGCGGCCCTGAAGGTCTCGCTCCAGCTTGTAAAGCTGCCGCAGACCAAAGCTGGTCACTTTCAGCCTTGACCCTACCTCATCCACTTGTGCGAATCGTTATGGCAGAAAGCCTATATCGCGCTTGGAGTATTACCGCTAACCACCCATACCATCGAGAATAAGCGTACATGTTAAGGAAGCGCACCAAAATCAGAGACTACCAAGCGGAATCACGTCTGTTCGCCAGCCGTGCAATTGTCGCTTTTCTTGGTATTGTCGTGATGATGGGACTGTTAGTGGCTAACTTGTACAACATACAAGTAAACCAATATCAAGACTACAAAACTCGCTCTAACGATAACCGCATTAAAGTGGTGCCTATTGCACCCAACCGTGGTCTTATCTACGATCGTAATGGGGTACTTTTAGCTGAAAACCGTCCGGTTTTTAGCCTTGAGATCACACCTGAGAAAATCAAAGATATGGATGACACGATTGCGCGTCTCCAAGAGATCCTCGAAATCACTCCAGAGCAAGTTGAGCGCTTTCAAAAAGAGCGTCGCCAAACGCGACGCTTTAAATCTGTGCCAATCCTGAACCAGTTGACTGAAGAGCAAGTGGCTAAGTTCTCAGTCAATCAACATAAATTCCCTGGGGTTGCAGTCAATGCTAACCTCAAACGTTACTACCCTTACGGCGAAGTATTAACGCACGTTATTGGTTACGTATCCCGCATCAATGACCGCGATATGCAGCGTCTGGTCCGTGAAGAAAAAGACGCGAACTATCAAGCCACTCGCGATATCGGTAAGTTGGGTATCGAGCGTTACTATGAAGATTTGCTCCATGGCACGGCCGGTTATCAAGAAGTCGAAGTCAACAGCCGCGGGCGCATTATCCGTGTTCTGAAATACGTGCCGCCAATCCCTGGTAAAGATTTGGTTCTCAACCTTGATATCGACTTGCAGATGTACGTTCACAAACTGCTCGCAGGTCGCCGCGGCAGTGCGGTTGTGCTCGACCCACACGATAATGGCGTGCTCGCCATGGTTTCAAGCCCAAGTTACGATCCGAACGCCTTTGTTCACGGTATTTCTGGTAAAGCTTATCGCGCATTACTTAACGACAAAAACCGTCCACTGGTAAACCGCGCAACGCTGGGCATTTACCCGCCCGCTTCGACAATCAAACCTATGATGGCAGTCGCGGCGCTAACGGAAGGGGTGATAACACCAAACACCACCCGAAACGATCCGGGTTACTGGAAGATTCCAAATTCAAAGACCAAACCATTCCGCGACTGGCTACGCTGGGGACATGGTAAAGTGGATGTGATTAAATCGATTGAAGAATCGGTCGATACTTTCTACTACCAAGTCGCTTATGACATGGGAATCGACCGCATTTCGCAATGGATGATGATGTTTGGTTTCGGTGACTATACTGGCATCGACATTCATGAAGAAAGTAAAGCCAACATGCCAACCCGCGATTGGAAGATGGCACGTCACCGTACTCCTTGGTATCAAGGTGACACCATTCCCGTAGGTATTGGTCAGGGCTACTGGACAGCAACCCCAATGCAGATTGCCAAAGCAACCTCTGTTGTCGTCAATCATGGTAAGGTGATCGCTCCCCACCTATTGCGAGCTACCATTGATAACGGTGCTGATTTCACTACCAACTCAATGGCAGAAATCGTCACTTATCCACCTATTACTGGTGTCAAAGATCAGTATTGGGATATTGCCATCGAAGGTATGCGATTAGTTAACCACGGTAGAAAAGGGACTGCGCGCCGTGCATTTGCTGGTACGCCATACATGACGGCGGGTAAATCGGGTACTGCCCAGGTATTTGGTCTAGGCGAAGATGAAGAATACAACGCCGATGAAATTGCCGAGCACCTACGCGACCATGCCTTGTATACTGGATTTGCACCGATTGACGATCCTCAGTTGATCGTCACCGTGGTACTTGAAAACGCCGGTGGCGGTTCAAGCAATGGTGCGCCAGTGGTTCGTAAAGTATTTGATCGCATGTTAGTTGAGAAGAATATAGTTAAAAACAAGGAAGAGTAATGGACTTTGCCCACCCCACAGGCCAAAACCGATCGCTGTTTGAACGTTTTCACATCGATTTACCCCTATTACTAGGAATCCTAGTTTTAATGGGGTTTGGCTTAGTGGTGATGTACAGCGCAAGTGGGCAAAGCTTCGCTATGATGGATCGCCAAGCGATGCGCATGGGACTCTCGCTTGGTGTCATGATCTTACTCGCGCAAATACCGCCAAGAACCTATGAATCGTTAGCGCCATTAATGTTTTTTGTTGGTGTGTTGCTGCTACTTGGGGTGCTCTTTTTTGGTGAAGCATCTAAGGGGGCGCAGCGTTGGTTAAACCTCGGGTTTGTTCGTTTCCAACCATCAGAATTACTTAAGCTTGCCGTGCCATTAATGATTGCGCGCTATATCGGTCGAGGCTCTTTGCCTCCGACCTTTCAAACCATCGTTATGTCGCTTGTCATGGTCATGGTGCCAACCATATTAATTGCCAAACAACCCGACCTCGGCACCTCTATCCTAATTGCCGCATCGGGAATATTCGTGATTTTCCTGGCAGGCATTAGCTGGAAAATCATCACAGCAGCATTAATAACTCTGAGCGCATTTCTCCCAGTACTGTGGTTTTTCTTGATGCGCGAGTATCAAAAGGTACGAGTGCGTACACTGTTTAATCCAGAATCCGATCCGCTTGGCGCGGGTTATCATATTATTCAAAGTAAAATCGCGATTGGCTCCGGTGGTGTCGGTGGTAAAGGTTGGCTCCAAGGCACTCAGTCGCAGTTGGAATTTCTTCCCGAACGCCACACTGACTTTATCTTTGCGGTTATCGCTGAAGAGTGGGGATTAATCGGAATTTTAATACTACTCTGCCTCTATCTGTTTATAATTGGGCGGGGCTTAGTCCTCGCTAGCCGTGCCCAAAGTGCATTTGGTCGCATGATGGCAGGCAGTATTGTATTAAGTTTTTTTGTTTACGTATTTGTAAACATAGGTATGGTTAGTGGTATCCTCCCAGTGGTTGGTGTACCCCTACCATTAGTCAGTTACGGCGGTACCTCAATGGTTACCTTAATGGCCGGTTTTGGTATTTTAATGTCTATACACACACATAGAAAAGCGTTCTCGAAGGCAAACTAATTAATGAATACAATCCATAAACTCGCAGCCCTAGCACTCATCAGTAGCGTTATGGTTGGTTGTTCCTCTTCGCCTTCAGAACCGGAGACAGCTCCTACGACTCCAACGGAACCAACAACGCCACCGCTTTCTGATTCTGATCGCTACCAAGAAGAGCGTTACGAACTCAAAAATGATGTCGCACCCGAAAAACCGATGTCGGTGGAACATATTGAAGAAATTACACCGCAATATGAACCATACAGCCGAGGCGGTAATAGAAATTACACCGTTCGCGGCAAGAGCTACCAAGTGATTAAAGATCCGAAAGGCTTTAAAGAAAAAGGACAAGCGTCTTGGTATGGTAAAAAATTTCATGGTCACTTAACGTCTAACGGTGAAGTGTACGACATGTACTCTATGTCAGCGGCACATAAACAACTGCCGCTACCAAGCTATGTCAAAGTCACCAATACCGATAATGGCAAAAGTACTATTGTGCGTGTCAACGACCGAGGTCCATTTCATCCAGGACGAATTATCGACCTCAGCTATGCTGCGGCTACCAAATTAGATGTGATTAAAACGGGTACTGCCAACGTCGAGATTGAAGTGATCACACCAGAAAAACCGAGTGCGGAGACTAAACAGCAAGACTTGCCTAAATTCCAAATTCAAGTCGCTTCATCGCAACATAAAGATCGCGTGGAAACTTTAGCGCAAACTCTTGGTCAAAAGCTTTCAGTGGCGAGCTTTGTAAACTCAGATAATGATATTCATCGAGTGATACTCGGCCCATTTGATGACTATACTCTGACGCAAAAGACGTTAGAGCAAGTTAAACTATTGGGCTATTCGAGCGCATTCGTCAGAAAAAATTAATTTCCTAACCATTCAGAGCCCTCTCTTGACTAGTTTGAGGCGGGGTTTCTGTTAAGATATGGCCAGTTCAAGATAAACCTGTAGTCAATATGAAAAAAACAACGTTACTTAAAACCGTTTTTGCGTCTTCTATTGCGCTTTCAACCACTTTCGCGTCACAAGTGATTGCATCTCCAGTAGTTGTGCCAGATCCACCGCAAATTGCCGCTAAAGGCTACGTGTTGATGGATTACCATTCAGGCAAAGTCCTTGCAGAGAAAGAGATGCATACTAAGCTATCTCCAGCAAGTTTAACCAAAATGATGACCAGCTACGTAATCGGTCAAGAACTTGCTCGCGGCAATATTTCTGAAAACGATGACGTAACGATCAGCCAAAATGCTTGGGCTAAAAACTTCCCAGACTCTTCGAAAATGTTTATCGAAGTGGGTACAACGGTAAAAGTGAAAGATCTTAACCGCGGCATCATCGTTCAATCGGGTAACGATGCGTGTGTTGCAATGGCCGAGCATATCGCTGGCTCAGAAGATGCTTTCGTAGACCTAATGAATGCTTGGGCAAACACGCTGGGCATGAAAGATTCGCACTTTGCTAACGTGCACGGTCTAGATAACGATCAACTATACTCAACGCCTTACGATATGGCGTTACTTGGCAGTGCACTTATTCGTGACGTGCCAGATGAGTACCGCATCTACTCAGACAAAAAATTCACTTACAACGGTATCACTCAGTACAACCGTAACGGTCTATTGTGGGATAAAAGCATGAATGTGGACGGCATCAAAACCGGTCACACCAGCAATGCAGGTTACAGCCTAGTAAGCTCAGCAACTGAAGGTAAAATGCGTTTAGTTGCGGTAGTAATGGGCACCAAAAATGCCAATGCTCGTAAATCAGAAAGTAAAAAGCTTCTGAGCTACGGCTTCCGCTTCTTTGAAACCGTCGCACCACATAAAGCGGGTGAAACGTTTGTTGAAGAAAAAGTGTGGATGGGTGACAAAGACATGGTTGCACTTGGTTTAGACCAAGACACTTACGTGACACTGCCGCGCGGTCAAGCGAAAAACCTAAAAGCAAGCTTCGTACTTGAAAAAGAACTTGAAGCCCCAATTAGTAAAGGTGACGTAGTTGGTACGCTATACTACCAACTAGATGGTGAAGATATTGCGCAATACCCTCTTCTTGCTCTTGAAGATGTTCAAGAGGGTAGCCTATTTAGTCGCCTTTGGGATTACATTGTAATGCTGGTTAAAAGCTTCTTCTAATCTCGGCACTAAATAACATCTTAAAGCCGCCACTGGGCGGCTTTTGTTTTATAACCGTATAAACGGTAATCTTGAGATTAAACCTGATTGGCAGTAAGATTCCGCGCTGCTTAGATCAATATTCCAACTTGGAGTTTTTAACATGTTGACTATCAACTCAGACGCAAAACTGAAAGACCTGCTTGAGTTCCCTTGTAAGTTTACCTACAAGGTAATGGGCTATGCTAAGCCTGAACTACCAGAAAAGGTTCTTGAAGTGATTCAACGCCATGCTCCAGGTGACTACAGTCCAACGGTGAAACCAAGCTCAAAAGGTAACTACCACGCGGTATCTGTTACTATTAAAGCGACTTCAATCGAACAGGTTGAAACACTTTACAAAGAGCTAGGTGAAATCGACATCGTACGCATGGTTCTATAACTTTATTTGAAAAAATAAATTATTTTTGAAAGCAGCTCCGGCTGCTTTTTTGTTATTTATCAAAAAGATACTAATTCAATACATTTACTAGGGTTAAGAATGTGTTATCAACATATAGTTCAAAGTGTCAAAGAGGTTTATAATCAACGCTCTTAATTGATGAATGATGGACTCAGGAATGCAACAAACTCTGGTTGTGAAGCATCTTGGCAAACAGGATTACGAGCCAATTTGGCGCGCAATGCACAATTTTACCGATACTCGCGATGATGAAACACGTGATGAAATTTGGTTTGTTGAGCACAACCCTGTCTTTACCCAAGGTCAAGCAGGCAAAGCAGAGCACTTGTTAAACACAGGTGATATACCAGTCGTACAAAGTGATCGCGGTGGTCAAGTCACCTACCACGGTCCCGGACAACTGGTGGTTTACTTCCTGATCAATCTGCGTAGGAAAAACATTGGTGTGCGAGATCTCGTTACACACATTGAAAACCTCGTGATCAATACACTGAAAGCATACAATATCGATTCAGCGGCTCGACCAGATGCACCCGGCGTGTATGTAGATAATAAAAAAATCTGCTCACTCGGTCTGCGTATTCGTAGAGGCTGTTCGTTCCATGGCTTGGCGCTCAACATTAACATGGACATGACCCCGTTCTTGCGCATTAACCCATGTGGTTACGCAGGTATGGAGATGGTTCAAGTTAGCCAACTTGGTGGACCGGATAACGTCGATAATGTGGCAGAGCAATTATTGAAAGAACTCGTGACTCTGTTGGATTACCAACAGATTGAAGTCAGCACAGAAGTCCCAAACGATAAGAAATAGAAGCATGAGTAAACCAATCCAAATGGAAAAAGGCATCAAATACCGTGATGCTGACAAGATGGCACTGATTCCTGTTAAGAACATGCCAGTTGAGCAGAAAGAAGTACTGCGCAAGCCTGACTGGATGAAGATCAAGCTGCCTGCAGATAGCCAACGTATTCAAGATATCAAGTCTGCAATGCGTAAAAACAACCTGCACTCAGTTTGTGAGGAAGCCTCATGCCCGAACTTGGCAGAGTGTTTTAACCACGGTACAGCGACCTTCATGATCCTAGGCGCAATTTGTACTCGTCGTTGTCCATTCTGTGACGTTGCCCACGGTCGTCCACTGACACCAGAAGCTGATGAGCCACAAAAACTGGCTCAAACCATCAAAGACATGAAGCTAAAGTATGTGGTGATTACTTCCGTTGACCGTGATGATCTACGTGACGGTGGTGCTCAGCACTTTGCAGATTGTAACCGTGAAATCCGTGCTCTTAGCCCGAACATTAAGATTGAAACTCTTGTTCCTGACTTCCGTGGTCGTATGGACGTGGCGCTGGATCTGATGAAAGATAACCCGCCAGATGTGTTTAACCACAACCTTGAAACGGCACCACGCCTGTACCGTAAAGCTCGCCCAGGAGCAAACTACAAATGGTCTCTAGAGCTGCTGAAAAAATTCAAAGAGCAACACCCAGAGATCCCAACTAAGTCAGGTTTGATGATGGGCTTAGGTGAAACCAAAGAAGAGATCATCGAAGTACTTAAAGACCTACGTGCACACGGTGTGACTATGCTAACCCTTGGTCAATACCTCGCGCCTAGCCGTCACCACCTACCAGTTGAGCGTTATGTTCCGCCATCTGAGTTTGATGAGCTCAAAGAGATTGCCTTAGAACTCGGCTTTACTCATGCTGCTTGTGGTCCATTCGTGCGTTCTTCTTACCATGCAGATATGCAAGCTCAAGGTATTGAAGTTAAATAACTCGCCAACACTTCTTTCAAAGACCAGTTTTTAACTGGTCTTTTTTATTTATGGCAAAAACCTATTTCACTTGCAGCAGCCAATATGCACTTCTAGGCTTATAAGGTAGCACTAATTAAGCTGGTCGCCGATTAACGCTGCAGATAACAATAAATAGGATATAGCCATGGATAAACTCCTTTTACTTACGGTATGCAGTAGCACGCTATTGCTTGGTTGTAGCAGCCAAACTCAACAAGATCATTTTCGTGAAGCTTCTTTCGAGCTGTGCAATACCGAAGTTGATATCTATTCCGTTAGCGATGATGGTCGAGTAAGAATTCTCTGCTCTGATGGCTCTAAATTCGCACTTACTCGCGAAGATACCTTAGAGACCATGCGTGATATCAACATCGATTATTGCGACGGTGAAGGACTAGGAAAATTCAGTGAAAGCTCACGTTACTACTCATTCAAGTGCAAATCCGGCACGCTGCTGAGTATTTCGAAGTGAGAAACGGGATGCGGGATGCGGGATGCGGGATGCGGGATGCGGGATGCGGGATGCGGGATGCGGGAAAATTCTGGATACACCATTTGACTAATTCAAACCATTTTTCGCAGCATTTCGCTTCCAGTTTAGGACAATAGGCAACAAAAAAGAGCCCTGCTGGACTCTTTCTAAATTATCAATTTCAAACTAAATCGCCTCTAGTTCAAGCAAAAGGCGCACAGTTTACGTAAGTAAATGAGCACCTTTGACACCGAAATAGAGTGATTTAGGCAGAAATTATGCGTAAACCGGTAGACGCTTACAGATCTCGAGAACTTTCGCTTTCGTTGCTTCGATAACATCTTGGTTCTCAAGGTTATCAAGCACGTCACACATCCAGTTTGCTAGATCTTTTGAATCTTCGGCTGTGAAACCACGGCGCGTGATTGCTGGTGTACCGACACGGATGCCTGATGTTACGAATGGGCTACGTGGATCGTTTGGTACTGAGTTTTTGTTTACTGTGATGTTTGCTGCACCTAGTGCTGCGTCTGCATCTTTACCTGTGATGTCTTTGTCGATTAAATCAACTAGGAACAGGTGGTTTTCAGTGCCGTTTGATACGATTTTGTAACCACGCTCTTGGAATTGAGCAACCATTGCTTTTGCGTTTTCTACAACGCGCGCTTGGTATGCTTTGAACTCAGGTTCCATTGCTTCTTTGAACGCGACCGCTTTACCTGCGATTACGTGCATTAGCGGACCACCTTGACCACCTGGGAAGACAGCTGAATTCAGCTTCTTGTACATGTCTTCACCTGCATTTGACAGGATTAGACCGCCACGAGGACCTGCTAGAGTTTTGTGCGTCGTTGTTGTCACTACGTGTGCGTGCGGCACTGGCGTTGGGTATACACCTGCTGCAATTAGACCTGCTACGTGAGCCATGTCTACGAATAGGTACGCGTCAACTTTGTCTGCGATTTCACGCATGCGTTTCCAGTCTACGATTTGTGAGTAAGCCGAGAAACCACCGATGATCATCTTTGGCTTGTGCTCAACTGCCAACGCTTCCATTTCGTCGTAGTTGATTTGACCTGCTTCATCGATACCGTAAGGAATAACATTGTAGTGCTTACCTGAGAAGTTTACTGGTGAACCGTGAGTTAGGTGACCACCGTGCGCTAGGCTCATACCTAGTACTGTGTCGCCTGGGTTCAATAGCGCCATGTAAACTGCACTGTTTGCTTGAGAGCCTGAGTGTGGTTGAACGTTCGCGTACTCACAGCCAAATAGCTGACAAGCACGGTCAATTGCTAGCGCTTCTGCTTTATCAACGTACTCACAACCACCGTAGTAGCGTTTACCTGGGTAACCTTCAGCGTATTTGTTTGTTAGCTGAGAACCTTGCGCTTCCATTACACGTGGGCTGGTGTAGTTTTCTGAAGCGATTAGTTCGATGTGTTCTTCCTGGCGAAGAGTTTCCTCTTGGATAGCTGCGAACAATTCCGCATCGTAATCTGCGATGTTCATATCACGCTTAAGCATCTGTATCTCCTGACTCAGATTTAGACTGAAAGTTGCAAAAAACTGGTTAACGACTCCGACGCAAACGTTTTCGTCACCCTATTGGCGCGCATTTTAACTAATTTGATCTAGGTCATAAAGAGAAAATTTGAATTTTCTCATGCAGTTTTTTCATACTGTTGTTCAAGGTTTATCATGTTAACTGGACAATAGTGTGACAATTATCACAAATATCTTTACACCTTGTAAAACGACAATTACATAGATTTACCCTAAATTTCGAAATCAAGCTACCGAAAAGCCAATCTTTTGATTACTATGCTCGGCTTTCGTTCACCTGATAAATGATCTTCGATGGCAAAACATACTCGTAAAGAAGACTGGATCGCGATCCTGACAGGCACCTTAGTGGTAGCGCAAGGTATTTTCTTTCTCCAAGCTTCACACTTACTGACGGGTGGCACTACTGGATTAGCTCTATTACTGAGCCAAGTCGCGCCATGGTCATTTGGTACTCTCTACTTTTTAGCAAACTGTCCATTCTACCTGTTAGCGTGGAAACGTTTTGGGACTAAGTTTGCATTTAATAGTGCGATTTCAGGCGCTTTAGTTTCAGTTTTTGCCGATCACCTCCATCTAGTCATCAGCGTAGATAAGGTTAACCCTATCTATTGTGCGGTTGCCGGCGGTTTGTTGATGGGCTTGGGGATGCTGATCCTATTCCGCCATCGCTCAAGTCTGGGAGGCTTCAATGTTCTGTGCCTCTATATCCAAGACAAATTTGGTATCTCGGTTGGCAAAACTCAGATGGTGATCGACTTAAGTATCTTAGTGACTTCGTACTTCTTTGTTGACCCTATGACCTTGCTTTACTCCGTGATTGGTGTCATCGCGTTAAACCTAGTACTTGGGATGAACCACAAACCGCACCGCTACATTGTTAAATACAGCTAAGATTGAAAAATGAAGGCTTTGGTCAATAACCAAAGCCTTCTTTATATCTCTCAGATAACAAGTGGGGGGTTATTTATCAATAAGAATAATACGGGTCTCGTAAGGGCGCAGTTCAATGATGTTGCCTGATTGCAGCATTGGCTGCTGTGGGTAGTTAGTGAGTAAGCACTCCGCTTTCTCTAACTCAATCTCATCAGGCAACTGACACTGCGTTGGCTCAGCGTAGTAGTTACTGATTGATAACAGTTGCTGAGCCTCTGTTTCACGCACATAGACATAACAACGCGTATCTAAAGGTAACAAGTCACAAAAACTACCTTGCGTGATCACTGGATATTGCTTACGCAATTCAATCAGCTGTTTATAGAAATAAAATACCGAGTTAGTGTCTGCTAACGCTGCTTGTGCATTAATGTGTGAGTAGTTACTTGCTACTTCAAGCCAAGGTGTACCTTGAGTAAACCCGGCATGTGCGGAACTGTCCCACTGCATTGGCGCACGAGAGTTATCGCGTGATTTTTGCGCAAGAATCGCCATCATTTCACCGTGGCTAATCCCCTGCTGCTCAACCATAATCTGGTACATATTAGTGCTCTCAACATCACGATACTGAGTGATGTCTTGATAACCTGGGTTGGTCATCCCCAGTTCTTCACCTTGATAGATATATGGCGTTCCTTGCATCATATGCAGCGAAGCGGCGAGCATTTTTGCCGATTCGACACGATAGTTTTGGTCATCGCCCAGTCGGCTGACAATACGCGGCTGATCATGGTTACACCAAAACAGCGCACCCCAACCATTATTACTTAATCCGGTCTGCCAATGGTTAAAGATCTGCTTAAGCTGGATAAAATCAAACGGCGCCTTAGTCCACTTTTCCCCTTGAGGATAATCCACTTTCAAATGATGGAAATTAAACACCATCGACAACTCTTTACCATCGAGGGATGAATATTGCTGACAATGCTCAAGCGTTGTCGAAGACATCTCGCCAACGGTTACGCTGCCGTATTTCTGAAACACCGCTTGGCTGATCTCTTGCAGATATTCATGGACTCGTGGACCATCGGTATAAAAGCGACGACCATCGCCCACGTCATCATTAGGAAAATCTTGTTGCTTGGAAATCAGATTGATGACATCCAAACGGAAACCATCGACGCCTTTCTCGGCCCAAAAACTAATGATGTTCTTCACTTCTTGGCGAACCTGAGGGTTCTCCCAATTAAGGTCCGCTTGCTCGGTGGCGAAAAGATGCAAATAGTATTGGTTGGTCTTTGAATCTAACGCCCAAGCGCTGCCACCGAACTTCGATTGCCAGTTGTTTGGTACATCGCCATTTACGGGATCTTTCCAAATGTAATAGTCGCGATATGGACTCTGCTTGTCACCAAGGGCAGATTGGAACCATTGATGGGCAGTTGATGTGTGGTTAACCACAATATCCATAATAATTCGGATACCGCGTTGATGCGCTTGATCAAGCAGTGCGTCAAAATCGTCCATATCACCAAACTGCGGGTTAATCGCATAGTAGTCTGAGATGTCGTAGCCATTATCGACCATCGGCGATTGATAAACTGGCGTTAGCCAAATGGCATCGATACCCAATTGCTTTAGGTAATCCAGCTTGGAAATAATCCCGCGAATATCGCCCGTTCCTTTATCTCCTGAGTCACAAAAGCTTTTGGGATAGATTTGATAAATGGTGGCACTCTTCCACCAATCTTGCTGTGGATTGATATTTGTCATAACGGTTTTCACTTACCAGTTTGAGCGAGATTTCGACTCAAGAAAACCCACGACAAAAGCTGCCGTGGGACAAAAAATTACGCGTTGGCAGTTTCAAGCTCACCTTTGGCTTGAGCACGCTTGTAGAAGAACAGAGTAAAGACAATTGGCAATACAATTGCCACTAGCATCGCTAGTGCATAGACGCTCCAGAACTGCGGCTGGATTGATAAAATCCCCGGCAGACCACCCACTCCGATGCCATTCGCCATCACGCCTGACATACCACAAATCGCCGCGGCAGCTGCTGAGCCGAACATGGCACTTAGCATTGGAAACTTATACTTGAGGTTGATGCCGTACATCGCCGGTTCCGTCACACCCAAATAAGCGGAGATGGCTGCTGGTACTGAGATATCGCGTTCGCCATGTTTTTTACTGATGATAATGATGCCGACAACCGCAGAAGCCTGAGCAATATTTGAAAGCGCAATCAAAGGCCAGATTGGCGTACCGCCTAAATCTTGCATCAATTGCAGATCGACCGCGTTAGTGGTGTGGTGAATACCCGTGATCACCAATGGCGCATAAAGGAAACCAAAAATAACAGAGCCAATCACCGCAAAGTCGCCAGTCATCGCCGCTTTAGCGGCAAACGCCACGCCATCACCCAACATACGACCAAACGGTCCAATAATAGAGTGAGCCAAAACGACAGAAACAATAATTGAGACAAACGGCACCACCACCAAATAGAGGTAGGACGGAATAATGCGTTTTAAGGTGGTCTCAATAAATGCCAATGCCACACCAGCTAGCATCGCTGGTATCACCTGAGCTTGGTAACCAACCTTCTCTATCACAAACAGTCCGAAATCCCATACTTCAGGCGCTTGTTTACCAATAAGGTAAGCGTTCATCAGTTGGGGCGAAACTAAGGTCACACCTAAAGTAATACCCAGGATTGGTGTACCACCCAACTTTTTCACCGTTGACCAACACACACCAACGGGTAGGAAAAAGAAGATCGCTTCACCGATTAGCCACAAGAAGCTGTGTACCGTTGCCCAAAATTGGCTAATTTCAGTCAGTGACTGACCATCAAACATCTTGATGTCGCCAATCACGTTACGGAAACCTAAGATCAAACCGCCAGTAATAATCGCAGGCAGAAGCGGGACAAAAATTTCAGCCAAATGGGAAATCCCGCGCTCAAGCACATTCATGTTCTGACGCGCCGCATTCTTAGCGTCTTCTTTTGAAGCTTCACTCTTACCAGAGAGTGTAATCAACACCTTGTAGACTTCATCAACTTCCGCGCCGATCACCACTTGGAACTGACCTGCGTTGGTAAAGCAGCCTTTGACCATTGGCAATGCTTCCAAACCTTTCTCGTCAGCTTTGCCCGTGTCGTTTAACACAAAACGCAAGCGCGTTAAGCAATGGCTTACGCTGGCAATGTTTTCCGCTCCGCCGACCAATTCGATCAGACGCACAACATCTTGTTTGGCTATCTTACTCATAACCCTGTCCACCCTATTGGAGTTGATTCATTTATAGTTCTTAATCTTAATGGGAACATTCCCAATTCTTGACAAGTATATTGACAGAATCGATAACAACTAAAAATGGGAACAGTCCCATTAATTGAAAGTGATCACAGTATAATTTTAAATCACTTTAAAAATAGGAACTTAAGATAGAACGGGTTGCTGAGTGATATGTGAGAGGGATTCTTCTCCATTGATATGGGAAATCAATAAGTTAGCAGCTTTCACCCCAGCTTGGGCATAGCCGGGATCAATGCTGAACACTTTCGGAAAAAGAAAAGAGAGCAGTTCATTACCACCAACGCCTGTCACGATAACCTCCTCACGACCTAACTCTTGTAGACGTTTAATCACCCCAAGCGCTAAGGTATCGCTGGCGCACACAATCGCTTCGGTGCCTTCACGCAATACTTGCTCAACCAATTGGTAGGCGCTCTCATGATTAAGATCGCCCGTTTGATAATTCGGCGACACACCTTGTTGCTCACACCATGTGAGGTAAGCGTCAAGACGCAATTGACCTGTCGTACGGTCACTTGGATTCACCCCAATGTAAGCGATCTGAGTTAAAGCTTGCTGCTGCAGGTGCTCGAGCGCTTGAGTGATCACTCCGTGATTGTCGTAATTGATTGAAGAAACCTGTTGGGTGTCCATCGCGATCACTACCACACGATTTTGCCATCGTTCAAGCTGCGACAAATCCAAATCACTAAAACCAAACACGATCACACCATCTACATTACGGCGCTTAAGTACATCTAAATGCTCAGTGGTTTTTTGCGGATCAAACTGACTTTCCATGATCACCACATCGTAGCCAGCTTGATAAAGCGCTTGCAGCATACTGCCCACGGCTTTGTTCTCTGATGGTGAATCAAGTCGTGAAATAATCACCCCGACAACGCGTTGACTGCCGCCACGCATTGATTGTGCAGACTTAGAAGGAACATAGCCCGAGTCTGCTATTACCTGCTCCACTTTGATGCGTGTCTCTGGTTTCACTTTGGGATCATTGGTTAACACGCGAGATACTGTCGACTTACCAACACCAGCAAGGCGGGCAATATCTAAAATGGTCAGTTTTTTGTTCATACTTGGGGTTTATCGTTGTGGTTAGAGAGTCAGTGGCTAAGGCTATGGACTTCACATCCAACCACCTCAGCCCATTACATTATTGGCTTTCACAGTTTTTGTAAATCTCACGACCTAACTCTAAGCGGGCATATTTGCCTTTCGTGTACAAGTTCACAGGCTGGATCTCTGTTTGGGCATTTTCTGGCAGCATGTAACGCGTCCCTGACCCCGCTGGAACCTGCACAAGCGCGTAATCAACACCTTCAACTTGCACTAACGCACCTTGTTCTTCCACAAGGAAATCCGCAAGGAACTGCTTCTCATCACTGCATTGATATTGGTAGCCATACTGATCATTGTTGTTCGTGGTCGACTCATTACTGGTCGCACACCCCGCGAGCAAAACAGCACTGGTGATAAAAATGCTGGCTCTTTTCATAGTCACCTCCGATAAAAATAAAGGCTGCAACGGCAGCCTTTAAATAATAGTCTATTTTTTTAGATAGTTAGGTTGATTACTTCTCTAAATAATTAGGAACATCTCGGATGCTATCGAGCACTGCACTCGCCAAGGCTTCACCTTGCTCTGTCACTGGCTTACCAGTGCGAACTAAAATCTTAGTCCCGACACCTGCCGCTTCTGCAGCCATCATGTCTTCTGCTTTATCGCCAACCATCACTGAGTTAGCCATATCAATCTTTAGGAAATCGCGCGCTGAAATAAACATACCCGGCTTCGGCTTGCGGCAATCACAATCTTCTTTGTATTTACCTTGTCCATGCTCTGCATGGTGCGGGCAATAGTAGATACCGTCCAGCTCAACACCGTTATCAACAAAGTTCCAATCCATCCATTGGGTAAGAGATAGAAAACGATCTTCGCTGAACTTACCGCGTGCAATTCCCGACTGGTTAGTTACCAATACAAGCAAATAGCCCATCTGCTGTAGCTTTTTGGTCGCTTCAAAAACGCCTTCAATAAATTCGAAGTCATGCTCATCATGTACATAGCCGTGGTCTACGTTAATTACGCCATCACGATCCAAAAAAACTGCTGGTTTCGCCAAAATTATTGTCTCTATTTACTTGTATAACGACAGTGATTATACGCGCTTTATTTCTTTCATCACTATCTAATTACTTAATCGTTTGCTTACAGTATGCATTTTAGCCGTCTAGACGTAAAAATATCTATTGACACTAATTCAACAAACCCATAGCATCATCTAATAAATGAGATGTAGCTCAAAATAATATACTGTTCAAACACTCGAGCATAAGCAGGTTTCTCAATGATTGAAATTAATCAGGTAAATAAGGTGTTCTACCAAGGCAAAAAGGAAATTAATGCCTTGAAAGATATCAACCTCCATATCTCCCAAGGGACTATTTTTGGGGTGATCGGTGCGTCTGGCGCTGGTAAAAGTACCCTGATCCGCTGTGTGAATATGCTTGAAGCACCAACCAGTGGTGAAATCATCGTCGATGGTGTCGACCTAACCAAGTTGAGTAAGTCTCAATTAAGCGAAGCTCGTCGTAACATTGGTATGATTTTCCAGCATTTTAATCTGCTGTCATCGCGAACTGTGTTTGAAAACGTGGCACTACCGTTAGAGCTAGCAGGCAAAGAAAAGTCACACATCCAAAATAAAGTGACGGAACTGCTTAAATTAGTTGGCTTAGCCGACAAACATGAAAGCTACCCATCAAACTTAAGTGGCGGTCAAAAACAGCGTGTCGCTATCGCCCGTGCACTGGCTTGCGATCCTAAAGTGCTGCTTTGTGATGAAGCCACCAGCGCGCTAGACCCGGCAACGACGCAATCGATCTTAGAACTGCTGCGTGAAATTAACCGCCAGCTAAAAATCACCATCCTATTGATTACTCATGAAATGGATGTGGTTAAGAGCATCTGTCATGAAGTGGCGATTATTGGTGGTGGTGAGCTAGTGGAAAAAGGCTCTGTTGGCGAGATCTTCGCGCACCCTAAAACAGAGCTGGCACATCAATTTATCCGCTCAACGTTGGACTTGTCGATCCCAGAAGATTACCAAGCGCGTTTACAACCAACCCGCGTTGCCGATAGCTACCCGTTGGTACGTCTTGAATTTACCGGCGCAACGGTTGACGCGCCGCTAATGAGCCAAATTGCGCGTAAATACAACATCGACATTAGTATTCTTAGCTCAGATCTTGATTACGCTGGCGGTGTGAAGTTTGGCATGATGGTCGCAGAGCTGTTTGGCAACGAAGAAGATGACAACAACGCAATTGCATTTTTGCGTGACAACAACGTAAAAGTAGAGGTGCTTGGCTATGTCCTTTAATACCATTTCTGATTGGCTAAGCTTAAATGCAGATTTGTTGCTTGGTGCAACATGGGAAACCATCTATATGGTGGCAGTGGCTGGCATCGTTGGTTTTGCCGTTGGTATCCCGCTAGGGGTAATTCTACACACCACGAAGAAAGGCGGATTACTTGAGAATCCTCGCCTAAATAATTTCTTAGGTGCGATTGTTAACATTGGTCGCTCAGTACCTTTCTTAGTGTTGATGGTGGCGATTATTCCGGTGACTAAGCTGCTTGTCGGCACTTTTATCGGCACTACAGCTGCGATTGTTCCACTTACCATTGGCGCAATCCCTTTTGTGGCTCGTCTGATTGAAGGTGCGCTACTGGAAGTTCCAACTGGCTTAGTAGAAGCCGCGCAAGCAATGGGCGCGACACCACTGCAAATTATTAATAAGGTACTGCTTCCTGAAGCACTACCAACGATTGTTAACTCAGTCACTATCACGTTAGTCACACTAGTCAGCTACTCTGCAATGGCAGGTACCGTTGGCGGTGGTGGTCTAGGTGATGTTGCTATTCGTTATGGCTTCCATCGTTACGATGTCGTGATCATGGCAGTGACTGTTGTGATGTTGATTGTGTTGGTACAAATTATTCAGTCTATCGGTGACGCAGTTGTTCGCCGCGTAGACCACAGATAAGAATTCATATAAGGAGATGTGTTATGAAATTTGGTTTTAAATCTTTAGTTGCTATCGTGGCAGCAGCATCCGCACTTGTGCTAACGGGTTGTGGCGAGAAGGAAGTCGACAACAGCAAGATTAAAGTGGGTGTAATGGCTGGTGCTGAAGAGCAAGTTGCTGAAGTTGCTGCTAAAGTTGCAAAAGAAAAATTTGGTCTTGAAGTAGAGCTAATCACTTTCTCTGACTATGTAACGCCGAACGCAGCATTGGATGATGGCTCAATTGACATCAACGCATTCCAACATAAGCCATACCTAGATCAGCAAATTGCTGACCGTGGCTACAAGCTAGCGATTGCAGGCAATACTTTTGTTTACCCAATCGCAGGCTACTCAAAGCAAATCAAAGCAGTTGACGAGATCCAAGATGGCGATCGTATCGCCGTACCAAATGACCCAACGAACCTAGGTCGCTCTCTACTACTTCTAGAGCAACAAGGTCTGATCAAGCTACGTGATGGTGTTGGTCTACTGGCAACAGTACGTGACATCGTTGAAAACCCGAAAAACCTAACTATCGTTGAACTAGACGCAGCACAACTACCACGCTCTCTAGATGACGTCGTGCTTTCAGTGATTAACAATACTTATGCAGCGTCTGTTGATCTTACTCCACAACGTGATGGCATCTTCGTGGAAGACAAAGAGTCTCCATACGTAAACCTAATCGTTGCTCGTGAAGATAACGCTCAAGCAGAAAACGTAGTTAATTTCGTGAAAGCGTACCAATCAGAAGAAGTGTACTCAGCAGCATCTGAAATTTTCAAAGGTGGCGTAGTTAAAGGTTGGTAATCCACTCTGACTCGGTCTATCGATACCAAAGCTGGCTCAAGTAGCCAGCTTTTTTGTGCCTGTAATTCACTTAAATACTCCCCAAAACTACTTCAAATAAAACGCTTTTCTACCTGCACTACCATCAGCCAAAGAAAACATTAAGCAACAATAGTCCTCAATGCCGATTTAGAGACTATTTAATCTTCCCATAAGCCACCCATCTTGCTTCTCGATCGACTCGATGTCAGCCTAAACACCATGTAAGTGTAACGGTCTGGCACTGCCTTCTTGGGCACAAACGAAATAATGTATCATTGCTTGGAGTAAGCTTTCGCTGCGACTTAAGCAAGTATTCTTACTCAACTGATAGTCATCAGTAGGCAACCAAACCAGCGCGATTAATCCTGTGCAATCCAGATTTAAATCCATAACACCCACCATAAAAACGACAAAGCCGGAGTCTCTCGACTCCGGCTAAAAGTATCACATTAAGCTTGATGACTATGGCGTGTAATACGTCGCTGCACCTGGACCAACTGGAAGACCCAATACGAATACCCAAATGTAGAATAGTAAACTCCAGCCCACCATAAAGCAGATTGAGTAAGGCAGCATAGTCGCGATCAACGTACCAATGCCAAGATTCTTCACGTAACGCGTTGCTACCGCTAAAATCAGACCAAAGTAACTCATCATTGGCGTAATAATGTTAGTGGTGGAATCACCAATACGGTAAGCCGCTTGAATTGTCTCTGGCGCATAACCAACCAACATTAACATCGGCACAAAAATCGGTGCGGTTACCGCCCACTGGGCTGACGCTGAGCCAATCATTAGGTTGATAAAGCCACACATCAAGATGAAGGCGAAGAACAGCATTGGTCCAGTCAAGCCAATCTCTTGCAAGAAACCAGCACCGGCAACCGCAAACACCTGACCAAAGTTGGTCCACTTAAAGAAAGCAACAAATTGCGCCGCAAAGAATACCAGTACAATATACATACCCATTGAAGACATCGATTTTGCCATTGCATCGATCACGTCTCGGTCAGTTTTCATCGTGCCAACCACTTTGCCGTAGACAAAACCAGGAATGGCGAAGAAGACAAAGATAAAGGCAACAATACTCTTCAAAAATGGTGAGCCCGCCACCGTGCCTGCATCAGAACGTAATACGCCGTCAGCTGGAACGATCGTCCACGCTAGTAATGCCGATACCAGCAATACCGCTAAACCCGCAAGCTTAAGACCTTTTTTCTCAATGTCGGTTAGCTTACCCATTGAGTCTTGTGACAGATCTTCCGCCGCTTCTTCATCGTTATATTTACCTAGCTTAGGCTCAACAATCTTCTCAGTAACGAAAGCACCGGTAATCGCGATAAAGAAGGTAGAAACAAACATGAAGTACCAGTTAACTTCTGGTCCAACGGTATATGTTGGGTCAATCATCTGCGCCGCTGTCTCGGTAATACCAGACAATAAGGGGTCAACGGTACCAATCAGTAGGTTGGCAGAGTAACCGCCGGATACACCCGCAAAAGCAGCAGCCAAACCAGCAAGTGGGTGGCGCCCTAGTGAGTGGAAGAGCATCGCAGCAAGAGGGATAAGAACAACATAGCCTAACTCAGAAGCGGTGTTGGAAATAATACCAGCAAACACCACGGTGACGGTCACCATGCGCTTAGATGCGCCCATTACAAGACCACGCATCGCTGCAGAAAGTAGCCCTGAATGCTCGGCAATTGCCACACCCAACATCGCTACCAGTACCGTACCTAATGGTGCAAAGCCAACAAAGTTTTTCACTAGGTTAGTGACGATCAGTTGCAGACCTTCTGCATTGAGTAAGCTTACAACATGAATCATGCCATCAGCAGCTCGACCTTTTGCCCCCTCTGGTCGTGGATCAACCACTGACACGTCGAAATAGCCCGCAATACCGGATGTCACGAGAATCGCGACACAGAAAATAGCAAATAAAGTGATTGGGTGAGGTAATAGATTCCCCAAATACTCAACCGTATCTAAAAAGCGTGTAAAAAGAGTTTTCTTCGGCGAGTGTTGTCTTATTGAATCAGATGAACTCATCTGTTCCCTCCTTGTAGTTATTCCTGTGCAAATGTGAACAAAATGTCACAAAGCCGAGACAGCCTACTTTAAGGAGGGAATGTAAAACAAATGAAAAATGTAACAATAATTTAATATCGCAGTATTTTTAACCAATTAATAGCCATTAAAACAGTCAATGATAGAAACAAACGATCAATTAAACAGTAAATATCACTACCAGTTTATATTCTATTTTTGTACCGCTTTAAAGCGTGGATTGGTTTTGCAAATGACGTATAACCGCCCGCGACGCTTAACAATTTGGCAATCTGGATGACGACTCTTTGCACTTTTGAGTGACTTTACGACTTTCATTTTGACTCCTTAAAACGGCTGTAGCGACGGTTAAAGTTCGATACTCGACCCTGTTTTTGCATCACGCGTTGCTTACCGGTGTAAAACGGATGCGATTCAGACGATACATCTAAAGTGAAATATGGATAAGTCTTGCCATCTTGCCACTCAATTGTGCGGTCAGTTTTTAGTGTCGAACCAATAATAAAATACTTATCGACACTGGTATCATGGAACACCACTTTGCGGTATTCAGGATGAATTCCTTCTTGCATCATTCCCCCTTAATTGTAATGTTATAACATAACAAATGATAACAATTATCAACTACAGATCAAGCAATTTATTTCGTTCTATACAAAAGCAATATCACAAAGAAGTGCGACTAGTGTGATTGTGCTATCTTGTGGCAAGAATGAAGTGAGAGATAACGCTGTGTATAACGTTGAGCCGATTGGTTTTGTCCAAAGTCCATATAAAGAAAAGTTTGCCGTGCCAAGACAACCTCGCTTGGTCCCGGCAGCCACTGCCCGAATCAAGTTGCAAGGTGACGTCAACTGCGCAGAAGCGGTGCGCGGCATCGAACAGTTTAGTCATGTCTGGTTACTGTTCCTGTTTGATCAGAACCTAGCCGCTGGATGGAAACCTACCGTACGCCCCCCTCGCTTAGGAGGCAATGAACGAATTGGTGTACTGGCGTCTCGTTCGACCTTTCGCCCCAATGGTATCGGCATGTCTGCTGTAGAGTTGAAAGGTGTTAGCCAGCAAGGCGATCAGTTCTACCTCGAACTGGGCAGCGTGGATTTGGTTGATGGCACGCCAATTGTGGATATCAAACCTTATATTCCTTATACCGATGCCATCATCGATGCTAATGGCGGGTATGCCGAAGAGGAACCAGAAAAAACACCAGTCTGTTTTCTGCCTGCAGCAGTTGAAAGCTTAGCTAAACAAGCCAATAGCCAGCAAATTCGCCAAGTGATTGAGCAAGTTCTCGCCCAAGATCCACGTCCTGCGTATAAGAAAAACAAGCCAGACAACAAAGAATATGCGGTTAATTTATTCAATTTGAACGTTAAATTCACCGTAAACGATAACTTAGTGTCTGTTACTGCGATTGAACACTTTTGACAAAGCGATTTGGCTGATATTATAAGCGGCTAACAATTTCCCCTCTGGGGACCTTCATACTCCAGCCCTATGCGGCCAGAGTATTTCACTTTAATAAACGGATAAATTTAATGCGTACCAGTAATTATCTTCTTTCTACTCTGAAGGAGACTCCAAACGACGCAGAAGTAGTGAGCCACCAGCTCATGCTACGTGCAGGTATGATCCGTAAGCTGGCTTCAGGTCTTTACACCTGGCTACCTACTGGTCTACGTGTATTGCGTAAAGTCGAAAACATCGTTCGTCAAGAAATCGACAATGCAGGTGCAATCGAAACTTTGATGCCCGTTGTTCAGCCGTTTGAACTATGGGAAGAGACAGGCCGCAGCGAAAAGATGGGTCCTGAACTACTTCGCTTTACTGACCGCCACGTTCGTCCGTTTGTACTAAGCCCAACAGCAGAAGAAGTGATCACTGCGCTTGTGCGTAATGAAGTTAGCTCGTACAAACAGCTTCCGATGAACCTGTACCAAATCCAAACTAAATTCCGTGATGAGCGTCGTCCTCGTTTTGGCGTAATGCGTGCACGTGAATTCTGCATGATGGATGCGTACAGCTTCGACATCGACAAAGCGGGTCTAGAGAAATCTTACCAAGCGATGCACGATGCTTACTGTAAAGCATTCGACCGTATGGGTCTTGAATACCGTCCAGTACTAGCAGACTCAGGCGCTATCGGTGGTAACGGCTCTCAAGAGTTCCACGTACTAGCAGAAAGTGGTGAAGACCTAATCGCCTTCTCTACTGAATCTGATTACGCGGCAAACATCGAGAAAGCAGAAGCGGTTGCTCCTGCAGTTGAGCGCGCAGAACCAACTCAAGAGATGACTCTAGTTGATACGCCAAACGCGAAAACTATTGCAGAACTTGTTGAGCAGTTCGATCTACCAATCGAAAAAACTGTTAAGACGCTATTCGTTAAAGCTTCTGATGAAATCGATGCACCAATCGTTGCACTGATCATCCGTGGCGACCACGAACTAAACGAAATCAAAGCTGAGAACCTAGCTGAAGTTGCCGCTCCTCTAGAGATGGCAACTGAAGAAGAGATGCGTGAGCTAATTGGCGCAGGCGCAGGTTCGCTAGGTCCTGTTGGTCTTGAGCTGCCATTTATCGTTGACCGCTCTGTTGCAGTAATGAGTGATTTCGGCGCGGGCGCAAACATCGACGGCAAACACTACTTCGGTATCAACTGGGGTCGTGACGTAGAGCTTGGTCAAGTTGCTGACCTACGTAACGTAGTGGAAGGCGATCCAAGCCCATGTGGTCAAGGTACACTGATGCTTAAGCGCGGTATCGAAGTGGGTCACATCTTCCAACTAGGTAATGTTTACTCTGAAGCGATGAACTGTGGTGTTCTAGATTCAAATGGTAAAAACGTTATCCTAGAAATGGGTTGTTACGGTATCGGTGTATCACGTGTTGTTGCTTCTGCTATTGAGCAAAACAACGACAAGTACGGCATCATTTGGCCAGACGCACTAGCGCCTTTCCAAGTAGCAATCGTACCAATGAACATGCACAAATCTGAGCGCGTTCAAGAAGCAGCAGAGAAGCTATACGCTGAACTGACTGCAATGGGTATCGAAGTACTATTCGATGACCGCAAAGAACGCCCAGGCGTAATGTTCTCTGATATGGAACTGATCGGTATCCCTCACACTATCGTGATTGGCGACCGCAGCATGGACGAAGGCAACTTCGAATACAAGAACCGTCGCAGCGGCGAGAAAACTGCAGTCGCGATGGCAGATATCGTTGAGCACCTAAAAGCACAATTCGCTTAATTAAGTGTTAAAACATGCAAAAGGTCGATGGAAACATCGGCCTTTTTTGTTGGATGCGGGATGCGGGATGCGGGATGCGGGATGCGGGATGCGGGATGCGGGATGCGGGATGCGGGATGCGGGATGCGGGATGCGGGATGCGGATGCGGGATGCGGGATGCGGGATGCGGGATGCGGGATGCGGGATGCGGGATATTTTATCTTTTGGAGAAGGAGTTGAGTCAATGGTTTTAGTCATGACCAGTAAAAATCAGACATTGTTATCCCCGAGAGGGAGGAACGACCGAGTTGGGGATCTCGCTTTCAAAGAACAAAAACAAGATTCCCTACTCGCGCTAACGCGCTCTATGGAATGACAAACTTAAGGTAAGCGCTAAGTAAGATAAAGCCTACTCCGTATTCCGTAAGGCGAAGCCTATTCCCACATCTCGAAGCAAAGCGACCCGCAGGGCGAAGCCCGTTCCCGCATCTCGAAGCAAAGCGTTCCGTAGGGCAACGCCCGTTACCGCTCTTTACTCCAACGGCTCTGTCGGCGCTTGGCTGGCAACCTTTTTCGGTGCAAAAGCGACATCCACCAGCGCATCTTCATTGCCATCAATCAACTCGCCGAAATGGAAAATACCAAACTCACCGGGCTTCATTCGATGCCACGTTTCATTGTCGGTTAACGGCTGCGTTGCAATCACCGAGACGATATCATTCGGTGTGGTTTCTTCTTGGAAATTAATTTCCACATCTTCATCAATTAATGAAGCTTTGCCAAAAGGTGCACGTCGAGTGATCCAGTAAAGATGATTGGTACAGTAAGTCATTACGTATTCGCCATCGGAAAGCAGCATATTAAATACCCCTTTCTCACGTAACTTATCGCAGCATTTAGCAATAAAACGAAATACCCCGACCATGTCTTGCGGTGGTTCTGGATAGCGCTCTTCTAACTGCTTAAGCAGCCAACAAAAAGAGAGTTCACTGTCGGTTTGACCAACTGGACGAAAGCGTCCGGTGATGAGGTCTTGATAATCACTTAGCTGTCCATTGTGAGCAAAAGTCCAGTAGCGTCCCCATAACTCGCGAGTGAACGGGTGAGTATTTTCCAAATTCACACCACCACGATTGGCTTGGCGAATATGGCTGATCACCGCTTGGCTTTTTATCGGATAGTTTTGCACGAGCTCTGCAATTTTAGAATCACAGCTAGGGTTGGGATCTTTGAAAGTACGAAAGCCTTTGCCCTCGTAAAAGGTAATACCCCAACCATCGCGATGTGGACCGGTATTACCACCTCGCTGCATCAAGCCAGTAAAACTAAAACAAATATCGGTTGGAACGTTGGCGCTCATACCGAGCAATTCACACATGGCTTATCTTACTCCCTTTAAACCAGTTCACAGCGACTCGCCAATAGATACCGAGCCGCTGCGCACCTAAACCGTGTGGTTTGAAATGGAGATTACTTCTCCATTTCCTTCTCAATCAATTGGATCACGATATGAATGATCTTGATGTGGATCTCTTGAATGCGGTCTGCATAGCCAAAATGCGGCACACGGATCTCAATATCCGCACAACCTGCCATCTTGCCACCATCTTTACCTGTTAGCGCGATGGTTTTCATTCCTTTCGCTTTTGCCGCTTCAATCGCATTGAGAATATTGCCAGAGTTACCTGATGTCGACAGACCAAACAATACGTCGCCTTTTGCTCCGACCGCTTCTACATAACGAGAGAAAACAAAGTCGTAACCGAAGTCGTTACTTACACAAGACAAGTGGCTTGGATCAGAAATCGCGATACCTGGGTAACCAGGGCGGTTTTCACGGTAACGGCCAGTTAACTCTTCGGCAAAGTGCATTGCGTCGCAGTGCGAGCCACCATTACCACAAGATAGCACTTTACCACCTTGCTTGAACGAATCAGCGATCAGCTTTGCCGCAGCTTCAATCTGAGCAATATTGTGATCATCACTTAGGAACTTGTTCAGTACGTCAGCGGCTTCTGTCAGCTCGCTTTTAATCAAATCCTGGTACATAAGCATTCTCTTGAATTCTGTTAATTAGGCAAACGCCCTTTACTCTTCTGAGTTTACTTGAACCACAACGACTGTCGATAGCCAGTAAGCAAGATTTCAATGATTCTTGACCTTTCACGTACACAAAATCGTCATCACGCCACAGTTTTAGATTTTTTACTCTACTTAGATCACTTTTTAGACAGTTATTGATTTTACATTTATTTAATATCTCGATTACAATTTAACTGGTTAGACCTCTTACCAAAAAGCAGACGTACAAATAGAAACGAAGTCTGAAAAGGAACCTTAATATGGATATCTTGCTCTCTATACTTGGCTTTGCCACCGTACTCGGTGTTTGCCTTTACCATCGCACCTCTTTACTGATCTCTGTCGCCGCGATGACTGCGACAATGGTGGTGCTCACCTTGTCAGGCTTCACTGGCACAATGGCTTGGGTGCTCTTCTTAACCGCGCTTGCGGTGCTTGCCGTACCATCAATTCGCCAATCGCTGATTAGCCGCAAAGCACTCACGCTGTTTCGTAAAGTGCTGCCAGCCATGTCTCAAACCGAAAAAGAAGCCCTGGATGCGGGTACGGTTTGGTGGGAGGCTGAGCTATTTAAAGGCAAACCAGATTGGAACAAACTGCACGCAATCAAAGCGCCTAAGCTCAGTGCTGAAGAGCAAGCTTTCCTCGAAGGTCCGGTTGAAGAAGTGTGTGCCATGGTCAGTGACTACCAAGTGACCCACGAGTTAGCAGATCTCCCGCCTGAAGTGTGGCAGTACCTGAAAGATCATAAGTTTTTTGCCATGATCATCAAAAAACAGTATGGCGGATTAGAGTTCTCAGCCTACGCCCAGTCACTGGTATTGCAGAAGCTCACCGGTGTTTCCGGCGTGCTCTCCTCTACGGTTGGTGTACCTAACTCGCTTGGTCCTGGTGAACTGTTACAACACTACGGAACCAAAGAACAAAAAGACTACTACCTGCCACGTCTCGCACAGGGTAAAGAGATCCCATGTTTTGCCCTAACCAGCCCAGAAGCTGGGTCTGATGCCGGTGCAATACCAGATTACGGCATCGTCTGTTATGGCGACTGGCAAGGCGAACAAGTACTGGGGATGCGCCTAACGTGGAACAAACGCTATATCACGTTAGCCCCTGTTGCTACGGTCTTGGGACTGGCGTTTAAGCTACGCGATCCTGATGGTTTACTGGGTGAGCAGAAAGACTTAGGTATTACCTGTGCGCTTATCCCAACGCACCTCAAAGGGGTTGAGATCGGCAATCGTCACTTCCCACTTAACGTACCGTTCCAAAATGGTCCAACTCGAGCCAACGAGCTCTTTGTACCGATGGATTACATCATCGGCGGCGAGAAAATGGCCGGACAAGGGTGGCGTATGCTGGTTGAGTGTCTGTCTGTGGGTCGTGGCATTACCTTGCCATCCAATTCCACCGGCGGCATCAAAACCGCTGCGCTGGCAACGGGCGCTTACGCACGTATCCGCCGTCAATTTAAACAACCAATTGGTCATATGGAAGGCGTTGAGGAACCATTAGCACGCTTGGCCGGTAATGCGTATGTGATGGATGCGGCAAGTGAACTGACGGTCGCGGGTATTGATTTAGGTGAGAAACCATCTGTTATCTCAGCGATTGTGAAATACCATTGTACTCACCGTGGACAAGCCAGCATTATCGACGCGATGGATATCGTGGGTGGTAAAGGGATCTGTATGGGTCCATCCAACTTCTTAGCGCGCGGCTACCAAGGTGCACCCATAGCCGTGACGGTTGAAGGGGCAAACATTCTAACTCGTTCAATGATCATCTTTGGTCAAGGGGCGATTCGCTGCCACCCATATGTACTCAACGAAATGGAAGCCGCTTACTCTGAACAAAGTGATGCGTTAGAAAAGTTCGATGCAGCGCTTGCCGGTCATGTCAGCTTTACCATCAGTAACTTAGTACGCAGCTTCTGGCTTGGTTTAACTGACGGACGCTTCTCTACCTCTCCAGTTAACGATCAGACTCAACGTTACTATCAACAATTGAACCGCTACAGCGCCAATATCGCCCTATTGTCAGATATTTCGATGGCAGTGCTCGGTGGTTCATTAAAACGCAAAGAACGCCTTTCTGCGCGCCTTGGTGACGTATTAAGTCAACTATACCTAGGTTCGGCAACATTGAAGCGTTTCGATATTGAAGGGCGTAATGCGCAAGACTTACCGCTAGTGCACTGGGGGATGCAAGATAGCTTGTATCAAACTGAACAAGCGATTGAAGGACTGTTAGCTAACTTCCCAAATCGCGCGGTTGCGACACTACTAAAATTTATCGTGATGCCACTAGGACGTACCCGCAAAGCACCAAGTGATAAGCTCGATAGCCAAGTGGCACAACTGCTGCAAACTCCAAGTGAAACCCGCTCACGACTGGGTCGCAATCAATACCTCACTGCCAGTGAGTTTAACCCAGCGGGGCGTATTGAGCAGGCATTAAAGGTGATCTTAGAGGCAGAGCCTGTGTTTGATAAGGTGTGCCAAGCGCAAGGTAAACGCAAGCCATTCCTAATGCTAGATAAAATTGCCGCTCAAGGATTGGAGCTTGGTGTGATAGAGCAACATGAAGCCCAACTGTTAATCGAAGCGGAAAAACAGCGCTTATACGTGATTAATGTCGATGATTTTGAACCACAAGAGCTTGCAGCGAAACCACTACAACCAATGAGTATGGATGAAGTGGCGTAGCGTTCGCTGATTATAAAAGAGTCAGATATAGAAAAGGGCTGCCGATGCAGCCCTTTATTTTTCAATGAGATATTGCTACTTCTTCGGCATTTCCAATTGCATCTCTGGAATTGCCGCACGTTTGGCTTTAATTTTTCGCATCACAAACCAGCCAACTAACCCAACAACCACCAGCACGACGTTACTAATCGCAATAATCATGATACTTCTTTTACGCTGTGCTTCACGGGCTTCTTTAATACGCTGCTCTTCAAGTAGCTTCGCTTGTTGAATACGCTCCAACTCTTGTAAGCGTCTGGTTTCGGCTAAATCGATATCTTTGACAACACTGTAGGTTTGCGCCGTCACTGGTAACATCAATTCGCGATTCGTTCCCAATTCGGTGGCATAAGCGATACCGTGCCATGAGTACTCACCTACCTTATCAGAGTACGGAATTTCCAAGGTGACGCTCATATCCTCATCAGATGCAGCACTCCCCTCGACCGAAACTGTGCCGCCGTCGGCATTGGTATGCTCAATATGAGCAGCTAAACTGCCAGGCTTAATCATCCCTTGCTCGCCAGTAAAAATTACCTGATGCTGCTGACCAACTTGACGCGATTGAATGAAAGTCAGTTCAATTGGATTCGGGTAGACCAATACTTCTTGCTCTTGTGCACGCAAAAACACACCATTACCCGAAGTAATGCGCACACGATATTTACCTGGCGGGGCTGAAATTGGCAATTTGACGGTAAATACTCCGTCACCAGCATGTTCGTCAAGCCCTGCACCATCATCGGCAAACTCGCCAATTTCAATTGGCACTGGGCGAGCTTCTTTGATCAACGCCGATTCGTTCTCGACATACTTAGTAAACGTGACTTTCAGATTAACGCGGTCAAGAAAGTCTCTCAATAATAACGGTTTATCATCTGAGGTTAGGCGTGCAGTGAACTTTAACTCTTCGCCTTGATACAAACGTTCAGGCAAAACCTCTGACGCAAGCTCAAGATGAGAAATCAGCTTAATTTTGTTCTTCGGCGTCACTTTACCGACCGCTTGCCAAGGACCCGGCATCGGATTATCGATGGAAATAATATCCATCGCTGACTCTTGATACCAACGAACATTGTCGGGATGGCGATGAGAATAATATTTACGACCATCAGGACGCACTAACACGACGGCATTCGAACCTTCGGCGCGATAAATGACAAAAGTTATCTGCTTGATGGTCGGATCAACACGAAAGCGGTTGTCGAGCAATGACATTGAGCTCTCGGGTACGGAAGTTTGCCCAGCGGCAAAGCAGAATGTACTAACTAACAAGCCGATTAAGGCTAACCCGATCCTCAACATCTTTTCTCCTATTGACGCCAAAGGCAGCTTCCGCTTTTCTCAACGATATCTAGACGACCATTATGTGCTTCTATTTCATCGGCACTGGCACGCAAAACCTTTAGCGCTTTTCGTTCACTTGAGACACGTTTTATCGACTCACCTCCCACACCTTCGCTGTTACTGCCAGCATTAAATTGCAGCGAGGTTTGCCCACCGGTCATCAATAGATAAACGTCAGCGAGGATCTCCGCATCGAGCAATGCCCCGTGGAGCGTACGGTGCGAGTTATCTATTCCATAACGGTCACACAAAACGTCAAGGTTGTTACGCTTACCTGGGAAGATTTTCTTCGCCATGGCAAGGGTATCGGTAACCTTACAATACTGCTCGGTCTTACCGATTTGTGGGTCGAGTTTATCAAACTCATAGTCCATAAAGCCGACGTCGAAGGGCGCGTTGTGTGCGACAAGTTCAGCGCCTTTAATAAAGTCGAGAAATTCTTGGTGTACTTCACTGTATTGCGGCTTATCACGCAAAAACTCATCGGTGATACCGTGAACGCCAATCGCCTCCGCCTGAATTTCACGGTCAGGTTTGATATAGACGTGGAAATGTCGACCGGTCAGTTTGCGGTTGATGATCTCTACCGCACCGATTTCGACAATGCGATGCCCAAGGTAGTGTGGACCACCCTCTTGGTTCATACCCGTGGTTTCGGTATCGAGTACCACGATACGATGCTGATTAGAATTGTTGCTGGTATTCATTACAAACTATGTGTCAGACTATGAGTAAATATGTGCAAGCTCTTATAGTATCAAATCATGACGAAACAAGTGGAAATTTTCACAGATGGTTCTTGCTTAGGCAATCCGGGACCTGGCGGTTACGGCATCGTGCTGCGTTACAAGCAGAATGAAAAGACCTTAGCCAAGGGCTACACCCTTACAACCAACAACCGCATGGAAATGATGGCGACAATTGTGGCGCTAAAAGCTTTAAAAGAGCCATGTAACGTGATCCTCACTACCGATAGCCAATACGTTCGCCAAGGTATTACTCAATGGATTCACAACTGGAAAAAACGCGGTTGGAAAACCGCCGATAAGAAACCGGTGAAAAACGCCGACCTGTGGCAAGCATTGGATAAAGAAACTGAACGTCATCAGATTGATTGGCGTTGGGTAAAAGGTCACGCAGGGCATCGCGAAAATGAAATGTGTGACGAACTGGCGCGCACTGCGGCAGAAAACCCAACCGATGAAGATACGGGTTATATTCCTAGCTAACCGATTAATTCGACTTCGATGACACCTTGTAATTGACGCCAATCGGCGTCAATTTTCGTTTGAGCTTCCAATGCGGTTTAATCGGCTTAAGCGGATAAGTCCGTTTACGGGCAACGATATAATACAAGCTGCCAAATGGCGCAGCCCACTCTCCGATACCATTTTCAAGCCAAGTCCACATAGTGCGATACCGCTGCATAGGAAACAGCCCGTAACGATCACATTCAATCACTTGATAATTGAGGATTCCCAACCAATCTTTAACCCGATTAGGGGTAAACATCCGTCCGCTCCACGGCAAATTGTTTTTGCGCCATGGCATTAAACTCGCTAGCCCAGTCAAACTCACGGGATTGTAACCAGTGATGATTAAATAGCCATCATCAATCATTACCCGATCGACTTCCCTCAACATGCGATGTGGGTCATTGCAGTAATCGAGCTGATGGGCAAGAATGACGACATCGAAACTTTTCTCAAGAAAGGGTAAATCGTAACCATCTGCGATCACATTATGCAAAGGATTGTGGATATCTAGATTAACTTGATGTTGAATATTACAGTTACAGCTAGTGAGCTCGCAGCTTAAGCCACCCAACTTAAGCATATGGTAGCCAAAAAGTTTTGGACACCACTCATCAAGTCGAGTTTGGATAGATTCGTTAACCCATTGACCATTTTTTAATTGCGCCCAAGAATGGGGCTGCTGAAGCTTTTTTTCACTGCGTGCTGGTTTCATAGCTAGCTCACTTTGATGTATGGAGACCCAACCATGTTAGATATCAAAAGCATACCTGCATTTAACGACAATTACATCTGGCTGATCGAAAATAGCGATCGCCGTTGTGCTGTTGTCGACCCAGGTGATGCCGCGCCTGTGTTGGCTTATCTCCGAGAACATGAGTTAACTTTAGATGCAATCTTAATTACTCATCACCACAACGATCACATTGGTGGCATTCCAGAGCTGGTGCGCCAATTTCCAGAGATCGATGTGGTCGGTCCGGCAGATGAACCAGTCCCTACCCTAACCCATCCGGTCAGCGCTGGCGATCAAATTAATCTGTTTGACGAAGTGTTTATGGTGATAGGGCTAGAAGGTCACACTTTAGGTCACATCGGCTACGTCGGTGACGGCAAGCTATTTTGTGGCGACACACTTTTCTCGGCAGGCTGTGGACGTGTATTTGAAGGCACCATGGAGCAAATGTACCAATCGCTACAAAAGCTCGTGGCACTGCCAGAAGAGACCGAAGTATTCGCCGCTCATGAGTACACCTCCAGCAACATCGCTTTTGCGTTAGCTGTTGAGCCGGATAACGAGCAACTAAAAAAATACCGCGAAGAAGTTAACCGTCTACGCGCACAAAACAAGCCGACTTTACCGACGACCATTCGTCGCGAAAAATGGATAAATCCGTTCTTACGTGCAGATGAACCGAGTGTCATAAAATCAGTGAGCAACCGAACGGCACAAATCGATCCTATCTCAATTTTTACAGCATTACGTGAGTGGAAGAACGAATTTTAACGTTTTCTTGCTTGTCATCTAACCAAAGTCGCAAGTATTATCAGCAGCCATTTTTTAAAAGGGCTGTCCCATGCGATTTAAATACAGCTGGGTGACGCTACTGCTTTTAGCCGGTTGCCAAACCACCCAGCCAACTACTGAAAAATCTGATGCGCAGACGACATCAGACAAAAGTTCTACTGTTACAGTAGCTCCAGCATCATCGGTGACTACACCTGTAGAACCTGAAGTAGTTGCAGCTCCTGTGGTCACTCCTCAGTCGCAGCAAGATGTGTGGAAACGCATTGCGATGCAGCTAGAGATGCCGATTCCAGACCAGAAAAAAGTGGACTATTACCGTACTTGGTATCTGAAACACCCAAGCCACCTCAAAACCGTCTCTCAACGTGCTGAACCTTTCCTCTATTTGATCACTGAAAAAATCGAGCAACGTGGCTTACCGCTTGAGTTAGCACTACTGCCCGTGGTTGAAAGCTCATTTGATGCCTTTGCCTACTCACACGGCAGCGCAGCTGGTCTGTGGCAATTTGTGCCATCAACCGGAAAAATGTACGGGCTTGAGCAAGATTTCTGGTATGACGGTCGTCGTGATGTACCGGCAGCCACTGACGCAGCATTAGACTTCTTAACCGATCTCAATAAGCGCTTTGATGGCAACTGGTCACATGCGATTGCTGCCTACAACAGCGGTGGCGGTCGCGTTTCAAGCGCGATCCGTAAAAACAAGAAGTTAGGTAAGCCAATCGACTTCTTCTCATTAGATTTGCCAAAAGAGACCAGCAGTTATGTTCCTAAACTGTTGGCACTCGCTGATATCGTTGCTAACCAAGAGAAATACGGCATTGAGATCCCACCGATTGCCAACAAACAAGTGGTTGAGATCGTTCAACCTAAAGAGCAACTGGATCTAGCTATCGCGGCAAACTATGCCGGCATTTCAGTGCGTGAATTACAAGGACTGAACCCTGCCTACAACCAATGGGCGACCGCACCTGGTGGACCAAACCAATTGCTGCTGCCAATTGACTCGGTTAAAAAGTTTAAAACCGAACTTACTGCTAACCGTGGTAAGGGCATGCAAGTTGTTCGCTACAAAGTAAAATCTGGCGATACGATTAGCGTATTAGCGCGCAAGTACAATACTACGAGCAAAGTTATTCGCAACGCCAACAACATGAGCAATAACAACATCCGTATCGGTCAGCATCTGCTTATCCCAGTCTCGACCAAAGATGACAAAGCATATTCATTAAGCGCAGCTAACCGCTTGGCGAAAACTCAATCCACTGCGCGTGGTAAGTACAAACTTACCCACACCGTTGCGAGCGGTGACAGCTTATGGAGCATCGCTAAAGCCAATAAAGTGTCACACACCTCACTGGCGAAATGGAATGGCATGGGACCTCGCGATACTCTACGCGTCGGTCAAAAATTGGTAATTTGGAAAAACAGTTCTGATGGCGCCATCATCCGCACAGTTTTCTACAATGTCCGCAGTGGCGATACCGTCAGTGGCATCGCGAATAAGTTTAAAGTGAAAAGCCAAGACGTAGTGAAATGGAACAACTTACAGCAGAAAAAGTACCTACAACCAGGTCAAAAACTCAAACTGTATGTTGATGTGACGAAGGTAAGCGTATGACACCATCGAGCAACCCATTAACCATGCTAGTCGACATTTTCCGCTCGCCTAGCGCGTGTTTCCTTGCCATACATCAGCGTGGCATGTGGGGCTGGCAGCCCTTTATCGTCTTGTTGGTTACCCCATTCCTGTTTTGGGGCGCCTACTTTGACATGGTCGATTTTGCCTGGCTAAAGCAAGGGCTGATCCCGCAACTGCAACAAGTCAGCCCAGAGCAAATTGCGCTACTTGATGCCAATACCTTGATGGCGACAGAGATCATCTTAGATATTCTTGGTCGCTTTACCACTATCATGCTGTTGGCATTCTGGCTATTTTTCGCTACTAAACCGAGCCAACACCAGCATGGATTTTGGAAATGGTTTGCTGCCAGTTGTGTGATTATCTTCCCAGCGGTAGTCGGTGACTTTGCCAGCTATGTCAGCGTGCTATTAAAGCATGGACAGGTAATGAGTTATGCTGCCGACCTGAATAGCCTCAACGGTCTACTAAAGCTGCCTATGACCAGTGATTGGTTTGAATTTGCCAACGCACTGCCACTACTCATGCCTTGGTATATTGCGCTTGGCTACGCGGCAGTTGGCACATGGACAGAGTTCGAGCGCGGTCAAGCGCTAGTGATCTCTGCCCTGCCTTGGTTTATTTACTTTTTTGCTTGGGCGCTTTACATCGCAATATTCTAAAGCCCTAAGGTAAACGGAAGTATACTTCGATAGGATTATGATCAGAGGCGTCACTTATTGGCGCCTTTGCTTTTTCTAGTACTAGACCTCGATAGAACAAGTGATCAAGCGGTAAACCATTGATGAACTGCTTGCGATGGTCTGGTTGGTAGGTAGCCTCTTTGACTTTGAGCTTATCCAATAGTGATTTCATCACTCGCAAACGCTCCTCACTCCAACTGTTAAAATCACCGGCAATAATCATTGGTCCGCCGTGCTTTGCTAACACTGTCGCGAGCGAGTCTAACTGACGATGATACTCTTCCGTACCATAGGTAAAGTTAATCGCATGGATATTCACCACCGCTAAGCTCTGCCCGTTGGATAATGGATAAGTTGCGTATATCGCCGATTTAGGCAATCTCAACCAAGGTTCCATTTCGGTATAAGCACACGCCTTTTGGGGCAACTGATGCGCAAGATTGAGCACCCCAGCTTTGGTATCAAACGCTTTGAATGCGTCGACAATATTCCCGCTCCACTTACCTTGATCAATCCATTGGCGAAGCTCTGGCGTCATGCTTGCTTCTTGCAGCAGCAATAATTGCTTATCTTGGGATAAATAATCCAACGCGCTCTGCCAACTGGTGCGATTTTGCTTATAAATATTCCATACCAGCACATTAAGTTGACCTTGGTGATCAATCGCTGTCGCTTTAGGATTGTTATAACAAGCCAATTCTGGTGTTTGCACTGAAGGAGATAAGGTGGAGACTTTGGCTGAATCAGGCAAGGTAAAAATGGAGTGATAGGCAATCACCGTCGCTGCAATCGCAACCACAGGTAAAGCAATCAATACTCGTTTTTTCATAGTTCGGATATCTCTGCCCTACATAATATCCTTATTGTACTCGAATTCCTTAAGTTTGCAGGCGCTGCAAGGGAGAATAAAACAAAAGAGCCTAGCGGCTCTTTTGTCAAAATTAGATGGCGTCTTCGTCTTCTTCGCCAGTGCGAATACGTACCACACGTTCAACATCAGTGATAAAGATTTTACCATCACCAATCTTACCGGTTTGTGCAGTCTCGATAATAGTGTCGACACATTGATCCGCCACTTCATCGGTTACGACGATCTCTAGCTTCACTTTCGGTAAAAAGTCGACCATGTACTCAGCGCCACGATAAAGCTCAGTATGACCTTTTTGACGACCAAAGCCTTTTACCTCAGAAACCGTCATACCTGTAATGCCAACTTCTGCTAAAGCTTCACGCACATCGTCCAATTTAAAAGGCTTAATAATTGCCTCAATCTTTTTCATGTTCATCCCTTAAACTTACGTTATTTGTGCCATTATCCCAAAAAGCTACTGCAATAAAAAGCCCAAGCAACAAGGCTTGGGCGATAAACAGTTAATTTCGTCTTGGGTTACTTTAAACTTGCATAATATGCAGCTAAATTCGCGATATCGGCATCACTCAATAAATCCGCTTGCGCTTTCATCACACCAGATAATCCGCCTTGGCGTTGATTGGTTTGATACGCTTTGATCGAAGAAACCAGATACTGCTCATTTTGTCCTTTTAGATTTGGGTAGCCAGGAATCATCGCAATACCATCAGCGCCGTGGCATGCCATGCACACACCCGCTTTGGCTTTGCCCGCTTCAATATCACCGGCAGCCATCGCTTGCGCGCTTAATATCGTCATGCTGATAGCCAGTCCAAATGCTACTTTCTTCATTGTTCTTCCTTATGTTTCTAATTTTATTGTTCTAAATTGCTCAATAAAATTGTCACATAACATCAGTGCTCTTGTCCCAGACAAGTTCACAATCTTGCCCCACAAAACGCTGATCAATAAATAAATCTGCAATTGCGACCACCTGCTCACCGCAAAGTAATATTGGCATCCGGCGTCGCTGCCAACTTGGCACGCCAAACTCCTGAAACAGTTTTTTCAGTTTTCGGCTATGACCTCGCCCGACAGGATGAGCACTCAACCCTTCCGGGTTAAACATCACTCGCAGTGGCGCCTGACTCAGTGCCGCTTGCGATAATTGCCCTGATGTATTGCAAGTGATTTGCAGAGTTCCCAACTGTTCTGGTAACTCGATAACTTGTTGCAAAGCGATATTCTGCTGCCATGCAGAAATATCTTTCACTGCCTCAACCCAGTATAAAAAACTGCCTGAACGCCGGATCTGCCCAGCCGATAAGTTAAGAATCGGGTTAGCATCTTCGCGCGCGAGTGCCACTTGTTGCCATATTTTGCTGAGATGGTCGCGGCTTGGCATCTTCTGCCCTAAATCGGCAAGCCACATACGAATCAATTGCCCCCGAACTCGCTCACTCAGTTTTGCTAACTGGGTTATCGATAAACTGTTGTCAGCCATCATGACTTGGCTCAGTTTCTCGCTGAGCAGTTCTTCCAGCAGCGCTTCTTGCTCTGCGCATAACTCACTACTGCGTTGCACCGAACTGGCAAAATGCGGCCAACGCTGTTGCAAAATAGGCGCAACTTGATGGCGTATGAAATTGCGATCAAAGCGGGTGTCTTGATTGCTTTCATCCTCAACCCAAGTGAGTTGGTGCTCTGTTGCATATTGCTCTATTTGTTGCCTCGATGCAGTCAACAATGGACGAAGTATGGTTGAATTGGCAAACGGCATTTGTTTTGCCATTGCCGATAAACCTTTAGGACCACTACCGCGCTTTAACGCCAGTAAAAAGGTTTCGAGCTGATCATCACTATGTTGACCGGTGAGCATCACATCACCCATCTGCAGATGCTTAGCAAGCGCTTGATAACGAGCTTCACGCGCACTCTCTTCAATACTGCGCCCTGTTAAATCCAACTGAACGCGTTCAACCGCTAACTCGACCCCTGATTGCTGACACCAGTCACGACATAAATCAGCCCAATTATCCGCATTACTGCTCAATCCATGATGGACATGGACTGCTAAACAAGGGATTGCATGCTGCTGCTTATAGTGACTGAGCAGATCGAGCAAGACACGAGAATCGACGCCACCACTGAGTGCGAGCACTAACCTCTGCGGCTTGAGCTGATTAATTGAGTGACTAAAGAGAGCGTATAGTGAGTCCATGATCCTAGACATCGAAAAAAGCAATTACGGCTATTCTACACCAAAAACAAAAAGGGTTGAGACTCGCTCAACCCTTGTTCAGGCATTTACCTCGACTAGCCAAAACCACAGCGCCATCAACAACGCTGCCATGCTAAGTAGGCAGACGAGACAAAAATAAAAGGCTGAGACTCGCTCAACCTTTCATAATATTTTTAACTCGCTATCCCAAACTAATCGGGATTACAGCTAGGCGACCAGCGAGAAAAGCCTCTGAGCACTTCGTGTACATAGTCTCACTATGTGATGAGGTTTTCGAGCGCCCGTCAACAACGCTGTAATTCTGAGTAGGCAGGGATCAGCAGTAACCGTAATTCATAAGACGCTGATAACGACGCGCCATCAACGCTTCATCATCAAACTGCTCAAGCTCATCAAGCTGGCGAAGCAGGGTTTGCTTCATGTTTGCCGCCATTTGCTTGTGGTTACGATGTGCGCCACCTAGTGGCTCTTCGATGATCTCATCGATTAGCTCTAGCTCTTTTAGACGCGGAGCGATTAGACCCATTGCCTCTGCGGCTTGCGGCGCTTTATCTGAATCACGCCATAGGATTGATGCACAACCTTCTGGTGAAATTACTGAGTAGGTTGAGTATTGCAGCATGTTTACGTAGTCACCTACGCCAATCGCTAGTGCACCACCTGAACCACCTTCACCAACTACGTTACAAATCACTGGCACTTTAAGACCTGCCATCACTTTTAAGTTCATTGCGATAGCTTCAGATTGACCGCGCTCTTCTGCACCAACACCTGGGTATGCACCTGCGGTATCGATAAAGGTAATGATAGGCATGTTAAAACGCTCTGCCATTTGCATTAAACGTAGCGCTTTACGGTAACCTTCTGGTTTTGGCATACCAAAGTTACGTTTCACTTTTTCTTTGGTTTCGCGGCCTTTTTGGTGACCAATGATCATCACAGGACGACCTTCTAGGCGCGCCATACCACCCACGATTGCTTTGTCGTCTGCGTAGTGACGGTCACCTGCTAATTCATCAAACTCAGTAAAGATATGGTCGATGTAATCTAGTGTGTAAGGACGCAGTGGGTGACGAGCTAATTGAGCGGTTTCCCAAGCACCTAAATCACTGAAGATCTTCTTTTTAAGTTCTAGGCTTTTCTTCTCTAGTTGCTCAATCTCTTTATCGAGATCGACACCAGCCTCGCCGCCATGACGCGATACGTCGCGTAGAGCTTCAATCTTAGCTTCAAGTTCTGCGATAGGCTTTTCAAATTCTAGAAAGTTTAGGCTCATCTATCGATCCTTTTTGATTCGGCAACGTGTACCAAATTTAGTTAAATTCGAGTTCTACTTGGTCAGAACCAAGCAACTGTTTTAAATCATCTAATAGAGCATCACTCGGCGTTACTCGCCACTCTGTACCTAACGTCAAACGCGCTCTGGCGTCTTGGCGCTGGTAGTATACGTGAACAGGAATTGTTCCTGCTCGATGAGGCTCTAGTATCGAACTAAAGCGCTCAAAAAATTGGCTGTCGACTTGCGATTCGCTTATCGAAACAGAAAGACCGCGTGCGTATTTTTCACGCGCAGCGCCAAGGTCCATTACCTCGCGCGCGGTCATTTTAAGGCCACCATTAAAATCATCAAAGCTGACCTGTCCAGAAACTACCAGAATTTTATCGTTTTCAAGCAGTTCTGCATATCTTTCTAACGCATCCGAGAACAACATCACTTCCATACGACCACTGCGATCATCGAGCGTCATAATACCGATACGTGTACCACGTTTGGTCGTCATCACTCGAGAGGCGATCACTAAGCCAGAAATCGTCACAGATTGATCACGTCTGGTTGGTGTTGCATCTTTAAGTCGACAACTGGTGTACTTACCCAGTTCCTTGATGTAGGCATTAATTGGGTGCCCGGTCAAATAAAGACCCAGTGTTTCGCGTTCACCCTCTAGCCATACTTTTTCAGGCCAAGGTGGCACTTTGGTGTATTTGTTCTCAACTTCTTCTGGCGCTTCAGTCAATACACCGAACAAGTCTGACTGACCAAACGCCTCCGCTTGGTGGTGTTGGCTCGCCGCTTTTACGGCATCGTCGAGTGACGCCATCAAAGCTGCACGGTGTGGTCCCAGTCTATCGAGTGCACCAGCATAAATCAGCTTTTCAATCACGCGTTTATTAACCTTCTTAAGATCAATACGCGCACAGAAATCGAATAAATCTTTAAAGTGACCGTCTTTGTTACGCGCCGCTAAGATCGCTTCAATTGGACCTTCACCCACCCCTTTGATCGCGCCGATACCGTAAACAATCGCACCATCTTCATCAACATTAAAACGGTATAGACCTGAGTTAATGTCTGGCGGTAGCACTTTAAGTTTCATGCGGAAACATTCGTCGACCAGACCAACCACTTTTTCGGTGTTATCCATATCCGCGGTCATTACCGCCGCCATGAACTCTGCCGGGTAGTGAGTCTTTAGCCATAACGTTTGGTAAGAAACCAATGCGTACGCCGCTGAGTGCGATTTGTTAAAGCCGTAGCCAGCAAACTTCTCTACCAAGTCGAAGATTTTCATCGCCAACTCGCCGTCGACGCCATTTTTCACCGCACCATCTTCAAAGGTGGCACGTTGTTTGGCCATCTCTTCCGGTTTTTTCTTACCCATCGCACGACGCAACATATCTGCACCACCTAGGGTGTAGCCAGACAGTACCTGAGCGATCTGCATTACCTGTTCTTGGTAAAGAATGATGCCGTAAGTGGGATCAAGAATCTCTTTTAATGATTCATGTTGCCACTTTTCATCTGGATAAGAGATCGCTTCGCGTCCGTGTTTACGGTCGATAAAGTTATCCACCATGCCCGATTGTAATGGACCCGGACGGAAAAGCGCTACCAATGCGATGATATCTTCAAAACAGTCCGGTTGCAGACGTTTGATAAGCTCCTTCATACCACGCGATTCAAGCTGGAATACTGCGGTGGTTTCCGAGTTTTGCAGCACACGGAATGAGGCTTCATCTTGTAATGGAATCGACTCAATACGTACCGGCGCTTCACCGTTGCGCTCAAGGCGCGGGTTAATCAAACCAAGCGCCCAGTCGATAATGGTTAAGGTACGCAGACCTAAGAAGTCAAACTTAACCAGACCCGCGGTTTCAACGTCGTTCTTATCAAACTGAGTAACAGGAAAATGCCCTTCCGAGTCGGCATAAATCGGCGCAAAGTCAGTAATGGTGGTTGGTGAGATCACCACGCCACCAGCGTGTTTACCCGCATTTCGTGTACACCCTTCGAGGATGCGACACATATCAATCAGCTCTTTGACTTCCTCATCAGCCGCATAAAGCTCAGGTAGTGCAGGTTCAGCCGCGAAGGCTTTTTCCAACGTCATACCTGGATCGGGCGGCACCAATTTTGAAATGCGGTCAACGAAGCCAAATGGATGACCCAGTACACGACCTACATCGCGGATTACCGCCTTCGCCGCCATGGTACCAAAAGTAATGATCTGTGATACTGCATCACGACCATACATTTCCGCAACGTGATCAATTACTTGGTCACGCTTATCCATACAGAAGTCGACGTCGAAATCGGGCATGGATACACGTTCTGGGTTAAGGAAACGTTCGAATAGCAGGTCATATTCAAGCGGATCGAGATCAGTGATCTTTAACGCATAAGCCACCAATGAACCCGCACCTGAACCACGACCAGGTCCAACCGGGATCGCGTTATCTTTTGACCATTGAATGAACTCCATTACGATCAAGAAGTAGCCCGGGAAGCCCATGTTGTTGATTACTTCCAGTTCAATTTCGAGGCGCTCATCGTATTCAGGACGACGCTTTAATCGCTCTTCTTCATCGGGGAACAGAAACTCAAGGCGATCTTCCAGACCTTCTCGAGATTTCATCACCAAGAATTCGGTTTCTTTCATGCCTTCGGTTGGGAAAGCTGGGAGGAAGTATTCACCCAAACGGACAGTGACATTACAGCGCTTAGCAATCTCAACACTGTTCTCTAGTGCTTCGGGAATGTCAGCAAATAGCTCACACATTTCCTCTTCACTACGCAGGTATTGCTGAGGACTGTAGTTCTTGGGACGGCGAGGATCTTCTAGTGTGTAACCATCGTGAATCGCCACGCGGATCTCATGGGCATCAAACAGCTCTTCGTTGAGAAATACCACATCGTTGGTTGCCACCACTGGCAGGTCTTTTTCCTGAGCCAGTTCAAGCGCAAAGTGTAAATAGCTCTCTTCGTCAGCACGACCAGTACGAGTAAGCTCCAAATAGTAGCGGTCAGCAAAATGTTGCTGATAAAAATCAACACACTGATCCACCAGCTTTTTATTGCCTTTCAGCAAAGCTTTACCCACATCACCACTCTTACCGCCCGAGATGAGGATCAAACCTTCTGCGAGATCAATCAACCAGTCACGATCAATCACTGGCTGATGTTGAACATGTCCGCGTAGATAGGCTTTAGAAATCAGTAACGTTAGGTTCTTATAGCCAACGTTATCCGCCGCCAATACCGTTAATTTAACCAGCTCATCACCAAACTCTGGGATTTGCATGGCAAAGTCAGCACCAATAATTGGCTTCACACCGCAACCATGGGCGGTACCATAGAATTTCACCAAGCCACATAAGTTGGTGAAATCGGTTAATGCCATGGCTGGCATGCCCATTTCGGCCACTTTCTTCACAAGAGGTGGCACTTTCGACAGGCCATCCACCATGGAGAAATCACTGTGAACACGAAGGTGAATAAACTTTGGATCTGACATTAATACTTTCCGGCTTTGACGCTTAACTGACTATTCTACGCGATTACTCTTCGAGTCCGAGTGCTTTTTTTACTGGTTTGAAGCTTTTACGGTGTTGATCAATCACACCATGCTGCTCAATGGCTTCAAAGTGCGCTTTGGTTGGATAACCTTTGTGCTTGGCAAAGCCAAACTGTGGGTATTGTTTATCCAACTCTTCCATTTCTTGGTCACGTACCACCTTGGCAATGATAGATGCGGCACTGATTTCTGCCACGCGTAAATCGCCTTTAACCACCGCTAACGCATCCATTGGCAACTGTGGACAACGATTGCCATCAATTAGAGCCAAATCAGGTTGTACTTGCAGCCCTGCAATCGCACGCTGCATCGCCACCATTGTCGCTTGTAAAATGTTCAGCTCGTCGATCTCTTCAGGAGAACAGCGCCCTACAGACCAAGCCAGTGCTTTTTCTTTAATCTCTGGCAATAAGGCTAAACGTTTTTTCTCGCTCAGCTTCTTAGAGTCGTTCAACCCTTCAATAGGGTTATTTGGATCAAGAATCACGGCAGCGGTCACCACATCGCCCACTAAAGGTCCACGACCCACTTCATCCACACCAGCAATCAGTTGGTAACCTTGCGGGTACTCAAATGGCGGTAACTCTTTTTTCTCTTTCGTCATACAACTTTATTCATTTCAATTAGGTTTAACACCGCTTTAGCCGCTTGCTGATCGGCATCTTTGCGGATCGAATGGTGCATCTCAGTAAACTTACTCACCATTGCTTGACCATGCTCGCCGAGTAGACACTCTACCTCTTGGCTAAGATTCTCTGGGGTACACTCTTCTTGTAGGAACTCTTTGACCAACTCTTGATCAGCCAGAATATTCGGCAGCGACACATACTTGGTTTTTAACATCCGGCGCGCCAAGAAGGCGGTAAAGGCATTCACTTTATAACCCACCACCATTGGACGCTTGACCAGCATGCACTCTAGCGCAACAGTACCTGACGCCAGCATGACTGCATCAGAAGCGGTAATTACGTTCTTAGCCGTATCGTCGATGAGTGTAAACTCGAGCTCTGGGGCGATCTCTTGCCATGCTGCTTCAAATTGCTCACGACGTTTGTGGTTAACCAGTGCAACCACAAAACCAAGCTCTGGGTCTTTTTCATGCAGTTGCTTACAAGCTTGAATAAACGGTTCAGCCAGCATTTTAAGCTCGCCACCACGACTGCCCGGCAGCACCGCTAACCAACGTTTGTCTTGCGCTAAGCCAAGCAATTCACGGGCAGGCACTTTGTCTGATTGCAGAGGAATTGCATCTGCCAAAGTATGACCAATAAACTCACACGGCACATCGAATTTATCGTAAAACGCTTTTTCAAATGGCAAAAACGCCAGCACCAAGTTGGTTGCCTTGGCAATACCAAAAATACGCTTTTGTCGCCATGCCCATACCGATGGACTGACATAATGCACAGTCTTAATCCCGGCATTTTTCAAATCAAGCTCTAAGCGCAGGTTGAAATCTGGAGCGTCAATCCCGACAAAGACATCTGGTGGATTAGTGGTGAAGTATTTGACCAACTCGGCTTTGACTTTCAGCAGGCGCGGTAAGCGACCAAGCACTTCGACTAAGCCCATCACCGACAACTCTTCCATATCGAACAGCGATTCACAACCTTGAGCAATCATCTTAGGTCCACCAATGCCAACAAATTCCGCGTTCGGATATTGCTGTTTAATTGCTTTGATAAAGCCTTCACCTAAGGTATCGCCAGACAATTCACCGGCGACGATGCCAATTCTCAGCGGTCTTTCCATCGTAAATTTTCCCCAGCTTAAAAACACAAAAAGACCGCAGTTCATCACTGCGATCTTTTGATACTAATTTGCGCTCAATCGCTTAGCGAATAATGCCACGTTCAGTGGATTCAAGCATCTTCAACATTGGCTCAATTGATGCCCACTCTTGTGCCATCTCTGCCAAAATTGGTTTTACTTCTTCTAGCGTCTTACCTGAACGGTAAATCTCTTTGTACGCTTTTTGTAATGCACGTAGTTCTGGTTTCTCGAAACCGTTACGCTTTAGACCCACTAGGTTTAGACCAAATGGTGAAGCGTGGTTACCTTGAGCCAGTACGTATGGCAATACGTCTTGCACCACTGCCGAACAACCACCAATGTATGCGTAAGCACCTACCGTACAGAATGGGTGAATTGCAGACAGCGCCATCACACCCGCGTAATCACCCACCGTTACGTGACCACCAAGAATCGCATTGTTACCAATATGAGTATGGTTACCAACGATAACATCGTGCGCAACGTGAGCGTTAACACACAGAAGGTTATCATTACCGATCACAGTCGTTGCTTTATCTTGTACCGTACCACGGTGGATTTGCACCGCTTCACGAATCACATTGCGATCACCAATCACTACTGTGGTATCTTCACCACCGTATTTCTTGTCTTGGTTCTCTTCGCCAATCACTGCGTGTGGGAAGATACGGTTATCTTTACCAATCGTAGTGTGACCTTTAATCACAACATGCGACATGATTTCAGTGCCTTCACCAATCTCTACATGAGAGGTGATGTAAGTAAACGGCCCAACAACAACGTTAGCACCGATCTTTGCACCTTCTTCAACCACCGCCATCGGGTGGATTTGAGCAGTTTCATGAATCATAAATTAAAACTCTCGACGAGCACACTTAAGGTCAGCTGAACATACAACGTCGCCATCAACTTTCGCTGAGCACGAGAATGCTGCGATGCCACGACGTTCTTTAACAAACTCAACTTCGATCACGAGTTGATCACCAGGAGTTACCGGCTTGCGGAATTTCGCGTTATCTACGCTAGCAAAGTAGTAAAGCTCGTTACCTGACGGTGCACCGAATGATTTAAATGCCAACAAGCCTGTTGCTTGTGCCATCGCTTCAAGGATCAATACACCCGGGAATACAGGAAGTTGAGGGAAATGACCAGTAAATTGAGGTTCATTTACAGAAACGTTCTTGATCGCAGTTAAGTATTTCGCTTCTTGGTAATCTGTTACACGATCAATTAATAAGAATGGGTAGCGATGAGGTAACAATTCCTGAATCTCAGTAATGTTCATCGTTTTCTTTTCTGTAGTCAAAGTCATATTCCTATTTTGAATGCTAAATTCATTTTCTGGCAGGCATTATACCCAAGTATGCGTCTGTTGCTACGTAGTTCAAGCCGCATAGGGGCATATAGACAAAAAAGACCCGCCCTTTGCGAGTCTTTTTCCTAGCAACGGAATTAAGATTCCGTTTTCTCTTCCAACTGTTTTTCAACAGCTTTGAGACGTTTATTCATTTCGTCAATACGATGCACGCGAGTTGCGGTCTTGCGCCACTCTTTATTTGTTTGTAGCGGAATACCTGATGAGTACATACCTTTTTCTTCGATACCACGCATTACCATGCCCATACCGGTAATGGTTACACCATCAACAATCTCGATATGGCCATTAATTACGCTCGCGCCACCGATAATGCAGTACTTACCGATCTTAGTACTGCCAGCCACTACTGTACCACCTGCCATCGCTGTACCATATCCGATCTCTACGTTATGGGCGATTTGCATTTGGTTATCAATAATGACGTTATCCGCAATTACAGTGTCATCTAATGCACCACGGTCAATGGTGGTACACGCACCAATTTCGACACGGTTACCAATGCGCACTGTGCCAAGTTGAGGGATCTTGATCCACTCACCTTTTTCGTTTGCATAACCGAAACCATCGCTGCCAATCACTGTGTTAGCTTGAACAAGACAATCGCTACCTAATTCAACGTTGTGATAGATACTAACATTAGCCCAAAGCTGAGTGTTGCTACCAATTTTAGCGTGTTGACCAATAAAGCAACCCGCGCCAATGATGACGTTATCACCAAGCTCAGCACCCGCCTCGATAACCGCGTTAGCGCCAATTGAAACGTTGGCTCCAAGTTTCGCTGTTGCATCGATGACTGCTGAAGGTGCAATACCTGCTGCAGCTTTCGGTGTGGTATCTAGCGCTTGCGCCACTTTAGCAAAAGCAACGTAAGGATCATCAACAACCAGAGCATTGCCCTGGCATTGCTCTAATTGAGCGGCTTTCACCATGACCACTGTTGCTTGGCATTGCGCTAAATGTTTCGCGTACTTTGGATTAGACAAGAAAGTCACATGACCTTGCTGCGCTTTATCCATTGGTGCAACCATAGTGACTGTCGCTGTCGCGTCACCATGTAGCTCGCCCCCAGTAATTGTTGCCAATTCGGCTAATGTCAGTGTCTTCATAAACGTCTATTTTAATGCTTTGATTACGTCTTCAGAGATGTTGTACTCAGGTTTTGAGTATTGCAGTGCTGTGATATCAATAACCATATCGTAGCCTTTCTTCTCTGCAACTTCTTTAACTGCTTTTTGAATCAGTTGGAATAGCTTCGCTTTTTCTTGAGCTTCACGACGAGCAGACGCTTGCTCTAGTGCTTGTGCTTTTACTTTGTACTTGCTGTCAAGTTGACCGATCTCGATGCGGATTTTTTCCACTTCTTCTTGACCAAGTAGCTCGCCATCACGCTTCAGCTTTTCAATTTTAGTTCTTGCTTCAGCTTGAATCGCTTTTAGCTCATCCGCTTTGTCTTTGAACTCTTTCTGCATTTGTTGCAGCACAGCTTCACGTTGAGGAAGCTCTTGGAACACTTGTGCGGTATTCACGTATGCAATTTTCTGTGCAGCTTCTGCAGCATGAGCAAAAAGAGAAGATGTCATTACCAAAAGGCCAAGACCAGCCGCTTTAATTGTTTTATTCACTTTAAAGTCCTTTAATTAGAAGGTTCTGCCGATAGTGAAAGTGAAGAATTCTTCGTCATCACCTTCATAAATTTCAATTGGTTTCGCAACCGAGAATACCAGTGGTCCCATCGGAGACATCCACTGCAGTGCGACACCATAAGAAGCACGATAGTTACCTGGATCTGAGTAATCATAGTAGTACTTTTCATCCACGCCTTCACGGAAGACAAACTCCGTATCCCAAACACTCGCGGCATCAATAAATGCACTGGTTCGGATTTGACTGCGCACTTCTTCCGAAGCGAACGGCGTTGGGAAAATCAGCTCAAGACTCGCAAGTGCTACGGCGTTACCACCAACAGAGTCATCACTCGTAACCAAACATGGGTTGCCTAAACTACATTGTACACCGTCTACGCTGCCACCACTTTGTGATTGAACCGCTCGAGGCCCCACACTGTTTGAACCAAAACCACGTAGCGTCGTAAAGCCACCAGCATAGTAGTTCTCATAGAATGGGAATAGGTTATCGTTACCATTGGTTTGACCGTAACCATTACCATACCCTAAACGACCGCGCATCAGCAGTGAAAAATCATGCTTTTTCGTCAGTGGAATGTAATTTCTTACATCATATTGCAGTTTAAAGTACTTCGCATCTGAACCCGGCACTGTCATCATGTAAGAAGCGCGCTGATAGTTACCGGCTGTTGGGAAGTAACCTTTGTTTAGGTTGTTGCGAGTCCAAGATAAATTGATGTCGAAGTCATTCGTGATAATGTCTTCACCTTCCTCAACACCGATACTCTTAGCAAATAGCTGGGCTTGATCATAAGTCGGCACATTACCGATCTTGTTGTGAGTGTAACCCACACCAAATTCAAAACGGTTCAGTTCGTCAAACGGGAAACCCCACGTCAAGTTAGCCCCATAACTTTCGTTGGTATAGTCAACAATACCAGCTTCTGACGCTTCAAAGGTGTTGTAGAAAACTTTACCGCCCAGACTGACCCCATCTAGGTTCCAATACGGGTCACGATACTCTAACGTTAGGTTTTTCGAGTAGTCGTTCATCATCGCACTGATACCAACGCGGTTACCTGTACCGGCAAAGTTATCTTGCTGTAGACCAACTTGGAAACTGACGCCCGATTCTGTACCGTAGCCAACACCAAAGTTAATGCTACCAGAGTTGGCTTCTTTCACCTTGTACACAAGGTCTACTTGGTCATCACTACCTGGTACGCGGACGGTTTGCACATCTACGGTCTCAAAGAAACCCAGACGGTTCAAACGACCTTTACTGGTCTCAATCGCTTTTGAGTTGAGCCAACTACCTTCCATCTGGCGCATTTCGCGGCGCAATACTTCATCTTTAGTGGCATTGTTACCAATAAAGCGAATGTCACGCACGTAAACACGTTGACCAGGCTCGACACTGACCACGAGTGAAACCTGTTTCGTTTCTTCATTGAACTCTGGAATGGTGCGCACTTGCGGGTAAGCATAGCCTGCTTCACCCAGTACTCGCTTAACGCCTTCTTCTAGGGCCGTCACTGCTGAACCTTTATAGACCTCACCTGGCTCAAACGTCACTAAACGCTCAAACTCGGCTTCTTTACCGATGAGATCACCGCGGAACTTAACGCCTTCAACCGTGTATTGCTCACCTTCACTGATATTCAGAGTGATATACACCCCTTTCTTATCCGGAGAGATTGACACTTGTGTCGAAGTCACTTGGAACTTTAAATAACCGCGGTCAAGGTAGTAAGTACGCAAGGCTTCAATATCACCCGCCAGTACTTGTTTCTGATACTTATCATCAGAGAGGAAGTTCCACCAAGAAACATTGGCATTAAGATTGAAGCGCGACATCAACTCATCATCAGTAAACACTTGGTTACCGATAAAGTTAATTTGCTGGATCTTAGCCGACACACCTTCAGTGAAGACAAACTTTAGGTCAGTACGATTACGTGGTAGAGGCGTGATTACCGCCTGTACAGTCGCGTTATACTTACCAACACTGTAATAAAAGTCTTCTAGACCTTTCTCAATGTTAGATAAGGTGGTGCGATCGAGCGCTTCCCCCACTCGGATACCCGAAGCATCCAAGTTTTGTTGCAACTGCTCATCTTTAATCGCGCTATTGCCAGAAAAAGAGATCGTTGAAATCGTCGGTCGCTCAGTAACTTGGATTACTAATACGTCGTTATCTCGCGAAACCTTAATATCTTCAAAGTTACCGGTCGAATAAAGAGCACGGATAATTTCCGCCACATCCTGATTGCTGACGGTATCCCCGATTCGGATTGGCATTTTTAGTAATGCCGCACCAAGAGCAACGCGCTGTAAACCTTCGATCTGAATATCTTGCACTACAAAACTGTCGGCTGCGTTTGCTGAAACGCTGGTTGCCAAAAGTGTTGCTAACAGAATTTTTTTCATCGCCATATATGTTTTAGTTATTCCTTACTACAACCTTCATCCACGTTATAAGCGCGCAAAGTCGTTAAAAATCGCCACGGCCATCAGGGCAAATATAATTGCGCCACCAAATCGGTAGCCCATCTCCTGCACCTTCTCTGGCACAGGACGTCGAATAATTGCTTCAATGGCAAAGAACAATAAATGTCCGCCATCAAGCATTGGCAACGGAACCAAGTTAATAATACCGAGGTTGACACTGATTAACGCTAGGAAGCCTAAAAAGTATACCAGTCCATAATCAGCCGTCGTTCCTGCCCCTTTTGCGATCGTAATCGGTCCGCTGAGGTTATTTAGGCCAACGTCGCCTACCACCAGTTTTTTCAACATGGTGACTGTCAAATCAATAACCTGACCCGTTTTGTCTACCGCTTTGCCGATAGACTCAAATACACCAAATTGCAGGTTGAAGCGATAGTTTTCAGGCCATTCTGCGACCTCAGGAGCGATTCCCGCAAAGCCAATTGTGGTTCCATCGCTGAGTGCTTTACTTTGTGGAATCAAAGTCAGCGATACCGCCTGCTCACCACGCATCACCTCAACATCGAGTGGAATATTCGGATTACTTCTAACCAGCTCAACCAGCTGCTGCCACTGGTCAATTGCTTGTTGATTCATTGCGATAATCTTATCGCCCGCCATCAAGCCAGCAGTATAACCCGCCCCACCCTCTGAAATACTCGCAAGTGTGGTTGAAATCTCTGGGGTATACGGCCTAAAGCCCAGCGCAGACATTGCCGACTGACTGTCAGGATCAAACTGCCAGCCATCAAGGTTCAACGTTACTTGCTGTTCCATACCGATACTATCGCTTGGCACCACAGTCATCGTTAGCGTCTGTTCACCAATATGCGACACTAACTGCATGTTCACCGATTCCCAATCCGCGGTTTTGACGCCGGAAATCGCTTTTAGTTCCATGCCAGACTCTAAACCTGCTTGGGCAGCGATCGATTGGGGTTGAATATTACCAACGACCGGTTTAACTGCAGGTACACCAATCAGAAACACCAACCAGTAGGCAAAAATCGCAAACAAAAAGTTAAATGCAGGACCGGCAGCCACGATTGCCGTGCGTTTCCAAAGTGCTTTTTTATCAAATGCGAACTGTTGCATCTCTGCTGGAACTTCGTCAACACGGCTATCAAGCATCTTAACGTAGCCGCCAAGCGGGATCATTGAGATGGTGTATTCTGTGCCATCTTTGCCCACCTTGCGCCAAATTGATTTACCAAAACCAATCGAGAAGCGCTCGACTTTCACGCCACAGCGACGTGCAACCCAAAAATGCCCAAACTCATGTACCGCAACTAGAATACCTAGGGCAACGATAAATGAGACAAAGTTCCATAAGATTGCTGTCATGCTCTGCGTCCGCTAATAAAATTCAGTGCCAGAGAACGAGCGATTTTGTCGACCTCTAAGATGCTCTCCAAACTATCACAATTTAGCTGTGCATTCATCGAACAAATCCTTTCGGTTACCCAATTATTGACGCGCGCAATATGGGTGAACGGGATCTGACGATTGAGGAAAGCCTCAACGGCAATTTCGTTCGCGGCGTTGAGCGCTGTCGTGGCATGCTGACCGATGTAACAAGCATCAATCGCCAGCTTCAAGCAAGGGTAACGCTGAAAATCAGGCTCAAGGAAGGTCAACTCACCGACTTTGGTAAAGTCGAGTGGCTTCACACCAGCCGTGACACGCTCAGGGTATGACAAGGTCAATGCAATCGGTGTCGCCATGTCTGGTTCACCAAGCTGCGCCAATGTCGAACCATCTTTGTATTGCACCATCGAGTGGATCACCGATTGAGGGTGAATTACAACCTTCATCTGCTCGCGACTGGCGTTAAACAACCACTTCGCCTCGATGTACTCCAGACCTTTATTCATCATGGTGGCAGAGTCCACCGAGATTTTTGGTCCCATCGACCAGTTCGGGTGAGCGATAGCCTGCTCTGGCGTGACGTGTTCAAGTTCGTCAAGATTAGAGTAACGGAATGGACCACCCGAGCCTGTTAGCAAGATGTGTTCAATACCGTGCTCCGCCAACTGACAATGTCCAAGGTTGGTTTGAATCTCGGTTGGTAAGCACTGGAAAATCGCATTGTGCTCACTGTCCACTGGAAGCAACTCAGCGCCACTGTGCCTAACCGCATCAACAAACAGCTGACCAGACATCACCAACGCTTCTTTATTTGCCAGCAACACACGTTTACCTGCTTGAACCGCAGCCATGGTTGGCATTAGACCCGCAGCGCCGACAATCGCAGCCATTACCGTGTCCACTTCGCTTAAAGACGACACATGACACATCGCCTCAACACCGGCAGAGACCTCTGTATGTAGACCTAAAGACTTCAGAGTATTTGCCAATGTCTGTGCTGAATGCTCATCAGCCATAACCGCATATTTGGGCTGCCATTTGACACATAGCTGGGTCATTTTTTCGACATTTTGACCGGCAACTAAGGCAACGACTCGGAAGTGTTCAGGGTTGTTTTCAATAACCTTCAATGTGCTCGCACCGATGGAGCCGGTTGCACCGAGAATTGTTAAATTACGCATAGCGAAAAACCGATAGTTAAGAGAGCGAGACAAGCCTCGCCCTTCTTAAGAGAATAAGAAATAAAGAAGCGCAAATACAGGGAATGCAGCAGTTAAGCTGTCGACACGATCGAGCACACCACCATGCCCAGGAATGATATTGCTGCTGTCTTTAATACCTGATACGCGTTTAAACATACTTTCGACGAGATCGCCAAGTACAGAAATAACCACAGTAATTAGAGTGATTGCGATAAAGGCAGCGACGCTGGAAAACTCAATATCAAACCACTCAGCCGTGCCCCAGCCGACGAGCAGTGACGTAATCAAACCACCAATCAAACCTTCAACGGTTTTATTAGGGCTGACGTGTGGCGCCATCTTACGTTTACCTAAGCTCTTGCCAGCAAAGTAGGCTCCACTGTCCGCAGCCCAAACGATAAAGCAAACATACAGAACCAGTTTGGCACCATGATAAGGATCAGTCAGAACCCCTTCGGCACGCAACATCACAATGCTCCATAAGAATGGCAGCATAGTCAGAATACCAAATAGGTGACGCAGCAGTTTCGAGCCTTGCCACAAAGAAGCTGATTTCGGGTAAGTGATCGCGAGCGCGCTTGAGAATAGCCACCAGATAAAGCCTGCACTTAGTACAGCATAATGGCTAACAGATAGATGATTGAGGCTATATGCATCAAAGGGAATCAATGCAAAACTTAAACCCGTAACAACCAAACTAGGCAGTAGGGCGACAATACGATTATTGGTTTCGACAAATTGGGTCCATTCCCAAAAACCAATCAGAGTAACACCAGCAATTAGAGCGATAAAAAGAGGTAGAGAAAGCTTAAAAATCGCCAAAATCACTAATGGAGCCAGGATAAGCGCGGTGATAATTCGTTGTTTCAAACTTGAGTCCTTATTGGCATTCCATCAATGCTCTAACTTGTTCGCCAGTGCATCCGAAACGACGTTCACGTTCGATAAACCAAGTAACAGCTTCGATTAAGCTATCCTCGTTAAATTCAGGCCAATAAATAGGGGTAAAATACATCTCAGCATAAGCAAGTTGCCACAACATGAAGTTGCTAATGCGACATTCACCACTAGTGCGAATCAGCAGGTCAACTTCTGGCAAATCTGACATTGTCAGGTGCTGAGTAATTAAAGATTCATTGATATCTTCAACACCAAGCTCACCACATTGCACTTGTTGGGCAATTTGTCGGGTTGCTTCGGTTATGTCCCATTTACCGCCATAGTTGGCAGCAATATTAATTACCATACCGCTATTGCCTGCGGTCAATTCTTCCGCTTGAGCAATTTTCTGTTGTAGACGTTGATTAAAACGACTGGTATCGCCAATCACGCGAAGACGTAAGCCATTCTTGTGGAGGCGTTTAACTTCAGTAGAAAGAACGGTAATAAACAGCTCCATCAACACGCCCACCTCTTCTTCTGGGCGGCGCCAGTTTTCACTGCTAAAAGCAAATAGAGTGACTGCTTTAATACCTAAGCGAGCGGCAGTAGAAATGGTTTTGCGTACGGCAGACACACCGTTTTTATGACCAAATACTCGAGGTTTGCCTTGCGCTTTAGCCCAGCGGCCGTTGCCATCCATGATGATAGCGATATGTTTAGGAAGCAAGTCAGGTGAGAGTTGTGAATTTTGCATAGAGGTATCTAGGTAACTAGCAGGGGTCAAAGAGTAGCACAAAAAAGCACTATGCGCAGAGCACAGTGCTTTTTTTTGAAGGAGATAGAAGAATTATACTTCCATCAACTCTTTTTCTTTCGCAGCTAGTACGTCATCCACATTTTTAACAGCAACGTCTGTTAGTTTTTGGATTTCGTCTTGACCTTTACGCTCTTCATCTTCAGAGATTTCTTTATCTTTTAGAAGTGCTTTTAGGTCGCTGTTTGCGTCACGACGGATGTTACGAACTGCAACACGTGCGCCTTCAGCTTCGCCACGTACAATCTTAACTAGGTCTTTACGACGCTCTTCCGTTAGTGGTGGAAGTGGAACGCGAATGATAGTACCCGCTGACATAGGGTTTAGACCTAGGTCAGATTGCATGATCGCTTTTTCAACTTTTTGCGTTAGTTCGCGGTCGAAAACAGTGATAGCTAGCGTACGTGCATCTTCCGCTACAACGTTAGCTACTTGGTTAAGAGGCGTTGGTGCACCGTAATACTCTACAGATAGACCAGATAGCAGGCTTGGGTGCGCGCGACCCGTGCGAACTTTAGAAAGGTTGTTCTTTAGAGCTTCAACACTCTTTTCCATGCGCTCTTGCGCGTCTTTTTTGATTTCGTTAATCACGGTTTCACCTTAATAATTCTTCTTTCTCAAAGAAATTTTAACAGGGCTATTCGGTGAGTCGCTAATTTTCCAAATAGCGACTCGACAGATTAAGCTTTATCAGTAATCAAAGTACCTTCAGCTTCACCCATTACCACGCGACGTAGTGCACCTGGTTTGTTCATATTGAATACGCGGATTGGCATTTTGTGGTCGCGAGCAAGTGTAAATGCTGCTAAATCCATCACTTTCAGTTCTTTATCAAGAATCTCAGCGTAACTTAGCTTATCATACAGCTCTGCGTCTGGGTTTGCTACTGGGTCAGCAGTAAATACACCATCAACTTTCGTCGCTTTTAGAACTACGTCAGCTTCGATCTCGATACCACGTAGACACGCAGCTGAGTCAGTTGTAAAGAATGGGTTACCAGTACCTGCTGAGAAGATTACTACACGACCTTGACGTAGTTCACGAATCGCATCTGCCCAGTTGTAATCGTCACACACACCTTTTAGTGGAATCGCAGACATTACGCGTGCATTTACATAAGCGCGGTGTAGCGCGTCACGCATTGCTAGACCATTCATTACAGTTGCTAGCATACCCATGTGGTCACCCACTACGCGGTTCATACCTGCTTCAGCAAGACCTGCACCACGGAATAGGTTACCGCCGCCAATTACCACACCAACTTGAACACCTAGTTCTACCAGCTCTTTTACTTCCTGCGCCATACGGTCAAGAATTGCAGGATCAATACCAAAACCTTCTGAGCCTTGAAGTGCTTCACCACTCAGTTTTAATAAGATACGTTGATATGCTGGTTTAGGGTTCGTAGTCATGGATTTTACCTTCCAAAAAGAGAGTTATTAATTAACAGTCATGAATGGATACTAGATAAATAGTTTGTCATTTATCAATACCAATTCATCACGATTAAAAATCGCAAGCTGATCATAAAAAGACCGCAGCCATGGCTACGGTCTAGATATCTCAGCGTCTCTAAGGATTAACCTTTTTGAGCTAGAGCTACTTCTTCAGCGAAGCTTAGGCCTTCAGCTTTCTCGATACCTTCACCTACTTCTAGGCGAATGAAGTTAGAAACTGATGCACCGCGCTCTTTTAGGATTTCACCAACAGACTTCTTAGGTTCCATAACGAAAGGCTGACCAGTTAGTGAAACTTCGCCAGTGAATTTCTTCATGCGACCTTCAACCATCTTCTCAGCGATTTCTTTAGGCTTGCCTTCGTTCATAGCGATTTCAACTTGAACTTCACGCTCTTTAGCAACTACGTCAGCTGGTACGTCAGTTGGGTTAACGTATTCTGGACGTGATGCAGCAACGTGCATTGCAACGTGCTTAAGAGTTTCTGCGTCGCCTTCACCAGCAACAACTACACCGATTTTCTCACCGTGACGGTAAGAAGCAACAGCAACACCTTCAAGGTACTGTACGCGACGGATAGCAACGTTTTCGCCGATTTTAGCAACTAGAGCAACACGCTCTTCTTCAAACTTAGCAATTAGCTCTTCAACAGAAGCTTTAGAAGCTAGAGCTTCTTCTGCTACTTTCTCTGCGAATGCAGTGAAGTTGCCGTCTTTAGCAACGAAGTCAGTTTGACAGTTAACTTCAAGAAGAACAGCTACGCCGTCTGCGTCTTTGATGATGATTGCGCCTTCAGCAGCTACGTTACCTGCTTTCTTAGCAGCTTTAGCAGCACCTGATTTACGCATGTTTTCGATTGCTAGTTCGATGTCGCCGTTAGTTTCAACAAGCGCTTTCTTACATTCCATCATACCTGCGCCAGTACGTTCGCGCAGTTCTTTTACTTGAGCAGCAGTAACAGCCATTCTGTATTCCTCGGTTGATTCTGGATAGGGTAAAAATCAGGGGCCTACATTGTCGGCCCCTGATGATAACTATAACTCAGTATATGCGACAAATAGGTTGCACATACACTAAGAAAGACTCGGAGCCGCTATTATTCAGCTTCTACGAAACCGTCTTTTTCAGCTACAACAGCAACGTCTTTGTTACGACCTTCAGTTACAGCAGAAGCTGCAGCGTTTAGGTATAGTTGTACTGCGCGGATTGCGTCGTCGTTACCTGGGATGATGTAGTCTACGCCGTCTGGGTTAGAGTTAGTATCTACCACAGCGTATACTGGAATACCTAGGTTGTTAGCTTCTTTAATCGCAATGTGTTCGTGATCAGCGTCGATTACGAATAGAGCGTCAGGTAGACCGCCCATGTCTTTGATACCACCAAGAGATTTCTCTAGCTTCTCCATTTCACGAGTGCGCATTAGAGCTTCTTTCTTAGTTAGTTTGTCAAAAGTACCGTCTTGAGACTGTGCTTCAAGATCTTTTAGACGCTTGATAGACTGACGAACAGTTTTGTAGTTTGTTAGCATACCGCCTAACCAGCGGTTGTTAACGTAGTACTGGTTGCTTGCGATTGCAGCTTCTTTAACAGCTTCAGATGCAGCGCGTTTAGTACCTACGAATAGAACTTTACCTTTCTTCTCGCCAACTTTAGCTAGTTCAGCTAGAGCTTCGTTGAACATTGGTACAGTTTTTTCTAGGTTGATGATGTGAACGCGGTTACGAGCACCAAAGATGAATGGCTTCATTTTTGGGTTCCAGTAACGAGTTTGGTGACCGAAGTGAACACCAGCTTTCAGCATATCGCGCATTGATACAGTTGCCATTTTAAAATCCTCTATGGGGTTAGGCCTCCACATCCCCCATGATTCCGACTAAGCTTCTGCTCAGCACCCCGGAATATGTGTCGGAATGTGTGTGATTTAAAGATAAATGTTTAGTGGAACTCGCGAGCTTCGCCGACTTCACAAAGAAACCGAAGAGAACAGACGATGATTCCGGCGCGCTTTATATCACATTTCACCCCTTATTGGCTAGTAAAAATTCCCTCTAACCCGATCACTAAAACCGTGTTTTCTGCCTTCCACGCCTTACCATGAATCACTCAGTTCGCTTTGTAACAGAATACAACTGTTCAGCATAACTCAAGGTCAAATCGCCCTCAGCTCTCACCTCTGTTTGTAAGTCACTTGGGTATAACGCTTCTTCCTGCTAAAATGGGGCAATTCGCACATTTATGTGCTGTAAAGAAAGTAGAGAAAAGCCAATGTCAATCAAGATTAAAACGGCTGAAGAAGTCGAACGTATGCGTCTAGCTGGCAGCCTTGCTGCTGAAGTACTAGAAATGATCGAACCTCATATTAAAGAAGGGGTAACGACAGATGAACTCAACCAAATTTGTCACGATTTTGCTCTAGAGAAAGGCGCTTACTCTGCACCACTCGATTACCATGGTTTTCCTAAATCAATCTGTACGTCGATCAACCATATCGTTTGTCACGGCATTCCTGCGACGCAAGACGAAATGGGTGCTAATGGTCAAATGAAGCCAGCAGTACTAAAAAATGGTGACATCATCAACGTGGATATCACTGTGATTGTACCTGACGATGAAAACGCTGACCTTAGCGTACGCCCTGCCGGTTACCATGGTGACACATCTAAGATGTTCTTTGTTGGTGATGTTTCACCTGAAGACAAACGTCTGTGTATGGTCACTCAAGAAGCGCTTTATGTCGGTATGCGCCAAGTAAAGCCAGGTGCAACTGTCGGTGATATCGGTACTGCGATTGAGAAATACATCAAGACCAACAACAAAAACAATCCACGCAATAAGTTTTCTATTGTGAAGGATTTCTGTGGTCACGGTATTGGCAACGAATTCCATGAAGAGCCGCAAGTGGTGCACTACCGCAATAGCGACCGTCGCCAATTCAAAGAAGGTATGTGTTTCACCATTGAACCAATGATCAACGCAGGTAAATTTGGTTGTACCGTTGACGCAGAAGATGATTGGACGGTTTACACTGGTGACGGTAAGAAGTCAGCGCAATACGAACACACTATCGTTGTTACCAAAGATGGTTGTGAAGTGTTAACACTGCGCAGTGATGACACCATTCCTCGCTTTATGAAAAACGCTTAATCTCGATATCCCCGCTTTTGCGGGGATATTTTTTTGTGTCATATGATTTGATAAAGTGGAACTCATCAGCCAATCACCTAGTGATATACCGCCTTAACTTGGTCCACGAAGCACGGATAGCCCTATGCCTTTTCAATCGCCACTCACCTTTAGTGACGAACAAATTAATGTTAGTGAGCTAAAGTCACAATTAGAACAGTTTGCCGACTATCAAAAGCAAGAATTTAAGAACCATCATCCGGTCAGCGACTTAGTGATTGGTCGTTCTGATTACACCGATCTGCTGCTGACCCGTTTGTGGCAATACTATGGATTCTCGCAATTGCCACACATCAGCTTAGTCGCCGTCGGTGGCTATGGTCGTGGTGAACTTCACCCGCTGTCTGACATCGATATCTTAGTCTTATCGAAAAAAACACTGCCGGATGCGCTGGGTGCTAAAGTGAGTGAGTTCATTACCTTACTTTGGGATTTACGTTTAGAAATCGGTCATGCGGTTCGTACCGTCGATGAGTGCGGAGAGATTGGCAGTAAAGACCTCACCGTCGCGACTAACCTGCAAGAAGCGCGCTTACTGACTGGATGTGAAGAAACCTTCCACCTACTAAAGATGACGGTGCACTCGGAATCGTTTTGGCCAAGTGAGATTTTTTACAAGGCGAAAGTTCAAGAGCAAACGCAGCGCCATGCTCGCTATCACGATACCACTTACAACCTAGAACCCGACATTAAGTCTACTCCGGGTGGTCTGCGCGACATTCATACCTTAAGTTGGGTCGCTCGCCGCCACTTTGGTGCAACTTCGTTATTCGAGATGAGCCGCTACGGTTTTCTTACTGATGCAGAATATCGCGAGCTCGTTGAGTGCCAAGAGTTTCTCTGGCGCGTGCGATTTGCTTTGCACATTGAACTTCGTCGCTATGACAATCGCCTCACTTTTGCTCATCAGCCCCCTGTAGCGGAAACTCTAGGGTTTGTCGGTGAAGGCAACCGCGGTGTCGAAATGATGATGAAAGAGTTCTACCGCACGCTACGCCGCGTGGCAGAGCTTAACAAAATGTTGCTGAAACTGTTTGGTCAGGTGATCTTAAATCGTGGCGTAGAAAGCTCGGTACAAATCATTAGCGAAGATTTCCAACGTCGTGGCAGCCTAATTGAAGCGCGCAAACCTGCTCTGTTCCAAGCTCGCCCGGAAACGATACTCGATATGTTCCTACATATCGCCAATGACTCCACTATTGAGGGAGTGGCACCACCAACGCTGCGCCAACTGCGCACCGCGCGTCGCCGCTTCAACAAATTCTTGCATACCATTCCTGAAGCGCGCGAAAAATTTCTCGAACTTTGCCGCCATCCTAATGCTCTGCACAATGCGTTTGGTCTAATGCACAAGCTCGGAGTACTAGCGGCTTACCTGCCGCAGTGGAGCCAAATCGTCGGGCAAATGCAGTTTGACTTGTTCCACGTCTATACCGTGGACGAGCACAGCGTTCGACTACTTAAACACATCAATACATTCAGTTACGCGAAAAATCACAACAAACACCCGATCTGCTGTGAAGTGTATCCACGCATTCAGAAAAAAGAGCTGCTGATCATCGCGGCTATTTTCCATGACATTGGCAAAGGTCGTGGTGGTGACCACTCAGTGATCGGTGCTGAAGAAGCTTATGCGTTCTGCCGTGAGCATGGTTTATCTACCCCTGAATCTAACCTAGTCTCTTGGTTAGTACGCAACCATCTCTTGATGTCAGTCACCGCTCAACGCCGCGATATTTATGATCCCGATGTGATTGCCGAATTTGCTAAACAAGTGCGCGATGAAGAGTACCTTGAGTACTTGGTATGTTTAACCGTCGCCGATATCTGTGCGACTAACCCAGAACTGTGGAACAGTTGGAAACGCACCCTACTCGCTGAACTGTTTTACTCGACCCAAAGAGCCCTGCGCCGCGGTTTAGAGAACCCGGTTGATGTGCGAGAGCGTATTCGCCATAACCAACAAATGGCGTCGGCTCAGCTGCGTAAAGAAGGGTTTAGTAGCCGTGAGATTGAACTGATTTGGCAACGCTTTAAAGCCGATTACTTCTTACGTCACACCCATAAACAGATCGCTTGGCATTGTAGCAACTTACTGCGCCATGATGATCCAACCCAACCTTTGGTTCTGATCAGTAAAAAACCGACCCGAGGTGGCACTGAAGTGTTTGTCTACACCAAAGACCAAAAGGGGATATTCGCCACTGTCGTTGCCGAACTAGACCGACGCAACTTTAACGTCCATGACGCCCAAGTCATGACCAGTAAAGATGGCTATGTACTCGATACCTTTATGGTGCTCGACCAGCATGGCAACCCGGTTGAAGAAGGTCGTCATAAAGCCGTAGAGAAGCACCTTGTGCATGTGTTGGCAGATGGTCGCCCAACCAAGATCCGCACTCGACGTACCCCACGCAACTTACAGCACTTTAAGGTCAAAACCACCGTCGACTTTCTACCAAGTAAGAGTAAAAAGCGCACCACCTTGGAGTTTGTTGCCCTCGATACCCCCGGGCTGCTTGCGACCGTCGGGGCAACTTTTGCCGATTTAAACATTAACCTTCATGCCGCGAAAATCACCACGATTGGCGAGCGTGCAGAAGACTTTTTTATCATTACCGGTGCAGAAGGCGGAAAACTGAGTGAAGAAGAAGAGTTGGCACTGCGCGAGTGTTTGATCGCCAATGTCGCGGAGCTTGCTCCAAACTGATCTTATCCGCAAATTGATAAAAATATAGACAGTTCAACTATATCGGGCTCAAATAGGCTGCTACATTAAAAGTGTTCAATTTCACCTAAGCCAAGCTTAGGTCGCCAAACTCACGATTAATGAGGTAGCCTATGTTTCCACACTTAACGGGTCTAGGCATACAAGATCCCAAACAGATTGAGCGCTATTCTTTGCGTCAAGAAGCCCACAAAGACGTACTCAAAATCTATTTCCGCAAACAAAAAGGCGAGCTCTTCGCCAAAAGCGTTAAATACAAATATCCACGCCAAATTAAAAACGTACTGGTTGACAGTGGCAGTCACAAGTATAAAGAAGTCACCGAAATCAACCGCAATCTCACCCTAGTGATTGATGAACTCAATAAACTCACGAAACCAGAAAAAAGCGCCGAAGTGGACGTAAAACAGAAAATCCTGTCTGACTTACGTCATTTAGAAAAGGTGGTGTCGAGCAAAATTGCCGAGATAGAGGCAGATTTGGAGAAGCTGAAGTAAGGCTGGGAACACAAAGCGATGACATCGCTTTGTTACGGATGAGGGAACGCTGCGCTACGGAGTTTGCTCCATTCCATAAGCGTTAGCGTTCCGTAAGCGAAGCGCATTATGCTGAGCGCTCCCGAAGCATGGCAATGCCATGCGTTCCAAAATCCATGAGATTACATCCAACCCGCGTATTTGCCGACTAGGTAAAGTGCGACACCCGCCATCACACCGGCGACGATGTCATCAATCATAATACCTAAGCCGCCGTGGATGCGTTTATCTAGCCAACCAATTGGCCACGGTTTTACCATGTCAAAAAAGCGAAACAGGATAAAACCCGTCAGTAGCCATTTCCAATCGGTCGCAGAAAGTTGCAACATCGGCACGACCGCCATGGTAATCCAAAAACCAGCAAACTCATCCCAAACAATCGAGCCGTGATCATGCACGCCCATATCGTCAGAGGTAACTTGACAGATCTTTACACCGATCACACAAGCCACCAGCACCGCCAGCAAATACCCACTTAATGGCAATTGAACCAACAGCAAATAGAAAGGGATCGCGGCTAACGTCCCCATCGTGCCTGGCACGACTGGAGAGAGACCACTACCAAAACCCGTAGCGAGTAAATGCCAAGGGTTCTTTAAAGAGATCAGAGAAAGAGGGTTTGTCATAATTCGCTCTTAATTGGTTTTGAAATGATCGTAGCCATGAAGTTGCCACGCAAGTTGTTGACCTTGCTGAGTCAAAGTTAGCTCACCGCTATCGTTAATCGAGCCGATACGCGTGACCAAACAATCAATATTACTCAATGCATGCCACATCGCTTGCTGCTGGTTTTCCGGGACAGTAAAACAAAGCTCATACTCTTCACCACTTGAGAGTGCGTATTGCTGCGCTTGTTGCTCACTCCCGACAAACGCCAATAGCTGCGGCGAGAGCGGTAATTGTTCTACTTGTAATTGAGCACCGACACCAGAGCGCTTAAGTATATGACCTAAATCGGAAATAACACCATCAGAAATATCAATCGCCGCACTAGCGATGCCTCTTAGTGCCTCGCCAACTTGGATTCGAGGCGTCGATAAATAATGACGTTTTTGCAGTTCATCAGCATGAGGTTTGGTTAAATGTGCCGGCTCCAGTACCACATCCAGCCCGGCTTGACTGTCGCCTAGCCACCCTGTGACATAAACACCATCGCCCGGCTTCGCACCACTACGTTGCAAGGCTTTACCGTGCGGGATCAAACCTTGCACCGTCAAGGTCAAACTTAGCGGTCCTTTGGTGGTATCCCCACCAATAAGCTGAATACCATATTGATCAGCAAGCGCGAAGAAACTATCACAGAAAGGGGCAAGCCAAGCTTCGTCCACCTCGGGCATGGTTAAAGCAAAAGAGACCCATGCTGGCGTCGCTCCCATTGCAGCTAAATCGCTGATATTAGATGCTAGCGCCTTGTGTGCGACCCAAGCCGGATTCGCCGAAGATAAGAAATGGGTTCCCGCAACAAGCGTGTCAGTACTGATTGCAATTAGAGAGCCCACAGGCGCACTCACTAATGCACAGTCATCACCTGCCGCCAACACCACATCGCTGCGTGGTGTTTGTCGACCAACAAAATATTTTTCGATCAGATTGAATTCGCCAGACATAGGATAGAGAAATGATGGAGTTAGGCTGTAGTATATAAAAAAGGTCAGCGAATGCTGACCTTTTTAGTTTTAAATCGATTATTTCTTACGTACGTGCGGTGCTGCTTTATCTAGTACACCGTTCACGAATTTGTGGCTGTCTTCCGCAGCGAACACTTTAGCAAGTTCGATCGCTTCGTTGATAACCACTTTGTAAGGAACGTCTTCACGACGAGTCATCTCATACATAGCAAGACGCAGCAGCGCAAGCTCCATCAAATCCAAATCTTGCATTGGACGTGAAGTGTATGGACGAATCTTACAATCTAGCTCTGTGTGACTTAGCACAACACCTGATAGAAGGTCACGGAAGTAAGCAACGTCAGTGTCTGGTGCAGTTAGTGCAGGCTCTGATGCGTGATGCTCTTCCTCATCATACTTACCACCTGATAAAAACTGCTCTTCAATTGTGGCAACATTGTCTTTAGTAATTTGCCAAGAGTAGATCGCTTGTAGAGCGAATCGACGTGCATTACGACGTGCGGCTGGTTTCACACTGGCCCCCATTAGGAATCAATTTCTGAAAGAACGTTAATCATCTCAAGTGCGCTTAGTGCAGCCTCTGCACCTTTATTACCAGCCTTGGTTCCTGCGCGCTCAATTGCTTGGTCAATTGTATCAACGGTCAATACACCAAATGCTACTGGAAGGCTGTATTCCAGAGAAACTTGTGCAAGACCTTTGTTACATTCACTACAAACATAGTCAAAGTGTGGAGTACCGCCACGAATTACTGTACCTAGAGATACAATCGCGTCGTACTTACCTGTTTTCGCTACACGTTGAGCTACAAGAGGCAGTTCAACCGCACCAGGACAACGAACAACAGTGATGTTGTCTTCGCTTACTTGTCCATGACGCTTTAAAGTATCGATTGCACCAGACAATAGACTTTCGTTAATAAAACTGTTGAAACGAGAAATAACGATAGCAATTTTTGCGTTTGGCGCTGGGAAGCCACCCTCGATCACTTTCATAAGCCTTCCTTTAACTATGTTCATCAAGTGAGAATCGCCGGATTCTAGCACAAAACTGTGAGCAATATCTAATAGGTTTTTACATATAGAAAACGAAAAAGCGAGACGCCATCGACACCTCGCTTAATTAGTTGATAAATAACAGCCTAGATTACTCGGTTACATACTCAACCACATTCAAACCAAAACCACCCAAAGCATGGTAACGCTTGTTGGTAGAGGAAAGTAGGCGCATATCATGCACACCAAGATCCGCTAAGATTTGTGAACCAACCCCCACTCGACGCGATGTGCCCTGCTTTTTCGCCAGTGTTGGTGCGTTGCCTTGATCTTGCGCTTCAAACATTTTAACTCGATGAATCAGTAAATCGGTCGGCTCTTCGTTACCAAGAATCACTAACACACCGCCATCTTGACCAATGCGCTTCATCGCTTTATCAAGCGTCCAACTGCGCTCAGCATTGCGGTCACTGCGCAGCAAGTCAGTGAAAGTATCTTGCAGGTGCACGCGCACTAATGGCGCTTGATCCGCACTCTCTTTACACAGTGCATAATGCACTTGGTTATCGATGGTATCGCGGTAAGTCACCAAATTAAACTCACCAAATTCAGTTGGCAGCTTACACTCTGCCACTCGTTCGATGGTCGTTTCAGTATTGTTACGGTACTCAATGAGATCCGCGATGGTGCCTAGTTTTAAACCATGCTTTTCGGCAAACACTTCCAGATCTGGGCGGCGCGCCATGGTGCCGTCATCGTTAAGAATTTCAACAATCACAGATGCTGGCTCTAAACCCGCTAAACGCGCCAAATCACAACCAGCTTCAGTATGACCCGCACGAGTTAGTACACCGCCTTCCTGCGCTGCCAACGGAAAGATATGCCCAGGTTGAACTAGGTCTGCCGCTTTGGCATCTGGAGCAACTGCTGCTTGTACGGTACGTGCGCGGTCAGCAGCAGAGATACCTGTGGTCACCCCTTCAGCCGCTTCAATCGACACGGTAAAGTTAGTGGTGTATTGCGCATTGTTGTCTTGCACCATTGGTGGCAAACCAAGATTTTCACAACGTGCACGCGTCATTGTCAGGCAGATCAAACCTCTTCCATAAGTCGCCATAAAGTTAATCGCTTCTGGCGTAATATGTTCTGCGGCCATAATAAGGTCGCCTTCGTTCTCACGATCTTCGTCATCCATCAGGATAACCATTTTTCCTAAACGAATATCTTCGATAATTTCTTGAGGCGTACTAATTGGCATTTTCCATTCCTATTTCTGACAGGTTTTGTTTGTAGCGAATTAAGGGCATATTGCAGGGCATAGTGCCCTATTTGCCATCAGGCAAAGCCATTTTGTTGTAAAAATTCCATCGTGATACGTGACTCTGGCGCTTGAGGTTGCTGACTGGTCAGCAGTCGTTCCATATAGCGAGCCAATACATCGACTTCCAAATTCACTTTGCGTCCAACATGGAAGTCGGCAATCGTCGTCTCTTCACCGGTGTGTGGCACGATGGTGAGCTTAAAGGCATTTTTACGTAGCGCGTTAACCGTTAGACTAATCCCATCGACGGTAATTGAACCTTTTTCCGCGACGTACTTACTGATCTCTTCTGGCATCTCTACCCAGAACTCAATCGCTCGGCCAACTTGATTGCGCTCGACAATCTCGCCAACCCCATCAACGTGCCCTGATACAATGTGTCCACCAAAACGTGTGGTAGGCAACATCGCTTTTTCAAGATTCACTTTTCCACCAACTTGATATTGGCTAAAGCCGGTTTTGTTAAGTGTTTCTAATGATAAATCCGCTGTATAACTATGATCGTTATAGGCAACCACAGTTAGACAGACGCCATTAGTAGCAATGCTATCACCGAGCTTAACATCGCTCATATCCAGCTTGCCGCTATCAACAGTAACACTAATATCTTCGCCCTTTGGCGTAATGGCAGTTAGCGTACCAACTGCTTCTACAATTCCAGTAAACATAACTATTGTTCTTTATAGAGTGGTTTCGCAATGATACGAATATCTGGGCCGACTTGAGTAACGTCTTTGATCTCCAAATCGATAACTTGTGACATTGCCGTCAAACCAAGCGCGCCGATCAAGCCACGACCATCGCTTCCCATCAGTTTAGGCGCTAAATAGAGTACCAGCTCATCGACTAAGCCAAGCTTGATCATCGAACTTGCTAACGTCGCTCCGGCTTCCACCCATAAGTGGTTGATGTTGTGATCGGTCGCTAAGACTGCCACTAAATGTTGCAGGTCAATTTGCCCCTGTTCATCGAGCTTAGCCGTCACCTCGCCCTGCTCAGATACACGCAGAATGTCGCCCTCAGTGGCAAACAACTTCAGCTCAGGATGCAATTGATTCTGACGGTCTAAAATCACCCGCAGTGGTTGACGCACTAACTCCGGTTGGTAGCTCGCTTGAACCGATAGCGGTAAATCACTCCATCGCACATTCAGAGAAGCGTTATCATCAATAACCGTTTTGCTAGTAGAGAGAATCGCCCCAGACTTAGCACGCAGTCGCTGCACATCTTGGCGAGCTTGAGGAGAAGTGATCCATTGACTTTGACCATTTGCCAACGCCGTCTGACCATCAAGACTGGCCGCCATTTTAAGTTGCACAAATGGCTTGCCCGTTTCCATACGTTGAAGAAACGCTGGATTTAGCGCCCGAGCGTCAGCTTCTAACAAACCGACCTGTACTTCAATGCCGGCATCACGCAGCATTCCGATACCTCGCCCGGCAACCTGCGGGTTAGGATCTTGCATCGCACAGACCACTCGCGCCACTTTGGCTTTAATTAACCCTTCAGCACAAGGCGGGGTTCGACCATAGTGAGAGCATGGCTCTAACGTAACATAGGCCGTCGCACCTTGAGCACGCTCGCCAGCCATACGTAAAGCATGAACTTCGGCATGAGGCTCCCCGGCTTTGGCGTGATAACCTTCACCGACAATCTCATCCCCCTGAGTGATCACACACCCCACATTAGGGTTTGGTGCGGTGGTATAAGTACCACGCTGTGCAAGTTTGATTGCGCGCAGCATCATGGCGTGATCTTGAGCACTGAATTCAGCCATAATTACACCTACTTAATCTTCGAGTTTCGCGATTTCTTCGCCAAACTCACGGATATCTTCAAAACTGCGGTAAACCGACGCGAAACGAATATAGGCAACTTTATCGAGCTCTTTCAATTGCTCCATCACTAAGTTACCGACCATTTCACTCGGCACTTCACGCTCGCCCGTCGCACGCAACTTAGATTTGATCATGCTAATTGCAAGCTCGACAGCATCTGCGCTCACTGGGCGCTTCTCTAATGCACGCTGCAGTCCACCAACCATTTTATCTTCATTAAATGGTTCGCGGTTACCGTTAGATTTTATTACGCGAGGCATGACTAGCTCAGCGGTTTCAAATGTCGTAAAACGCTCGCTACACGCCAAGCACTGTCTGCGACGGCGCACTTGATGGCCATCAGCCACTAATCGAGAATCGATAACTTTGGTATCGGTCTCGGAGCAAAAAGGACAATGCATATTACCTCCATATCAATGCCAGTAGTGTAGCGGAATTAACAACTTGAATAAAAGAAAAAGGGGCTTGATAGCCCCTTTTCACTGCATATTTCGCATATTACCGCAATTAGTTACGGGAGCTGCAACGATCTTGCAGCGTCGAATATGAGCCGTGTTTAACTGCGCGCCAAGTAGTTGGCTTTACCCACCCACTTATAGCTGGTTAACTCTTCTAAGCCCATTGGACCACGAGCATGCAATTTCTGCGTCGATACAGCCACTTCAGCACCAAGACCAAATTGTGCACCATCGGTAAAACGCGTCGATGCGTTAACGTACACCGCTGCCGAACCTACAGAGTTAATGAAACGCTCCGCATTCTCTAAGCTATTAGTCATGATCGCATCTGAGTGGCTAGCATTGTGCACACGCATATGATCAATCGCTTCAGCCACATCCGCCACCACTTTCACACCTAAGGTGTAGCTTAACCATTCAGTGTCGAAATCGCCTTCACCCGCGTCACGCAGATCTTGAGCGTTACCCAACAGTGCCTTCGCCTTTGGTTCTGCCACCAGTGCCACTTTACCGTTTAGGCGCTCTGCCAACATTGGTAAAAACTCAGCCGCGACTGTTTCATCCACCAGTAACGTATCCAAAGCGTTACACGCCGAAGGACGTTGCACTTTCGCGTTTTCAACCACATCAAGTGACTTAACCAGATCAGCCGTTTGGTCAACAAAGATATGACTGATACCAAAGCCACCAATAATCACCGGAATGGTACTGTTCTCTTTACACATTTTGTGCAGACCAGCACCACCACGTGGGATGATCATATCCACGTAGTCATCGAGTTTAAGTAATTGCGAAACCAATTCACGATCAGGCTTTTCAATGTACTGCACCGACGCCGCAGGTAGACCTGCTTTATCCAAGGCAACTTGAATGACCTTCACCAGCTCCATGTTAGAGAAGAAGGTTTCTTTACCACCACGTAAAATACTCGCATTACCCGTTTTTAAACACAAAGCAGCAATATCAATGGTCACATTCGGACGCGCTTCATAGATGACGCCAACCACACCAAGCGGCACGCGACGGCGAGATAGAGACATGCCATTTTCCAGCACTTTGCTATCGATTTCACTGCCAACAGGATCGTTAAGGCTAATTACGTTGCGCACATCGTTAGCAATCCCCGCTAAACGCGCGTCATTAAGTAGCAAGCGGTCAAGTAGCGCGTCAGTCAGACCCGCTTGGCGACCTAATTCAATGTCTTTTTCGTTAGCAGCCAAAATTGCTGCTGAGTTCGCTTCTAGCTCGTCAGCGATAATTGCTAACGCTTGGTTTTTCTGCGCAGTCGAAGCTGTCGCTAGTACGAAAGCAGCGTCCTTCGCTGCTTTACCCATATTAGTTAAATCCACGTCACTTCCTTACTGTCCTTGACCACTTCAAACTCGCTCTGGCATTCAAACCGCTGTCACCATTGCCCATCTCAAGTAGTTAGGATGAATATTTGTTATTCTTGAATCACGACCATGTTGTCGCGGTGCATCACTTCTGAGCCATAGTCATAACCTAAAATGGTTAAGATATCTTTACTATGGTGACCAAGGATCTTATCCATATCATTACTTGAATAAGCCGAAATACCACGGGCAACTAATTTGCCTGCTTGGTCATTAATGCGTACTACATCACCACGGCTAAACTTGCCGCTTACTTTAATTACGCCTTTCGCCAGTAAGCTACTGCCTTTACCTACCACCGCATTCACTGCGCCTTGGTCGATAACAAACTCACCTGTTGCAGCGGGTCCTGCAAGAATCCAACGCTTACGGTTCTCTAACGCCTCTTCACAAGGAAGGAAACGCGTCCCTTGAGGCTCGTCGCCAAGAGAATCAAAGATTACATTTGGCGCACTACCAGCAGCAATAATCACCTCAATACCTGCACGGCGCGCAATATCCGCCGCTTGCAGTTTGGTTGCCATACCACCTGTACCTAAAGTCGTGCCACTGCCACCAGCGATTTTACGCAATGTGTCATCAATGGTTTTCACTTCTTTAATCAATTCTGCGTTTGGATCTTTGCGCGGATCTGCGGTAAACAAACCTTTTTGGTCGGTCAGTAGCAGCAGTTTATCTGCGCCACATAAAATACCCACCAACGCCGATAAGTTATCGTTATCGCCCACTTTAATTTCGTTGGTCGCAACGGCGTCGTTTTCGTTTACCACGGGAATAATTTCATGCTCGATAAGCGCATTTATCGTGTCACGCGCGTTTAGAAAACGCTCACGGTCATTCAGGTCAGCGCGCGTTAAAAGCATTTGACCAATTTTCATGCCGTAAATGGCGAACAGAGATTCCCAGGTTTGAATCAACTGACTCTGCCCCACTGCGGCAAGCAATTGCTTGCTCGACATCGCGTTGGGCAGTGCGGGGTAACCAAGGTGCTCACGACCTGCCGCAATAGCGCCAGACGTTACAATAACCACTGAGTGGCCAAGTTTTTTAAGCTCTGCACACTGACGTACCAACTCCACCATATGAGCACGGTTTAGTTGTAGCGTACCGCCAGTTAGTACACTGGTACCAAGTTTGACAACCACTGTTTGTGGTTGAGCAACTTTTCCGCATTGTTGATTCGTTGTCATGATAAATTGAATTAATAAAAAACAAGAGCTGTTGTTTTATCAATCAAAAGCGAATTAAACAAGCAGAAAAGGCGCTAATCAGCGCCTTTTTACTAGTCAATGAGGATTATCAGAGTCAAGTTAGACAAATTCGACCGATTCTTTATGCAGCGTCACCTTCATTGCATATTCTTCTTGCAACATCTCTAACAAAGATTGGTGAAAGCTATTTTGGATGCGATTCACATCCGCGACTGCGCTTTTCGGCAAAGATTCCTCAACCCATTCCCCTTTGTTGTTGTACTTACCGATGCGATAGCGCGCAGCAAATTGATTATCTTGTTGTTCAAGTTCCATCCACCACCCCCAGAACTCCCGCTCTTCCGGTGACTTCTTGTCATTGACGCAAACACCTAAACAATCAAAAAGATAGAAACCTTCTTTGCTTTGCGATTCTCGTAGATAAGGACCTAGCGCCCTCAGACTGGATAACAAGCGAAAATGAGTCGGAATCTTGGTCACTTTTGACATATTGACTCTCCATAGTTTTAGTTATTTAGTTAGGCACAAACCCCATGTGCCTAACCTTACTGTTAACTAAATTAGTAGAGAAGTCATCTCATTAACTCATCTTCTAGCCATTTAATCGCCAAATCGAGCGCTTGCTCATATCCTTGTGTAATTGTTTTGGAACTGATTTTCTTCGCTCTACCGTAATCACTAAAAAGTGCCACCAGTTGATTATCGCTCAACGGAGAAACCGGGTCGCCTTCGAGGCTCAAGGCAAGAATAGGCACTCGTGTCTTACGACTGCCCAAGATACCTTGTGCTTTCAAAGACCAAGCACGCATTTGCGCAGACAAACTACCAATTTCAACCACATCTTTACCGATACGAGTCGCTAAAAGATCTAAATACATCTTCGACATCTTCTTGAGCTTTTCAGGCGAAGAGAGAATGTCGTGAATCGGCGCACCAAGTGCGACGCACGCTTTAATCTTGGTTTGCTCCATAAATGACAAACGCACTAAAGCGTTACCACCAAAACGAAAACCAATTAAACCGACACGGTAGTGGTCAACCCATGGAACGGAAGGCAAATGGTCCAATACCGCCTGATGGATACATGAGGTATCTTCGGTCAACGGCCAATGGCTAGAATGACCAATCGATGGCATATCGACGGTTAACATTGCAATGCCTTTCGGCGCGAGATAATCGCGGAATAAACGCCACATATCACTTTGCAATGAATCGAGCCCGGCACTAACCATCACCACAGGCTGAGGTTTTTCTGTGCTGGTTAAATGCAAGTGAGCGATGACTTTTTTATTCTTAAACGGTACTTCGAGGCGCTTAACTACAAAACGAGTTTTCTCAGTTGCTTCTTGATAAGCTTTATTAGCAAGCACCTGGGCTTGCAGCGCTAAATTGTCATTTTTCAGGTGTGGGTAGCCAGCAATGCTAAAGCACAATGACGCGTTAAACAGCTCATCCGCCACCGCTTCGCCTTGTAAGTCATGCGCACGCTTTTGATGCAGCATACCCAATTTAGTCCACTCATAAGTCCAGTTGCCACTGTGATAGCCCATCACGGTATCAAGCCACTGATCATGAGTGCGAGAATGGTTAGAGCCCGCAATACGCGCAAGCACTTCTTCCATCTCAATTGGGTCAATCCCTTGCCAAGTCCACTGCAAACGGTGAAGGTTGCGATACCAGCTGCTGTTGTCTTTCTCACGCATCTCATCAAGTAGAACGCGATTGGTTGGCATATAGCGGGTAAGTTCGGAAGTCTCCTTAGCCTGCTTATGTTTGACAAACAGGGTTTCTGAGAGATTCTTATTATCTGTCTCTGACATATGTAGGTACCTAGCTTTGATGTCTGTAACCCCTTAAAGCTATTAGCTCCTTGAAAATAAGGCAATAGCCAGAGCACGATTTCATTAAGCTTTATCCGTTACAACGGTAAAAAAAATGACCCTTGCGGGTCATTTTATCAATGTTACAAATATTATTTTTGCTTGCGATTAATTGGCTCAACGTATTGAACAACAGTGTCCCATGGTTGCTCAATCCAAGTATCTTGAGCAATATCTACTACGTAATCGTCAAGCAGTGCTGCACCCGATGGCTTAGCACATACAGCAATGAGTTTCGCTTTAGGGTACATTTCACGTAGTTTACGTGCTGTGTCACCACTATCTACTAGGTCTTCTACGATTAGGTAGCCTTCACCGTCACCTTCTGGCGCTTTTAGTACGCTCATATCACGTTGATGATCGTGATCATAGCTAGAGATACAGATAGTATCTACGTAACGGATACCAAGTTCACGAGCTAGAATCGCGCCAGGTACTAGACCGCCACGGCTTACCGCCCAAATACCCTTCCACTGTTCTGCAGGCATTTGTTTTTCAGCAAGTTGACGGCAGTAGTTCTGCATGTTGTCCCAAGTAATAATGAATTTTTTACTCATTGTAATAACCTAATTATGTAATAGTCTTGCGTCCCCTGATACGCATGAGAGCTCCGATGCAGAAACTAGCAGAGTGCGCACAGTTGAATGGGGACAAGCTGCGCAAACGATTATTCTACCCAAACAAACATACAATACCAATGGGGAATTAAAAGAAAAGCCATAGCAGTGTGACCAACTATGGCTTTTGTAATTGTCTAAAATAAAGCACTAGCACCCCGACATGCTAATGCTTGCTGATAATTAGGCAATTAAGTATTTGATGATAAAGATAGCAGATAGTACCCACACGCTGATTGAAACATCACGACCTTTACCGCTAAGTAGCTTAATTGCGGCATAAGAAATAAAGCCAAGAGCAATACCTTCAGCAATTGAGTAAGTCAGTGGCATCAACAAGCATGTCACAACAACCGGTGCCGCTTCAGTTAGGTCACGCCAATCAACGCTGACCAAACCAGACATCATTAAGATCGCTACGTAGAACAATGCACCTGCTGTCGCGTACGCTGGAATCATGCCTGCCAGTGGAGCGAAGAACAGAGCCAATAAGAACAATAGACCAACAACAACAGCCGTTAGACCAGTACGACCACCAGCGGCAACCCCTGCCGTTGACTCAACAAAAGAAGTGGTGCTTGAAGTACCAAGTACCGCACCTACCGAAGTTGCAGTAGAGTCAGCCAATAGTGCTTTGCTTAAACGTGGCAGCTTACCATCTTCTTTAATCAGGTTAGCTTTTGTTGCTACACCAACGAGTGTGCCAGCAGTGTCAAACAGATCAACAAATAGAAAGGCAAACACTACCGAAATCATACCCACTTCAAATACATCAGCGATGTTCATTTGCATCAGTGTCGGTGCAATACTTGGTGGCGCAGACATTAGACCGCCCCATTGCACATCACCAACGACAATACCAATCGCCGTAATAATTAGGATCGCGATCATCACCGCACCGCGGACACCGCGATAAACTAAGCCGATAGTCAGGAAGAAACCAAGAGCTGCTAGCGCTGGTTTAAGACTGGTAATATCGCCACGGCTGACTAATGTTGCTGGGTTATCAACCACGATACCTGCATTTTGCAAACCGATAAATGCCAGGAAAAGACCGATACCCGCAGAAATGCCGGTACGAAGAGAAAGTGGGATAGAGTTGATAATCCATTCACGCACTTTGAAGATACTCAAAGCCATAAATAAGATACCAGAAACAAACACAGCACCTAGGGCAACTTGCCAGGTGTGACCCATACCTAACACAACGCCGTAGGTAAAGAACGCATTCAAGCCCATACCAGGTGCTAAAGCGATTGGGTAGTTAGCCACTAAACCCATAATAAAACAGCCAATAGCAGCCGCTAAACAGGTCGCGACAAACACTGCACCTTTATCCATACCCGCATCAGCTAGCATCGCTGGGTTAACAAAGATGATGTAAGCCATGGTTAAAAAGGTGGTTAAACCTGCGATAATTTCCGTTTTGACAGTGGTGCCATTTTCACTGAGCTTAAACAGTTTCTCGAACATGGTCGAATCCTATAAAATTTTAAGTAAACGTTTGCGTAATCGATTGGCTGGGATTATAAAGTTATCAAATAGCAAATTCCAGATAGAATTATCACTCTAATTAATATTTTTCTTCCAAGAAGTTATCCTCTAGCAGACACATTGACCATTAAATTACTTTTTAGTCATATTTTTCAATAACTAAACTCGAAAAAACTAGTGACGGTAATTTGGTGACAATTCGTACCATGTACTAAACTTTCAAGCGAAAAATAGTCATTAGCGATAAAAAATGCCGCTATATCCTGCATGGACGAGGAGGATTTGGCTTCAGAATGGTAATTTAAAGAGACACAAACTTATGGTTTGTTGCTTTTGCGGGATAAAAAAACGCCACTCAAGATGAGTGGCGGTTGAATCATGTTCAGCTAAAACTGCAGCTGTAAAAAAATTCCAATAATAGGGGTGAACAAACTGTTCAGAAACAAGCTAAAACCTAGTAGCCAAAGCTTGTTGGGTATACAAAGTTACTTGTATAAACAGAGCTGTTTATCCAGAACATTGCACTTGGTAAACCTTTCATGCTATCACCTTTAAATCAATGCAAATAAAACAAAACGTTGATTTCTCGGTTCCTTGGAGGCGATAAATCGGACTCATCCTTTGAGCGTTTTTTCTTCAACTCGTGAAGTTGGTAGTAAATATACCTCAAAGAAAATTAATTACAAGCTCTGGTGTGATAAAAGTCTCAAAAAAAATCAAAATTTGATCTATATCAAATGTTTTATGTAATTAAATTACAGAAATAATACTATTCAGGCAGGTTTTATTTCATAGCGATGAAAACGATTGCTTATCTTAAATCGTCACCAACTCACTTTATTAAACGCTAAATGATAAATACTCTCACCCCTCTACTCTCTTTGTTACGAGAGTGATATGCTAGCTTCCTCTATTTTGTAGGTCAGCTTTAGTGTTTCATTCCAATAAGGAACAAAAGCGTTATAAAGCAAGATTTGACCTTAAGTAATATAAGGAGTCATCCGTGTCTGAGTTCCATTCTGAAATCAGCAAGTTATCACCTGCTCCACTTTGGCAGTTCTTTGATAAAATCTGTTCTATTCCTCACCCTTCTAAGCATGAAGAAGCGTTAGCACAATACATTGTAAGCTGGGCACAAGAGCAAGGTTTAGACGTACGCCGCGATCCAACCGGTAACGTATTTATCAAAAAACCAGCGACGCCAGGCATGGAAAACAAAAAAGGCGTGGTTCTGCAAGCGCACATTGATATGGTGCCGCAGAAAAATGAAGATACTCAACACGACTTTACCACTGATGCGATTCAACCATACATTGATGGTGAGTGGGTTACCGCAAAAGGCACGACGCTAGGCGCTGACAACGGCATCGGTATGGCTTCATGTCTAGCCGTTCTTGCTTCAACGGATATCAAACACGGTCCAATTGAAGTTCTGCTGACCATTGATGAAGAAGCAGGCATGACTGGTGCATTCGGTCTTGAAGCAGGCTGGCTAGAAGGTGACATCCTACTTAACACCGACTCAGAGCAAGAAGGCGAAGTTTACATGGGCTGTGCTGGCGGTATCGATAGTGAGTTAACGCTGACTGTCGAACGTGAAGCAATCCCTGCGGGTTACACTACCCGTCAGCTCGTATTGAAAGGTCTTAAAGGCGGTCACTCTGGTTGTGATATTCACACAGGTCGTGGTAACGCAAACAAACTACTGGGCCGCTTCCTAGCGGGTCATGCGCAAGAACTAGACCTACGTCTGGTTGAATTCCGCGGTGGTAGCCTACGTAATGCCATTCCTCGTGAAGCATTTGTAACGGTTGCACTGCCTGCTGAAAACGAAGCGAAACTGGCGGAGCTTTTTGAGTTCTATACAGAGCTTCTTCGCGCAGAGTTAGGTCGTGTGGAAACAGACATCGTGACCTTCAACCAATCAGCGCAAGCGGAAGCCATCTTTACTGTTGCGACTCAACAACGCTTTATTGCCACTCTAAATGCATTACCAAATGGTGTAGTGCGCATGAGTGATGACATTGAAGGCGTAGTAGAAACATCACTTAATGTGGGTGTGATTACGACTGATGCCGATAAAGTGACTGTATTGTGTTTGATTCGCTCTTTAATTGACTCTGGCCGCTCTCAAGTAGAAAGTACCTTGACTTCGATTGCTGAACTAGCAGGTGCGAAGATTGTATTCAGCGGTGCGTACCCCGGCTGGAAACCAGATGCAGATTCAGAGATCATGCAAGTATTCCGTGATCTGTACGAAAACATCTACGGTCATAAGCCAAATATCATGGTGATTCACGCAGGTCTAGAGTGCGGTCTATTTAAAGAACCTTACCCGAATATGGACATGTTGTCGTTTGGTCCAACGATCAAATTCCCTCACTCGCCAGATGAAAAAGTAGAGATCAGTACCGTGGCTCTATTCTGGGAACAAATGGTGGCACTGCTAGAGAATATTCCAGCGAAGGCATAATCACCGCCCATTAGTATAACTAATCCAAAAAGCCAGCTTGCATTAGCTGGCTTTTTATCAAATAACGATAAATTTCTTTTGTCGTTACGAATAGACATTTTCGTTAGTCACGACGAAATCAGGTTGTTACAGTCCCCCTCCTTGAAGCGTCTTTGGGCAAACCATCTTGCCTTCTTCAAGCCATAACACCGTGTTGTTATGCTGGGAGCACTCCATCCTGGGGTGTCTTATTTCTCTCATGTACTAATCTGTAATAGGTAGTCGCTCTCAAGCGCACATTTCGAGATATCAGTTATTGGCTTTGATGATAAATCGAGCTAATTATAACTAAGCTCTCATTGTGCATGTCTGGTATTCAGACATAGGGCGATAATGTCACTTATTAGTATTAACAAATAACTGAATGACTGCGATGAAGAAAGAAAAACTACTTGTAGGTTGGTGTGAAACGCTAAGCCTACCAGGACTTGGTATTGATAAAATTAACGCGAAAGTTGATACCGGTGCTAGAACATCTTGCTTACACGCGTTTAAAGTAGAGAGCTTCTCAAAGGAAGAGACACAATGGGTGCGTTTTTGGTTACATCCAATCCAGCACAACACGGAAGTAGAAATCGTATGTGAAGCAAAAGTGGTCGATGCTCGCGTTGTTCGCGACTCTGGCGGCCATGAAGAAAAACGCTATGTAATTGAGACTGAAATGAGCTTGGGTGGTCAAACTTGGCCAATCGAAATCACTCTAAATAACCGCGAAAATATGGCGTTTCGTATGCTACTAGGTCGTACCGCTATGCACGGTCGTATCCAAGTAGACCCTGTGGAATCTTTTTTAGTCCCGTTTGAGGAAAACAAATAATGAAAATTGGTATTCTGTCTCGCAACTCGAATCTGTACTCAACTCGTCGTCTGATCGAAGCGTGTGAAGTTCGAGGCCATGAAGTGAAAGTGGTTGACGCTCTGCGCTGTTACATGAATATCAATTCTCAAAAGCCCGAAATTCACTTTAAAGGTGAAGAGCTTTCTGGCTATGATGCGATCATTCCTCGCATCGGTGCATCGGTGACTTTTTACGGCACTGCAGTACTGCGTCAGTTTGAGATGATGGGTGTATACCCAGTCAACGAATCAGTAGCGATCACTCGCTCACGTGACAAACTGCGCTCAATGCAATTGTTATCGCGTAAAGGCATCGGTATGCCTATCACTGGTTTTGCAAGCAAACCAGATGATGTTAAAGACCTACTAGAAATGGTTGGCGGTGCGCCAGTCGTTATCAAACTGCTTGAGGGAACTCAAGGTATCGGTGTTGTTCTTGCGGAAACTCGCAAAGCAGCAGAAAGTGTTGTTGAAGCTTTCATGGGTCTGAAAGCGAACATTATGGTACAAGAATTCATCAAAGAAGCTGGCGGTGCGGATATCCGTTGTTTCGTAATTGGTGACAAAGTGATTGCAGCGATGAAACGTCAAGGTGCAGAGGGTGAGTTCCGCTCAAACCTACACCGTGGCGGTAGCGCATCACTGATTAAGATCACACCAGAAGAACGCCGTACTGCAGTTGCTGCTGCGAAAATAATGGGTCTAAATGTGGCTGGGGTCGATCTACTTCGTTCTGACCGTGGTCCATTAGTCATGGAAGTAAACTCATCTCCGGGTCTTGAAGGTATTGAGGCCGCAACTGGTAAAGACATTGCTGGAATGATTGTCGAATTTATTGAGAAAAACGCGGCAAGTAAAAGGACTAAAACTCGTGGCAAAGGCTAAAAAGAATCGTGCTTTTGAATTTCTCGGCGAATCCGTAGCGCCGGGGGAACGTAAGGTAATCGAGTTAGAAGCGGCCAAGCTTTACACTCATTCACCTTTATCGATTCCAGTCGAAATCATCAACGGCAAATTGGCGGGTCCAATTTTGATGGTAAACGCTGCAATCCATGGCGATGAATTGAATGGCGTAGAAATCGTACGCCAGCTAATCAATACCATTGATGCTAGCAAACTGAGAGGCACGCTTATCGCTGTGCCGATCGTTAACGTATTTGGTTTTATTCACAAGTCACGCTATCTGCCTGACCGTCGTGATTTAAACCGTTGCTTCCCGGGTAGTGAAAAAGGCTCGCTTGCTTCACGTATGGCGCACACCTTCTTCTCTCAGGTAGCAACACAATGTGATTACATTCTAGACCTGCACACTGGTGCAATTCACCGTACCAACTTGCCTCAAATTCGTGCGGATTTGAGCAATGCGGAAACACTGCGAATTGCTCAAGCGTTTGGTACGCCAGTAACGATTGATGCCCCGCTACGCGATGGTTCACTTCGTAGTGAAGCAGAACGTTTGGGCATTCCGGTGCTGACTTACGAAGCGGGTGAAGCACTGCGCTTCGAACCAATCTGTATTAGTGCGGGTTACTTAGGTGTTCAACGCGTGATGCAAGCAATTGGCATGCTTCGTACTAGCCGTAAGAAGATCCCAAATACTGTGATCGCGAAATCGACTAGCTGGTTACGTGCCGAGAGCGATGGTATTTTGCGTACCGTTGTGACGCTGGGTGATCGTGTCGAGAAAGACCAAGTACTTGCTTATATCAGTGCACCTCTTGGTCACAGTGAGATTGAATTGGTTGCGCGCAAAGGCGGCATCGTCATCGGTCAGCAAACTCTACCTTTGGTTAACGAAGGTGATGCAATCTTCCACCTTGCTTACTTTGAAGGTGACGACGAAGAAGCAGAACTGCTGGTTGAAGAGTTTATTGAAGATGTTATCGATGCGGATCTTGAGCCGCTGACAACCGGTCAAATCAATACTCCATCCTAATCACAGCGATTTCGATCTAAAAATGCCCGCATTCGCGGGCATTTTTGTTTCTGCTAATCCATTATCCGAATGAAGCCCAGATAACCGTCGCAACTAGAATTGGGCAGACAAACTTGACGTACGCTGGCCACAATTTACCAAACCAACCTTGAGTAAATTCAGGGTAACCTTGCTCTAGCTCTTTAATCTTAGAGTGACGATTCCAAACCCAGCCACCAAATAGACAGAACAACAATGCCGCCATTGGTTGCAGATACTGAGTCGCTACGGTTGCCACCAAGCCAAACATCTCACCAAAGTTGTAAACAATCACCACGCTAAATAGCGCAATCAGGCCACCTAATACCCAGCTTGTTGGACCGCGTTTAGTATTAAAACGTTCACCCACCAGCGATACTGGACACTCCAACATCGAAATCGAAGACGTTAAAGCAGCAATGGTCAGCAGTAAAAAGAACACCCCTGCAAATACTTGACCCAGTAATCCTAAGCTGTCGAACATCAGGGGTAATACGGTAAATACCAAAGTATCAGAGCTTAATAGCGAGCCATCTTCAGCGTAGATCTGTACCCCTTTTTGCATTGCGACAAACATCGCTGGCATCACAACCAAGCCCGCGATAAATGCCACAGCAGTATCAACCAAAGTTACGTTCATCGCCATTTTAGGCAAGTTTTCTTTCTTACTTAAGTACGAACCGTAAATCAGCATTGAACAGCCGCCAATCGTTAGCGAGAAGAAGCCCTGCCCCATTGCGGCGAGGATCAGCTTACGATCAAAAACTTTTTCAAAGTCAGGTACGAGGTAGTGCTTCAACCCTTCTACTGCCCCAGCTTGAGTCATGATGTAAACAAACAGCAGACCAAATAACACAAATAGTGCCGGCATCAAGCGTGTTGACCACTTTTCAATGCCTTGCTTAACGCCACCTTGTACGATTAGGATCGTGAGAACATAAAAAACAAGTGTACCAAATAGGTTGCGTTCTACACTGAATCCTTTAAACCATGCCGTTGCCGACTCAAAACCAAAAATGTCTGTCACCGCGCCAAATAAGAAGCAAATCAACCAGCCACCGACAATGCTGTAAAAGGCTAAAACCGCACATGGCACGCTAAGACCGATCCAGCCAACCACACTGCCAAGGTTTTTACCTAACGGGTTAGTGGTCAGTGAACGCATGCTGTCTACTGGGTTAGCTTGCCCATATCGACCAATTGCCATTTCCACTACCAACATTGGAAATGCGACCACTAAGATCATCACTAAATAAACCAGTAAGAATGCGCCACCACCATTGCTGGCCGCTTGCGTAGGAAAACCCCAAATATTACCAAGACCGACAGCTGCGCCTGCAGCGGCTAATACAAAACCCAGTCGGGAGCCGAAATGTTCACGGCCAGAAGAAGTTGCTTGTGTCATACCACTCACACAAATATCAATGAACTAGTGAGCTAGTACACTATATCAATTACCACCATCAATCAATACGCCACAGTGATTTATTCTGATTTTTTATTTAATTCGCTCGTGATAACTCTACAGATTAAAAACCTATTAGTGGTGATAAAAACAACAAAGGCGCCTATTGGCGCCTTTTGAAAATGCAATCAACTTAAATTGAGAAGACTTGATAATCTTTCAATTCTGGTATCTTTTTCAGAACATCCTGTTCTTGCTCTGCCATTTGATCCAGTGAATCACAAAACTCTTGCGACTGCTGTTCCGCTTGTTTGGCATGTTCCAGCATACGCTGTTCGATGCGAGCTTTGAGTTCATACATACTTTCAGAAAGCTCGGTTAAGTTGAGCCCTCCATCTTGCTGCATCTTTTCTGACAAGACACCCATTGCGTCCCCCATAAACTCAGAGGTGAAGATTTCTTTCGCTTTAGCAAAATCTTCCGCCCAAGACTCCGTCATCTCGCTAAAACTTTGCGCTGGTAAGATCAAATCACCATCTTTGTAGTAACGCGCTTCAACGTCAGCGTAGAACTCTTTTACGGCTGTTTTAACGTCATCAAACGCGCCCGGTGCATCTAAACTCTGCGCGACATCATCAATTAGATCATTGGCTAACGCGACACTCTCATCTGCCATTTTCTTCGCTTGTGGAATGTAGGCATTCATCTTCTCGCGGTAGGCTTTGATCGCTTGCTCTTGCTCTGAGGTCAGCGCAATTTTCTTACCATCAATAAAAAGGTTGTTGTCGCCGTCTAATTTAGCGTTATCACCATTCGCTTGGGTGATTTCAAGCTGTTCACCATCCAACGAGATTTGGTTTTGCAAATCGACACGGCATTGAGCCGCATAGCTACTGCTGCAAAATAGAACTAAAGATAGGGTAACTAAATGCTTCATGACCTTCTCTCAATCAGTTGTAGAATATATTGTTACTATAACATCTATGCTAAAAATGGATGTTAACGTACTGTCACGATAGCGTAGGCTGTCGATTTGCCACCAATGTTCAGTTCCACTTCGTCATCTTGATACTTACCTTTGAGTAACTTGCCCATCGGCGACTGAGTCGTCAGTAAGTAGATGCTCGCCTGTTGATGCTCGACTTCCAATCCCCCTGCACAGGGGGCGATGAAAAAGCGCTTTATGGCTCCTTGTTCGTCCTCTACCTCAACATAAGCCCCTACTGCGATGGCTTGTTGATCGAAGTCTCGCAATTGAAGCTGGCGCATCAGATTGAGTTCATTCTCGCTCTCTTGAACACGCATTGCTTGTCCATGGGCAAGGTAAGAGGCTTCTAATGCCAAAGTGTCATATTTATGCTCAGGCACTGTTTCTTCATCAGTCGCGGCATCAATGGCACGCTGAGTGGAAGAACGCGCTATCTCTAACTTGTCTTCCAAAGCGATGACGATAGCGTCAAGGATTGCTTGTTTATCCATATCTAACGAAATTAAGAAAATAACGGCACGCAGAATAGCATGTTCATCTAAAAGAAGCTCAACTGCTTACTTTGATCTTCCGGTTTTAGCATCACACTTAAACCAAGTAAGCGGATCTCTCGCCCATTCTGTCGCTGTAACACATCGCGAAGTAACTGGCGAAAGTCATCAAGCTCAAGTTGCGGATGGATATGTTCAATGGTGGTGAGCTGAAAATCGGCGAACTTGACCTTGATGCCTTGCTTAATGATCGCTTTATCTGGGCTCGCTTTGATTAAGCGTGCCTCTAGCTCAGGAAACAACTTTTGTTCGATCACCTGCCAACACTCATCATAGGAGACAATGTTATGACTAAAAGTGCGCTCTACGCCGACAGACTTACGTTCACGCTCAGTGATCACTTCTCGCTCATCAATACCATGGCTGCGTTTCCACAACGACTCGCCTTGACGACCAAATCTACGCAATAACTCGCGATAGTCGGCTTGTTTGATGTCTTCGCAGAGATAAAAGCCCGCTTGATGCAATTTTTCTAAGCTGACTTTACCAACACCTGGTATTTTCTCGAGTGGCAATTTATCCACCACCTGCTGAACTTGCTCTGGCGGGATAACATATTGACCATTGGGCTTATTTATATCAGACGCAACTTTAGCGAGAAACTTTATCGGCGCAACACCAGCGGAAGCGGTCAGATTAAGCTCATTAAAGATATCTCGCCGGATAGCTTCGGCGATAAGCGTCGCTGAGCCACGGCAAAGCGTCGCGTCGGTAACATCCAAGTAGGCTTCATCAAGCGACAGAGGTTCGATAATCGCGGTATAGCGTTCAAAAATAGCCCGAATTTGCTGGGAAACTTGTTTATAAACATCCATTCGACCGCGAACGACCAAAAGATTGGGACATAGTTGAATCGCTCGAGCCGTTGGCATCGCACTGCGAACCCCAAACTTACGCGCTTCATAGTTACAGGTACTGATGACACCGCGCTGTTTCTCACTACCACCGACCGCAAGTGGTCTTCCGCGGTACTCAGGAAAATCTCGCATTTCGACCGCAGCAAAAAAGCAATCCATATCGACATGAATTATCTTTCGAACTCGCTCCGACATGACCGCACCCAAACACTGTTTAAAAAAACAGTATAGATAATCAAGCGTGTAAATAAAACTGTTTATCTCTACTTAGGTAGCATTTATCGACGCTATTGATAGCTTGCATTGTTACAACTCTTTAGTATTGCGAGTGTTGCAAAATAGAGAATGGATGCAGTGTGAATAAAAAAATCTTAGTTGTTGAGGACAGCCTGACGTTTCGCAACTATTTAGAACAATTGTTGACGCCAGCTGGCTATCAAGTTTTGTGCGTGGAGAACTTAGCCCAAGCCGAGGCGATTTTAGCCATCGAACCCGAGTTTCTTTGTTGTATTCTCGATTACTGCTTGCCCGATGCGCCCGATGGCGAAGTCATTGAGTTAGCACTCGCTTACCAACACAAAGTGATTGTACTCACAGCCCTGATTAACCCAGAATTACGGGAAAAAATGTTGGTTAAAGGCGTGGTCGACTATCTCATCAAAGATAGCACGGCTTCTGTCGCCTATCTGCTGCCACTGGTGCAACGTTTAGAGAAAAACCAACACCATCGATGCCTAGTTGTCGACGACTCCCAGACAGTACGCAATCACGTGGTGCAATTGCTCGACCGTCAATACATCAGTTCAGTACAAGCCGAAAATGGTGAGCAAGCACTTACTGCTTTACACCAAGATCCGCAAATCACTTTTGTTATCACCGACCATGATATGCCAGAAAAAGATGGCGTGACGATGGTGCGTGAGATCCGTCAAGCATGGAATAAGAATCAACTCGCGGTGCTAGGGTTATCAGCCTCCGAAGATCCAACACTGACCGCACTGTTTCTCAAAGCGGGCGCCAATGATTTTCTCAATAAGCCTTTCCATCCCGAAGAGTTTTACTGCCGCGTACATCAAATCCTTGATATGAAAGAGACCAGTAACAAACTCTATCGCATGGCGAACCAAGATGCGTTAACGGGTTTATGGAATCGTCGTTACTTGTTCAATCAAGCATGCAATGGCTGCCAAGAGCGAAATATTGCCATGCTGGATATTGATCACTTTAAGCAAGTTAACGATAACTATGGGCATGATGGTGGCGATAGCGCACTGGTGACCGTAGCGAAAATACTGCAGCTCTATTTTCCTCAAGATATCGTGGCTCGCTTTGGTGGCGAGGAGTTTTGCATTCAAACATGCAGTGACTTCGCTTCATTTGCGGAACAGCTAGAAAAGCTGCGTCAACGCGTTGAGCAAACCACCATCTACCACAATGACCAAGAGATCAAACTCACCATCAGTATTGGTGTTGCCAGTGCGCAAACCACTCTCGATGAGCAAATTAAATTGGCTGATGATCGGCTCTACCACGCAAAGGAAAGCGGTCGTAATTTAGTTGTCACCCAGTAATGACAAGTAATAAAAAACCGGCTTGTGAGCCGGTTTTTTGTTTAACCATACCAATTAGGCGATGCGATCTTTTTCCCATGCAGCAAGTTTTTCCGCTCGTGCCGCTTCACGTGCTTCGCGCTTTTTACGTGCATCACATGGCTCTGGGCAGTTACATACTTTTTCAATGCCTACCGCACCTAAACCGCCACAGCTTCCTTTGACCACTTTTTTCTGGAAGATATAGCCAACTGCCATAGCAGCAATTACCGCCATGAAAACACCAAAAGTGATTAGAAATGTACTCATATTGATACGCTCACTTAACTGATTATTTGTTGATATATGGCTTGTAGGCTTCTGAAGCCAACTCTTTAAAGCCATCTGCTGTTTTCACAATCATGAAAACTGGAATATTGTTGTCATTGGCAATCTGCATACCGCGCGTTTCGCCCAATACCATCAAGCCAGTCGCTAAACCATCCGCCGTCATTGATGACTTATCGAGTACCGTTACCGACACCACTTTGTGATTAATCGGCTTACCGGTTTGTGGGTCGATAATGTGTGAGTATCGCACACCATCGCTTTCAAAGTAATTACGGTAATCACCACTGGTCGCTACCGCCATATCACCAGGCTCGATGATCTCTTGAATACCACGAGAGTCAACCGTTGGTTTCTCAATCGCAATACGCCAAGCAACACCCTCGCGGTTTAAACCTTTAAGGCGCATTTCGCCGCCCACTTCAACCATATAGTTTTGGATACCTTCTGCTTGCAGATAGTTCGCAACGACATCCACACCCCAGCCTTTGGCAATGGTAGAAAGATCCACATAGAGGTTGGGGATATCTTTCGTTAGTTGGTTGCCATCGACAGAAAGGTGTTCAATACCAATATTGGCACGACGCGCAGCCAGCTCTTCATCGCTCGGTACGACATCAGGGCGCGCTTCTGGACCAAAGCCCCACAAGTTCACGAGAGGACCTACTGTAACATCCAGTGCACCAAGAGTAAGACCGTTTAAGCGAATCGCTTCTTTCACTACCGTCGCAGTTTGCGGCGATACCGTAAACGGCTCAGCTGATTGGTGTTGGTTAAAACGACTTAGCTCAGAGTCTTTACGGTAAGTCGACATTTGGTCGTTTACTTCTTCAAGTAGACGGTCAACTTCGGTTTGAATCGCTTCTGGCGCAGGTAGGCCATCTTGCTCAATATATTTAATATTATAAGTGGTCCCCATCGTTGGACCGCTTAAATGAATTTGCTCTACAGGTTTCTCACAACCAGCCAATACCAATAGAGAAGCAAATGCAACAAGCCACTTTTTCACTTGTTTACTCCTATCTCAATTTAGAAAACATAAGAAAGCTGTTATTGAAAACCACTGCTGAAAGCTCTAGTTGCTATTCATCAGCTCTCTTATATTCACTAGAACCATAAAATTATGGCTGACAAAAGCGTCAGCCATCTCTTAGAGTAATTTCAACTCATTGATGTGCTAGCAAGGCAGCAAATCAATCCTTCCCTAGGAGCATAGATAACTATGTGACTAGGGCGGCCGGCGAACCGGAGGATTTATGCAGCTAACACCGCTAGCGCTTCAATGAGGCAGAAATTAGCCACCGAAGTCATCTAGAAGAATGTTCTCATCCTCTACACCAAGATCTTTCAGCATGCCGATAACCGCTGCGTTCATCATTGGTGGACCACACATGTAGTATTCACAATCTTCTGGCGCTTCGTGATCACGTAGGTAGTTCTCGTAAAGCACGTTGTGGATGAAGCCTGTGTAACCATCCCAGTTATCTTCTGGTAGTGGATCAGACAGTGCACAGTGCCATACGAAGTTGTCGTTCTCTGCCGCTAGGCCATCGAAATCTTCTACGTAGAACATTTCACGCTTAGAACGCGCACCGTACCAGAAAGACATCTTACGCTTAGAGTGTAGACGTTTTAGCTGGTCGAAAATGTGCGAACGCATTGGCGCCATACCTGCACCACCACCAACGAATACCATCTCGTTATCCGTGTCTTTCGCGAAGAACTCACCAAATGGACCAGAAATAGTACACTTGTCGCCTTCTTTTAGAGACCAGATGAACGATGACATGATGCCAGGTGCTACGTCTGGGTTATTCGGCGGCGGAGTTGCGATACGAACGTTCAGCATGATGATGCCGTGCTCTTCTGGGTAGTTCGCCATAGAGTATGCGCGAATTGTTTCTTCGTTCACCTTAGACTCGTAACGGAATAGGTTGAACTTCTCCCAGTCTTCACGGTATTCCTGAGGAATATCGTAATCTGCGTATTTCACGTGGTGAGCAGGCGCTTCAATCTGGATGTAACCACCAGCACGGAAAGGTACTGATTCGCCATCTGGAATTTGTAGCTTAAGCTCTTTGATGAATGTCGCTTTGTTATCGTTAGAGATAACCGTACATTCCCACTTCTTCACGCCGAAGATTTCTTCAGGAAGCTCGATATCCATGTCAGTTTTCATTGCAACTTGACATGCTAGACGCTCACCTTCACGTGCTTCACCTTTAGTAATATGGTCAAGCTCGGTAGGTAGGATGTCGCCACCACCTGATTTAACTTTTACGCGACACTGACCACATGAGCCACCGCCACCACAAGCAGAAGATACGAATACGCCTGCACCCGCAAGTGCAGTCAGTAGCTTGCCGCCTGGTTGTGTAACGATCGCCAAGTTAGGGTCATCGTTCACAGAAATTGTAATGTCACCTGTTGGTACTAGCTTAGATTTAGCGAAAAGAATCACTAAAACTAGCGCCAGTATAATCAGGGTAAACATCACTACACCAAAAATAATAGTAGACATTAACTATTCCTTATTTGCTGCGGTTTACCCGACTTACAGTTGAACACCAGAGAAAGACATAAAGCCCAACGCCATTAGACCTACAGTAATGAACGTGATACCTAGACCACGTAAACCTGGAGGCACGTCAGAGTACTTCATTTTCTCACGGATACCTGCAAGAGCTACGATAGCGAGCATCCAACCCACACCAGAACCGAAACCGTAAACAACAGATTCAGCAAAGTTGTAGTCACGTTGTACCATGAAAGATACACCACCGAAGATTGCACAGTTTACTGTGATCAGCGGTAGGAAGATGCCTAGCGCGTTGTACAGAGGTGGGAAGAAACGGTCTAGAACCATCTCTAGGATCTGTACAAGTGCAGCGATTACACCGATAAAGGTGATGAAGTTTAGGAAGCTAAGGTCTACGCCCTCAACTAACGCATTCTCTTTCAGTACAAGGTTGTACACTAGGTTGTTTACCGGTACAGCGATAGTCAGTACTACCACAACCGCAACACCTAGACCGAAAGAGGTCTTTACTTTCTTAGATACCGCAAGGAATGTACACATACCTAGGAAGAAAGACAGTGCCATGTTTTCGATGAAAATCGATTTAACTAACAGACTGATGTAATGTTCCATGACGCCCTTACTCCTTCGCTTCTACTTGTTCTGGCTTCAGAATGCGGATTACCCAGATTAGGAAGCCGATCAGGAAGAATGCAGATGGTGCTAGTAGCATTAGACCGTTAGGTTGGTACCAACCACCATTGCTCACTAGAGGTAGCACTTCCATACCGAACAATTTGCCTGAGCCGAATAGTTCACGGAAGAAACCAACAGTGATTAGAACGAAACCGTAACCAAGACCGTTACCAATACCATCGATAAATGATGGGAATGGAGCAGACTTCATCGCGAACGCTTCAGCACGACCCATTACGATACAGTTGGTAATGATAAGACCAACGAATACAGATAGCTGCTTAGAGATATCGTATAGGTAAGCTTTCAATACTTGGTCTACCACGATTACTAGAGATGCGATGATCGCCATTTGAACGATGATACGCACACTGTTAGGAATGTGGTTACGGATTAGCGAAACAAATAGGTTAGAGAATGCAGTAACGAACATTACCGCAATCGTCATAACGAATGCTGTCTCTAGTTTGGTTGTTACTGCAAGAGCAGAACATACACCAAGAACTTGTAGCGCGATTGGGTTGTTATCCAACACCGGCGCCATAATGCTCTTTTTAATGTTTTGTGCACTAGACATTAGTTCAGACCTCCGTCACGAACTTTTGCTAGGAACGGACCAAAGCCCATATCGCCTAACCAGAAGTCGAATGTACCTTGAACACCGTTACCAGTCAGTGTTGCGCCTGATAGGCCATCAACACCGTGCTCAGAACCTGCTGGTGCGCCACCTTTAACAATCTTGATTGCTGGTTTGTGGTTTTCGTCGAATAGTTTCTTACCAACGAATTGTGCGCGCCAAGATGGGTTCTCAACTTCACCACCAAGTCCAGGAGTTTCACCCTGTTCGTAGTAAGTGATACCGTCAATAGTGTTACCGTCAGTTTGAACAGCCACGAAAGCGTACATCATTGACCATAGACCCGTACCGTGTACTGGGATGATCACTTTAGACACTTCGCCACCTTGTTTAACTAGGTAAACAATACCTACGTCAGCACGACGAAGGATCTTCGCCTTGTCTTGTTCAGCCGTTAACTTGATTGAGTGAGTAGGCTCTTTCGCAGCTTTACGCTGATCGTAGTTTGCCGCTGTTAAACCATCTTCAGTTTTCTCAACGAAGTTACCAGTTTTAAAGTCTACTAGACGAGGCTCAATGTACTCTGCAAATAGCTCAGGAACTTTCTTGCCATCGGCTTGAATACCTGCAACTTCAACGATTTTCGATTGTTTATCTAGAATCGCGTTTGCTTTTTGTTGGCCACGTAGAGCGACTGCCGCTGTTGATACAACGATTGAGCACACTAAGCTCAATGCGATAACAACAAACAGCGTCTTTTTAATGCTATCGTTATTACTTGCCATAGCGTGCTAGTCTCCGCTTGATGTTCTTCTCGATGACTACATGGTCGAACAGAGGTGCAAATAGGTTCGCGAATAGAATCGCCAGCATCATACCTTCTGGGTACGCTGGGTTAACTACACGAATCATCACACACATTGCACCAATCAAAATACCGTACCACCACTTACCTGAGTTAGTGAATGACGCTGATACTGGGTCGGTTGCCATGAAGAACATACCGAATGCGAAGCCACCTAGAACTAGGTGCCAATGCCAAGGCATGCTAAACATTGCGTTTGAATCAGAACCGATAACGTTGAACAGCGTCGCTGTTGCAATCATACCGATCATCACACCCGCAATAATGCGCCATGAAGCGATTCGCATGTAAACGATCATTGCCGCACCAATCATAAGTGCCAGCGTTGATACTTCACCAATTGAACCTGGGATGTTACCGATAAACGCATCCATCCAAGTAATTGGAGCACCAGTGATGTTGTTGATCAGAGCACCGTTACCACCTTGAGCCCATTGGCTTAGTGCTGTTGCACCAGAGAAGCCATCAGCTGCAGTCCATACTAAGTCACCTGAAATCTGTGCTGGGTAAGCAAAGAATAGGAAAGCACGACCAGCAAGCGCTGGGTTAAGGAAGTTACGACCTGTACCACCGAAGATCTCTTTAGCAACAACAACACCAAAGGTAATACCTAGTGCTGCTTGCCATAGAGGTAGCGTTGGCGGAACAATCAATGCGAATAGAATCGAAGTAACAAAGAAACCTTCGTTGACTTCGTGCTTACGCACCATACAGAACAGCACTTCCCAGAAACCACCCACAAGGAATACAGTGGCATAAATTGGTAGGAAGTATGTCGCACCAAGAATCATCTTGCTGCCAACACCTGCATCAGCCGCAATCGTGCCGCCTAGCATCTCTGTTAACCAGTAGTGCCAGTTGCCTGCTACTACTGCCGCTAGTTGCTCACCAGCGTACATGTGGTTAAGTGCTGCGATAGCTTGGCCACCCGCGTTGTACATACCCCAGAACATTGCTGGGAATACCGCGAACCAAACCATGATCATGATACGTTTTAAGTCAACGCTATCACGAACGTGCGAGCTTTTTTGTGTCACTAGACCAGGCGTGTAGAAAACTGTTGCTACAGCTTCGTACAGGGCAAACCATTTTTCATGCTTACCGCCTGGCTCAAAGTGATGCTCGATGTCTTCAAGAAACTTTTTAAGAGCCATGAAAATTACCCTTCCTTCTCAATCGTGTCTAAGCACTCACGAAGTAACATGCCGTACTCGTATTTACCTGGACATACAAAGGTACACAAAGCTAGATCTTCTTCATCCAGTTCTAGAGCACCCAGCGCTTGAGCACTGTCTGTGTCACCAGCACATAGATCGCGAAGTAGCAATGTCGGCTCCATATCTAATGGCATTACACGCTCGTAACTACCGATTGGAACCATTGAGCGGTCACTACCGTTGGTCGAAGTTGTCATGTTGAACAACTGACCTTTGAATAGGTGACCTAGGAAAGATTTCGTAACAGAGAACTTGTTCTTACCAGGCATAGCCCAGCCAAGCAGTTCTTTCTCACGACCTTCACGTAATACCGAAACCTGTTGGTGGTAACGACCTAGGTACGCGTGTGGACCAATAGCGTGAGTACCAGTTAGTACTGAGCCAGAAATCACACGAACTTCACCAGGCATTAACTCGTTGTCAGTCAACTCTTCTAGGCTCGCACCAATGATTGTACGAACTAGACGTGGCTTGTTCACCACTGGACCTGCTAGAGAGACAACACGCTCAACAGATAGCTCACCAGTTAGGAACAACTTACCGAACGCAATCACGTCTTGGTAGTTGATGCTCCACGCCACATTGTTTGCATTTACTGGGTATAGGAAATGCATGTGGGTGCCAGCAAGACCTGCTGGGTGAGGACCGTCAAACACGTGCTCTTCAACATTTGACTGAGAAGAACGAGGAAGGCTTGAGCCAGATTTACAAACGTAAACCTTGTCTTCCGTTAGGGCTGAAAGGACGTCAAGACCAGCGACGAACGCTTCTTTCTCTTCGTTGATAATCAACTCAGGCTGAGCTGCAAGAGGATTAGTATCCATTGCAGTCACAAAGATAGCCTTAGTAGAAGAAGCAACAGCTGGTACCTTGCTGAACGGACGAGTACGTAAAGCTGTCCAAAGACCTGAATCAATCAGCTGAGTTTTGATCGTTTCACGATCTAGACCTGCTAGTTGACCAGCTTCAAACTTGTCGAAAGTAACCTGTTCGTCACCTGCAGCTTCAATCACTACTGATTGAAGTACACGTTTCGCACCACGGTTAACTTCGATAACTTTACCGCTGATTGGCGAAGTAAATTTAACGCCTGGGTTCTTCTTATCTTCAAAAAGAACTTGAGCTTTCTTTACTTCGTCACCTACGCGGACATGCATAGTAGGACGCATGCCAACGTACTCTTCGCCAAGCAAGGCGACTTTCTTGATGGATTTACCATCATTAATCACCTGGGTAGGAGTTCCTGCGATAGGAAGGTCCAGACCCTTCTTTATTGTAATCATACGCACTTGCACTACTTTATCGGGAAAAAGATTCTTTAATTGCGTAACTTTTAGACACGACATCAGTGTCCGGTTCTGGTGCGTCTGTGGCACCAAAATCGCAACATCCTATTAAAACTCTCGTCACATATTAATTGCGAGATTCATCAGGGGCGATAGTCTATCATCAATTGGGAATATGATGCCATGACCAATGGGGGGGATACTGCGAATAAATGTTAGGAATTGAGTTTAAAAGGTTAAAGAATAGTCATAACTTTGAAGTGTCGCACATCGTGACAAAACTCTAACTCGCTTGAAAACTAATGATAATTAACATAATGAAACAAATTATGTTAATTTGTCGCAATTCTTTTTTTGTTTCCACATTGTTAATGGCTTTATAAATCGCCGACAAAAAAAGCAGCCTTAGCTGCTTCTTTTAAAGTCACTTATCGCCACCTAAACACATTGGGCTATGCGGCGCTTGTTGCACCTCACTCCACTCTTGCGGTGTGTAGGTATGGATCGCAAGAGCATGAATATGATTAGCTAATTCATCCGCTAATGTTTGATTCACCAAACGATGTCTTGCAATCAAACGTAAGCCTTCAAATTGTTCACTGACCACGATCACTTTGAAATGGCTTTCCGACCCTGGCGCGACGTTGTGCATAAAGCTTTCATTAATAACATCAAGATGAGTTGGGGTGAGTTGTTGGTGTAGTTTGGTTTTAATCGTCTCTTCCATCATGATAAAACTCCACTTCCTATTAACAGTATGACTATTTATTTATGTTATTCGGGCATCTTAGACTGCTCGAACTTAAATCTAAAGGTTTTAGTTTCCAGTTCCTTCGTCATCTGCGACAATTTCACTTAACTTAACATCCATCAAGCGTTCCATTTATGAAAACTGAGCTTACCCTCTTCGACCGCACTTTCTCTCTTTTTCGTTATCCTGTTAGAAACAATGAAACCTTGCAAGCATGGGACGCTGGCGATGAATATCTTATTTCTCACGTTGAAGAGATGGCGTTAGGTGAACCCAAGAACATCCTGATTTTGAATGACAGCTTCGGCGCACTAAGTTGCTGGTTTTCTACTGAACATAATGTCACGGTGCTAAGTGACTCCCATATTGCTCACCAAGCAATTAAGCACAACCTCGCACACAACCATTGTCGCAGTGTGACATTAGTTGATAGTTTGCATTCTCTGCCTGAAAACATCGATCTAGTGCTAATGCAGATCCCTCGTAATAACCGCTTTTTAACTTGGCAACTTAGCCAACTTCGTCAGGTGCTAGCGCCAAACGTTGCCGTTATCGCGGTTAACAAAGCAAAAGAGATTCACTCATCAACACTAAAGCTTTTCGAGAAATACCTTGGTGAAACGAAAACTTCTTTAGCCTGGAAAAAGCACCGACTGGTATTTAGCTTTGCCAATTGTCCGCAGCCAACAAACGTTGAACCATTCACCACCTGGATGGTGGATGAACACGGCATAACACTTAAAAATCTACCTAACGTCTACTCTGGCGAGAGCCTAGACCAAGGTGCGCGTTTTATGCTCAAGCATCTACCGACAGGTGACCAATTTAGTAACGCTATCGATCTCGGGTGTGGCAACGGTGTGCTGTCGGTCAAACTGGCGCAGCAAAATCCACAAATGCAGATTACCTGTGTTGACGAAAGCTTTATGGCAGTCGCATCGGCCACACAAAACTTACAAGATAATCTCGGATCAGATCGAGATTTACGCTTTGTTGACAATAACTGTCTAGATGGTTTTGCCGCTGGCGAGTATGATTTGGTGGTTTGTAATCCTCCTTTCCACCAGCAACAAGCGGTCACTGACCATATTGCGTGGCAGATGTTCTGTGATGCAAAGCATGTTATGCAAACTGGCGGACAATTATTAGTTATCGGTAATCGCCACCTCGGATACGATGTGAAGCTAAAACGTCTGTTTGGTAAATCGAACGTCAGCTTAGTTGCGTCAAATAAGAAATTTGTGATTTTACAAGCAACTAGGTAGTCATTTATTATCGACTTAAATCTGAGCTTTTCAGCGAATTAGAAAAGGAAATGACAATGAGAAAACTGGTTCTAGCCGCGTCAATCGCACTGTTGACGGCTTGTTCTGCGCCACAACAAGCACAACTTAACTTTGCTCCTCGCGCCGAGTTAAGCAATAGCAATATCGTCAATGGCAGTACTTTTACGCTAACCAGTAAAGACGTACGCTCAGCACAATATGTTGCGCTAGTCGATAGCGGTCGCTCTAACATCGAGCCAATCCACGCAAAACAAAACGTACGTGTAACGCTAGAAAATGCATTACTTGAGCAGTTCCAATCTCAAGGCTTCCGCAGTTCAGTTAACAGCGAAAACTCGATTGAAATCGAAGTTCAAGAACTGCTTGTATCTGTAAAACATTCTGTAATGGAAAATGAAATGGATGCAAGACTGGTACTAGAACTGACGGCTGAAACGCCACAAGGTAAACTCGTCAAAACTTACACAGGCACTGCAGAGCGTACTGGTGCACTAAGCGCGTCAGACGAAGAGATTGAACAAGTGCTTAACGATGTAGCGAACCTAGTGCTACGTGAAGTGGCTAACGACCGTGAACTACAAAGCTATATGCAGGAGCGATTCTAATGTGGAAATACGCTATCGCGTGTGCTGCATTGGTTTCTAGCCTTGCTTTTGCTGGACCAAAAGTTGAAATGGAAACCAATCTAGGCTCATTTGTGATTGAGTTAAATCAAGAGCAAGCGCCTGTTTCTGTTGCTAACTTTTTAAAATATGTCAATGACGGCAGTTATGTCGGCACTCAGTTTCACCGTGTCATTCCTGGCTTTATGGCACAAGGTGGTGGCTTTGATCGTAATATGAATCGCGCCCCAACTTACCCGCCAATCAAAAATGAAGCCAACAATGGGTTAGCAAATGAAACCGCGACAATCGCTATGGCTCGTACCAATGATCCAAACTCAGCGACACGTCAGTTTTTTATCAACCTAGCTGATAATGACTTCCTCAACTACAACTCGCGTCCACCTGGTTACGCAGTGTTTGGTGAAGTGGTACAAGGCTTTGACGTTGTACAACAGATGGCAAAACAACCCACCCATTCCGTGGGTCGCTATCAAGACGTGCCCGTCGAGGCGATTATCATAGAGAAAGTCACCATTCTCAAATAATTGACTAGGCTCCCACTAAAACTGGGAGCCTTTCTGTTTTCAACCTCTCAACAAATACAAGGAATCGTTATGGCGAACGCGTCTCTGTCATGGGCAGACACAGTACGTAGTTACCTTGATAAACGCTTACTCTGGGTATTTATGCTCGGTTGTTCTAGTGGTTTTCCTTGGGTCTTAATCGGCTCAAATATGTCAGGCTGGCTGAAAGATGCAGGTTTGACTCGTGCTGCTATCGGCTACTTTGGTAGTGTTTTTGCGGTTTACGCAATTAACTTCCTTTGGGCACCACTGGTTGATCGCGTCAAACTACCAATCCTTAACCACTATTTAGGTCAACGACGCAGTTGGATATTCCTTTGTCAGTCGGTGGTTTTGGTTTGCACCTTATTTATCGCTGGCGTCGATCCTGCGAAAAGTTTGATGATGACTTCCATGCTGGCGCTCTGCATCGCTTTAGCATCCTCGACTCAAGATATTGCCATTGATGCTTACCGCATTGATACCTTCCCTAAATCAGAATCGTCTAAGCTACCGCAAGCTTCAGCGATGGCGGTGATCGGTTGGTGGACAGGTTACTCACTGCCAGGTTACCTCGCGTTCATCAATGCTGACAGTATCGGTTGGAATGGGGTTTACTACGGTATGGCAGCAATTGTCGGCTTGTTAATGCTGTTCACGCTACTGGTGGGTGAACCAAAAACCAATCGTGAGCAACTGCAAGCCGAAGCCGAGAAAAGACACAGCGCGGTGGTTAGAAACCCTGTAGTGGCTTGGCTAACCGTTACAGTGTTAGAACCTTTCATCGACTTCTTTAGACGCAATGGCTTCCGAGTTGCCTTAACTTTGCTGCTGTTTGTGTTCCTATTTAAGATTGGGGAAGCGTTTCTTGGTCGTATGTCGATTACCTTCTATAAAGAAATCGGCTTTAGCAACGAACAAATTGGTTACTACTCCAAGCTGATTGGTTGGGGGCTAACCATGTTGTTTACCCTAATCGGCAGCATGGTCAACGTAAAGTTTGGTATTGTTCGCGGTCTAATGATTGGCGGTATCGCTATGGCGGCAAGTAATCTAATGTTTGCTTGGATTGCCAAAGTAGGTCCGAGTGAGCAGATCTTCCTTGCGACTCTGGTGGTGGATAACTTCACCTCTGCATTTTCGACGGTAGCATTTGTGTCCTTCTTAACGGTGGTTACTGGACAAGCATTCTCGGCAACCCAATATGCCCTACTTGCCTCTTTAGGCAACTTCGGTCGAACGACTCTCGCCTCTTTCAGTGGTGAATTGGTCGACTACCTCGATGACTGGTCAACGTTCTTTGTTCTGACGGCACTGATGGTGATCCCAAGCTTAATCATGCTTTACTCGTTGCGTCATTACTTTACCGATATGCTCGAGCGTGCAAGCAAAAACCACGAGTAGCGGTACAGGCTAACTAAAAACGCAAAAAGGTCGCAATTGCGACCTTTTAACTTTTAACAAGCGACTATGGGTAGAGACCTTTGCCAAACAAATTAAATACGCGAGCCACCCCTTGAGTAAACAACAGCGGTTCTGTCAGTACAGTGAGGCACAAACAATCTTCACCTTTCTTGGTAAAGGGACTGTGCTTGACTGAGGCATCTTTGAGCATATAGTCGCCAACTTCATAATGCCCATCTTCGTCACTGAATCCGCCATGTAGCACCAAAGTAGACTCAAGCCCTTTGTGGGTATGCTGAGGAATCTGTACATCTTCGCTGATGTATAACAGATTGATCCTTGCCTCTTCACCTAATTCAATTTCGGCACTGAACACTTTGCCGCCGTAACTTTTCCATTCACCGATGTTATCGACGAAGCGACTGAGTGACAGTGGCAGCTTAAACTGCTTATCCTTGAGGATAATCGTTCGATTCTTACGATTAAACTTAAATGGCTCAGGATCTTCTTCAAGGACAACAATTTTATCCAACATGGCAGAAAGATCGTCACAGTCCTCGATAGTACTTGCGCACAACGCTTCACCTGCTTGCTCTTCGAACTGGGCGCACAACTTCTGGCATTGTGGACAAATCTCGACATGAGTGGCTATGGCGAAACTGTTTCCAGCGTCCAACTCACCTTCGACGTAGGCGCGCAACATCTTTTCACTTGGGTGATAACTCATAATTGCTCCGCCTCTATTTCATTTCGTAGTTTCTCAACCGCTAAGCGCAAGCGCGATTTCACGGTCCCTAAAGGAATATCGAACATGTCAGCAACTTGCTGATGTGGCAGCTCTTCGAGATATACGGCTTGGACCACTTTACGCTGAGCTTCGGGCAGAATTTCCAAAAACTTTAATACCTGCTCTTTGAGCATTTCATGTTCTGGAGCATAGTGCTCGACTAAGTCAGGCGGCAAAAAGTCTGACGGCCAGATGTCATCTGCCAAAACGTGCGCCTCCCGACCTTTCTGTTTCCGAAGTAGATCAAAACACAGGTTACGTGCAATCGTGTAAACCCAAGTCGAGAGAGAGCTTTTACTCCCATCAAACAAGGCACATTTTTGCCACACAGTAGCCATGGTTTCCTGAACCAGTTCAATCGCGACCTGCTCATTACCCATGTGCTTGTAAGCAAACTGCTTCAAACGTGGCGAGAAGTGATTGAATATCAAAGCGAAAGCCTTCTTGTCGCGGCTCTTCACCTGTTCCATGCATTCTGTCCAATCGGCTCGAGAAAATGCATTTGTATCTTGTACGCTCATTTACCACATCCTTGAAGTTGCGATATCAACCGTTGTACGACTACAAACGCAAAGCGATCACTCTTTCTCAATTGCAGCCGTCAAAAAGCGCATTGCTTCCGAACAATCCTTTTGCTGAACCAAATAGTCGAATTGTTTTAGATTGACCGGCAAAAGCTCTATCCAACGCTGACTCACCCACGACGCATCATCAAAGAAACATTGCTCGTACAACTCACCAATTTGCGGAAACTGCAAATACACTTTCTGTAATTGTAGACTGATATAGTGTTGCTCTTCAGGGACCGACTTCACATCCCAACTGGGTAGATACTCAACCTTAGCGAATCGTAAGCCGTCTGACTCTACCCGCACCCGCTTGGTGCAAAAACGTTTGATACCTACTACAGTTATTCCCAACAGACCATCGGGCAGAGATTCGAAATCGACAATTCTGACTAATGCTCCATTGTGTGATAGTTCACCACTAGGATGACGATCATCTCGCTCATATAAACAAATGCCAAATGTCCCGTCACCTTTACTCGCTTCAGTCACTAAACGTTTGTAACGTGGCTCGAAAATTCTCAGCCGCATTTTCCCTTCAGGCAACACCACTGAGCCGAGCGGAAAAAGCATAATCTCTGACATGATACTTCCCAAATTTCTGACTCAGTTATCAATACGGGATCATGCTCATAATCGATCATTCACTGTTCATGTTGATAGTTTGACACTGCTAAAAAAACACACCAACCGATTGCGTAAACGATACCTGGCTCAAATTTTCTGCAAAAAAATGAAAAGTTCCTTCTATACTTGTTCTTTTATCCTCAAGTGTGATCGTGATCTCTCTAAATTTACATTTTTGCTGCAAATGACACTTTCATTTGAGATAAATATCAATATTATTCACCACCGAAAGCAGGCACAGCAACAGTTGTGCAACAAGAATATAAACATCATGTTTCACACTAAAGAGAGTTCACTTATGCGTAAATCACTTTTAGCTCTTGGCGTTGTAGCAGCAGTATCAGCAGTGCCAGCACAAGCAGAATACCTATTTGGTTTTGGTAGCATGTACCTAGATTACCAAAAATGGGATCACGGCTTCGGTAACGATGATTCTAACTTTGGTCAAGAAATCTCTGAACGTAACCAAGCGGTGATCGGTATCGAAGGTGGTGCTGTATTCGATTGGGGTCAAATCTACGGTTTCTACGACTACGAAGGTGTTGATCGTGCAGGTGACAACCGTGGTGCATCACTAAAAGGTACTATCCACTACAACCTAACTGATTCAGGCATCAGTCTTTACGCTCAAGTGTACAACACAGACAAAGATAAAGGTCCGACTCTACACGAACAAAACCGAGTACTTGGTCTTGGTTATACAGGACTAAAAGGTGATGGTTGGGGCTTCACACCATTTATTGGTTTCCACCAAGTGAACACTGAAGCAAACAGTGAAGGCGTTGCAATTTCTGGCTCTAACGGCGGTATGTTTGGTTACGTGGGTTACTACAATACTGACATCGCTGGTCAAAACTTCACTTTCTCAACTTGGAATGAACTGGAATTTGCACGTAACGACGAGTACGCAGCTGTTCAAAGTACAGACTTCGCATCGGGTGTGGGTTCAGAAAGCTGGGGTCTAAACGGTAGCTTGAATGCAATGTGGAATGTCACTGACCATATCTCTACTGGTGTTCTTTACCGCTACACTGTCAACAAACTAGCACGTAAAGATTACCAAGATATCCTGATCTACCGTGTTCAGTACAACTTCTAAACCAAGTTAGACAAGCAGTACAAATTGAATTTTGACTAAAAGGCACCTTCGGGTGCCTTTTTTATTTGCTTTCCCATCTCATGCCATTATCCTCTGCAACAGTATTAAGTTGGTTGCGATAACATTGTATGAATATTACGGTAGTGGGGCCCGGTGCGATTGGTTCTCTATGGGCAAGTTATCTGCATGATGCCGGGCATCATGTCTGCTTATGGAGCCGTCAAAACACAGCGGCATTAATGGTTCAACGAGATGATCATCCTGCGCAGCGATTCACCAATAATGATCCTCAGTCTCTACTGCAGGCAGATATCCTGTTGGTCACTCTCAAAGCGCCATTAGTTGAACAGGTGTTGAGTAGTATTCGACAGCATATCGCGCCAGAAGCGATCGTGATGCTCATGCATAACGGCATGGGAACAGCGGATAGCGTCAAAGCCTTAATGCCTGATAATCCGCTCGTATTAGCAACCACTACGCATGGGGCTTACCGTAAGAGTGCCAACCATGTTCTGCATACTGGACAGGGCAAAACACTCTTGGGCGCAGCGAACCACAACGGCAAACAGTGTGGATTTTTGGTTGATGTGTTTAACCATGCGCTAACTGAAGTCGCTTGGCACGATGAAATCGACCATGCGCTGTGGAACAAACTCGCGATCAATTGCGCAATAAATCCACTCACCGCAATCCATCAAATCCGCAATGGTGAATTAGCCCAAACAGAGTTTCGCGACCAACTGCAATCCATCATTAATGAAGTCTGTTGCGTGATGCAAGCGGAAGGAATTGATGCGGTAGAAGCCAATTTAACGGCTATGGTTGATCAAGTGATTCATGCCACCAGCAATAACTTCTCTTCAATGGAGCAAGATATTGCCCATCAGCGAACAAGCGAGATAGACTTTATTACAGGCTATCTTATTAAGTGCGCAAACAAACACAACATAAGTGTGCCAACCAACCATGCCTTATATAAGGCGATTAAACAGATTGAACAAAGCTGGTAACGAGGTCATAAAACGATGAGTAAAAAAGTACTGGTTCCCATCGCCACAGGTACAGAAGAGATGGAAGCGGTGACCATCATCGATATGATGGTTCGTGCTGGCTATGAAGTGGTCGTTGCGAGTGCTGAATCCGACGGAGGGCTAACTATGAAAGCCTCTCGCGGTGTTACGCTAAGTGCAGACTGCCGCTTAGTGGATATTGCCGATGATGAATTTGATGCGGTGATCTTACCTGGCGGTGTCGGTGGTTCAGAAGCATTTCGCGACAGTACTGTGTTAGTCGAAATCGTGCGCCAACAAATGTACGAAGGCAAATTAGTTGCCGCGATTTGTGCCGCCCCGGCCTTGGTACTTGCCCATCACAACCTCTATCCAGATGCATTGATGACATGCCATCCAAGTTTTGAAAGCCACATTCCGGCGAAAAACTGGCGCGTTAAACGTGTCACCTATGATGTGAACCACAATCTACTGACAAGCCAAGGTCCAGGCACCGCGCTTGAATTCGCGATGGAAGTGATCATCCGTTTATCAGGCAAAGCGCATGCATGGACAGTGGCCGAGCCGATGGTGACGATCCCGACTCTTCATTATCATGAAATAGGTGAAGCATAATGCTTGATGTTGCAGCTATTCGCCGCCAGTTTCCTGCGCTGAACCAAGACATCAATAGCCAATCACTGGTGTATCTCGACAGCGCCGCGACAACGCAGAAACCCCAAATTGTGATTGATGCTATCAGCGGATACTACAGTGCGCAAAATGCCAACGTACATCGCGGTAGCCACAGCTTAACCGCCAAAGCAACCGTGCAATTTGAAGCAGCTCGAAGCAGCGTCGCGCAATTTATTAACGCATCAAGCGAGAAAGAGATCATTTGGACACGCGGTGCAACCGAGGCGCTTAACCTTATCGCGCAAACATACGCTCGCAATACGCTGCAAGCAGGTGATGAAATCCTAATTGGCGAGATGGAGCATCACGCGAACATCGTGCCTTGGCAGATTGTCGCAGAGCAAGTTGGAGCTAAAATTGTTAAAGCGCCAATGACGCTAGATTGCCAACTTGATAGCGCTGAATTTTGCAAACTATTGAGCGAAAAAACCAAAATTGTCGCCCTTGCTCATACCACGAATGTCACTGGCACGCGCCAGCCAATTGAAAACTTGATTGATCTTGCCCATAAAGCAGGGGCGGTAGTGGTGATTGATGCCGCACAAGGCATTGTGCATGAAGCTATCGATGTCCAAGCGTTAAATGCAGACTTTTTAGTCTTCTCCGGGCACAAGATCTTTGCCCCTGCTGGGATTGGTGTGCTTTACAGCAAGCTGGAACTACTGGAAGCAATGCCGCCTTGGCACGGTGGTGGTAAGATGGTTGAAAAAGTCTCGTTTGACGGTACAACCTACAGCCAACTACCTGGCAAGTTCGAAGCGGGCACGCCTAATGTCGCCGGCGCTATCGCGTTAGCGACAGCAATTGCATGGTACAACCAATTTGAGCGCCGTCTGGTGGAACAGCATATTCATCGCTTAGTTGAGCTTACTTATCAAGCGTTGATGCAATATGACGATATTCGCGTGATTGGCTATCAAGCCAATGCCTCTGTACTCTCCTTTGTCGTCGATGGCGTGCATCACCAAGATGTCGCGACCTTACTCGATCAGCAAGGTATCGCCGTTCGTTCTGGTCATCACTGCGCCCATCCGCTAATGGATGCGCTAGGCATTACTGGCACGATTCGTATTTCTTATGCGATTTACAATGATGAGCAAGATGTAGCGCGTGTACTACAAGCCATTGATAAGTGCTTAGATATGCTTTAATGCCAGCGAAACGCTGAATAGACAAAGAGCCTCATACGAGGCTCTTTTCATTTGCAGTCGATAACTATCGAGGGCAGATTTCTGACTCAGGGAAGAAGAACGCAATCTCACGCTCAGCAGACGCTGGGCTATCTGAACCGTGTACTGAGTTATAACGCATACTCAAGGCGTAATCAGCACGAATAGTGCCGCATGCCGCTTCTTCAGGGTTGGTTTTACCCATCAGTTCACGGTAACGAGCAATCGCATCTTCTCCTTCCAACACTTGCACCATAATCGGACCAGAAGTCATAAACTCCTTCAATGCTGGGAAAAACTCTTTGCCTTCATGTTCAGCATAGAAGCCACTTGCCTGCTCATCGTTAAGATGAACCATTTTCGCTGCTACAATGCTTAAACCTGCTTTTTCAATACGGTTGTAAATTTCACCTACTAGGTTACGTTTCACCGCGTCGGGCTTAACAATAGAAAAAGTTCTTTCTAGAGCCATAAGGTATCCTTCTACTTCTCTTTTAATTATCGACTTACAGTCTAACTGCTGCTCAAGTCACTGTTTTGTTTATTGGGTCAAAATGCGAGCAAGAGTGCGCACACCCATTCCCGTTGCACCCGGTGCCAGTTTTACTGTTGCCGATTTACGGTAGGTACCAGCACAGTCGAAGTGCAACCAACCTTTTTTGTAATCATCAACAAAGAAAGACAAAAATGCCGCCGCTGTACTTGCACCAGGGCTGAAATCGCCACTGCCGATGTTCGACAAATCAGCGAAATTAGATGGCAACATTCCACGGTGGAAATCTGCCAGTGGCAGTGGCCACAGGCCTTCTTTTTCTTCACGTGCAGACGTTAGCGCTTTGTGTGATAACTCATCATCAAAGCTCATTAACGCGTGGTAATCATTGCCAAGAGCGTACTTCGCTGCGCCAGTGAGCGTCGCGCAGTCGATGATCAGCTCAGGTTTCTGTTCGCTGGCATAGATTAGACCGTCAGCCAGAACTAAGCGACCTTCCGCATCTGTGTTCATGATCTCTACTGTCTTACCATTTTTATAGGTAATGATATCGCCAAGTTTTAGCGCACGACCTGAAATCATGTTTTCAGCACAACATAAGATCAGCTTCACGCGTTTGTTCAAACCACGCATGATAGCCAGACCAAGACCACCAGTAATGGTTGCCGCACCACCCATATCAGCTTTCATTGCCGTCATAAAGTCAGATGGCTTGATGCTGTAACCACCTGAATCGAAGGTAATGCCTTTACCAACCAAACATGCGAACACTGGCGCGTTCTCATCACCGGTTGGGTTGAAGTCCAGCTGCAGCATGGCAGAAGTACGCTCTGAGCCACGACCAACGGCATAAATCCCTTCCCAACCTTCAGTTAGCAAATCTTTATCTTTAACAATGCGAGCCGTTACTGTGCCTTCTGGCGCAACGGATTTAATAAATTCAGAAGCCATGGTTGCCAACTGGCGCGGCGCCACTTCTTCTGCTGATTTGTTGATGATTTCACAAGTGAACTTTGTCGCTTTGATACGTGCTTCTAGTTCTGCTTGGTCTGCTTCATTAAGTGCAGGCCAATCGAAAGATGTACTGTTCTTAGGTTCACGGAAACCTTGATGGAAAGCCCAAACGCCCTCAAGATCCCAGCCTTCACCGGCTAGCGATACTTTTTTAATGCCTTGAGTTACGAATTGACGAGCAGCTCGCTGAATAGCGCCGAGGTCATGACCTTCACCAAGGTGGATAGTTGCGCCCTGCTCCGTAAATGAAACAATCGCTTTATCGCCCCATACTGGTGCTGCTTCGGTTTGGGTTAAAAATACCGACATCTGTGTAGACATGATTTCTCCTTGTCTGAATCTTTAGCATTGCCTGCCATCTACGCCCTGATGTTAGCATTTTGTCAGGTAAAAATGTCAATTGGATAAAAAAACGGGCCAAAAGGCCCGCTTATTTTAATAAAAACTGTTAACTCTACGAGGTTTTACCGCAGTTAATCTGCCTCGTCCATCCAGCAGAGGATCACTGCTTCAAGAATCTTCTCATTTGAACGATTTGGTTCATCGTCAAAATCTTCTATCTCTAAGATCCATTGGTGCAGATCGGTAAAACGGACTGTTTTAGGATCAACTTCTGGAAACTTATCGCAAAGCTCAATCGCGATATCGCGTGAATCGGTCCATTTCATTGCTCACTTCCTTATATTTTCGTTGAAATAACTAATTACTGAATAACTAATTACTCACTGATGACTAAACACGATACTCAGAGTAATTGCAGCGACAACTTAATCACGCCGCAGATCCAACTATAACGAGTGTTTAGTGATCTTCTGAAGCGTGGTTAAGCGTATATTTCGGGATCTCAACCACGAGATCTTCATCAGCAACGCGCGCTTGGCAACCTAAACGAGATTCCGGCTCTAGACCCCATGCTTTATCAAGCATGTCATCTTCTAGTTCATCACTTTCTTCAAGTGAGTCAAAACCTTCGCGAATGATCACGTGACAAGTGGTACAAGCACACGATTTTTCGCATGCGTGCTCAATGCCAATGCCATTTTTCAGGGCAACGTCTAGCACGCTTTCGCCAGCTTCCGCTTCTAGTACTGCACCTTCAGGGCATAGGTCTTCATGTGGTAAAACGATAATTTTAGGCATGACTTCTACTCTTAAATATCATCAACAGATTGACCTGACAACGCAGCTCGAATCGACTTATCCATACGACGTGAAGCAAACTCTTGGCTTGCCTTATCCGTCTCTTTAATTCCCATCTCAATCGCATCGGCATCATCGCCATTGCGTAGCGCAATCAATGCTTCAATTGCTTTCAGAAGGTCTTGGTTTTCTTGTGCAGACAGCAGCTCATCGCCATCCATTTGCAATGCTGCAATCAAACCTTCAATCACGCGATCAGCTTCGACACGTTGTTCAGCTAACGCACGAGCTTGCATATCTTCTTTAGCGTAGGTCATTGAGTCACGTAGCATGTTTGCCACCTCATCATCACTCAGACCGTAAGATGGTTTAACCTGAATTTCAGACTGAACACCGGTACTCTTTTCCATCGCTGTTACAGACAATAGACCATCAGCATCCACTTGATAAGTGACACGAATATGCGCAGCTCCTGCCGCCATTGGTGGAATACCTTTGAGCGAGAAACGAGCCAGTGAACGGCAATCATCAACCATCTCACGTTCACCTTGCACAATGTGTACGCTCATTGCCGTTTGACCATCTTTGAAAGTGGTAAACTCTTGTGCACGAGCAACAGGAATCGTGGTGTTGCGTGGAATGATTTTCTCAATCAAGCCACCCATGGTCTCGATACCCAACGACAGTGGGATCACATCCAGTAGTAACATTTCTGAGTCAGGTTTATTACCGACTAGAATATCGGCTTGAATACCCGCACCGATAGCAACGACTTCATCAGGGTTAATGCTCGTCAGTGGTGTGCGGTTAAAGAATTCACCCACCATTTCGCGAACCAACAAAGTACGTGTTGAACCACCGACCATAACCACTTCATTAACTTCTTCAAGTTCAACGTCGGCGTCTTTTAGCGCACGGCGACAAGACATCAACGTTTTCTTTACTAATGGACGAATCAGCGCTTCAAACTCATCGCGAGTCACTTCACCTTGCCAGCCAAAAACATCAACGGCAACCGAGTCTTGCTCTGAGAAAGCTTGTTTGGTTCTTTGTGCTACGTTTAGTAAGGTGCGATTTTGCTCCGCTGATAATGGAGCTTCTAAAGCGGTCTTCTCAAGCAAGAAATCTGCGAGTAGATGGTCAAAATCATCACCGCCAAGTGCAGAGTCACCACCGGTAGCCAGAACTTCAAACACACCTTTTGACAGACGTAGAATTGAGATATCGAATGTACCACCACCCAAGTCGTAGACTGCAATCACGCCTTCTTGACCCGAATCTAGACCATAAGCAATCGCTGCGGCTGTCGGCTCGTTAAGCAAACGCAGTACATGTAAACCCGCTAATTTTGCCGCATCTTTAGTGCCAGCACGTTGGGCATCATCAAAATACGCAGGCACGGTAATCACAACACCCGCCAATTCACCGCCTAAGGTATCTTCTGCACGCTGTTTAAGAGCAGCAAGAATATCCGATGACACTTCGATTGGGTTTTTAGCACCCGCCGCTGTTTGCAGAATCGGTAAACCGTTTTCGCTAGCGTGTAGCTGGTATGGTAAAGACGGGTAACGCTGCTGAATATCAGCCAACGAGCGACCGATTAAGCGCTTAACAGAGATGATAGTGTTAGCAGGGTCAAGCTCAGCTTGATCGAGGGCTTCTTGACCAACTTGTTTCTCTTCGCCAGTGTAGCGAACGACAGATGGCAAAATACGACGACCTTGCGCATCTTCTAACGGAGCGACGTTGCCACTGCGAGCAGAAGCAACCAATGAGTTTGTTGTTCCTAAGTCAATGCCAGCGGCAAGCTTGTGCTCATGAGGCGCTGAGCTCTGACCTGGTTCTGCAATTTGAAGTAATGCCATTGTTAGTCCTTGCTCTTGGGTTAACCGAGTAGTTTATCTTCAACTAACTCAATTTCATTTTTTAGTTTGGCAATGAATTTTAGTTTGCGAACGCCATCGGCCGCTTGTGCCCATAGCGCTTGGTTTAATTGTTCTTCCACGCTAACTAATTGCTGTTTGTACATCTTTGAGACTTTGCCATCAAAATCAAACAGCGCAGATTCAGGATCTGCACAACCCGGGATCTCTTCCAGTTCTTCTCTCAATTCCATTTGTTCCATCAAGAACATCGGATCTTGCATCGTTTGTTGCTCACCGCGAATATCCGCACCATTTTCTGACAAGATATACTCAGCACGCGAGATTGGGTGCTTAAGCACTTGATAGGCATCATTGATTTGCGCAGCTTTTTGTACCGCCATTAAACGGTCGCGTTCAGATGCAGTGGCAAAATTATCAGGATGGAAACGTTTTTGTAGTTCGCGGAATTGAGAAGAAAGAAGGCTACCATCCAGTTCAAACTGAGTTGGTAGCCCAAATAATTCAAAGTGATTCATTAAAATCTGACCCTTGGTAAAGTCTCTCCTGCTTAACGCTATCAAGCAGGAGAGCAAGAATTAAACGTTGAAGCTTTCACCGCAGCCACATTCGCCTTTTGCGTTAGGGTTATTGAATTCAAAACCTTCATTCAACCCTTGTTTAACGTAATCCAGCTCAGTGCCATCGAGATATACTAGGCTCTTCTTATCGATGATAACGTTGACACCTTTGTGTTCAAACACTTCATCTTCTTCATCGTTTACTTCATCGACAAATTCTAGGACGTAAGCCATGCCAGAACAGCCTGTCGTTTTTACTCCGAGTCGCAAACCAACGCCCTTCCCACGATTGTCTAGGAAAGCTCTCACTCGGCTTGCTGCTGCGTCTGATAATGTAATGGCCATACTGCACCTTGAATTTTGATATACCAATGAAATGGGAGCGACGCTCCCATTATTTATACGTCGATTTTACTGATGTTTTTTCTTGTAGTCAGCAACTGCTGCTTTAATTGCATCTTCCGCTAGGATAGAACAGTGAACTTTTACCGGAGGAAGTTCTAGTTCTTCTGCAATTTCAGAGTTCTTGATTGCTGCTGCTTCATCAATTGATTTGCCTTTAACCCACTCAGTCACTAGTGAGCTTGACGCAATCGCACTACCACAGCCATAAGTCTTAAACTTCGCATCTTCAATAATGCCTTCTGGCGTTACTTTGATTTGCAGTTTCATTACGTCACCACAAGCTGGTGCGCCAACCATGCCGCTACCTACTGATGGATCTTCTTTGTCAAATGAACCTACGTTGCGTGGGTTCTCATAGTGATCAATTACTTTTTCGCTATATGCCATAATATTTACCTCGAATCCTCTACATAAACTGGGAGATTAAACGATTAGTGGTGTGCCCACTCAACCGTATCCAAATCAATCCCTTCCTTGTACATATCCCATAGAGGAGACATGTCACGTAGCTTAATTACCGCTACGCGAATTTGTTCAATTGCGTAGTCCACTTCTTCTTCTGTCGTGAAACGACCAAATGAGAATCGAACTGAGCTGTGTGCTAATTCATCGTTCAGACCTAGAGCACGTAGTACATATGAAGGCTCTAGACTTGCAGAAGTACACGCACTGCCTGATGATACCGCGAGATCTTTCAGTGACATTAGCAATGACTCACCTTCTACAAACGCAAAGCTCACGTTGAGGTTATGAGGAACACGTTGCTCCAAGTCACCGTTAACTGTTACCGCTTCAAGATCTTTCACACCGTTTAGCAGACGGTTACGTAGTGCCATTGCGTGATCGTAATCTTTCTGCAGATCTTCTTTTGCGATACGGAACGCTTCACCCATACCCACAATTTGGTGAGTCGGTAGCGTACCAGAGCGGAAACCACGCTCATGACCACCGCCGTGCATTTGTGCTTCTAGACGAATGCGTGGTTTACGACGTACATACAACGCGCCGATACCTTTAGGACCGTAGATTTTGTGTGCAGATAGAGAAATCAAATCTACTTTTAGCTGTTGAACGTCGATTGGTAGCTTACCTGCTGATTGCGCTGCATCAACGTGGAAAATCACTTTACGCTCACGACACAGTTCACCTATCGCTGCGATATCTTGGATAACACCGATCTCATTGTTTACGTGCATGATAGAAACCAGCACAGTGTCATCACGCATCGCTGCTTCAAGTTTCTTCAGGTCAATCAGACCATTTGATTCAGGCTCTAGGTAAGTCACCTCGAAACCTTCGCGCTCTAGTTGACGGCATGGGTCAAGTACAGCTTTGTGTTCTGTTTTACATGTGATTACGTGCTTACCTTTCTTTGAATAGAAATGTGCAGCACCTTTAATCGCAAGGTTGTCTGACTCTGTCGCGCCTGACGTGAATACAATTTCACGTGGGTCTGCATTTAGCAGATCAGCAATTTGCTCACGAGCATTGTCGACTGCTTCTTCGGCTTGCCAACCGTAACGGTGTGAACGAGACGCTGGGTTACCAAACGTACCATCCATCGTCATGTACTGAACCATCTTTTCAGCCACTCGAGGGTCTACTGGACAAGTTGCTGAATAATCAAGATAAATCGGCAGTTTCATTCTCTACTCCAATGTACATTGCTGACCGCTTAAGAGCGGACATTTAAATCCACAGCAGCACCGAATGCAGTGCGATTTGCTAGGCCGTGGTTCACCGCAAGATCTATGTCTTGTCGGTCTGAAATTTCAATCACTTCATTGTCTTGCATAAGCTCGCCAAGAGTGATGTTGTTAAGGAAGTCACTAATGCGTGAGCTAAGATCACGCCACAATGTGTGGGTTAAGCAGCGAGTGCCGCCTTGGCAATCTCCTTTGCCATTACATTTAGTTGCATCTACAGACTCATCAACAGCAGCAATCACAGTACCAATGGCAATTGTGTGAGCTTCTGCACCAAGACGATAACCACCGCCTGGACCGCGAACACTCGCTACTAATCCTGCTTTACGCAGCTTAGAAAAAAGCTGTTCTAAGTATGAAAGCGAAATGCCTTGTCGCTCTGAAATGTCTGCTAGCGGTACAGGACTCTGCTGTGAGTGTAAAGCCACATCTAGCATAGCTGTAACCGCGTATCTTCCCTTAGATGTAAGTCTCATATAACACCATATCCACATCGTTCATGTGGTATGAAGTTTTTCATACCTGACAAAAATGGTCAAGTATTTATTTGACTAAAACAGTCAGGTATTTAACCCTGATGTTTGTGCGAGATTAACGATTGCCGATTTTTTTCTCAATCGCAGTCAATACACCACGTAGGGTATTAAGCTCTTGCAGCTCTGGACGAGCACGGCTGAATAAGCGACGTAGCTTATTCATTACCTTGTTTGGTTGGTCTGCAGAGATAAACTGGGTATCAATCATAACTTTTTCAAGGTGTGCATAGAACATTTCCAGTTCTTCATGGCGCGGATAAGCCTCTTCTGCTTGAGGCGCGAACCCTTGCTTTTCCTGTTCAAGAAAAGCAACGCGTATCTCATAAGCAATGGTTTGAACTGCCATGGCAAGATTTAGAGAACTGTATTCAGGGTTAGCTGGAATACAAACATGGTAATGGCAGGTTTGCAGTTCATCGTTGGTGAGACCGGTACGTTCGCGACCAAAAACAATCGCAACTTTACTGGTTTGTCCTTCAACAGCACACTTTTCGCCACACTCGCGAGGCTCGAGCATTGGCCACTCTAGCGTACGTGAGCGAGCACTTGAACCCACCACCAAAGCACAATCTTTTACCGCTTCTTCTAGGCTATCAACCACCTGTGCATTCAATGCAATATCACTTGCGCCGGCAGCCAAAGCGATGGCTTGACCATCTACCTCACACTCAGGTGCGACAAGCACCATGTTGTTCAATCCCATGACCTTCATAGCACGAGCGGCTGAGCCAATATTACCGGAATGAGATGTACCAACTAGGACAACTTTAACGTTGCTGAGCATGAGAAATACCTATACCAAATTAAGTGGCGAGATATTATCACATTGCAGAAAAAAATGGTTAAAGTGATTCATATTTGCTTGCCAATAGTGCAACAATTAACCACTTCCCTTTGCTTAATATTCTGTGTATACTGCGCGGCGTTTTTCTGTTCTTTAACATCCGTTGGGAAATTTTGTATGCATCCAATGCTTAATATCGCTATTCGTGCGGCACGAAAAGCTGGCAACCATATTGCTAAATCACTAGAAAATGTTGAGAAGATCGAATCTACTCAAAAAGGCACGAACGACTTTGTTACTAACGTAGACAAAGAAGCAGAAGCAATGATCATTGATACAATCAAAGCCTCTTACCCAGAGCACTGTATCGTGGCAGAAGAAAACGGTCTTATCGACGGTAAAGATAAGGACGTACAATGGATCATCGACCCACTGGATGGCACTTCTAACTTCGTTAAAGGTCTACCTCACTTCGCTGTATCTATCGCTGTTCGCATTAAAGGCAAAACAGAAGTTGCGTGTGTTTACGACCCAATGCAAAACGAGCTATTCACTGCACAACGCGGTGCTGGTGCTCAACTAAACAACGCACGTATCCGTGTGAAACAAGTTAAAGATCTACAAGGCGCTGTTCTAGCAACAGGTTTCCCATACAAACAGAAGCAACACTCAGAATCTTACTTTAAGATCCTATCTGCGCTATTCGTAGACTGTGCTGACTTCCGTCGTACTGGTTCTGCTGCGCTAGACCTATGTTACGTAGCTGCTGGTCGTGTAGACGGTTTCTTCGAGCTTGGTCTAAAACCTTGGGATATCGCGGCTGGTGAGCTAATCGCTCGTGAAGCTGGTGCTATCGTGACTGACTTTGCTGGCGGTACTGATTACATGCAATCAGGTAACGTTGTTACAGCAAGCGCACGCGGCGTTAAAGGTATTCTTAAGCATATCCGTGAAAACGGTAATGCTGCAATGCTTAAATAATCGATCGACGTTTAGTGGATTGAACAAAAGCCCTGCTCTTTGAGCAGGGCTTTTTTGTATTAGCTGATTCTGGTAAATCTAAACGTCTGTAGTTTCTGCTCTTGCCCATCTATATGAGCATAGCTATCGATTAACCATACTTTATCACCAACGAAGCTTAATTCTAAACGTACATCTTGCGATGGAATATCAGCATAAATCACATCCGTTACATTACTTGGATAGAACGAAACTTTGTTACTGCTCTGGTCCGCATCACCCACAAAATTTACCGCCACATTCTTCGCTTGGTTCTCAACCTTCATTTGATAGCCACTGTTTGGTTCATAGCTAAATGAGGCATTTAACGCTAAGCCTTGCTGATTTGATATAGAGACATCCGCTTTCGAAAGCGAAGCGAGCTGCCCTTGAGCTGAAATTTGTTGATGTTCAGTCGTCACAACATGGCTTTGAATATTCACATTCCACTCGCCAACGAAGTTTTCTAACTGCTGCCAATGCTGTTGTGTGGAGGCTTGAGTCGCGCCACTGCCAATCGTAGCTATTGCATCATTACGACTATCGTGACGTATGTTATCGCGATTGCTCTGTAAATCTTGACTAGCACCCGCAACACCGCCAGCAACACCACCGGCCACCGCTCCTTTGACGGCTAGATCTGGCTCTCCAGTCAACGCTCCCATGGTTAACCCAAGTAATGCTCCTCCTACCGCTCCTTGTTTGGTGGCCGCATTAGGGTCATCCTCTCCTGGGGTGACACAGCCAGCTAGCAAAGGGACAGCTATAAACGATGTTAAAACTAGCTTGTTGTTGAATCTCATAGGACACCTCATCTTTTGAACTGGTTGTATGGTAAATAACCACTGTCAGCAGAACTTCAGTGAATGTCAGCGCAATTTCAGAGCGACCAAGAGAAATGTTACTGGTTGTTGCGGGGAATGGATGTGGGAATTGGGAACGCTGCGCTACGGATGCGGGAACGTAGATGCGGGAGGTCGGAACGCTTCGCTACGGATTCGGGAGAAGAGCAAGAGCAAGAGCAAGGGTGTGTAGAGCTGAGAATTGAGAATCGAGAAGTACTCGTTGGAATATAATAGCAAAAGAACAGGTTAGAGATAGTTTCTTGAAAGTGAAGCGTCATAGGGATTGAGTATTCAGCCCCCCAAAACGATAGAGTTTAGAAAATACAGCACCTTAGCTGTGAATTATCTTCATTTTTCCTCTCGAAGTGAAGCATCGAAGAGGCTGAACGTTCCCGCATCTCGGAACGGAGTGTTCCAATTTCGTTTCTACTAGAAACGAAAAAGGCTCCAGCATTTCTGCTAGAGCCTTCGAATATGGCAGGGGTGGAGAGATTCGAACTCCCAACACGCGGATTTGGAATCCGCTGCTCTGCCAATTGGAGCTACACCCCTGTAGTTCGTGTTTAATGAGACGACTCTCAAATAAGTGGCGGAATGGCCGGGCTTGCGCTCAAGCGGGACTCATTCGACCGAAGGTCGAAACCTTCAAATAAGTGGCGGAGTGGACGGGACTCGAACCCGCGACCCCCGGCGTGACAGGCCGGTATTCTAACCAACTGAACTACCACTCCGCAGTGGCTTACTCGCTATAAAGCAAGTGTCCAAAATATAATCCCGATAGTGTCCTACTCTCACATGGGGAAGCCCCACACTACCATCGGCGCTACTTCGTTTCACTTCTGAGTTCGGCATGGAATCAGGTGGGTCCAAAGCGCTATGGCCATCGAGAAAAATTCTTTAATCTGGAAAGCTGATTTCTCTTATATAAAGAGTGTGTTCTCTACACAATCAAGTTTTGTTCTTTCTTTGAGTCCATCAAAACCCCTTGGGTGTTGTATGGTTAAGCCTCACGGGCAATTAGTATCAGTTAGCTCAATGCCTCACAGCACTTACACACCTGACCTATCAACGTCGTAGTCTCCGACAACCCTTTAGGATACTTAAAGTATCAGGGAGAACTCATCTCAAGGCTCGCTTCCCGCTTAGATGCTTTCAGCGGTTATCGATTCCGAACTTAGCTACCGGGCAATGCGTCTGGCGACACAACCCGAACACCAGAGGTTCGTCCACTCCGGTCCTCTCGTACTAGGAGCAGCCCCTTTCAATTCTCCAACGCCCACGGCAGATAGGGACCGAACTGTCTCACGACGTTCTAAACCCAGCTCGCGTACCACTTTAAATGGCGAACAGCCATACCCTTGGGACCGACTTCAGCCCCAGGATGTGATGAGCCGACATCGAGGTGCCAAACACCGCCGTCGATATGAACTCTTGGGCGGTATCAGCCTGTTATCCCCGGAGTACCTTTTATCCGTTGAGCGATGGCCCTTCCATTCAGAACCACCGGATCACTATGACCTGCTTTCGCACCTGCTCGAACCGTCATTCTCGCAGTTAAGCGGGCTTATGCCATTGCACTAACCTCACGATGTCCAACCGTGATTAGCCCACCTTCGTGCTCCTCCGTTACTCTTTGGGAGGAGACCGCCCCAGTCAAACTACCCACCAGGCACTGTCCGTAACCCCGATTAGGGGTCGACGTTAGAACATCAACACTACAAGGGTGGTATTTCAAGGACGGCTCCACAAATACTGGCGTACTTGCTTCAAAGCCTCCCACCTATCCTACACATGTAGGGTCAATGTTCAGTGCCAAGCTGTAGTAAAGGTTCACGGGGTCTTTCCGTCTAGCCGCGGGTACACTGCATCTTCACAGCGATTTCAATTTCACTGAGTCTCGGGTGGAGACAGCGTGGCCATCATTACGCCATTCGTGCAGGTCGGAACTTACCCGACAAGGAATTTCGCTACCTTAGGACCGTTATAGTTACGGCCGCCGTTTACCGGGGCTTCGATCAAGAGCTTCGACCGAAGTCTAACCCCATCAATTAACCTTCCGGCACCGGGCAGGCGTCACACCGTATACGTCATCTTACGATTTTGCACAGTGCTGTGTTTTTAATAAACAGTTGCAGCCACCTGGTATCTGCGACTCTCAATAGCTCCATCCGCGAGGGACTTCACCGTCAAGAGCGTACCTTCTCCCGAAGTTACGGTACCATTTTGCCTAGTTCCTTCACCCGAGTTCTCTCAAGCGCCTTGGTATTCTCTACCCGACCACCTGTGTCGGTTTGGGGTACGATTCCTTACAATCTGAAGCTTAGAGGCTTTTCCTGGAAGCATGGCATCAATGACTTCACTACCGTAGTAGCTCGACATCGTGTCTCAGCCTTAAGAGAAACCGGATTTACCTAATTTCTCAGCCTACGCACTTGAACCTGGACAACCGTCGCCAGGCCCACCTAGCCTTCTCCGTCCCCCCATCGCAATTGTAAGAAGTACGGGAATATTAACCCGTTTCCCATCGACTACGCCTTTCGGCCTCGCCTTAGGGGTCGACTTACCCTGCCCCGATTAACGTTGGACAGGAACCCTTGGTCTTCCGGCGAGGAGGTTTTTCACCCCCTTTATCGTTACTCATGTCAGCATTCGCACTTCTGATACCTCCAGCATGCTTTACAACACACCTTCAACGGCTTACAGAACGCTCCCCTACCCAATGAAGTAAACTTCATTGCCGCAGCTTCGGTTTATTACTTAGCCCCGTTACATCTTCCGCGCAGGCCGACTCGACTAGTGAGCTATTACGCTTTCTTTAAATGATGGCTGCTTCTAAGCCAACATCCTAGCTGTCTAAGCCTTCCCACATCGTTTCCCACTTAGTAATAATTTGGGACCTTAGCTGGCGGTCTGGGTTGTTTCCCTCTCCACGACGGACGTTAGCACCCGCCGTGTGTCTCCCGGATAGTACTTACTGGTATTCGGAGTTTGCAAAGGGTTGGTAAGTCGGGATGACCCCCTAGCCTTAACAGTGCTCTACCCCCAGTAGTATTCGTCCGAGGCGCTACCTAAATAGCTTTCGGGGAGAACCAGCTATCTCCAGGTTTGATTGGCCTTTCACCCCTAGCCACAAGTCATCCGCTAATTTTTCAACATTAGTCGGTTCGGTCCTCCAGTTGATGTTACTCAACCTTCAACCTGCCCATGGCTAGATCACCTGGTTTCGGGTCTATATCCAGAGACTGAACGCCCAGTTAAGACTCGGTTTCCCTACGGCTCCCCTAGATGGTTAACCTTGCCACTGAATATAAGTCGCTGACCCATTATACAAAAGGTACGCAGTCACAGGACAAAGCCTGCTCCTACTGCTTGTACGTACACGGTTTCAGGTTCTATTTCACTCCCCTCACAGGGGTTCTTTTCGCCTTTCCCTCACGGTACTGGTTCACTATCGGTCAGTCAGTAGTATTTAGCCTTGGAGGATGGTCCCCCCATATTCAGACAGGATAACACGTGTCCCGCCCTACTCGATTTCACTGAACACACATCGTCAACTACGGGACTATCACCCTGTATCGTCGGACTTTCCAGACCGTTCGTCTAACGCGTGTAAAGCTTAAGGGCTAGTCCAATTTCGCTCGCCGCTACTTTCGGAATCTCGGTTGATTTCTTTTCCTCGGGGTACTTAGATGTTTCAGTTCCCCCGGTTCGCCTCGCTACGCTATGTATTCACGTAGCGATACTAGCTTATGCTAGTGGGTTTCCCCATTCGGAAATCCCAGACTCAAGTGGCTTTTACTGCCTAATCTGGGCTTATCGCAAGTTAATACGTCCTTCATCGCCTCTGACTGCCAAGGCATCCACCGTGTACGCTTAGTCACTTAACCATACAACCCGAAGGAGTTTCGAGTTGATGTTCAAATCACCAAAGTTGTCTGCAATTTTTATACATGATGCAGACTCGATTTTGCCGGACTCAAATATGTTTTGTTTACTTAAAACAGTAAGACAAAACCCAAGAACACTTGAATGTGTTTTTGTGTATTCAATAAATGAATACTTTGAGAACTTTACAAACAACAATAAATTGTTGTTTTGTCAGCTTTCCAAATTGTTAAAGAGCATGTTTCTTTCGAAACCATTTTTAAGAACACTTAAGCAAATGCGCTTAAAGATGGTGGAGCTAAGCAGGATCGAACTGCTGACCTCCTGCGTGCAAGGCAGGCGCTCTCCCAGCTGAGCTATAGCCCCATCAGTGTGTGATACTGTGTGCCAATCTTCTTGGGAAGGAAGATTGGTGGGTCTGAGTGGACTCGAACCACCGACCTCTCGCTTATCAGGCGAACGCTCTAACCACCTGAGCTACAGACCCAGTATCGTCTCTTAAACTTTATAAACCATCAATCTGTGTGAACACTCATCGCAATAATCATCGTATAAGGAGGTGATCCAGCGCCAGGTTCCCCTAGCGCTACCTTGTTACGACTTCACCCCAGTCATGAACCACAAAGTGGTGAGCGTCCTCCCCGAAAGGTTAAACTACCCACTTCTTTTGCAGCCCACTCCCATGGTGTGACGGGCGGTGTGTACAAGGCCCGGGAACGTATTCACCGTGGCATTCTGATCCACGATTACTAGCGATTCCGACTTCATGGAGTCGAGTTGCAGACTCCAATCCGGACTACGACGTACTTTTTGGGATTCGCTCACCATCGCTGGTTGGCAGCCCTCTGTATACGCCATTGTAGCACGTGTGTAGCCCTACTCGTAAGGGCCATGATGACTTGACGTCGTCCCCACCTTCCTCCGGTTTATCACCGGCAGTCTCCCTGGAGTTCCCGACATTACTCGCTGGCAAACAAGGATAAGGGTTGCGCTCGTTGCGGGACTTAACCCAACATTTCACAACACGAGCTGACGACAGCCATGCAGCACCTGTCTCATAGTTCCCGAAGGCACCAAAGCATCTCTGCTAAGTTCTATGGATGTCAAGAGTAGGTAAGGTTCTTCGCGTTGCATCGAATTAAACCACATGCTCCACCGCTTGTGCGGGCCCCCGTCAATTCATTTGAGTTTTAATCTTGCGACCGTACTCCCCAGGCGGTCTACTTAACGCGTTAGCTCCGAAAGCCACGGCTCAAGGCCACAACCTCCAAGTAGACATCGTTTACGGCGTGGACTACCAGGGTATCTAATCCTGTTTGCTCCCCACGCTTTCGCATCTGAGTGTCAGTATCTGTCCAGGGGGCCGCCTTCGCCACCGGTATTCCTTCAGATCTCTACGCATTTCACCGCTACACCTGAAATTCTACCCCCCTCTACAGTACTCTAGTCAGCCAGTTTCAAATGCAATTCCGAGGTTGAGCCCCGGGCTTTCACATCTGACTTAACTAACCACCTGCATGCGCTTTACGCCCAGTAATTCCGATTAACGCTCGCACCCTCCGTATTACCGCGGCTGCTGGCACGGAGTTAGCCGGTGCTTCTTCTGTAGGTAACGTCAAATCCATACGCTATTAACGCATGAACCTTCCTCCCTACTGAAAGTACTTTACAACCCGAAGGCCTTCTTCATACACGCGGCATGGCTGCATCAGGCTTGCGCCCATTGTGCAATATTCCCCACTGCTGCCTCCCGTAGGAGTCTGGACCGTGTCTCAGTTCCAGTGTGGCTGATCATCCTCTCAGACCAGCTAGGGATCGTCGCCTTGGTGAGCCCTTACCTCACCAACTAGCTAATCCCACCTAGGCATATCCTGACGCGAGAGGCCCGAAGGTCCCCCTCTTTGGCCCGTAGGCATCATGCGGTATTAGCCATCGTTTCCAATGGTTATCCCCCACATCAGGGCAATTTCCTAGGCATTACTCACCCGTCCGCCGCTCGCCGCCCAACAAATCCCCCGAAGGTTCAATGTTGTCGCTGCCGCTCGACTTGCATGTGTTAGGCCTGCCGCCAGCGTTCAATCTGAGCCATGATCAAACTCTTCAATTTAAGATTTTGGTGACTCAATGAATACTGACTTCAAAACTACTAATGTAATTTTAAAGCTATTATCGTTCCAACAGAACGATAATGAATTGACTGTGCTAAGACCGAAGTCTTAATTGGTCACTCAGTTCATTGAAATCAAATTTGAAGCCTAAGCTTCTAATTGGATTATCATCAACGAGTGCCCACACAGATTGATAGGTTTATATTGTTAAAGAGCTTTGCTTTAAGCTTTCATCTCAAAGCGGACGGTCATTTTAGCGAGATAACTTTCAGTGTCAAACACTTTTTTCGTTATTTCTCTGAAAGTTAGTTTGTTAACTTTCACCGTCTTGTTGCTTCGCTAAACCGCTTGGTTTGTCGTGACAACGGAGGCGAATTATAGGGAGATAATTTTAACTGGCAATAGTTTTTTTGCGACTTTCGGTTTGTTTGCACGGATTTTAAACAAAACAGTTAAAACAGCAGCAAAAAAGGGGCTAAAAGCCCCTTTTCTCTCTACTTATGCTTACTGGTGAGCAACAATTTGGTCATTGTGCACAATCAGTTTGATGGTTTTATCCGGCACCACTCGTCCTGAAAGTATCGCTTTCGCCAACGGGTTCTCGACACTTTGTTGGATCGCGCGTTTTAGTGGTCGCGCACCGTATACTGGGTCAAAGCCAACTTGGGCAATCAAGTCCAACGCTTTCTCTGATACTTCCATATGGAAACCACGCTCTTCCATACGTTTAGATAGACGTAACAACTGAATTGCCGCAATCGACTTAATATGATCCTGACCAAGTGGATGGAAAACGACACTTTCATCAACACGGTTAAGGAACTCAGGTCTGAAGTGTTTCGTTACCACTTCCATCACTTCATTCTTAATACCTTGGTAATCTAGGGTATTAAAGTTCTCTTGAATACGTGAAGAACCGAGGTTCGACGTCATGATCACAACCGTATTGCGAAAATCAACCGTACGACCTTGACCATCCGTTAAGCGTCCATCATCCAATACTTGTAGCAAAATATTGAATACATCCGGATGCGCCTTCTCAACTTCATCTAATAGAATCACTGAGTATGGTTTACGTCGCACCGCTTCAGTTAAATAGCCACCCTCTTCATAGCCAACATAGCCTGGAGGCGCACCAACCAAGCGAGCCACAGAGTGTTTCTCCATAAACTCAGACATGTCGATCCGTACCATGGCGTCTTCACTATCAAACATAAAGTTTGCCAATGTTTTACACAGTTCGGTTTTACCCACACCGGTTGGACCTAAGAATAGGAAAGAACCAATCGGTTTATTTGGATCTGAAAGACCAGCTCGACTACGGCGAATCGCATTCGCCACCACTTCAACCGCTTCTTTCTGACCAATAACACGCTTATGCAGCACTTGCTCCATACGCAGCAACTTCTCTTTCTCTGCCTCTAACATCTTAGAAACTGGAATACCGGTTTGTTTCGACAGAACTTCGGCAATTTCTGCATCGGTCACTTTGTTACGCAGCAGCGTCATCTCTTGCATTTCAGCTTGCGTCGCTAAGTCGAGTTGTTTCTCTAGCTCAGGAATACGTCCATATTGCAGCTCTGACATACGACTTAAATCACCCGCTCGACGGGCTAACTCCATATCAAGACGCGCTTGTTCAAGTTCAGTCTTGATATGTTGCGTACCTGACAGTGCAGCTTTCTCTGTATTCCACACTTCTTCAAGCTCAGCAAAGTCACGTTCTTTCTCTTGCAGTTCTTGATTCAAAATATCTAGGCGTTTTTCACTCGCTTCATCTTGCTCGTTACTTAGCGCCTGTTGCTCGATCTTTAATTGAATGATCTTACGCTCTAGCTTATCAAGCGCTTCCGGTTTCGAGTCCATTTGCATACGAATGCTCGACGCCGCCTCATCAATAAGATCGATCGCTTTATCCGGTAATTGGCGATCAGAGACATAACGATGTGAAAGCGTTGCTGCAGCAACAATCGCCGGATCGGTAATTTCAACATGGTGGTGCAATTCATAACGCTCTTTAAGACCACGTAAGATCGCAACGGTATCTTCTACTGTTGGCTCATCCACCAGCACTTTTTGGAAACGACGCTCTAACGCAGGGTCTTTCTCCATATACTGACGGTATTCATCTAAAGTCGTCGCCCCGACACAGTGAAGTTCACCACGAGCAAGGGCTGGCTTGAGCATATTGCCCGCATCCATTGAGCCTTCGCCTTTACCTGCTCCAACCATAGTATGAATCTCATCAATAAAGAGGATGATATTGCCCTCTTCTTTAGACAGTTCATTCAGGACTGATTTTAGGCGCTCTTCAAATTCGCCTCGGTATTTAGCACCTGCGACTAATGCGCCCATGTCGAGAGACAATACGCGGCGACCACGTAAGCCTTCCGGTACTTCATTATTAATGATGCGCTGGGCAAGACCCTCAACGATCGCGGTTTTACCCACCCCAGGCTCACCGATGATAACTGGGTTATTCTTGGTACGGCGCTGCAACACTTGAATCGTTCGACGGATCTCATCATCACGACCAATCACAGGGTCCAATTTACCTTGCTCAGCTCGCTCGGTAAGATCGACAGTAAATTTCTCGAGTGCTTGGCGCATCTCTTCTGCATTTGGGTCATCGACCTTTTGACCACCTCTGATCTTATCGATAGCTTCGGTCACTTTTTGCTCGGTAATGCCAAACTCTTTCAGCAACGCGCCCAAAGGTCCACGATCTTCAATTGCCGCCAGCAAGAAAATCTCTGAAGAGATATAGGTGTCTTGGCGTTTTTGCGCCACTTTGTCACATAGGTTAAAAAGAGTGCCCATGCTGCCCGAGAGCTGAACATCACCACCAATGCCACTCACTTTCGGTAAGCGATCTAACATCTCTCCTAACTTAGAACGTAATTGAGAAACATCAACGCTTAACATCGTCAGTAGTGGGCGAATCGGGCTACCATTTTGATCCATCAGTGCCACCATCAGGTGCACAGGTTCAATATATTGATGATCACGACCTAACGCCAAAGACTGCGCGTCAGAAATAGCGATTTGGAACTTGCTAGTAAATCTGTCTAGACGCATTTCAACCTTCCTAAACTCAACTGAGGTAATTCTATTTCACTAACAAAGATGGCTACGCATGGTGTGATTTTCAAGGGCGCAAAAATGAAAAAAGGCTGACATATAGTCAACCTTATATTGTTCAGAACATCATTCAAGCCAAATCAAACTGGCTTGTCGTCCGGTCACCCCATCACGACGATAGGAGTAGAATTGTTCAGGGTCAGAGTAAGTACACATACCACTGGCGTACACTTGGCTTACGCCGAGTTTAAGCAAGCGTTGAATGGCAATTTGATCCATATTTGCCCACCATTTACCCGTAGCGCCTGTCGGTTTAAATGCACGACTCGCCTGTGCGTCAAAATCACAGAATGCTTGCAGTACATCATCACCAACTTCAAAGGCGCTCGGACCAATTGCAGGACCCAGCCAGGCAATCACCTCACCTTCAAACATCTCAACCGCATTTTCGACAATGCCATGTGCGAGCCCACGCCAACCAGCATGAACCGCAGCCACTTGTGTGCCTTGCGTGTTAGTCAGCAACACAGGCAAACAATCCGCCGTCATTGCCGAGCAAACCACGCCACGCTGCGTGGTAAATAAACCATCCGCATCAAGCGTGCTTGATGTCGGTTTATCGACAACTTCAACGCGCGTCGAATGAGTTTGATTGAGCCAAATTGGCGCACTCGGCATATCTGCAAGCTCAACCAAAACCTGACGATTTTCAAGTACCGTGGCTAATTCATCCCCAACATGGCTACCAAGGTTCAAACCTTGATATGGTGCAGCAGAGTGACCACCCAAACGTGTCGTCGAGATAGCTTTAACCTGCTTAGGCACTTTCCAGTTAGGAATAATTAGCGACATATTAGTACTCTTCTTCTAATCCGTGTTCTTGAGCATCTTGGCGCAATGCTTCTGTCATCGCCACCATATCAGCAGGTACTGGAGCGTGGAACTCTAGCTCTTCACCTGTGATTGGGTGTTCAAAACGTAGCATCACGGCGTGCAGTGCTTGACGGTCAAAACCACGGATCATCTCGGTGAGTTCTTGCGTCGCGCCTGAAGGAATACGTGCACGACCACCGTACGCTGTGTCACCTAACAGTGGATGCTGTAGGTATGACATATGCACACGGATCTGGTGAGTACGACCCGTTTCTAGACGTAGACGGATACGTGTATGCTCACGGAAGTGCTCCGCCACGCGGTAATGCGTTACAGCTGGTTTACCCATTGGGCTTACTGCCATCAAAGTACGCTTAGTCGAGTGACGACCAATCGCTTTGTCAACTTTACCGCCCGCCGTCATACGACCGATTGCAATCGCTTCATATTCACGCGTGATATTACGTTTTTGCAACGCACGTACTAAACGCGTTTGCGCTGGAACAGTCTTCGCCACCACCATCAAACCAGTGGTGTCTTTATCTAGACGGTGCACGATACCCGCACGAGGTACTTCCGCGATATCAGGGTAATGATGTAGCAATGCGTTTAGCACTGTGCCATCTGGTGTACCTGCACCTGGGTGTACCACGAAATCACGCGGCTTGTTGATTACAATGATGTCATCATCTTCATAGACGATATCCAATGGGATATCTTGCGCTTCCCAGCGCTCTTCATCTTCAAGTTCCGCTTGCAGTGTGATGACTTCGCCGCCCATCACTTTAGTACGCGGTTTGGTTACGACCTCGCCGTCAACTTGTACTTTACCCGCAAGAAGCCACTCTTTGAGTCGCGAGCGAGAGAAGTCGGCAAAAATTTCTGCGATAGCCTGGTCAAGACGTTGACCTAATTGACTATCTTTTACTGTATTGGTTAATTCAATCTGCTGAGCCATATCGAACTTTTTTAAAAACTGTGAGACTAATTGTCACTAGTATGGAAGAATATTGCTCCATTGTATCTGCTACCGAGAAGAAAGTAACGGAAGCGAGAGAATTATTTACTTCAAGGAATCGAATCCTGACATGAAACAGCATACTTTATCTGGATTATTAGCACTCAGTTTACTCGTCGGATGTACCAGCAGCGAAGAGATTGTTCCAGATGTTCCGCCATCAGAGCTTTACTCTGAAGCTCAAGTATTACTGCAGCAAGGTAGCTGGACCACCGCAATTGATAAGCTAGAAGCTCTCGATTCTCGCTACCCATTTGGCGCTTATTCAGAACAGGTACAACTTGATCTTATCTACGCATATTATAAAAACGATGACCTCGCATTAGGTCTTGCGACTATCGAGCGTTTTATTCGTTTAAACCCAACCAATGAAAAATTAGACTGGGTACTGTATATGCGTGGTCTGACTCATATGGCACAAGATCGCAACTTCATGCACGACATTTTCAATATCGATCGAAGTGATCGCGATCCAGAGCCAGTCAAATCCGCATTTGCAGATTTTAAGAAACTGCTAGAGCGCTACCCAAATAGCCCGTATGCAGAAGATGCACAAAAACGCATGATTGCACTGAAAAACCGTTTGGCTGAATATGATCTTGCAACTGCCGATTTTTATTTACGCCGCGAAGCTTGGATCGCCGCAATCAATCGCTGCCAAGAACTGCAAAAAACTTACCCGAACACAGAAGCAGCACGTAAGTCGCTAAGCATTCAACTAGAAGCTTACGAAGAGTTAGGGCTTGAAGAACCAGCGGAACGAACTCGTCAGTTAATGAAATTGAATCCAATCTAAGTTGTTATGATTATCAAAGCCGCGTTTCAACGCGGCTTTTTTATTGCTGCTATTCAATTTAACTCAACCTTGTTTACTGCCTAACAAAAGCTACCTTTAATAGAGTTACCTAAAAAGGCTACCTCATGTTTAAAGCGCTTTGCTTGTCTTTGATCTTATTGCCACTTCATGCACTGGCGTTATCGCTTACTCCCCTAGATAGAGCGCCCTATTTTGGCGACTTAGATAAACTCGAAAAAAAAGGCGTCATTCGTGTTCTGGTATCCGCTGATCTGGGTTTCTACTACATAGAGCAAGGTCAACCGAAGGGGATACTGGCGGAACTTCTCTATCACTTTGAAAAGCAGCTCAAACGCAGCCATGCCAAACTCAATCTGCAAGTGATCCCTGTTGATCGCGATGATCTTCTGCCTTTACTTGAACAGGGTTATGGCGATCTTGTTGTCGCCAACCTAACCGTGACCAAACAACGGCAAGAAAAGGTCGAATTTAGTGCTCCAGTAAGACGGGGGGTAGAAGAATGGATCATCACCCCCAAACAGAAAACCCAATACACCAATATCAAACAGTTGAGCGGTAAAGAGTTTTGGGTGCGTGCTAGCTCTAGTTACTTTGAGAGCTTGCAGAAGCTCAACCACCAGCTCAATAAACTCGGTAAACCTCCGGTGTTAATCCGCTTTTTGCATGAAACCATCCAAGACTACGAAGTAATGGAGATGGTCAATCAAGGGCACATTAAAGCGACCGTTCTCGATAGTCACAAAGCCGAACTTTGGCTAACTGTCATGAACAATATCCAAGCGCAAAGAAAACTGCCGCTGCGCAAAAATGGGGTGATCGCTTGGGCAATGAGAAAAGGGAGTCCGCAACTTAAGCGTGCGGTTGATCAATATCTTGCCAAACATCGCTCAGGCACCATGATGGGCAATGTGATTTACGGTAAATATCTGGAAAATACTCGCTGGCTACGTGAAGTGCTCGATCCGAAAAACATCCGTAAGTTAGAGTCTCTCGCGGATACCTTTAGCCACTACTCCAATCAATATGGCTTCGATCCGTTAATGATTTCCGCGCAGGGTTATCAAGAGTCAGGGCTCGATCAAAGAAAAGTATCGCGCATGGGGGCTGTCGGTATTATGCAGGTGCTGCCTAGCACAGCCAGAGATCCCAACGTCAACATTGCAAACATCTACAAACTCGACAACAACATTCATGCTGGCGTGAAATATATGCGCTTTATTAAAGACCGCTATTTTAACGACACCAACATCAGCGCCGAAAACAAAGTCTATTTCGCCCTCGCCTCTTATAACGCCGGTCCGGGTAATATTCGCAAGATGCGCCGCATCGCTCGTCAGCAAGGATATAACCCAAACAAGTGGTTTAAACATGTCGAAGTCGTCACCCGGCGCAACATTGGTCGCGAACCGGTGCAATATGTCACGAATATTAATCGCTACTTTATTATCTATACGCAGCTATCGTTATTGCAGCAAAGCCGCAACCAACCCGACCACTCAGTCACCAACCCTTTGGTCTTCCCGATTGAAGTTAAAGAAAAATAAATCCCGTTCGAGCAGAACTGAAGATAAAAGCGAATTTGGCAGATGGCAGATTTTTTTTGAGAGGGGAATCACAAATAGAGGGTGAGCAAGGAATGAGCAACCTGTTTCTTTAGGTCGTATAAGAGCCCTAAAAAACAGTGGCTTTTTAGCTAGATACCCTTACCAATCTAACGCGTTTTTTTTGTTTCACAAGCTTTTTCGTAGATTAATTCCAACAGTGTTTGAGTGAGATCACAAATGGTCTTGAGCAAGAAATATCAGGCAAAAATAGTGATACAGATCACATTCTTTCTTGGTTGAATCAGTAATCTGGAGTTAACCCATGAGGGATGCAACAGAGGAAAACATCTATGAAAGTAAACATCACTGGTAAAAATATCGACATCACCTCTGCAATCCGCAATCACATTGAGAGCAAATTTAAAAAGCTCGAAAAGTGGCAAGTAGATATCATTGGCTGCCAAGCGACATTCAGCGAGGAGCCAAACAAACAAATGAAGTTTGAAGCAGTCATCACGGTACCAAAAGGAAAACTTGTCGCTTCAGCATTACATGAAGATTTATACGCTGCCGTTAACGAGGTAGAACAAAAACTAGAACGTCAGCTAAACAAACTACGCCACAAACCAGAAGCTCGCCGCAGCGAAAAGCCGGAGCTTGAAGAAGTCGAAGAAGCGGAATAACCAAATCGATATTTAGAAAATAGCGCCTCAGGGCGCTATTTTTTTGCTTGACGCTGAAAACACGGTTGCTTATTGTGTTGAGTAACTTCTTAAATGAATGAAAATTATGCAACTCACTCATCTGTTCTTTTTCGACTTATTTTTTCTCCAATAGCTTTGGAGGCTGACTCGTTTTCGGAAGATAAGTCAAAAACGAACAGAAAGCCTCCCCAACGGGAGGTTTTTTTATGTAAGGATTATTAGGATGACAGAACAACAATACTCTCTTGACGAAATTCGTCTACGCCTTAACGAGCTAGACGATAAACTGCTACAACTACTTTCCGAACGTCGTAAGATGAGTATTGAAGTGGCAAAAAGTAAAGTACACACCGCCAAGCCTGTGCGTGATGCTGAGCGTGAACAACAACTACTCGTCAAACTAATCAACAACGGTCTCGATAAATACCAACTGGATGCCCAGTACATCACTAAGCTATTCCATGCGATTATTGAAGACTCGGTACTTCTACAGCAGTCATACTTACAAAACCTTGCTAACCCAGAACTGAGCCGCAAACCTCTGGCTCGCGTCGCCTTTCTTGGTTCAAAAGGCTCTTATTCACATCTGGCAAGCCGTGAATATTTCAGTCGTAAAAATACTGAATTAATCGAACTCAATTGCGAAGGCTTTAAAGAGGTAGCAAGCACAGTAGAATCTGGTCATGCAGATTTTGGTGTGCTACCGATTGAAAACACCAGTTCCGGTTCTATCAACGAAGTCTATGACCTGCTGCAACACACCACGTTATACATCGTCGGCGAAATCACCTTACCGATTGAACATTGCTTAGTGGCAACCGAAGAGATCCGTCTAGAAAACCTAACGACTCTCTACTCACATCCTCAGCCTCATCAGCAATGCAGTGAGTTCATTGGACGCTTGAAAAACATTGAACTTAAAACCTGTGCAAGCACCGCAGATGCGATGCAAAAAGTACGTGAGCTCAATCGCTCTGATGTGGCAGCCATTGGCAATGCCTCTTCGGGTAAAATCTACGGTTTACAACCGATCCAAGGCAACATCGCCAACCAAACCGAAAACCATACACGCTTTATCGTTGTGGCACGCAAGCCAGTTGAAGTCTCTCCGCAGATCCCGGCGAAAACCACGCTCATCATGTCTACATCACAAGAGACTGGCTCATTGGTTGCCACACTGCTGGTGCTGCAACGTTACGAAATCAACATGACCAAGCTTGAGTCGCGCCCAATCATGGGTAACCCATGGGAAGAAATGTTCTATGTTGATGTTGATGCTCACTTAGATGCGGAGAATATGCAAAACGCACTTTCTGAACTGACTCGCATTACTAAACACTTAAAGGTATTGGGTTGTTACCCAAGTGAGAATGTGAAGCCAACTCAAGTAAAACTAGTGTAAGGATTCGCCACACAGTTCAAAAAACAGCCCATCTGTGGCTGACACTCTGTATAAAACTCTCTAGCATGCTCATCTCTTTGAGCATGCTTTTGTGTAAGCCCCTCCTCTCTTACATAGCTCGGTGTTATCCAATTTAAACCAAGGACTCGGTAACTCCGCATGACAATAAGACAATTCCTCTACTGCTCACTCTGGCTATTGCCAAGTGTCAGTTTTACGCTCGCCGCTCAACAACTCAATATCTTAATGTGGGAAAACACGCTTTCTCAGCAGGTCATTGAACAATGGCAACAGGAGACAGGCATAACCCTCAAAATTACCCATTTCGACAGCAATGATGAGAGAGATACGTTACTCAGCAGCAATGAACGTCTGCTCTTCGATGTAATGGTGCTTGATAATATTTCAACCAATGTCTTTGGTAACCTAGGCAAGCTCACTAACATCACTGGCGTAAACAACCGTAAGCATCATGATGCTTTCTGGAACAATGCCTGTGGCGAGTATGGTCAACCCTATTTTTGGGGATCAATTGGTGTCGTTTATCGTTCCGACATAGTCAAAACGCCCCCGTCAAGCTGGCCGGAATTTATCACTCCTGACGAAACCCTTTCAGGGCATATCGGTTTGCTCAATGATACGACGGATAGTTTTTTACCGTTTCTACTTAGCTTAGGGATCTCACCTGGCACAAGTAACCCGGATGTGCTGCACCAAAGCTATCAGACCATGCGAGAGTTCAACAAACACATCTTGACCTACCAATACCCATTAAGCTTTATTGCGCAAGCCGAGGAGAGCGATCAACTCTATATTGCCATGGCTTACAGTGGTGATCAGCACTTACTCAATCAACAACAGCATACTAAACACTGGCAATATAAAACTCTCACTGAAAAGCCAAATTTGTGGCTCGACTGCTTAGCCATCAACCGAAAGTCTGATAAACAACCTCTTGCCCTAAGCTTTATTGACTACATTTCAGATCCCAAAGTCGCTGCAATCAATGCAACCGAAATCAAAGCTGCAACGACCAACCGAAGTGCCTTGAAACTAGTCCCTGATTGGTATGCAAATGATGCACTATTAAACGCTGATACAACCCATTTTCGCCTCGAACAGTTAGAGCAGACGCTCTCCGCTAAAAATATTAGCCTTCGAGCCAAAATACTCAGCCAGCTATTAATAGAACATGAAACTCAACACTAGAGTCCTTTTACTTGTCGCGCCGGTCATTTTGATCAGCGCTGCCATATCAAGTTATGGCATATTCCAAAACCAAAAAGAGGCATTGATTAAGCGGGAAACGAGCTATTTGCAACTCACGATGGAGAAGCTCGCTGGTCACTTTCGCCAGTCTTATTCATTAATCAATAGCTATGCGTTAACCCTGTCACGCAGCGAAATAGTCTTACAGTATCTGCGCAACCAAGAAAATCCATTTATTGAAATGGAGATTCTGAGCAATATGCAACGCATCATTAATAGCTTCCAGTCCCTTTCCCAAGATGAAATTGGTATCGCAATTCTCGATCATCAGCAAACCCCACGCTTCTTCGCCGATAACCAAAAAGATCCTTTTTCTAACATCGATATTCAAGCACTGGAATACGTTAAATCCATATACTCTAAGACCAAGCTAGACGAGCATATTGGCTTTAGCAAAAATCAAAAGGGGCAGAGCCTACTTATTCACTATAAAGTGGTGGACCCTATTTCTTGGCAAATTTCATTGAATGATAACCAAAGTAACAAAGCGATCTTTCTGGTGTATATGACGTTGGATCAATTTGACCAACTGCAACGGATCATTGAATTTGATAACGACAGCTCCATTTTCTATACCCCTCACCCTGTACAAAAAAACGGTTTGAATCAGTCGATAGAGTTACAGTCTGGTCTGTTCGCCACCTTAGATCCCGCGAGCTATTTGCTTGAAGATAAACTAAGTGAAATCAAAGGAAAGCTATTGCTTTTTTACTCGGGTTCTTCGATTTTGACCTTAGTTATTTTATTGCTACTTTTGTATCGTCATGTCACCAGCCCACTGGCTAAACTCGACCGTCAACTATTAGAAGTTGAGAACAAGCAGCGCCTGAATATCGAAACCTTACCGAATAAAGATGAAATAGGTCGTTTGTCATATCGTTTTCAAAGTCTGTATCAAGAGCTGCAGCAGGCGTATCAAAAAACCAAGGCACTGGCTGAAAATGACCATCTCACGGGTTTAGCCAATCGCTACCAATTTCAAAACTATGCCAGCCAATGTTTAACCAATCGCTACCAGTGTAAATACGCGTGGATTCTCTATATCGACCTCGACAACTTTAAATATGTGAATGACAAATATGGGCATAATGCTGGAGACAGTTTACTGACTAACTTTGCCGCCCACTTACGTACGTTGTGCCACGATTGGCAAGTGGTCAATCAGGAAAAGTGTCTAGCCGCCCGCTTATCAGGGGATGAATTTGCCATCTTTATTGCGACCAAAACCAATAGCAAACCCGCTGAAACTCTCGCCCAAGCAATTCTTGACCCTTTTGTTGCAAGTTCCACCTCTCCGCTAGGTCGCTTACCCATTACCGCCAGTATTGGTATTGCCAGTTACCCAACCGATGGCAAAACCCTAGAACACCTGCTATCGAATGCCGATACTGCAATGTATCAAGCGAAACGCGCAGGAAAAAACCAGCTCTCTTATTACTCGCAAGCGCTCGATAACACAGTACGTCGCCAAACTCAGATTGAACGAGCACTCAGAAATGGCGATTTTAACCGTGAGTTTCGTTTACTCTATCAGCCCTACTTTGATCGCTCAGGCAGTCATGTTGTCGGCGTAGAAGCCTTACTTCGTTGGCATTCACCTAAGCTCAACAACGTGCCACCGGAAGAGTTCATCCCTATCTCAGAGAAAACCGGCTTATTCGGTAATATCGACCGCTGGGTAATAGAGCAGGCATTTCGTGATTTTGTCGATCTTCAGGAGACGTTTAACCACGAGATTCAACTCTCCATTAATCTTTCTGCGGCTGAATTAGATTCAAAACAACTCGCCACTTTTATTCATATGATGGCGCAGCAATATCAAGTTCAACCAGATTTAATCGATTTCGAGATCACCGAAACCTTCGCTACCGATTCACACAACTACACCTTGCTTGATGAGCTCTCTAGCATGGGGTTCAAACTCGCCATCGATGATTTTGGTTCAGGCTATACATCTATTACACAGCTTGTAGAATACCCAGTACAAAAAATTAAATTAGATCGTGAATTCTTAGCGACCCTGATCAAAACCAACAATCGTAAAGTTGTAAAACCACTTGTCGACTTGTGTCATTCACAATCAATGATCGTGACAGCAGAAGGGATTGAATCAGCAGAGATGCATGATTGGCTAGCCGATAATCAATGCGATTACATGCAAGGCTATTACCTCTCTCCACCGGTAAAGCTTTCTCAGTTAAAAGAGTTCGCGAGCAAACCAAAGGTATTGGAAGATGTCTATTAAGACTGTCATTGTCGCATCACTAAATCCCGCCAAGATAGACGCGGTAAAAAGCGCATTTAACGCTGTGTTTCCACAACAAGAGTTTCATTTCCAAGGCGTAAACGTGCCGAGTGGTGTTGCAGATCAGCCAATGAGTAACCAAGAAACGTATCAAGGGGCGCGTAATCGTGTCGCTAACGCCAAACAATCTGCCTCCGGCGATTACTATGTTGGTTTAGAAGCCGGGGTAGAAAATGGGATTACTTTCGCTTGGATGGTGATTGAATCAGATACTCAGCGCGGCGAGTCTCGCTCGGCAAGTATGATGTTGCCACCCAAAGTGGCTGAACAATTAAGTCACGATGTCGAACTCGGCAACATTATGGATAAAGAATTTAATACCGAGAATATCAAACAAAAAGGCGGAGCTATTGGCTTACTGACTCAACATCAGTTGACCCGCAGTTCGGTTTACCATCAAGCGTTGATTTTGGCGCTCATTCCATTTAGCAACCCCAATCACTACGCGGCAAATATCTAAGCCACTGAAAACAATAAAGGTGCCATTGGGCACCTTTATCTTATTAACGTTCAAGCAACTCAGTAATAGCTTGTTTCTCTTCTGAACTTTTCGACTTTAGTTCATTTGAGCCGCGAGTAATGGTCGCAACACCCACCCCCAGCATTTGACTGATTTGGCGTTGCGATAAATCACCTTTAAGCAGTTCACGCAAAATGTTCACACGGGCAACAAGCGAGTCTCTTTCATCTGGGGTCAACAGCATGGTGAGCAACATTTCATGCTGTTCCGTTGCCGTGCTATGTTTAATCAAATCTAAGATCTGTTGCCAGTCAGTGTACTCAGGTTGTTGTGCCATGATTTGAGTGCTCGCTTAATACTTGGTTTTCATTTCATTTGGCTTGAGGAAAGCACCATCGGCGCTCAATAGCTCACGATAGTACATCTCAAACATCAAAATGTTTTGGACATAACCGCGAGTTTCATTGAACGGAATGGCTTCAATAAACGCATAAGCATCTAATTTACCTTGCGTTCTCTCACGCCAGGTTTTCACTCTTCCAGGACCTGCATTATACGCGGCAAACGCGAAAATTCGATTGTTATCGTATTTATCCAACAAACTCTGCAAGTAACGACTGCCAATCTCGATGTTTTTACCTACCTGATACAAATCATGGCTGCCGTCGTAGCTCAACTCATATTTACGCGCAGTATACTTGGCTGTCGAAGGCATGATTTGCATGATCCCACGTGCACCAACTGGTGATTTCGCTTCCACATCCATGGCACTCTCTTGGCGAGCGAGTGACATTAAAGTGATCGGGTCGATACTGTGCTTGTCCCCATAAAAATTAAACCACCAGCGATGAGCGACCGGAAAACGCAGCTTTAGGTTGTCCCACATTTTCGCTTCAATACTGCCGGTCACCGTCAGATGATGCCAACGCTTATACGCGGCATAAGCGGTTAGCTGCTCTTGCTGCGTTTTACTGGCACGATTAAGCAAATGACGCCACTCACTCTTCGCCGCAGCAATTTTGTCACGCGCGATCAGTTCATCAATGCGAGCCAATGATTGATCAAACGGCTTCACGACACTGCGATCAAGCTGAAGCGTAGTTTGGGGATAAACCACTGAACGACCGAGCTCTTTTGCCGCCGCAACACTGTAGAAATTGCGCTTACCGACAATTTTTTCTAAACGTTGTTTTGCTTGCTGGTTTTGTCCTTGCTCTAGTTCAGCGCGAGCTAACCAGTATTGCCAGCGTAATGAAGCCTGTGGCTTTTCAGTCAGTACTCCAATCCAACGCTCCACACCTTGCCAATCAGCGTGTTGAATGGCTAAGCGAATGCGACGTTCAATCAGCTTGGTGCTGCTTGATTGATCAATTTGTGTGTCACGCCACTCTATCAGCTCGGCAGAGTCAGTATTGATTAAGCGCAGTGCAATATAGTCAGCAAGCGCTTGCGCTTGAGGCGATGACATTTTTTGTCCGGCAACCACTTCAGACCAAGCTTGTTGGGCTTGTTTGACATCCATCCTTGCCAGCTTCTCTAATGCCATCTCGCTCTGTTGACGATAAAACGCATTAGCAGGTTGCTGTTTGGCAAAATTAGCGACGCTACTTGGTTTATCAAATAGTGCCTTCATCTGCTGCGCTTGTTTTTTGGCTTCGCTTGAGCCAACTTGCTTCGATAGATATTTGAGTAAGCTGCCGTTTCGGGCATCAAACGCCAGCAACATACGATCAAGTATCTGCTGATCAGTTCTGAGTCCAGCTTTGTCCCAAGCAGAAAAGAGCGGATCACAAGCGTCGGACACACTGCGACCTTTCAACCACAACTCTTGCGCACCTGTAAACGCCAGTTGCTGATTACCGGTCTGTAACTGTGCGTTGTAGTAGTGACACTGATACTGTTCTCCACGAGGCAGTTCCGTTTGAAACGCCAATAGTGTTTGCCACTGTTTGTTGCGAGCTAGAGAGTCAATATACGGCGCTCGAATCCGCTTCGAGAATGGAAAGTCTCGATATTGCTCAATAAACGCATCCACTTGCTGAGGGGACTTATCGCCCAACTGGAGTAAAAAGGTGCGGTAATCCACATAAGGAGTAAGCGGATAAGTTGCGATTTGCGGTCGTAACTCAAGATATTTATCCACTTGTTTACTATCAAGCAGTTGCTGCGCTTGATCATAAAGTTCTCTTTGTTCCGATAAAGGAGTAGCAGCGAAACCTGCTGCGCTGTATATCATCGTCGACAATGCCAATAGCGATGAAGGAAGGCGATACAGCGTCTTAGAAGACCTTGGCGTCATGTCATCTCGTCCTAGTGAGAAACGATTTTAATAAAAGGCTATATAAAACTATTCTAATCGCTTCTGTAAAGCATGCGGTTGTAAATAGAAATTATTTCATACAAGTGTGACACATTTAATCAATTGCACTTCCCTATCGAGTAAATTTCGTTAGTATGCTTTCTCTATCAGCACCAATTGTCAGGATCGGTAACAAAGCTTGTTCGGTTGGTGTAAAATACTTGTTTATGTATACAGAAAGTTAGGAACGATCGGCAATGGCTGAATACGTATATACCATGTCGCGGGTGAGCAAAATTGTGCCACCTAAGCGTCAAATTCTAAAAGACATTTCTCTAAGCTTCTTCCCTGGTGCAAAAATCGGTGTTCTTGGTCTGAACGGTGCAGGTAAATCAACACTGCTACGTATCATGGCGGGTATCGATACTGATATCGATGGTGAAGCTCGTCCACAACCAGGTCTGAACGTAGGCTACCTACCTCAGGAGCCAGTACTCGATGAATCTAAGACTGTTCGTGAGATCGTTGAAGAAGCCGTATCTGATGTAGCAGGTGCTCTTAAACGCCTAGACGCGGTATATGCAGCTTACGCTGAAGAAGATGCAGATTTCGATGCACTAGCAAAAGAGCAAGGTGAACTGGAAGCGCTAATTCAAGCGAAAGATGGTCACAACCTAGATAATGCTCTTGAGCGTGCAGCAAACGCACTACGCCTGCCTGAGTGGGATCAAAAAATCCAACACTTGTCAGGTGGTGAACGTCGCCGTGTTGCTATCTGTCGTCTGCTACTAGAAAAGCCAGACATGCTACTACTAGACGAACCAACCAACCACTTGGATGCTGAGTCTGTTGCATGGCTAGAACGCTTCCTAGTGGATTACACAGGTACTGTAGTGGCTATCACGCACGACCGTTACTTCCTAGATAACGCTGCGGGCTGGATCCTTGAACTTGACCGTGGTGAAGGTATTCCATGGCAAGGTAACTACACCTCTTGGCTAGAGCAAAAAGATGCACGTCTACAGCAAGAAGCATCACAAGAAAGCGCTCGTCAAAAGACCATCGAGAAAGAACTTGAGTGGGTACGTAAGAACCCTAAAGGTCGCCAAGCAAAATCGAAAGCACGTATGGCGCGCTTTGAAGAACTGCAAAGCACTGACCACCAAAAACGTAATGAGACCAACGAGCTGTTCATTCCGCCAGGTGAGCGTCTAGGTGACAAGGTTATCGAAGTTAACAACCTAACTAAGTCATTCGATGGTCGCGTTCTGATTGATGACCTATCATTCAGCATGCCTAAAGGTGCGATCGTTGGCATCATCGGTGCCAACGGTGCAGGTAAATCGACTCTGTTCAAGATGCTAAGTGGCACAGAACAACCTGACTCAGGCACTATCGAGATGGGTGACACGGTTAAACTGGCATCAGTTGATCAGTTCCGTGACTCGATGAACGATAAGAACACCGTATTCCAAGAAATCTCGGAAGGCGCTGACATCATCAAGATCAATAACTTTGAAATCCCAGCACGTGCTTACTGCTCTCGCTTCAACTTCAAAGGCTCAGATCAACAAAAAGTGATTGGCGAACTGTCTGGTGGTGAGCGTAACCGTGTTCACCTAGCGAAACTGCTAAAAGCAGGCGGTAACGTACTGTTACTCGATGAACCAACCAACGACCTAGACGTTGAAACTCTGCGTGCACTTGAAGAAGCGCTACTAGAGTTCCCAGGTTGTGCCATGGTCATCTCGCACGACCGTTGGTTCCTAGACCGTATCGCAACCCACATCATCGACTACCGTGACGAAGGTCAAGTTAACTTCTACGAAGGTAACTACACCGAGTACATGGAATGGCTGAAGAAGACGTTGGGACCTGAAGCGGCAGAACCACACCGCATCAAGTACAAGCGTATTTCTAAGTAATCATGATGTGTTCAGCAGAGAATCGATGATATCTCTGCTTGAAATTCATTCAAAGGCCGCTAATATAGCGGCCTTTATTGTTATACGGTTTGCATAGTTAGTAAGACAAAAACGACTTCCATCACTAACTTTAAATAATTCCAAATGGCGAGCAAACGAGTTCTGGTAAGCTGAAGCCAAATGGATTTTAAAGAGAACAATACATGATTGAACGTCGTCGATTTTCACGCATCGTATACCAAGCTCAAGCGGACGTGATGCAAAATGACACTCAAGTGACAGCCAGTGTAAAAGACTTATCTCTACATGGACTACTCCTTGACTGCCCGCAGAGCCAGCAACTCGATAGCTCTAAAACCATTTTAATAAAATTCCAACTGACCGATAGCGATATCGCTATCGAGCTTGAAGGACGAATCATCAATGAAGTCCAAGGAATTACTCGAGTTATCATCGAACATATTGATATTGAAAGTATCAGTCACATTAAACGCATTATTGAACTTAATGTTGGCGATGATCAGTTATTGCATCGAGAAATCGAACAGCTATCTGACCTAGCAGAATTTCCCTAACACAGTTGTATGTCCAAAAGAAAAATAACAATTACGATTCCTACTGGAACTGAAGCCCAGCATTTCTCTATCAGTAGACGCTTTTTGCTGCTCTCCATTGCTACGAGTTTTACCGTCATCGGTGCAAGTGCAGGCTTTATCTATCACAAACAAAATGAAGTAGTGGCGTTAAACCAAAATATTTTGACGCTTAATCAAACCCTCAGCATGACTCAAGAACAAAATGCCACACTTGAGCAATTGTATGAGGAGCAAATGGATGCGACTCACACGCTATCCCAAGAGTTAGAGCAAAAGCGTGACCAGTTACATGTGCTCGGCAAGCGAGTTTACGATGTGGAAGCGGTATTAGGTTTATCCGATGAAGCGCCACTGGATGAGCAAAATCTGGAAGATCGCTTAGATGCGGCTGCCGTCGACTCTGCTGTCCGCGCAACCATGTTCCGTATGATCCCTAACGACTCGCCATTGGACTACAATCGAATTTCATCTTCTTATGGTCGCCGAACCAATCCAATCACAGGCAAACGTCATACTCACACGGGTATCGATTTAACCTGTAAGCGTGGTACGCCAATTGTGGCCCCAGCGGATGGTGTCATCGAAACGGTAAGACCAAGTAAAAAAGGCTTCGGCAACTTTTTGACCTTACGTCACTCGTTTGGTTTTATGACCTCCTACGCTCACTTGCAATACTTTAAAGTGAAAAGTGGTCAATTCGTATCTAAAGGTGAAGTGATTGCAACTTGTGGTAACTCAGGTAACTCCACCGGACCACACCTACATTATGAGGTGCGCTTTTTAGGTCGCTCACTCAATCCGCAATACACCATGGATTGGACACCCGATAACTTTAACTATCTATTTGAGAAAGAGAAAAAGGTTAAATGGGCACCGTTGGTAAAACTGATTGATGACAACGTTCGTCTGCAAGTTAACTTAACTAACAATCCTTATACTGATAACTCTGTGAATACCGTAAACAACGCGGCAAGTAGCAACGATACTATCTCGGTGCAATAACAGCGCGACGTAAGCAAATAAAGAGTTATCACGCGATGAAACTAAAAAAGCTGCCTAAGGCAGCTTTTTGCGTATTGGAAAAGCATAACCTGCTTAACCGCGATGAATCGAATCATTGGCTTGTTTCAACAAATTCTGACTCTCCACCATAAACTGCTGCGAGTAATCGCCAAACCAATCACTGACTTGATTAAAATTATTGATAAAACTCTGTTTATCTTGGCTATCTAAGATATCTAACGCTTGACCAAAACGCTGATGGAAGCGCTTGATCATCTCGATATTCTCTTGCGAAGAGAAAATAATATCGCCGTACAGATTCGGGTCTTGTCCAAACAGACGCCCAACCATCGCCAGCTCGAGACGGTAAATTGGCGAGCTTAGTTGTAACAGCTTATCGATACTTGGGTTTTCTTGACTCAGATGCAAACCGTAAGCAAAAGAAGTGAAGTGGCGTAATGCTTGAATAAGGGTCATACCATGATCATGCTCACTGGCATCAATCTGGCACAGACTCGCACCCCAAATAGCAAACTGCTTTAATAGCCACTGGTAATGCTCTTCTCCTCGACCATCGCAGTAAACAATGACCTGCTTAGCCAGACTTGGCACATCTGGACCAAACATTGGATGTAGACCAACAACCGGACCTTGATGCACGCGCATCATCGCCGCTAACGGCTTAGATTTAATTGAGGTCAAATCACACAAGATACAATCACTTGGCAGATTACCCAGCTTCTCAATCACCCCTTGGGTTAGGTGAATTGGCACCGTGACCACCACCAACCCCGCATCTTCAAGGATCTCATCAGCGCGATGCCAATCTTGGCTACCCAGCACCTTCACTTGATAGCCTGATAAGCTGAACATACGACCGAACAAACCACCTAATTGACCTTTACCACCGACAATCACGACTGAGCGCAATTCTGGATTCAAGCACTTAAAACCTGAGTCTTTTTCACTGGCATAAGACTCGCGCATCGTGCGGCGTAAAATGTCTTCAATCAGCTGTGGTGGCACACCCATTTTCTCCGCTTCCGCGCGGCGAGAAGCAAGCATTGCCGCTTCGCGATCCGGCGCATAAATCGGCAAACCGTGCTCACTTTTCACCTCGCCAACTTGCTCGACCAGCGCTAAGCGCTGAGCCAACAAATTGAGGATCTGCTTATCTACTGCATCAATCTGATCACGCAGATGGTTTAACTGTTCAGCCATGAATATCCCTATACCTTACTACTTAAGCTTGTAAACGATCTTGTAAGAATGGCACTAAAGCTTCGTGCGCATGACGCAGTAGTGTCTCAGTTGTTTGCCAATTAATACAGGCATCTGTGATAGAAACACCGTATTGCATCTCACTTAGCGCTAAATCTGACGATTGGTTGCCTTCGTTAATGTGGCTTTCAATCATCAAACCAATAATCGATTTATTGCCTTCACGGATCTGGTGAATCACATCTTCCGCAACCAGCGGTTGACGGCGGTAATCTTTACGTGAGTTAGCATGGCTACAATCCACCATCAATGAAGCATCTAAGCCCATTTTTGCCATCTCTTCTTCACACTCAGCCACTGACACTGAATCATAGTTAGTCTGCTTACCACCACGTAAAATCACGTGACCGTTAGGGTTGCCTTGCGTCGTCAGCAGTGCCACTTCCCCTTCGCGACTAATACCCATGAAGCGGTGGCTAGAGGAAGCCGCCTGCATCGCGTTGACGGCGGTCGCTAGGTTGCCATCGGTGCCATTTTTAAAACCAATCGGCATCGACAAGCCACTGGCCATTTCACGGTGAGTTTGTGATTCTGTTGTTCGAGCACCAATCGCCGCCCAGCTAAACGTATCCGCTAAGTATTGCGGGCTAATTGGGTCCAGCGCTTCGGTTGCCAAAGGAATTTCCATCTCGGCTAATTCCACCAGCAATTGACGCCCCACGTGCAAGCCGTGTTCGATATCAAAGCTGCCATCAAGATGAGGGTCGTTTATCAAACCTTTCCAACCAACGGTGGTACGCGGTTTTTCAAAGTAAACACGCATCACGATGTAAAGCTGATCGCTCAGTTGTTCAGACAGTTGTTTGAGTCGACGCGCATAATCCTTAGCGGCTTCCACATCATGAATAGAACAAGGACCACACACTACCAGTAGGCGATGGTCTCTTTTGTGAATAATATCGGCAATTTCTTGACGAGATTGCTGAATAAATCGACGAGCATTATCACTTAATGGTAACTTCGCCTTTAACTCATCTGGCGTAATCAGTACTTGTTCATCAATGATGTTGATATTACTCAATTCACTTTTCTGCATAATCGACACTCTGTAAATAATAATTTACACCTTAAATTCCATTTCATTAAGGCACTGCTTAGCCATTAAGATAACAGGCGTAATTAATATTTCAACCGTAAATTAAAATAAACATCAGTGTAAAATTTAATTTACAACGCCAATTTAATCGCGCTTAGTTACAAATCTATGCTGAAAGCATGTTTTCTGATTAGCAAAGTCTTTAGAATAGGCATAAACCACGTAAGGAAATAGGTTGAGCAACATGGATTTGATCCTCTCGCTACTGCAGCAAATGTGCGTCTATTTAGTGCTCGCCTATATGTTGAGCAAGACGCCTATATTTCTCCCGCTACTTAACATCTCGCACCGCCTCAGTCATAAAATCGCAATTTATGTCCTGTTCTCGCTTTTTTGCATTTTGGGCACCTATTTTGGTCTACAAATCAATGATGCCATTGCCAATACTCGAGCTATCGGTGCCGTGATGGGAGGGTTATTCGGTGGACCTGTGGTTGGCTTCTTTGTCGGCATTGGTGATGATCATCATAAGCCTGAAACCCCCATTTCTTCGCAAAGCACTCTAGATGCGATTAGCCAAGACGACATTATTTACCTCGATGGTAAAGATAAGCCTTACCAATGTTCGATATCGCATCATTGTAAGTTAGGGTCAGCACTGATCATTCCACTGCGGGCGGGCGATAAAGTGATTGGTACGATTAAGTTGTACGAACCGAAACGTAAGCTGTTTTCCACCATTAATATGTCGATGGCTGAAGGTATCGCCCAGCTGCTGTCTAGCCAGATCCTGTATGGCGAGTTACAACAAAAACAATCACTGCTGGCGCAAGTAGAGATCAAGTTGCTTCATGCGCAAGTAAACCCGCACTTCTTGTTTAATGCACTGAACACCATCAGTGCTGTTATTCGGCGCGACCCTGCCAAAGCACGTCAACTCATCCAACATTTGTCGCAGTTTTTCCGCAGTAACCTTAAACAGGACATTGAGGAAGTATCGCTGCAAGATGAGCTTGAGCACGTTAATGCTTACCTCACCATAGAAAAAGCGCGCTTTACTGATCGACTCGAAGTCGAGATGGATATTGACCAAGCCTGGATGGCGCGCAGATTGCCAACATTCACGCTGCAACCCTTGGTGGAAAATGCGATTAAACACGGCACATCGCAATTACTAGAAGGTGGCGTGATCCGCATCTATAGCCAAGACGTTGAGCAAGGATGCAAAATTACTGTTGAAGATAATGCCGGTAGCTACCAAGCACCAAAACAGGATCATGAAGGGCTTGGCATGCAAATCGTTGCCAAGCGTCTCAGTAATAAGTTTGGCAACATCGGTCAACTGACTATCGAAGTCGAACCAAATCAATATACGAGAATGAGTTTTATCATTCCCCATCAAGATCGTTAAGGATAAATCATGCTTTCCGCTTTAGTGATAGATGATGAACTGTTTGCTCGCGAGGAACTGAGCGAGCTACTTGAAGAAACGGGACACATTACCGTTCTCGACCAAGCCAGTAATGCCATCGAAGGTTTAAAGAAGATCAACCAACTCAAACCCGATGTAGTATTTCTCGATATCAATATGCCGCAAATCACCGGTATAGAACTCTTAGCGATGTTAGACCCAGATATTCAAACCCGGGTGGTCTTTGTCACCGCCTACGACCAATTTGCGGTACAAGCGTTCGAAGAGAACGCCTTTGATTATCTGCTCAAGCCTGTCGACACAGCACGACTCAATGTCACTATTAGTCGCTTACTTAAGTCAGAGCAGAAAAATCTACAACAATATCAACCTATCGCGCCGACCAATTTAGATCAGGTGCCGTGCGTGGGCTTAAACCGCATTGTGATTATCCCAACCAAGGACATTGAGTTCGCTTATAGCGATATCAGTGGCGTACATGTGCAGACTGCTGAGCAAGTGGCAACGTGCCAGTTAACGCTGAAAGTATTGGAAGAAAAAACGCCACTGGTACGCTGTCATCGCCAGTACTTAATGAACATAAAAGCGATTAAAGAGATCAAGCTGCTGGAAAATGGTTTGGCGGAAATCATCTCTTCCAGTGGCCACCCGATTCCCGTCAGTCGCCGCTACCTGAAAACCCTCAAAGAGCTACTCGGTTTTCACTGATTAGTCCGCAAAGTAAATAGCAAAAGAGCCACTGACGTGGCTCTTAAATTACCGCTAACCGATGATTAGCAATCGAGAATACGTTTCATCGCTTCAGAAGCTTCACGCCACTTCTCACTGCGCTGCAGGTCGCTTAGGGTAAAAGATTGCTGCTTAAGCAAACGTGTCGCTTGTGGGAACTCAAGGATCGGCAAGTTATCGAGCACTTCAACCTGACCATCACGGTTATTACACAACAACAGCATGTCACAGCCCGCCACCAGCGCTTGATGTGAACGCGCCGCTGGACCGCCCATGATTGCCGCCCCTTCCATATTCAAATCGTCAGAGAATATAATGCCTTTAAAACCAAGTTGCTCCCGCAGTATTTTCTTCAACCAAAACTGAGAGCCACTCGCCGGTTGATCATCATATTGCGGATAAATGACGTGCGCAGGCATCATCGCATCTAACGTACCAGCCTCTATTTGCGCTTTAAAAATCGCCATATCTTGTTCAAGTATGGTTTGACGCTCATCGTAAGGGGTTTCTAAATGAGAATCCGCGATTACCCCGCCGTGACCTGGGAAGTGCTTACCCGTCGTCGCCATTCCCACCGATTTCATCCCACGCATATAAGCGCTACTATGGCGCATTATCGTATCGATATCATCACCAAAAGCGCGATCGCCAATTGCTTTACACTCAAAGCCTTTATCCAACACCGGGGCAAAGCTTAAATCGATATCATGAGCGATCAACTCAGCAGCCATCAACCAGCCACCCAGTTCTGCCATGCGCTCACTTTCTGCTTGCTCAGCATACAGCTTAGGTGCCGGAATACGGGAAAAACCTTCACGAAAGCGTTGTACTCGTCCGCCCTCTTGATCCACACCAATCAGGATTGGTCGCTTTGCCGCTTTACGAATCTCGTGAGTAAGCGCCACCAATTGTTTACTGTCATGATAGTTGCGGGCAAATAAGATTAAGCCACCCACGGTTGGATGTTGCAAAATTTCTCTGTCTTCTGCTGTTAATTCATACCCAGCCACGTCTACCCATAACGGACCCATAATTTCTCCTAATTGCGCACTGATTTCGCTTTGGCTTTGAGGTTATTCTGATTATTCTAGGTTTACAATGGATAAGTGAACCTATTGGCAAAAATTGGATATGTATACTAAACGACGCTTTATTGGTGTGATGTCAGGCACTAGCATGGACGGAGTCGATACCGCGCTAGTGGAAATCTCAGGCAATCAAATTGAATTGGTCGCCTCACTCGACTTCCCTTTCCCTGAATCGGTTAAGCAGCGCTTACTGGCAATCTGTCTCGGTCAACAAACTAACCTTGCGGAAGTGGGTGAATTAGATCATCAACTGGGGCATCTCTTCGCCGATGCGGTAAATGCACTACTTGAACACGCCAACTGCCCAGCAAGTGCTATTAGCGCGATTGGCAACCATGGGCAAACGGTATTCCACCGCCCTGATGGGGACGCACCCTTTACTATCCAACTTGGTGACGCCAATATCATTGCGACCAAAACCGGTATCGATACGGTTGCCGACTTTCGCCGCAAAGATATGGCTTTAGGTGGTCAAGGCGCCCCTTTGGTACCCGCTTTCCATCAATCCATTTTTGCCGCCAGCGACTCAAGCGTGGTGGTGCTCAATATTGGTGGAATAGCCAACATCTCGGTTCTACGTCCTAATCACCGGGTGATTGGCTACGACACGGGACCAGGCAATATGCTGATGGATGCGTGGTGCGCTAAACATCGCCAACACAAGTTCGATAAAGACGCCCAGTTTGCTTTGCAAGGCGAAGTGAACCATAAGCTTCTCGAAGCACTGATGAGTGAGCCTTACCTTGAGCGGTCCGCACCTAAAAGTACCGGCAGAGAGCTGTTTAACCTTCCATGGCTAGAGCAACACTTAACACGCTTTACCCTGAGCGCTGAAGATGTGCAGCGCACGCTCTGTGAATACACGTCCATCACCATCGCCAAGGAGGTCGCACAGTACCAAGCCGGCACAAAGCCTGAACTGCTGGTTTGTGGTGGCGGCGTACATAACCCACTATTAATGTCGCGCTTAGCGGAACTGCTCCCGTTATGGTCGGTGATGACCACAAATGACAAGGGCGTCGACAGTGACAATATGGAAGCAATGGCATTCGCTTGGCTTGCACAGCGACGCCTAGATAATTTACCAAGCAACTTACCTGAAGTGACGGGCGCCAGCCAGCTTGCTTCATTGGGTGTACTTTATTTCGCTCAGTCGTGAGCAATGAGGAATATATGACTAACGATGCTCTAATTGCTGCTCTTGCCCATTTGGTTTCTGAAGGTCGAAATCCCGAAACCATGGATATCGACCTGCTTTCTTCATTGGATATCGTCAAACGCATTAACCAGCAAGATAAACAAGTCCCCCTTGCCGTTGAAATGGTGTTACCGGACATTGCCCTAGCCGTTGATAAGATCACCGAGGCATTTAAGCAAGGTGGTCGTTTGATCTATATGGGGGCTGGCACCAGTGGTCGTTTAGGCGTGTTAGATGCTTCCGAATGTCCGCCAACATTTGGGGTATCAGACAAAATGGTGATTGGTCTGATTGCGGGTGGACCAGAAGCGATTCTTAAAGCCAAAGAAGGGGCAGAAGATAGCTTTGAGTTAGGCGAGCGAGATCTGAAAAACATCCACTTTAGCGACAAAGATGTTGTTGTCGGCATTGCTGCCAGCGGTCGCACTCCTTATGTAATTGGAGCACTGCGCTACGCTAACCAAATCGGCGCCACCACCGTCGCGCTATCTTGCAACCCTGATTCGGCGATTGCCGAAGAAGCTCAGATTGCCATTAGCCCGGTAGTCGGTCCGGAAGCCTTAACAGGCTCAACACGTTTAAAATCGGGCACGGCGCAGAAGCTGGTACTTAACATGCTGACGACTGCGAGTATGATTCGCATTGGTAAGAGCTATCAAAACTTAATGGTTGATGTAAAGGCGACCAATAAAAAACTAGTGGCACGAGCGGCTCGCATTGTTATGCAAGCCACCGAATGTGATAACCAACTTGCGACACAAACTCTCGAGCAAACAGAGTATGATGTTAAGCTCGCGATCCTGATGATTTTGACCGGTATGGATCTCTATACCGCCAAAGTGCAACTCGCCTCCAAGGAGGGTTTTCTGCGCCGCGCCGTTGAAGATCATCAGCCAGACTAAACTTAGATGAAAGCATTGGCTTGGTGACACCAACCAAGCCTTTTAGCGATCAATAAGTATTACGCGCAGCATCCCAACCGCGTTGCCATTCCATACGAAAACGTTGCGCATCTTCTGTCCCTTCGCAGACGCCTTCGTAATACTGGCCCGATAAACCAATTTGGTAAGCGAAATCAGGGTTACAATATTCGTTCACTCCCGTCAGATAACCTTGGTCGTAATCGGCAATATTAACATTGCCCATCTTCGTCAGCTCACGCATGGTACGAGATGTATTCCCCGTGACACCATCTTGATAGCCAACTTGATACCAATCGCCGGCTTGTGCTAACTCTTCGACACTGCTGGCACAACCAACCAACCCCACTAGCAACAGAACGCTGAGTCGCTTTTTCATTATTTTTCCTTGTGATTTACTTAGCAGTATTAGTTTAACCACTTACCTCGCAATTTGACCACTTAACTTCAAGCAAAACCACTTAAATGGTGAGCTTGCCACTTAAATTGGCATACGACCACTCACGGTAAATCCGGATGATTCTCGATCTGCGACTGATTAGTATGCATGATGAATTCTAAGATCAGGGGACAAGAGCTATGTTGTGGTTTTTAACTTGTGTAGCCGCATTAATCGGTGGTTACTTTATTTATGGCGCCTTCGTTGAGAAAGTTTTTGGTATCAACGAAAAACGTCAAACTCCCGCACATACTAAAACAGACGGTGTCGACTACGTACCCATGTCGACTAAAAAAGTTTACCTAGTTCAACTACTCAATATCGCAGGCGTTGGTCCAATCTTCGGTCCAATCATGGGCGCGCTATACGGTCCTGCAGCGATGCTTTGGATCGTGATTGGTTGTATCTTTGCTGGTGCAGTGCATGACTACTTCTCAGGTATGTTATCTGTCCGCAACGGCGGTGCATCAGTACCGACCATCACAGGTCGCTACCTAGGCAATGGCGCAAAACACTTTATGAACATCTTTGCCATTGTCCTATTGCTTCTTGTGGGTGTGGTATTCGTTTCGGCTCCTGCTGGCATGATCACCAACCTAATCAATGACCAGACCGACTTCACTGTCAGCATGACAGCGATGGTGGTGGTGATTTTTGCTTACTACATCATCGCGACAATTGTACCGGTTGATAAAATTATTGGTCGTTTCTACCCACTATTTGGTGCCCTTCTGATCTTTATGTCGGTTGGTCTAATGACTGCCGTTGCCTTCTCTAGCGAACACACTGTGATGGGCGACTTCCAAGTCACCGATATGTTCAGTAACCTAAATCCAAATGATATGCCATTGTGGCCAGCCCTATTTATCACCATTGCTTGTGGTGCAATCTCGGGCTTCCATGCGACTCAATCACCATTGATGGCGCGTTGTATGGAAAACGAGAAAAACGGTCGCTTCGTATTTTATGGGGCAATGATTGGTGAAGGTGTTATCGCGCTTATCTGGTGTGCTATCGCTCTATCTTTCTTCGGCTCACTAGAAGCGCTGCAAGAAGCAGTAAGCAATGGCGGTCCTGGTAACGTAGTATACGCATCATCATTTGGTCTACTGGGTGTGTTTGGTGGTGTTATCGCTTTCCTAGGTGTGGTTATCCTCCCTATCACTTCTGGTGACACTGCATTCCGCTCTAGCCGTCTGATCCTAGCTGAATACTTCAACATGGAGCAAAAAACACTACGCAACCGCCTACTGATGGCTGTACCACTATTCGTTATTGGTGGCATCTTAACTCAAGTTGATTTCGGTATTATCTGGCGCTACTTCGGTTTCGCTAACCAAACCACAGCAGTAATGATGCTTTGGACAGCCTCAGCATACCTACTGCGCCACAACAAACTGCACTGGATTACCTCTATCCCAGCAGTGTTTATGACAACGGTATGTGTGACCTTTATTCTTAACAACAGCACGCTTGGCTTTGGCCTGCCAATGCAAATCTCGACTATCGTCGGTGTCGTATTCGCTGTTGCGGTATTGGGTTACGTGATTAAAACGTCACAAGGCAAAGGTGAAACTGAGCTAGCTGATGAAGAGAAACCAAGCGGCAACGCTGAAACCGCTTAAACTTCACATTGGATATAGTACGAAAAAGGCTCCGCAAGGAGCCTTTTGTTTATATAAAAATCAAACCGTTTTAATCAACTTGCTTAATTTGTAATTCTTTCGGCACTTCAAAGAACATGTTCTCTTCACGACCTGTCACTTCTTCAACCGAGCGCGTACCAACCAATACTTTGATACGTTCCATAATTTGGTTCACAAGCTCTTCTGGCGCAGATGCCCCCGCCGTCACACCGACCTTGCGCTTACCATCAAACCATTCGGTTTTGATGTCTTCTGGGCAGTCAGTAAGATAACCCGGTGTACCCAGTTTTTCTGCCAACTCTTTCAAGCGAGTTGAGTTAGAAGAGTTCTTTGAGCCAACTACAATGACAACATCTACATTAGTCGCGATTTCACGTACCGCATCTTGACGGTTCTGGGTCGCGTAGCAGATATCATCTTTACGTGGACCTTGGATCTCTGGAAATACCCGACGCAGTTCCGCAATCACATCCGCAGTCTCATCTACAGACAGCGTGGTCTGGCTTACGTAATGAAGTTCCGTTGGATCTTTCACCACACCCAGCAACTTCTCGACATCTTCTGGTTTCTCGACCAAATACATGCCGCCAGTTTCGCTGGAGTACTGCCCCATAGTGCCTTCTACTTCAGGGTGACCAGCATGACCTATCAGCACCACTTCCATATTACGACGACTCGCGCGCGCGACTTCCATGTGAACTTTGGTCACCAATGGGCAAGTAGCATCAAATACCGTCAAGGCGCGCTTTTTCGCTTCTTGACGCACAGCTTGTGATACACCATGAGCTGAGAAAATCACAATATTGTCATCTGGCACTTCATGCAGTTCTTCGACAAACACCGCACCACGCTGCTTTAACCCTTCCACCACAAAACGGTTATGTACCACTTCGTGACGGACATAAATTGGTGGCTGGTAAAGTTCCAAAGCGCGTTCTACGATGCTAATGGCACGGTCTACACCGGCACAAAAACCACGTGGGTTAGCTAACAGGATTTTCATTTCATTGCTCATGGGGTGTTTTCTTCTTCGGGGCGTTATTCTACTGACAAAATTTCAACTTCAAAAGTCACATCTTGTCCTGCTAGAGGGTGGTTAAAGTCAACCGTGACTGAATCGCCAGCAATCTCGGTAATAATTCCTGGAATCTCCATACCATCAGGACCACTAAACGCCATAATGGTGCCGACTTCTACTTCAGCGTCACCAACAAACTTCGCACGATCCATATAGTGGATATTATCTGGATTAGGCATACCAAATGCGTCGGCAGCGGCCAGTTCAATTGCTTTGCTTTCGCCAGCGCTTAAACCGAGTAAGCACTGTTCAAAGTTATCGCTCAGACTACCATCACCAATCACCAATTTGGCTGGTTTCCCCATATTGTGGGTGCTGTCGGCAACCGAACCATCTTTCATTTTAATGGTAAAGTGAAGAGTTACAGTAGAGTCTTGGGTTATTGATGTCACGATACAGCTTCCTTGTGGTTATTATTATTCCAAGATAGACCTTAGCTAGACAAAAAAACGCTTAGTTTCAATACGTCGCGAACTATCTTAATTTTTATATGCAGGTATATAGAAAAAACGCTGTCGAATCAACAGACAGCGTTTAGGGTTATTCGCTTTTATGCGGTGGTTTTCTCTTTACTAAGAAAGCCATCGAGGATAATCATCGCCGCACCAATACAGATTGTCGTATCGGCTAAGTTGAATGCGGGCCAATGATATGTACCCCAGTAAAAATCGAGGTAGTCGACCACAAAACCATGTACTACACGATCAAAGACATTACCAATCGCACCACCGATGATCATCGCATAAGCAATGTTATTCCACTTCTCTTTCGCCGGTAATTTGCTCATCCAATAAGTCAACATCGCCGTTACTACGAACGCAATACCGGTAAATAACCAACGTTGCCAACCCGCTTGATCACTTAAAAAGCTGAATGCCGCACCGTAGTTATGAACATAAAGCAAATTAAAGAATGGCAGAATTTCAATACGGTTATTCCAGCCATACCCCATATTGTTCATTACCACGAGCTTAATCGCGATGTCAGCAATAAAAATCACTAAGGCTAACCAAAGCCAGCGAACCCCAGACTCTTTCAGTGTTAGTGCTTTTTCACTCATATTCGTACCTAAAAACAACCCCAGTAAATACTGGGGCTGCTTGGTTATTAAAAAGTTCAATCTTTGCTTAACGTCATTCTGCGAGACGGATTAAGCATAACGGCGAACTTCACCTTCACCATCGATATTCGACACACAACGACCACACACTGTCTCGTGACCTGCGATTGTGCCGACATCTGGTGTATGGTGCCAACAACGGTCACATTTCTCAGCTTCCGTCGCTTTCACTTCAACAAACAGACCTTCAAGCTCAGTGGCTTTGGCTGCGTCAGTTTTCTCAGTTAGAGGCTTCACTACCGCTGCTGAAGTCAGTAGAACAAAACGTAGTTCATCTTCAAGCTTGTTAATTTGCGCTGCTAGTGCATCATCTGCGTATAGCGTCACTTCAGCTTGTAGCGCACCACCGATAACTTTATCAGTACGCGCAGCTTCTAGCAGTTTGTTCACGCCACCACGAACTTTTTGGATTTCAGTCCAGAATTCGTTGTTTAGCTCTTCGCCTTCTGCAAGACCGAATAGACCATCGAACCACTCGCCTGTGAAGACAAACTTGTCGCGCGCACCTGGCATTTCGTTCCAGATTTCGTCTGCAGTGAACGACATGATTGGTGCCATCCAACGAACTAGTGCTTCTACAATGTAGTAAAGTGCTGTTTGACAGCTACGTTGTGCGTGACCGCCCAGTTTCGCTGTGTATTGACGGTCTTTAATCACGTCTAGGTAGAATGAACCCATTTCTACTGAACAGAAGTGCATTAGACGCTGCATTACTGCGTGCGTGTTGTACTCGTCGTAAGCTTTGATGATCTCTTCTTGTGCTGCAAATGCACGACCCACAGCCCAACGATCTAGCGCAACCATCTCTTCCGCAGGAACAAGATCCGTTTCAGGGTTGAAACCGTTCAAGTTTGCTAGGAAGAAACGCGCCGTGTTACGGATACGACGGTACGCATCTGCTGAGCGTTTTAGGATTTCGTCAGAAACCGCTACTTCACCAGTGTAGTCTGTTGATGCAACCCATAGACGAAGGATGTCTGCGCCTAGTTTGTTGGTTACATCTTTTGGTGCAACAACGTTACCGATAGATTTTGACATCTTACGGCCGTGACCATCTACCACGAAGCCGTGTGTTAGCACTTGCTTGTATGGTGCTTCATCTTTCATCGCGATCGATGAAATCAGTGACGATTGGAACCAACCACGGTGTTGGTCTGAACCTTCTAGGTATAGGTCAGCACTGTGACCGTTGAACTCTTCACGAGCGTCAACAACCGCAGAGTGTGTTACACCAGAGTCGAACCATACGTCTAGCGTATCCAGTACTTTTTCGTATTGGTCAGCGTCATCGCCTAGCAGTTCTGCGTTATCCACATCCCACCAAGCTTGAATGCCTTTTTGCTCTACTAGCTGTGCTACTTTCTCAATCAACTCTAGTGATTTAGGGTGCAGTTCAGCTGTCTCTTTGTGAACGAATAGAGCGATTGGCACACCCCATGTACGTTGACGAGAGATACACCACTCAGGACGACCTTCGATCATACCTTCGATGCGGCTTTGACCCCATTCTGGCATCCATTGAACACCTTTGATTGACTCTAGTGCTTTAGCACGTAGACCCGCTTGATCCATAGAGATAAACCATTGTGGTGTTGCACGGAAGATGATTGGTGTCTTATGGCGCCAGCAGTGTGGGTAGCTGTGCTCGTAAGCGTGGTGGTGCAGTAGCGCGCCTTTTTCTTTTAGCGTTTCTACAACCGCATCATTTGCTTTGAATACGTGTTGACCAGCAAATAGCTCAGTGTCAGGTAGGTAAACACCGTTTGAACCAACTGGGTTTGCAACTTCTAGACCGTATTTTTGACCAACTGCGAAGTCTTCTTGACCGTGGCCAGGGGCAGTGTGAACCACACCTGTACCTGAGTCAGTCGTTACGTGATCGCCTAGGATCGCAGGAACGCTGAAATCGTAGAATGGGTGGTTGAACTGAGCAAGCTCTAGATCGGCACCTTTAGCAAAACCAAGGTTGTGGAAGTGTTCGATACCCGCGCGATCCATCACATCTTTCGCTAGCTCAGATGCAACGATGATACGTTCTGGGTTGTCGCCTTCAACTTGGATTAATACGTACTCAAGATCATCACGTAGACATACTGCGCGGTTCGCTGGCAGTGTCCATGGTGTGGTTGTCCAGATAACGATAGATACGTCACCGTGACCTTCATGACCTTCGTTTAGCTCAAACTTAGCTAGCAGTGCTGCTTCGTCTGCGGCTTTAAAACGTACGTCGATAGACGGAGAAACTTTGTCTTTGTACTCAACTTCTGCTTCAGCAAGTGCGCTGCCACAGTCCGTACACCAGTGAACTGGTTTGAAACCTTTTAGTAGGTGACCTTTGTCGGCAATTTTACCCAGTGCACGAATGATGTTTGCTTCGGTAGCAAAATCCATTGTGCGGTAAGGTTTGTCCCACTCACCCATGATACCAAGACGCTTGAAGCTCTCTTTTTGACCTTCAACTTGACCCGCTGCGTATTCGCGACATTTTTCACGGAACTCAGCTGCCGTCACTTTTTGACCTGGCTTACCTACTTTCTTCTCTACCATTAGCTCGATAGGAAGACCGTGACAGTCCCAACCAGGAATGTATGGTGCGTCAAAACCTGAAAGTGTTTTGGATTTAATAATAATGTCTTTAAGAATCTTGTTTAGTGCGTGGCCAATGTGAATGTCACCGTTCGCGTATGGAGGACCATCGTGCAACACGAATGACTTTTTGCCTTTCTTAGCTTTACGGATTTCACCGTAAAGATCTTCTTTGTACCAACGCTTAAGCATTTCTGGCTCACGTTGTGCCAGATTGCCGCGCATCGGAAACCCTGTTTCAGGTAAGTTCAGGGTATCTTTATACTCACTCATCGATTCTTAATTCCGTTATATTGGGCGAAAGTTAGACATTATGCTAATCGGTGGAATAAACCGATTAACCCTTAAACTGACGCAGCCACACCCTTGCTGCCTCAGCATCCAATTCTATTTGCTGTTTAAGCGCTTCGAACGACTCAAATTTATGTTCATTGCGAAGTTTTTCCAGAAGTACAATTTCGAGCTGTTTGCCGTATAAATCGCCTTGAAAATCGAATAAATGTACTTCTAGCTGTTGGCGAACACCATTTACTGTTGGTCTTTGACCAATGTTCGCCACTCCTCCAATCGCTTGCCCGCCAAGCCCTAAAGCTTGAACGACATACACACCAGAAACGGGTGATACACAGCGCTTGAGGGGAATATTTGCAGTAGGAAAACCTATGGTTCTACCTAATTTGCGTCCATGAGATACGCGCCCACTAATACTGTAGTCGCGACCTAACATCTCAGCCGCTGCCGGTAAGTTATCTTCCGCTAAAGCATTACGAATCGCAGTGCTGCTCACTCGCAGTTGTTGTAAACAGAAGCTTTGGGTGCTGACCACCTCAAAACCATACTCTTTACCCGCTTGCTGCAGCATCGCAAAGTTACCTTTACGACCACGACCGAAGCAGAAGTCATCGCCGACTACGAGAAACTTAACACCCAATCGCTTGACCAACAAGTCAGTAATAAACTCTTCCGCGCTTAGATTGGCGAAATAGGTATTAAAACTGACGCAAAGTAAGCGATCTAAGTTAAGTTTGCTTAATTGGACAAACTTATCTCGCAAACGCGTCAAACGCGCCGGTGCTTTCTCTTTTGCAAACAACTCCAATGGCTGTGGTTCAAACGTCATCACCATCGACGGCAAACCTAATGTTTGCGCTTGGTGTGCCACTTGCTCTAACACAGCTTGGTGCCCTAAATGAACACCATCGAAGTTTCCTATGGTAAGCACACAACCTTGATGTTGCGGCAAAATATTGTGAATACCTCGGATCAATTCCATTGGGAGTTGCTTAATGCCTTTATTTTACACTGCGTGAAACCGACGGATTATATACTAATCGCGGCTACTCTGTCGCTGCTTTTAAATCTTTTAAACGAACGCCTAAAACCAGCAGGCAAATTAGGTAAACGCCAGCGCCTAAGCCAATCAACGCAGCCAGCCACATAACGCGCTCTGCAAAGCTCCAAGTCAGCCAAACGCTCATCTCTTCTAACTGCCACAAAATAGCCGCCACCATCGCGCCACCTGCCATCACCAAGCGGGCAATAAATAGTAGCGTGCGTCTACTGATTTGATACACACCTTGAATATGCAGCCCTCTATATAGAAGAGACATATTAACCAGTGCTGATAGCGCCGTTGCCATTGCTAAACCAACATAGCCATAGAAATAAGCAAAGATCGCGTTAAAGCCCATATTGGTCACCATCGCGACAATACCGTACTTCACTGGTGTCTTAGTGTCTTGACGTGAGTAGTAGCCAGGGGCGAGCACTTTAATCAACATAAAGTTAAGCAACCCTGACGAGTAGGCAAGTAAGGAAAGGGAGGCTTGATGAACATCATGAGGAGAGAATTCACCACGCATAAATAGCACCATTAACATCGGTTTGGCTAATACCATCAAACCCAGCATGGCAGGCAGACCTAATAACAGCACCATTCGCACGCCCCAATCCATCGTGCTGGCAAACCCTTCACTATGAGCGTCAACATGCTTACGCGACAACGCAGGTAGAATAACGGTAGCAATCGCGATACCAAATAGCCCGAGTGGAAATTCAAGTAAACGGTCAGAGTAGTACAACCAACTGATTGAGCCGGTTTGTAAGAAACTGGCAATGAAGGTATCAAGCAGTAGGTTGATTTGGCTAACCGAAACACCAAACAGAGCCGGGATCATTAGCGTGCGAATTTTCACCACACCCGGATCGCGCCAGCCCCACTTAGGCTTCACCATCACGCCCGCTTTAATAAGGAAAGGGATTTGGAATAAGAACTGAACTAAACCACCTAAGAAAACACCAATCGCTAAGCCAATTTCTGGTTGCGCCAGCTGCGGGGCAATAAACCATGCAGAAAAGATGATCATGACGTTGAGAAAAACGGGTGTAAACGACGAGACTGCGAATTTGCCTAAGGTATTAAGAATGGCCCCCGACAAGGCGACAAAGGTGATGAACCATAAATAAGGAAAGGTAATTTTGAGCATAAAGCTCGCCAATTCAAATTTTCCCGCCGAAGGACCATCATTGAGCCAATCTAAAAACCAACCAAAACCAAATAGTGCAGTCACCACACCGGAGCCAAGAATACCTAATAAGGTCACAATCGAAACAATCACACCCAGCGTACCGGATGCTTTAGCGATCAACTCGCGCGTCTTATCCATATCACCAGCAGCATGACTTTCGGTTAATACCGGCACAAAAGCTTGTGAAAACGCACCTTCAGCAAATAGACGGCGCAAAAAATTAGGAATTTTATTGGCAAAGAAAAATACATCCGCGCTGGCACCTGCGCCCATGAGGTTAGCAACCACCACATCACGAACTAAACCTAACACGCGGGAAATCAAAGTCATTGCACTGACGATCATGCCAGACTTAAGCAGACGTTTACTCACAACTACCTCAAATAACAGCAATACTTGGTTAATCTACCCAAAATAGATAAAGGAAAGTCGTTTTCAGGGCAGATAAGTATTAGCATTAAAAAAAGAATACTGATAGAATCCACGCCATCTTAACCGCGATGACTCGTCGAATCCAAAAATTGTTTGGCTCAGACTGGTTTTTGCACAAATCATTTGACATTTGGGTGCAAATAGGGGATATTCCCTGCCCTTAAATTGTCACCGAACTAAAGTTTTTGGGAGTTAGACCCTTGGCAAATAGTAAATCTGCTAAGAAGCGCGCTATCCAAGCTGAGAAACGTCGCCAGCACAACGCTAGCCGTCGTTCTATGATGCGCACTTACATGAAGAAAACTGTTGCTGCTATCGAAGCAGGCGACAAAGAAGCTGCAACTGCTGCATTCGCTGCAGTTACACCAATCCTAGACCGTATGGCGACTAAAGGTCTTGTTCACAAGAACAAAGCTGCACGTCATAAGTCTCGTTTCGCTGCTGCAATCAAAGCTCTATAATAGAACTCTGATTTCCAGTGAAGAAAAAACCGGCCTTGGCCGGTTTTTTTATATCTAAAATCTGTCAAATTTAAATGCTAAGCCATTTTAAAGCTCAACAAGCCTACCCTAGTTAACTGGGTTGCAATTCACCAACTGGTCGGCAATATAAACTGTGCAATAAGTGAATTAATGCCTTCACTTCATCACTACTCAGTGTGTAGTAAACCGTTTGTGCTTCTTTACGCGTATCGACCAAACCATCACGACGTAGCCACGCTAAATGCTGTGAAAGCGCCGACTGGCTCAGCGATAACTTGCTACACAACTCTCCAACTGAAAGTTCTTGGTTATGTAGCAAACACAATATCTGCAAGCGTCTTTCATTGGCCATCGCTTTTAATAGCACTACCGCTTGAGCAGAGTTTTTCTCCATCTCTAGCACATTCATCAGTACGCCTCCTTGGAACAGCAAAACATCTCACCTGAGGTTTTGAGACCTTTATTAGTCTGTATTATATACACTTACTAAATGTGGATGTTAAGCGATTTGACGCAATGTGTAAAAGACCTTAATTAAATAGTTTACTAAAATCCGCATCACATACATTTTTTACAGCGGGATGCTGGATCATTCTCTCAGCAAAAATCACGTAATACTCTTCTTTCAACTCATCAACATGACCAAGTAACTGCAAAGCTTGATCTTCTTGAATCTCTTGGCTGTAGAGTGTCGGTGCTAAAAAGATGACATCATCGTGATAACGAGCAAATGCCTTCATTAACGCCACATCATCGAATTCGCCAAGAATGTCGACGGTAATACCTTGGCGATCAAACCATTCAATAACCTTACGACCCATCGCCGTACGACTGCCAGGGATCAGCAATTTACGCTGCTCTAACACCTCAGGGAACTTCACTTTTTCAACTTGACCAGAGCAGAAGAAACTCATGCTGCTCTCACCGAGCTTCTTACTGAAGAGACCCGGGCTTTGGCTCGAATCGACCGGGCAATCGGACAAAATCATATCCAGTTTATGTTGCGCCAGTTGTTCCAGTAGCATTTCGTGCGTCGACTCAAAGCAGCGCAAATGGATACTGTTGTCCTCAGGCACTGTGGTCATCAAAATCTTACTCACCAAACGTTTCGATAATGCATCAGCCACACCGACATCAAATAATATATTCGAATGTTGGCTGTAATTAACAATATCAAGCATCTCATAGCTAAGACCAAACATACGATCCGCATATTTGAAAACGAGCTGACCAAGTTCGGTAGGCTCAACACTGCGACCATTGCGTTTGGTCAATTTGCCGTCGAGACGATCTTCTAACGCTTTAATTTGCCCGGTGACAGTTTGCGGTGTGAGGAATAAGGCATCTGCCGCTTTGGTTACCGAGCCTTGCTTGCAAACCATCCAGAAATAGTAGAGATGATTGTAATTTAGATGAGACATTGTGAGTTTCACTGGTCAATTGGTATCTCTATTTTATAACAGATGCCCTAGATGACAACAACGATTCGATAAAACCGATACAAAAGCCACAAATACACTATTTTTACCGATAACTATCTTGTCATTTATGACAACACACTGTCATAAAATAGTGCCAAATTTCACTCTACCCTGACTTTTCTGACATTTTTGTGACTGATTTCAACATCATTAAGAGCAAGATTTAATCATTAAATATCAAACACTTAAATTAAATGTAAAACAAAAAATACAGACATATTTGCTTACTAAGAGAAAAAAAATCATTGTTACACCCAACTGTAATATTACTGAAATATTTCCTCTCTACTATCGCCCTCAGATTCAACTTACAGACCAAATCAACGAGTAAACGGTCCAACGGAGAAAATATTTATGAACCAAGCTACTACTACAGCAGCACCTATTTCGAGCACAGCTCGCTGGTTACGCTGGGCTAACTTGGCATTCATGTTGTACTTACTGCTTCTAGCGGTATCAATGGTAGGTACTGGTTTTAAGTGGTCAGTGGGCGACCAAGCTAAAGTTCTATTTGAATTTGCGGCTCACCCAATTGCTGGTCTAATGATCGGTCTTGTGGCTACAGCACTTATCCAGTCTTCAAGTACAGTAACTTCTATTATCGTCGGCCTTGTGGCTGGTGGTTTACCAGTTGAAACTGCAATCCCTATGGTTATGGGTGCAAACATTGGTACAACAGTAACTAACACTCTAGTTTCTCTAGGTCACGTTCGTTGCAAAGAAGAATTCCAACGCGCATTTGCAAGTGCGACGATTCACGACTTCTTCAACCTACTAGCTGTAATGATCTTCCTACCGCTAGAGATGATGTTCGGTATTCTAGACAAAGTGTCTCACTGGTTGGTTTCACCACTACTAAACACTGGTGACATGAGCGTGGGTGGTTTTGACTTTATCAAACCAATCACTAAACCAGTAATCAGTGCACTGCAAGGTCCTCTAGGTACATTTGGTAACACTGTTGGTGGCGTATTGCTGATCGCTATCGGTATCGCGACAATCTTCCTAGCTATCACCGTAATGGGTAAGCTAATGAAAGGTCTAATGGTTGGTCGTGCACGTGATATTCTTAAGAACGCAATCGGTCGTGGTCCAATCCACGGTATCGTATCGGGTTCTATCGTGACAGTACTAGTTCAGTCTTCTTCAACGACAACTAGTCTAATGGTTCCACTAGTAGGTACTGGCGTTCTTAAAGTTCGTGACGTTTACCCGTTCACTCTAGGCGCTAACATCGGTACTTGTATTACCGCGCTACTAGCAGCAACAGCAGTATCAGGCGAGTTCGCAGTGTTCGCACTACAAATCGCACTTGTACACTTAGTGTTCAACCTAATGGCAACTGTATTTATCTTTGGTATCCCGTTCCTACGTGAGATTCCAGTGAAGTGTGCTGAATACCTAGCAGCAACAGCAGTTAAGAACAAAGCAGTTGTAGCAGCATACCTACTATCAGTGTTCATCGTGCTACCAGGTGCAATCCTAGCACTGACAGTATAATAACAAAGTAACACACCATCGCTTGCTAAGCCCCTGACCTCGGTCAGGGGCTTTTTTTTGCAAGGAACGCAAGCTACGGAAACATAGGAACACTGCGTTTACGGAACGCTTCGCTCACGGAAAAAGTATTCGGTAACAACGCATTCCCACATCCGTAAGTAAAGTGCAACACAACGTTCGGTAGCAATGCGTTCCCGCATCCGTAAGTGAAGTGCACCGCAACACTCCGTAACAACACCTTCCAGCATCCGTCGTTCCGTAGCAACACCTTCCCGCATCCGTAAGTTAAGCGCAGCGCAACGTTCCGTAGCAACGCGTTCCCGCATCCAAAAAAAAGACCGACACTAGGTCAGTCTTTTTCATTCAATCTATCGCTTACACCGAAAACGGATACTTAATCGGCTCGTGGCATTCGTAGCCTTCAACCCAAAAGTCATCCAAGGTTACCCATGTTTCCAAGTCTTCAAGTGACTTGATCTCAGGGTTAATGTGGAACGTTGCAGGTGCTAATGGTTCACGTTGTAACTGTACATCACGCATCAACTCAAGCTGATCTTCGTAGATGTGTGCATTAACAATCTTATGATACGCCACACCAGGCTTCTTACCGGTAATTTGCGCCATGATAGCAAGGAACACATACACTTGAACCATATTGAAATTCAGCCCTAGCGGCACGTCACACGAACGCTGAGTACTGTTGAGGTACAAAGTGTCGCCCAGTAGCGAGAAATGATGGCTGTACATACATGGACGCAAACAACCCATATGGAACTCACCTGGGTTGTAGAAGTTTAAGATCTCACCGCGGTCATCAACGCCGCGAGTCAAGTCATCCACAATCTTGCGTAGTTGGTCAATATGGCCGCCATCAGGTTTTGCCCATGCACGACCTTGAACGCCGTATACGCGTCCCATGTCATCTTCGCCTTTGCGGTATGGGTTATTCAGCCAAGCTTCGTTCAAATTCGCATTCGCATCCCAGGTTTTGGTGCCGAGCTGACGAAAATCTTCGGCATTATCATACCCACGGATATAGCCCAGTAACTCTGCGACTGCCGCTTTCCAGAAGCTCTTACGTGTAGTCACTAGCGGGAACTGGTTGTTAGCCACATCGTAAGTTAAATCGGCATTAATTACCGTTAAGCAGCGCTTGCCGGTACGCTCGTTTTCAACCCACTCACCATGGTCAACAATACGCTGACAGAGTTCTAAATACTGTTTCACACCAATTCCTTACTTCGCTTTCTGTTGGGGTAATTCGTCTTTGTAGTGACCGCGCTTGTAGGCCCATACCATCATCAAACCACCAGCAATGATCATTGGTGTTGATAAGATTTGACCCATAGAGATAAAGCCACCAAATAAGCCTAATTGTGCATCTGGTTCACGGACATATTCGACGAGGAAACGGAATGTACCATAACCGACTAAGAACAGACCTGACACAGATCCAAGTGGACGTGGCTTTTTAATAAACCAGTTTAGAATAAAGAACAGTACGATCCCTTCAAGAGCCATCTCATATAGCTGTGAAGGATGGCGCGGCAGCGGACCACCATTAGGAAATACGATAGCCCAAGGCACGTCAGTAACACGTCCCCACAGCTCGCTGTTCATAAAGTTACCCATACGCCCCATACCTAAGCCAAACGGCACCAGTGGAGCAATGAAATCCGCCACACCAAAGAAAGTACGTCCATTTTTACGCGCATACCAGAACATTGCGGTGATCACACCCAGCAGACCGCCGTGGAATGACATACCACCGGTCCAGACTTTAAACAGGTAAAGTGGGTCTTGTAGGAACAACTCAAAGTTATAAAACAAAACATAACCGACACGACCGCCGATCACGACACCTAAGAAACCAGCAAAGAGCAAGTCAGACACCTGTTCGCGAGTCCAGCCACTGCCCGGTTTGTCAGCGCGTCGATTCGCCAGCCACAAGGCAAAGGCAAAACCGATTAAGTACATTAAGCCATACCAACGAATAGATAGTGGGCCAATTGAGACTAATACAGGATCGATATTAGGAAATTCAAAGTATCCCTGAGACATAAGAAGACTACTCTTTTAATAATGATTTAGATGAGATTGCACTACAGCAACATAGTTCCTGCTACAAACATCAAAAATAGCGCGAAAATCTTTTTCAATGCCGCCGTCGGTAAAGATGTCGCCAATTTGGCGCCAATCTTTGTCGTCAACATTGAGGTTGATGCAATCGCTGCCAGTGCGGGCAAATACACGTAACCCACACTATAACTTGGTAAGTTATCAGCGCTGTAACCATGCAAAATAAAGCCTGTCATACCTGAAATGGCAATCACACAGCCACACACAGAGGAAGAGCCTACCGCTTTTCGCATCTCAACGCCATGGCGATTAAGGAAAGGCACCGATAAAGAGCCACCACCAATCCCTGCCAAACTAGAAATAATGCCAATTCCAGCACCATACCCCATGGTCACACCACTCGAAGGCATACTGCGCTCAGTGGTACTTTTAATCGACAGTAACATCTGCAACGCAAGCAGTAGCACAATCACACCAAAGACTTTCGGTAGGTATTCACTTGGTATCCACTCCGCGACGTTAGCGCCAACAAAACCGCCAATAACAACGCCGGGCATCAACCACTTGACGACAAACATGTCGACATTCCCCAACTTGAGGTGATTAAACGCAGAAGAACCTGAAGTGACGATGATGGTCGAAAGGGAGGTTGCCAAAGCAATGTTCATCGTGATGCTCGGATCAATTCCGGCTTGTGGTAAAAGAAAGACCAAAGCAGGGACCACTATTAAACCACCACCGATACCTAATAACCCTGCCATTACACCTACAAATGCGCCGAGTAAAAGCATTAACAATAGCAATTCAATAGACACCCTGTTTCCTTATTTTTTACCAGCGCGGATAAAGCCTGAGAAGCCTTTTAATTCAAAGAAATCTTCCATCATCGCATAAATGTTGTTGCCATACGGTTGAGTTAAAGCTTGAGTCGCTAATTGACTCAGCTCTTCCACACTGGTGTGACGCAGTAAGTATTTTACCTTAGCCACGTTTGAGGTGTTCATACTTAAACTACGATACCCCAAACCCACTAAAAGTAATGAACCAATCGGATCGCCCGCCAACTCACCACAAATACAGACAGGTAACTTTAACTGCTGACAAGTTTGATAAATATGATTCAACGCCATAATGACCGCCGGATGCATACTCTCATACACATCAGATACCCGTGAATTATTACGGTCTACCGCGAGTAAATATTGGGTTAAATCGTTGGTTCCCACCGAAACAAAATCGATCTTATCTGCCACCAATGGCAGAAGATAGAGCATTGATGGCACTTCGATCATGATGCCGACTTGTGGTCGAAGCAACTGCGGGTTAAGTGTCAAAACTTCCGAATAGGCTTGCTCAATCAATACCAAAGCATCATCCAGCTCTTGCGCACCAGAAATCATCGGCAGCAGAATACTTAAATTTTGCGTAGTTGAGCTTGCGCGCATCATCGCACGAATTTGCATTAAGAAGATATCGGGATGATCGAGCGTAAAGCGAATCCCACGCCAACCCAAAAATGGATTGTCCTCTTCAATCGGCAGATATGGTAGCGGTTTATCACCACCAATATCTAAAGTGCGCATCACCACTCTTTTATCTGGGTAAGTGGTTAATACCGAATTGTATTGCTGGGTCTGCTCATCTTCCGACGGGAAGCGATGTTGAAGTAAAAAGCTAATTTCGGTGCGGTATAACCCCACCCCATCAACACCTTGGTTAACCGCAATGTTAGCATCGGCACTGAGACCTGCATTGAGCAACACTTCAATACGCTGACCATCACTGGTTTGCGCAGGCTCTTCAATGCGCTGGTTAACCATATTGGCTAACTCACGCTCTTCATTGGCAAGAGCTCGGTACTCTTTGAGTAGCTGACGGCTTGGTGAGACTAAAATCTTACCGCTGTAACCATCGACAATACCTTGCTTGCCATTGATGGTGCTGAGGTTAAGGGTAACCCCCATTACGGCAGGAATACCAAGCGCACGTGACAAGATAGCCGCATGTGAATTCGCTGCACCTTCCAATGAAATCACAGCAAGTAGCTGATCTTTAGGAATCGATGCTAATAACGAGGCGGTTAACTCACGCACGACTAAAATCACTGGCTGATCAAAAGTTTGTTGCTCTTGCTCGGTATTATTGAGGAAGTAAAGCAGTCGTTGACCTAACTCACGCACATCTTGCGCGCGTTCACGCAAATAACTGTCCGACATGCGAGCAAAACGGCTCGAATAGGTTTCGACTACCTGACGCACAGCCCAATCTGCGCGATCGCCTTTCTGAATCTGCACTTTAAGATCTTTGCGTAGCATGGGATCATTAAGCAAGTGAGTAAACAGATCGAATATGGCTAGCGTATCTTTATTGATTTCACTGTCGAGTTTCTTACGCATCCGACGAAAATCATTCAACGCCGCTTCGATAGCAAGAAGCAGCCACTCCTGTTCACGTTCGATATCTAACGTCGAGGCAGGACTAACATCCGAAAGTAAAGGCTGGCTATCGTCCCACCAGAATTGACCTATCGCTACACCTGATGACGCAGGAATGCCTCGAATTGCTTGTTGAGTCTTTTCTAGTCGCCATTGCCCTTGAGTCTGAGCATGCGCAATAATCACCGCTAGCTGAGCGGCCAACGTCACCAAGAAGGACTCTTCCATCTCATTAAACAGACGTGGCTCTTTCTGCTGTACCACCAGCACTCCAAGAACCTGCTTGCGGTGAATGATCGGGGTACCTAAAAAGCTTTGGTAGACCTCTTCTCCAAGTTGAGAAAAGTATTTAAAGTTGGGATGTTTTGAGGCTTCAGCAAGGTTTAATGGTTCAGCGCTGCGTTTAACTAACCCCACCAAACCTTCACTAAAGTTGATATGTATTTTATTGCCTTTAAAACGCAAGCCTTGAGTCGCCATCAACTCAAGACGCTGCATCTCTTCATTCGCAAGGTAAATCGTGCAACATTCCGTGTGCATAGCAAGACAAGTTTGCTTAACCAAAAGTTGCAACGCTGCATGAACGTTTTCAACTCGTGAAACTTGTTCAACTATGTCCCTTAGTTGAGAAAGCATCTCTACCCTCTTCGTGATTTACGTTTGCCTTTAACTCGACGCTCTTTAAACGGCATTGCCATGGACGCGAACTCTTTCATTGCGCGACGATAAACATCACGTTTAAAAGAGACCACTTGACGCACTGGATACCAATAACTCACCCAACGCCAACCATCAAATTCAGGGGAATTACCACGCTGCATATTGATCTTAGCTTCATCACAATCTAAGCGCAGTAAAAACCATTTCTGTTTTTGGCCGATACAAACAGGTTTTGAATCCCAACGGACAAGTCGTTTCGGTAATTTATACCTTAGCCAATGTCGGCTTGTCGCTATGATTTTCACGTCTTTACTAGTAAGACCCACCTCTTCATACAACTCTCTAAACATGGCTTGTTCAGGTGTTTCACCGTCATCAATCCCACCTTGAGGAAATTGCCATGAATGTTGTCCGTATCGCTTAGCCCAGAAGACCTGACCATGGTTGTTACAGATTACAATACCCACATTTAAGCGGTAACCATCGCCATCTATCACTGGCCAACCTCTAATAAATTCTTAATTGCAGTAATTTTTCCACATATCCCCAAGCGGAGCAAACTTACTAGTGTGACTAGCACAGAAATTATCGCCGAATCTTGCCATTCTGAATAACTATCGACCAAAAACGCCGTTATTCACAACGCGATGAGACCTACTCCACATTTATTCACCTTTTCTGTGTATAAGTATGTGAAAAAACACCAAACAAGCGATCATTTATTCATCATAGGTTATTTGCGCAACAAACAACCACGTTCACAACCCAACAAAAAACCATGCAATACATATAGTTAAATAAAATAAGAAGTAACAAACCATACTGTTCATCAGCATGTATTTTAAGCCCAACCAAACTGCTCAAAGATCAACCACTCATTTATTTATCCACACCACCTCAAGCAAAAAAAGCTAAACTCTGAAAATTCAAGCAAAATCCCCCGCCAAAACCCCTGTTAATTCATACATAAGTTGCAAAATTAGCTATTTTTCATTCAATATCTGTGGATAACCTATTAATGAAGATCTTTTCATCACTCTGTACGATCTTTCACCAGCTCCACATTTGGTGAGATTGCGTTAAAATAGTCCGCCAATAAGCCAATAAGTGTCACCAATGAAAGCTGAACCGAAGTCAGAACAAGAACTCCTGCAACGCGCCACCGATATTGCCGGACTCACATTCCTTGAATTAGCTGAAGAAGCAGGGATAACAGTACCTGCAGATTTACGCCGCGATAAAGGCTGGGTTGGGCAGTTACTAGAATGGCATTTAGGCGCCACAGCAGGCAGCAAACCTCAACAAGACTTTGAGCAACTGGGTATTGAGCTCAAAACGATTCCAATTGGTTACAACGGTAAGCCGTTAGAAACCACCTTTGTTTGCGTTGCTCCGCTGACAGGTGTGCATGGCTTAACTTGGCAACACAGTCATGTCCGTAACAAGCTTTCTCGCGTGTTATGGATACCGGTTGAAGGTGAGCGCGAAATCCCTCTGGCAGAGCGTCGTGTTGGTTCTCCACTGATTTGGTCACCAAGCGAGGAAGAAGAGCGACAACTGCAAACGGATTGGGAAGAACTGATGGAGCTCATCGTACTTGGTCAGGTTGAGAAAATTACCGCTCGACATGGCGAAGTGCTACAACTTCGACCAAAAGCGGCTAACAGCCGTGTACTTACCGAAGCTTACGGCGCCAGTGGTAAGCTAATAAAAACCTTACCGCGAGGCTTTTATTTGCGTACCCAATTTACCGCACGCATCCTAGAGCAGAACTTTGCATAGACGGATTCACTAGTGCTTAGTTACCGCGAGTTCAATATCATGGTATCTAGGCACATCTTCTGAACCAAACTCATCGTAGCTATTGTGTAAACGCAAATAAGCGCGTTCAACATCAAGTCGATGCAGTTCTTCTTTCACTTGATCGAGTGAGGCATAATGAACCGGCTCTCCATCCTCACAAATCGGTTCTAATTTGTGTTTATACTCCACCGCTAATAAGTACTGTGAAAGATCGGAACAGCTGATCACAAACACTTTTGGTGGCTGATAGCTTTTCTTGTGAAAGCCATGAATCCACTTATCTAATTGCTTTCGGTGCATATCTCCCCCTCAGCTCTATTGTCGATAACTCACGAGCCATATCACTATTATAGTTACAGAGCGTTATTTTGTGTTCTGTGCACTTTTAATCGCGGTAAATGCTCGCTTATATTGGATCATTAGGTAATTGTTACTCACTGGCTGAGCACATCAAAGCAAGGAAGATTATGAAATATCACAAACTCCCGCATTCTAGTTTAGAAGTCAGCAAAATCTGTTTAGGCACGATGACGTTTGGTGAACAAAACTCACAATCTGATGCATTCAATCAACTCGATTATGCGTTCGAACGTGGGGTCAATTTCATTGATACCGCAGAGATGTATCCGGTACCACCAAAACAACAAACCCAAGGCGCGACAGAAGCGTACATTGGCAACTGGTTAGAAAAGTCTGGCAAACGAGAAAAAGTGATCCTTGCCACCAAAGTCGCCGGACCACGCAATGTGCCTTATATTCGTGACAACATGAAGCTCGACCGCCGCAATATTCATCAAGCCATTGATGATAGCTTGGCAAGGCTAAAAACCGACTATATCGACTTATATCAAATCCATTGGCCACAACGTGAAACCAATACATTTGGTCAGCTAAACTACCCTTACCCTGATAGCCAGCAAGAAGTGACGTTAATTGAAACGCTCGAAGCGATGGCGGAATTAATGAAAGCAGGGAAAATTCGCTACATTGGCGTCTCAAATGAAACACCTTGGGGGGTAATGAGCCTGCTCAAATTAGCAGAGAAACACGATCTACCAAGAATTGTTTCGATTCAAAACCCATACAATTTACTCAATCGCAGTTTTGAAGTCGGTCTGTCTGAGATTAGCCACTATGAAGGCGTGGAATTACTGGCTTATTCACCACTTGCTTTTGGTTGCCTGAGTGGTAAATATCTCAATGGTCAGCGCCCTGAAGGTGCGCGCTGTTCGTTGTTTGAACGCTTTGTGCGCTACTTTACTCCGCAAGGAATTGCCGCAACACAAGCTTATGTCGACTTAGCCCATCGTCATGGAATCGATCCTGCACAGATGGCACTCGCCTTTATTAACCAGCGTCCATTCGTTGCCGCAAATATCATTGGCGCGACAACGATGGCGCAACTGAAAGATAATATCGATAGTATCGAAATAACGTTAAGTGATGAATTACTAAAAGATATCCAGGAGGTTGGTACCACTTATTCCAACCCCTGTCCGTAATAAGTTGCTGGGAGGGAGATATCACTTCCCTCCCAAAACTTACGTCGGTATTCGCAGCGTTAAAACCCGACGAAGATGACGAATACGACGTTCAGCTTTTACTTTAGGTGCGACACTGTTACCTAGTGGACGCCCTTCGGTATCTAAACCGATATCTCGCAACAGATGCTCATTCATCCACGGAAGTTCGTGGGCACTACGACGCACCTTTTTTCGCCAAGCTCGTTCTTCACGACGTATGTCTGCTCTCACAAGTAAAGTGGCAACTTTTAGGTAAATTGATTGGTTCATGGTTTTCTCCAGTCAAGATTAGAGCTGGGAAAATAGCAACCGAGAAAAATCTAACTATTGAGGTAATCGGCTACTTTTTCCGCAGCCAATTAAAAACAGGTTACGGATTAGATAATTGCATGCGCGGGTTTGCGATCGCCTTGACAGATTAAGGCGTTGGTCGCAGAGCCCTTAACCACAATAGTGGTGTTTACTGGGGCAACAGGGGCACACAGATTTTGCATAACAATCAATGGTTTCATCGTGCGCCTCCTTACAATTATTTAATCCAATTTCGAATGGGTATGAGCCGAAACTCATGGTTAAATTCTAAGCAAATGAGATTAATATTCAACCAACTTTTAACAATTAAAACCAAAACAAATTTTTAACCTAAAAATAACTTAATTGCATGTAAGTTTATAAGATATTCCTCTTGGAAATATGCAACAACCAACCCAATTGTTTTATAAACAAAAAAGCCAACCTTATCGGTTGGCTTAACTTTCAGCGAGAAAAGAGACTTTCTAGTAGACAGTGTCGATCTTAACTTGTTTCTCAACCATCCACTCTTGCTTATCTTGGTGCTCGGTCTGCACTGCGACATCAACTGGTTGAGTCGGATCTAATTCAAACTGCCAAACAAACACCAATTCCCACTGATTTTCATTGTGAGTGCGGAGTTCTAGGTCATCGCCATCAATCAACCAAGTCTCTTCACCTTGACGCAGAGTGATACTCTTTATCTCTAAATCTGCTGGTAACGCTGAAGATGACTCTAAGTAAAGTGCACCATGTAAGTTCTGTTCCTGTAACTCACCGATTGTTGGCATCTTGTTGAGCCACAAGTTACTGGTTAGTTGCACTTGAGCATTATTTATCGTCACTTGCTCATCTTGCTCCCACCCCACTTGAGGCGAAGAGCAACCTGCTAATAGGGCAAGAGTCAGTGAAACAGCAGCAAATTTTTTCATAATCTTACCTCTGGGCTAGCCATTCTTTGAGTATCTGAATATCGCTTTGGTATTCTTTCTTAATTTCATCGACCCAATCATCAATATTCTCCCACCACGCTGGCAGATCCGGTGACTGCGCTTTTTGCGCCACACTTTGAATATGTTTTAGACCAATTGAGCCGGCGGCACCTTTTATTTTATGCGCTTCAGAGACAATGCCTTCTTGATCTTTGGCAACCATATTGGAATCAAGTAATTCAATATAACCTGGCATCATATCTTCAAACATAGCAATGCTCTCAAGCACAGGCTTAGTGCCCACAATGCCAACATAAGACTCTAGCATATCGAGATCGAGAATGGTCTGATAAACCTCTCCTGTATCCACAACGTGTTCAGGCTCTGGCAAATGCGGCATAGGCTCATAGGGTTTATGGTCACCAAACAGAGCGATAACCTCTTGCACTGCGGCAACTGAAAGTGGCTTACTCAGAGCCTCATCCATGCCTTGCTCATAATATTCTTGCTTATTCTTCACCACATTAGCGGTTAATGCCACCAGCGGTGGCAATTGCGAGTAGAGTTCGCGGAAATGCCTTGCAACATCAAACCCGGTCATATCGGGCAGTTGAATATCTAAGAACACTAGATCATACAATTCCGGATCAAACATCTCGAGCGCTTCTTGCCCAGTCATCGCCACAGATACTTCATGCCCCATGCTTTCCAGCAAAGAGCGTGCAACCGTAATATTCAGCTCAATATCTTCCACCATAAAGATATTCAATTCACGCTCTGATAGCTGAACTTCGACTTTGGCGATTTCAGTTTCTTCCGCAAGCGGCACACAAATGGTGACGGTGAAGGTGCTACCAAATCCTTCTTCGCTACTCACCGTAATATCACCATGCATCATCTCAATCAGTTGTTTCGACACCGCTAAGCCAATACCCGTACCTACTGCATGCAAGTTATCTTTGTCAGATTTCACTTGATAGTACATGGCAAAAATATTGTCTAATTCAGAATCAGGAATACCAACCCCGGTATCTTCAACTTCTAAAGTGATATAAGCATGCTCATTCTCAACGTATGAACTGACCGAAAGTACGACACCGCCTTCTTTGGTAAACTTCATCGCATTACTGATCAAATTCCACAGTACTTGGCGCAGTCGCGTTGCATCAACGCTAATCGCTGTTGGCAGATCATTGAGTCGCTCTAAATTAAAACGCAGCCCCTTTTGTTCTGCCATCAAGGCAGCAATGCTCTCAATTTCAACCACAAAATCTTCAAAGTTAAGCGGGGCTGGATAAAGCTCTAACTTACGGCGATCAAACTTATCCATATCAATAATGTCATTAAAAATATTACCTAGGGTAATAGCACTGACATTAATGGTTTGCATGTGTTTGCGCTGCTCATCGGTCATCGGCGTATCGAGCAACATACGGCTTAAACCAACAATACCGTTTAACGGAGTTCTAAGTTCATGGCTAATTGTCGAGATAAACGTCGTCTTATCACGACTCGCCTTCTCTAATGACTCTTCATGGCGTTTACGTTCGGTAATATCGCGTCCAAAACCGACGAGACCTAAATGACGACCATCTTTGCTGTAAAACGGCACTTTCCGCAGTTCAAAATAAATCTTACGACCGTCAGGGTACTCTAGCCATTGTTCGTAAGTTATCGCTTGGTTGTCAGCAAATACCGCATCATCGGTCTCGACAATTTGTTGCGCCACTTCTTTGCTATAGACCTCCCAAGGCGTGAGCCCGACAAGTTGCGATTCTTTTTTGCCCGTCAACTCTTCCATGGCGCGGTTACAACCCGAGAAAACACCTTCCGCATTACGGTAATAAATCAAGTCTGGTGAAGCATCGATAAATGAACGCAGCAGTGCGGTACGCTCGGCGAGTTCCATTTGAGTACGCTCGCGCTGATAAACCTCATTCTCTAGGTCTTTCATCGCTTCTTCGCGTCCCTCTTCTGCTTTAATGCGCTCCTCAATTTCCTGATTAAGCTTTTCAATATTGAGCTGCAATTGCTGATTCAGTTCCAAATCACGCGAGCGCATCACTTTCAGTTTCGAGACTAACTTAGACAAGCGTTGACGCGACTCTTCAAGTTGGTCAACCACCACGGAAAGAAAGTAAACCGCCCACGGCGTAATCACTAAGCCAAAGAAAACAGAACGGACAATATCGATATTATCGACAGAGCCACTTAAAAACAGGGTGATCCCGACTTGAACAACTACTGCAAGCGAGATAAGAGCAAGAGCCAGAAGAATAGAGAAACGCAAAATACCGAGCTTGACCAATAGGTCAACGTAGTATTGAGCAAGGTTCTTGATGGTTTTCATTAAGCGCTCCGAGCGACAAAAGGGCAGCAGCTATCGCCATAAAGTTCCGCTGCTGGATTTAGAATAGTAAATAGCGATATATAGCAACATATTACCTGCTTTAATGAAACACAGCTAAGTAATCCCCAACAACATTAGGCTTAATTATTGGATGTGTGACCTAAGCAGGCTTGCCTATTGGAAATGAGGATGGATGTCGATAAGTGATTGTCGAAAAAGCAAACCATCTGTTGATGACAGCTCAATCGTCAGGCAATGATACGCCAGGGACGAAAAGAAAACGGGGAAGATAACAGCACCATCAGTGGGTGTTGATGGTGCTTGGAGTCAAGAGATAAGTGTTACTCAGGCTTAATATAGTGGAATGGCTGTCCGACGAGTGAACCTTGAGCCCCCTCTCGGTTGAGTGCACGCCCAATTTCAGTCATAGCTAACCAACGGTTCTCGCACCATAATGGCGAAAGCAGAGTTGGGCGACGCGCCGCTGATGAAACGCGATGATAAACCACCTCAGGTGGTGTCATACGAATCAGTTCACTCGCAATGGCTACGTATTCTTCTAGCTCAGGCGCTTCCAATTTACCCGCACGCCAAGCTTTTGCCATAGTGCTACCTTCAACGATATGTAAACCATGCAGTTTGATACCGTCCGTCCCAACCTCCAGCACTTGCTGCATGGTTTTCACGTTATCTTCACGAGTTTCGCGCGGTAAGCCGACAATTAAATGCGTGCAGACTTTAATCCCTAGCGCGCGAGCGCGTTGGGTAATTTCGGCATAACACTCGAAATCATGCCCGCGATTAATGCGTTTCAAGGTGTCGTTATTAGCAGTTTGTAAGCCCAGCTCGAGCCAAATCTCGTAACCTTGCTTGACATAATCAGACAGCAATTCAAGTACCGCATCAGGCACACAGTCAGGACGAGTGCCGACACACAAGCCAACGATATCGGCTGCCTTTAATGCTTCTTCATACATGTTTTTCAGAACCTGAACTTCCGCATAAGTGCTGGTGTAGGCTTGAAAGTAAGCGAGGTATTTTTTCGCGCGAGCAATTTCACCCGCCCGATCGATAAGCTGCTCTTGAATGCTTTTAACTTGCGTTTCTTCATCAGCAAAAGAAGCTACGTTACAGAAAGTACAACCACCACGACCGATAGTGCCATCGCGGTTTGGGCAGCTAAATCCACCATGCAAAGTAAGCTTGTGAACCTTCTCTCCATAACGGCGATGTAAATCCTGACCTATTGTATTGACCAATTCATGTAACTGCATATTAACCACTAATGAGAATGACAATCATTAAGATTTGTGTAATTAAATTACACAATTTGTTGATTTTGAAATGAGTGCAATTTAACCAAAACTGCCAATTTGATCCCTATCACAAATCAATAAACATGCAATTAAACGTGCTTCAAACTGAATTTTAGGCAGAAAACAAACATAAATCCTATTTTGCGCGCGAAAAAATTGCGCAACAACGCCGCGTTTTGATTGCATTTTAACCCGAAGAAATTGTAGGATACTTACAGATCTCACTTGCGCGGCGTATTCGCCAATAACAAAACTATCGGCAAGGAGAACGGTGATAGCCAGACCCCACCTAATAAATCACTACAAAAGTGATGCTGTAAATTGGATATCACCAAGGATTGTCTTTCTCGCAACATTTTTCCTGTGAGAAAAGAAGGGAATCAAACCTGGTCAACCTCGAGCAGGTGCGAATTAAAACTATAAAAGGAAGTGACGCGCGATTAAGTTCGTTTGACGACAGTGCGTCCAAATTAGATTGGAAGGATGTATCTATGGTAGATAGAGAGCAGAGCACCCAAGGTCTGTACACTCCTGAGTTGGAGCATGACGCTTGTGGTATCGGTTTTGTTGCTCACCTCAAAAACCGTAAATCACACGCAGTAGTAACTCAAGCACTCGATATGCTTGCTCGAATGGAACACCGTGGCGGTCAAGGTTGCGATCCATGCAGCGGCGACGGCGCAGGTATCCTACTGCAAAAACCTCATGAATTTCTTTTAGAAGAAGCGGTTAAGCTTGGGATTAAGCTCCCTTCTTTTGAAAAATACGGTGTAGGTGTGGTACTTTTCCCGAAAGATCAGCACAAACGCGAACAATGCAGAGATATTCTCGAGCGTAATGCGAAGCGCCTAGATCTTGAAGTGATTGGCTACCGAGTGTTGCCAACCGATAACTCAATGATCGGTGCCGACCCGCTAAGTACTGAGCCACAATTTGAACACGTATTTATTACTGGTGGTCCAGGCACAACGCCAGAAGAGTTAGAACGTAAGCTGTATGTATTACGTAACTACACGGTTCGCGTATGTCTAGAGAGCGTGTCCAACATTGGTGATGATTTCTACATCAACTCAATGTCATACAAGACTCTGGTTTATAAAGGTCAGCTAACCACTGAGCAAGTACCGCAGTACTTCTTAGATTTGCAGAACCCAACCATGGTGACGGCACTGGCGTTAGTTCACTCTCGCTTCTCAACCAATACATTCCCTAAATGGCGTCTAGCGCAGCCTTTCCGTTACATTGCCCACAATGGTGAAATTAACACTGTTCGCGGTAACTTAAACTGGATGAAAGCGCGTGAAGCAATTCTTGAATCAGAGTTGTTCACTCAAGCTGAAATCGACATGCTATTGCCTATCTGTCAAGAAGGCAGTTCAGACTCATCAAACTTCGACATGGCACTAGAGCTATTGGTGCTTTCCGGTCGTAGCTTGCCGCACGCATTAATGATGATGATCCCTGAAGCATGGCAAGAAAACAAAAACATGGATCCAACGCGTCGCGCATTCTATCAGTACCACGCGAACATCATGGAACCATGGGATGGCCCTGCATCAGTATGTTTTACTGACGGCGTACAAGTAGGTGCTACGCTTGACCGTAACGGTCTGCGTCCATCACGTTACACAGTGACCAAAGATGACTTCCTCGTCATGGCGTCAGAGTCTGGTGTAGTAGATATCGCGCCAGAAAACGTTGAGTTCCGTGGTCGCCTGCAACCAGGTCGTATCTTCGTTGCGGACCTTGAGCAAGGTCGCATAATCTCTGACGAAGAAGTCAAAGATTCTATCGCAACCGCTCAACCTTATGAGAAATGGGTTGAAGAGAACCTGCTTAGCCTGAAAAAACTACCAGACGCAAGCAATCAGTTCAGCCAACCATCGCCTGAGCGCCTATTGCACCGTCAACAAGCGTTTGGTGTGAGCTCGGAAGAAGTGAACGAGATCATCGTGCCAATGGCTAACGATGGTAAAGAGCCTCTATCCGCAATGGGTGCCGACTGGCCACTAGCGGTACTTTCGCATCAATCACAGCACCTATCTAACTACTTTAAGCAGTTGTTTGCGCAGGTTACCAACCCACCGATCGACCCGATTCGTGAGCGTATGGTAATGTCGCTGAATACTTACCTAGGTAAGGATCAGAACCTACTAACCGAAACGCCGCAGCATTGTCAAAAAGTCGAGCTTGAATCACCAGTACTGGCTAACTCTGAACTAGAGAAGCTACGTGCAATTGATAACGAGCACCTGCAAGCGAAAACGCTGGATATCGTATTCCAAGCCAGTGAAGATCAAGGCAAACTTGAGCGTGCACTAAAACGTATTTGCCAATACGCAGAAGACGCGGTTATTGATGGTTACTCTATCATCTTGCTAACCGACCGCGCGGTGAACTCAAACCACGCGGCTATTCCAGCGATGCTGGCGGTCGGTGCAGTGCACCACCATCTAATCCGCAAAGGTCTACGTGCCAAGTGTGACATCGTGGTTGAAACCGGTGATGCACGTGAAACACACCACTTTGCGACACTACTAGGCTACGGTGCGAACGCAGTTAACCCTTACTTGGTTATCGAAACCATCATTGAGCTGCAACGCACTAAGAAACTTGATCCACAAGCGAACCCGCGTGATTTGTTCGACAACTACCGTAAAGCAGTCAACGGCGGACTACTCAAAATCTTCTCGAAGATGGGTATCTCTACGCTGCAGTCTTACCATGGTGCACAGATTTTTGAAGCGCTTGGTATTCACAAATCCGTGGTCGATAAATACTTCACAGGTACGGTATCGCGCATCCAAGGTCTCACTCTGGATGATATCGCCAAAGAAGTACTGATCCGCCACCGCTTTGGTTACCCGCAACGTGACATCCCAATCCAAGTTCTGGATGTGGGTGGTGTTTACCAGTGGAAACAGCGTGGTGAAAAACACCTATTTAACCCAGAAACCATCTCTTTGCTGCAGGAGTCAACGCGTAATAAGAACTACGATCAGTTCAAGCAATACGCTGCCGCCGTTGATAAGCAAGGTGACAATGCCGTTACCCTACGTAGCCAGCTAGAGTTTATTAAAAACCCAGCCGGTTCGGTTCCACTTGCTGAAGTTGAACCAATTGAGAGCATCGTAAAACGCTTTGCCACTGGCGCAATGTCGTTTGGTTCGATCTCTTACGAAGCGCACTCAACCCTTGCTGTAGCGATGAACCGCCTTGGCGCGAAGTCGAACTCAGGTGAAGGTGGTGAAGACCCAATCCGCTTTGAACCAAAAGAAAATGGTGACTGGGAACGCTCAGCAATCAAACAGGTAGCATCAGGTCGTTTCGGCGTAACCTCTTACTATCTAACCAACGCTGAAGAGCTACAAATCAAAATGGCTCAAGGCGCGAAGCCAGGTGAAGGTGGTCAGCTACCAGGCGATAAAGTCGATGACTGGATCGGGGCGACTCGTCACTCCACTCCTGGGGTAGGTCTGATTTCTCCACCGCCACACCACGACATATACTCAATCGAAGATTTGGCACAGCTCATCTACGATTTGAAAAACGCTAACCGTAAAGGTCGCGTTAACGTCAAACTAGTTTCAGAAGCAGGTGTAGGTACCATCGCTTCAGGTGTAGCGAAAGCGAAAGCTGACGTAGTACTGATCGCTGGTTTTGATGGTGGTACAGGCGCATCACCAATGTCTTCAATCCGTCATACCGGTCTTCCTTGGGAACTTGGTTTAGCTGAAACTCACCAAACGCTACTGAAAAACGGTCTACGTAACCGCATCGTTGTTCAAGCAGATGGTCAGATGAAGACACCACGTGACCTTGCTGTTGCAACACTGTTAGGCGCGGAAGAATGGGGCGTAGCAACCGCAGCACTTGTGGTTGAAGGCTGTATCATGATGCGTAAGTGTCATAAGAACACCTGTCCTGTAGGTATCGCAACGCAGAACAAGACGCTACGTGAACGCTTTGATGGTCGCGTAGAAGATGTTGTGACCTTCTTCCAATACATGGCTGAAGGCCTGCGTGAAATCATGGCAGAACTTGGCTTCCGCACTATCGATGAGATGGTCGGTCAAGGTAAGAAACTGAAAGTTCGCCAAGACGTATCACATTGGAAATACAAGAACCTAGATCTAACGCCAGTGCTTCACGTTGAAGAAGCGCGTGCGGAAGACGGTATCTTCTGTCAAACCCAACAAAACCATAACCTTGAGTCGGTACTGGATCGCCAGCTTATTCAAGCCGCAATTCCTGCGCTAGAAAAAGGCGAAGCGGTCACGGCTGAGTTCCCAATCGTCAACACGGACCGCTCGGCGGGCACAATGTTGTCGAATGAAATCTCGAAAGTATACAAAGATAACGGTCTACCTCAGCCAATGAACGTCAAGTTCAAAGGCTCTGCGGGTCAATCATTCGGTGCTTTCCTTGCTAAGGGCGTTAAGTTCGAAGTGGAAGGTGATGCCAACGATTACTGGGGCAAAGGCCTTTCTGGCGGTACGCTAGTACTTTACCCAGACGCCAACTCAAGCATTGTCGCGGAAGATAACATCGTGGTCGGTAACGTATGTTTCTACGGTGCAACCTCAGGTGAGTCTTTCATCCGCGGTCTTGCTGGTGAGCGTTTCTGTGTACGTAACTCCGGCGCGAAAGTCGTGGTTGAAGGTGTGGGTGACCACGGTTGTGAATACATGACCGGTGGTGTGGCGATTATCCTTGGTTCGACTGGACGTAACTTTGCTGCGGGTATGAGTGGCGGTGTAGCTTACGTTTGGGATAAATCAGGTGATTTTGAATCAAAACTCAACCCTGAACTGGTTGACCTCGATCCAATCGAGCAAGAAGACAAAGACCTACTACTCGACATGCTGAGTAAGCATGTTCAGTTCACAGGAAGTGAAGTGGCTCAGTCTTTCCTAGACAATTTTGAAGTAAGCCTAGAGAGCATGGTGAAAGTAATGCCACGTGACTACAAAGCCGTACTTCAAAAGCGTAAGGCTGAAGCAGAACAAAAAGAAGCGGAGGCAGTGTAATGGGTAAGCCTACTGGATTTTTAGAGCATGGTCGTGAACTCCCGCAGAAAATCGACCCGCAAGAGCGTATTAAGAACAACAAAGAGTTCGTTCTCAATGAGGAATTTGGTGACAAGATCAACACGCAAGCTTCTCGCTGTATGGACTGTGGCGTGCCGTTTTGTCATAACGGCTGCCCTATCGGCAACATCATCCCAGAATTTAACGATGCGGTTTACCGTGACAGCTGGGAAGAAGCTTGGAACATTCTAAGCTCGACCAATAACTTCCCTGAATTTACTGGTCGTGTTTGCCCGGCTCCATGTGAAAGTGCGTGTGTACTTGGGATTAACCAAGATCCAATCACTATCTGTAACATTGAGAAAACCATTGTTGAGACCGCGTACCGTGAAGGCTACGCGAAACCAAAAACACCACGTACTCGCACGGGTAAAACCGTGGCAATCATCGGCTCAGGTCCGGCAGGGTTATCTGCTGCTGAGCAGCTTAATAGTGCTGGTCACTCAGTCACTGTGTTTGAGCGTGATGAAAAAGTGGGTGGTCTACTGCGCTTTGGTATTCCAGACTTTAAGCTAGGTATGGACATCATTGACCGTAAAATCAACTTAATGGCAGAAGCCGGCGTTGAGTTCAAAGTCAACCAACATATCGGTGTCGATGTTAACGCACAGCAACTGCGTCAAGAGTTTGATGTGGTGCTACTGACTGGCGGATCTACGGTACCGCGCGATCTACCTGTTCCTGGCCGCGAACTAAATGGTGTCTACTTTGCGATGCAGTTCCTTTCGCAAAACAACCGCCGTGCTAACGACATGGATCTTAAGACGGAAGAAATTCACGCTAAAGATAAACATGTCGTGGTGATTGGTGGTGGTGACACGGGTTCTGACTGTGTGGGTACTTCAAACCGTCATGGAGCGAAGAGCATCACTCAAGTTGAAATCATGCCGATCCCGCCAGAGAAGCGCCCAGCGAATATGCCTTGGCCGCAATACCCAATGATCATGCGCACTTCAACATCTCATGAAGAAGGCGTTGATCGTCACTGGAACATCTTAACTAAAGAGTTTGTCGGTAACGAGCACGGTGAAGTAACCGGTCTGCGTATCGCTGACATCGTATGGGAAGATCCAAAACCAGGTGAGCGTCCAGGCTTTAAAGAAGTTGAAGGCAGTGAGCGTGTGATCCCTTGTGATATGGCGTTCCTCGCGATGGGCTTCTTACACCCTGAGCCACATGGTGTACTTGCACAACTTGACATCGCATTGGATGATCGCGGCAACGTGGCAACCACTGACTTTGCGACCAACCAACCTGGCGTGTTTGCTGCTGGTGACATGCGTACTGGTCAATCGTTGGTTGTACGTTGTATCAACGAAGGTCGTGAGTCTGCTCGCGCTGTTGACGAGTACCTAATGGGTGGCACCAACCTAGAAGCGAAAGCAAAATCACTGATGCTTTCTGCTTAATAAAATTTGGCGAGAAGCTACCATTTCTCGCCATTTACCTTCCATTTTAGTTTGACCAGCCTAGCGCTGGTCTTTTTTCGCCCTCATCACATGCCACACCGTCAAACTCTTTATACACTTGGTTATAGTGATCAGTTTGACTATAGTTGCGTATAGAGTAATCACACTAAACCATTCGGAAGAGTAAAATGAAAACTACTTTCGCAGTCATTATCGCCACTGTCGTACTTTCAGGATGCAGCCAAGGAGCCAGAGCCATGACGAAAAAAATTGATCAAGTCTGCGCTGATAAACCCAACTGTGTTTCAACCTTAGATCAACGAGAGAAATTTCAACTCGCTCCATTCACGATCAAAGACAATGTGACCATTGAGCAAATTGAAACCGTGGCACTAAGCTTACCAGGTGCGAAAACAGCCGCTCATGAAGGCAATTATCTACGTATTGAGTGCACCTCAAAAATCATGCGCTTTGTTGATGATTTAGAGCTAGAAATAAGAGGCAACCAATTACTCGTCCGCTCAGAATCTCGCGTGGGTTACTCTGATTTTGGCGTCAATCGCAAGCGAGGTGAACAGCTTCGAACTGGGCTCGAGAAAGCTGGATTGCTCGAAAACTAATCGCTCAATAACAACCACCTGATACCGAAAAACGCCTACTTTTGATTAGGCGTTTAAGTTAATTCCCCTCCTGTAACTCCCCCTCAAACGGATTGATTCACGCTCTAACAGTGACCAATCATTAGGCGATCTTTATCACGCGACACTTGCGATAAACCACCTCTCATGATAATTATAATTACTCACAAAAGAGAATGGGAATTATTCTTACTAAAAATAACAACAAATAATGGCACTGTAGTGATACAAGCCAATGGACTCAGCAGCAATCAAGCTGCTAGCAATCAAGGAAAAGATCGAATGAATCAGGAATGTCGCTCGCTGTTTGATCGCGAGCATGAACACTCGAGCTGTGGAGTGGGGTTCATCACGGACAAAACAGGCGAACAAACTCACCAACTTTTATCCCTCGCTCATCAAGCACTTTGTACCATCCCTCATCGTGGCGGTATGAACGCGGAAGGTATTGGCGATGGTGCCGGGATCAATATTGATATATCCCGTAATTTTTATCGACACCTGTTGAACAAGCCTCACCTGCAACTCGGCGAGTTTGGTGTTGCCAACTTTTTCTTCCCCTATGATAACGAGCAATCTCAGCGCGCCAAGTCACTCATTGAAAGTACTTTAAATGAGTTTAATTTGGATCTTGAACTCTATCGTCAGGTTCCCGTTAACCTAGGTGCGGTTAACCTCGCTTCTCAGCAGGTTCAACAAACCATACACCAATACGTATTCACTGACGCGCAAATCGCTCGCAGTCATCAACAGTTTGAACTTGATATTAATCTCGCATTAAACAAACTCGAATCCATCGCTTTCACTGATGATAGCTTGCATGGTTTTTACCCTCTTTCAATGGGTTCAAAGACTCAGGTTTACAAAGGACGTTTAAACTCTTGGGAGGTGATGCCTTATTTTGCCGACCTCACTCACCCAGAACATCAAGTTACCACGCTTTTTTTCCATACCCGTTTTTCGACCAACACAGCACCTGCGACAATGATGGCGCAGCCATTTCGACGTATGGCCCATAACGGTGAGCTCAATACTGATAAGAAAAACCGGCTCAGTGAGGATGCCATCGCTCGTCAGCAGCACAAATCCGTCGTATTTCCTAAAGGACAGTCAGACTCAGCAAGGCTAGACCAAACCTTGGCTCGCCGGGTGGTGGAAGACCAAATGGATATCGTGACAGCGGTAATTGCCATGATGCCACCAGCATGGGAAAACGACACTAAGCTATCGAAAAACGTCAAAGCCATGCTCGAGTATTTCAGTCTCTCAGAAGAAAAAAATGATGGCCCTGCCGCGCTCATCTTCTCTGATGGACAAAAAGTTGGTGCTCGCCTCGATCGATTAGGACTTCGCCCACTAAGAAGTGTTGAAACAGACCGCTACTTAGCCGTAATGAGCGAAGCGGGGCAAATCGACTTTCCAGCCGAAGAGATCACTCGCTTTGGTCGTATCCAAGCCGGAGGTATGATTTACTTTGATCATGCGACTGGACAAAGCTATGAAACCAATCAAATTCTCGAGCAGCTCGCCTGCCAGCGCAATTACCCTGCACTACTTGAATCGGCACGCTTTACTCTTGCTGATATTGAACCCAGCCACTTAGACGATATTGAAGATAATCATCACTTTAGTGCGTACAGTCGCCATGTCGCTTACTCACTCAACCAAGAAAGTTTTAAATTCTTCCTCGACCCAATGCTTGAATCTGGCGCAGAAAAAATATCCGCAATGGGCTTTGGACTCGCACCAAACGTGCTGACCGATGAAGAAGGTGGCATGGCGAAATATTTCAGCCAAAGATTCGCTCAAGTTACCAACCCACCACTAGACTCTCTGCGCGAGTCTGATGGCATGACACTGCGTGTTGCTTTGGGTGCAAAACCCAACTTCACTCCTCAAGATACTGTTCAGTTGGTACTTGAATCTCCAATTATTCAGCCGCAGCAATTAGAGCAAATATTGCAGCAGAAACGCATTAAGGTAGCAACGGTTGCTACACTCTTTACCCCAACGATCAACAACCGCGATGATAATACCCAGCGCGTCAAAAATGCAGTAGAAAGCATTTGCCAACAAGTTGAAGCAGCCGCGCTAGCGGGCAATGGCATTGTCGTTTTAACCGATAAAGCCATTGCCAACGATCAAGCCTCCCTGCCCGCTATCTTGGTCGCGGCCGCAGCGAATCAACGCCTAATTCAACGCGGGTTGCGCTTTGATACCAGCTTGGTTTATCAAACCGGTCAGGCTGCCAGCAGCCATGATCTTGCATGCCTACTCGGTTTTGGTATCTCTGCGGTTTGTCCACTTTCAGTCTACTATCGCGCCCAAACTCTAGCCAACAACCAGAGTGTTGAAGTCGGTCTAAAAAACTTCCAAAAAGCGTGTGAAAAATCGCTGATGAAAACCATGGGTAAATTCGGTCTTTGTACCGCGGAAAGCTATATAGGTGGTGAATTCTTTGAGTCTAACTTTATCGACACAGATTCCGAATGCCTGAAAGAGTACTTTCCCAATATTGCCTCACCTGTAGGCGGAGCTCGATTGGCGGATATCGCTTGGAGCGCCGCAAAGTGGCATTTCAAAGCACTAGCGATTAATGAAGAGAATCAAATTCCACTATTGGGGCTTTTTAAAGAACGCCAAGATGGTGCTGGACACAGTTTTGGTAATACCGCGGTACGCGAGTACATCAATATGACTCAAGAACCAGTAAGCTATGTGGAGGCTTCACCGGAAGCAAAACTACTTGAGTCAACGGTGGTACAAGAGCAAGACCTTGCCTACAAGCAAACTGGCTATGAGAAACTTACGTCAGAACAAATCGATACATTTTCGATAACACCCGCTTACCGAACATTTGCCCAAAATCTGTATCTGGAACGTGAAACGCGCCCTGCGACATTACGTGACATTTTATTGTTGCCATTAGATTTTAGCGCTGCGACAACTCAAGCCGAGTTCGTACACTTACTGGATCGTTATCACTTTGATGGAAATAATGACTACTTATGGCGAGGTATCACCGTTGAAAATAATCAACCTGAGTACTTTTTAACCCTCGACAATCCAGATGTGCGCCATGCGCTGAAAGAAGCAATTGAGCTGGTTTGGGGCGATAAAATCGATCTCGTTGAACTGATTAATGACTCGGTTCGAGTCATCGTACAACCAGCACTTAATCACTTCCTCAATCGGGTCAAATCTACGCCAAAAGCGATTAGTTTGGACCAAGTGACACCCGCTCATTTAATTATGCCTTGCTTTGCCTCTGGCGCGATGAGTCACGGCGCACTCAATGCTAACGCCCACCAAGCCGTTGCTCAGGGCACCAATATCGCAGGAGCGATGAGTAACTCAGGGGAAGGAGGTGAACACTCATCTCGCTTTAACTCTATTAAATCCAGCAAAATCAAACAATTTGCTTCAGGAAGATTTGGCGTTTGGGTAGGTTATTTGGCCGATCCTCAGCTCGAAGAAATTGAAATCAAAATAGCTCAAGGGGCTAAACCGGGTGAAGGCGGTCAGTTACCTGCGCCAAAAGTCACCGTCGAAATTGCCGCCGCGCGTGGTGGCACGCCAGGAGTAGAACTGGTGAGTCCACCTCCGCACCATGACACCTACTCTATCGAAGATCTAGGTCAGCTTATCCATGACGCAAAAGCGGCGCGTGTGCGAGTCATCGTAAAACTGGTTTCGTCAGAAGGTATTGGCACTATAGCCGTTGGTGTAGCGAAAGCAGGTGCGGATATCATTAACGTCGCGGGCAATACTGGTGGCACAGGCGCTGCGGCTGTAACCAGTTTGAAAAACACCGGTCGCGCGGCTGAAATAGGTATTGCAGAAGTTCATCAAGCACTGAGCGAGAATGGCCTGCGCGATAAAATTACGCTACGTTGTTCAAATGCTCATCAGACTGGCATGGATGTGATTAAATCAGCCATTATGGGGGGGGATTCATTTGAATTTGGCACGACTGCACTCATGATGCTGAAGTGCGTGATGGCGAAAAACTGTAATATCAAATGCCCTGCTGGCTTAACCACCAATCCAGAGTTGTATCAAGGTGACCCTAGAGCACTAGCGCAGTACTTCCTTAATGTCGCGCACGAAGTCAGAGAGATTTTAGCCCAACTTGGCTATACCAGTTTAAGTGAGATTCGCGGCAAAACAGAGCTGTTACATCTTGCGAATCACCACAGTATCGTTGGTCGTCTTGATGTCACCGGATTACTCAAACCCGTTGATGCTATCAAAATAACCCAACCCGTATACCTTGAAGCAGACTTTACCCCCGATGATCAACTGATTGAGCAATTGCTTGATCAATATTTTGAATCACAAGATCAACAAATCACTTTATCGGCAGGCAAACTCAACAACCGCAACAAATCCACGGGTGGACAGCTATCGATTGATATTGAACGAGCACTTAACTATCAAGATAAAGCACGCTACCACCCTGCCGTGAAAACCGCCAGCAACGGACGTCGCTTCTTTGACGCTGAATCTATCACGGTAAACAGCCATGGCAGTGCCGGCCAAAGTTACGCCGCATTCAATAACAGCGGTGTGGTCATGCACCATACCGGAACCTGCAATGATGGCGTAGGCAAAGGGGCAAGTGGTGGACACATCGTGGTGCGTTCACCTCATGCTCAAAGCCTTTCTCAGGGCAACAATGTCTTGATTGGCAACTTTGCGCTATTTGGCGCCACTGGCGGTCAAACCTTTATTCAAGGTGAAGCAGGTGACCGTTTTGCCGTACGTAACTCTGGTGCGGTTGCTGTGGTCGAAGGTGTTGGTGACTTTTGTTGTGAGTACATGACCAATGGTTCGGTTATCAACCTCGGAAATTATGGTAAAGGCTTCGGTAATGGCATGTCCGGCGGCATCGCTTATCAATACGATATTGATGGTCAATTTGCTGCAAGCTGCAGTAAAGATTCGGTGCTAACCTTGCCACTAATCGAGCAAGATGATGGTTACGAGCAAGCGCTTAAATGGCATCTAGAGCAACATCTGCGCTTTACAGGGTCAGAGAAAGCGGCGCAATTGCTCGCCGATTGGGCAACCAGTCGTACGCTATTTACCTTGGTATTGCCATTAGCCCTAACCCAGAGCCAGCACCCACAAAGCATTCTCACCACTCACTCGCGTAAAAAGATGTTGGAAGAGATGATTCAAGGTGAGGCAAGCCGCCTCATTGAGCAAATCCACTTTGCCTACCGAGATAATCAGCCGCTCGCTAACGGTCTAAGCCCTCAATACGGTGAAATGGATAGTAGCTTAATCTGCCAACTGCTGACCCAAAGCGGTGTCTTACATCGCGCGAAACAATTAAGTCAACTGCAGACTCCTAATGACCCACAACAAAACCCAAGCTTGCGTCGCTTGTTCGAGTTAAAAGATAAAAAGTTACTCGATGCGATCAGTAAAGATGTCAAAGAGGCCATCTCTACCTATCAAGACGAAGAGTTATCGGTGTTGCTTGCAGACAAACGCGTTAGTGACTACAAAAATTCTCTTAATCGCCGTGACATTTGGGATACCCACTCGCGAGGCACCAGCGTTTGGATCATAACTCGTGAAGCGGAGATTGCTCAGCAGATGACCAACGTCGAACCACTGAGTCAACGGCTAGCGACACTTTACTGCCAGCTATTTTCCGATGTGATTCGTGATGAAATAGAGCAAGCACAGAAAAATCAGAAAGAAGCTAAACCAGCCTAAGGAAAGGCGCTGTAAATTAATAGGAAATACAATGAAAGTACCTCATTTGCCACAAGACATTCCATTTAATGATGACCAAAAAACTTGGTTGGCTGGCTTCTTTTCAGGCCTACACTCACGCTTGCTGGTTAAGCAAGAGTCTGTGGTTCATGCAGAAACTAAACCGCAAGTAAAAGGCTTAACCATTCTATACGGTTCCCAAACAGGTAATGCCGAAAGCGTCGCCTACGAAGCCGCAGAGAAAGCCAAAGAGTATGGCATGACAGCCTCAGTGTTTGACATGGATGATGTCGACGCACAGATTTTTGTTAAGTCCTCACGCATACTAATTGTCACCAGTACCTACGGTGAAGGTGAAATGCCTGATAACGCCGAATCACTCTGGCAAACTATGAGTAGTAACAATGCACCGAACCTTATCGGCACCTTCTTCTCCGTACTCGCACTAGGTGATACGAGTTACGATGAGTTCTGCCTAGCAGGTAAACTTTGGGATGAGCGTTTGTCAGAGTTAGGCGCCACTCGTGTCACCGATCGAATCGACTGTGACATTGATTTTGAGCAACTGGCCGAAGATTGGATGGTAGCAACATTACCAAGCATCGCCGCTCAAGGTGATGATGACGAAGAGCAGAGCCAAACAGCCTCTTCGCCTGCTAAGCAAAAGTCTAAGTTCAATCGAAAGAACCCTTTACTCGCAACGCTAAAACATAAACGAGTATTGACTAAAGCAAGCTCTTCAAAAGAAATCATGCACTATGAACTCTGTTTAGAAGGCTCTGGTGAGTTTTATAAACCAGGGGATGCGCTCAATGTCATCCCACAAAATCAACCGGACTTGGTCGAAGATGTACTCCAACAACTCGGTTATAACGGTGATGAGCGTCCGTCTTGGAATGGTGAAAGTCATAGCCTGCGTGAAATTTTCACTCATCACCTTGACATTCGCACCCCAGCAAAAGAGTTGCTTAAGGCTGTTGCTGAAGCGGCTAGTGATCATCACGTCTTACAGATGATTGCCAATGACGATACAACACCGCTGAGCGATTTTCTCTGGGGTAAAGATATTCTCGATATTTTGCGCTACTACCCAAATGTCAGTTTATCCTTGGCGGAAATATTATCACTGCTTAAACCTATCGCACCTCGCGCTTACTCTATCTCTTCTAGCTTGAATAAGCATCAAAACGAAGTGCATTTAACCATTGGTAGTGTACGTTACCAAAAGCAAGACCGTGAATATCATGGAACTTGCTCAACTTGGCTTGCAGATATCATTAACGAAGGTGAAAAAGTCCCTTGTTATTTTGCTCCCAATAAGAATTTTGCAATTCCTCAGGATGACAAGGCGCCAATGATAATGGTCGGTCCTGGCACTGGCATCGCACCATTTCGCGCCTTTCTCGAAGAGCGCGAAGTTATCGCGGCACCTGGTGATAATTGGTTAATTTTTGGTGATAGAAACGCGGCGAGTGACTATATCTATCAAGAAGAGATTGAAGCTTTGCAGCAAAAGGAAGTATTAACCAAATTAGATCTCGCTTTCTCTCGCGACCAGGCGGAAAAGGTCTACGTACAAGATAAAATGCGTGAAAATGGTGCCGAGCTATTCGCATGGCTTGAACGTGGCGGTTACTTCTTTGTTTGTGGTGATGCTTACCACATGGCAAAAGATGTCGATAAAGCCCTACATGATGTCATCGCTTTACACGGCAATATGGATGTTCAAAGCGCCAGCGACTACGTTGCCCAACTGAAAAAACAGAAACGCTATGTCCGCGATGTATACTGATTCAATTTACTGGAGCCAAAAGTAGGCGTTTCCACCGCAATTCACCATTCAAAAAAGCCATGGTCTTCGCCATGGCTTTAGTCGATTAATTAGCGTGTTAACTTAGATTGCACCGTCAGTAATCAGATTATGTTTGTTGAGCAATCGGTACATAGTCGCACGTGAAACCCCAAGTTCTTTGGCTGCCATAGAGACTTGCCCAGCATGAGATTCCAAAACCAATAACAACGCATCGCGTTCGCTACGTTCACGGATGCTTTTCAAGCTTCGTTTGCCATCACTGCGTTTCGGCAAATCTAGGTTATCTTCATCTAACATCACGCTATCAGACATAAGAACCACACGTTTAATCTGGTTCATCAATTCACGCACGTTACCCGGCCAATGATATCGCGTCAGTGCTCTAACCGCTTCTTCGGTGAAGCTACGCGCTTGAGCATTGTACTCACGCGAATAATCCATTAGAAAATGGCGCGCCAAGATAGCAATATCACCCGCACGCTCTTTCAAACTCGGTACATTGATACGAAGTACATTGATGTAGTGATAGAGCTCTTCATTAAAGTCGCCATCAATCAATGCCTTCTCTATATCTGCCGAGTTTGCCGCTAAAACACGTACATCCACTTCTTTAGGGCCATCTTTGGTTTCAACCATCCCTTCTTGTAGAAAGCGCAATAAGTTAATCTGCTGAGATTTGGGTAGAGTTAAAATGTCGTTAAGCAGCAACGTACCGCCGTGGGCTTGCTCTAGTAAGCAAGGTTCATCGGATTGATCCCGGTTGATACCGAATAAATCGCTTTCGATACGACGTTCAGATAACGCTCGACAGTTTACCGAAATAAACTCTTTGTGCGCACGAGCAGAAGTCTTATGGACCGCTCTTGCAACCGTCTCCTTCCCTGTCCCGCTTTCACCATAAATCAGGATACTCACATCCGTTGGTCCAATGCGTTTAATCTGATCACGCAGACGTTTCATCGGAATTGAATCACCGACCAAACCCATATCATTATTACTACCGTAATGTGGCCACACTTTTTTCTCAAGCTTGAGCATGCCGAGTTGGTGACCGATCGAACTCAGGAGCTGCGCATCTGGAATAGGCGCAGTAAAAAAGTCGATACAGAAGTTTACAATGAACTGGCAAATGGTATCAGAACTCAGTTGATGCTCACGAATGAACGCAATCCATCGTACTTGCTTGTGAGAACTCACTAAGTTGGCGATACCATTTAAACTGAACTCATCGTGACTAAGATCGACGACGCCTATACATGGTCCCGTTTCTGTAAATAAAGCATTCGCTTTACGTAAATCTGCACACTGGGTACAACGCCACCCCACTTGCTCAAGAACAGAAAGCCATGGCTCGTAGCTACCACCTACTACCACCAATGACCCCGGGACAGAATCCATTCGGAATTGACTACCCATTAAGCTTTTCCTTTTATTTTGCGTAGAAATTTATAGTTATATATTCCACTGGATGCACAAAAAATTAATTTGCGCATACACTAATAGAGCTGGCTTAGATAATCTGTCTCAAAAGTAAGATTAGACACTATTGCTAAAATACGACAAATATTTATGCGATTAGCATTAAAAAAAGAGTGAAATTTAATGCATATCTAATCTTATTGTTCACTAAAACACTAAACCATTGTGCTAACTTTCCAATGTCACATTCATTAACAAAAAAATACGGACAAAAAAAAACCACCCGAAGGTGGTTTTGCAAGTCATTTCAAGTTTATTTACTTGAGGATTACGCTTGAGGGCGCATCGCTGGGAATAGGATCACATCACGGATAGTGTGAGTGTTAGTAAATAGCATCGCTAGACGATCGATACCAATACCTTGACCTGCTGTTGGCGGTAGACCGTGTTCTAGTGCAGTGATGTAGTCTGCATCGTAGAACATCGCTTCGTCATCACCAGCGTCTTTCGCGTCAACCTGTGCTTTAAAGCGGTTGTCTTGGTCTTCTGCATCGTTAAGCTCAGAGAAACCATTCGCCACTTCACGACCACCGATAAAGAATTCGAAACGGTCAGTAAAGAACGGGTTGTCATCGCTACGGCGAGCTAGTGGAGAGATATCCGCTGGGTAGCCCGTGATGAAAGTAGGCTGAATCAGTTTTGGTTCAGCTGTTTCACCAAAGATCTCTTCAAGAAGCTGACCACAAGTCCAGAATTTCTCTACGTAGATGTCTAGAGATTTCGCGATAGACACCATTAGGTCACGATCTTGAACGCCTTCTTCTGTTAGCGCTTGGATTACTTCGTGCTCTGGGTTGTAGTGCTTGATAGCTTCAAGCATAGTCATACGTGCGTATTGACCACCGAATTCAACCATTTGGTCGCCGTAAGGCATTGAAGTTGCGCCTAGAACCTCTAGAGCCACACTGCTTAGCATCTCTTCAGTCAGATCCATCAGATCTTTGTAGTCTGCGTAAGCCATGTAGAATTCAATCATTGTGAATTCTGGGTTGTGACGAGGAGATAGACCTTCGTTACGGAAGTTACGGTTGATTTCGAATACACGCTCAAAACCACCTACCACAAGACGCTTCAGGTATAGCTCTGGAGCAATACGTAGGAACATTTGTTGATCCAGTGCATTGTGGTGAGTGATGAATGGACGCGCAGATGCACCGCCAGGGATCACTTGCATCATTGGCGTTTCTACTTCCATGAAGCGTTTTGACTCCATAAAACGACGAATCGCAGATACTAGCTTAGAGCGGATCTTAAACGCGTTACGAGAATCTTCGTTCACGATTAGATCAACGTAACGTTGGCGGTAACGCATCTCTTGGTCAGTTAGACCGTGGAATTTTTCTGGTAGTGGACGAAGTGCTTTAGTTAGCAGTTCAAACTCTTCCATGTTTACGTATAGGTCGCCTTTGCCAGACTTGTGCAGTGCACCTTTAACACCGATGATGTCACCGATATCAAGACCGTGGTATTGATCTTTCAGTACTTTTTGTACTTCTTTGTCTGCGTAAGCTTGGATGTTGCCAGACGTTTCTTGTAGCAACAGGAATGGACCACGCTTAGCCATTACACGACCAGCGATTGCCACTACGTGGTTCAGCTCTTCTAACTCTTCCTTCGACTTTTCACCGAACTCTTGTTGCAGGTCGCCCGCTAGTGCATCACGACGGAAGTCATTTGGGTGACCATTTGCTTTGCAGCTCTTTCGGATCGCGTCCAGTTTCGCGCGGCGCTCAGCAATTAGCTTATTCTCTTCTTGTGCAGAAGGTTCTTGTACGGTTTCATTTTGAACAGCATCAGTCATTTTCGATGTATCCTGTTTTGGTCGGTGAAAAGCTTAAAGGCCAGATTTAAGGCTAGCTTCAATAAATTTATCTAGGTCGCCATCAAGTACCGCTTGGGTATTGCGGTTCTCAACGCCAGTACGTAGATCTTTGATACGAGAGTCATCCAGAACGTAAGAACGGATCTGGCTACCCCAACCGATGTCAGATTTGGCATCTTCATTCGCTTGCTTCTCAGCATTCTGCTTTTGCATTTCTAGTTCAAACAGTTTTGCACGTAGCTGCTTCATTGCTTGATCTTTGTTCTTATGCTGAGAGCGGTCATTCTGACACTGTACCACTGTATTAGTTGGTACGTGCGTAATACGAACCGCCGATTCTGTGGTGTTTACGTGCTGACCACCGGCACCAGAAGCGCGGTATACGTCGATACGTAGATCGGCAGGGTTAATATCGATTGCAATATTGTCATCAATTTCTGGGTAAACAAACGCAGATGAGAACGACGTATGACGACGACCACTTGAGTCAAACGGTGATTTACGTACTAAACGGTGAACACCGGTTTCTGTACGTAACCAACCATAAGCATACTCACCAGAGATCTTCACTGTTGCGCCTTTAAGACCGGCAACTTCACCCTCAGATACCTCGATAACCTCGGTCTTGAAGCCTTTCGCTTCAGCCCAACGTAGGTACATACGAAGTAGCATATTGGTCCAGTCTTGCGCTTCTGTACCACCCGAACCTGCTTGCAAGTCGATGTAGCAATCAGACGCATCGTGATCACCTGAGAACATACGGCGGAATTCAAGCTTAGCCAGCTTGTCTTCTAGCTCCGCTAACTCTGGTTCGATTTCGTCAAACGTTTCTTGATCTTCTTCTTCAACTGCAAGCTCTAAAAGACCTTCTACGTCTTCCACACCTTGCTCTAGTTGATCGATAGTCTCAACAACCGCTTCAAGTGATGCACGTTCTTTACCTAACGCTTGTGCACGTTCAGGTTCGTTCCATACATCTGGTTGTTCAAGTTCTGCGTTTACTTCTTCTAGACGCTCTTGCTTAGCGTCGTAGTCAAAGATACCCCCTCAGGATTGTTGTGCGCTGAGACACATCCTGTAGACGGTTTTTAATTGGATTGATTTCAAACATGCTTGCTCAATATTTATGAGTAGAATTTAACCGCAGAATTGTACTGAAAAGTGTGACGGAGATACAGGAATTTTTTTGGCTCAAACATAGAACCCATATATAGAAAAAATCCCCCGCCATGCTATGCATAACGAGGGATTGTTATCAGAAACTTAGCTTAGTTTGCACTTAGCTTAAGCTGCATCTTCCACTAACGTTGGCTGACTAGATTTACCAATGAAGAATGCGCCAACGGTTGCCGCAACTGTTGGTAGTAACCAACCCATGCCTACCTCAAATAGTGGTAGGAAGTTAAACGCTGACACATCAACACCCGCAACTTTCGCAGCATCAATTAAAGCAAATACCAATGATACCGAGATAACCGCACGATAAGCGATGCGTGGGTTTGGTAGTTTATTACGTAGGAACGTCAGTACCACTAGAGCGATAGCAACCGGGTATAGAGCAAATAACACTGGAACAGACAGCGCGATTAGCTGAGCTAGACCCACGTTAGCAACAAACGCACATGCAGCACCGTTAATCACTACCCACTGTTTGTAAGAAAGTTTAGTCAGTGAGCTAAAGTAATCAGAACATGCTGAGATCAGACCGATCGCCGTAGTCAAACACGCTAGTAGTACAATGATAGTCAATACGATTTGACCGTAAGAGCCAAACAGCGCTTGTACATACTGGCTTAGGATCACACCACCGTTGTCAGCACCCACAGCAATCGTTGAGCTGGTTGCACCTAGATAGAATAGTGATACATAAACAAATGTTAAACCTACTGCAGCAATCAGACCTGCACAAATCAGATATTTAGTTGTTGGCTTATGTTCAGTGATGCCTTTACCACGTAGTGCGTCAACAATCAGTACACCAAACATCAATGAACCAAACGTGTCCATGGTGTTGTAACCTTCAAGGAAACCTTTTTGTAGCGGGTGCGTTAGGTATTCACCTTGCGCAGCAACAATATCACCTTGAGGGAAGAAGAACACCGCACCAGCAAGCACGATCAGACCAATAAAGAGTACTGGCGTTAGTACCTTACCGATAATGTCGATCAATTTACCTTGTGACCATGCGAAGAACATCGCGATGGCAAAGAAGGCAATTGAAAAGATCGTTAAGTGAATCTGTTCGGCATGAGCAAAGAATGGCTTCACGGCCATCTCATAAGCAACGAGACCAGTACGAGGGGCAGCAAATGCAGGACCGATAATGATGAAAATTAGAACGGCCATAATGGTTGCCGCTTTTACTGGCAAATCTTTGGTTAGCTTTTCCCAAGAGCCACCAGCAACAGCAATAGCAATAATGGTAACAAGAGGAAGACCTACTGCTGTTAATAAGAAACCAAACATAGCTGGTAGCACGTTCTCACCCGCAAGCTGACCAGCTAGCGGTGGGAATATGATATTACCTGCACCCAAGAAGAAGGCGAAAAGCATGAAGCCTAACGCTGTGATATCTGTTAATTTTAACGACTGCTTCACAGAATTACCCTTGTACTGATGATTGATGTTGTGTCTGTTCAGATGAGCTAGATCACTCTCTGGACTATTTAATTTAGAACCGAATAATGACCAAATACTCAACTATTCGCAACAGCAAAGCGAAAAACACCATATAAATTTATCCAGACAGTTCAAAACCAGTTGATAACACCAGTTTTAAAACAAAAAACAGAACATTGATTCAATAAAATTATTAACAATACCATCTATATATAGAGCAATGTTTTATACAATTTATATACAACAGTAAAAACCTCTGTATTTATAAAGTTTAACCGGATATTTAATGAACAAAAAAATTCATAAAACCAAAGGATTTAGCTTCAAGCAGTTCACCATCGAAGGTGGTGAATGTGGCATGCCAGTCAGTACCGACGGCGTGTTGTTAGGCGCATGGTGTAACGTAAGTAATGCTTCAACTATTTTGGATATCGGCACGGGTACTGGCTTACTGGCTCTGATGTGTGCCCAACGCCAAAAGAAAGCAACCATTTGGGCAGTCGATATTGAAGAAAGCGCAGCTGTAACGGCACAGCTTAACGTCGCAAACTCACCTTGGGCTGAACGCATTCATGTCGAATTAGGTGACATCAATGCCGTCACTTATCCAACCCCATTTGACGTGATTATCTGCAATCCACCCTACTTCAATAGTGGTGAACAGTCGCAAACCCAGCAGCGTGCTACCGCTCGCCATACCGATAGTCTAAGCCACTTGTCATTACTCTCTCGTTGTAAAGCTCTACTTTCAGCACAAGGGCGGGCAAGTTTTATTCTGCCAGTGGTCGAAGGGGAAGCATTTGTTCAGCTTGCTCAACAACAAGGTTGGTCGCTTTCACGTCTTTGCCGAGTCAAACCAACAAAGAACAAAACCGAAAACCGCCTGCTAATTGAACTCAGTTTGCAAGTATGCCAAGGCGAATCACAACAGCTAACAATTCGTGAACAGTCGGACTATAGCGACGACTTTATTGCCCTAACTAAAGACTTTTATTTAAAGATGTAGAAATAAGGTGTGATCCTAATCACCAATACAACTATACTATGCGGTCTAATTTTTGACTTAGTCCGCTGGGACTAAGTATTTTGTCTGCCTCTCATCTATTGTTAATCTCGCCGAAAGGCTTGCGGAGAACTCACTGTGATCAAAAATTTTGCAGAACTCGATTTAGATCCAAACCTGCTTAGTGCTATCGAAGAAATGGGTTTCAAACGCCCAACTCAAGTACAAGCTCAAGCGATCCCTCAAGCTCTTGACGGCAGAGATATCCTAGCTTCTGCGCCAACTGGTACGGGTAAAACAGCGGCATTTGTACTGCCAGCATTACAATACCTTCAAGATTTCCCTCGCCGTAAGCCAGGACCTGCGCGCGTACTGATCTTGACGCCAACTCGCGAACTTGCGATGCAAGTTGCTGACCAAGCGCGTGCGTTAGCGAAAAACACTAAGCTGAACATTTTCACTATCACAGGTGGTGTGCAGTACCAAGAACACGCCGATATTCTTGCAACAACACAAGACATCGTGGTGGCAACTCCAGGTCGTCTAATGGAGTACATTCAAGCGGAACGTTTTGACTGCCGCGCGATCGAATGGCTGATCCTAGATGAAGCAGACCGTATGCTAGATATGGGCTTTGGTCCTACTGTAGACCGCCTATCTCAAGAGTGTCGCTGGCGTAAACAAACCCTACTATTCTCAGCAACGCTTGAGGGTAAAGGGGTTGAAGGCTTTACCGCAGATCTACTGAAAGATCCGGCAGAAATTGATGCTGAACCATCTCGCAGCGAACGTAAAAAGATCACTCAGTGGTACCACCGTGCTGACAATGCTGAGCACAAACTGGCACTATTGAAGAAAATTATTACTGAGCAAGCAGAGCGCTCGATCGTATTCTTAAAAACTCGTGAACGTCTTGCTGAACTGCGCACTGAGCTTGAAAAAGCACAAATCCCTTGTGCATGGATTCAAGGTGAAATGCCACAAGATCGCCGTAACAACGCAATTGCACGTTTCCGCGATGGCACAGTAAACGTACTACTTGCCACTGACGTTGCTGCGCGTGGTATCGACTTACCAGACGTCAGCCACGTTATTAACTACGATATGCCTCGTAGCGCAGATGTTTACCTACACCGTATCGGTCGTACCGCTCGCGCAGGTAAAAAAGGTAACGCAATTTCAATTGTTGAAGCGCATGACCAACAAATGTTAGACCGCGTAGCACGCTACGTGAAAGAAGACATCAAAGAGCGCTTTATCAAAGAAATGCGTCCAACACACAAAAAACCTGTGTTTAAGAAAAAGAAAAAAGACGACAAGAAAAAGTCGGCAACTAAAGCGAAAGTGAAAAAGAAAACTTCGAAGAAGAAGTAATTGAGAACGCTGCGCTTTAAGAATTGAGAGCGCTACGCTTTGAGATAATAGAGAGGCTGATGTGAAAACATCAGCCTTTTTACGGAATACGGAATACGGAATACGGAATACGGAATACGGAATACGGAATACGGAATACGGAATACGGAATACGGAATACGGAATACGGAATACGGAATACGGAATACGGAATACGGAATACGGAATACGGAATACGGAATTTTTTCTCAGCTCCGTAGCATTGTCAAACAATGCGTTCCCGCATCCATAAGCATCGCTAGCGCGATGCGTTCGCAAAAAAAATACCGCCCCAAGGACGGTATTTTTGTATCCAGCAATATTCAAAGTAGTTGGTGTTAGAACAAGGCGACAAGTTCATTCATCGCCATGAGCATAGTCAACTATGTGATTGGTGTGAATTAACGCAGTCAACGCAGTTATCACACCAAATACGAAGAATATTAGTGTTCGCGAGTCGCGCGGAACTGAACATCAGGATGACGCTCTTGCGCTAGGTTCAAGTTCACCATCGTTGGCGCGATGTACGTTAGGTTATCACCACCATCTAGCGCTAGGTTTGCTTGGTTCTTGCGTTGGAACTCATCCAGTTTCTTACCGTCGCCACACTCAACCCAACGAGCCGTTGCCACGTTTACACCTTCGTAGATGGCTTCTACGTTGTATTCTGACTTCAAGCGAGCCACAACTACGTCGAACTGTAGAACACCGACCGCACCAACGATAAGGTCGTTGTTTTGCAGCGGACGGAATACCTGTACTGCACCCTCTTCAGAAAGCTGTACTAGACCTTTTAGTAGTTGCTTCTGCTTTAGAGGATCTCTTAGGCGAATACGACGGAACAGCTCTGGTGCAAAGTTTGGAATACCTGAGAACTTCAGTGCTTCACCTTGCGTGAAAGTATCACCAATTTGAATCGTGCCATGGTTGTGTAGACCGATAATGTCGCCTGCGTACGCGTGCTCTGCACGAGAACGATCACCCGCCATAAAGGTTACTGCATCAGAGATACTCACTTGCTTACCAAGACGAACGTGGTTCATCTTCATGCCTTGCGTGTAAGTACCCGATACGATACGCATAAATGCGATACGGTCACGGTGTTTTGGATCCATGTTCGCTTGGATCTTAAATACGAAGCCAGTGAACTTGTCTTCAGTCGCTTCAACATCACGCTCAACCGCTTGACGAGTTTTTGGCATTGGCGCCCACTCAGTCAGACCGTCTAGCATATGGTCAACACCAAAGTTACCTAGTGCGGTACCGAAGTAAACTGGCGTTAGTTCACCAGTTAAGAACATCTCTAGATCGAACTCAGGACATGCGCCCATTACTAGCTCAAGTTCTTCACGTACACTTGCTGCTAGATCCGCACCCACTTTTTCATCAAGTTCTGGGTTATCAAGACCTTTAACGATACGTACTTCTTGGATCTCGTGACCGTGGCCTGATTCATACAGAATCGTTTCATCACGGTGGATGTGGTATACGCCTTTAAATTCTTTACCACAGCCGATTGGCCATGTGATTGGCGCACACATCATACCAAGTTCGTTTTCTACCTCATCCAATACTTCCATTGGATCACGAACGTCACGGTCAAGTTTGTTCATAAACGTAACGATAGGCGTGTCACGTAGGCGAGTAACTTCCATCAGTTTACGAGTACGATCCTCGACACCTTTCGCCGCATCGATAACCATTAGACATGAGTCTACTGCGGTTAGAGTACGGTAAGTATCTTCCGAGAAGTCTTCGTGTCCCGGTGTATCGAGCAGGTTAACTAGGCAGTTATTGTATGGAAACTGCATCACAGACGTAGTAACCGAGATACCACGTTCTTTTTCCATCTCCATCCAGTCAGATTTCGCGTGCTGGTTAGAGCCACGACCTTTAACTGTACCCGCTTTCTGGATCGCGTTTCCGAATAACAGAACTTTTTCGGTAATGGTGGTTTTACCCGCATCCGGGTGCGAGATAATTGCGAACGTTCTACGTTTAGAAACTTCGCCAATAAATGGTGTCGTTGACATGAAACTGGTCTTCTTTTCTGTCTGGATGCTTGTTTAAACTCTAAACAAACGGGATTTGATTCAATTTTGCGCGGTATTTTCGCTTATATTCCTTTGCGGGGCAAATCAGAAAAGGAATAAATAGCTCATGATAATCGCATCTTCGTTACCGCTGGCGGTTGGATAGTAATTTTTACGGCGGTCCACTTCATTAAAACCGGCGGATTCATAGAGAGAAAAAGCTTTGTTATTACTCTCACGAACTTCCAGCCAGGCACTTTCTGCTTGCGCATTTTCACACACTTCAAGAAAGTGCTCTAACAAGGCTTTACCATACCCCTTGCCTTGATGCTGCGGGGCAATGGCGATATTCAGTAAAGTGACTTCACCAACGATATTCTGCGCATAAAAATAGCCCACGACTTGCTGATCATCGAGCAAGACATGATGTGCAGCACCGCGACTGTTTAAATCACGAATCATCGATTCTGCCCATGGGTGGCTATGCGCCTGCTGCTCGATTGCCCAAACATCATCAAGATGTTCAGCGGCAAGAGAAAGAAATTGTAATGTCATAATAAACTAAGAGTATGAACAGATTTGCTGCCACAACGCTTTACGTTGCTCATTGTTACCGTCGATATCACTTAACAGCGGCGAGTTAAGTACTTTCGTTATTGGCTGCGTACCAGTCAGCTCAGAACTCAAGCAACCCGCAAACCATGCCCATTCCACCGACTGCTCTAACTGAGACGCGTCCAGTTGCGAGAACTGCTGTGGATAGAGGTGACGAACTTGCTCAAGAGTTAACTGCATGCTTTTCAGTACACGTTGTAAAAACTCGGCTTGGCTACCTTGAGGTAACACCGGTGAGATCAACAGCAACTTACAATCAGACGGCAAGCTAATAGACACGGTTTGGTAACCAGTCAACCGTTGTGCGTGCATCAACTGATACTGGTCGATACCCATTTCGGATAAATATGCCATCGGATCTGTTTGCATGAGTGCTGTTCTCTAAAAATTGGTCGCTAATGCTACCACAAATCAACACACAACAAAAAAGGGACCGCAGTCCCTTTTTATCATTCAATTTACCGACCTATAGATCAGTAAATTCCGGGCTGTACTCAATCAGACCACCACGTTCGGCGAACTCATCAGCCGCGATGGCAAGCACTTGAAATGCACCCGCAGGCACATCCCACTGACAACGGAAGTTGTGTTGTTCTGCGGCACTGAAACCAAAGCGTGAATAGTAAGCAGGATCACCCAGCACCACACAAGCTGGGTAGCCAAAGTCACGCAGTGACTCCAACCCCTCACGCACCATGCTCTCGGCAATGCCTTGTTTACGAACATCCTCGCGCACCGCTACTGGCGCTAATCCTTGCCAATTGAGGTCTTCACCTTCGAGTGTTACTGGGCTAAACATTGCATGACCGACGACTTCGCCTTCATCATTGCAAGCGACCAACGACAAGGTTAATTTGCCGTTCTCTCGTAAAGACATGACTAAGTTTGCTTCCGCTTCAGTCTCAAAGGTTTCTTTGAGCAAGCGATCGATAACCAGAATGTCCGCTGGAGCTTCAGTTCGTATAAGCATGTGCTACCTCTTTTTGCATTGCTGGCGATTGTACGCCTTTATGCACGAAGTCAGCCAGTTGATTAAGCAAAATTTGCATTGGCTTAGGCAGAAGTTCGAGGTCAACACTATCCATGAGGTTTTTTACTTCTAGACCTAGCTCAGTATCACCTTCAATAGACAGGCGACGTTGGAAGAAAAGTGTATCTGGATCTTCTTTACGACCCGCAATAAGCACTAAGTCGTTTAGATTACCACTAAACGAAACATCTTCAGCCACTGGGCTATCCGCTACAACCAGTTTTTCATCTTGGTAGCTAATGTACCAAGCCAGTTTCATATCTTTGATTTCAACTTTTAACCACTTGTCTTCAAGGAACTCAAAGTCGCCATCTTCAAGCGCTTCTTTGAATACCAATTTAAGCCCATCAAGCAAGGCTTTTTTTTGAACAGATTGAGGCAATAAGTGGACTGGAGATCGCAAAATTGATGCTGCATTTTGAACTAATTGAGTGCGAATCTTGTTAATCACGCAGGTTATCCGTTACTTTGTAAATGATGTCAGGATGATAATAGAACCCACGCTTGCGATACCTGTTGTGAATCAATAAATGACCACATGGCGCTAACTCTTTCATCTCGCTGAGATCAAAGTTATATTAGTACTTACGCCACAAGGACTCTGTCGCGCTTTGTTTCTATCTTTGGAGAATTGGTAGCCCTTTAATGCCATCGCAACAATTTCAGCATTGGTTTCAACAAATCACGGCCAAAGGACCATTTTTCTCGGCCATTATCGATAACCAACACAATTATGTGATGGTGAATGATCGTTACTGTGAGATATCAGGTTTAAGTAACGATGAACTCATCGGCATGAATGATGCGGCAATTTTAGGTCAACAACTCTACCAACAGTTCAAACCTTACTATGAACTCGCTTTTTCAGGTGAGCACATTGAAACCGAAATTTCACTGCTCAATCTCGAGATCGAAACCAGCCTGTCATGCACATTTTCACCGATTCAATACGATGAGCAAGTTCAGTATGTCGCTTTTCATGCGGTAGATACCTCTGAAAAGCAGCTGCTAGTCCGCTCGCTGGAAGAATCGGAAAGTAAATTCACCGCCCTAACCCATCTATTGCCTGACGGTCTGTTACTGGTCGAAAATGACTGCATCATATCCGCCAACCCTGCGGCAATTCGTTTATTGGGCTTTGATTCGGTCAACGACTTATTAGGTGAAGAACTGTCACGCCTGTTTATTGATGAAAATAGCAAAACCATTTTCAACAACAAACTTTCGCATTTGCTCCAAGAAACACCACTGCGTTGTCTAACCGGACCTCGCTGCAGCTTTGAGCGTAAAGTACAACTGCAATCAGCAAAAGCAGCATTATTAGGCAATGATTCACTACTGGTGTTGATTCAAGATGCCGAGAAATCGCCGAAGAAGATCAGTACTTCCATTCATGAAGATGCGCATATCGACTCGCTGACGGGATTATATAACCGCTTTGGTTTCACCAAACGCCTAGAGCAAATGGTCAAAAATGAAACGCCATTGATCATGCTCTATCTTGATATCGACAACTTCAAAAACATTAACGATTCTCTCGGTCACCATATCGGCGACAAAGTGATCAAAGAAGTTTCATCACGTCTTAAGCGTCTACTGCCGCAACAAGCGGTACTTGGGCATTTAGGAGGGGATGAATTTGGTTTGGTCTTGCCTGAGCCTGAAAATGCGCGCATGGCAGAAACCCTAGCCGACCGAATTATTTCACTGATTAACCAGCCGTTTGATCTGCACCATTTCAGTAAACGTCTTGCTTGTTCTATCGGCAGTGTGAGTTACCCTGGTGATGGCAACGACGCTCGTATTCTGCTGCAAAATGCAGATACAGCAATGTATGAAGCCAAAGAACGTGGGCGCAATCGTCTGATCAAATTCAACGATCAGATGAATAAAGAAGCGCGCATGCGTTTATGGCTAGAGATTGAGCTACAAAAAGCCTTACAGCAAAATGGCCTTGAGGTGTGGTATCAACCAAAAGTTAACGCGCGTGATTTTAGTATTAACGGCGCGGAGGCACTGGTTCGCTGGAAACATCCTGTCGAAGGCTACATCAGTCCAGGAGCGTTTATTCCTGTCGCGGAAAAAGCCGGTCTTATTGAGAACCTTGGTCGCGTGGTGATGCGCGAAGTATTCACCACGGTTAAGCGTTGGAAGTTACAAGGCATTCTTCCTGGTCGTGTGGCGATTAACCTATCACCAGAACAGTTCGGCAATCCAAAGCTTATCGATTACATGGAAAAGCTGCTGCGTAGCACTGAGCTGGATCCAAGCTGTATTACTTTTGAGCTCACCGAAAGTGCGGTGATGAGTGACAGTGCCCACACCTTACAAATGCTCAACGCCATTAAAAAGCTTGGTTTTGCGCTTTCTATTGATGACTTCGGCACGGGCTATTCGTCTTTGGCTTATCTGGCACGATTCCCACTAGACGAGCTAAAAATTGACCGCGCGTTTATCAATGAAATCGATATCCTTCCCAAACAAGTTACGGTGATTGAGAACATTATTAACTTGGGCAAATCGCTCAATTTGAGCGTGGTAGCAGAAGGGGTGGAAACCCAACAACAAGCGACGCTACTCTCTAATCTCAACTGTAACTCGATTCAAGGCTTCCATTTCTATCGTCCGCAACCGAAACAAGAAGTAGAAGAATTGTTTGTGCAAAACCGTCGTCATAAGAATTAATTTAACTTTTAGCCGACTTTTTTTAACTTGCTGGTCGGCTAACTCACTTAAACCTGCCTTACATCAAATTTGCCATTCACAATCCTTCATAAAATGCGGACAATCACAGAAGTAATAGAATTTTGTAAGCAATGGAACTCCTATGCCCTGCAGGTAATTTACCTGCTTTAAAAACCGCTATTGATTGCGGTGCTGATGCGGTGTACATCGGCTTCAAAGATGATACCAACGCCCGCCACTTTGCTGGTCTGAACTTTACCGGTAAGAAACTGGATAAAGCGGTGCAGTATGTGCACGACAACAATAAAAAAATCCATGTTGCGTTAAATACTTTTGCGCATCCAGATGGTTTTGAACGTTGGACCAATGCGGTTGACCGCGCTGCTGATGTTGGCGTAGATGCCCTGATTGTAGCCGATATCGCGGTACTGGATTACGCATCACGTAAATACCCAGACCTAGAGCTTCACCTTTCAGTTCAGGCTTCTGCAACTAACGTTGCGGCGATTGATTTCTATAAGAACAACTTCAATGTTAAACGTGTGGTACTGCCGCGCGTACTATCAATTCACCAGGTAAAACAGCTGTCGCGTAACATGACCAGCGATGTTGAGTTGGAAGTGTTTGCTTTTGGTAGCCTGTGCATTATGTCTGAAGGTCGCTGCTACCTGTCGTCTTACATGACAGGCGAGTCGCCAAACACTGTTGGTGCTTGTTCTCCAGCCAAATATGTGCGCTGGCAAGAGACTCCGCAAGGTCTTGAAACACGCCTAAACGATATCCTTATCGATCGCTATAGTGACGGCGAGAACACTGGCTATCCTACGCTGTGTAAGGGTCGTTTTGTGGCTGATATTGAAGGCGAAGCTAAGCGTTACCATGCACTTGAAGAACCAACCAGCCTAAACACCCTATCACTGCTACCTGAGCTGTTCGCAGCCAATGTTGCATCAGTGAAAATTGAAGGTCGTCAACGCAGCCCGGCTTATGTCGAGCAAGTAACGCGTACTTGGCGTGCGGCGATTGATCGTTACCAAGCGAACCCAGAAGCGTATCATGTTGATGCTGCTTGGGATGCAGCACTGGCTAACGTATCAGAAGGTACGCAAACCACCCTTGGCGCTTACCATCGTAAATGGCAATAAAAGTTTAGGAAGATATTGATGAAATACGCACTTGGTCCACTTCTCTACTTTTGGCCAAAACAAGATGTAGAAAGCTTTTACCAACAAGCAAAACAGAGTTCTGCTGATATCATCTACTTGGGTGAGACGGTGTGCTCTAAACGTCGTGAGATGAAACCTGCGCATTGGTTTGAGATCGCCAAAGACTTGGCAGATTCAGGCAAGCAAGTTGTGCTTTCGACCATGGCGCTTTTAGAAGCACCAAGCGAAGTTAACGTGATGAAAAAGTACATCGACAATGGTGACTTCACCATTGAAGCTAACGATGTATCTGGCGTACAACTGGCGTTTGAAAACAAAGTACCTTTCGTGGTTGGTCCGGCGATCAACACTTACAACGCCCACACCCTAAACCTGTTTTTAAAACAAGGTATGGTACGTTGGTGTATGCCTGTCGAGCTTTCTCGTGAATGGCTAAGTAACGTCATGACGCAGTGTGAAACTCTGGGTATTCGCGATAAGTTTGAAGTGGAAGTGTTTAGCCATGGCTACCTACCATTGGCTTACTCAGCACGCTGCTTTACTGCGCGCGCAGAAAACAAAGCCAAAGACGATTGCGAAACTTGCTGTATTAAATACCCAACGGGCATTCAAGTAAGCAGCCAAGAAGGTCAGGAAGTGTTTAACCTTAACGGCATCCAAACTCAGTCTGGTTACTGCTACAACCTGATCAACGATCTCCCAAGTATGGAAGGTTTAGTTGATGTCGTTCGCCTAAGCCCACTTGGTTTAGATACCTTCTCAGAGCTGGATCGTTTCCGCGCCAACGAGCAAGGTCAAAACCCAATTAAGATTGCTGATCGCCAATGTAATGGCTACTGGCACCGTCTAGCAGGTCTTGAAATCCAGTCGTAAGCTTGTACTTATTCGATACAAAAACCAACCTCCGGGTTGGTTTTTTGCTCTCTTTTCCTGCTTCTCAATTCTTAACTCTCATTTCTCGCTTTCTTTACCTTACCAACAAATATGGAAACTTTACTGAAAGCCAAGCAAACGTTTGCTCTTTATTGTGACTTTACTCACTAATTAAGCCTGGCGGGTTATTTATATTCTGCGCCATTCCATCCGCTTGCAATTTCTTAGTTTAAAACCATGAAAACTCTAACCAAAACTCGCCTAGCCTTGTCCCTAGGTGCGCTTATGATGACAAGCTCTTTTTCTGCACATGCTGAAGTAAAGGAGATCACCCTATTACACACCAACGATATCGAAAGCGTTTACGAACCGGTTGATGCGTTCTGGAATCCTGATATTACCCGTATTGGCGGTATCCCTTACTTAGCTTCACTGATTAAACAAGTGCAAGCTGAAGAAGAGACCAGCTTCCTATTTGATGCTGGTGATATCTTTACCGGTTCACTGTCAAAGAAAACGCAAGGCAAACTGGCGTTCGATCTCTACAGTGCAATGGGTTATGACGCGATTACTTTAGGTAACCATGAATTTGAGTATGGTTGGAAAACGCTAAAAGAAACCATGCCACGTGCGGCTTATCCGGTATTGAATGCCAACATCAAATTTGAGCAAAACGATGCACCATTCGCTCAGCCATACACTATCGTTGAGCGTGATGGTGTACGTATTGGTGTGGTTGGTGTTATGGGGATTGATGCGTTCTACAACACCATGTGGAAAGGCAATCGTAAGGGTTTGACCATTGATGACCCAATTGCTGTCACGCAGTTCTGGGTGGATAAAATCCATGACGACGTCGATATGATCGTGGTACTGACTCACCAAAATAAAACCGCGCCAATGCAAACCGACAAGGAAGCCGATCCTGAAGTGCAACGCGGTTTTGATGAAGACTACGCCATGGCAGGTCAGCTAAAAAATGTTGATGTCATCTTTGGCGGTCACTCTGATCATGGTCTGTGGAAACCTGTGGTGCATCCAGAAACAGGTACTGTGGTGGGTCTGACTTTTGGTCAAGGCAAGTACCTTGGCTACACCAAGTTTGAAGTGGATACTGACAGTAACCGCGTGAAATTCCTCAACGGTAAACTGATCCCTGTTGAAGCCGATAAACTCAAACGTGATGAAAAAACCGGTGAGCTTATCGATAATGCACGTCAGCAATTCCCAGAGCTAAACCAAACTATCGCCACCATCGACGATACAGCGTTTCGTCGTTACTACCGTGAATCAAATATTGGCAACTTAGTCGCGGATATGATGCGCGATGCGGGTAAAGCTGATATCGCCATGATGAGCTCAGGCAGTATTCGTGTCGATCTAAACCAAGGTGATGTCACTTTGGAAAATGTAATGAACGTGTTCCCATTTACCGATAAACTTGCGGTCGTGTCGATCAGCGGTCAGCAAGTAAAACAGCTGCTGGAATACAGCTACACTCTGCCTTACGGTCTAGCACAATTCTCTGGAATCGAAGCAAAATACGACAGCACTAAGCCAGAAAACCAGCGTTTAATTAGCCTCAATATCAATGGCAAACCAGTTGATGACAACCGCCAGTACAGCGTAGCAACCTATTCATATGCAGCAAGCGGTGGTGATGGCTATCATGTGTTTGCCGAAGGCAAGCCACTGTCTCAGGGTGAGCCAGTGATGCAAGTGTTGATTGAGCAGTTTAAACAACGTGAGAGCATCACCGTACCGAAACTTGGTCGCCAAGTGGATATCAGCCGCCAAGAGTAATCTATAGAGAATATGAGCCTTGTCCTTTCGCCAGAACTATAACGGTTGTAAGACATTTGGTTGCCGCAATTGCGGTAACCCAGATCAAAACCTATATCAATTCTCCGAGCGACTCGGCTATCTGGCATGGCACTGCAATTTATGTGGTGCCTTCCCGCCGGTGCTGTTAAACGAGCCAATCTTAACGCTGGCTGCGCAACTTCAACAGTACCAATTCCATCATTACCCGAATAAGAACTGTGATTGCAAGCCAGCATCGTGGCTGCGCTATGGTCATACACCAACAGGCAGTCAACGCATCCAATGCCAACACTGCATGCAGGTCCACACCTTAACCAATCCCAACCAACAGGCAAAGCGGTTACAACCTTGGCTAGATGCGCTTCTATCGGGTATCACACCGGACAAGTTACAGTCCCAACTTGGATTGACAAATAAGGTCTTCAGCCAGCATTTGCAGCAACTTTGCCAACTACTTAACCAATATTCACGTTGGATTGAACAAAAGGAATTAACACTCACAACAACTCTCAATTGGTACAGCTTCACTTATCGGCAACGCTGCCGCTCTGGCTTAAGTTCAAATGCCAAGCAGCATGCTGCTCATCTATGGACTCTTTGTACCCTTGATAGCCACAGCGGTTATGTTTATCTCATTTCCGACAACGCATTGATCAATAACCAAGGTCATGCCAATCCAGCCGCGAATTGGCAGGCAGATGCTCAGTATCAAGCAAAGACAAAAGAGTCGTCACTAAGCCATGAACCTGATGTACTCAATCGCGCCGAGCAAACCTATCAAAAAATTTTAGCCCGTAGTCAATTTGATCAGATTGCCTATTGTGAGCCACAGCATGGGCAACTAAGACTTGAAAAAAGCACACATAATGCATTACTACGCCCGGTTTATGCCGCCCATGCGCATATGCAAAACTTATATCAACATCTGCCAAGTCACGTCGCATTGAATTGGCTACTCGAACATGAGAGCTTTATTCGTGGTGCTGCCATTACCTCGTTTAGTGCCCGTGTCAAAGCCGGCGATACGGCACTTTACTACTATCACCATACGCTCAATAGTCAGCAAACTGAGTCAATCAATCAACAGCGCACTTTAAGTTGGTGGAATGAAAAATGGCACAAACTATTCGTCAGTGATAAACAGACAACACATCAAGTGGGAATCGGGGTGCTGACGTCACACACTGATAAAACTCAGGAACAACTCACACCTTTGCTGCCACGCCATCTCAATGTGGCTGAGCAGTTTTGTCAGCAGTTCACGTTATGGCTACCTGATAGCTACGCCAGCAAACTCAGTGTCACCCGAGTTCAGCAGTGGCAAACGATATACCGCTACCTGCACAACTACTTACTGGTGGATAGCCCAAGAATTAACTCGTCACTAGCAGCTTCAGCCCACTCTATCTCCGCGATAGTGGAGCAGTTGAACAATGCTGCGATTGAAAATAGCAACAGGGGATAAGTAACCTTATCCCCTGTTGATTGTTAGTTGGCTAGAGTCATAGGCTCAACTGGCGGCTGTGTTGGTGGCAAAATCATGCGCTTCACATCACGCCATAGCATCCAAGCCACCACGACGCTTAATGCCACATTCGATAATGGGTAGGCAATCCAAATACCCGGTATACCCATTAGTTTTGGCATAATAAACAAGAATGGCAATTGAATGACCATATTACCCACAGTAACAAACATCGCCTTGCTGCCCTTGTTGATCGATTGGTAATAAGCACCCGCCACCACCAAGAAGCCATCTAAGAACATGGCAAACATATGTAGGCGAATACCAATCACGGCATTGTCCATCAACGTGGCATCACTCGAGTTAAATACCGAAACAAACTCACGTGGGAACAAGTTCAACAGGATAACAAACGCCAAACCGCCAAACACGGCACTGCCCATCGCCACACCAAGCAGTTTGCGGATATTGTCTTGATTTCGCGCCCCATGGTTGTAGCTAACCAAAGGCTGCATACCGTTAGCAAAGCCTTCGACAACCAAATAGTAAACCGTCACGATATAACCCAAAATCGCATACGCACCGATGAGTACCGAACTGCCGTATTCAGCAAACAGACTGTTGTGCAACGCCACCATCATCGAACCATAGGCGTACATAAAGAAGCTTGAAACACCAATAGCCGCAATTTGTGGTACCTCACCGAACTGGATACGCAAGTCAGCCAAGCTCAAGCGCATCTTAGCCTTGCTTGAGAAGAAGTAGCCGACACCCAGTGTCGTCACCACCATCTGCGCAATTGCAGTCGCGATAGCGGCCCCTTCCAACTCCCAGCCAAGGTGAGCGATAAATACATAGTCAAGAATGATGTTCACCACTGCACCCACCACCATTAACAGTGTGGCTAGATTAGGGCTATCGTCATTACGCAATAGAAACGGCGCAGCAATCGACCCCAATGAAAATACACAGGCAAAAATCAAAATATGTAAGTACTGTGAACCAAGCTCAAGTACACGACCTTGTGCACCTTGCCAAAGTAAAAAGCTATCGGCAAACATGTACAACACAAACGACACCACAGGCGCAAGCACTAGCAGTAGTAGCAAACCGGTCGCCAGTGTTGCTCTTGCACCGGCTTGATTACCTTCACCTTGCTTGATTGATGCAAGCGCCCCGGTACCAACCCCCACCAGCATACCGATACCTAAAATGGAACCGATCACAGGCCAAGCTACGTTGATCCCCGCGAGGCCTTCCGCACCAACATAACGACCGATAAAAATCCCATCAACCACCTGATAGAGGCCGTTGACCAACATAGCAGCGACAGTAGGGATGGCATAACGCCAAAACTGTTTATAAATAGATACTTGCATCTTCTCACCAAGAAAATGTGTCCTGCGACACTAGTTAGCATAGCTAACTAAATGGATAAATTTTTATTTTTTAAGTGCTTTATTCAGCAATTGCACCAATTGCTTCGCTTCCTGTTTACTCAATTGAGCATTCAAATCGGTCGCAATTTGTTGGTATACCACCCGCTCAAACGACATATTTTCAATCACCCAGTCGGTTAACACCACGCGCTTAGCTCGTGCATCTTCACTGCAAGCAATGGTGCCAACCAAGTTCTTTTTCGCTAATCGAGTGACCATATTCGAAGCCGAGGGCTTAGATACACAGAGCTCTTGTGCTAAATCAGTAATCCGCACACCTTGAGGGTACTGCTGGATAACTTTTAAGTAATCGAACTCATTAAAGCTCAACTGGCACATAGGATCATCATTGCCATGCTGTCGCCAAGCCTTAGAGCAAAAGCGTTCTAAGTCCATCAAACTCTCTTCTAAATGCATACTAGGATCCCATTAGTTAGCAAGGCTAACTATTTTAGTGATTATCGAAAATTGTGCAATAAAAAACCACCCGCAGGTGGTTTAAAATATTCAAGCTCTTCTATAAAAGTGACTTTATTGCTGTTTAGCTTGCTCAAGCTTCGCTTTGGCAACTTGCTCTGCTTTCACTTCATTAAAGATTCTGGTCAACTCAAGGAATGAATAACGATGTTCAACATACTCGTAAACGTTGAGTGATATGGCCAATTTGTACATCGAAATTGCACTGGCGAAATCACCTTGATGTTGATAACGCTTACCTAAATAGAAGTACGCTTCTGTCAGACGCTGTGCCAATACTGTGTTATCGCGCGTGCCAGCAAAAATCGCTTTAAAGGTTTGTTCTTCTGACACTTCACCGAGAGTGATCGCCACTAGCACCCAACCCCATTGGTTGTCGCGCTTTTGGTAAAGATCGAGTAATTGCTTACGAGCCGCTTGCGGGTCTTTTTCCAGCTTAACGAGATAGAGCCACAATGCACGGAAAGGGTCACTTGGATCTTCTGCATAATGCGCTTCAATATCCTCTAAAGCGAGATCGATCCGGTCGCCATAGTAAAGTGCTATCGCTCGGTTACGTACCGCGTAAGAGTTACTTGGGTCAAGATCAATCGTCGAATCAAACGCTTCATACGCGGCATCAAACTCACCCACTTGGGTGTAGTAAACACCTAATAAGTTGAACAATTCCGATTGAGCTGGGTTAATTTGCAAAGATTGGCTGTAGTCTAAGCGAGCCAGATCACGTAGACCAACACTGTCATAGTAGCTACCACGCTCATACAACATTTTCGCACGCAGTTCGTCAGAAAGATTAGGACGAAGGAGTAATTGAGACAAACGCGCAATCTGTACTTCTTGCTGCATACTTGCTTGCAAGGGCACCGCCATTGGTGGATAAAACCACTGCTGTTTATCCGCTGTTGTAGCACAGCCCGTCGCAATTAACATGCTTAAGCCTAGCGTTACGGTTTGAAACCATTTCACGAACACATACTCCTATTTCCTACTTATTATGAGTCTATACCCTAAGAGTCACACGTCTAGCGGAAGTTCACTCGCTCGCTAGCATTACTCCAACCCAATTTAATGCCAGATAGTTTATTGGGCATAAAAAAAGGGAGCTCACCGCTCCCTTTATAGCATGCTTTTAGCCGACTAGGCTAATAGGATACCAGATTACTCAGCGTCAGCAGCTGGCTTTTCAGCTTCTTCTGCTGGCTTCTCAACAGCTTCTTTCATGCTTAGACGTACACGACCCTGACGGTCAATCTCAAGTACTTTAACTTGAACTTCTTGACCTTCAGTTAGGTAGTCAGACACCTTCTCAACACGCTTCTCAGAGATTTGAGAAATGTGTACTAGGCCGTCTTTACCAGGTAGTACTGTTACGAATGCACCAAAGTCAGCTAGACGAGCAACTTTACCCGTGTAGATACGGCCTACTTCAACTTCAGCAGTGATCTCTTCGATACGACGGATAGCTTCTTTCGCCGCTGCACCTTCAGTTGCTGCGATCTTGATTGTGCCGTCATCTTCGATTTCGATAGTTGTACCAGTTTCTTCCGTTAGAGCACGGATAACTGCACCACCTTTACCGATAACGTCTTTGATCTTCTCTGCGCTGATCTTCATTGTGTGAATGCGAGGAGCGAATTCAGAGATATCGTCACGAGCACCAGAGATAGCTTGATCCATTACAGATAGGATGTGCTTACGTGCACCTTGAGCTTGGTTAAGCGCAATTTGCATGATCTCTTTAGTGATACCTTCGATCTTGATGTCCATTTGTAGTGCAGTGATACCAGTGTTTGTACCTGCTACTTTAAAGTCCATATCACCTAGGTGGTCTTCATCACCAAGAATGTCAGAAAGAACAACGAAGTCATCGCCTTCTTTAACAAGACCCATTGCGATACCCGCAACAGAAGCCTTGATTGGCACACCAGCGTCCATAAGCGCTAGAGAAGTACCACATACAGAAGCCATTGAAGATGAACCGTTAGATTCAGTGATTTCTGATACTACACGTACAGTGTATGGGAACTCATCGATTGATGGCATTACTGCTGCAATACCACGCTTCGCTAGTTTACCGTGACCGATTTCACGACGCTTAGGAGAACCTACAAAACCAGTTTCGCCTACACAGTATGGAGGGAAGTTGTAGTGTAGTAGGAAGTAATCTTTCTTCTCACCAGTTAGCTCGTCGATGATTTGCGCATCACGTTGAGTACCTAGAGTCGCCGTTACTAGTGCCTGAGTTTCACCACGAGTGAATAGCGAAGAACCGTGAGTACGTGGAAGAACACCAGTACGTACGTCTAGTGCACGAACCATGTCTTTTTCACGACCGTCGATACGTGGGTTACCAGCGATGATGCTGCGACGAACAACTGTCTTCTCTAGATCGTGGAAGATAGTGTGAATTTCTTTCGCATCTGCTTCTGGATCTTCAGCAAGGATAACTGCGTTAACTTCTGCCGCAATCTCATGGATACGGTCGTAACGAGCCATCTTTTCAGTGATTTGGTAAGCTTCTACTAGTTTAGCTTCTGCTAGATCTGCCACTTTCTCGTTTAGAGCTGTGTTCGCTTCAGGCGCAACCCAGTTCCAAGACGGGGTCGCAACTTCTGCTGCGAATTCGTTGATCGCTTTGATCACAGCTTGTTGTTGGTCGTGACCAAATACAACTGCAGATAGCATTTCTTCTTCAGTTAGGTTGTCAGCTTCTGACTCAACCATTAGAACTGCAGATTCAGTACCCGCAACCACTAGGTCTAGACGAGATGCGTTTAGTTCAGTGTTGCTTGGGTTTAGTACTAGTTGACCGTCAATGTGACCAACACGTGCTGCACCGATAGGACCATTGAATGGGATACCAGAGATAGCAAGCGCTGCAGATGTACCAATCATTGTTGGGATATCTGGTTGTACGTCTGGGTTAACAGAAACTACAGTTGCAATAACTTGTACTTCGTTAGTGAAACCCTCTGGGAATAGAGGACGGATTGGGCGGTCGATTAGACGAGCCGTTAGCGTTTCACCTTCAGAAGGACGACCTTCACGCTTGAAGAAACCACCAGGGATTTTACCTGCCGCGTAAGTACGCTCTTGGTAGTTTACTGTTAGCGGGAAGAAGTCTTGACCTGCAACCGCTTCTTTTTTACCTACTACAGAAACGAATACCGCAGTATCGTCCATAGTAACCATAACAGCTGCAGTAGCTTGACGTGCGATAACGCCAGTTTCTAGAGTAACCGTGTGGTTACCGTACTGGAACGTTTTAACAACTGGTTTTTCGAACATTGTTAATCCTTGTCTCTGAGCTGCGCTCAGAATATATAAATAAAAGCTCAAGGCACTACGAATCGCGACTAGTGAAAAGAAACTTTTGTAAGTTTCCTTTTAATAGTCGCGACCTTTTGGTCGACGTGGTTGACTGTAATGCAATGAACTATAGAGAAAACCCCGAAACGAGGTTCAGCCGTGCGTAGTATAACGGCATTCGTTGGATTTGGCTAAATTTAGCCAACAAAAAAGGGGCATAAAGCCCCTTTTCTGACAAACTGCTAAGCAGTCGCTATTAGCGACGTAGACCTAGACGAGCGATTAGGTCTTGGTAACGACCTAGATCTTTACCTTTTAGGTAGTCTAGAAGCTTACGACGGCGAGAAACCATGCGTAGTAGACCACGACGGCTGTGGTGGTCGCCTTTGTGAGCTTTGAAGTGACCTTGTAGGTGGTTGATAGAAGCAGTTAGTAGTGCTACTTGTACTTCTGGTGAACCAGTGTCGCCTTCGCCACGTGCGTAATCAGCAACGATTGCTGCTTTAGTTTCTGCATTCAGAGACATAATTCTCTCCTAATAAGAGTAGGTTAATATTTGTACCAGCCAATCTCTGATTCAGCCGGTACGAGGAGCGCGAATTATAGGGTATGTATAGAGGTTAAGCAATAGCTTTTGCAAAGCGAAGCTTGGCAAAAAGAACGCGAAGCAAGCTTCGCTACGGATACGGGAACGCAAAGCGAAGCTTTGCTTCGAGAACGCCCAGTATAACTGAGCTTCGGGAAGTAAATGCTGTGCTTTTATGCGAAAAGACAAGCAGCCTAGCTTGTTTCTCGACTCTCTACTATCGAAGTTCATTGAACGTCCTGCAGTGAGGCGCAGCCGAACATTCCCGCATCCGTGAGCACAGCCTTACTGTGCGTTCCACAAACGAAGCTTGGCAAATAGAACGCGAAGCGAGCTTCGCTACGGATACGGGAACGCAAAGCAAAGCTTTGCTTCGAGAACGCCCATTATCACTGGGCTTCGGGAGGTAGATGGGGTGCCTTTATGCGAAAAGGCAACCCGCCGCACTGATTTCTCGACTCTCTATTATCAATGTACATTAAGCGTCGCCCACCTTCACTTCCGTAAGCGAAGCTTTAGCAAGCGTCCCACAGTGAGGCGCTGCCGAACGTTCCCGCATCCGTGAGCACAGCCTTGCTGTGCGTTCCACAAACGAAGCTCGCTTCGTTTGCTGAACGTTCCCATTCCCACCGTTTCTGGTACACTTACGCCATCAAAAGCTAGCTATTGGAATAAACAGGATTTCCTATGAAAATCGGTATCATCGGTGCGATGGAACAAGAAGTTGCCATCCTTAAAGGCTCTATCGACAACTGCCAAGAAGTAACAAAAGCAGGTTGTACTTTCTTCTCTGGTCAACTAAACGATGTTGACGTTGTTCTGCTTCAATCAGGTATCGGTAAAGTTTCTGCGGCAGTAGGTACCACTATTCTGCTGGATGAGTACCAACCAGACGTAGTGATCAACACCGGTTCTGCTGGCGGTTTTGATTCAAGCCTAAACCTAGGTGACGTGGTTATCTCAACTGAAGTTCGCCACCACGATGCTGACGTAACAGCATTTGGTTACGAAATCGGTCAAATGGCTCAACAGCCAGCAGCATTCATTGCTGATGCTAAATTGATGGACATCGCGGAACAAGCCCTAGCACAAATGGAAGACAAACACGCGGTACGTGGTTTGATTTGTACTGGTGATGCGTTCGTAGCAAGTGCAGAACGTCAAGAGTTTATCCGCAAGCACTTCCCTTCTGTTGTTGCAGTAGAAATGGAAGCCGCGGCGATTGCACAAACTTGTCACCAATTTAAAGTACCGTTTGTTGTGGTTCGCGCTATCTCTGACGTAGCAGACAAAGAAGCAACCATGAGCTTTGATGAGTTCCTGCCACTTGCAGCACAAAGCTCATCAGAAATGGTGATTAAGATGGTTGAATTGCTAAAAGCATAATCACAGAGCCATCATGGAAGAACTCTTTACTCAGCTATTTGCTAATGGTGCGCTCCTCGTTATGTGGGGTGCACTAATCTGTCATTGGGTTCTTCCTATCCCGCGAGAAGCCCATCCTGCAATTTTATGGCACAAGTTTGCCGAACAGTTAGCGAATAAAGTTAACGTTCAAAGTAGCTATTCACAAAGCCTCACGTCTGGCACACTCGCTTGGCTGTTAATGATGCTGCCAATGCTGATTGTGCTATGGGCGCTAAAACCCTTAGTGTGGCAACCACAACTGTACGAGTTAGCTTTTCTGCTGCTCTCTCTGGATTGGCGCAACAATCAAAGCTTTGCCACTCAATTTACCCAATTACTTGCCGATGAAAATAGCCGCGCAGCAAAAAAACTGCTCGCCCCGCTAGTGAATCGCAGCACCGATTCACTCTCTTTACTCGGACTTGGCAAAGCGGGCAGTGAAACGCTCATCATGGGATTGGGTCGCAATGTGGTCGCCGTTCTGTTTTGGTATGCGTTAGCAGGTGGTATTGGCGCATTTATGTATCGCATGGCAATGGAACTTGCACGCGCCTGGTCGCCATCACGCCAGCAGTTTATGCCGTTTGGCATACCTGCCGTCAGAATCCTTGCAGTGCTGGACTTTATCCCTTTGCGCCTGTTTGCTTTGATGATTTTACTCGGCAATCGCGCTCAAGTTTCACTGACACTACTGAAACAACAAGCGGCTTCGTGGCCGTTACCTGGACCGTCATGGTTGCTGATCGCTTGCGGTGCTAAACTCGAACTCTCACTCGCAGGTCCCGCGATTTATAACGGTAAAAAATCTGTGCGCGCTAAACTTGGCGGGCGTATTGCTCCTGCCGCCTTTCATTTTGCTCAATTGCGTAAACTTCTACTCGGACGTTTATGGCTTTGGGTATTCATTCAAAGCCTCGTTATGGGCACTATTTACCAAGGATTGTAATGTTTCGATTAGCTCTACTGCTATTGATAGCCAGTTTCCCTCTCCATGCGCAAACGATTAACCGCGTGGTCAGTTTAGCACCTTCAGCCACCGAACTTGCCGATGCCGCAGGTTTAGGCGATAAGCTTGTCGCGGTAAGCGAATATAGCGATTACCCCGAATATGCGAAAAAACTTGAAAAAGTCGCCAACCATCAGGGCATTAATATCGAGAGAATCATCACCCTTCAGCCAGATCTCATCATTGCTTGGCCATCAGGTAACCCGGCTAAAGATTTAGCCAAACTGCGTCAGTTTGGCTTCACTTTTTATGACGCCCAATCCACCTCTTTAGCTGAGATCGCAAAAAACATCGACGATCTTAGTCAGTTTGCTGATGACCCGTCTATTGGTCAAAAATCAGCAAATGATTTTCGCCAAGCACTAAAAGAGCTCAAACAGAAATACAACACCGACGAGCCTGTAAGCTATTTCTATCAATTGAGTGAGAAGCCAATTATTACGGTTGCGAATGGCAATTGGCCAAGTGAGGTGTTTGCATTTTGTGGCGGGGTCAATGTGTTTGAAGAAAGCTCGGCTTCCTACCCACAAGTGGGACTTGAGCAAGTGATATTAGCCAACCCTGAAGTCATTTTTACCTCGAGACACGCCACTGAAAACGCCGGAATGTGGCAACCATGGGCAGAGCAACTGCAAGCACTACAAAAAGAACAAGTTTGGGTTTTACAATCGGATTGGTTAAACCGCCCAACCCCGCGAACTTTACACGCGATTGAACAAGTTTGTGAGCTCTTCGAAACAGTGAGACAAAAGCGTTAACGGTTGCGCCAATAATCTCTTACTATGCGGCGCCGATTTTTCATCGGTGCTTTTCGCGAGCCACTATACCCAAGTAATCAAACCTAGCGAGAGAACTTGGGGATCAACACAACGTTTATTATAAGTATTGAGATCCTAAAAACATGGATTCCTTGTTAATTTATTTAATTGACCTTTTTGGCACTGCCATCTTCGCTATTTCTGGGGTTTTACTTGCGGGTCGTCTCAAAATGGACCCCTTTGGTGTCGTGGTACTCGGCAGCGTAACCGCCATCGGTGGGGGGACTATCCGTGATATGTCGCTTGGCGCCACTCCTGTATTTTGGATAACAGATACTAACTATTTGTGGGTTATCTTTGTTACCTGTCTGCTGACTATGTTGATTGTTCGTCGACCTAAACGTCTCGCTTGGTGGATTTTACCGGTTTGTGACGCGGTGGGCTTAGCGGTGTTTGTCGGCATTGGTGTTGAAAAAGCGATGATGTTCCAAGATTCAGCGCTTGTTGCCATCATCATGGGCGTGATCACTGGCTGTGGGGGCGGTATTATCCGTGACGTTTTAGCCAGAGAAGTGCCGATGGTGCTAAGAAGTGAAGTCTACGCGACGGCTTGTATCATTGGCGGCGCATTCCATACCACCGCACTCACCATGGGATGCAGCAACGACACCGCTTTCTTAGTTGGGGTGATCTCAACACTGGTGATTCGTTTGGGCGCAATTCGCTGGCACTTGTCACTGCCTATTTTTGCATTGAATCGTTAATCTCGAAGAGATTAAGAGAACGCACTGCGTAAACGCAGTGCTTCGGGAGGCGGGAACACTCGGCAAATGCCTCGTTGCGAGAACGCTCAGCCTAGCTGAGCTTCGGGAAGTAGGAACAAAAGTTCGTACAAAGCGGCTTGCCGCTTTGTGCTCCGTAAGCCATTTATTGGCGTTCCCTATTCCCGCATCCATTAAAAAGATCGCTTTCGCGACCTTTTTGCTATTTCTGCACTTTTCTCAGCACTTGTTTTAAGGCTTCAAAGTCATTGGCCAGATCTTCTGAAAGAAGCTCCATTGCCGCATGTTTCGCAAGTGGACCCGGCAACTCGATATCGCTACCAAGGATATCGTCCACCACTTCTTTGAATTTCGCTGGGTGCGCGGTACATAGGAATAAACCTGTCTCGCCTTCCGCCAATTGATCGCCTAAAACTCGGTAGGCAATCGCGCCGTGTGGCTCACATAGATAGCCCAGTTGGTGAAGCTCTTGCACCGATTCTGCGCTCTGCTTATCAGTCACTGAACCTTTGCCTAGTGAATCTAATCCCCAACCTTTAATTTGGCACAACTCTTCAATCCGTGGCCAGTTATTTGGTTGGCTAACATCCATCGCGTTCGATGTGGTTGCCACGGTCGGTTTAGGATCCCACTGACCCGTTTCTAGGTAACGCGGAACGGTATCGTTAGCATTGGTTGCTGCGATAAAGCGCTTAATTGGTAGCCCCATCGCTTTCGCCAGTAGACCTGCGGTTAGGTTACCAAAGTTACCGCTTGGTACAGACACGACTAAGTTTTCACGTTGCTGCTTAGTCAACTGTGATGCGGCTTCAAAGTAGTAACAGATTTGTGCCATTAAACGGCTGATGTTAATCGAGTTCGCTGAATTCAAGCCAATCTCTTCACGCAGTGCTGCATCATCAAATGCTTGTTTCACCAACGCCTGACAAGCATCAAAATCGCCATCAATCGCGACAGTGTGGATATTCTTACCTAGTGTACAGAATAGCTTTTCCTGTAGTGGGCTGATCTTACCTTTCGGGTACAGGATCACCACATTGATGTCTTCCATACCATAGAAAGCATGAGCGACTGCCGCACCAGTATCTCCTGAAGTTGCGGTTAGAATGGTAATTTTGCCACCATTGGAAACTGCCGCCAAAGACTGCGCCATAAAACGACCACCAAAGTCTTTAAACGCCAGAGTTGGACCATGGAACAACTCTAAGGCATAGACGCCCGATTTGACTTGTTTAATCGGTGCAGGAAATTGAAATGCAGCATCAACCATGGCATTGACTTGCTCCGAGGCAAGCTCATCACCGATCAATGCTGATAAAATTTTGGTACTACGCGCGATAAAATCTTCATCTAACAGCGCATCGACATCGTCAAACTGTGGCAGTTGCGATGGAAAAAATAGACCTTGGTTGCGGCCCAACCCCTGGCGAACCGCTTGGCCAAAGGATACTTGTTCATCATTTTCTTTTATGTTGTACAGCTTCATAGCTTACTTCCTGTAACGATCGAACCTTGTTTATCTAAACGACAAACATGAACGAATCCCTCTTCATTTTGTACGTAATTTTGTTCGAGCCATCGAGCTACACGTTCAGCAATGTCTTTCTCTTTACAGACACTAAATAGTGTCGGTCCACTACCTGAAATGCCTGTCGCAAGAGCGCCTGCTGAAGTGGCGTATTTACGCGCATCGGCAAACCCAGGTAACAGTTTCTCACGATATGGTTCAGCGATCACGTCTTTGATCATTTTTGCAGCAAGTTCCGGCTGATTCGAATGACATGCATGGACAAAACCTGCCAAGTTACGCCCATGTGCAATCACATCTTGGCGACGGTATTGTGAAGGTAGAATCGAGCGTGCTTCCGCAGTTGAGACTTTAATACCCGGATAAGCCATCACCCAATACCATTCATCAAAACATGGCACTTCTTGGCTGATGATTCCCAACTCCTCTAGCATTAGCTGTAAGCCACCAAGATAACATGGCGCCACGTTATCGTAGTGAATGCCACCAGAGATTTGCCCTTCCATCTCCCCCATTAGAGCAAGCAGTTCCATCTCATCTAATGGTTCACCATGGAAACGGTTTAGCGCATCCAGTGCCGCGACAATCGAACAAGCACTTGAGCCAAGACCTGACCCAATTGGCATGTTCTTTTCCAGTGTCATCGCCACTGGCAATAACGCTTCACCTTTACGATCCAATTCGCGCGCAAACACTCGCCAACAATCGTAAACGATGTTTTCCTTGGGATCGGTGGGTAACTTAGAAACAAAGTTTCCTGCGGTACTAAGCGTGAACGCCTCTGTACCTTGACTGACTAACACGCGGTCGCCAAGTAGAGTGCCATCAATTGGCGACACGGCAGCTCCCAACACATCGAAACCGACACTGACGTTACCGATTGATGCTGGCGCATAAACCACTACATCCATACCTCGTGTCATGGTTATACCCCCAGTTTCCAGCCAAGTGTACGCATCACATCGGCAAACACGCCTGCCGCTGTCACTTCAGTACCAGCACCATAGCCACGTAGCACTAATGGAATTGGGTTGTAGTAACGGCTGTAGAAGGCTAAAGCGTTTTCACCATCTTTGATCTTAAACATTGGATCATTTTCATCCACTGCCGCAATGCTTACACGGCACTGCCCATCGGCAATTTCACCAACATAACGTAAGACTTTGCCTTCCGCTTTAGCCTTAGCCACTTGCTCTTGGAAGTACGCATCGGCTTGCGGTAGGCGCTGCATAAATTCATCGATACTGCCTGAGTCATCGAAGCCTGGTGGCAATGCTTGATCAACCACAACATCTTCTAATTCAAGTGCCATACCAGCTTCACGGGCAAGAATAAGCAGCTTACGAGCGACATCCATACCAGATAGATCATCGCGCGGATCTGGTTCAGTGAAGCCGTTATCTTTAGCAATATTCGTTGCTTGGCTAAGCGTCATGCCTTCATCTAACTTGCCAAAGATATAAGAGAGCGAGCCCGACAAAATACCCGTAAAGCGTTCTAGCTCATCACCCGCTGAAATTAAGTTCTGCAAGTTCTCAATCACAGGCAAGCCCGCACCTACTGTGGTTTCGTACATCAATTTACGACGCGAGCTACGAGCAACATTACGTAATTGATGGTAGTAAGACATGCTAGCGGTATTGGCTTTCTTGTTTGGCGTTACCACATGGAAACCCGCCGCTAAGAAATCTGCATATTGATTGGCGATGACCTCACTTGACGTACAATCCACCAGCACAGGGTTAATAATATGGTTGCGCTGAACTAAAGACTTAAGACTCGCCAAACTAAACTGCTCTGAAACACCATTGAGGCGATCACGCCAATGCTCCAATGGCAAGCCCTGACCATCAAGTAGTACACCTTTACTATTTGCTAAACCACATACGCGTAGGACGATGCCTTTTTCTGCCAGTTTGGCTTGCTGACGCTGGATTTGATCGACTAACTCGCCGCCAACGCCACCAACACCAACCACAAACACATCGAGGAAGTGCTTAGAGTTGAATAGATTTTCGTGACACGCTTTGATCGCCTCAGAAATCTTATCTTCTGGGATTACTGCCGAGATTGCGCGCTCTGATGAACCTTGAGCAATCGCTACGATGTTAACGTTCACTTCAGCTAGTGATGAGAAGAATTGTGAAGCTACGCCACGAGAGGTGCGCATACCGTCACCAACTAGCGTGACGATAGCAACGTTATCGATGTACTCAACTGGCTCTAACAAGCCATCTTTGAGTTCCAATTCAAAGGCATCTTTTAGCGCTTGCTCGGCTAAAGCTTTATCTTCTGCTTCAATACAGAAGCTGATGCTGTATTCCGACGAAGACTGGGTGATAAGCACAATTGATACGCCAGCAGATGACATCGCACCGAATACACGACTTGCCATCCCGACCATCCCTTTCATTCCAGGGCCCGAGACGTTGACCATCGTCAGCTCGCTTAAAGTCGTGATGCCTTTAATCGCTAACTTGTCTTCACCAGTGTCTTGACCAATCAAAGTACCAGCCCCTTGCGGGTTAAAGCTATTTTTAATCAAGCATGGGATATGGAATTGAGCAATCGGTGCAATGGTCTTTGGATGCAGCACTGATGCACCGAAATAAGAAAGCTCCATCGCTTCTTGGTAACTCAGTGATTTCAGTAAACGCGCATCATCCACTAAACGCGGATCACAGTTATAGACACCATCTACGTCCGTCCAAATTTCACAGCACTCTGCACGTAAACACGCAGCAAGCACCGCTGCCGAATAGTCGGAACCATTGCGACCAAGAGTAACAAGCTCGCCTTTTGCGTTGCCAGCCGTGAAGCCCGGCATGATATTTACATGCCCTAACGGCAGTGGCTTAGCGCGGAAGTTTTCGGTAGACACTTCGACATCGACCATAGCTTCAAGGTGGTCACCTCGCGCAAGCAAATATTCAACTGGGTCGATTAAGCTTGCTGGCTGTCCTTTGGCTTCTAACACCGCTTTCATCAGTTGAATCGAGACGCGCTCTCCCTTACTGATGATACGAGCATTAACGTTATCAGGGCACATCCCGAGCAAGCTAATGCCGCTAACAAATTGACGTAACTGGGTCAGAGACGCTTTAACTTGATGGTTGTAGCCATTGGCATCTAGGTTTGGAAGTGACTGCTGAATTTCAGCCAACAAGCCACGAAATAGATCTTCGATTTCGGCAATTTGTGATTCGGCATCACTGCCCTTCAAAGCCGCTTCAATCACAGCGACTAATTTATTGGTCGTTTTACCCGGAGCTGAAAGCACCACAGCAACTTCTTCTTGTTGAGCATTATTAGCAATAATATCCGCCGCTCGTAAAAAGCGGTCAGCATCTGCCAGTGATGAACCACCAAATTTTAAAACTCGCATCCCTTCCTCCGAATTCTCGATAAATTGGTATAAAAAAAGGCCTGTGTCCGTTTGGGATACAGGCCTTTTTTTTGATTTTTTACGCTTAGCAGCCTGCCCCAACGCGCGTAGTGTCGGTAATAATAATGGTTGTGGTCATTACGTTTCGGCTGTCAATTTGCATAGTGATTTAGCTGGTATATGTTTGCTTACCTCTACGTTTACCCTATTTCACAACATTTAGTCAACGAAAACTTTGTTTTTTCAAGCCTACAAATCCATCATTAACGGCAGTTTTAACAGCAAAACTTGCTCACAAACACAACGGATATAGCAAATTTGATCGTGTTTAGTTAAAAAGTACGACTCGCCTTTAAGTTTTGTGCTTTAATTGTGCATGCAGTGGAATAATAAATATAACCCTTAGGATTGAGGTGGCTTATGAAAAGACTAATTAGCCTAACTCTCACCCTTCTAAGTTGTGGGGTGTCTGCTGCCGATCTTCCAAAACTGCTCGACGACAAAAGTGACTCACCACACCGCCTATTCTTATCCAGTGAAAGCAATCAACACAGCTTTGATTCATGGACCATCGATAGTGGTTATACCTACAGCCTATTTGATAAAGTGGATGTTTATGTGGGTACTCGCTTGGATCAGAACAATGAAAGCGGTTTTCTCAGTGGGGTCAAATATCAAGTATCACCCCGTTTGTCTGTGAAGAGCTCACTACACTCATACAGCGATGATAAGGCTCCGCAAGGGCAAGAAAGTGGTATCGCCGCTGAAGTTTCCAGCCGCGTTCACCTCACTGAGCATCTTGATTTGCATGCCACCCTCGATTATCAAGAGTGGCAGCAAGGCTTTGAAGTCGGAATTGGTTTCCGATTTTAATTAATCGTTAATTCCAGTTGAGTAACTCTGTTGAGGTCAATACGCCATTCCAATCGGCATAGATATAATCCCCAGGACGTATCATCTGGTTATGAATGGTAAGCATGACATTGACTTCACCCGCCCCACGCTTCTCAGTTTTAAACGGACAAGTGCCTAAAGCCTGCACCCCGATATCCATCTCCGCAATCGCAGCCGCATCGCGAATGGCGCCATTGATGATGATCCCTTCCCAATGATTCTCAATGGCAAGAATCGCTAATTGGTCGCCAAGCAAAGCGCGTTGTGACGAACCATTACCATCCACGACCAACACTTTTCCGCGCCCATCTTGACCTAACAGTTCGCGAACTTTAGAGTTATCGTGATAACAACGGATGGTAACAATTTCGCCCCAAAAAGCAGCACGTTGACCAAAGTTGCAAAGTGGTAAATTTACGTAATTAACGTGACGTTCAAATTTGTCACAAATGTCCGGGGTTATGTCTCTCATGTCTTCCTCCATGAACTTAATTTGTAGTCCTTATCTGATCCTATGCCGCCAATTCCCTAGGTTGATTTTTGTTCTATCTGGCAGGCAAGATAACAAATTGAGCTGTTCATCTTGAACAAAGTAGATAGCATTTTGCTGATATTTTAGCCCAAGCTCAATAGCTTGTGGCACAGAAATCGCACACGCAAAGCTCATTTCTGCCCACGAAAAATCCGCATTGCCTACCAAAACTTCATGTGAAATATATGGTACGAGATCACACTGCAAACATTTATTTCTTATAAGGTTTTCTTGTTCTGACAACTTGTGACTCGCTGGATTATTCGCCGTAATAATCACAAAATCGCCAGTTGGAATTCTATTTTCAAATTTGAAGTATGGATCACAGTAAGATCGCCAAAAATGAGCATCAATCATCATATAACCAATAAATTTACAACTGTCATTTACTATTAATATCTGTTACAAAGAATCTCTTGATATAAATCAACAAAGTGAATGGAATTAACATTTGAGCATTGTTAGCATGCTGTTAACTCTATAAAATCCGAACCAAACGCTTAATAGTATGAATGAGGATACGGAACCTCTTTTGAAAGAAAGTAACACCAAGGATGGCGGGCATGTAAAGAAGTGTTTTTTTATAGTCTTTGGTATATTGTCAAAATCAATTACCTGTAAGTAATGTTTTTGCCTAGAATTTATTCTATTAGCACATTTTTTTCACAAGTTTAGGTAACGCCGATGCAAACCCCGCAGATTCTTATCGTTGAAGATGAGCAAGTAACTCGTAACACTCTTAAGAGTATTTTTGAAGCAGAGGGATACGCTGTTTTCGAAGCCAGTGACGGTGAAGAGATGCACCAGATTTTGACTGAGAGTCAAATCAACTTGGTGATCATGGACATCAACCTACCTGGTAAAAATGGTCTATTGCTAGCACGTGAACTACGCGAGCAAGCAAACGTGGCACTGATGTTCTTGACTGGTCGTGACAACGAAGTTGATAAGATCCTAGGTCTTGAAATCGGCGCAGATGATTACATCACTAAACCATTTAACCCTCGCGAACTGACTATCCGTGCTCGCAACCTACTAAACCGTTCAATGAACTCTAGCTCAGTTCAAGAAGAGAAACGTAGCGTTGAGAAATACCAGTTCAACGGTTGGGTTCTAGACATCAACAGCCGCTCTCTAGTGAGCCCTGATGGCGATAGCTACAAACTACCTCGTTCTGAGTTCCGTGCTCTACTTCACTTCTGTGAGAACCCAGGTAAGATCCAAACGCGTGCCGATCTTCTGAAGAAGATGACTGGTCGTGAGCTTAAGCCACATGACCGTACGGTTGACGTAACAATCCGTCGTATCCGTAAGCACTTTGAATCAGTGTCTGGTACACCTGAGATCATCGCAACTATCCACGGTGAAGGTTACCGCTTCTGTGGTGAGCTAGAAGACTGATCTTCAGCTGAATTGTAAAAAAGGAGCCCTAGGCTCCTTTTTTTGTTTTTACGTCTACCACACACCTAGCGAGCAAAAAAAACGCCCATCAAAGATGAGCGTCTAATCATTTGGGTTAGCAGAGCGAGTTAACCTTTGCCACCTTTAATCGCATTGATGATTTCACTGGTTGAGCAGCCGTCTTCAAAGTTTAATACTTTGACTTCACCACCATTGGCAATCACTTCTTTTCCACCAGCAATCTCTTCTGGTTTGTAATCACCACCTTTGACCAATAGGTCTGGTAGCACTTCCGAAATCAAACGCTGCGGCGTATCTTCAGCAAACGGGACAACCCAATCCACGGCACCTAAACCTGCTAGCACAGCCATACGGCGATCTGTTGGGTTAACCGGACGACCAGGACCTTTTAGGCGCTTCACTGACTCATCAGTGTTCACCGCGACAATCAAGCGATCACCCAATTCTGCCGCGTGGTTCAAGTAAGAGACATGACCCGCATGTAAAATATCAAAACAACCATTGGTCATGACAACTTTCTCGCCGCGCCCCTGTGCCTTCTTCACCGCCTCGATCAAAGCTGATTCTGAAATCACACCGAAGTCCGTGTCATGGCTACCATGAATCGCTTCCGCTAATTCAATCGTTGATAGCGTTGAAGTACCCAGTTTGCCTACTACGACACCTGCTGCTGCATTGGCTAGCGCACAAGCTTGATCGAGTGGTTTGCCTGCTGATACTGAAGCCGCAAGTACAGAAATCACGGTATCGCCCGCACCTGTCACGTCAAACACTTCTTTGGCTTGAGTCGGCAAATGGAACGGTTCTTGATCGCGACGGATCAGTGTCATACCATTTTCACTGCGCGTGACCAACAGCGCATCAAAATCAAACTGTTCGATTAGACCCAAGGCTTTTTCGACCAGGTCTTGCTCTGATTTCACTTTACCAACCACGTGCTCAAATTCCGACATGTTTGGCGTCAGCAGTGTCGCGCCACGGTAACGTTCGAAATCAGCACCTTTCGGGTCGATAAATACAGGGACGTTGGCTGCGCGAGCTTTTTGAATAAACTGCTGCACATGCTCTAGCGCGCCTTTAGCGTAGTCGGAAAAAACCACGGCTTTGACTTTTGGCAGTGCTTGCTCCATGCGATCGAGGATCGGCTCTGGATCGACACCTTCAAACGGTTCTTCGAAATCAAGACGAATGAGTTGCTGACCACGACTCAATACACGAAGCTTGGTAATGGTTGGTAGATTTGGCAGTGAAACGAAATCACATTTCACTTTTAGTGCTGATAATGTTTCGTTCAACACTTTAGCTGGTTCATCAATCCCTGTTAAACCCACGATGTGAGCGTGTCCACCTAGTGAGGCGATATTCATTGCTACGTTAGCAGCACCACCAGGACGCTCTTCGTTGTTTTCTACTTTCACTACTGGTACAGGTGCTTCTGGCGAAATACGACCGGTTGGACCATACCAGTAACGATCTAGCATTACGTCACCAACAATTAGCACACCCGCTTGACTGTAGTCAGGTAGGATTGGTTTCATCATGGAACTCCACTATTTAATTCTGGGCAAAGTTTATCATAGCCCCAGAAGGGTCAAAACCTTTTGATTATTTAACCACTAAGATACTAACCACTGCTGCCAAACGTCCACGACTAATTGGCGCTCTTGCGTAAATTTATCGTCAGCAACATCGGCATCTAGGTTAAGTAAATTACGGTGATGAATTTGGTCACGCATCGAAGTATAGGCGTTGGTCACCGCCATTGCCTGATGTTCATCCATGATTCCCTGAGCGATGAGCGATTCGAATATGCGCACGTTATCCGACCATCGCGTCAGCTTCGGTTTATCATGGCTGTAATTAAGCACCAAGTATTGCGCGAGAAACTCAATATCAGTAATCCCGCCTGGGTCTTGCTTCAACATAAAACGACCGGCTTTTTTTCCACCTAAGTGATCGCGCATTTTAATTCGCATATCAACCACTTGCTTTTTCAACTCTTCGGTTTCACGCGACAGACACAAGATCCCGTGACGAATCTTATGGAACGCTCGTTGTAGCGGTTCATCACCATAGATCATACGAGCGCGCACTAATGCTTGATGCTCCCAGGTCCATGCTTCCGTGCGTTGGTACTCGTCAAACGCATCCGTTGGACTGACTAATAACCCCGAAGCACCCGATGGACGTAAGCGAGTGTCCACTTCGTACAGAATGCCTGATGCTGTGCGGGTTGAGAAAATATGGATAATGCGCTGAGCAAGACGCAGATAGAACTGACGCCCATCAATATCTTTCTTGCCATCGGTATAAGCACTCATAGGGCAGTCATGCATAAATACGATATCTAAATCGGAATTGTAGCCCAGCTCCCAACCGCCGACTTTACCGTAACCAACAACGGCAAAGCCTTTACCTTCGCGATCTTTCAGATGGTTAGGTTGGCCATATTTCGCCACCATCTGCAGCCAAGCTTGATTAACCACACACTCAACAATCGCTTCCGACAAATACGTTAAGTGGTCACTCACTTTCATCACAGGCAACACACCTGCGATATCCGCAGCGGCAATGCGTAAGATACAGATTTGCTTGAATTGACGCAGCGCTTCCATCTGCTGCTCCATGTCATCTTCAGGGATACGAGCAAGGTAATCACGTAACTCGGTACGATACGATTCAAGAGGAATTGGGTTATACAAATGCTGCGGGTCAATCAGCTCATCAAGCAGAATTGGGTAACGCCCAAGCTGCTCAGAAATCATTGGACTCGCGGTGCATAGACGCACAAGTTGAGTCAAAGCGGCACCATGTTCATCCAATAGCTCTAAGTAAGTGGTTCGTGTCACGATGCGGTGCAACAAATGCAGGACTCGTGGTAAACCAAACTGTGCATCTGGATGGGCAAAGATCGCTTGAAATATTTTTGGCATCAGACGGTTAAGCACTTCTCGCCCACGAGGACCTAAGGTTTTCTTTGCCAAGTCTTGTTTGAAATTAATGATGGTTTGCGCCATCTTCTCTGGCTCAACCGCTTGGATATCATTAATAAGAATGTTTTCAATCACATCACTGTGCTGCGCCATGTCCCACAATTCATTAAAATGTTTGGCAACCTCGCTCTGCTCTTCTTCATCATCACCGATCAAATGAGTAAACACTGCGTGCACATTATTCATATTTAATTGCACTTGCTGATGCAGTTGTTGCCAATCTTGGTAGCCCATCGCGACCGCAAGTTGTAAACGCTCAATCTCACCATCAGGTAACGTTTGGGTTTGTTTATCGGCCATGGCTTGCAACAAGTTCTCAAGGCGTCGTAAGAACTTGTAGGCATCACGTAAATGCGTCACGTCTTGCTTATTCAACAATTCAAGTTCATCAATTGCCTCGAGGGTGACCAATAAGCCGCGCTGACGCAGGCTTGGCTCACGTCCACCACGGATCAACTGAAAGACCTGAGCAATAAACTCCACTTCACGGATGCCACCAGCCCCTAGCTTAATATTGTTACTCAAGCCGCGACGGCGTACTTCACTGCTGATCATCGACTTCATACGGCGCAAAGACTGAATGGCACTAAAGTCGATATAACGACGAAATACAAATGGACGCAGCATCTGGCGTAATTCTTGGTATTCAGGGTACATCTCGCGCCCCATCACACGCGCTTTGATCATGGCGTAGCGTTCCCAGTCACGTCCTTGCTCTTGATAATAATCTTCAAGGGCCGCGTAACTCATCACCAATGGACCGCTATCACCAAATGGACGAATACGCATATCAACGCGATAACAGAAGCCATCAAAGGTTTGCTGATCGAGCGCTTTAATAATGCGTTGACCTAGACGAGTAAAGAATTGCGCATTCGCAATGCTGCGACGAGCGCCTTGCGTCTCACCGTTTTCTGGGTAAGTAAAAATCAGATCAATATCGGAAGAGAAATTGAGTTCACCACCACCCAGCTTCCCCATACCAATGATCAACATCGGCTGTGCTTCGCCTTCGGCATTGCAAGGTGTCCCCCATAGCTCACAACAAGCTTTGTATTGCCACTGATAAGTTTCAAAGATCATTGCTTCTGCAAGTTGGGACAAATGCTCCAAGCTCTCTTCAAGTGACCAACTACCACAAAAGTCACGCCAAGCAATATAAGCCATCTCGCGGTTGCGGAACTGCCTCAACACTCGCTGACCACTCATCTCATCAAAGCAATCACTCAACTGGTTAGCCAATACATCGCGATACAAACTAACGCGCTCATTTTGCTCCAGCATAGTGGGTAACTCATTACGCAGCTGCTCATCTTTTGCCAGCACTTCCAAGACGAATTTACTTAACCCGGCAACATGCTCGAGCTGTTGATAAACTGTCTCTGGCCATTGTTGTGCTAATTGGTACTCAGCTAAGTTATCCAATGCAGACTGTGATAGCGATGTAAGTTGGGTTGGCAACGGCATGGTTCTTCCTTGTAAAAGCCAAATATTTGAGATGACTTGGCTCATTAATCAGGGCGACTGAGGATCTTATTCCTGGAGCCACAAATGTTTTTGAATATATATAACAAACTTTACCCAATAAAAAACGCCCGCGAAATATGTGCGGGCGTTTATTCAGTCACTCTGTGAGATCACACTTTGAATGCGGTGATTTTCTTATCTAACTCTTCAGCATTTTTCTGCATAATTTCGGATGTTTCTAGTAGTTCAGAGACAACGGTTACCGATGCTTCCACCAACTCACGTACGTTGGTAAGATTTTGACTCATCTCTTCTGCGACACTGCTTTGCTGACCGGCTGCCGTCGCGATTTGGAAGTTCATGTCGTTGATCTGGTTAACTTGTGAAACAATGCCATCCAACTCACTACCGGCATTCGTCACCAGTTCGACCCCTTCCGCTGCCTCAACCACACTTTTTTCCATCAGCTCTACTGCTGAATTTGCACTGCTTTGCAACTGAGAAATCATTTCCTGAATCTCCACCGTCGCTTGTTGTGTGCGTTGCGCTAGGTTACGCACTTCATCCGCTACTACAGCAAAACCACGCCCGGCTTCACCCGCACGTGCCGCTTCAATCGCGGCATTAAGAGCAAGCAAATTGGTTTGTTCTGAAATACCTTGGATGGTACCCACCACACTGCCGATTTGTTCAACGCTTTCTTCCACTTGGTTTACCGCTTGCGCTGATGCTGCGATATCTTGAGAAAGCTCACTGATTTTACCCACAGTATCCTGAACAAAACGTTGACCGGTTACCGCTTGTCCAGAGGCACTCTCCGTTAAAGAGGAAGCATTTTGCGCATGATCTGCCACCGTCTGAACTGTCGAGGTCATTTCACTCATCGCAGTTGCCAACTGGTCGATCTCTTGAAACTCTTCCATTGCCGACTCTTTGGTTTCTGACATGCTGAGCGTCATCACTTCCGTTAGACCCGCCAGTTCTTGAGAAGAGCTAACCTGCGTTTTGATCAAATCTTGCAACTGAGTACGCGTTTTTTCTAACTCACGCGCCACGTCGCCATACTCATCACGACATTCAAGACGAATTGGTGAACTCAAGTCGCCACTTGCCATGCGTTTTATTGCCTCATTGATATAGTTTGTTTGACGTAGCATGACCCGTGCTGCGAACAACAATACGCAAATAAAAATGGCGATCAAACCGATGGTTTGCCAAACGATATCCACCAGATAGGCTTCATAATGTTGGCGAGCAACTTCGGTATCGTTGGTGACTGCTAAAAGTGAATCGTAGAACGTTTCTGCGTCCCATAATTGCTTGCCGACGATCAGTAAGGTACTGAACACCATCAGCATGGCCATTTTAGGAACGAGACGAATATCCGTAATCACTCGCTCCCATGGCTTAAATGCCATTGTCGTCATTGTTAGTTCTCCACTAAGTCATATAATCTTTCTACAGCGGCGGAAAGAGCCTTCAAAAAGAAATGGTACTTTTGTACTAGCACCTACATTTATTTCGAGCTTCGTATGAAAAGAAATGATAACAAAGACGAAACCAAGCCGATGAGCTTGCTGTCACTAATTCTCTCTTTTATGGCGCTATTTGTGATCTCAGCCCTATTGTTTTTACCAATAAATTCCGAGACACGTCAGATTCTTATCGGCTTAGACTTCGTTGTTTGTAGTATTTTTCTTCTACAACTTACGATTGATTTGATCCGCGCCGAAAATCGAGCCGGTTTTATGAAAAAACATTGGATTGATTTCATTGCCAGTGTGCCAATGATCGAACCTCTACGCTTCGCGCGCATTTTTCATATTTTGCGAGTCATCCTAGTGATTCGTTCAAGCCGCAACATCATTAAGCAACTTCTTAGTAACCGTAAAGAAACCACTATTGCATCTATTTTGCTATTGCTGGTGGTGCTCTTAACCCTAGGATCCAGTGTGATGTTATTTGTTGAGGGACATTCGCCAGAGGCAAATATCAAAACCGGTGGGGATGCGCTTTGGTGGGCTCTAGTGACCATTTCCACTGTGGGTTATGGCGATCACTACCCAGTGACCGAAGTTGGTAAAGTGGTTGCAGCCGCGATCATCCTGAGTGGCGTGGGGCTGTTTGGTATGATCTCAGGTTTAATTACATCAGTGATCACTTCACCGAGTAAAATGCAAGCGCTCAAGGCAGAGCAAAAAGAGAAGCAAATGCTGGTGCTACTCGAGCAACAACAGGTGATTCTGCAGCGCCTTGAAAAGCTCGAAAGAAAAATGAGCAAAGACATTGATAAGTTGCATCAGGGTAACTCTGCGACATCAAAGCCTAGTGATAACGATACAAACCACATTTAAGACTGAGAATAACAAAAGAGAGCCGAGGCTCTCTTTTGCTTATAACGATGAGTACGTCGTGACTAGTCTTGCCAATAAGGCTCAGCTTCAATACAAATCACACGTGTTTGTTCCATCGCATGCAATATTGAGGTCTCTTGACGGAATAACCAGCGCTCTAGCTGCTCACGCTCTTCCCCTTCCAGCTTATCAACCAATAGCTCTAGTGGCTTCAGCGTCAGTAGGTCATCAGTACCTTGTAACAAGTCAGCCCAAGGTAAGCGGAAGCTATTGCGTTCATCAGCGTCATATAAGCTAGCGAAACCAACGCCAGTGTAGAGATTGCGCATCAGGCGGTATTGCTGCTCAATGTAATCTTGCGGGTTCATCACTTTCTCTGGCGGAAAAGCTTCCATCAACTCATGCCAAGTGCGCTCTAGCTGCTCCACAGAGAATGGTTGGATGTTTTGTGCCATCGCTTGGCGAGATTTATCGTCTAAGAAAGGTTGCCAACCTCGACTCAGAATCCAGCGGCTCAAGTCCAAAAGTAACCCGGTATAGCGAGCAGAATTAAACTGCTCTAATACCTCTTCACGTTCTGGTAATTCGCGCTGAATCTCAGTCAGTTCAGCGATTAAGAACTTGCGTGCGTCCAACTTGCGTAACGCATGACCTTTGTCTTCGAGTAAATCGTCGAGGTAGTCATATTGCTTGATCCATCCAAGGTCTTGCTCTAACCACTTTAGCTCTTGGCGAATCAGCGCGCTCGCTTTACGCGGTACAATATCACCATAGATAGTCAAGGTTTGGCGGATGAAGCTAATCGAATTCTTGATTTCATGCAGCGCATCGATCGACTCACGCTCAGAATAGATTTGTTCATGGTAATGCCAATGCGATAGGGCATGCTCTAAAGACGTTATCAGACAAGATTCCACCGTGTCGTACTTATCTGTCGCCACAAGTTCCATCGGTTTGACTTCATCGCCTTTATAGCCATGAGCAAGACGGTAACCTCGAGCCGCTTTACTTAAGTTACCTAAACGCATACCACCGTTATCACTCAAGCTACGCGCCAAAGTAAACAAGGCATCGGTTTGGCCTGATTTAAGCTCAAGCTCTACTTCACAAATAGTATCTCTATCTTCACCGGAGATCACTTCACCTTGGTCAAACGCGACTTCTACTTGGCTACCGTCAGCCATCGCAATGAGCCATTGCTCACGCGTGAAGTTGGTCGAAAAGAGCGGCGCAAGTTCTGCCTGCAATGTTTCAACATCTTTGCCTGTTGGCCAAATATCACCAGGATGCAAAGATAAATCAGGTTCATTGCTGGTATGCTCAGCATTATATTCAGGGCGCTGATGTAAACCAGCTACCACGCGTCCCGCGGTTTTTACCGTTTGAACATAAACCTCATCGAAACGGCGAATGCGCAGACCAATATCATGCTGTCTTAGCCAGTTTTCTGGTGTATCAAAATAAGTGTTACCCAGCTCACGACAGCTATGCTGAAGTATCTTTGCTTCAGAAATTTTTTGGCGTAAAGTTTCTGAAAAATCTGGAGAAACAAAAAACTTCAGTTCTATCTCGGTTTCCATAGTTATACCTTTCAAAGCAGATAGAGACAGGATATTGCGATAATTCGCACTCGGCAAGAGAGAAATATCGCTCAATTGATGATCTAAAACAGTTTTAATGATGGATTTAATGCGTTACCATGCGCGCCTTTATAGCCATCGCACAACATTTCGCCCGTAAAGGGTGTATTGTTACTTATGGGTTATATTTAGTAGGTTGAATGACCATGCCAGTAAATACAATTATGGGGTTATTTGCAAAGTCCCCTATTAAGCCTTTGCAACGTCACGTAGTGTGCGTAAACGAATGTTGCTCTCATCTCGTTAACTTCTTTGAGGTTTGTGCTCAAGGAGACTGGGAGAAAGCATCAGAAATTCGTGCACAAATTTCTCATCTAGAGAAAGAAGCTGACGTACTCAAGCGCGAAATTCGTATCAAACTTCCTCGAGGTTTGTTCATGCCTGTCGACCGTAGTGACATGTTGGAACTACTGACACAGCAAGACAAACTTGCAAATCTAGCAAAAGACATTGCCGGTCGAGTTTATGGCCGCCAACTAGCAATTCCTGCTCCTCTTCAAGAAAACTTTATCGCATACGTTAAGCGCTGTTTAGACGCCGCTCAACAAGCGCAGAAAGTGATCAGCGAGTTGGATGAACTGTTGGAAACAGGATTTAAAGGTCGTGAAGTCACTCTAGTTGCGGAAATGATTAACCAACTAGATAAGATTGAAGATGACACCGATGCGATGCAGATCCAACTTCGCCAACAATTGATGGCGATTGAGCACGATCTGAATCCAATCGACGTGATGTTCTTGTACAAGATTTTAGAATGGGTAGGCGGTATTGCCGATCAAGCACAGCGTGTAGGTGCTCGATTAGAAGTGATGCTTTCCCGCTCATAAATGTAAGTTAACTCAATAACGAGCACATCTTTAAGACACACCCCAGTTAGGCGATGAGTATTTCGACGCTTAAGGGGTTTTGTTGTGTTTAAAATTTGGCTCCGCTTATTATCAAACAACTAGGTATTACGATGGATATCCTTGCGAACTATGGCACTGTCCTGATTATTGTTGCAGCTATTTTTGGTTTTATGATGGCTGTGGGTATTGGTGCTAACGATGTAGCCAATGCTATGGGTACATCAGTAGGCTCAAAAGCTCTGACTGTTAAACAAGCAATCATCATTGCGATGATTTTCGAATTTGCTGGTGCTTATCTTGCTGGCGGCGAAGTAACCGATACAATCCGTAAAGGCGTTATCGAAACTTCTCTATTTGCCTCTCAACCAGATGTGCTTGTTTACGGCATGATGTCTGCGCTTCTTGCAGCAGGTACATGGCTACTGCTAGCGTCATACATGGGCTGGCCGGTATCAACCACTCACTCAATCATCGGTGCAATCATCGGTTTTGCGTGTGTTTCAGTGGGTACTGAAGCAGTGGACTGGAGCAGCGTTCAAGGTATCGTAGGTAGCTGGATTATTACCCCTGTTATCTCAGGTTTCTTCGCTTATGTAATCTTCGTCAGTGCACAACGACTGATCTTTGATACAGAGAAGCCGCTATTTAATGCTAAGCGCTTTGTACCTGTTTACATGTTCATCACCACGATGGTTATCGCACTAGTAACCATCAAAAAAGGTCTTAAGCACGTTGGTCTGCACCTAAGCAACACTGAAGCTTGGATGTGGGCGGCTGGTGTTTCAGCGCTTGTTATGGTTGGTGGCTACATCTACATTCAGAAGAAATTTGCTGATCGTGAAGACGACCATGGTTTCTCTGGCGTAGAAGGTATCTTCAGCGTACTAATGGTTATCACTGCATGTGCGATGGCGTTTGCACACGGTTCAAACGACGTAGCTAACGCGATTGGTCCTCTGTCTGCCGTTGTATCAACGGTTGAACACCTAGGCGAAGTAACAGCGAAAAGCACTATCGCATGGTGGATTCTACCGCTAGGTGGTTTTGGTATCGTTGTTGGTCTAGCGACCCTAGGTCATAAAGTAATGGCGACGGTAGGTACAGGTATTACTGAACTAACACCAAGCCGTGGCTTTGCAGCGCAGCTAGCAACCGCATGTACCGTAGTACTGGCTTCTGGTACTGGTTTACCTATCTCAACCACGCAAACACTGGTTGGTGCGGTTCTTGGTGTAGGTTTTGCTCGTGGTATCGCAGCACTTAACCTTGGCGTTGTACGTAACATCGTTGCATCTTGGATTGTGACACTTCCTGCTGGTGCTCTACTTGCTGTTGTGTTCTTCTATGCAATTCAGGCTTCGTTTAGTTAATCAAGTATAAGTCAGCGAAATGTAAGCTGACTGTCATTATTGACTCAAACACGCAGAAAGGGAGGCTTAGCCTCCCTTCTTTGTTGCACCATAAATAGAAACTTCATACTATTTGCTCCTCGGGGTTAACCCTTCCCTGAAAGCTTGATGACTGTTAAAGGATTTACCGTGAAAAAACTGGTTCTAATGATCTTTGCCCTCATCATTGCAGCACCTTCTGCAATGGCGCAAGATCGCTATATCTCTGATAATCTATTCACCTACATGCATTCCGGTCCGAGTAATCAGTACCGCATTATTGGCAGCGTAAATGCAGGTGAAAAAGTAAAACTGCTATCGACTAACAAAGAAAATGGCTTTAGCGAAGTTGTTGATGATCGTGGTCGTAAGGGCTGGGTATCAACCAAGTTCGTTACTGTGCAAGAAAGTATGACGACTCGTCTACCACGCCTAGAAAAAGAGCTAGCGGACGTAAAATCAAAACTGGCGAATGCCAATGAGAACGCAGACAAAGAAAAAGCAGGTTTGGTCGACTCACTAGAAACAAGCAATAGCCAGATTGCCCAACTGAAAAAAAGCAACTCAGAAATGAACCAACAGTTGCTAGCATCGCAATCGGAAGTTCGTGACCTACGTGCTAAGCTCGACACACAAAAAGATGATCTGCTGATGAAGTACTTTACTTACGGTGGTGGTGTTGCGGGTATCGGTCTACTACTTGGTTTACTTCTGCCACACATTATCCCACGCAGAAAACGCTCTCCAGCGGGCTGGGCATAAGCAAAATATCAATAAGGTCACCAATGGTGACCTTATTACTTTCTAGCTAACCTTGCCAGTCATACAGCGCAGGCACTTGGATACGCTGATTATCAAACTCGATAACACAAGCTTGTGGCTCTATCGATATCAATTTCACCCCATCAGCTAACCAACTCCCCTCTTGGAATTCGGTGTTGTTGACTTTTACCCAGCGCTTATTCGGATTAGATGAATAAACGTGGGTTTGAAAATTCAACGCAGGTAAACGCCCTGTCCACAGATTCACATCACTGGTTAAAAGGGATTGGGCAAATTCGTCATCTGTCACTGTCTCGGGTGATTCGGACTCCATCGCCGATTGAAGCAATTGCGCGACATCCGGTGATAAGGTCGAAAAATCGATGCCTTGCAACAAGTCATCTTGCTCTTCAGCCCCCTGCTCTGGCTCACCTTCTCGATTCGATGGCGTATTAAACCCATCTTGAATCTGCGTTGTGGCTGTAGGCTCAACAGGTTTCATCACAGCAGGCGCAATCGGCAATCGTTGAGTATCAAGTAACACCCCAACATCAGGATAACTTAGCGATTGAATGGGTTGAGAAAATCCCACCACTTCCACCCCGCCAGTATTGCTTGCTAACCAGCTGTCACGCATTTCAATATAGGTAATTGTCGTGACAGCGAGAGACACCACGACGGCAGGCAGCGCAATTAAAACCGCACACTTGCCCCATCCCCGACTCGGTTTAATCGTTTGATTAGCATGATAAACGGCGCCATCGGCATGATGCGCTTGATAGCCTTGCTGGGACGCTTCTAACGATTGAATTAAGTTCGCCATTAGATACCCTCCAAAACGGTTAAATGTGGCGCATTGTCACTTTGAGCCAACCATTCTAGGTTTCTCAAGGTATTGGCTCCGGCAATACCATCCACATTCAAACCTTGCCAGCGCTGGAACAGGCTCACTTTGTCTCTCAGGCTATTACCATAGGCACTCTCGTTAGACGTCGGCATTTCCAATACTTTCGATAACTCAGTATCGAGAGTTTTTACTTGATTGCCCGTCATCCCTGGCTTCAGCGTTTCGCTCCATAAGCGCTGCCAAATTAGATGATATTCACCATGCCATATCTGGTTGAGCCAACGACGCTCAAACTCGACTCGCTGGCTATCAATCAGCAGTTGTACTCTCTCTGGAGTCGCACGGTACAGTACCGCAAAACGTGGTTCACCGTTAAACTCTAAACTTAAGACGACGGGTAAATTGCGCTCAAGCAATTGATCGAAATCACCTTGTAATCGCTGACAATTAAATACGGAGCTTTCACTGGTTTCACACATTTTATCCACCACAGATGCGCGGTAGCCCCATGCGTAGTAGAGCTCATTTAATCCATCAGCAAGCGAAGAAGGTTTTGCTAAAAGGTTGGTTAATTCACTAGGGAACACCTCTTTGCGCTCCACCACTAGCGGCTGCTCAGGGTAGGTTTGCTGTATTTGTGCTTGAATTGGCGCAGAAATATAACCGGGTAAGTAGAACCAGCTCGCACTGGCTAATGCCAAACCTAGCGCGGTTGAAGCAGCATACTTCCACTTCTGGCTAGCCTGACGATCTTTAGTCACATGAGCTTGATAGAAAGCGGGCTGAAAACTCATCACCTCTTCACACGCTTCATTGACTGACTGTGTACTTGGTTGTAGTTCACCAACTTGATAGGCGCGCTTTAATGCCGCATCACACACCAAATTAATCAGGCGCGGGATACCCAAAGTCGCTTGAGCAATCTGTTTTAAGCATTTAGTAGAAAATAGTTCGCTATTGCCACCAGCAAGCTGCAAACGAAACTGAATATATTTCGCGGTTTCATCACTGTCTAAAGGCAGTAGATGATAACGACCAGTAATACGCTGGGCGAGTTGTCGCAATTGGGGCATCTGCAATTTTTGCTGCAACTCAGGCTGACCAATTAACAGCACCTTGAGTAACTTTCGTTGTTCGGTCTCTAAGTTGGTCAACAGGCGAAGCTGTTCTAATACTTCGGCTGACAGGTGTTGCGCTTCATCGATAATGACTAGGGTCTGTTTACCGTCGCGGTAGCTCTCCAATAGAAACTGCTTAATTGTATCCGTCAGTTGTTTGATCGATGCTTGTTCGGCGTAGAACAAACCAAACTCATCACAGATCGCTTGTAAAAGCTCTAGGCTAGAAAACGTCGGATTGAGAATCGAGCCAATCTGAGTCGAACTATCAAGTGCCTTAATCATCGCTTTGGAAACGGTAGTTTTACCTGTCCCTACTTCCCCTGTCAGCATGGCAAAACCGCCACCATCACCTAACCCAGCCTGCAGGTGATGCATCGCTTCTTTATGACGCTGACTTAAATAGAGAAAACGTGAGTTGGGCACAATGGAAAAAGGTAACTCGACAAACCCGAAATGATGGTTATACATGACACTAGTCGCTGGGAATTTATTGGTAACGAAAGTACCATTGCCTACTACAATAGGCAATGATGATAGTGAGCGAGAACAAAGTGCAAAAATATCTTGTGGGCGGTGCGGTGCGCGATCAACTGCTTAATCTAGCAGTGTATGACAAAGACTGGGTAGTCGTTGGGGCAACCCCTGAGCAAATGCTGGCTGCTGGTTACACCGCGGTCGGCAAAGACTTTCCGGTATTTCTGCACCCGAAAAGTAAACAAGAGCACGCGCTGGCGCGAACTGAACGCAAAACGGGCGCGGGTTACACTGGCTTTCAATGTCATTTTGCACCCGATGTCACATTGGAAGATGACCTCATGCGCCGTGATTTGACCATCAACGCGATGGCGCAAGATGAGCAAGGCAACATTATCGACCCCTATCATGGTCAAAAAGACCTAAACGATCGCATTCTAAGACATGTCTCGGCAGCTTTTGTTGAAGACCCACTCCGCGTACTTCGCGTCGCCCGCTTTGCCGCTAAACTCACACATCTCGGTTTTAGCGTCGCGCCAGAAACCATGGCATTAATGGCTCAAATTGTTGCGGATGGAGAACTCGAACATCTCACTGCTGAACGTGTGTGGCAAGAGTGGCATAAATCCCTCTCGACACAAGATCCGCAAGTATTCCTTTCGGTATTGCGCGAATGCGGTGCACTCAAAGTGGTATTGCCGGAAATTGACCGTCTATTTGGCGTACCACAACCTGAGAAGTGGCATCCAGAAATTGATACTGGTGTTCATACCTTAATGGTGGCGAAACAAGCCTCACTACTTTCTGAATCGACTACGGTAAGATTTGCCGCGCAAGTGCACGATTTGGGTAAAGGTGTTACACCACCAAGCGAATGGCCAAGCCATAAAATGCACTGCCATACCGGGCTTAAGATCATCAAAGCGTTATGTGAGCGTGTGCGAGTACCTAACGACTACCGAGATCTCGCGCTAATGGTGTGTGAGCAGCACTCTAACATCCACCGAGCAGCGGAACTGAAACCTGCGACTAAGCTCAAGATCCTCAACAAATTCGACGTGTGGCGTAAACCAGAGCGCCTCAATGATATCTTGCTCTGCTGTATGGCCGATCATCAGGGTCGCAAAGGTCTTGAGCATATCGACTATCCACAAAAAGCGATTTTTGAAGCTGCCTATCAAGCCGGTTTAAGCGTGCAAGTACAAGAGATCATCGCTGATGGCTTTAAAGGCGCCGCGATTCGCGAAGAGATGGAAAAGCGCAGGGTCGAAGCGATAGCGAGCGCATAGGGATGCGGGATGCGGGATGCGGGATGCGGGATGCGGGATATTTTGTCTTTTAGAGAACAAGTTGAGTCAATGGTTTTTACTAATTGAGAGTGAGCCTCAAACCTTACCATCCTCAAGAGCGAGATACGAGCGAGTTGGGGATCTACCTTAGACTCCAGAAAAGCCAGATTCCGTAAGCGCAGCGCTCCGTAAGGCGAAGCCGTTCCCATATCCCGAAGCAAAGCGTTCCATAGGGCGAAGCCCGTTCCCATATCCGTAAGCAAAGCGTTCCGGAGGGCGAAGCCCGTTCCCACATCCCGGAGCAAAGCGTTCCGTAAGGCGAAGCCGTTCCCGCCTCTCGAAGCGCAGCGTTCCCGATTCTCTGTCTCGAGAAAAACAAAAGGCCCCACCGAAGTGGAGCCTTTCTAAAAAGCTATTTAGCTAAGCTTATGATTAAGCTTGACCTTTAACTTCTTTAAGACCGCTTCTTTGAAATATGGGGGAGCGCGCTCACCGTGAGCTTTCCTCCAAATACAAAAACGCCCCACCGAGGTGGAGCGTTTCAAAGCATTAAGCTAATAACTTAGAAATCTAAATTATTGACCTTTAACTTCTTTAAGACCGTTGAAAGGAGCGCGCTCACCTAGAGCTTCCTCGATACGGATAAGTTGGTTGTACTTAGCAACACGGTCAGAACGGCTCATAGAACCAGTCTTGATTTGACCTGCAGCAGTACCTACCGCTAGGTCAGCGATAGTTGCATCTTCAGTTTCGCCTGAACGGTGAGAGATTACAGCTGTGTAACCTGCGTCTTTAGCCATCTTGATTGCAGCTAGAGTCTCAGTTAGAGAACCGATTTGGTTGAACTTGATTAGGATAGAGTTAGCGATGCCTTTCTCGATACCTTCAGCTAGGATCTTAGTGTTAGTAACGAATAGGTCGTCACCAACTAGTTGAAGCTTGTCACCTAGAAGTTGAGTTTGGTGTGCGAAACCAGCCCAATCAGACTCGTCTAGACCGTCTTCGATAGAAACGATTGGGAACTTGCTAGCTAGGTCAGCTAGGTAGTGGTTGAACTCTTCAGAAGTGAAAGTTTTACCTTCGCCTTTCATGTTGTAGATGCCAGCTTCTTTGTCGAAGAACTCAGATGCTGCACAGTCCATAGCTAGAGTAACGTCTTTACCTAGTTCGTAACCAGCAGCTGCAACAGCTTCTGCGATAACTTCTAGAGCTTCAGCGTTAGACTTAAGGTTTGGAGCGAAACCACCTTCGTCACCAACTGCAGTGCTGTAGCCTTTAGACTTAAGAACTTTAGCTAGGTTGTGGAATACTTCTGCACCGATACGTAGAGCTTCTTTAAGAGTCTTAGCACCAACTGGTTGGATCATGAACTCTTGGATGTCAACGTTGTTGTCAGCGTGCTCACCACCGTTGATGATGTTCATCATTGGTAGAGGCATAGAGAACTGACCAGCAGTACCGTTTAGCTCAGCGATGTGCTCGTATAGAGGCATGCCTTTAGCAGCAGCTGCTGCTTTAGCGTTTGCTAGAGAAACCGCTAGGATAGCGTTAGCACCGAATTTAGATTTGTTTTCAGTACCGTCTAGTTCGATCATCACTGCGTCGATTGCAGCTTGGTCTTTAGCGTCTTTACCAACTAGAGCTTCAGCGATTGGGCCGTTTACAGCTTCAAGAGCTTTAAGAACACCTTTACCTAGGAAACGTGATTTGTCACCGTCACGTAGCTCAAGAGCTTCGCGTGAACCAGTAGAAGCGCCTGATGGAGCTGCTGCCATACCAACGAAACCGCCTTCTAGGTGTACTTCAGCTTCAACAGTTGGGTTACCACGTGAGTCGATGATTTCACGACCTAGAACTTTAACGATCTTAGACATTAATGTTTCCTCTCGTATAAATATAAATGTCGAAATTAAAGGGCAGTCGCAAACCTTCGCAACTGCCCGTATCCTTTTTACTTCTTACTTCAATTCACCGCGCGAGTTTTCTCCCGCAGCTTTTACGAAACCTGCAAACAATGGGTGACCATCGCGAGGAGTCGAAGTGAACTCTGGGTGGAACTGAGCCGCTACAAACCATGGGTGGTTCGGGTTCTCAATCATTTCCACTAGTTTCTTGTCCGCTGATAGACCTGATACTTTCAGACCCGCTTTCTCGATTTGCGGACGAAGGTTGTTGTTCACTTCGTAACGGTGACGGTGACGTTCGTGAATCGTCGCGTTACCGTATAGTTCACGAGCTTTAGTGCCTTTCTCTAGGTGACATAGCTGTGAACCAAGACGCATTGTACCGCCTAGATCTGATGATTCAGTACGTTCTTCAACTTTACCTTCAGCATCAACCCACTCAGTGATTAGACCAACCACTGGGTACTTAGTGTCTTTATTAAATTCTGTTGAGTGTGCGCCTTCCATACCCGCAACGTTACGCGCGTATTCGATCAGTGCCACTTGCATACCTAGACAGATACCAAGGTAAGGAACTTTGTTTTCACGTGCGTATTGTGCAGCAAGGATCTTACCTTCAATACCACGGTCACCAAAGCCACCCGGTACTAGGATTGCGTCTAGACCTTCTAGAACTTCAGTACCTTTAGTCTCTACATCTTGAGAGTCTACATACTTAATAGTGACGCTTAGACGATTTTTCAAGCCCGCGTGTTTCAATGCTTCGTTTACTGACTTGTAAGCATCTGGTAGTTCGATGTATTTACCGACCATACCGATAGTTACTTCGCCCGTTGGGTTCGCTTCTTCGTAGATTACTTGTTCCCACTCAGAAAGGTCTGCTTCTGGTGCGTTGATACCGAAACGAGCACAAACTAGGTCGTCTAGACCTTGAGACTTGATAAGTTGAGGGATCTTGTAGATTGAATCTACGTCCTTCATTGAGATTACCGCTTTCTCAGGAACGTTACAGAATAGCGCAATCTTCTTGCGCTCGTTCGCTGGGATCATACGATCTGAGCGGCAAACTAGGATATCTGGTTGGATACCGATTGATAGCAACTCTTTTACAGAGTGCTGAGTCGGTTTAGTTTTCACTTCACCTGCTGCTGCAAGGTAAGGAACTAGAGTTAGGTGCATGAACATTGCGCGTTCACGGCCGATTTCAACCGCTAGCTGACGAATCGCTTCCATAAATGGTAGTGACTCGATATCACCTACCGTACCACCAACTTCAACGATCGCTACGTCATGGCCTTGAGAACCATTGATCACGCGGTCTTTGATTGCGTTTGTGATGTGAGGGATAACTTGGATAGTTGCACCTAGGTAGTCACCACGACGCTCTTTAGCTAGAACGTCTGAGTAAACACGACCTGCTGTAAAGTTATTACGCTTAGTCATCTTAGTGCGGATGAAACGCTCGTAGTGACCAAGGTCAAGGTCTGTCTCTGCGCCGTCTTCTGTAACAAACACTTCACCGTGTTGAGTTGGGCTCATAGTACCTGGGTCAACGTTGATGTAAGGGTCAAGCTTCATCATAGTCACTTTAAGACCACGAGCTTCAAGAATAGCTGCAAGAGATGCTGCTGCAATACCTTTACCTAGAGAGGATACAACCCCGCCAGTAACAAAAATGTAATTTGTCGTCATGTTTAACCTGAAATTGGTTGAATGAGGGAAAATGGATTTCTTCTGGACGGGATGTAAATATACCAGAAGCCCCTTACCGCCACAACGTGAAATCTATCACACCACTATTAATTATTTTTTGCTTCAAATCAAAGTGAATGATTCAGATTAATTAAACTTGTAAATAGGATGAGTCAATTTTATCCCAAATAAGCCTAATTACAGCGCGATACCCCGTTCTTCTTGCTTAATTTTTTGCCAATATTGCTCAAGTTCATCTAAGCTACAGTCCGATAAATTTTTTCCGTCTTGATAAACTTTTTCTTCCACCCCGGCAAAACGACGAGCAAATTTTAGGTTTGCTTTCGCTAACGCCACCTCTGGGTTGGTATCCAAATGTCGTGCTAAATTGACCACAGCGAACATTAAATCGCCTAATTCCAGCTCAATATTCTCCTGTTTGCTGTCAGCAAGCATCGACTCTTCAAGCACCTCATCCAGCTCTTCACGCACCTTGTCGACCACAGGTCCTAATGAGTCCCAATCAAAACCAAAACGAGCACACTTCTTCTGTATCTTTGTAGCACGTAATAAAGCAGGTAGAGAGTTTGGTATTGAGTCTAGAATACTTTGCTCTGATTTGCCTGCCTCTGCCTTTTCTTTTGCTTTCTCCGCTTCCCAATTGGCGTTGATTGCTTCATCGGATTCAAACTCAACATCGGAAAATACATGCGGATGGCGACGTGTTAGCTTTTCATTCACTGTCTCAACCACCGCAGAAAAGTCAAACAGTCCCTGCTCTTTTGCTAGCTGGCTGTAGAAGATAACTTGGAACAATAAGTCGCCCAACTCTTCTTTTAGATTCGACCAGTCTTGGTTGTGAATAGCATCAACCACTTCATAGGTCTCTTCTAGCGTGTGCGGCACAATAGTGTCAAACGTCTGCTTACGATCCCACGGACAGCCCTTCTGCGGGTCACGCAGCGTCGCCATGATCTGTTCTAACTGTTCAATTGGATGACTCATTACTTTTCTCCTCTGCTCGTCTGTTGTACGAGCAGCTAATAAACAAAAAGGTGAGCAGCACAAACCACTCACCTTGAATTTTTTCTATCGCGTAACGTTAAGTCGTAGCCGCATGTTTTTTTAAAAGCGAGATTCCCTATCACGTTCGTTCCTCACTGTAGGGAATGACAATACAGGGGCTCGCGTGCTTACTCTAACTATCCATTTTTCTAAATAGTTGACTCTTAGCTCTCACACTACAACTTTTTCGCTATAGATTTGGCGTCGTAGCTAGGCAGCCAGTAAAAATATGCTCCTAAACATAGCCTACTATGCGATGGAGATATTCCCTGCAACCATCAGAGCTTAGCCTAAATGTCTATTTTTCTAAGTAGTTGACTGTTAGCTCGCACACTACAACTTTTTCGCTAAAGATTTGGCGTCGTAGCTAGGCAGCCAGTAAAAATATGCTCCTGAACATAGCCTACTATGCGATGGAGATATTCCCTGCAACCATCAGAACTTAGCCTAAATGTCTATTTTTCTAAGTAGTTGGCTGCTAGCTCTAGGCGGCAAGTTGATTTCGACTCCTGAGCATAGTCCACTATGTGATGGAGCGAAATCAACGCAGACAACAACGAGATACAGCCAAATACGACGAAAAATTTAGCCGAGGCGCTTCACCAGCATCACATCTTTAATCTGCTCAACCCGACTAATCAAACGATTCACCACCTCGATATTGCTGACCTCTAGATCAAAATCTAGGATCGACAATTGATTGCGGTAATCGACGCGGCTCTTCATGCTGTTCACTTTCACTTTCTCGTTGGCAAACAGAGTGGTGATTTCTTTGAGTAGACCACTACGCTCCATTGCCTCGACACGCAGTGTCAGCATGTAGGTACCGGCAAAACCGGCGCCCCAGACGGTATCAATGATACGCTCTGGCGCGTGATGACGCAGATCATCAAGCTGTTCACAGTCGGCGCGGTGCACTGAGATACCACGACCTTGAGTGATGTAACCTTTGATTTCATCACCTGGAATCGGCTGACAGCAACGTGCTAGGTGCGTCATTAGGTTATCTACCCCTTCCACCACCACGGCGTCTTTATTTGGACGTGTTGGGGTTGAAGGTTTGTTTTCCGCTTCAAGCAATTTTTCTAGTGCTTGCTGATCTTCTTCTTCGGCGGTAGGTTTATTTACCAGCGCGTTGATGTGGTTGATGATCTGGTTAATACGCAGGTCACCACTACCGACGCCGACGAATAGCTCATCAGAGGTATTCATGTTGAAACGCTTGAGCGCATACTGCTCTGCGTCTTTTAGCGTCGCACCGATTTTCGCCAACTCATGCTCAAGGATTTCACGCCCTGCTTCGAGGTTTTTCTCACGGCTCTGCTTACGGAACCAAGCGTTGATCTTGGCACGTGCACGCCCTGACGTAACAAACCCTGTTGATGGGTTTAACCAGTCACGTGATGGGTTGGGCTCTTTCTGGGTGATGATTTCAACCTGATCGCCCATTTGCAGTTTGTGAGTAAACGGCACGATACGACCACCGACCTTGGCACCGATACAACGGTGACCAACCATCGAGTGAATGTGGTAAGCAAAATCGAGTGGCGTTGCGCCCATTGGCAGATCGACTACGTCGCCGCGTGGCGTAAAGGCATAGACGCGATCGTCGAAGACTTGGCTACGAACTTCATCAAGCATTTCACCTGAATCAGACATCTCTTCTTGCCAATCCAGTAGCTTACGTAGCCAAGTAATTTTCTCATCGTAACCACTGCGACCGCTGCCACCTTCTTTGTACTTCCAGTGCGCCGCCACACCAAGTTCAGAATCTTCATGCATCTGCTTGGTACGAATTTGGATTTCGATGGTTTTACCTTCCGGACCAAGAATCACAGTGTGAATCGATTGGTAACCATTGGGTTTAGGGTTGGCAACGTAGTCATCAAACTCGTTCGGTAGATGCTTGTATTTGGTATGCACTACGCCAAGTGCGGCATAACAATCTTGCAGTTTGTCCGCGATGATACGCACGGCACGCACATCGAAAAGCTCGTCAAACTCCAAGCCTTTCTTCTGCATTTTGCGCCAAATACTGTAGATGTGTTTTGGACGACCACTCACCTCTGCGTTAATGCTTGAAGTTTTCATTTCTGATACGAGGTCGTCAACGAAATCTTTGATGTACTGCTCTCGAACGATACGACGCTCAGAAAGCTGTTTGGCAATTTGCTTATAGGTTTCTGGCTGCTGGTAGCGGAAAGCGTAATCTTCGATTTCCCATTTAAGCTGACCAATGCCGAGGCGGTTAGCAAGTGGCGCATAAATATTGGCACACTCTTTTGCTACTGCACGACGCACTTCGTCTGGCGCTTTTTTCACTTCGATAAGATTACAGATACGCTCTGCCAGCTTGATCACCACGCAACGGAAGTCATCAACCATTGCTAGCAGCATACGGCGCACGTTATCGACTTGAGCAGAGGCAGCACTACCCTCTAGGGTCACGTTTAGTTGACCTAGTGCCGCCATCTCTTCGACACCATCAATCAATTTGATGATCTCGTTACTGAAATCTTCTTCAAGTTTCTCACGCTGCAATGCACCGCTGGAAACCAACGGGAACAGCAGCGCTGCAATCAACGTTGGTTTATCCATTGATAACGTAATCAAGATCTCAATCATCTCTCGACCACGCCACAGTAGCAGTGGAGCGTTCTCGTTACCTTGAAGGTATTGTTCACACTGATGATAAACTTGTGTTAAGCGCTGAGCAGTTTGTTGTTCCTGCTTTAAGCTAGTAATCCACTTATCTAGCTCAAACTGTTCATCTTGATTTAAATGCGCGCTTCTTACCGCAACCATCTTTTTTCGTCCTAGTAGTGATTTTATTTACCGACTAACCATGTCTTATAGGCTATTACAGCCTGTGTTAGTTCACTTTTTATTTTACCTAGCGCATGACAAATAATGCCATTGACTCAAGGTGTCCCGTGTGAGGGAACATATCTAGCATACCGAGTTTCTCCAACTGGTAGCCTTGTTCTAACAAGCTTTGGCTATCTCGCGCCAATGTAGCTGGGTTACAAGAAACGTATACTACACGGCGTGCGCCCAAACAAGAAAGCTGCTCTACTATACCACTTGCACCCGCTCGAGCTGGATCGAGCAGTATCTTATCAAATTTTTCACTTGCCCATGGCTGTGTTGACATATCTTCTGCCAAGTTTGCTTGATAGAACGATACATTATCAATCTGGTTGAGTTGGGCGTTTTGTGTCGCTTTTTCCACCATCGCATCGACGCCTTCCACGCCGATCACCGATTTTACCTGCTTTGCCATAGGCAAACTGAAGTTACCTAAACCACAGAATAGATCGAGTACATGGTCTTGTTTATCCAGTTCCAGCCATGCCAATGCCTGTGCCACCATTTTCTGGTTCACCACTTGGTTGACCTGAATAAAGTTATTCGGCGCAAACGGAATCGTCACACCCGCCTCAAGGTAATGGGCTTCTTCACCCACCACCAAATCCAACTGTTCCGCCTGCGGCATCAAGTAAAGCGCAGCATTGTGTTGTGAGGCAAAGCTTTCTAGTTGCTGCTGCTCTTTGTTGGTCAACGGCTTTAAGTGGCGCAACACCATTACATTGGTGTTATCGCCTTTGACCAATTCTACGTGACCAATCGATTCTTGGCGGGTAAAGCCTTGTAGTAGCTGATACAGCTCAGGCAACATCGCATTAAGGTCATTATCCAATACTGGGCAATTAGTTACCGTGACAATCTGCTTGCTTTGCTTACGGCGAAAGCCAAACTGCAGTTTGCGCGTTTTCTTATCCAACATCACGCTAATACGTGCACGGCGACGATAGCCCAAGCTTTCGCCTGTGATCGGAGCGCTCAACTCCAAGGTTTGTCCGGCAAACTTGCGCATCAAACCAGACAGCGCTTGCTGCTTGTATTTAAGCTGGGCTGACTCTTCAAGATGTTGCAGATTACAGCCGCCACATTCATGGTAGTGTGGACAAAACGCTTTGACACGCTCGTCACTGCTGGTTTGTACTTTAATCAAATTAGCACGAGCGAACTTACTCTTAGATTCTGTCAGTTGCACTACTACCTGCTCGTTTGGCAGTGCGCCTTGGATAAACATCGGCTTACCGGACGGATAAGCGATGCCGACACCTTGGTGATCGAGTTTTTCCACCGTCACTAACTGGTGTTTAGTATCTAATTGAGTCTTCTTCTTTGGTTGGAAAAAACGCGCCATGCTCTGTGCCTGTAATGAATAACTTGATTTGCTCCTCAGACGTCACCTTTTCACGTCTGAGTCATTGTTTGTGCCGCTTGGGTTGATTATGCTTATCGTTTTGACGGCGAGTTTAGTTCATCACCACAATTTGTTAATGGTTTGAATCAAACTTTGCTTATTTTCCCACATCCACACCACGATGTTTAGACAATAATGACCAGATATGGCTTACGCGCCCGCGTTATTACTCTTACTCTAGCGCCAACGCTCATCATTGGCTTACTTCTGAGCGCGATTTTCTCTTTTAACCGCTACCATGATTTGGAAAGACAGGTTATCAACTCAGGTCTAAGCATTATTGAACCATTGGCGATCGCCAGTGAAGAAGGCTTGAAAAATAACAGCCGCGAATCTGTGCGCCGTATTATCAGCTATGCACACCGTAAGAACTCCAAGTTTGTCCGCAGTATCGCGGTGTTTGATTACAACCACGAATTGTTCGTAACCTCGAACTTTCACCCTAGCTTTGAGTCGTTGACCTTTCCGCGTAACGAACCCATTCCGCTGTTAGTCACATCGAATCTGACTGACAACACGCTTGTGCTGCGCGCCCCGATCATTAGTGAATCGGGCATTTTGTCTAGCCCACGTGGCAAGGAGAACAACCCAGCGTTGGGCTACATCTCTATCGAACTGGATCTCTCATCATTACGCCTGCAGCAATATCAAGAAATCTTCGCGTCATTCTTAGTCTTGTTAACCGGTCTTGGTCTATCGGCTTTCTTTGCCTTCCGCTTAATGCATGACGTCACTCGCCCAATTCGTCACATGAAAAACATGGTTGACCGAATTCGCCGCGGTCACCTCGATGTGCGTATCGAAGGTAAAATGCATGGTGAGCTTGATCAGCTGAAAAACGGTATCAACGCCATGGCGGTCTCGCTCTCCGAATACCATGTCGAAATGCAGCACAGTATCGACCAAGCGACTTCCGATTTGCGCGAAACCCTTGAGCAGCTTGAAATCCAGAACGTTGAGCTCGATATCGCTAAAAAGCGTGCTCAAGAAGCAGCTCGCGTGAAATCCGAGTTCTTAGCTAACATGTCACACGAATTGCGTACCCCGCTTAACGGCGTGATTGGCTTTACTCGTCAAATGCTCAAAACCAAGCTGACCAATAGCCAAGCGGATTACCTGCAGACCATCGAAAAGTCAGCCAACAACCTACTGACCATCATCAATGACATCCTCGACTTCTCGAAACTCGAAGCAGGTAAACTGGCACTGGAAAATATTCCGTTTGAATTCCAAGACACCTTGGAAGAAGTGGTTAGCCTACAAGCCACCAGCGCTCACGAGAAAGGGTTGGAAATTACGCTTAAGATTGATCCGAAAGTGCCAAAAGGCGTGGTTGGCGACCCACTGCGCATCCAGCAAGTATTGACGAATCTCGTCGGTAACTCGATTAAATTTACCGAACGCGGCAACATCGATATCAGCGTTGAACTACGCTCACAAAAAGATGATGTCATTGAGCTGCAATTTATGGTGCGCGACACGGGTATCGGTATCTCTGAGCGTCAACAAGCCCAGTTATTCCAAGCCTTTAGTCAAGCTGATGCGAGTATCTCTCGCCGCTATGGTGGTACCGGTCTCGGCTTGGTTATCACGCAAAAACTGGTCAGCCAAATGGGGGGCGAAATCAGCCTAACCAGCCGCCTACACCAAGGTTCAACGTTCTGGTTTACCCTGCGTCTGCATGTAGCTGACATGCCGATGAGCGATCTGATTGAAGCGGAAGTGCTCAACCAACGCTCACTGCTGTTAGTCGAGCCGAACATGCAAGCGGCTTCAATTACGCGCCAAATGCTAGTGCAATATGGTTTAGTGGTCACCTATCGCTCCTCAATGCCAGATGAAATCGAGAAATTTGATTATGTGCTACTCAACTTGGCACCAAATCGCTCGAACGAAGTGACGAAGGTGGAAGCGCTGGTTGAAAGAGCGCTGAAATGTGCACCACATGTGGTGGTAGGTACGCCAAGTACCATGCTGGCGCTGTCGGATCATCTAATCCAGAAATATCAGATCCACTGCATTACCAAACCACTGTCGCATAAGAAACTGTTGCAAACACTCGCAGCTAACCAAGAGAGCTTGCCAGAGATCAAGCAAGAGGTAGTGTATAGCGAAAGACTGCCACTGACCGTGATGGCGGTCGACGATAACCCAGCTAACTTGAAGCTGATCAGCGCACTATTAGAAGAGCGCGTTGAGACGGTGATTTCTTGCACCAATGGTCAGGATGCATTGCGCCAAGCTCAGCAACGCCACTTCGATATTATTCTGATGGATATTCAAATGCCGCAGATGGACGGGGTGACGGCATGTAGCAAGATCAAAAACACCTCATTCAATGCTAAAACACCGGTGATAGCGGTAACGGCACATGCGATGAGTGGTGAACGCGATCGTCTACTCAAGGCGGGGATGGATGACTACCTGACCAAGCCAATTGAAGAGCATGTATTGCAACAAGTATTGATGCACTGGAATCCGCACACCAAGGCTAATGAGCTCGAGAAACTCAACCTTCCAGCGCAAGGTGAGCCGATTGTGCAAACACATAATAACAATGCCGAACACAGCAACATGATCATTGATTGGCAGTTAGCCCTTAAGCAGGCAGCCAACAAAGAAGATCTCGCACGTGATATGCTGAAAATGCTGATTGAATACATTCCTGAAGTCAGTGACATCGTAGAACAGGCGCTTGAAGAGTCTGAATTCGATATCGAGCAACTTATCCATCACGTGCATAAACTGCATGGTAGCTGTTCCTACTCCGGTGTGCCACGATTGAAGAAAGTGTGCGCGACCATCGAGAAAGCGCTGCGTTCTGGACAAAGCATTGAAGATATCGAGCCTGAGCTGTTTGAACTGCAAGATGAGATGGAAAAAGTCAGCGCCAGTGCACAACCTTATTTAGAACAGCAAGCCTAAGCGTTAGTGGAAAAACGCAGGTATAAAAAAGAGCGCGAATATCGCGCTCTTTTGCTATCAATGGACGGTCTGTTAGGCTAGCTCTCGTATATCACTGTCGCGACCGCATACTGGCGCTCATCCGAGATTGAGAGATGAATATGATTCACCTGCATCTTAGTTGCCAACTCAAGCGCCTTATTGCTCAGCGTCAGGTAAGGCTTACCAAGCTCATCATTGGCAATGGTAAAATCATGGAAAGTCACCCCCATGGCAATGCCGGTGCCCAACGCTTTAGAGGCGGCTTCTTTAGCGGCAAATCGCTTAGCCAAAAAACGCCCTTGCTGTTTTATCTGAGCAAAGCGCGCCATCTCTGTAGCAGTAAGAATACGCTCCGCGAATGCAATACCCGTTCGAGCGAGGGCTTTTTCCACGCGCTCAATTTCTGCGATGTCAGTACCTAAGCCTACAATTGCCATCGCTTACTTACGCGCTTCTACCATTAGCGCTTTCATATCGCGCACCGCTTTTTCAAGACCATCAAACGCCGCACGACCAATGATTGAGTGACCGATATTTAGCTCGTAAAACTCAGGGATTGCCGCAATTGCTTGCACGTTGTGGTAAGTCAAGCCGTGACCTGCGTTAACCGTAATGCCAAGACCTGCTGCATAGCTTGCACCTGCTGCAATTTTTTTCAGCTCAGCTTGTTGCTCAGCTTCCGTTTCTGCATCAGCATAGTGACCTGTATGCAATTCAATGAATGGCGCGCCACACGCTTTTGCTGCATCAATCTGTGCACGGTCAGCATCGATAAACAGTGACACTTTAATGCCCGCTTCCGTCAGTTTTTCCGTCGCGGCTTTCACTTTGTCAAAGTGACCAACCACATCCAAACCGCCTTCAGTGGTGAGCTCTTCGCGCTTTTCTGGCACTAAGCACACGTACTCTGGTTGAGTCTCAAGGGCGATTGCAACCATTTCATCAGTCACTGCCATCTCTAGGTTCATACGCGTTTGTAGGGTTTCACGTAGGATGCGTACATCACGATCTTTAATGTGGCGACGGTCTTCACGTAGGTGCACTGTAATACCATCGGCACCAGCACGCTCAGCAATTTCAGCCGCATGCACAGGATCTGGGTACTTAGTTCCGCGTGCATTACGTAGCGTAGCGATGTGGTCGATGTTAACACCTAGGTAAATTGAGCTCATGTTCTAATACTCCGTGCTCGGGGAACCATTGAAATGAATAGCTCCCTGCTTTTTAAAGGTTTGCCGCCGAGGTAAGGTTTCAACGCGATACGAGTAAAGCGCTTTGCGGCTTGTAATTGTTGCTTGGTTATAAATCTACGTTCGCTTATCGCGATCAGTTCATCACCTTTGAACGTGAGGTTATCAAGCCTGACCGATGCAATAAACCCTTTCTGATCACGATACCGATAAGTCATTGTCGGATCTATCGGTTCTCCGCTGCCTGCGCAGTGCAAAAAATCGACACCGTAGCCCATTGCCGCCAAAAGGGCGAGTTCAAAGCGTCTTAGTGCTGGCTCAGGATTCTCCGCTTGAGCCAGTTCTGTGAGCGCGTGAAGGTAGTCATGAAATAACCCTGGCATGGGCACTTCCGCCATTAATACGCGCCCAATCAACTCATTGACGTACATCGCTGAGTAGAGGTTAATGCCGGTAAGAGGTAAGCCTAAACTGATTGGTTCCGCTTGGCGCAAGGTTTTCATCGAACCATTACCCGACCATTTCAAGAGCAACGGCGTAAAGGGTTGCAGTGCCCCTTTAAGGTTTGAGCGCTTACTGCGCGCACCTTTGGACATAATGGTGACGCGACCGTACTCCTCACTAAAGACATCGAGAATTAAACTCGACTCACTGTAAGGGCGACGATGCAACACAAAACAACGCTGTAAACCTTCTGAGGACATAGGTGCCTAAATTAAGTAGCAATAAATATCAGATAAACAAAAAGGAGCCTTACGGCTCCTTTCGTTTCAATTCGGAGCGAAGCACTCGTGCTTCACTCTATTATAAATCGTCGATATAGCCTAGAGAACGCAGAGCACGCTCATCGTCAGCCCAGCCCGATTTCACTTTCACCCAAGTTTCTAGGTAAACCTTGCGACCGAACAACTCTTCCATATCAAGACGAGCTTCGCGACCGATGGTTTTGATTTTCTCGCCACCTTTACCGATCACCATCTTCTTCTGACCACTACGCTCAACTAAGATCAGCGCGTTGATGTGGAAACCGTCAGTTTCTGGGTTGTAGTCGAAACGTTCGATTTCAACCGTCACCGAGTAAGGCAGTTCTTCACCAGTAAAGCGCATCAACTTTTCACGTACAATCTCCGACGCCATAAAACGCTGAGAACGGTCAGTCACATACTCTTCAGGGAAGTGATGTACCGCTTTTGGTAGGTGATCACGTACGTGCTTACGCAGTACGTCGATGTTCTTACCCTGTTTTGCTGAGATTGGCACTACGTCAACGAAGTCCATCTTCTTCGACATGTCCATCATGTGCAGCATAACGTCGTTACGGTCAGAGACCACGTCGACTTTGTTGACACACAAAACAACTGGGAAATTTGCGTTGCGCAGTTTGTTCAACACCATTTCATCGTCGTTAGTCCAGTGTGTACCATCCACTAAGAAGAACACGAGGTTGACATCACTCAGCGATGAGCTTGCCGCGCGGTTCATCAAACGGTTAATCGCACGTTTTTCCTCTATGTGTAACCCTGGGGTATCCACGTAGATCGCTTGGTAATCGCCTTCGGTATCCACGCCCATAATACGGTGACGTGTGGTTTGAGGCTTACGTGAAGTGATCGAAATCTTCTGACCCAAAATACGGTTCAGTAGCGTTGATTTACCTACGTTAGGACGACCAACAATCGCGACAAAGCCACAGTGTTGGTTTTCTGGTGAGCTTGTTACTTGCTCTGTACCCGACGCAAAGTATGCATCGATATCAAATTCGTTGTTATCTGAATCAGCCATTGGTCAATTGCTCTAATGCCGTTTCCGCAGCCGCCTGTTCTGCCTTGCGACGACTGGTACCTTTACCAATTACAGGCGATCCAATACCTGCAACTTCACACGACACAGTAAACTCTTGGTTGTGTGCCTCACCTTTAATATTAGTCACTGTGTAGACAGGCAGCGGTTTTCTGCGACCTTGCAAGAACTCTTGAAGGCGAGTTTTCGGGTCTTTCTGTGATACACCAGGCTTAATTGCATCTAGGCGAGTTTGGTACCAGCTCAGCACAATGCCACGTACCGTTTCAATGTCGCTATCTAAATAGATAGCGCCAATGATGGCTTCAACAGCATCGGCAAGAATTGAGTCACGACGGAAACCGCCACTCTTCAACTCACCTGGACCTAATTTTAAGTAATCTCCTAGAACAAATTCACGCCCCAGTTCAGCCAATGTGTTACCACGCACAAGCGTTGCACGCATACGGCTCATATCACCTTCGTTTACCTTAGGAAAACGGTGATAGAGATCATCAGCAATAACAAAACTTAAAATTGAATCGCCCAGAAACTCAAGACGTTCATTGTGTTTACCATTAGCACTGCGGTGAGTCAGTGCTAGATTGATAAGCTCAGCTTGCTTAAAGCTGTAACCAAGCTTTTTCTCTAGTATTGCGATTTGAGAATTCATACTCTCTCATTAATCAATTTAGTAATCTCAATGATCATTGCCGCTGCAATAAGATAAAAAGGCACCTAATTGCAGCGTCAAAATCAACGAAATTTAGTTAATCCCACCAATGCGGTTGAAACGCACACCTGTAGGAATCCAAGTCGGTAAAATGCTGTCGTCACTACGCTCAAATTCAAAGCTTATCCAGATACCGACGGCTTTACCGACTAAGTTAGCTTCTGGAACAAAGCCCCAGTAGCGGCTGTCGGCACTGTTGTCACGGTTATCACCCATCACAAAGTACTGACCTTTTGGTACAACCCACTCATTGACACCCGGACGAGGCTGATAAGCTTCAATACGGTCACGACGTAGTGGATTGACGAGAATTTGGTGTTCTTGCTGCCCTAGTTGTTCGCTCATCTGCATCATAGGCACGCCATTTTGTACAAATGGGCTCTCTTCAACATTAAACAGTTTGACTGGTTTACAGCTATTTTCACCCGGTTTTTGAATACAAACTTGCTTATCTTGGCTATAGCGAACGATATCACCTGGTAAGCCAACCACACGTTTGATGTAGTCAATGCTTGGCTGTGGCGGGTATTTAAATACCACAATATCACCACGCTCTGGCTTGCCCGTTTCAACCAGTTGCGTGCGCCATACCGGATCTTTTAGACCGTATGCGTACTTCTCCACCAAGATGAAGTCGCCCACTAATAGGGTCGGCATCATTGAGCCTGATGGAATTTGAAACGGCTCATAGATAAATGAGCGCAGCACCAATACCGCCGCAATTACAGGGAAGATCGAAACACTATTTTCTATCCACCAAGGTTGAGCTTTGACTTTCTCAATAGTCGCCGCATCCAACTCATTAGTTTGAGCTTCCACTTCCGCTAGCCTTAGCTGGCGTTTTTTCGCAAACACGAGCTTCTCAAGCGCCCAAACCACACCAGTCACCAAAGTTACCAGCACGAGGATAAGTGAAAAAGTATTCGCCATTGACTTCCCTTACTTTCAAAAACGCGAAAGTGAAAGAGCCGAAACCCTTTCACTTACTTTGATTATTATTCTGAGCGTGTGCTCAATTTATTAATCTTTACCAACATGAAGAATCGCTAGGAACGCTTCTTGAGGCAGCTCTACGTTACCGATCTGCTTCATACGTTTCTTACCTTCTTTCTGCTTCTTCAACAGTTTCTTCTTACGGCTCACGTCACCACCGTAACATTTCGCCAGTACGTTCTTACGTAGCTGTTTCACGGTCGAACGAGCGATGATGTGGTTACCAATCGCCGCTTGAATTGCGATATCAAACATTTGACGAGGGATAAATTCTTTCATCTTCTCAACCAATTGACGACCGCGAGTTTGCGATTGATCTTTGTGAGTGATCAATGCCAATGCATCCACTTTATCGCCATTTAGTAATACGTCTACACGTACCATGTTCGATGCTTCAAAACGTTGGAAGTTGTAATCTAGTGATGCATAACCACGAGAGGTTGACTTCAAGCGGTCGAAGAAGTCTAGTACCACTTCCGCCATTGGGATGTCATAAGTCACAGCCACTTGGTTACCATGGTAAACCATGTCTACTTGAATACCACGTTTCTCAACACATAGTGTGATTACGTTACCTAGGTAGTCAGATGGCACCAGGATATTACAGCGTGCGATTGGCTCACGGATCTCTTCAATATCGTTCACCGCTGGCAGTTTCGCTGGGCTATCTACATAGAAAATCTCGCCGTCCGTTTTTTCAACTTCGTATACTACTGTTGGAGCGGTAGTAATTAGGTCAAGATCGTATTCACGCTCTAGACGCTCTTGGATAATTTCCATGTGCAGCATGCCAAGGAAACCACAACGGAAACCAAAGCCTAGTGCCGCCGAGTTTTCTGGCTCGTAGAATAGCGATGCGTCGTTTAGGCTTAGTTTACCTAGTGCATCACGGAAGTTTTCGTAATCGTCAGATGATACTGGGAATAGACCCGCATAAACCTGAGGTTTTACTTTCTTAAAACCTGGTAATGGTGTTTCGCTGCCATTTTTCGCAAGCGTTAGCGTATCACCTACTGGTGCGCCTAGGATGTCTTTAATACCACAAACAACCCAGCCTACCTCACCTGTGCGAAGTACGTCAGTGTCGACTTGTTTTGGTGTGAAGATACCTAAACGGTCTACACCCCAAGTTTGACCCGTACTCATTACTTTGATCTTGTCGTTCTTCTTCAGTACGCCATTTTTGATACGTACTAAAGACACTACGCCTAAGTAGTTGTCGAACCATGAGTCGATAATTAGTGCTTGTAGAGGTGCATCCTCATCGCCTTCTGGCGCAGGGATCTTAGCTACGATAGTTTCTAGAACATCGTCAACACCTAGACCGGTTTTTGCACTACAACGCGTAGCATCAACAGCGTCGATGCCTACAATGTCTTCAATCTCTTCTGCTACACGCTCAGGATCAGCCGCAGGAAGGTCAATCTTGTTTAGGATTGGCACAACCTCAAGATCCATTTCAATTGCGGTGTAACAGTTAGCCAGTGTTTGCGCTTCAACGCCCTGACCTGCGTCAACCACCAATAGTGCACCTTCACACGCTGCCAGTGAACGAGAAACTTCGTAAGCGAAGTCTACGTGTCCTGGAGTGTCGATGAAGTTAAGCTGGTAAATTTCACCATCTTTCGCTGTGTAGTTAAGAGTCACACTCTGAGATTTAATGGTGATACCACGCTCACGTTCAAGATCCATTGAGTCAAGAACTTGCTCTGCCATTTCGCGATCGGTTAGACCACCACAAACTTGGATCAGACGGTCAGATAGGGTCGACTTACCATGGTCGATGTGGGCGATAATCGAAAAGTTACGAATGTGCTTCATGATTTGGGGTGACTAAACTCTGTAAAATAGGACATAAGAAAGCCGTCGTTTGACGGCATTTCAATCAAGTTGGCAGATTCTATCCAATTTTGATCCCCAAGTCACTTGGGTATTTCATTGGATAGGTTCTCCCAATACTCTTAATAATATGACTTGTTGCGACGATTGTCGCTCTATGCGCGCTGCCAAGCGTTTCGCGAGGGCAATTCCCCCAGCGACAAACACGGCTGAAAGTAATATCACCGCACCTTCACCAAAGCCTAACAAAGGGGCAATAACCACATGTGCAAGCGCTGCACCTAGGATCAATGCAAACAAAGGCGTGAGGTACACGATCGCTGCTGATTGCAGTAAACTTTTTTCCGCCATGCCAATCTCAACCACTTGACCAACTCTCAGTACTTGCTGGGTAAACAAATGCCAACGTAGCACTTTATTTCCCACGGCTTTCGATACAATACCGGTTCCACAACTCTTTTGTGATGAGCAGCTCGAGCAGCTGGTCTGCTGCTCACAACTCAGCTCTACATCATACCCTGATGATTTTTGGGTCACTGCCGAAACAGTTGCCAATGCGGTCATCATAAGCTTACTTCTCTTGTGGCGAAGTGATCTTCACAGATTGTGCGATGCGCTTTGCCGTTGCCGGTGGAATATCGCCTACCACTGAAATCTCTGCATTACCACGCACAAACGTGTGCAGTGTGCGTCGACCTTGACGGACGATCTGACCTTTCAATGAATGATCATCACGCTGAGAAACATAGATAGAGAAACTAAACAGACCATCGCTGTACATTTGGCTTTCAACCATACGATCGGTCACCGCCATGCGATAACGGTTGAGATCTTTGGCTTCAAAACCATTAGGAATCCAACCCACTGTCCAGAACGAGTCTTTCACTTGACCTTTCGGCAGCGAAATCACTTGTGGCAACTTCACATCGTTTAAGCCACTCATCATCTCAGCAAGATGGTCATTAACGTTATAAGAGATGGTTCGGTACTGCTCGAGCACTTCGCCATCACGGTCGATAAGATCGGCGCGCAGTGGCAGTTTGGTCTTCTCATCCACCCACATGATGTAGCTGTAACGCAAACCATCTTTAGGCACCACGCGAATCACCTGACAAGCCGCGCCCGCTTCACGCGCACGCCCTACCTGAATAAAGTCGTAGTACGCACTGAGCTCGTCAACATCAGAGTCCAGCATCGGAATGGTTGGCGCCACCATTTCACCAGACTCAATGGTAAACGGTTCCACACCTGGCTCGATGTAACTCACCTCATTACCGCGACGAATCACCTCACGGATAGGACCACTAAGATAGACAAGGTGAGCGAACTGTTCCTCGGCATTGCGCGCATGGCGATAAAGCAGAGGTTCGATACTGTTTTTCTTAATCAGGATATAAGAGAGTTCAAAATTAAGTTGCTGACTGGCTTCGTTCATTTGATGCAACAAAGCCTCTGCAGGTTTTTCATCTGCAAAGGCCATTGGAGATGTCAAACTGAACAGTGTCAGCGCACTGATCAGGATTTTTTTCATTCAACTACCGTATCTGGGTCGACACTATGATCTACAGAATCACCACTATGAAGTCTTAATTGTAGCTCATAGTCTTGCAACATCGCATTAATGCGGCGACGTTGTTCTTGAACATTAAGATCGCTTTTCGCTGCTGGCTCAACGCTTTCACGCGTAAGACTAACAGGCTCAGCACTACCAGCAAAAGGTATCGTTTGTAATACAGGCAATTGGTCTGCTTCAGCATTTGGATTCTCACCATATTGCTGAACACCTAATATCACCGCTAACGAGACACAAGCCGCAATACCGACCTGGCCAAATTGAGTTAACCACGTTGGCAAGTAACGTTTCGCTACTTGAGGGGTTGGTTGAGACTCAATACGAGCGTCATTGATATCAGTAACATTATCCGTTCTAAACGGCGTATGAGCAGGCTCATTTTCTAGCGCTAAAGCAACGCTTTCAGCAATATTCCACTCAGGTTTTGCAGGAGCTTCACCACGAAGTACATCACCAATAAGATGGTAATTCTTCCAAGCTTCTAAACCTTGTTGGTCATTTTCTAGCTCCGCAATGAAAGCCTTATCGACCAACTCTCCATCCATGAGTGCTGAAAGTTTCTCTTTGTCAGCCATTATCTTCACCATTAAAGTTGCTACTAGCGTTGCAGAAGGGGTTGGATTTTTTTCTCCACCGCTTCTCGTGCACGGAAAATACGCGAACGTACCGTTCCTACTGGGCAATCCATCACTGCGGCGATCTCTTCATAACTCAAGCCATCCAGCTCGCGTAGAGTCATCGCAGTCTTTAAATCATCGGGTAGTGCTTCTATCGCACTGAAAACTACCTGTTTCAATTCCTTGGACAACGTTAAGTTCTCAGGGTTCGATATTTCTTTTAGTGCACTGCCATTTTCGTAATATTCAGCTTCTTCAGAATCCACATCTTGCGCAGGCGGTCTGCGGCTTTGCGCCACGATGTGGTTCTTTGCAGTATTAACAGCGATACGATACAACCAAGTATAAAATGCGCTCTCGCCACGAAAACTAGGTATTGCTCGATAAGCTTTAATAAATGCTTCTTGCGCTACGTCAGGCACATCTCCTGGGTTACTGACATAACGAGAAATAAGATTGCAGACTTTGTTTTGATACCTCAAAACTAATAAATTGAATGCTTGCTTATCTCCACTCTGAACTCGCTCAATTAATACTTGATCGGTCAGTTGCTCGTTCATTCGAGCGGGTACTCCTATCGTTTTCAACCCATGCTCAACAAAGGCATGAGTATTAATTATGCAAAATGTAGTATTGACACCACTGCTTACTTGAGCACTATTGTGACCAAGGGGAAAATTGAAAGTTCAAAGAAAATTCATTTTTTCTTCAGGAAGTGATAAGTCAACGCCGTCTTTAGCTAGATTGTGAGGACGATGTGAGCGAAAAGCAATGACAATAAAACACAATTACGGTGTATGGAGTGTTATTATTGTTTCCGATTTGACTTCGGTAGAGTGAGGCCACTCTACGATAACTCAGGATTTTAAAACTTTTATGAACGCAAACCGTGAACATCAGTGTGATGTGTTAGTGATAGGTAGTGGTGCTGCCGGTCTATCGTTAGCGTTGCGTGTTGCCGAGCACGGCAAAGTCATTGTGTTAAGTAAAGGACCACGCAGTGAAGGTGCAACCTACTACGCTCAAGGCGGTATCGCAGCCGTTTTTGACGAATCAGACAGTATCGATTCTCATGTTGAAGATACATTAATCGCCGGTGGCGGGATCTGTGAAGAAGAGACAGTTAAATTCATCGCAGAGAACGCTAAAGAGTGTGTGCAATGGCTGATCGATGGTGGTGTACCCTTTGACCGTGTTGAAAATGACAGTGATGAGAAACCTCGCTACCACCTAACTCGTGAAGGTGGTCATAGCCATCGCCGCATCTTACATGCTGCGGATGCAACGGGCATGGCGATGCAAACATCACTGCAAGATAATGTTCATAACCACCCAAACATTACTGTGCTTGAACGCCATAATGCGCTTGATCTGATCACTGAAGACAAAATCGGTGGTGATAATAAAAAAGTCGTCGGCGCTTACATCTGGAACCGTAACCAAGAACACGTAGAAACCGTGCGCAGTAAATTTGTCGTGCTGGCGACTGGCGGTGCTTCTAAAGTGTATCAATACACTTCGAACCCTGATGTTTCTTCAGGTGATGGTATTGCCATGGCTTGGCGTGCAGGTTGTCGTGTGGCGAACCTTGAGTTTAACCAATTCCACCCAACATGCTTATTCCACCCTGAAGCACGCAACTTCCTATTAACGGAAGCACTGCGTGGTGAAGGAGCATTCCTGCGTCGTCCTGATGGCTCTCGCTTTATGCCTGATTTCGATGAGCGCGCTGAACTTGCGCCACGTGATGTGGTTGCGCGTGCGATCGACTTCGAAATGAAACGCCTGGGTGCTGACTGCATGTATTTAGACATCAGCCACAAGCCAGCAGAATTTATCGAGAAGCACTTCCCGACCATCTACACTCGTTTGATGGATCTGGGTATTGATATGACCAAAGAACCGATTCCTATCGTACCAGCGGCTCACTACACTTGCGGTGGGGTTATGGTTGATAAGTCAGGTAGCACTGATTTGCAAAACCTCTATGCCATTGGTGAGGTGAGCTACACTGGTCTGCACGGTGCAAACCGCATGGCATCAAACTCGCTACTTGAGTGTGTGGTTTACGCGGCTTCGGCGGCAAGTGATATTATCAACAAATATCAAGCGGTTGATATGCCACCAGCATTACCTTGTTGGGATGAAAGCCAAGTAAGCAACAGCGATGAAGAAGTTATCATCCAGCATAACTGGCATGAACTGCGTCTGTTTATGTGGGACTACATGGGTATCGTGCGTACCAATAAGCGTCTTGAACGCGCTTTGCGCCGCATCCAAATGCTGCAGCAAGAAACTCACGAGTACTACAGTAACTTCCGTGTATCTAACAACCTATTAGAACTACGTAACCTACTGCAAGTCGCTGAGTTGATGGTTCGTTGCGCGATGGAACGTAAAGAGAGCCGTGGTCTACACTACACGCTCGATTATCCAGAGCTCGCGGAAAACAGCGGTCCAACCATCTTAGTACCGGAAAAGCTTAAGTCATAAATAGACTGAGCCAATATCGCTAAAAAGGAGCCTATGGCTCCTTTTTTAATAGCAGTAGCAAACGCCAATAACCGTCGGGGTCGACACTGTCGCGCCATAACAGAAACCACTGGCGATCCAAACGAATCAAGAGCAGTAGATCGGAAAAGATCAACACCCTATTTTTTAAGTATCGAGTGTGACCATTCACCACCACCCTCCCTGTCGGATAAAAGGTTAGCTCGCCAACTAACGATGGCGCTAACAGTCCCACCCGATAGCCGGAGTGCAACAACCACACAATAAGGATGCCGCTAACAACAAGAGGCAGTGAACTGACGGCAATAAAACAACAGGTCAATACCAACAAACTGGCATTGACCTGTGGAGAAGAATTACTAGGATGGCTCGAAAGCTTAACGAACTTTGCTGAGGTTGTGAGCAACAATCTTATCGACCATAGACGCGTGGCTTAGGTTCTCACTGCGACCATGACCCATTACCCAAGAGAACAAATCCGGATCATCACTCTCAAGTAATGATACAAAATCTCGTTGCTCTGTCTCTGTTAGTGCATCAAAGCACTCTTCAAAAAACGGCATAATGACGACATCCAGTTCTAACATGCCACGTCGACATGCCCATTTAATGCGCGCTTTTTCTTCTGCGGTGTACATTATCATTCCTCACCCGACATATTGCTTTGTTCCGAGTGTAACAAGCAAGTCCATTGAGCTCTACTAGTTCAATCACACAACTGTCACACTTTGTGTGGGATCGCACACCTTGTGATATGCGCTATCCGTACCCATTTAATTAATGCTGCACTTGCGCAGGTAAAGCCAAGTTTCTTGAGGTTAATTGGCGATACAAGTAACATTCGATTATCTGTTTTTTGGCAACACTACCAAGGAAAACACTATGGATTGGCTTAACGACTTTGCTCCTCTATCGCACCAAGCCAGCGATACTCTTCCAGAACTTATGCTAACCCATCTAGATTCATGGGGCGTTGTGACACTGATCGGTAATGACGCGAAATCCTACCTGCAAGGTCAGGTAACGTGTGACGTAGTACAGCTTGATAAAGAGCACTCTACTTTTGGTGCGCATTGCGACGCAAAAGGTAAAGTCTGGTCTATTTTCCGCGTGTTCCATCATCAAGGCGGCTATGCCTTATTTGAACCCAAATCAGCCATTGAAAAGCAGTTAGCCGAAATTAAAAAGTACGCCATCTTCTCTAAAGTCGAGATTGAGAAAAGCGATGCGATTCTACTTGGTGTCATGGGTAATCAAAGTACGCAATTTATCGATGGCTTGAGTGATGAGCAAGGTGATGTACGCACCATTAATGGTGGTACGGCCGTTCGCATCGATCAACAACGTTGGTTACTGGTTGTTGCGCCTGACGCAGCAACTGAGTTAGTTGAACATTCAGCAGCAGTGAAAGTCGCGGAATCTTTGTGGCGCCGCTTCGATATTGAAGCTGCACTGCCGATTGTTGAGCAAGAAGAGCAAGCAGAACACATTCCTCAAGCGTTAAACCTACACGCTTTGCACGGTATTAGCTTTAAAAAAGGCTGCTACACCGGTCAAGAAACCGTTGCCCGAGCCAAATATCGTGGCATCAACAAACGTAGCATGTTCATTGTCAAAGGTCATACCGCCAACGAGTTAGGCGAGCAAACTGAACTTGAACGAGCGGTGGGTGATAACTGGCGTGGCGCAGGTAAGCTATTGGCTCACTATCGTTTCAATGATGGCGAAACCATTGGTTTGGTGATCTTACCCAACAACCTTGAGCCAGAGACTCAACTACGTTTGACCAGCCAACCTGAATCGGTGTGGACAATGCAACCTCTGCCTTACGAACTTGATGTCGAATAACCCCTTTGGTACCAAACTGACTCGCTACCTTGCACAGCAGCAGGTTGAATTTCGCCTGCTGATGCATAGCAGACCAGCAGTCAGTATTGAAGATGCCGCCACTCAGCGCGGCATTCGCCCAGCGCAAATGGTCAAAGCAATCTTGCTCCGAGATATGGGGGACTTGTATGCCTTGGCATGTGTACCAGGCGATCAATCCGTCGATCCGAAAAAGGTGCGCGCCCTGCTTGAGTGTCGACGCATGACCTGTGTCGATCTAAGCCAAGTTGAAACCATTACTGGCTATCAAATTGGCACCGTGACGCCTTTGTTACTTAAACAACCAATGCCCATCATTTTTGACCCAAGTTTATTAGACGAAACCGAAGTCACGATTAGCAGTGGCAGTAATCTGGCCGGAATCGCCCTCCAGTGCCAAGATCTTGTTAAGCTTTGCGAACCAACCTTTGCAAAAATATGCCGATAAGCTTCACGTTTTGTTGTTAATTTGAACAGAAAACAGCACGAAAATTGAGATAAAAATCCCAACAACCATTATCTGTGCCACAAATTTTTATTCACCATCAAAGCATATATAGTCACCGGCTATTTTTTATACTATTCTGACAACACTGTTAACACATTGATAACGCAGTGAGACAAGCCCCCCAATTTTCTGGCCCTCATTGCCCGGTTATCGCGTTGACAGTAACAAAGCGAGTCTCTGATGTAAGTCGGAACATTCGCTTTTGTGTAATGCATCTGTGACTATTCGCCCGCCTGAAGCGGGCTTTTTTTTGTCCAGAAATTTACCTTTCGTTAACAAAACAACACTTTGTTGTACTATTCTTATTCCTGTCATCTAAAAGTGGTCTACTGCCACTTCCCCAACGTACAAACAACTAGAGTTCCTGTTGCAGAACAATTATGAGGAAAAAGTCACGCTAATTTGGAGATACGTCGGTAGATTTGCTTACAGCAACACAAATCTCCAATTTGTTACAAATAACTGCACATTACCCCATTACTATCACACTTTTTAAAACGGGGAATTCGTATAATCTCAGTGCTTGCTAAACATGAAGGACACATTTATGAGACTGTTTAAGCGCTATACACCTAGTATGATTGCTAAACACGTAAGTCGGCTATTTAAAGGAAGAATCTATATCTACGGCGTAGGAAAGTTTGAGTTTGATAACGGTAAACTTATCCTGCCAGAGAGAGCAGAGCGAAGGCATTATCAAGCGGTTAAAGAAGTGAATCAGGAAATTATGAAGTTGCGCTGCGCATACGCTTAACCTGATAAAGAATTTAGAAAAATGGGTTGGCAATGCCAACCCATTTTTTATTTTAAGATTGTGTCGATGAGAGCGAATACTTGGCTAAATCAGGCAGATCGCCTTTTAACCCTAATGCACGCTTCATGATTTCATCTTTCGCACCAGGCAATTGACCGGCAAGCTTCATCCCAATACCACGAATCAGCTTCTTGGCTGGGTTATCGCCTTCAAACAGATCTTTAAAACCTTGCATTGCGGTGATCATTTTTGCCGCTTCAGCTTTACGCCAACGCTCATAGCCACGTAAATTACGCTTAGTACCAATATCTTGTCCTGCTTGCCACAACATCATCAGTTCTTGAGCAAGACTGGCTGCATCGAGTAGACCCAAGTTAACACCTTGCCCCGCAAGTGGGTGAATCGTGTGTGCCGCATCGCCAACAAGCGCCACTCGCTCAGTGACAAAATCACGGGCATAGCGCATTTTCAGCGGGAAAGCGAAACGCTCCCCAATCACTTCACACATACCAAGGCGAGCACCAAATTCAGCCGTCAGCGCTTTATTAAACTCAAGTTTATCCATCGCGACCAAACGTTCAGCACGGCTTGGCTCGGTTGACCACACAATAGAGCTCATTTGGCTGCCACTCATTGGCAAAAAGGCAAGCGGTCCTTGTGGGGTAAAAATTTGACGCGCAACTTTGTCATGTGGCTCTTGGGTCCAAACATTGGCAACCAAAGCGCTGTGACCATAATCCCAATGCGTCAATGGAATATCTTGCTGACGACGAACCCAAGAATTGGCACCATCCGCCCCCACCACCAATTTCGCTGTGAGTGATTGCCCATTATCTAAGGTTAACCAAGCTTCGCTTTCGCCAATTGCCATGGTTTGGCATTGCGCTGGCATAAACAAGGTAACATTACTTTGCTTTTGTACCTGCTCTAGCAATGCCAATTGAATCACGCGGTTTTCGACAATATGACCAAGGTCAGGTTGAGCCATTTTCTTTGCATCAAACTCAATGCGTGCAAAGCTGTCTTGCTCCCACACTTCCATCGCCATGTAGGGTGCCGCGCGACGGTCTACAATGCCTTGCCAAGCGCCGAGGTTGCGTAAAATGGTTTCACTAGAACGGCTTAAAGCAGACACGCGCACATCTGGCAACTCTTGCAGCTCGCCATCCGGAGCACGGCTTTCAATAATCGCGATTCGCAACTCAGAATCTTTTAACGCCGCCGCGAGTGCCAAACCCACCATTCCACCGCCAACAATGGCAATATCTACGCTTTGCATCATGTATTTGAATCCTTCTTAGCGCTAACGCGCGACTAAACCTAATGTTCTTTGCAGTAATGGAGCTTTGAGCGGAGGAAGATTATCCATCAACGCTAAACCTAAATTGCGACCGATTCGCAGCGAGAGATAATCATTGGAAAACAGATGTACCAAGGATGATGTCAGGGTTATGGTTCCAACTCGATCGCTTTCTCGGCGTTGCTTAAACGCACTCAATACTGAATAGGCACCGACATCCTCTAAAGACGCCACCATCTGTTCAGCTAGGCTCGCCACATCACGAATACCTAAATTAAAGCCCTGACCCGCAATAGGATGCAAGGTTTGCGCAGCATTGCCGACAATCGCAAATCGATGCGAAGTATTCTGCTCACGGTAACGCAGTAATAACGGATAGCTGGCGCGAGTGCCAACTTGAGTTAAACGCCCTAAACGCCAACCAAAATCGTGTTGCAGCTGTTCGAGAAACGCCTCATCGTTCATTTGCAGCACTTGTTGGGCAGCATCAGGACGAAGACACCATACCAAAGACATTCGATTATCACTCATGGGCAGCAATGCCACCGGTCCTTGCGATGTAAAACGCTCAAAGGCACGCCCTTGATGAGCTTGTTCGGTGCAGATATTGGCAATGACGGCAACTTGGTCAAAGTCATGTTCATTTAGAGTGATACCCAGTTCCTCACAGCAAGAAGAGATCGCACCGTCAGCAGCCACTAACAATTTGCACTGTAACTGCTGACCACTTTTCAGACTGACCAGATTATAGTTTTGCGTTCGCTCAACCGTTTCAACCGCCTCGGGACTGAGTAATTCAATCTGATCACGCTGAGCGATTTTCTGCTGATAAATACGACCAACATCTGCCAACTCCACCACATAACCCAATGCGGATACATTGAGGTCCTGATGGTCTATCTCCGTCATACCAGCATGAGAGCGATCAGAGACATGTATGTGTTTGATTGCTGTCGCGACCGGCGCAATATCTTGCCACAGCTCCAACTGCTGCAAAATCTGTACAGTGCCAAATGAAAGAGCAATAGAGCGAGAATCAAACCCCGGGTGAGCTTGGTGATCAACCGGAAACGGCTCAACAACTGCAACGCTGAGCTTCCCTTTTGATAATGTATCCAATGCTAAAGCAAGCGTCATGCCTGCCATCGCACCACCAGCAATTACCACATCAAACTGCTTCATTTTACAAACTCACTTAGTGAATGGTTGGCGCTGGCTCTTGAGGAGCTGGCTTTTGTCCAAACTCCGCGTGAATGGTCAACACACACACTTTAATATGTTCAATCACTTGCTCAAGCAACACTGCCTGCTCTTGCATATCATCTTCTTCATCGATACCGAGTTTAGCAATCTCTTCAAGATCGCTCAGAGCCTCTTTCGCTTGAGTCGACGCTTTCTTTAAGTCCGCAGCGACTAAACCCAGACCTGAAATAAAATGATTTACCCAGTCAGCAACGCCATCCGCCAAGTCAAACAGGGTGGCACTTGCCTCTT